>NZ_JBVVSZ010000001.1:0-2036567 GCF_055808955.1 Jejuia sp. G7-7
TAATAAGAAATATTTTTAGACCGCGATTTGAGTTACTAGATATAGAAACCGGAGCGATAGATGTGAACCCTGTATTTAGTGGTGCTTCTACTTTTGCCTCAAGATTGAATGTTTTTAGTTGGGATGGATTCTTTACATATAAAAAGAAAATTGGTGATCATAGTATTAATGCTGTAGCTAGTGCGTCTTTTGATGAACGTACATTTCAATCTGTCAGAGCTTCTCGTAACGGTATTACTAATAATGAAATATCTGTTATTGATGGTGCAACCCAAGATCCTTTCGCATCTTCTAACTTAAACGCAACTGGCAATGGTTTTAGCCCTAATTATGTGAGGAAGAATGTAGGTTTTCTGGGTAGATTACAATATAATTATAAAGGGAAGTATTTAATTTCTGGATTTGTAAGAAGGGATGGGTCAAGTAAATTTGGTCAAGATTTTCGTTGGGGTACTTTTCCATCAATTTCTGCTGCATGGAATGTGTCATCTGAGAAGTTTTGGAGACCATTAAAGAAAACTGTAAACAATTTCAAAATAAGAGGAAGTAGAGGTACGGCAGGTAATGATAGTTTTGACGACTATGTTTTCGCATCAAACATTGCTCAGGAACTTGATTACATTTTCGACCCAAATGATGGAATTCTTTCTTTGGGTTCTGGGATCATTCAATATGCTAATCCAAATGTGAAATGGGAAACTTCTGTGTCTAGTAATATTGGTGTAGATATAGGATTCTTTAAGAACAAGTTCACGCTATCTTTAGACTATTATCAAACAGATAAAGAGGATATGCTATTTCCTGTAAGATTACCTGGGTCATCTGGAGTTGTTAGGGGAGGGCCACAAAATGTTACTTTAAATGTTGGTGATATGACCAACAAAGGTCTAGAAATTGCAGCCAGATATCGTGCTAGAATTGGTGCAAGTAAGCTAAGATTAGGGTTAACATATACTCAAAATGAAAACGAAATAACCAGAATGGCTGACGGAAATGAGTTAATATTCAATCCTAATTCTCAAATTTTAGGAACTCCTGTTACCGTTTTTACAGTTGGAAGGGAGGCTGCGTCTTATTGGTTAAAGCAAACAGATGGTGTCATTCAAACCCAAGAGGAACTTGATGAGTATCTATTAATTGATAGTAATGCACAATTAGGAGATTTAAAATACATAGATCAGCTTACTGAGGATACGGATGGAGATGGTATTCCAGATGCTGGGGATAATATAATCAATGATGATGATCGCGTATATTCGGGTAGCGGATTACCAGAATTTGAAGTAGGTTTTAATATGAATTGGTCATATAAAAACTTTGATTTAACAATGAACTGGTACGCATCAGTAGGTGCAGAAATTATTAATGGAACTAAGGCTGACGCCATGGCCAGGGGTAGACATTTAGATTTATACAATATGTGGACTCCTAATAACCCAACTTCCAATATCCCCTTCTATGTAGATAGAGATAGAAGACATCCTAATTATAATGGCGATTCAGATTTGTGGGTTGAAAATGGCGATTATTTAAGATTAAAACTAATAAGTTTAGGATACACCTTACCAAAAGACATTTCAACTAAGGTAGGTTTATCTAAAGCACGTTTATTCCTGTCGGCACAAAACCCGATAACCATTACTGGATATGATGGCTATGATCCTGAAGTTGGTGGAAATGTAACCAGAAGAGGTTTAGATACAGCTAGATTTCCATTATCTTCTTTATACTCAGTAGGTGTTAATATTGAATTTTAAAAAAATAGAATTATGAAAAAATATATATGTAGTTTAATTGTTTTGTTCCTACTTGGAATAACACAATCTTGTAACGAATATTTAGAGGAAACGAATCCTAATTTTTTATCCTCAGACACATTTTGGAAAGATTTAAACGAATCTGAAGCCAATTTAACCTCGGTATATTCAGCTATGCTTCATCAATATGTACTTGGTATTGAGGAAGAGTTCTTAAGAACAGATATAGCATTCCCTGGGCAAAGAACAAGACCAACAGGATTATTATTGGCGTGGCATCAACAGCGTATCACTTCTGACCTAAGAGCATTAAGTGATCGTTGGGATTCTAAATATCAAGTAATATTTAGAGCAAATCAAGTTATAGAAGGATTAAATGGAATGGACGACTCTTTTAAGAATGAAGATGCATGGGCACGTCAAATGGCTGAAGCACGATTTTTTAGAGGGTTAATGCATTTTTATTTACACTCAACATTTAATAATGGTAGTATTATACTAAGGGATGCTGTTCCACAAACGGTACAAGATTTTTCTAAACCGCTGTCAACCTCGCAAGAAGTTTTAGACTTTTTTAGAGATGATTTAAAATATGCATATGATAATTTACCTGCTCAAGGACAGTCTGTTACACGTGCGGATAAAGCATTTGCAGCTACTATTCTTGGTACTAGTCATTTATATGAAGGTGAATATGATATGGCCTTACCATATTTTGAAGATCTAATAAACAATGGAGAATATGGGTTGGCTTTAGAGCAAGATGTATCAAAGATGTTTACAAATGCTGGTGAGTTTAGTCAAGAAAATATATTTGAAATAAATTATGCGGACGACATTCAACCTGAAGATGGATTTTTCGATGAAGATTCTTTTCAAAATAGATTAGCAAGAAGAACAGCACCTAATGGTAGAAATTTAGAAGCTAGAGCTACTTTTGGAGGTCAAGGGTGGATAACGCCATCTGCATGGTTAACCTATGCTTATTCTACTGAACCTATAGATACCCAAGACCCTAGAAATACAGTTGATGGAGAGTTGAGACCTATTTCTATGAGAGCGGCACAGAGTATCGCTGTAGTAAATGACGAGATTTCTCCTTATTATGGTTATAAAGCTCCACAGGTTTATGCTTTTGGCGGAACTCGTTTTTCATTATTTAAGAAATATACTAATCATACCGTTGTCGAAAGAGAGTTTGATACAAATACAACACCTTGGGAATCTGGAAGAAATGTAATTGTAAATAGGCTTGGAGGCGTATATTTAATGTATGCTGAATGTTTAACTCAAACGGGAGATATAGATGGAGCTATTGATGCTATTAATGAACTAAGAAAGCGATGGGGACTACAATTAATTGGACCTTCCGATGGTTCTTCTCATGATTTCGATGATGTAGCATACAATCAAACAACTCTAATGGATCATTTGATGTACAAAGAATATCCATTAGAATTATCTATGGAAGGGTTTTCTACAAGATTTATAAATTTAAGAAGATGGGGTGTTACACAACAAAGATTTCAAGATTTAAGTACGCAAGTTTGGAGTCTTGGTAATTATACTTATACAAGAACTAATGGGAGTACAGCAAGGCGAAATAGGAGTTTGCTCCAAGAGGGATCAGGGCCTAGTGAGTTTACAGAGTACTCTGAAGCAGCTAATGCATGGGCAGCAAATAATCTTGGGTATTTTCCATTACCACAAAGTGAAGTATTAAACAATCAAAGTATAGACTAAAAATTATCAAAATGAAATATATAAATAAAATATTTATAGTACTTCTTGCTATTGGAATGATGGCAAGCTGTGAAAGTGAAGATGACTATGTTCCTCCTTACAACGACTTTTCTAGTTTAACGTTTTGGTCTTCACCAGGAATAGAAGCTCTTGAAACTGAGAAAGAAGTTAATGTTAATGAATATATAGCTTTTAAGGATATATCAAGAGGAGTATTGTCTCATCAATGGAAAATTCAGAGCAACGCTAAATTTTTGCAAAAAAATATACCTGAAACGGATACAATTTATGCCAATTATGTGCTGCCCAATGCAGGTCTAACAACATCAGACGACTTAATTAACGTATTTTTTCCTGAAGTAGGAACTTCTGAGATAAGATTAATTAATACTTTCAAAGATTCAGTTACTGATGCTGTTTTTGAAGATGGTGTTTGGAAAGTTGATAAGGTATTTACTATTACGATAAGTGAATAGTTAAAGAAATAGTTTTATTTAGTTAATATGTTTCCATTCCGTGATTTCATGTAATGGGAACATTTTTTTTGGAGTCTAAAATTGGGATGTCTCTAAATTATTATATAGTCATAAATAGTATTACAAAGCATTTTTTATCGAGGCAATGCTATTTGCTGTCAATAAATCAATATGCAATTACTAATAATTCTTCCTTAAAAAATAGAGAAGAAGTAGATATTTAATTTTGAGGCTTTCTGGAAATTCAAAGGTATAATTGGATAAAGTTTATGTAAGCTAAAAGATAAAGTAACACCTAACCATGATGAACTAGTTAATGTTTTCGAATCGTTAAGAGTCAAAGATTATAAAAAAGGAATCAATGAAGTTATTTTTAGGTAATATTTGACAATTGCATGTTATAAATATTGCGTTAATTAGAGTATTAATTTTTTTCATGCAAACCATCAAAATAAGTAATTTCTTTTTTTAATTACGGTACTTACTGCTAATTTATTAGTTGCGCAAGAAAACGATTGGGAAAATGAACTCATGTTTGAACAAAACAAGTTGCGTTCTCGTGTACCAACTTATTCATATACAAATCATCAAGATGCTTTAATAGGAAATAGAGAAACTTCCAGAATGCAATCTTTAAACGGTATTTGGCAGTTTAATTTTGTAGAGAAATCATCTGAAAGACCACAAGATTTTATAGCTAAAGGTTTTAAAGGAAGCTCAAAAGACTGGAAAGATATTCCTGTGCCTTCAAACTGGGAATTACAAGGTTATGGAACGCCAATTTATAGTAACATCATTTACCCTTTTACTCCGGATATCAAAACGGGTGGAAAAAGAAACTTTAGTTATTTAGGACCACATCCACCTCAGTTCCCTCATATAGAAAAATATAGAGATAATCCTGTTGGAAGTTATTATAGAGATTTCTCAATTCCTGAAGATTGGAAAAATCAATCAGTAGTTTTGCATTTTGGAGGTGTGTCTTCAGCTTTTTATGTTTGGGTAAATGGCCATAAAGTTGGCTACAGTCAAGGTAGCAGGTTAGCTGCAGAATTTGATATTACAGATTTTTTAACTGAGGGACAAAATAGAGTTGCTATACAAGCATTCCGTTGGAGTGATGGAAGTTATTTTGAAGACCAAGACATGTGGCGATTAAGTGGTATTCATAGAGAAGTGTTACTCTTAGCGCAACCAAAAGTGGCCATTAATGATATGTTTGTGCGTACTAAATTTGATAAAAACTTAGATGATGCCAAACTAGAAATTCGTCCACATATTTGGATGAAAGCTGATGAAGACCAACTAAAAGATTGGACAATCTCAGGAGAACTTTACGATGCTAAAGGAAACAAGGTTACAAAACAACCAATGTCATGCGCTATTGAAGACATCTATTTTGAAAGATGGCAACAACGTGATATTACAAAGTTTGCATTTTTAGAAGCTCAAATAGAACAACCAAATAAATGGTCGGTTGAGAATCCTTATTTATATACGGTAGTACTAGATGTAAAAAACTCGAAAGGTGAAACAGTAGAATCTAGGAGTCAAAAAATTGGATTTAGAACCGTAGCTTTTAGTAAAGACAATGAGCTTCTGATTAATGGTAAGGTTACTAAAATCAAAGGTGTTAATCGTCATGACCACAACCCTATTCGAGGTAAAGCATTAACGCGAGAAGATATGGAAGCTGATGTGAAATTAATAAAACAATTCAATTTCAATGCTGTAAGAACTTCTCACTACCCCAACGATCCATATTTCTACGATTTATGTGATAAATATGGTGTATATGTTATGGATGAAGCCAATATAGAAAACCACCATTTAGGAAGTTATGTACCGCAACAACCTAGTTTAGCAATTCCTATTTTAAGTCGTGTAATGCGTATGGTTGATAGAGATAAAAATCACCCAAGTATCATTTCTTGGTCTTTGGGTAACGAAGCTGGAACTGGACCTGCTTTTGCAGCTGCGGCAGCTTGGGTAAAAGATTATGACCCTTCTCGATTTATGCACTATGAAGGTGCTCAAGGCGATCCAACTCATCCTGAATACAAGGAAGGAGATGAAGGTCAAAAAGTATTCAGAGGAAAAGCTCATGCAAACCCAAATGACCCGAAATATGTAGATGTTTTAAGTAGAATGTATCCAGAAATCTACCAACTTAAAGCCATGTCTGAAAGTGAATATATTGACAGACCGATAATCATGTGTGAATATGCGCATGCTATGGGTAATTCTATTGGAGGTTTAGGTGAATACTGGGATTTGATCAACTCTAAAAAGAATTTAATAGGTGGGTTTATTTGGGATATGATAGACCAAGGTTTGGAAACCACAAACGATAATGGTGAAAAATTCTATGCTTATGGCGGTGATTTTGGCGACTATCCGAACGATAAAAACTTTTGTATTAATGGAGTATTTACACCAGATGGAAAGCCAAATCCGCATGCTTGGGAAGTAAAACACATTCATCAACCTTTTAATTTTGAAGACATAGATATTAAAAATGGAAAACTAAAAGCAATCAACCATTTAAACGAAACCAACCTTAATGCTTATGAAGTACGATGGTTGATTTCAAAGGACGGGAATGAAATACAATCGGGTATTTTAAATGATATTGATATTAAACCTAATGCCTCTTCAGAAATAAATGTTCCTTTCAAAAAGATAAAATTTAAAGACAATTCAGACTATAGAATTAATATTTCAGTTCATGAAAAACAAAACCGATTATGGGCAAACAAAGGGTTCAAAATTGCAGAAAATCAAATACTTTTAAAAGCAAACCAAGTTTCTGAGAATTATAAATCAAAGTCAAAAACTACGGTAACTGCAAAAGATTTAGAAAATTCGATTGAAGTTTCTGGTGAAAATTTTTCAGCAAGTATTTCAAAAGCATCTGGAGAATTGAGCTCATTTATAGTTAACAAAAAAGAACAAATAGCATCACCCCTGAAACCCGATTTTTTCAGACCACCAATTGATAATGATTTACGTGGTGCTAGTAGTAGATCATTCAGAAAATCAAGAGCATATTGGGAGTTTTTAGCAGATAAATTAAAAACTGATGTTGTAGAAATTCAAAATAATCTCAAAAATGAAATCACAGTAAGCGTTTCAAAACACCTAAAAGATGAAGTTGGCCTTGTAATTACGTATCGTTTTTTAAGTGATGGAAAATTGATTGTTAAAATGGATATGAGTGCCAATAAATCGTTACCTAGTTTGGTGAAATTCGGAATGACAATGGGTGTGCCTAAAGATTATTCTAAAACAGCATTTTATGGAAAAGGGCCTTGGGAAAATTACATCGATAGAAAACGAGGTGCTATTGTAGATACATATACTTTTAAAACGGATGATTTATTTACAAATTACATTTTCCCACAAGAAAATGGAAACCGTTCTGATGTAAAATGGTTAGCATTATCAAACAAAAAATCGCAACTAAAAATTGCTGGTTCGCCTGAATTTGGGTTTTCTATCTGGCCATATTCAGCAAAAAATATTCAAGAGGCTAAACATGCTCATGACCTAAAAAAACAAGGATTTTATACTTTAAACTTAAATCTTGTTCAAATGAGTGTTGGCGGTACTTTATCTGAAACTTTACCACAATTTTTAATTCCTTCAGGAAACTATACTTTCAAATTTATAATTGAAGCTAAATAAAACTAAAAAACAACTAAACTAAATCAAAAATGAAACTAATTAAACATGCATTAATTGTCTTTTTAAGTATAACTCTAATTGTTTCATGCAAAAAAATAAAGAGAGTGCAGACAATAAAAGTATTGCAATAAACTCTAGAACAAGTAAAGACCTAAATCTTGATAATAGTAAAGGTGCAATTAACACATCTAAAAGCCCACACGTTAAACTTAAAAGTTTGAATATTGGTGATTGCCAATGGACAGATGGGTTTTGGGCTGATAAATTTAAAGTAGCTGAAGAGGTTATGGTACCCTACATGGGAGAAGTTCTTAAAGGTGATACTGGACACGCTTTAAATAACTTCAAATTCGCGGCTGGTTTAAAAGAAGGCAAGCATAAAGGTATGAATTGGCATGATGGTGATTTTTACAAATGGATGGAAGCCGCTATGTACATATATGCAAATAATAAAGATGAAAAAATCATTGAAGATTTAGATAATCATATTGAAATCATTGGAAAAGCGCAACAAGATAATGGCTACTTACAAACACAAATTCAATTAACAAAGGGAGAGCCTTTTTCTGAAAGAAGATATCATGAAATGTACAATAGTGGCCATTTATATATTGCTGCTTGTATTTATTATCGCGTTACAGGAAAGACTAATTTTCTAGATATTGCTATCAAGCATGCAGATAATTTATATAATACATTTCAACCTCAACCAAAAGAATTAGCACGTTTTGGATTCAATCAAGTACAAATTATGGGCTTAGTTGAATTATACCGAACAACTAAAGACAAACGTTTTTTAGAATTAGCAGAGATTTTCATTAATATGAGAGGGAAATCTAAACCAAAGCCACATCCTACAGTAAGATTTCAACATGTAGGCGATATGACTCAAGAGCGCACACCTTTAAGAGAATCTAATGAAGCCGTAGGTCATGCCGTTTTAGCCTTGTATTATTATGCAGGTGCTGCCGATGTATATGCTGAAACTGGTGAAAAAGCATTAATCGATGCGCTAGATAAAATATGGGGAAATATTGTAGATAAAAAAATGTTTGTTACAGGTGCTTGTGGTCAAAAGCATGATGGAGGGTCTTCAAATCGTGATTTTGTACATGAAGCTTTTACAATAGATTATGAAATGCATAACGCCCATGCTTATAATGAAACGTGTGCTAACTTATGTAACGCTATGTTCAATTATAGGATGTTAGGTGTAAACGGAGAATCTAAATATGCAGATGTTATGGAATTGGTACTATACAATAGTGCATTATCTGGCATCAGTTTAGAAGGGAACACATATTTCTATACAAATCCTTTAAGGAGAACAAAAGGTCATAAAATGGGAATTACAGATTACCCAGATAGAACACCATATATCCCTTGTTTTTGTTGTCCACCAAATCTAGTACGAACTATTGCTAAATCTTCTGTTTGGGCTTATAGTTTAGCTGAAAGTGGTATAGCTGTTAATCTATATGGAGGCAATAAACTAAACACTAAATTAGTAGATGGATCTTCAATTAAACTGAAGCAAGAAACCAATTACCCATGGGATGGCAATATAAAAATAACCATCGAAGAATGTAAAAATGAGGCGTTCGATGTCCTTTTAAGAATTCCTGATTGGGCAGATAGTGCTAAAATTACAGTTAACGGAAAAACTAGTAACACAAAATCTGAACCAGGGAAATTTGCAGTTATTAATCGTACATGGAAAAAAGGTGATGTGATTTCATTAAGTCTTCCAATGAACATTAAATTATTAGAAGGAAATCCTTTAATCGAGGAAGTAAGAAATCAAGCAGCTATCAAGAGAGGTCCAGTAGTATACTGTGTGGAATCTCCAGATTTACCTAAAGATTCAGATATCCTAGACGTATATTTACCTGTAAATTCAAATTTAACTGCTATATACAAACCTAACTTACTAGGTGGGGTTACTACCATTTCAGGTAATCTAAAACTTCGTAAGGACGATAAAAAGGGTATGTATAGAGAACTTTCTGATTTAAAATGGAAAAATCACAAAATTCAGTTTGTACCATATTTTGCTTGGTCAAACCGAGGTGAATCTGAAATGAGCGTGTGGCTACCACTAATTTTCGAATAACAACTAACAAAAATAAACTAAATACTAAAACTAAAAATCAGTTAAAATGATAAAACACAAACATCTCTACTTATATCAAATGTTTTTCAGTCTACTCTTTTTAGCGCTGGTTGCATCTTGTGGCGAAGCAGAAAAGAAAACGCCAAAAGAAGAAGCATTAAGTAAAATTGATAAACTTGAAACGTTAATGAATGAAGCCAAAGAAAAATCATTGGACGTTACAAGAGAAGAAACCACGCTATGGTTCTCAAAAGAATTTATGAAGTTTGCAGATTGGGATGAAACCAATAAAGAGGCTATTGCAAAATTATTTGGCTATGAGCGTTATTATACTGAAAAAAAGATTCATTAGCTGAAGCATTACCTGATTTTGAACGTGAAAAAGTTATTCAAATTCTTGATAAAAGTATAGATGATTTAAACAAAGAACTTGCTGGTGAAATAAAACGTCGTCCGGTACATAAAGTAGATTGGCATGACGCTAAAGCGGAAGACAATATGTTTGTAAGTAATGGAAAGCCAACTTTTCCTTATGATTATTTTTCAAAAACTGTGGGGCAGCCATTAACTAATGAATCTGTTTATAACGACCATTTAGGAGCTATTTTTCATGGTGGAGAAAATTTGTACCCTGTAGATCATGATCGTGCCATCAACTCATTCTTATTAAAAGAAGACGGAACATTTGATGAAGAATTAATGAAAGAACTTACGGGTATTCCAGACACCAATATTGGCTTCTTAATTTATTGGTCAATGGGTATTCCAGAATGGGTAGAAGCAAAAGAACCAGAAATTAGAAAAGGACGTTCTTTATTTACAGGTTTTGATATAGATAATCCACTAGCTAGAGATGTATGGGGAAAAATTATCCGTCGTACAGGAGAATTAACCAAAGGGAAAAAAGTTACTGAGCTAGGTTACATTTTTGCAAATGAGCCACATTGGTACTCTGAAAAAGGACATTGGACGTATAGATATAAAGAGATGAATGGCATTTCTTCATATACATTAAACAAATTCAGGTCTTGGTTAAAAGATAAATATAATGGTAACATTAGAAAACTTAATTCAAACTGGGGGACATCATATAGAAGCTTTAATGCAGTTGAAATAGAAATTCCAATTGATACAAAATTACTAGGAAAGCCAATTTGGTATGATTGGAATCGTTATAACATGCACAGAACTACTGAATGGTTTAAGTTTAATCAAAATGAATTACATGCTGTTAATCCTGAAGCAGATACTCATATAAAATTATTTCCTCGTACATTTTATGAAGATTCGCGTTCTCACGGAATGGATTTCGAAGCACTTACTGAATTAACTACTATGATTGGTCACGATGCAAAAGCTTTAGGTAGCCCAAGTATCAGGTCTCATATCAATTCAGATTGGTATAAACAATACGCTTACAAATGGGATGGTATGGCCATTTTACATGATTTCTTAGAGTCTGTTGGACCAGACAAAATTAATGTAAATTCTGAATCTCATTTTCTATCTTCAGGTATGTGGAGAGATATGGATCCTCGTACTAGCTATATTCGTAACGTGTATTGGCTATCTACCTTAATGGGAATGGACGCCAACATGGGATGGTTTTGGGCTCGTGATCCAGATGGTTCTCCTGAAGATCGTTTAGAAGGCGAATTAAATTTCTTTGATCCTGGTTTAGGTGGTGCTTATGCAGGTTCTAACAATATGCAACCTCATATAGCGAATGAAGTTACTCAGGTTATGTATGATTTAAATACGTTTTCTGAAGAAATTATTGCACTTCGTAAACAACCGCGTCCGTTACGTTTATTTTATTCAGAAACATCTGCAATCAATACGAAAAAGTATATGACTCAAACTGGAAAACTTTACAAATCATTATTTTTTGAAGGTTTACCATTAGGATTTGCTACCAAAAACATCATTGAAAATCAAGATAATAGTTCTTGGAATACTATAGTTGTTTATAATACTAAATATGTAACCGATGCAGAATTTGCTTCATTACAAACATATTTAAATAATGGAGGAACAGTAATTATTGATTCATCTGAAAGTTTGTCAATGAATGAATATGGTAAAAAACGCAACAATAAGCTAACCGCTGGTAAAGGAAAGCTTGTTACTTTAAAAGGTGCTGACAAAGCTGAAATCAAAAAAGTAGCCTTAGCTGAAGTAGCTGACCAAATGCCAGATGTTATTATTAAATCTGATAATGGTAAAGATTTTAAAACAACTATATCACGTGTTGTAAAACAAGCAGATGGTTCTTATTTAGTTAATTTACTTAATGTTGGGCATGATGCTGCAAAGATTAAATTATCATTAAAATCTGGAGCACCAATGACAATCAAAAATTTAATAACATCAAATGCTGTTGATGCTGAATTCGATTTAGCCTCTGAAGAAGTATTATTGTTAGAAATCAAATAAGTATGAGTCAATTTATTTATTTGCTTATAATTCTATCACTTTTCTCTTGTAAAGAAAAACAAGTCGAAGAAAAGAAAAAACCAAACATCCTATTTATTGGTATTGACGATTTACGTCCAGAATTAGGATGTTATGGTTCTGATATTGCAGTTAGTCCTAATTTAGACAAATTAGCAAGTCAAGGCTTGTTATTTGAAAACGCCTATTGTCAACAAGCAATTTGCGGACCATCTAGAGCAAGTTTGCTAACAGGAATTAGACCTGAAACAAGTGGTGTTTTTCATAACTACATAAAATTTAGAGAGGTTAACCCAGATGTGGTAACACTACCTCAACATTTTATGAATAACGGTTATGAAACTGTTTACACAGGCAAAATATTTCACCATGGTGATTTAGATGATGAAAAATCATGGAGTAGATTACCCGCTCTTGATAGCATGACTGCTAAAGGCATTAAAAAACCTGTTGGTTTTGCTTTAAAAGAAAACAATGATGCACGTGCCGCAACTCGAAAAGAAATGGTTGCTAAATATGGTGATGTAGCTCGTTTCGGATTGGCTTCTGGTGTTGCTTATGAATCTGTTGATGTATCTGATAACACCTATAAGGATGGTTATCACACGGAATTAGCAATTGCTACAATGAAGGAAATGCTTGCTAAAAATGACAAACCGTTTTTCTTAGGTTTAGGCTTTAATAAACCACATTTAAATTGGGTAGCTCCGAAAAAATATTGGGATTTATACAAAAGAAAAGATATCAAATTATCTACTCAAACGGAAAGTCCAGAAAATGCAGCAACTATGGGATTACACCCTTCCTTTGAATTAAGAGTTCGAAGTGGGATTCCTAAAAAAGGGCAAATTGATAATGAGTTAGCAGTTACTCTTAAACATGCCTATTTAGCCTGTGTAAGCTATGTAGATGCACAAATAGGAAAAATGATTGAAGCTCTTGAAGAAGCTGGTGTTAGAGATAATACCATTATCATTGTTTGGAGTGATCATGGATGGCATTTAGGCGATATGGGCATTTGGGGAAAAGCCACCAACTATGAAATAGCGACTCGTGTTCCTATGATGATATGGACACCAGATATGCAAAAAGGGAGTCAAGGTAAAACAACGGATGCATTAGTAGAATTAGTCGATATGTACCCAACGCTTGCAGATTTAGCAGGGTTAGAAACACCAACTCATGTTGAAGGCACAAGCTTTAAACCTTTACTAGAAAATCCTCAAACTGAATGGAAAACAGCGGCGTTTAGTCAATTTCCTTCCCCTGCCCTACGCGAATGGGGTGCTTTTCCTATCAGACCTGCAATGCGAGAAACCTATTTTGGACCTCTTCTTAATGAAGTTGAAGAAAAAATCAAACAGCAACAAGGCGATAAATGGGATAGAGATTTATTTGAAAATAACTTAATGGGATATGCTATGAGAACTCAGCAATATCGATTCATAGTATGGAAAGATAGAACTAATCCTGAAAAAGAACCTGTTTTTATTGAATTATATAATCATAAAACAGACCCTCTAGAAACAAAAAATATTGTAGATGAAAACCCTGAATTAGTAGCAGAACTTATGCTACAGTTTGAAAAGGGTTGGAAAGGGAATACACTAAAACTAATTAAAAACAACTAAACGAATTTTGAACCATGAAAAGAAGAGAATTTTTTAAAAAAGGTACAACTGCTGCTATTGCTGCTGGTTCGGTTCCAATGATTTTTACATCTTGCGCAAGTACAAATGATATTGTTTACGATAAACCCAAAGATAATGGTACCATTTAGGAACAGGAAAATCAGGAACTCCAAACAGGAAACCTATAAAAAATTACGATGTTGCTGTTATTGGTGGTGGTGCTGCAGGTATTTGCGCTGCTGTAGCTGCCGCTAGAAATGGATCAAAAACTGTTTTAATTCAAGACCGACCAGTTTTAGGTGGGAATGCTTCCAGCGAAATACGAGTACATTTAAATGGAGTTAATAACATTAAAGGAAAAGCTGAAAGAGAAACTGGTATAATAGAAGAAATTTTATTACACAACCGTTTTGAAAATGAACAAGAAGCATTTCCTGTTTTTGACCATGTGATGTATGATTTTGTAGTACGTGAACCAAATTTAACTTTAATGTTAAATACCCAAGCTGTTGAAGCCGTTATGAATGGCAATAAAATTAAATCAGCTATGTGTTGGCAAGCTACTACTGAAAAAATGTTCACTATAAATGCACCAATTTTTATTGATGCTTCAGGGGACGGATTATTAGCAGCAACAGCTGGTGCAGAATATAGAACTGGTCGTGAAGGTAAAGCAGAATTTAATGAAACTTATGCTCCTGATGAACCAGATGGATGGCAAATGGGAGCAACTCTTTTAATGTCTTCAAAAGACATGGGTAAACCTATGAAATATTCACCTCCTTCTTACGCAATAAAGTATACCCATGAAGGTGGACACAAAAGAAGAAAATTTGCTGGTTTTCAAGACGGAATTTGGTGGATTGAAATTGGTAGTGATGATGATATTATAGCAGATGCAGAAGAAAACAGACATGTATTGATGGCCTATTTACATGGTGTTTGGGACTATATTAAAAACTCTGGCAAATTCCCTGAAGCTGAAAATTTAGCTTTAGATTGGGTAGGATCTTTACCAGGAAGGAGAGAATCTAGACGCTTTATTGGAGATTATATTGTTTCAGAAAGGGATATGACAGAGCATAAACATTTTAATGATGCAGTAGCTTTTGGAGGTTGGTCTTTGGATGAACATAATCCAGGAGGAATTTTAGATATAGCAGAACGTCCAAGTTTTTTTCATTATCACTTTAAGGAAGTTTATCAATTTCCTTTTAGAAGTTTATATTCGAAAAACGTATCAAACTTAATGTTCGCTGGCCGTAATGTTAGTCAAACACATATTGCTTTATCATCTTCAAGAATTATGGCTACCTGTGCTTTACAAGGTCAGGCTGTTGGTACAGCAGCTACTATTTGTAACAAAAGAAATATATTACCTCGAGAAGTTGGTCAAAAACACATCAAAGAATTACAAGAGCAATTATTAAGAGATGATGTTTTTATTCCAAAAAGACCAGCGAATGACCCATTAGATTTAGCAAAAAAATCAAGTTTAATTTTTGGGTCAACAACGACTTCAGGAGATGCTAAAAACCTTTTAAATGGTATGTCTCGTGATATTGATGGCAAAATTAATCATTGGCAATCGGATGGCTTATCTGCTGATCTTCAACTAGAATGGGAGTCTCCAATTTCTTTATCTAAAGTAGAATTAAAATGTGATACGAATGTGAAACGTAACATAATGATGCGTAAAGATAGTAGAAATAATGATTTATACGGTAATCATGTACCAAAAGAAATGTTGAAATCTTTAAGTTTACAAGGACGAATTAATGGAGCATGGGTTGATTTGGGTAAAATAGAACAAAATAGAACACGTTTGATTAAATTTAATTTTAAACCAACCGAAGTTACAGCAGTAAAAATTAAGATGACCGAAACTTATGGCGCAGAAAATGTAAAGTTATTTGAAGTACGTTGTTATGCTTAAACCTACTTGAATTTGGTGATTTGTTTGGCAGGTGTTTTTAAAATTATTCCGGTGAAGCTCAAAATTTTAAAATATAAAAAGAGATATTATTTTTTGAATTGACATTCCGAGAGAACAAACTTTGTGTAAAATTAATTAGACATCAATAACTTGAGTTAATACTTTCCAAATTTAGCCTAAAGTTTAAAACAATTATTAGTTACTTTCTTTTCTATTGAAACGGTACTGTAATGAATAAACTTGTTTTTTAATGACTCTAAGCGGTATATATTAATTGGACAGGAAAAATTCTGTGACTTGACAAATCATAGGTGCTATCGTATCCAAAAGTAAGAAATTTAGTAATTGTAGGCATAAAAAAAACGGTTTAGTGAAAACCAAACCGCTTGTTTATTGACTTTATACTTTGTAGCGAGAGGGGGGCACGATCCCCCGACCTCCGGGTTATGAATTCTGAACCTTTTGCACCCATCTGGTTCTAAATGGTTTTAAAATCAGTTGATTACGAGTGTTTTGTGATTTTTTTGAGATTTAAAAAATCAATAAAATTGAACTAAAAACATTAAATGTTGTACCTATGTTGTACCTAAATTTTGTATCTTTATATCAACAAAATAAGGGGCATGGCAACAATACAAGCAGTTCTAAGAAGAAAACCAAATAGCGCAGGGTTATTTCCACTGGCAATTCGATTAACCAAAGATAGGAAATCTTCTTATCTCTACACAGGGCAGTACTTAGAAGAAAAATATTGGGATGTCAAATATAGTAAGGTTAAGAAGTCACACCCTAACTCAAAACGCCTGAACAACCTTATTCTTAAAAAATTATCAGAAGCAAACGATACATTATTGGATAGCGATAGTAATGGTGTTGACCAATCTGTAAACAAAATAAAAAAGAAGATTATTGGCGAGGATAAAAAAGAGTTTTTTGAAGTAAGTAAAATCTTTTTGGGCAACCTTCTAAAGCGTAAAAAATTCACTCAGCATTACAACCAAGAGAAACGTTTAGAAATATTTCAAGCTTTTTTGAGGTGTCAAGAGCTAAGCTTTACGGATTTGGATGTTGCCCTTCTCAAAGATTTGAAGCTCACCTTTTATATGAAAGAAAAGTTGCGCCACGTACAGCCGTTAACTACTTGATGCTTATTCGCACGATTTACAATTTTGGTCGTAAAGAATTTGATGTGGATAATAAAAACTATCCGTTTGGTAAGGGTAAAATTCAAATTAAATTCCCTGAAACTGAAAAAATTGGATTGAATAAAGAAGAAATTCAACTCCTAGAAATGGCAACAGGAGTAACAAAAGCACAACAACATGCTGTTAATGTTTGGTTGACCAGTTTTTATTTTGCAGGAGTTAGAGTAGGGGATGTTCTGAAATTAAAATGGTCTGATTTTAAAGATGGTCGCCTTTACTATCGTATGGGAAAAAATCAAAAACTTGTTTCTTTGGCTGTTCCTGAGAAAGCGAAAGTTATATTAGACTCTTATGCAGAGAGAAAGAAAAAAGAAGAATTGGTTTTTCCTTTTCTGAAAGACACAGATTTAAAAAATGAAAAACAACTCTCTACGAGGATTAAAACGGTTACGAGAAATCTTAATCGCCGATTAGAAATCGTGGCGGAAAAGTTGGGTATTGAAAAGAAATTAAGCACCCATATTGCTCGTCATAGTTTTGGCAATATCTCAGGCGATAAAATCCCCATCCAGATGCTGCAAAAACTTTATCGCCATTCTTCCATCACAACAACGGTCAACTATCAGCAAAACTTCATGCACAAGGAAACGGATGATGCTTTGGATTCAGCGATTAATTTTTAAAACAAAAAGGATGAGAAAATTTTCTAAAGAGGAAATAATAAAAATATTTAATGATGCTCCTAATATAGCGCCTGAATTAATTGATGAGATTTATGAGGTTTTAGAAAAAGACGGTGTTAAAGCCGTTAATATTTTATTTGATACAAAAGGCACTTTTAATCCAAACTTTGAGAATAAACAAGCCGTTATAGACTTTATTTCTATAATGAAGAAGTTTTCACAAATTAAACTGACTGCAAAAGAGGAAGCTGTCTTAAATATGAAAGGAAGTAAGAATTAAAAGAAGTCAGTTTCTAAAATTTTCCGATATTAGCTACATGCAAGTTGTTTGTTTACAGGAAGAAGCGTTTTATAAACTTTTTGACAAGGTGGTTGAACACCTGAAACAAAATCAAAAAGAAGAAACACCGTTTAAATGGATTGATGGTGAAGAAGTCATGCGATTGCTCAATATTTCATCAAAGACAACTTTGCAAAAATTACGGGACGAGGGGAAAATTCGTTTTTCACAACCACAAAAACGTATAATCCTATATGACCGTAATTCGATTGATGAGTATTTAGAATTATATGCCCGTGAAACCTTTTAAACTATGGAAGAAGAAACAAGCGTTGATAAAGATTATTTAGAAGACTTTAACCAAGCTTATAGAGTGGCTAAGGAATTAGGATTAACCCAAGAATCTCTTAGCGGTATAGATATTAGCAATAATCGTATGCAAGCTATAAAGGATGGAATAGAGCAATATCATAAGGATGCTAAGATGGAGAAAAACAAAACTACCGTTAAGCCTTTCAATATGGACAGTATAGATAATGGCTATATAGATTTATCCCTAGATAGTAAGGAAAAAGATAAAGGCAAAGATATAGATATATAGTCCTGCAATATCTGCCAGTACTTCATTTTCATCATCTCTGTCATGTTCACCGCATGACAAAGAAAAACATCCTAAATCAAATTAGTGAAATCAAATTAACCTATACAAGAAAGGTTAAGGCTTGTGAGCGTCCAAAAATAACCTGTTCTCAAGATGCGTATAAGCTCTTCCGTGAAAATTGGGATGATTTAACGATTAACTTACAAGAAGAATTTAAAATTCTTCTTCTTGATAGAAATAATCGTTGCATGGGGATTGTGCCGATTTCTAAAGGCGGCGTATCGGGAACACTAGTTGACTCTAAACTTGTGTTTTCTTCCTCCTTAAAGGCACGTGCCTGTTCGATTATTTTGGGTCATAATCATCCGTCAGGAAATACAAAACCAAGTGAAGCTGATAAAAGCATCACCAAAAAATTAATTGAAGGTGGTAGATATTTAGATTTACCTGTTTTAGACCATCTAATAGTTACAGATGACACATATTCGTCTTTTGCAGATATGAGTTTAATATAATTATGGGGCTTAAAAATAAGTTTTAACAAAATCTTTTCGTTTTCTCACAGCAACAGGAATATTAGTACCATCATTCATAGTTAATAAACCGGTTCTTCTATTATAAAATTTCATTTGTTTAGTATTAACCAAATAAGATTTATGAGCTTTATAAAAATGAGTGCCCTTTAATATTTCTGTATAGTGTTTTAATGTTTTTGAAATAATGATTTTCTTGTTACCAACTAGAAAGAAATGGGAATAATTACTATCCGATTTAATAAATAAAATATGTATTGATTCAATCTTATAATACCCTTCTGATGTAGATAGGTGGATAAGCTTATAGCCATTAGGGTTTTTAAAATTATGCTCAAGGCTTTTTAACCGTTCCAAATTTTCCTGCATGTTAGCTTTTTTATTCATTCTTAAAAGAGCATCTTGAAACTTTTCTGATGTTATCGGTTTTAAAAGGTAATGAAGCGCACAATAATCAAATGCTTTAACAGCATAATCATTATATGCAGTAGTGAAAATGATATCAAAGTTTATGTTTGGGTAAAATACATTTAAATAATCAAAACCTGTTTTAGAGCCTAAAACAATATCCAAAAAAACAAGACTGGGTTGTGTTTTTTTAGTTAAATCAATAGCTTCTTCAATTGTTTTAGCGAGTGCCACAAATGATATAATTATTACAAGGTTTTAAATGATTTGATATGGTATTAATAGCATGTTGCTCATCATCAATTATCAGGATTTTTATCATGGGTTAAAATTCTAAAGATAATGGTATTTGTATTATAACTCGAACACCTTCGTCTTTTTCAAAAATCTCAACTTGTGCTTCTGACTGTTTTATTTCTCTTAATAATTCTATTCTGTTTTTGGCACTACTTATTCCGAATGATTTTTTATTAACATTTTCTTCTTTCTTCATGCCCAAACCATTATCATCAATAGTACATACAAGTGAATTTTCCTCTTTACTAAATATAACTGTTAGTTGTCCGTTCTCCTTTTTATCCGATAACCCATGCCAAATACTATTTTCTATAAATGGTTGATATAGGACAGGAGGAACTAAAGTATTTTCTTCATCGATATCACTGTCAACTTCAATTTTATAATCAAATCTATTTTCTAGTCTTTCTTGTTCTAGTTTTATGTACCCCTTCAGGAATTCTATTTCATTTTCTAAATACACTTCATCTACACTCGAATTATCTAAAATTCCGCGCATCATTGAAGAAAATCTTGTAATATAATTACTTGATACATTTTTTTCATTTTTGAGCACAAAATCACTCATGGAATTAAGGCTGTTATGTATAAAGTGCGGGTTTAACTGCGCTCGTATTTTTCTGAGTTCAGATTTTGCCAACTTTTCATTTAAACTAGCTTCTTTTTTACGCCTATAAAGCGTTAGTATTATGGACAAAATAGAAATACCAATAACACCAGCTCCAATACTGATATTTTTTATTAGAGCTTGTTGTTTGATTTTAGCTTGACCTAATACTCTATCTTTTTCAAAATTCGCTTGTAAAATAGCCTTCTCTTTTTCGTACTCATAATTGGCTTTAAGTTGAGCTAGTTCATCTCGTTTTTCTTCAGATAGCATAGTGTTTTTTAGTTCTTCTGCTTCTTTATTTAGAGAATACGCCTTTTGATATTTACGATTCTTAAAGGCAACTTCTCCTAAGGCATCTTTCGCAAGATAAAGAGCTCTTTTATCTTTTGCATTCACAGCAAACACAACTGCGGAATCAAAGTGTTTTTCGGCAATTTTTAGTTTATTAATTTCAAGATAAACTTCACCGATAGCTTTATGCACAGACGAAAGATTAGTTTCATGGTTTAATTCATCATAAATTTTCTTGGATTGGTTCAATGTTTTTAGCGCATTTTCTGATTTGTTGAGCGAGGCATAGGAAAGGCCTATATTGGTAAGTACGTTAGCTATTCTATATTGATTACCTATCTTTTTTTCAATTCATATGATTTTTTAAAATAACTGAGAGCATTTTTTTATCGCCTACAATGCTTAATAGTTTTCCTATATTATTCTGAATAATTGAAATACCAGAAATATTTTCATTTTCTTCATGAATGATCAATGCTTTTTTCTGGAGTTCCAAAGCTGTTTGATAGTGAGACAGTTTTTCCTGTAATAGACCTTCATTACTTAATATTTCTGCATAAAACACAGTTTCACCTTTGTCAATGTGTTCCAAAAGGTGCAACCCTTCGTGAAACTTATTTTGTGCTAAAGTGTAATTTCCAAGATAAAGTTGACTTACTCCAATTTGGTTCAACGTTCTCGCAATTTTAAGCGTATCTTTATTGCTTGTGAATACTTCTAAAGCAATCATACTTTTTTCAATGGATTTATCATAATTAGCTCTTTTCATGTGAAAAAAACCAATATTGTAATTCAAAGAGGCTAACCTTTTGAGATGCTTTATTTTAGTATAGATATTACTTGCAAAATCATACAACCCCAATGCAATAGAATCTTTCCCTTTTTTCTGAAAGTTCAATCCTTTACGTTCATACCCCAAACCCAATTGCAGGGAATCATTGTTTTTCTCCGCTTCTGAAATAGCCATATTCGCTTTTTGAATACCAATTTCAGTATCAGATTGCGCATAGTAATACCAACTCAATTCGTTTAATATTTCGATTTTACTAAGTCCGTTGGTAGGGTTTTGATATTGTTGTTCTAAAGAGTCTATAATTTTTTGTTGCGCCTTGCTATTACATACTGCAATTAGAAATAGACTTAGAGCAAAAATGCTTTTTCTTTTCATTAAGAGGGAGATGATTAATTAATTTAATGCCCTAATGTATATGTTTTTTTATAACAATTATTAAAGTTGATGATAAAAAAGTGTATAGCAGATACGAAAACTAAATAAATGCTGACGTAAACTAATTTGAGTTAAATACAAACAGGAAAAACAAATATATTTATATAAACAAACGTCAATAATCAAAATACTGATAAACTTTCGCTTTCTGTAGAAAACTGGTTTTATTACAATCCAAGCGAAAGAAAAGGCACTAAGCTCATGGTTTCCATGGGCTTATTTGCTGTTATAAGATATGAGTTATTAATATATATAATGGTTAATCTGATTTTTTGACCGTTTGTATAAAAATTCAGAAAAATATTTGGCAAGGTTATCGTAATCTCTATCTTAGATTCTTTAAATGAAAATTTTATAAAACATAGACGTATAGAATAATAACAAATTAATTATAACATAAGCATTAGCTAACGAATTTCGCTCACCGTAGAAAACTGGTAATTTTAGACCCGAGCGAAAGGCAAATAAGCTATTGCCCGCGGTAAGGCGTGGGCTTAGTTTCTGTCTTTGGGTCAAGGTATACCAGTACCTCTACGGATAAGATGGACTAAGTCTCACGCTATTTTTTTGCCGTATGAATGCCTATTCTCTCCATATTCGCGACCCTTAACGGTCATTCTTCTCGTTTCAAATCCCCCATTTGTCAAACCTGCAATTATCTAACATTTTAAAAATTTAAGCATGAAAAAATCATTTTTCACCCCACTTATTCTTACCCTCTTATTCGTTGTATCCTGTAAAGATGCTCAACCACAAACAAGAGAAGAAATTAAAAAATTTAAACTCGACCTTCAGAAAGAAAACCTGAGAACAATGTTCTTGGGGGCAATGAATTTTTGTTCAGAAACAGATTATAGCTCATACTTTGATAACCCTAGAAGACAAACGGTTGGTTCTAGAGAGGGAGGAAATTGCTGTACCAGTTTAGTAGGTTTTCCCTATATAAACTTGGCTGAATATTATATCTATTCAATGGAAGGAGATAGAAGTATTTTTGACAATCAAAAAAACCCATTTAAATTAAAAGAGGTTAGAGAAGAATGGGAGAGTAAAGTAAAAAAGGTTAGGAAAGAAGCTAATAAAATCGACCCTGAAAATTTAGTCTTTAAAGGGTTTAGAAATACATCTGTTAATACCTATGACATAAATACTGAAAAGTTAAAACTTAGTTTTGGTAGCACTTTAGTAAATTTTTCTGGTACTCAAGGTGATTGGCATGGAAGCATAGATTTTCGATTTAAAGATGGTAAAGCCCCCGCAGTTTCAGAATTGAGTTTATCCTCAAAAGAAGCTAAAGAGTTATTTGAATATTATGAAGAAAATAATAAACGTCCCAATCTTCCTTCAAGCAAATACTTAAATACCAAAATCACCTATGCTTTAGAGAATCCTAAAAGAAATGACTATTTAAGTCAAATATTAGTAAGGGTAAAAAAAGTAGAATATTACTATCCTGACAATTGGGACAAAAAAATTGGCGAAATCACTTTTTAATTTATAAATCTAGAAACAATTAAAATGGGAACAGCATTATTAACAACTATCATCGGAGCCGTTATTCTCTATGTTGGATATAAAATTTTCGATAATAGAAGAAAATATGAATTTGAGAACCGAACAAATGGCGGTGTCGTCAAATTCAAAGACTGGAAAACAACAAAGAAGCACGGGCTTACTAAAGGGGTTGGTAACCTCTTTATTACAATAGGCTTGATTTTAGTAATAGTAGGCGGACTTATGCTAATGGTATTATTTATTTAACATTTAAAAATCACAAACAATGAAAACACTTTTATTTAGTTACAAATTTCTATTTGCAACCCTTATGTCTTTGCCTTTGGCTTTATGTTCAAGCGACGATGATAGCGATATTGAAAATAATGAAACATCGGAAAAACTCATTGAATTGACTACAATTCGACAAACACCAATTTATAATACCTCTAAAGGGTATCAATGGAATGATGTAGGCTACCCTAATGCAAATCTATCAATAATGTCATATGGCACATCAAATTTAATTGGAGAGTTCGGAGCAGTTGATGCTAATGAAGAATTAGAGATTATAATGGAGATTGCTCGTAGAAAAACAATTGATGAAAACAAAAAAAGGGGGCTTCAGTTTCTTATAAAAGGGCATGGCAATATGACCTTTTAGATGCCGTAATGAATAAGTCTGATTACTACATCACAAAAAAAGGCGGGGGTACATTATTTGTTACAAAAGACAAGAGGTTTAGAATAGAAAAATATTTGTTAGGGAGTAGGTATGTTGAGGGTTTTTCTTTATCGTCGGCTGGTTTATTTAAGACAGGAGATAATGGGCTTGATATATTTTCAACTCTAAATGGTAATATTTACTATACTGAAGATGATGTTTTTTCTTTTGACGAATCTACGAGCATACCTATGTATCAGTATGTTGATTATAGAATGCTTCTTCATTTGCGTTTTTTGGTTAGGAATGGAGCAAAAGAGACAAGTTTAAAAGGGGTTAAAGAGGATGGAACAGAAGTGTTCTTTACATTAAATGAAAATACAGATTTGATTGCGCTTTCTGATGAGTTCGAAACTAATGAGATTGAAACAGTTTGGTTTCTTTCAAAAGGCGATTATCGCATTGACTATTTTAACGGAATAATTTTTTCTAATGAATCTGATAGTAATGCTAATCACAAGATAGAATATAAATTTGGACAGCCTATTTTTGATTAAAACAATATAAATAAAAAAAGCCCATCATTTGATGGGCTTTGTTATTCAAAATCATCTGCAACGTCTGGGGATTTGTCTTTACCTTTATCCTTTTCATCCAAATCTAAATAAGAAGAATTTAAATAGTCGTTAAAATTAAACTTTGACTCTCTTTTTACTTCTGGTTGTTTTTCATCTTCTTTTACCCTATATGCGTTCATTCCAGTTTCTACCAAAGCTAAAAAGCTTAAATCATTTATTTGGGAAATAACTTCAATTAAATGTTCTTGCTCCGTTTCCTTAGTCTTTTCTTTTAAAGAGGCCTTGATTTGCGCTGGTATAGAATATTTCAGCTTTCCTTATTTCCTCTTTGGTCTGTTCTGGAGTACACATTGTTTTAGTGTGTTGTCTTGTTATACGTACATCTCCACTTGGTTTTAGGCGCAGGGTCAAGTTTTTTAAATTTTATTTTTTCTGTTCGTTGAAGCTCAATAACTCTTTTGTTTTTCTCGGTTATTAAATCCTGTGTTTTTTTACAGATTTTAGATAATTCTCTAATTTCCTTGAGATCTAATTCATCAAATTTTCTTGACATAAAATAGAGTTTTATGATACAGTTATATAAATTTTAGAGGTTAAACATGCCCTTTTTTCATGGTGTTGAAGTCAATTTAGATAAGCTCGATGCATATGCAACTGAGGACTTGGAATATAAAACCCAAGCTCGTGAAATCATTTGCGAACAATTGGGGTATGAACCTCTTTTTCCATTATCGGTGTTAGCCGAGTTACGCATCAGAAATGCTCTAAAGCGTTTTAAACTTGGTGAAATTTCAAAATCATCTTTGGATTTTCAAATTCAATTCCAAAGCAATGTCGTCAACTCAATCATGATAGAGGCAGCGCAACTGGGTTCTGCCTAATCACTTTTTATTCTCATAGAGATTCATAGTTATTTTTATTGGACAACGCGCCTTTTTTCTTCTCAATGCTTAAAATAGTTCTGTGCATTTTTTCATATGCCTTAATGTCCGTCTCAGCTTGTCTAATCCATAAAATATACGTCTGCTTAATATGATTTACATCTTGTCTATTATATTCTGTTAGTCTGTCCCCTTTTTTGTTACCACGCCTATAATATTCTTCATTGCTTAACGGTTCAAAGTTCCTCCATAAATCAAGGAAATGCTGATAGTGCTTTTTTTCTTCATGAAGCCATTCTATTATTTCAACAGACAATACCTTTGCTCTATCCAGATTATTTTCTAGGTCTTCGCCTTCCATCAAGTTCAATTCAGTAAAGGCATCTGGTCTGTCAAGGAGTGCATTTTTAGGTAACCAGGGATCTTTTGGGTTTAGATAACCACCTTTATATCTTTTTCCACGGAAACCGATATACATCAAGTAAATCATGAAAGAATAGAATAGTACTGTTGGAAATAGGTTGAACGGCTTCATGTTTGAATCCTGTAACTCATAGATTCTTTTTGCATGCTCAATGTTTTTCTCAACGAATGAGCTTGGAGCACCATATTTCCACAAGAAATTAAAATGTAAAAAGGCAATATAAATTAAGCTTATAATTATTCCTCCCTTGATAATTCGTTGGATGAGATAAAAAACCTCTGTAACAGATCTTTCCCAAAGGCGTTTCTTTTTTAATTTTCGATAAATCAAAAAAGCAATTCCAAGAACAGCAAGGATAGTGATGATGTTTCTTATCACATAAAAGTTGAACTCAAAACCATTATCATCATTTGCATTTATGATGATTTTATACACGTAATAAAGTGTCCAAGAGGCTAAAATCGCTTTTACCTGTAGTTTGTATTTTGAAAGAAGTTCAAATACTCTGTAACCAACTGAATTGAACCTGCCAGAAGCTATGAATACAATGCCTAGAATAATAACGAGAATGGGCATGGCGATATATTGGATTTTGGACATCATTGGCCACATTTTCCTCGTGTACATTACTTTGTAGGCATCGATAAAATCACCAAGGGTAGTAATCTCCTGTTTGCTGTAATAAGCGGCTAGAACAACGCCAACAACAATCCCAATACCAATTCCCCAGTATATTACTTTGAGTATTGTTTTAAATCTTAGAGTAAAAATTAGAGCAATAAGAAACAGATTAAAAATAAACAGACCATTTAATGCCAATATTGAGGGGTAGAGTTCAGTATATTTAGGATGCTCGTTTAATTGAAAAAACCAATCATATATTTTGATGGTCAATATATAGAAAATAGCAAGGTGTAATAAAATCGATAAGGGATGTGTAAGTGCCTTTGGTGTTTTCAATTGTTGATTAAGTTTTTAGCTGGTTAATGGTCAATAGTGCGTGATTTCGTTGAGTCTGTTTAAAAGGGATTCCTTGCCGGTGGACAATGACATTGATTTCAAAATCATTGATTGGGCCTCCCGTTTTTTGTTTGGCTAAGTCTGATGGCTCAATGATATTTTGTAAACTTTGTGTGCTTCCTTCACTTGTCCCCATATTCTGCCCCATGGATGTTCCTGTATTATGTAGCCATGTTAATTTTTTGCCGATTAAACTAGAGGCATATTGATTAGTTTCGACATCCGAATTAGCATGAAAAAATTTTGTTCCCAAGTTTCCTGCTAAAGCTTTGAAACGATACATGCCTTTTTCTCCACCGCCAGCGTGAAGGGTGTAATTGGGTAAGTTTTGTGTTAAGTAAACCGTACATGCTCTATAACTTCGCGCGGTTGATTGGTGGTCAATATCATGGTCGTGCAAGAAGTAATGAGCTTCATCAACCCATAAAAAAGTAGGTTTGCTATCGTCATTTATTTGCCTTCTTTGCATGGCACGTTGCCAGACATACTTAAATAATATTTGCCCGTCTTTACCTGTTTTTTCAAAGATGAGATAAGGAAGATTAACAACAATAATTTTCCCATTAATTGTATCTTCAGGTGTTATATTGGTCTTAGTATTAAAGAGTGTATAAAGAGGGTCGCGCATAAACCTATCGCCAAAACCAAAAAACATTTGCTCTACAATACTTCTGGTTTTATCTGAAAGATTCAACCAGTTGCCCAAAAAAATCTTCAATGATGTGAAGTCGTCTAGCCAGTTTGTCCGTTTCTTCATTTTTTTCCATTGAATTAATCTCCTTGGCTATATGCATCATCAAAGAGAGGCAAGGGGATTTTTTACACCATTCTTGGTTTTTTAGTTGGTTAGTATTTCTAGGTGCAGATTGTACAATCTTATAGATATGTTCAAAACGAATAGTATCATCATTGAGCAAGCATAAGTCCACCGCATTAACAAGTAATTGCTGTAAAGTTGAATCCCAAAAAGCCTCATTCTGTTCATTACCTTCCGTTGCTCCTGCTTTAATAACTATTTTTAATGTATCTGCGATATTGTGGGTGATACCCGTACCGCTGTCAGGGCGACTACATTCGTAATCAAGAAAATTAAAATATCTGTTAGAGCCATGACCAAAAACGATTAGGTCATTTTCCCTACCACATTCTTTACAATATTTTTTCCAAAGGTTGAGTTCTTCTTCTTTAGCTGTTAAGACGAGTCCGCCAAAGCCTTGCTTTAAATATTTTTTAGCTAATAGAGCGCCAGAGCCAGACGTTTTTCCACTTCCAAGTCCACCCATGATAAGAACACCCTCACAGGCATCACGCACCGTAAAAGGGTGACCCAATTTCCAATTAATAAGAGGGAAGTCTAAAATGGCAGACATTTAAGAGGTTAGTTTATTGATTACCAATATATAAAAAATTATTGAGGGTTCAAACTGTCCATTAGCAGTAGAATTTAGGGTTAGGGTTATTGAGTAATTTCTTTCTTTCGTTTTCCCAGAATTTTGTACTGGCTTTCATTTCATTACGTAATTCTTCGATTTCCTTTAGGAGTTCTTCTTCTGTTTTCGGTTCAACTTCGAAAAATTCGAAATCCTGTCCAAACTTCATTTTTGCATCGGTTAAATCATTTGGGTTGTTGTCCATTGTCTCAGCAAATTCAAGCCTCTCTATGATGTCTTCATATTTCATAAGCTTAAACTTGTCCATATCATGCTCAACAAGACCTCTATAACTTAGTTCAGAAAAAGCTTCCAACCGAAATAAAATTTTAGCGGTTGATTCTGTCTCTTCATTCTGTAGATTTACTTTCCCATCCTTATCCTTCTTAAATGGGAAATCGAAGATTTTTTGCTCAGCAAATAGAGCCAGTATTTTCTTTTCGGCTTCATGCTCTTGCGACCTTTTCTTTAGCCATTCTTCATGCTCGCGCATCCGCTTTTTTCGCGTCGTCTATGCTCTTCCCAAGTTGTGCCATCATCTAGTTTTTCTTCATCAAATGGAAGGTCAAAAAGAATCTGGGAGAAACGTGTATTATACACGTCAAAATAATCTTTTCGGTATTTTACTTCCTCTTTAAGGATTTTATCCCACATATTTGGGTTGGGATTATAACCGACTGATTTTAATATATAGTCTAATACTTTCATGGGTAATATTATTCCATAATACTACCTTAAAGTCAAGCATTCAAAATAGTAACGAAATGGAAGTGAAACCGCTTAGGTTCTTTTTGTGAAAAAGCCTAAAGCACTGCTTAGGGGAGATGTCTGATATAAATTAGCATTGTTGGATTAGATATAAAAGCAATGCAGGGGTGCAGAATTTTTCCTTAATCTAGGGTATCATTGGGAGACATGAGATGTAAAATTAAGGTTTAGAATTGTGTTGAGTGTTTAATAAATTGAAATATTAAAAGCTGTGTTCAATTAAGATACAAAGCATTGATTAATTAAATTAAAAGGGCGAGGTTTAGCCCATTAAGCTTTATAGGTAATTTTCTTAGGGGTGAATTGTATTTTGCTTAGGATTGGATTTCTTTTTATTTTCCTTATGGGCTAAAAAATACCATCGGGTAAAAGCACACAGACCAAAGCACAAAACACGAACCAAAAAGCCCCTAATATCTACCGAACAAATCTATGCAATGTCTATTGGTCAAAGAATGGGGTCATCCAATATTGAATGACCCCCGAAAGATTTAATATTCACAGGGTAACATAATCGTCATGACTCGCCTTGTTTTATCAAGGTCGCTCGGGTCTTCGCTTCCATATTCAAAATTGGTATCGTAGTAAT
The DNA here is from genome assembly GCF_055808955.1 of Jejuia sp. G7-7. Lineage (NCBI taxonomy): Bacteria > Pseudomonadati > Bacteroidota > Flavobacteriia > Flavobacteriales > Flavobacteriaceae > Jejuia > Jejuia sp. G7-7. The sequence goes on from NZ_JBVVSZ010000001.1 coordinate 29,722, forward strand.
CAATCTTCCATATAACATCTTGTTTGTTACTCTCTAATTGAAAACGTCCATAGTCATGCTCTCCATGTGGGTCATTATCTTCATTGAAATTGTTAAACCCTTTGATTTTCAAAACAGTTTCTAACCTTTCAGTATTAGATAAAGATAAAACCCCTTGAGTCATGGAGTATTTACCTTGAACTTTTGAAGTATTATATACATTTCCAATATTTCTGCGAAATTCATCATTTTGTTGAGCTATGATTTTTGATTTATCAGTCATTATTATTCTCCTTTAATAGAATAAGGGGGCGTTAGCCCCCTTATTAGGTTATGGTCGAGGTTGTCCGTTGGTTGCAACTTTCTTGGGCTGTTCCACTTGACGGGGTTTGTTCTCGAAAATGACCAAATCGCCAAGATTGACCTCGAAGCAATTCTTGTCTTCCTCTTGGGTAATTTCACCAAATGGGATTGTGGCATCTTTACCGTAGATTTTTGTTTTCAAGAGAAGCGTTGCTGGTGGTTCGCCGTCTTTGGCATTTGGGTTCATACGAATTTGAAGCTTTTCTGGGCTTAAGCTCATATGTCCCGTTTTAGGATGATTCCATATTCCAGATAATCGGAAAGGGATTTCGCTGCCAAATTGGTCACTCTTGACGAAAAGCCCATGTGTTGGACGGTCGCCTTTTTTCTGAGTTGGTTTTTTGTTATCAGTCATCTTTAAGTCTCCTTTGTTTGTTAATCAGATGATGAGGCGTATTAACAACAAGGCAGAGGATATTTGCCCAGAACCACACGATTATGCGGGCCGAGTGGCGGGCAAATATCCACGTTAGTGTTATCGCTTTTAGTCATCTGATGTATCAATACGGCAAAGGGGATTTGAGGTGTACTGGCAGATATAAAATCTCGAAATCGGAGAAAACCTATCAGTATATTTTCGTATTTTGAAAACCAATAAAGGCAATCAAAATCCGTCAGTAGAATGAATTTGGAAAAACATATATGGACATATGCTTACCGCTTAAAAGGGAAAGCCTATGATACGTATGTTTCAAAGTTCGACATCGGCGCAAGCAAAGGATTATTTTAAAGACGCGCTGGCTAAAGCCGATTATTATTTGGAAGACCAAGAGGTCAACGGACAATTCAATGGCAAGATTGCAAAGCGGTTGGGATTGGAAGGGCAAACCGTTGACAGGGCTACATTTGAAAAACTCTGCGATAATATCAACCCAAAAGATGGTGGGTCACTAACCCCTAGAACAGTTGAAAACCGTCGTGTGGGTTATGATATTAGTTTTCATTGTCCTAAATCTGTGTCCATTCTTCATGCGCTTGGGGATGATAAACGTGTATTGCCAGCCTTTGAGCAAAGTGTCCATGAAACGATGCTCGAAATACAAGAGGATATGCAAGTTAGGGTACGAGCACAGGGACAAAACGATGACCGTTCTGCTCCAGAGTTAATTTGGACAAATTTTGTCCATCAGACAGCACGACCCGTTGGCAGTCATCCGCCAGACCCGCATCTTCATTGCCATGCGTTTACATTTAATACGGTTTTTGAAAAAGAAACTGGACAGTTTAAAGCAGGGCAATTTCACAATATCAAACGGGATATGCCCTATTACCAAGCTCGGTTTCATAAACGATTGGCAGATAAGTTTTCCGATATGGGATATGGCATTCGTAAAACCAAGAACGGATTTGAATTGTCTGTTATCCCACAAAAAGCAATTGACCACTTTTCCAAACGAACAAATTTGATTGGACAGGTCGCCAAGGAAAAAGGTATCACCAATCTCAAAGAACTTGACCAATTGGGGGCAAAGACACGGGCAAAAAAGCAGAAGAATTTGACTATGTCCGAATTACAAAACAAATGGCGTGACCAATTGCATGAAGCTGGTATTAATGAAAAAACGCCAGAAGAAACTAAGACTACGGATAAAAGCCATTCTGCAACACAATCAATCGACCATGCTATTGAGCATGTATTTACACGAAATTCGGTCAAACGGGACAGGCAGATTCTAGCTGAAGGTTATAGACATGCCATCGATAACAAGGAGATTAGCCTTGATGAGATTGATGGGTCTTTAGAAAACAACGATACGGTTTTAAAATCCAAGTGGGAAGTCAACGGCTTTGCACAACGAAATTGGTTCATGCAGAAGAAAGGCGGATGATAGAGCTTGCTCGTGATGGAATTGGTAAACGCCGTCCGTTAAAGACGGGGTTTGATGTTTGCCAATTTGAGTATTTGAATGACGAACAACGCCTTGTTATGAACCATGTGATGACCTCGCAAGATATGATGGTGATGATACGCGGTGCGGCAGGTACTGGCAAAACAACTCTACTAAAAGAGGTTGTGCCACAAATAGAAAAAACAGGCAAAAAAGTGTTCCTGTTTGCACCAACGGCCGAAGCCTCCCGTGATGTTCTTAAGAAGGAAGGATTTGATAAAGCTGATACAGTTGCCCGTCTTTTAATGGATAAGGAATTACAAAAACAAACCAGAGGACAGGTTATTTGGATTGATGAAGCTGGTATGTTGGGGTCACAAGATATGGCAAGCATTCTCTCACTTGTCAAACAGTCCCAAACTCGGGTTATCCTTTCAGGAGACCCGAGACAGCATACCGCTGTTATGCGCGGTGATGCTATGCGGTTATTGCAAGAAGTGGGCAAAATTTCACGGGTTTCAATGGAGACTATCTACCGACAAAAAGAAGCAACTTATAAAGCGGCGGTAAAAGAAATCAGTAATGGTAATATCAAAACCGGATTTACCATACTCAAAGAGCGCGGTTCAATTCAAACATGTGAACCAACGCGGCTCAAAGAGCAATTGGTAAGTGATTATTTGACCTCTCGAAAATCAAGAAATCCGCACTTGTGATTACACCAACGAATGAACAAGCCAAAGAAATCAATAAAAACGTGCGAGAGGGATTAAGGGAAGCGAAACGACTTGGTAAACGCGAAAAGCAGTTTACAGTTTTTGACAATCACTATTTTAGTGTGGCGCAAAAACAAGATATTCGCTCCTATCGTAAAGGTCAAATTATTCAAACCCATCAAAACCTACCAAGCATCAAAAAAGGTTCGATTTTGACCATTGAGAATGTTGAAAAGAGCATGGTTAAAATTAAGGATAGTCAAGGCAAACATCATATCCTGCCTATCCATAGGGCAAAGGATTATGATGTTTTTCAGTTCAAGAGAACTTGCTTTAAGCAAAGGCGATGAAATCCGCATCAACAAAAATGGGTATGATACTCAAGGTAAACGATTAAACAATAGCTCGATTTTGACAGTCAAGGGATTCACTAAGAATGGTGATATTAGAACCGTCAAGAAATCAACAACACGCAATACCGAATTTATTTTGGGAAAAGACCATAGTAATTTTGATTATGCTTATGCGATTACCTCATACAGTTCACAGGGAAAGAGCGAGTGGATAAGGTTATTATCTCACAACCCGCATCAACTTTTTTAGCCTCCAATCAAAAACAGTTTTATGTTTCGACCTCCCGAGGTCGTGAAGATGTAACGATTTATACCGATGATGCAGATGAACTTTTAGAGCATATAAATAAAAGCGGTGACAGACAAGGAGCAACGGAGTTAAAGAAAGTCAATTTTAACAAGGCGATTGAAATTGAAAAAACAGCAAATAAGGAAATCCAACCACCAAAAACCATTGATATAGATTATGAGCCAGAATTATAAATTTAAGAGTTTAGAAATTGCCAAAAACGGACAGAATAAAGAAGAGGCAACAGAAAAAGCCCCAAATGGGATAATAGCTTTTGAAACGGGAGACACCAGAACTATTGATTTTATCCTTAAAGACGGTACACGGCAAAACTTTACCTATGCTCATTATTTAACGTCTTGGCTTGGTAAAGACGGCAATGATAGGGTAATTAAAATATTCTTTGCTACCCATCTTGTTACTGTTAAAGGGTATTGTCTTGATGAGTTATATGCTGGGTTAACAACCTTTTCCGTTAAATCCGTCAAAGCCCATGACGAGCGTTACGTCGATATGGTCAAAGAAGATAAAACCTATGTCACAGATATTAAAATTGCTTGGAAAAAGGAAGAAGATAACTCTATTGAGAATTAGCAACGCGTGTTTCAACTTTTTGCCTAATAGCAATAATGGCCGTTACCAGTTTTATCTTAAACTGGGATATTCTATTACCAAAGAACATAACCTTGATATACGAGGTGTTCTTATACCTGTGAAACTAGTGGAAAAGATATTTTTTCAGAACACTTAATAATTGCTAATCTTAACTCAGGGTTGGTTCGAAAACTATCTACTAAGTCCGACCATTTTCCATCTTTTGAGTGTTCTAGTACTCTTTCGAAAGGAAAATTCAAGGAATAACAAAGAGTTGGCCCTTTTAACTCTAGGTTCGAAAACAGAGAATTAAGTAATTTTCGTTTGTCGTCAATATTTCCTTTTTTAAATGTATCTAAGACATTAGATGTGTAATCAACAATATATAACAGTGCTTTATTAAAGCTATCGTCAGATTTTGATAAGTTTTTCATTTGAGCGTGCACATCATCTCGCTTAGCACATAAACTTATTCGTTTTGCTTGGTATTCTTCTCTTGAGATTACATTGTCTAAAACTAAATCTGTAAGTTTGCTTAGTCTTGCTTTGTAAAGGTTGTATTCATTAAATAGTTCTTTTTCTCTTCTTTTATGAAACTCCCGTTCAACATTCGCATTATCTCTAAGGCATTGTTTAATGCTTTCCATTCCATCCAAAGGTATTTTTAATTTGCTTAAAATTTCTTCTAATTGTGCAAGTACCTTTTCTTCTCTTACCCATATTTTTTTATCTATATTTTTAGGGTCTCTAGCAATCAGGTAAGTCCATTTTTGAGTTTTTCCGTTTTTATATGCTCTCTTTTTGGTATCAATGGAAACAATACGCCCTGAACTTGCACATTTTAATAACCCACGAAATGTAAAAGGTTTTGTTCTATAAGTATTGGAAGAAACATTCTTACTGCCTCTTTGCCTCATAACTTCTTGGCAAGTATCATATAATTCCTTGCTTATGATGGGGGCGTAAATATGGGTGTAAAGGTGTTCTTTAATTCTCATTTCCCCATAATAGAAAGGTTGATTTATCAATTGATAGATTTGTTGAGGAATTAAATATGATTTTAAGCCACGAGCATTTTTTAACCCTAATTCCTTTGAATACTCACATAAGGCATTGAATGAGTATATCCGAGTGGCATAAGCCTCAAATATTTTTTTGACTAATGGTGCACGTTCAACGTCAATAATTACTGTACTTTTACCTTGGTCATCTCTGGTGTTTTTATATCCTATTGGTGCGGCAGTAATACATTCCCCTTTACGTAGCTTATGTTCAATACTACGGCGAACATTATCTTTCATACTGTCAACATAGGATTGTGCCATGATTACACTGAAATTCCACAGCATCCGTTCTTGCGATACAGAATTTTTATGAATGATAGTATTTTCAGTATTAAAATGAAGTTCAATAACACCATTTTGCACGAGTGAATCTAGTAAAGGAGTTTCTTTAAAAGAGCGTTGTAGTCGGTCTACTTTATCAACAACTAGTGCTATTGTTCCTTCTTGGCGTTTAATGAATTTAATCATTTCGTTGAATTTTTTACGGTCGCCAGTTGTTGAGCTTTCTGTTAATTCGAAACATTTTATAATTTCTAATTTTTTGTTTTGGCAATACTTTTCAAGCCGAAAACGCTGAGCATCTAACGAGTATCCTTCTTCTTGGTCTTTGCTTGAAACTCGAACAAGAATAACGGCTTTTGTAGCCATTCCCTCTTTGCCGTCCAGATGGTCAGGTAGGATATTAATATCGTTCATAGTATTGATTCTACATGTTTTTTTGATGTATTTCAATACAAGTTTTTATTGCTCCAATCAAATTTATAGCACCTTGTAAAGCCTGTGCGTCTGATATTAAAGTATCAGTAGAATACTTGGCTTTGATAATTTTGGCCAATTCTTTTAAGTGCTTATTGTCTTCAGGTATTTGATTATCATTAGCGGCAATTTTATTCTTAGATTTTTTCAAAATATGCTTCCTTTTAGCTTGTGCTGAGGAACACCCCTTAATCTTTAAAAGGGGTGCTCCATTTTTGAAGAATTGTAGTTCCTTAGAAATACTATGACTATGAGCGGTTATACGCCATAGGGTCTTCAAGCCAGTTTTTCAAGTCCTGCACTCTATAAGCTTTCCTTCTTCCATGATGGGTCAAAGAATGGAGCTTAGGAAAATGCCCTTCTTTACGTTCCCGATATTGGGTTGTTTTATCCAGCGTTGTTAGAATTTCGGCTGTCTTAATGGAAACAAAGGCATTTGTTTCTAACAACAACCCGATAACAACTTCTTTTTCTTGATCTGGGTCAACAAGGATGACACCATTATTTTTAATAGTTTTCATTGTCGATTTTTCCTTTTCTGGTTGGCTATGAAAAGGGTTATAGTTGGACTTTTATGAAATCTGTACTGACGTATTTTTTTATGCTTTGAGTACATAAGTGTTTATTAATACACGAAAATCACTTTAATATGGAAATATTGTATATGTCAGTATAGGTTCAGCGTCTTACGACTTATGGATATATGCCAACAAAAACAGAAAGGACTAAAAAATGCATATTAAATTCAACTACCCCCATAAAGTAAGGCGCGATTTTCTTCATGATGTGGTTAAAGAACTGGTTAAACAACGTCATAAGCTTGGTATTACACAAGATGACCTAAACCATACATTAGGTGTTGCAGATCGATTGGTAAGTCATTGGGAGTGTGGGGTCAGAAGCCCGACGGCATTTCATCTTTATTGTTGGGCGGATGCTTTAAAAGGACAGATTTTATTTTCATCCAACGAAGATTTGAATACTCCAATACTTAAAAAACCATCAAACGATAATTCTTTGCAATGTAAAACGGTTGCTAATGATAATATCCTGATTGTACCAAATAAGAATATTAAATCTAAATTATAAGAGCATTCCCTTCATCATTAGTTTGGTGAAGGGAATATTCCAACAAGAATTAAATCACAAATAGTGTATAAAAATAATAACCCAAAGTCATAAGTATCCGATTAATGAAACGGTATTTATAAATACCTTTATTAGTTACATTTTTTTATCCATTAAATTATCTTTTTATATTTTAGCAAATACATATAAAAGGTTGTAAATAACCTATTGCTTACAATTGGTTATGTGAAACTGATTGTTTGCACCTTTGAAATATGTCAAAACGTAAACGAAAAAAGGAAATACCTGTCTTTTGTATTGAGTTTGGTAAGCACATTAGAGCTTTAAGAATAAAGAAAAAATTAAGTATTGAAGAGATTGCTTTTAAAGCTAGCATTGATGCGCAAAACCTAAGGAAATATGAACTTGGAAAGCAAGAAATGAAAATTTCTATGATGAAAAGAATTGCAGATGCATTTGAGATAAGTACTTCCGAGTTATTATCATTCGATGAATAATCGAACTTAATAAAATTAGAATTGAATACAAAAAGAACATACCAGCCCATTGGAAATGGGTAACATTGAATGACATTGGGGTAGTTGTTAGTGGGGGAACTCCATCAACGAAGGACCCTGAATTCTGGGGTAATGAAATACCATGGATTACTCCTTCAGATTTATCAAATCATAAAGAAGTTTTTGTATCAAAAGGTAGAAGAAATATTAGTGAGATTGGGCTTCATTATTCTTCCGCAAAATTATTACCTAAAAACTCAGTTCTTTTTTCTTCAAGAGCACCAATTGGTTATGTTGCTATTGCTAAAAATGAGTTAGCGACTAATCAAGGTTTTAAAAATCTGATTATAAATGATTCTATAAATGCTAAATATGTTTACTATTATTTAACTACTGTTAAAGAACTCGCGGAAAAAATGGCGAGTGGAACTACTTTTCTTGAACTTTCTGCAACTAAATTTAAGCAAATACCTTTTCCTCTAGCTCCAATCGAAGAACAGGGTAGAATTGTTGAAATGATTGAAGTTGCTTTTCAAGAAATAAAATTGTTAGAGAATACAGTAAAAAAATCTTTGACCGATTTAAATATATATTTAGACAAAGTCATTTTAAACGCTTTTAGTAAAGAAAATAATCCATCCCAAACAACTACTACATTAAATGAAATTGGAAAAATAGTTAGTGGAGGAACACCAAAAACTAAAGTAAAAGAATTTTGGGGAGGGAACATTAAGTGGATTACTCCTTCAGATTTATCCAGACATAAAGGAAAACTTATTTCAGAAGGGAAAAGGTTTTTATCTAAAAAAGGTTTGGAAAAATCATCAGCTAAACTTTTACCTAAAAATACTGTTCTTTTTTCATCAAGAGCTCCAATAGGATATGTAGCTATTGCTAATAACAGTCTGGCAACAAACCAAGGTTTCAAAAGTATTGTTCCTAAGGAAAATATTAACAGTAGTTATTTATATTATTATCTTAAATCAATCAATGAGTATGCTAATAAAATTGCAAGTGGGACAACATTTTTAGAGTTGTCCTTATCAAAGTTTAAAGAGATTCCATTCCCATTGGTTTCTTTAGAAAGGCAAGCAGTAATAGTAGAAGAAATTGAATATGCGGAATCTCATAAAAACACATTGAAGAAAACGCTTAATGATTGTTTACTTAAGTGTAATTTCATAAGAAGTAAGGTTTTGAATAATGCTTTCCAGGGTAAGATTTCCAATAAAATGGAAGCAGACACTTCTTTGGGAGAGTTGATTAAATTAATTAAAATTGAAAAAGAGAATTACGAATTAGAGCAAAAAAATCTAAAAGCAAATACACCAAAAATTAAAAAAGCAGAAGTTGATTTGGTTAAATTAATCAAGACCAATTTTTTACACAATACGTTTTCCTATCTTGAATTATTTGAAACAATAAATATCTCAAAAAGTAGGTTTTCTAATGAATTCAAAAAACTAGAAAGAGGTAATAAAATAATAAGCATATTTGACGATGATTCAGGGAAATTAAATATTCATTATCATGAGAATTAGAAGATTAACAGTTCAAGACATCGATTATAAGCCATTAATGAGAGGACTAGATATGTTTTTTCCAAGCTCGGAGGAGGATTATATTCATGCTAATTGTCTGGTTGGTATTAATGGCTCTGGAAAGTCGCAAGTACTTGAAATAATTGCAGAGATTTTTTTGTTCTTAGATAGAATCTATAGAACCCAAAATTCAAAGGAAAGTGAAGGAGCTTTATTTGGTTTTAAAATAGAATATGAACTTTTACTAGGAGGGAGTTGAATTTAGTTGTTATAGATTGTCCAAAAATTAATTCAAAAAAGAGTGATATTATTATTGATGTGTTTACAAAAAGTAAGGGGGCTTTAGATTTTGAGCTTGAAGATTTTCATTCATTTTTGCCTAATAAAGTAGTTGGATATACTTCAGGAGATAATGAAACTTTAAGCTTACCTTTTGATTTGTACTATGATGAATACGCAAAATATACAGGGTTAAGAGCATTAAAATCAGAAGAGAATTTTGAAGACTACTCTCCAATGCTATATTTTATGAATTACAATACTAATTTAGGTATTGCAATAAGTAGCCTAATTTTTGAAGAAGAGAATTCGACAATTACAGTATTAAAGAATGAATTAAACATTAAAAGACTAGTTAGTTTTGTTATCACTATACAAACAAATCAAATGAATGCTCCTTTTTATAAGTCAAATGGAGAAGGAGGTATTTTATTGACAGATGAGCTTGAAGAGTGGAAAGAAAAATTAATTAAATGTTGCCCTAAAGCATTGCAAGAAGCTAATGATAAAAAGCATAAAAGATGGGTATTAGAATATGATTTAGATGACCCAAACACAATTAAATTATTTAATCACCATTTTGATAATTCATTAGAGCTATATACTGCCTTATATAAATTGGAGCTGTTAAACAATTTAATTATTAAGGACGACATTGTAAAAAAGATTAAAAAGAATAGGAAAGACAGAAAGCTAGTTACAAAAATGCCAATGGTTCCTGAAGAGGACAAAGTATTAGCCTATTCAGAATTAAAACTTGAATTAAACAATGGTGACATTGTAGACTATCTTAGTCTTAGTGATGGTGAGCATCAGTTTTTGAATATTTTCGGAACAGTATTTATGTTTCAAGAAGATAATTGCTTATTTCTTTTGGACGAACCTGAAACCCATTTTAATCCAAAATGGAGAAGGACTTTTATTCAAATATTAAAGAAATTAACGATAGAAAGGAATCAAAACCTTTTTATTACTTCTCACTCTCCTTTTGTTGTTTCAGATACAAAAAGTGAAAACGTTTTTATTTTTAGGAGAGAACAAGACAAGATAAATATCTCTGAACCAACTCAAGAAACTTACGGAGCTTCTTTTGATGAAGTTTTAAGAATGGCATTTGATATTAAAATTCCAATTTCTGAAGAATCATTATCCTTAATTAAAGAATTGGAAGAATCAGAAGATGTTGAGTATATCCAAAAAAGAATTAAAGAACTAGGGGAATCATATGAATTAACTTCTTTACATAGAAAAATAGAATTTTTAAAATCTAGTAAGAAGTAATATTATGTTGTATAAATACCATTTTATTAAAAAACATAGAATGCACAAATTGAATCAGCATTTTTTAGTTTTTATTAGGAAAATTAGATTTGTGCCTGCTAATAGGGGGTTTAAACCTTCAGCATTTTTTGCAGATAGTTTTTTAAATGACCAAGGAGCTATTGCCCCAAATAGACGAGAGAATAAAAATTTAACTACTAAATTCAAATCATTTTTTGATACTTATAAAAAACTTGACCAACCATTAAAAGATGAATTTTATAAACTGATTTTATTTTCTAAAGATTTACATTTATATTTTGAAGATGAAAATGTTGATGTTAAAATTTTACATAAATCAAATATTTCTAGAATAATAGGGAATGACTCATTTAAGGAATTAATGATTGCTCTGTGGGATAGTCTTAAAACAAATGCTTGGGAAATTGATGAACATTATAAAGAGTTTTTTGAAAATCAATTAATTAAAACCTGTGCTTTTTGTGGAGTAAACCAATTGCCAAACCCATTGTCATATAGAAGTGATTATGACCATATTGCGTTTAAAGGAGACTACCCTATTTCTTCAATAAATTTAAAAAACATAGCCCCATCTTGTTCAGAATGTAATCAAAAATTTAAGCATAGTAAAGATGTTTTCTACACAGATGAAACACTAAATGTAAGAAGAGTATTTATCTACCCTTTTTCAAATTTTATAGATATCCAAATAGATTTTAATCATTCTATTCTTCCAAATACCGATACGAATAATTTAAAAGGTGAATGGATGATTAAGTTTATACCAGATAATGACATGACTAAGACTTGGGATAAAGTCTATGAAATAAAATCAAGATATATTAATGAAGTTTTAAATGTTGATTATAAAACTTGGTTAGGAGAATTTGAAGATGAATTAAGAGATTACGGAATAAAAATTAATAATAGTTTAGAATTAAAAGGGCATTTTAAAAAGCATTTTGATAGATATAATAAAAATAGATTACAAAAAAGATATATTGTAAAATCTTCATTATTTAGATATTTTTATGAATGTGACAATCATGTTTTTTATTCCCTATTAATGAAATCAATAAACAAACCAGCTTAACAATGAGTAGTAATAGTTTAGTTCAAAAAATATGGTCTTTTTGTGATACGCTTAGAGATGATGGGATAGAATATGGTGACTATCTAGAGCAAATCACATATTTACTGTTTTTAAAAATAGCAGATGAATTTTCTAGTCCGCCTTACAATAGGAATTTTAATATCCCTGAAGATTGCAATTGGAATTTTTTTAAATCACCCAATAGAAGGGCTAGAAAAAATTATATAGACGCATTAAAAAAATTAGCCAAATCTGGAGGGATGTTAACTAACATATTTAATGGTGCTCAAAATAAAATTCACGACCCTTATAAACTTGAAAAGCTTATACATTTAATAAATGAAGAAAAATGGGCTTCAGATTCATCAGACATTAAAGGAGATATTTATGAGTCTTTGTTACAAAAGAGTGCCGAAAGTAGCGGTGCTGGACAGTATTTTACGCCTCGCCCAATTATAAAAACAATGGCAGAATGTATTCAGCCAAAACCAGGGGAGACTATTTCTGATCCTACGTGTGGGACTGGAGGTTTTTTTAGGAGCATTAGAGTATTTGAATGAAAATTATTCAAATGAAATAAAAAAAGACCCTATAAAGCAAGAGTTTTTAAAATCAAAAACTTTCGATGGTAATGAAATAGTTCCATCGACAGTACGACTGTGTTTGATGAATATGTTTCTACATGGCATAGGAGACTTACAAGAGACACCAGAGATAAAACTTGAAGATAGTTTAATAGAATCCAAAAATAAAAAAGTTAATATTGTATTAGCTAACCCTCCTTTTGGAAAGAGCAGTAGTTATTCAATTACCAATGATAAAAAATTAGCAGAACAGGATGGGTATAAATTTCGTGAGGATTTTTGGACAACAACAAGCAATAAGCAGCTGTGTTTTGTTCAACACATTATCACCATGCTTGAAGAAAGAGGAAGAGCTGCAATAGTACTACCTGACAATGTTTTATTTGAAGGAGGCGCAGGTGAAATAATTAGAAAAGAACTACTAGAAAAGACAAACCTTCATACTATATTAAGGTTACCAACAGGTATATTTTATGCAAATGGAGTTAAAGTGAATGTTCTTTTTTTAGAGAATGGAAAAAAGACTAAAGATATATGGTTTTATGATTACAGGACAAATGTGCATCATACTTTAAAAAAGTATCCTTTACTGTTTGAGCACCTAAAAGATTTTGTTGATTGTTATCATTCTAAAGATAGAAAAAAACAAAAGAATCATGGAGTTCTGTTAATCAAAAAGGCAGATTTAGAAAGTACTCTTTAAAGGAAATCAAATCCAGAGATAAAACAAATTTTGATATTTTGTGGCTTAGGGATGATAGTTATATTGATTTAGATAGTTTGCCTGAACCTGAAATTTTAGCTCAAGAAATAATTGATAGCCTAGAGAGTGCTTTAGTTAGTTTTAAAGAAGTTGTTAAGAGTCTTGAAAAGTAAAATTATAATAATACATAAATATTAAAATTAAAAAACATGTAATCATTTTAAAATTAATGAATTACGTGTTTTGCATGTGCGAGAACTGGACTCGAACTGGTTCAGGGTATGGAATCGCAATATTTAGTCTTTATTGTTGTAAGTCTAGTGTATAGACAATAGAACATTCACACATAAAAACTTTGTTCAATAAAACATCACGGATATTTGTCTTGTCATACAAATTTTTTAAAAGCATATCTGGGAACATGTCAGTCGTTGTATCCAATGATTCAACCATATAGGATACAGCTTCTGCAATAACTCCCTCGGGGTCATTTTCAAAATTAAAATTTATTAGCTCGACCACAGCGATAAAACCGTTTTTGCGACTAAGAAAGTTAATCTTATTAGTTCAATAGATATTTTGAAGATTGACTAGAAAAGAGTTTGATATTTATAATTTGGAATTTTTATTGTAATAAGTTGATCTATTAAGGAATACAAAATGTTGTACCTATGTTGTACCTAATAAAAAACCCAAGATAAAAATCTTGGGTTTTCCTTTGTAGCGAGAGGGGGCACGATCCCCCGACCTCCGGGTTATGAATCCGACGCTCTAACCAACTGAGCTACCTCGCCATTTTGAGGTTGCAAATATAATAACAAAATTAACGCCTGCAAACATAACTTAATTAAAATATTATCATAAATAATTGTAAATCTTATCAATTAATGTATATATTGAGCAACACAAATCTTTTACACATTTATGGACGATAAAGTTAAATTTGAGATAGAGTTTCCTATTCATGCTTCGCCACAATTATTATATCAATATATATCAACACCTTCTGGTTTATCTGAGTGGTTTTCAGATAATGTAAATTCTCGTGGAGAGTTATTTACTTTTATTTGGGATGATAGTGAAGAGCAAGCTAAATTATTGACCAAGAAAAGCGGAGAACGTGTTAAATTCAGATGGTTAGAAGATGAGGAAGATGGAGCAACTTGTTATTTCGAAATCAGAATCCAAGTAGATGAAATTACAAAAGATGTCTCGTTAATGGTAACAGATTTTGCTGAAGATGATGAAATTGATGAAGCTAAAATGCTTTGGACAAATCAAATTTCAGATTTAAAACAAGTATTAGGTTCTGTTTAGGAAAAGGTATATTAACATTATATTTGTCTCGAATTTACTTCGGGACTCTTTTTATGACAAATTTTAATGGAACTATTTTAGAAGATACTACTCAAATTTCGATTAATAATCGTGGTTATGCTTATGGAGATGCGCTTTTTGAAACGATAAAAGTAGCTATCGGAAAACTATTATTTTGGGAAGATCACTATTTTAGACTAATGGCTTCAATGCGAATAATGCGTATGGAAATTCCAATGAATTTTACAATGGAATATCTTGAAGCACATATCAAAAGTACTTTAGATGCGAACAATCTTCTAAACGATAATGCTAGAGTAAAGTTAATAGTGCATAGAAATGAGGGCGGTTTGTATTTGCCGCAACAAAATACTATAGGTTTTAATATTAGTGTAAAACCTTTAAGTAATGCTATTTTCGAATTGAATGAACGAAAATACGAAGTCGATTTATTTAAAGATTATTACGTTGCTCCAACATTATTATCTACTTTAAAAACGAACAATAAAGCGATAAATGTTATTGGAAGTATTTTTGCCAAGGAAAATGAACTTGATAATTGTCTCTTATTAAATACGAATAAGAATATAGTTGAAGCACTAAATGGTAATTTGTTTTTAGTAAAAGGTAATACTATAAAAACACCGCCATTACTTGATGGGTGTTTAAAAGGTGTAATGAGAACTCAATTAATTAACATAATTGATAAAAAGACGAGTTATACTTTAGAAGAAACTTCTATATCTCCATTTGAATTACAAAAAGCAGATGAATTATTTATTACCAATGTAATTGCTGGTATACAATCAATTTCAAAATATAGGAAAAAGAAATTTGAAACTAAAGTAGCTACAGAACTTGTGCAACAGCTTAATATTTCAGTAAGAATAGGTTAATTATAATTTGGATTTTCTGGAGCATTAGACCAAATACTATACTCACCACCTAATTCTAGCATTTTTTCTTTCCAAAAAGATTGGTAATCTTTCTCGATGATATTTTTTTATAAATATTTTCTGAAACCAACCAAGAATTAGCTTTAAGCTCATTATTTAACTGGTCTGAGTCCCAACCAGAATAACCTAAAAAGAACCGAATATCGTTTTCGTTAATAGTATTTGCAATAATGAGTTCAGCTACTTTGTTAAAATCTCCTCCCCAATAAATACCAAGTGATATTTCAATACTATCAGGAATAAGCTGTGGCACTTTATGAATAAAATACAAGTTATCCTGTTCTACAGGACCGCCATTATATACTTTAAAAGAGGCTTCAACTTCGGGAATTAAATCGCTAATAGTATATTCTAAGGGTTTGTTTAAAATAAAACCAATAGAGCCTTCATCTGAATGGTCTGCTAGTAAGACAATAGAACGGTTAAAAGAAACATCTCCAATTATGGCAGGTTCTGCTATTAACAAATCACCTTTCTTTGGTTCTATACTTGTCATGCGTTTAATTGAATTAGTAACTAAATCTAAGATTATTTTATTAAAAATCCAACTTTTTATAAGCCCATAAAAAAATGCCTCCCAAATATGGGAGGCATTTTCTATTTTTTTCTGTAACTAAAACTTAGTTTACAGCACTTGATAAATCAGATCCAGCTTTAAACTTAACTACGTTTTTAGCTTTGATTTTGATTGTTGCACCAGTTTGTGGGTTTCTTCCGTCTCTTGCAGATCTTCTAGAAACTGACCAAGAACCAAAACCAACTAAAGAAACTCTGTTTCCTTTTTGTAAAGCACCTTCTATTTCAATAAGTGCACATTCTAAAGCCTTTTTAGCAGCTGCTTTAGTGATTCCTGCGTGTTCTGCCATTGCATCAATTAAATCTGTTTTGTTCATAATGTAAATTTTAATTATTAATAAATTGGTTAAACTTTTTTGTTAAATCCTTTACAAATTTATACGGATTATGCTTTCATGCAAGTAATAGCAAGGGAAAAACAAGGTTTTGTTGATAACTTATATCATTTGTTAATAAAGGATGTGCATTTTAACGATATTTTATGATATCAACATTGATAGGGGTTCAGAGCATTTTTGCATCAACTTCAAATTGATACCCATTTAAAAGTGATTTTGCATCCATCAATTTCTTTCCAGGGAGCTTTATTTTTAAGATATTTATGTACCCTTCTGCAACTGAAACTTTTAAGGTTTTCTTTGTTGAAATAATTGTACCAGTATTGTGATTGTGAGATTCAATTTCTTTTTCTGCACCATATATCTTTATATCTAAAGTTTCTTGGCCATTAATTAATTTGCACCAAGCGGCAGGGTAAGGAGACAATCCACGAATGTGATTGTAAATTTCATCTATAGAAGCTTGCCAATCAATTTTACAATTATTCTTATTTAGTTTATAAGCTGTCTTAATATCTTCAGTTTCTATTTGGGGTGTTGTAGTTAGATGTCCGCTTTTAATAGATTTTACAGTTTTAATAACCAAATCACTTCCTAGAGCCATTAATTTATCATGAAGACTTCCTGCGTTTTCTTTTGGACCTATTTCTATTTCCTTTTGAAGAATCATTTCACCTGTATCAATTTTTTCGTCTATAAAGAAAGTAGATACTCCAGTTTTAGTTTCTCCATTTATAACAGCCCAATTTATAGGTGCAGCACCACGGTAATTTGGTAGGAGTGAAGCGTGTAAATTAAATGTACCATATTCTGGCATTTGCCAAACAACTTTTGGTAACATTCTAAAAGCAACCACTATTTGTAGGTTTGCATTTAAATCTTTTAATTCCTTAATAAAATCATCATTTTTTAAGTTTGTAGGCTGTAAAATAGTAAGCCCTTTATCTTTTGCGTATTGCTTTACGGCACTTTCGTTAAGTTTTCTACCTCTGCCTGCAGGTCTATCAGGAGCGGTAATAACGCCTACTATATTATAATGGTGTTCTACCAATGCTTTTAATGTAGCAACGGCAAAATCGGGCGTACCCATAAATACAATTCTTAAATCCCTCATAAATGGCTTAATTTATATGTGTTTGTTTTTGTAATCGTTATAATGTTGTGTTCTAGAAGCTTCCTTAAAACTTGTTTTGTTTGTGCATCATTACAACCTATAGTTTGAGTTATAACTCTCGATGATACATCGCCTGACTCTAAAAGTTGAATAATTTGTTTTTTGATATCCTCTAAACTTAATTCAGTATTTTTTGATTTTTTATTAGAACACACCGAACAAATTCCACAAGGGTTCAAATCTTTTTCTCCAAAATAACTCAAAAGCTGCATGCTTTTGCAAACATCATCGTTTTTAATATAATTAATTACTGCACTTACCTGTTCTTCTTTAAGTTTATTTTGTTGTTTTATAATTGAAGCAATTCGGTTGATGGTTTTGTCATCCTCTCGTGGTTCAATAAAAGTGATTTGCGCATCAGTTTTTGTATGATTTAGAGTAATAATTTCATCTTTATCTAATTGCTGTAATGTTTGGATGATAATATGTTCTGATACAGAAGCTTTATCAGCCATTTTTAAAGTGTTAATATCAGTTTGATGATCAAAAATACCGCCATAACTTCTTAATATCGATTTTACGATAGTTTCAAAACCTGTATGCTTTTCTAAGTATTTGAAAATTATGTTATTTGGAGCTAAGAATTGAACTAAGACTTTGTTTTTAAATTGATTTGATAAATTGATAATGCTATTTCTGTCTAAAACCAACAATGCATTGTAACATAAAATGCCATTAAAATCGTAAGTTTTACAGAACATGTTAAAATCAAAATCATGCGAAGTATATTGACCTTCGCCATATGAAATTTGAAAATAATTACATAATTTCCGATACACCAGTTTTACACTTTCAACTGTTGCCAAAACTTTTAAAAACTGATTTTTTACTAAGGCTTCATCACTATTGTTTTTCAAAATGATAGCGAATGCTTTTTCTCCGTTTCTGCCAACACGACCTGCTTCTTGAAAGTAACTTTCAATACTTTCGGGCAAATTTAAATGAATTACCGTCTTTACATCAGGTTTATCAATACCCATACCAAAAGCGTTTGTAGCAACCATAACCTGTTTTTGGTTGTTTACCCAAGCGTTCATGTTTTTATCTTTTTCTGTGGCATTTAATCCGCCATGATAAAAAGTAGATGTAATACCTCTAGATTCCAGATGCGAACTAATTTCTAAAGTTGCTTTTCGGTTTCTAACATATATAATTGAAGATGCTGTATATTTTTTTAGAATAGTTTCTAATCGATAATATTTATCCTCTTCATATAAAACCATATACCCAAGATTGGGTCTGAAAAACGATTGTCTGAAAATTTTAGGATTGATAAAATCAAGTTGTTTGGTAATATCGTCAACAATTTTAGGCTTAGCAGTTGCAGTTAGCGCAATCACATTTGCAGTTGGTTGTAACTGTCGTAGTTTTACAATGTTTTTGTAGGCTGGTCTAAAATCATTTCCCCATTGTGAGATACAATGTGCTTCGTCAACAGCAATTATGTTTACATTCATTTGGCGAATGCGTTCTTGTACTAATTCTTGTTCTAAGCGTTCTGGTGAGAGGTATAAAAACTTGTAATTTCCGTAAATACAATTATCTAAAAGTGTGTCTATCTCAGTTTTACGAATACCACTTGTAAGCGCAATTGCCTTGATACCTTTGTGATTTAAGTTTTTTACTTGATCTTTCATTAAAGCAATAAGCGGAGAAATTACAATACAAATACCATCTTTCGCCAAAGCAGGAATTTGAAAGCATAATGATTTTCCACCACCAGTTGGTAAAAGGGCAAACGTATCTTCGCCTTTAATTACAGCATTAATAATATCTTCTTGTAAAGGCCGAAAAGATGTAAATTTCCAATAGCGCTCTAGTATGTTTATGGGATGCTGGCTCATTCTATATTTAAGTAATTTAAAATGAAATCGGTACGTTCTACAACAGTTCCAAAAGGTACATCAATTGGCGTGTAATTGTAATTTGTATAGGTGTTTAACAAATGCTCATGGATTTCTTTAGCTTGAGAAAAATTTTCATAGCGTTCGTTATCACTTGTGTAAATTGCTTTCCAAGGTTTTAAAATGAAAACGGTATTGTAAACAGATTGTTTTGTAGTTTCAATAAAAAGATTAGGATAATTATCTCCAACGTAGTTCATGTATGCTAAAACATCTGGAATGCCTCTGTCAAAAAAAACGATGTCACTATTTAAGGTTTCTGAAGTTTGAAATTGCTCTAAACGTCCTTTTAAAAGTAACTCACTAAATAATAGCGGATTGGTTAAAAACAATTGGTCAATCCCTTCTTTTTGAGCATCTAAAATCAATTGCCTGGATATTTCTTCAAGACAGGTATAATTTCTTCTAATTAATTCGTTAATAATAGTAGACTTTCCAGTTCCTGGTCCGCCAGTAATTACAATTTTTTCGATGCTTAAAATAATTTGAATTTGATTGTAAAATTCGGAATTTAATTGCTTTAAAAAAAATGAAAACTAAGTAGTATATTTGCATCTTAAAAATTGGCAATGAGCATACCTCCAAATTCAGACGAATTTTACAAAAAATTAAAAGATCAGCTATACGATACTGCGTTATGGCCAAGTGAGTATTTATACAAGTTTATTGTTAAAACTGATACAGCTAAAATTGCTAAAGTAGAGTCTCTTTTTAATAATATGGGAGCTGTAATTAACAAAGTTGAATCTAAAAATGGTAAATACACTAGCGTTTCAATTAACGTAAGAATGGAAAATCCCGATGCTGTAATCGCTAAATATAAAGAGGTTGCAGAAAAGGTAGAAGGAGTTATTAGCCTTTAGTTTTTTTTCGTATTTTGCAGCATTACAACTTCATAGAATTTTAATACCACACTTATATTTTGATTGATAATTTAGAATACAATACAGAGCGAGAGCATTTAATAATTCCAGAGTATGGACGTCATCTTCAGAAAATGATAAACCATGCAAAAACAAGAGAAACTAAAGAAGAGCGCGAGAAATTGGCAAAAGCCATCATATCTGTAATGGGTAATTTACAACCTCATTTTCGTGATGTTCCAGATTTTCAGCATAAATTATGGGATCAATTGTTTATCATGTCTAATTTCGAATTAGATGTTGATTCCCCGTATCCAAAGCCATCAAAAGAGTTGTTGGCAGAACGTCCAGCTCCTCTAGAATATCCTCAAAATTTCCCAAAGTATCGTTTTTACGGAAACAATATTAAAACGATGATTGATGTAGCTAACACGTGGGAAGATGGAGAATTAAAAGAAGCTCTGCTTTACACCATTGCAAACCACATGAAAAAGTGTTTCTTAAACTGGAATAAAGATACTGTAGAGGATGCAGTAATTTTTAGTCATTTGTTTGAATTATCTAACGGGAAAATAGATTTGAGAAATTCTAAGGAAGATTTATCAGATTCTAGTAACTTATTACGTTCTAAAGGTAAATACAGTAATAATAACAACAAAAAGAAGAAGAATTCTAACAATCGTCAGAGAAAACGCTACTAAATTTACCTATGGGAACATTCAAAATTGAAGGAGGTCATCAGCTAAAAGGCAGCATTCAACCTCAAGGTGCAAAAAATGAAGCATTACAAATTCTTTGTGCAGTTTTATTGACTCCAGAGAAAGTTACCATCAACAACATTCCAGATATTATAGATGTCAATAAACTTATTTCATTGTTGAAGAAGTTAGGTGTTAAAGTTGAAAATCTTTCTAAAGGCGCATATTCTTTTCAAGCAGATACAGTTGATTTAAAATATTTAGAATCAGATCAATTCAAAATTGATGGTCGCGGATTACGTGGTTCTATTATGATAGTTGGTCCGTTGTTGGCCCGTTTTGGTAAAGGTTATATTCCTAAACCGGGAGGCGATAAAATTGGGCGTCGTCGTTTAGATACTCATTTTGAAGGACTTATTAAATTAGGCGCAAAATTTGGTTATAGTAGAGAAGAACAGTTTTACGGTGTTGAAGCTAAAAAACTAAAAGGTACTTATATGTTGCTTGAGGAAGCTTCGGTAACTGGTACTGCTAATATTGTGATGGCTGCGGTTTTAGCCGAAGGACAAACTACAATTTACAACGCTGCATGCGAACCATATTTACAGCAATTGTGTAAAATGCTGAACAGAATGGGAGCTAAAATTAGCGGTGTTGGTTCTAATATGTTAATTATTGATGGTGTTGAAAGTCTAGGTGGTACAGACCACACAATGCTTCCAGATATGATTGAAATTGGAAGTTGGATTGGACTTGCTGCAATGACAAAAAGTGAGTTAACCATTAAAAATGTAAGCTGGAACGATTTAGGTGTCATTCCGAATGTGTTCAGAAAATTAGGAATTACTGTTGAAAAGCAAGGAGATGATATTCATATCCCTGCGCATAGCGATGGTTATGAAATCCAAAGTTTTATTGATGGTTCTATCTTAACAATTTCTGATGCACCATGGCCAGGGTTTACGCCAGATTTATTGAGTATTATTTTGGTTGTGGCTACGCAAGCAAGAGGAAGTGTGTTAATACACCAAAAAATGTTTGAAAGTCGTTTGTTCTTCGTGGACAAACTGATTGATATGGGAGCGAAAATTATACTTTGCGACCCGCACAGAGCTACGGTTATTGGGCACGATTTTAAATCTACATTAAAGGCAACAACCATGACGTCTCCTGATATTAGAGCAGGAGTTTCGTTATTAATTGCTGCCCTTTCTGCAAAAGGAACATCTACCATTCAAAATATAGAACAGATAGATCGTGGTTATGAAAATATCGATGATCGTTTACGTGTTATTGGGGCTAAGATTGAACGGGTTTAGTAGTATGTGATAATTAATTTATGGCAGCAAAAAGTAGAATAGTTATTATTGATGTTTTACGAGGTCTGGCCATTTCTGGAATATTACTAATACACCATATAGAGCATTTTGATTTTTACAAAAAACCAGGCTATACCACTAGTTGGCTAATCAATATTGATACTTGGGTTTGGGATAAAATTTTTATGTTAATAGCTGGAAAGGCATTTGCGCTCTTTTCATTACTTTTTGGAGTTAGTTTTTGGATTATTCATGAGAATAGAAAAAACAGAGGAGAATCGTATTTTTTGAGACACTTCTGGCGCATGTTTTTGTTATTTCTTTTTGGAATTTTTCATGTAGTTTTTTTTAGAGGCGATATTTTGGCGATGTATGCTGTAATAGGCTTGCCATTAATTATTTCTCCTTACTTAAATAAAAAATTACTTTTATTACTTTCAGTTGTATTACTTCTTAATCCTTTGAATATTTACGCTTTAAGCACCTATTTTATAGATTCAGGTTTATATAATTTTAGAATGCCTTATCCTAAAGTTAATGCTAATGCAATATTAGCAGAAGGTTCATTTATTGATGTTTTAAAAATGAATTTTACTACTGGTTATCAAGGCACTTTGGTATGGTCTTGGAATGTTGGACGCTTTTTTACGATCCCAGGATTATTTTTTCTAGGGGTTTATTTTAGTAAAATTAAAGCCATTACTGAAAAGCCCATAAAATATTGGTACACTATTTTATCGATAAGTTTAGTGGTTTGGTTGGTGTTCAATTTAATTGAGTTTTCTTGGATAAATCAAATTGAAGATAAAACGGCTAAAAGTCTCTTGGGATCAATTATTACTGTTTACTCAAAACTGTCTATAATGTTTGCAATGCTAGCATTTATAATTGTTATATGGAGACACAATGAAGGTAGGGTTTGGATTGCTAGATTTTCAGATTTTGGACGATTAGGCTTAACAAACTATATTCTCATGTCTATTATAGGATCTATATTATATTATGGTTGGGGATTTGGTTTGCATAAATATTGCGGTTCGTTAATTACTTTGTGCATTGGTATCGTTGTTCTAATATTTCAAATGAAATTATCATCATGGTGGTTAAAAAAATATGGACAGGGGCCATTAGAAATGCTGTGGCGTAAATTAACTTGGATGAAGTTTTAGCATACTAATTTATTTAATAGGAATATAAAATTCAGTTTTTAATTTTTCTTCGGAAACACGTTCTGGATTGCTAATGTAGCGTTCCCTTACAGGTTCATCACGTAACTCATAATCCGTAGAGAGTAACCAATCGTTGAACATATAGTTATACACCTGCTCAAAGTTTTTATAAGAACCTTGATATAAAAACATCGCGAATTTACCGCCTTTTAAAGTTTTTACGCCAATATCTCTTCTAGGTTTTGCGTCTTTATGAATTATTAAACAAGCATCATATCTTATATTTTTTTCGTCGGTAATTTTTGGATCATCGTGCGGCAATCCTATGTGTTGAATCCCCTTAGTAAATAGCTTTTGTACTTTTACTTGTCCCCATAATTTTGTCCAAGCAGATGTATAATCTAAAGTTTGATACGCACCTTGCAGTCGCAGATACAGACATTTTTTGTCTTCAATTTCTAAAATTTTTGGTTTTTTAATATTTAGTGTAGTTTTCATAGTGTTCGTTTTTTTGAAAGTGAATGATTTGTTTTTTCTATATTCTGAAGGCGATACTCCAAAATGATTTTTAAATGCTTTTGATAAAGATGAAGGTGTTTCAAAGCCTACTTGATAAGCAATGGTTTCAATATCCTCAGAAGCATATCTAATCATTTTTGCAGCAGTTTTAAGTCGTGTTCTAGAAATATATGCGCCAATGGGTTCTCCTAAAAGTGCTCTTGTTATTCTATGAAAATGAAACGGTGAAAAATGTGAAATCTCAGCAAGTGTTTTAAGGTCTATTTTACTATCTAAATTTGTATTGATAAACTCAATAATTACATTTAGTTTTTGCTCGTAAAAATCCTTATTAGTTTGTTTCTGTGTTTTTTCCATGCAACAAATGTATTCAGAAAGTAAGATAACTACTTTTCCAATCTTGCTAAATTCTCCATATATAAAATAATCAATTTTTATGTAACTTAAGGGAGTAATTTACCGTCTCATATTTGAAATCTAAAATCAATCAAAAATATATCATGAAATCAATTTCTAAATTTTTAGTATCAAAAAAGAGTGTTTTAATAATAACACTAATGGTTATCTGTAATCTTGCTTTCTCACAAACCAAAGTGGAGCAAATAGACCAGCTTGTAAACAAATATGTCGAGTATGGTAAGTTTAATGGTTCCGTGCTTGTTGCTGACCAAGGTAAAGTTATCTATAAAAAAGGTTTTGGGATGGCAAATATGGAATGGGATATACCTAATGCGCCAAATACAAAACATCGTTTAGGTTCTATTACCAAACAGTTTACGGCAATGTTGATATTACAATTGGCTACTGATAGCAAATTAGATTTACAAGCACCAATTACCAAGTATCTTCCTGATTATCCTGAATCTAAAGGGGATAAAATAACAACGCATCATTTATTAACGCATACCTCAGGAATACCAAATTACACATCTTTTCCTAAGTTCTTTAAAGAGGAAAGTCGAAATGCATACAAACCCAATGAATTTGTAGAAAAGTTTGCATACAAAACTCTAGATTTTCAGCCAGGAGAAAAGTTTAGTTACAGTAATTCAGGGTATTTTTTATTAGGCGTTATTATTGAAAAATTATCTGGAAAAACCTATGAAGAACTCCTTCATGAGAAGATTTTTAAACCATTAAATATGAATGACTCTGGGTATGATAATCATAAAGATATTTTAAAAAATAGAGCGACAGGTTATGAGAAAAGAGGAAAAGCGTTTATCAATTCTAATTACTTAGATATGTCTATTCCTTATGCAGCGGGTTCTTTGTATTCAACTGTTGAAGATTTATACCTGTGGGATCAAGCATTATATACCAACAAATTATTGCCTAAAAAGTACATGGATTTATATTTTAAGCCTCAAATTTCTGCTTGGAGAAATAGCCATTATGCTTATGGATGGGGTGTTGGATATAGTAAAATTGGAAAATCAAAAGATAGTATCTATACCATAGGACATGGTGGTGGTATTAATGGTTTTAATACAAATATATCAAGAACACCCTCAGATAAATCTTTGGTGGTACTTTTAAATAATACTGGTGGTGCACCTCTTAATCAAATGACTAGGGCTATTAGAGGAATTCTTAATGGAAAACCATATAATATGCCAAAAAAGTCGATTGCAGATGAATTATTAAGTATTATAAATGAAAAGGGAATTGATGCAGGAATAGCACGCTATAATACCATCAAAGATTCTGATTTATATAATTTAAATGAAGGGGAAATGAATAGTATGGGATATGAATTAATGAAGGCTGAAAAAATAACTGAAGCTGCCGAAATTTTTAAGTTGAATATTGAATCCTTTCCTAAATCCTCAAATGTATATGATAGTTATGCTGAGGCGTTGATGAATTTAGATAAGAAAGATTTAGCTATTAAGAATTATAGAAAATCAGTAGAATTGAATCCCAATAATCAAGGTGCAATTAAAAATTTAAAAGAGTTGGGTGATGATGTGAGTGATTTGGAAAAGGAAGTTGTTGTGGCAGATGAAATTTTAGAATCCTACACCGGTTCATATCAATTAATGCCTAGTTTTATCATAACTGTTACTAAAGAGAGGGGGCAATTAAAAGCTCAAGCTACAGGACAACCTATGTTTGATATTTTTCCTAAATCTCAAACAGTATTTTATTTAAAAGTTGTTGATGCACAGTTAACATTTAATAAAAATGATGCTGGTGATATTGATAGTGTAACACTTTTACAAGGAGGACGAGAAATTACTGGTAAACGTGTTGAGGAATAGTTTACTAAAATTTATCTAACAATATAAACACTTTCCTTTTTGGAAGGTGTTTTTTTATGTTGTAATGGATACTTTTTTAACAAGATAATTAGCGCGCAAACCTTCCTAAGACTAAAGAAAAAAATATTCTTAATTACATCCCATTCTTCTCGCAAAATTCCATAACAGCAAGTGCTACGTTTAAAACCATCCAACATGAGCGTATTTTTACGTAATAATCCTTCAAAAGTTCCTCCAATTTTCTCAACAGCTTTTCTAGAAACAATGTTACGCTCATCAACTCTAAACTCAACTTTATCAAACTCTAAAACTTCAAATGCATATTGTAGCATTAAAAACTTCGTATTCATATTTAATCCTGTACCTTGAAATTCACGCCCAATCCAAGTTGCACCAATTTCGAGAACCTTATGATGCCAACTTATATTCATATACCTAGAAGTTCCAGCATAGGTATTTGTTTTTTTGTCAAAAATGATAAAAGGAATAGCTGTTTTATTGTGATACCAATCTATAGCTGTTTTTACATAATTTTTTAAATCTTCGGGCGTATCAATCTTACTTGGAGAATATTGTACCAAATTTTCTTGTTGCGAAATTTTTGTTAACTGCTTATAGTTTTCTAAATCTAAAAGCGTGAGTTTTACACGTTTATTTTCTAAAGTTGGTATTTTCATTTGTAATTACTGAGCTGGTAGTAATCTCTTTAATTATTCATTCTAATTATCTGAGCATTTTGTATTTTTACATCTGCCAATAAAAATACAGTATTTCAATGCAATTATCAAAAGAGGACGTTATAGCACAAGCAAATAAAGCTTGTAAAAATACCTTAATGGAAACGCTACATATCGAGATTATCGATTTTGGGGATGATTTTTTAGTTGCTAAAATGCCAGTAAATTTTAGAGTTCACCAACCCGATGGTGTATTACATGGTGGTGCTACCGCTGCTTTAGCCGAAAGTGTTGGAAGTTTTGCATCACATATTTTTACAGATTTGGAAACCTATTTTGTAAGAGGTATAGAAATTACTGCTAACCATTTAAAAAGTGTTACTGAAGGTTTTATTTATGCAAAAGCAACGTTTATTCATAAAGGTAGAACCACTCAATTATTGGATATTAAAGTGACTGATGATGATGACAATTTAATTTCTATATGTAGATTGTCAACCATTACATTACCTAAGAAAAAATAGGTAGATGACATCAAATTCTTTTTTGAACGTATTACAGAACAGTATCAAAATCAATTGCCTTTTGTAGTCTACAGAAAACCAAATAAAGTTGCTATAAAAGCGATATTTCAAAATGATGATACATTACACATAACAAACCATTTTGAAGAAACTGGATTTGTGTTTTCTCCATTTGATGATAGTGAGGATAGTGTTTTATTGCCTTTAGAAAGTTCTGAAGTTTTATATCTGAATGACGTCAATTCTAAAGTATTAAAGACGCTTCAGGAACCTGTTATTCCTGCAAAGCCAGAAATCCACAAAGAGTCTAAAGAACAACACGTCAACCTCGTAAAAAAAGGTGTTGAAGCCATTAAAAGTAATGAGTTTCAAAAAGTAGTACTATCTCGTCAAGAAACTGTAGCACTTGAAAACAACAATCTAATTTCAATTTTTAAAAACCTTTTATCGCATTATGTTTCTGCATTTGTGTATTGTTGGTACCATCCAAAAGTTGGATTATGGTTAGGTGCAACGCCAGAAACATTGTTAAAAATTGAAGGGCGCCTATTTTCAATTATGGCATTGGCAGGCACACAAAACTATAATGGTACACAAAATGTTACTTGGGAAAACAAAGAATTACAAGAACAAAAATTTGTAACTGATTTTATTTTGGATAATATAAAATCAACAGTCGATAATATTAAAGTTTCAGAATTAGAAACTGTTAAAGCTGGTAATTTATTACATCTGCGTACTCAAATAAAAGGAACACTTAATCCGCAAACTTTAAAGTTTGAAGAGCTATTAAGAAGTATACATCCAACGCCTGCCGTTTGTGGTTTGCCTAAAGTTGCAGCAAAACAATTCATATTAAAAAATGAAAATTATAATCGTGAATTCTACACAGGTTTTTTAGGCGAATTGAATTTTGAAACTAATGTAAAACCCAGAACAGGAAAACGTAATATTGAAAATAGAGCATACACATTAAAACAAAAATCTACGCAGCTTTACGTGAATTTACGTTGTGTACAACTTAAAGCTAACAATGCTCAAATTTATGTAGGTGGTGGAATCACAGAAACATCAAATCCTGAAAGCGAATGGGAGGAAACGGTTTCAAAATCTATGGTGGTTAAAAAGGTGTTATAATTTAACTTTTTTGATTGTGATTTCTTAATTTCGCTCTAAGATTTAGAAGTTAAATGACCTATCCTAAAATTCCGCTAGCACAAACCGTTATTCAGTTGTGCAAAGCGAAACATATTAAACATATAATAATCTCGCCTGGTAGCCGAAATGCACCATTAACTATTGGTTTTACCAACGACCCTTTTTTAAATGTTATAGTATTGTAGATGAGCGTTGCGCTGCTTTTTTTGCAATGGGAATTGCCCAACAATTAAAAGTACCAACTGCAGTAGTTTGTACTTCAGGAAGTGCATTGTTGAATTATTATCCAGCAATTGCAGAAGCATTTTACAGCGATATCCCGTTAGTAGTATTATCAGCTGATAGACCAAAACATTTGATTGGAATTGGAGACGGACAAACCATCAATCAGAAAGATGTTTTTAAGAATCATATTTTATATTCAGCAAATTTGAAGTTGGATTTAAAAGACGAAAAAAACGTGCCACTCCATGAAGATTTGCCTATCATGAAAAATTTGGAGAATAAGTTAGAACGTTTTCTAGGATTGCAAAAAGGTATTCAAGATTACAATGAACATGAAATAAATACAGCCATTAATTTAGCGAAATTTAAAAATGGCCCAGTACATATCAATATACCCTTCGATGAACCTTTATACGAAACTGTTGATGAGCTTTCTGTAACTCCAAAGGTGTTAGAATTTAACATTAAAGATAATGGCATTGATGGTACTATTTTGAAGGAATGTTATGAAGATTGGACTGCAGCTTCAAAAAAATGATTTTAGTTGGTGTGAATCATCCCAATGAAATTGATAAAAAATTATTAGATGAATTCTCTAATGATGATAGTGTTATTGTATTTACCGAAACAACATCCAACCTACAGAAAAAAAGTTTTTTTCCCAGTATTGATCAAATTATTGCTCCGTTAACAGAAGAAGAACAAAAACAATTGCAACCAGATATTTTAATGACTTTTGGTGGTTTAATTGTATCAAAAAAGATAAAAGCACTTTTACGAAAATTCAAACCAAAACAACATTGGCATGTAGACGAAAAGAAAGCAAATGATACGTTTTTCAGTCTAACAAAACATATTGAAACTTCTCCTCAGCAATTTTTTGAGCTCTTTTTGCCAATGATTTCACATTATAAAAAAAGTGATTACAAAAACTTTTGGACAAAGATTAAAGCGCACAGGTTAAAAAGACATGAACAGTATTTAAGGGAAATTCCGTTTAGTGATTTTTTGGTTTTTGATGCAATTTTAAAAACTATTCCGAGTAATACTATTTTGCAATTAGGAAACAGCTCTACAATTCGCTATGCACAATTGTTTAGTATTGATAAAACAATTGAAGTATATTGTAACCGTGGCACTAGCGGTATTGATGGTAGTACATCTACAGCTATTGGATGTGCTGTTACTCATGAAAAACAAACTACGTTTATTACAGGAGATTTAAGCTTTTTATACGATAGCAATGCACTTTGGAACAATTATATCCCGAACAACTTTAGAATAATAGTGGTAAATAACCAAGGTGGTGGCATTTTTAGAATTCTTCCAGGACATAAAAACACCGAGAATTTTGATAGGTATTTTGAAACGAATCACCAATTAACTGCCGAGCATTTGTGTAAGATGTTCAATTTTGAATATGTTGCTGTTTACGAAGAAAACCAATTAAAGGAAAACTTAAATTCATTTTTTGATGTTTCCAATAAACCTAAATTATTAGAGGTACTTACACCTAAAAATAGTAATGATGAAGTATTGTTAGACTATTTTAAATATATAAAATAGCGTTAATGTGACTTTACATATGTTAACGTGTCTAAAAAATAGTTATCTTTAGAGATAGTAATTATTAACCTTAAAAAACATTTTTATCATGAGTAAACGTGACGATCTTATTGCTAAATATGCTGCAGATTTAAAAGACAAATGTGGTGTTAACGCTGACATGGATTTATTAACTAAAGTTACAATTGGTTGTGGACCATCAATTTATAATGCTGATGCTTCAACTGTTTCAGGATCTGATGATTCTGAATTAGCAACTGTAAAAAACAATTTCTTAATTAAAAAATTAGGATTAAGCGATAGTGCAAAATTGGATGAAGGTATTGCTTCTGTTATGGAAACATACGGAAAATCTAACCGTAATAAATATAGAGCTGTTGTATATTATTTATTGACTAAGCATTTTGGTAAAGAGTCTGTTTACTAGTAGAACGACATATAACATTTTAAAGCGTTGCAATTTAGTAACGCTTTTTTTATGCGTATTAATTTAGTAGTCATTACCTAATGTTATAACTTTGCATCCTATGGAATTAGGACAAATTAATACCCTTGAAATACTTCGTGAAACTGATCACGGTATCTATTTAATTGATGGAGATGATAATGAAGTATTACTTCCCAATAGATATGTGCCCGAGGCATTTAAGATTTGGGACAAAATAGATGTTTTTGTTTATTTAGATAATGAAGAACGTTTGGTGGCATCTACCGATATGCCTTATATCAAAAAAGATGAATTTGCATTGTTAAGGTGTAATCAAGTTACCGATTTTGGTGCTTTTTTAGATTGGGGTTTAGTTAAGGAATTATTTTGCCCATTTAGTGAGCAAGCATTTAACATGAAATCTGGTGGTTGGTATTTGGTATATTGTTATTTAGATGAAAAAACTGAGAGGTTAGTTGCTTCAAGTAAAACCAATCGTTTTTTGGATAACAAGGAATTAACTGTTACTGAATTTGAAGAAGTAGATTTAATTGTATCACATCCTTCCGATTTAGGTTGGAACGTTATTGTAAATAGAAAACATTCAGGACTTATCTTTAAAAATAATATTTTTAAAGATATTAGTGTAGGGGATAAGTTAAAAGGCATCGTAAAAAAAATTAGGCCAGGTAATAAACTAGATATTGTTTTAGAAAAAATTGGTTATAGAAATATTGAGCCAAATTCTGAACGTATTTTACAAGAATTAGAAGATAATAGTGGTTTTCTTAATTTAACAGATAAATCCAGCCCTGAAGCTATAAAAAACACACTTCAAATGAGTAAAAAGAGCTTTAAAAAAGCTGTTGGAAGTTTGTATAAAGAACGCCAAATAGACATTAAACAAGATGGTATTTATTTAGTTGAAAATTTATAGAATGTTTACCATTTTATAAAAAAACAAAAAAAGCTCAACCAATTTAGTTGAGCTTTTTTTGTGTAAAATTTATTATTAAGAGTTTTTATTCATCTTCTAATTTCCAAGTTCTAACCCAGTCATATTTGGTAGTTCTATCATCCACAGATCCAGTTTCAAAAATATTATTTGCATCTATTGGGTTCCAATCATAAGTCTCAATAGCCATAGTAATATGACCTTCCAAATCAAAATCAGTAGGAGGCGTAATACTATAAACGTATTCACCATCTAAGTAAAACAAAATTTCAGTTGGTGATTTCCACCAACACCCATAAACAAAAAATCTAGAGTGGTTTTTCTCATCAAGATTTCTTTTCCCAGGTGATTGTTTAGATTCATTAACCTCTGTGTCGCATGTTCTATTATGTCTCCAAGTGTTTGAGTGGTATACAGCGTCCCAACCATTTGCCCAAGCTTGTGTTCCGCTATGAGTTCTCCCCACACACTCTTGTATATCTAGCTCAAGTTTCCTAATTGGTCCTGTACTGCAATTTTGTGGAAATGCTATCCAAAACGTGGAGGACATAACCGTTTTATTTGCTTTCATTCTACATTCATAATATTGCCCATGTTTTGCCTTAATTTTAGAGCGAAGAATAGCTCCTCCATGGGTCCATGATGTGTTGTTTACAGTCTTTGGAGAAGCAAACTTTTCAACAGTAATATTTAAATTACCATCACTAACTGATACATTATCTGATTCAAATAATGCTGGAGGTCTACCATACCATCCAAATGGATCGTTTGCAGGATCTCTGTGCCATTTCGTGTCATCAAATGTGGCTCCATCAAATTCATCCGAAAGATTATCAAGTTTAGTCCATTTTTTTCCAGCAGGAGTAGGGTTAAGGTTCATAAAATAAGGTAAACTTGCTGAAGGTGCATTTTTTGTTATAACCACATCAAAACTACATGTAGCAGTATTTCCAGCAGCATCTTTAACCTCAAATGTATTTGTTGTAGTACCCTCTGGAAAAAATCTACCAGACTTTATTCCAGCAATTTGAGTAGTAACTGCTCCATCTTTATTATCACTACCAATAGGTTCAGTATATGTGATTTCTTTACCGCTCGAAAAAACATCAATAGTTTCATTAATGTTAGATGGACAGCTAATTGTTGGGTTTACAGTATCTTTTATTTCTTTTTTCGTTGTCGTCGCTTGGATTGCTACTGCTACAAGCTGTTGCTAAGAGAGTAAGTGATAAAAATAACAATTGCACAACTTTCTTTTTTAATATCATAACATTTTATTTTTTTTGAAAAAACTAAGTTATGAGTTAATAAAGACTTTAAGCTTATCAAATGTTTTATTGTTTATAACATATGTGCTATTATTATAGTTGAGTGGAATAGTGTTTTTAAAAATATTTTAATATTAAGAATCTTGTAATCAGACGATTAAAATCATATGTTTAGTTGTTGTCTAGTTAAAAGAGAACAAACTACTATTCTTCAACTTATTATAAACATTGTTTATTGCATCTATAATATTATCATAATTTACATTTTCAGAAATACAAAAATCATTTTCTAACTCAGCATTCATTTTTGCGGCAAGATCATGACCTACTACACCATATGCTCCTAAATTCGTAGCCTTTTCTCTAAATTTTGGAGCATCTAATAAATTAACGGAATAGGAATTAATTCTATTCGCTATTACGCCATAGGGTTTAGATTCACCAAAGTATGATTTAATCTCATCGATGATAAAAGAAACATTGCTATTATCAATATGAATACCTTCATTAATTTCTACAACCGCTAAGTGATTGAAAAAAAATATGTTTCCTATTTTGTTTTGAACAAATGCCAAAATTTGATTTGAAAAATCAGATTCTATAATTTTCATTTTGATGCAAATCTATACCTCGTTGCGCTAGGGGGTTAAAATTGTTTTTTAAGTCTTAAATGGTTGTTTTTTAGACACATAAATAATGATTTAGTCACAATGTTTTAACTAATCAATAAAAAAGTAGCGCTAATATATCCTATAAGTGCATAGTGTTTTTAGTGTAATAATTTGATTTTAAGTATGTTAAGTATAAGTGAGTAAAGTCTAAAACTTACAGGCTTACAGTATAATCAAGATATATTTCTGTTATTTGTTTGGAAGGTTAACATATCAAATTCATTATTTTTGTTGCATGATATATCAAGACACTATAGTTGCATTAGCGACACCTTCAGGAGCAGGAGCGATTGCAATTATTCGTTTATCTGGTAAAGATGCTATTTCTATTGCTTCAAAACAGTTTAAATCTGTTTCTGGAAAGCTATTGGGGCAACAGAAAACCCACACCATTCATTTAGGTCATATAGTTGATAGCGCTATTACCATTGATGAGGTATTGGTTTCAGTATTTAAAAACCCAAATTCTTATACAGGTGAGGATGTTATAGAAATATCTTGCCATGGTTCAAATTATATACAACAGGAAATTATCCAACTATTTTTGCGGCAAGGTTGTAGAATGGCAGATGCTGGGGAATTTACTTTAAGGGCTTTTTTAAATGGAAAACTAGATTTAAGTCAAGCTGAAGCGGTTGCTGATTTAATATCGAGTGATAATGCAGCATCGCATCAAATTGCAATGCAACAAATGCGAGGGGGTTTTCTTCTGAAATAGCAAAATTGCGTGAAGAATTACTGAATTTTGCGTCATTAATTGAATTGGAACTTGATTTTGCTGAAGAAGATGTTGAGTTTGCAGATAGAACTCAATTTAAAAATTTAATAGAACATATTAATTTTGTTTTAAAACGTTTGATAGATTCTTTTGCTGTTGGAAATGTAATTAAAAATGGAATACCTGTCGCTATTGTAGGAGAGCCCAATGTTGGTAAATCTACACTTTTAAATGCTTTATTGAATGAAGAACGCGCTATAGTTTCTGATATTGCAGGAACCACCAGAGATACTATTGAAGATGAAATTTCAATAGGAGGTATAGGTTTTAGGTTTATTGATACGGCTGGAATTCGAGATACTAAAGATGTTGTTGAAAGTATAGGAATAAAAAAACGTTTGAAAAAATTGAACAAGCTCAAGTTGTTATTTACTTATTTGATGCTTCCGATTTTGAATCATCAAGTTCGACTTTTAAGGTTGAAATTGAAAAAATCAAAAATAAATATCCTCAGAAGCCATTGGTTATAATAGCTAATAAGATAGATAAACTATCTGAAGATGATAAATCAAAATTAGATTTAGCCTTGAGTGCAGTCGAAAGGTCTCATTTTATATCATTATCTGCAAAACATAAAATTGGAGTAGATGAACTAAAGGATAAATTACTCAGTTTTTTAAATACAGGTGCTTTAAGAAACAATGATACTATTGTTACTAATTCTCGTCATTACGATGCATTATTAAAAGCTTTTGAAGAGATAGATAAAGTAAAACATGGGCTAGAATCTGGATTATCCGGAGATTTATTGGCGATTGATATTCGGCAGGCTTTATATCACTTTGGAGAAATTACAGGAGAGATTACTAATGATGATTTATTAGGGAATATATTTGCTAATTTCTGTATTGGTAAATAATTTTTTTAAATAATTACGCTTTATTTTGATTTTAAGCGAGTTAGTTTAATTGTTCTAAGTAAATATTGATAAACAAAAAGGATATATGACAATTGTCATATTCTTTAGATTAGACAAGCTTTAAATTCGCACGTATAATTTGAAAAGTTAATTAAGAACAGTAGATTTAGTTAAAATTCAGATTAGAATTTAAATAGAACTATTTCTTTAAAACTAATCAACTATCGCATTGAAATCCAAAAGAGAAATTTTACCACCGAAAACATCCAGATGGCGAACAACTGCGGTTATTTTTATAGGTGCAATTATTGGTTTGGGTTTATTTATGGCGAAGGAGTCTAAGATTACATCTTATATGTCTGATGATCCGCAAGCTTGTGTAAATTGCCATGTTATGACACCAGTTTACAATAGTTGGATGCACAGTTCTCACAGAGAGTGGGCAAATTGTAACGATTGCCATGTACCCCATGATAATGTTTTTAATAAATACTATTTCAAAGCAAAAGATGGCTTATATCATGCCTCAGTTTTTACAGCTCGGGCAGAACCAGATGTTATTGAAATGAAAGAAGCCTCACAAGAAGTTGTTCAGAGTAACTGTATTCGTTGCCATGTGCAACAAGTAACTCAAGCTAAATACGATGGTTGGATTGATGGCCATCGAGAAAATAGAACAGGACGCCAATGTTGGAGTTGCCATAAACAAGTACCACATGGTAAAGTTCATGGTTTAAATACCATAAAATTTAATGTAGCACCTTTACCAACTGACCAAGAAGAACTTGTTATTCCTACTTGGATGGAAAATGAAATTAAAGATTAATACCCATAGAAATGAAAAACAAAGTATTATTTATTGTAACCATTATTGTAGTTTTCCTATTAGGACTTTTAGCATCTAGTATTGTCAATAGAAAATCTGAGGCAAAATACAAATATGTACCTAGTGTGGATATTGCAGAGAACGAACCTAGAAATGCTATTTGGGGAGAAAATTTTCCTTTAGAGTATCAATCTTGGTTACAAACGGCAGATACAACGTTTGCATCTATGCAAGGCGGTTCTGCAATGCGAGATGTTTTAGAAGAAGATCCTAATTTAGTTATTTTGTTTGCTGGTTATGGTTTTTCAAAAGATTATAATCAAGGCAGAGGACACTCTTATGCTATTGAAGATATTCATAATACTTTAAGAACAGGAGGACCAAAAGGAAAAGGAGATGGGCCAATGCCAGCAACTTGTTGGACCTGTAAAAGTCCAGATGTACCACGTTTAATGAATGAAATTGGTATAGCTGAGTTTTATAGCGGTAAATGGGCAGATAAAGGTGAAGAAGTAGTAAATCCAATTGGTTGTGCAGATTGTCATGACCCTAATTCTATGAAGCTCCGTATTTCACGACCAGCACTTGTGGAAGCTTTCGATGCTATGGGGAAAGATATTAATCAAGCTACACATAATGAAATGCGTTCTTTGGTTTGTGCTCAATGTCACGTAGAATATTATTTCAATAAGAATTTACCAGGAAAAGAGGGTACACCGTATTTGGTATTTCCTTGGAAGAAGGAATGACTGTTGAAGATATGGAAAACTACTATGATAATCTTGAGTTTAAAGATTGGACTCACAAAGTTAGTAAAGCACCAATGCTTAAAGCGCAACATCCAGGATATGAAACTTTTGTAACCGGAGTGCATGCTGATAGAGGTGTATCTTGTTCAGATTGCCACATGCCATATAAAAGTGAAGGTGGACAAAAATTTACCGATCACCATATTCAATCACCTTTAAATAACACATCAAATGCTTGTCAAGTATGTCATAGGGAAGATTCAAATAAATTGATAGCTAATGTTTATGAAAGACAACGTAAAGCATCAGAGACAAGATTGAAGTTAGAAGGACTTTTAGTGAAAGCCCATTTAGAAGCCAAAAAATGTTGGGATTTAGGAGCTACTGAAGCGCAAATGAAACCAATATTAACAGATATTCGTCACGGACAATGGCGTTGGGATTATGGAGCAGCGTCACATGGAGCTTCTTTTCATTCACCTGTAGAAACCGCAAGAGTTTTAAGTAGTGGTCTTGTTATTGCGCAAGAAGCTAGAGTGAAATTAGCAAGATTATTGGCAGATTTAGGACACAACAAACCTATTGATATGCCAGATATTTCTACTAAAGAAAAGGCTCAAAAATACATTGGTTTAGATATGGAAAAATTGAATGCTGATAAAGAAGCGTTCAAAAAGAATTTATTACCAAAGTGGTTAGAAGAAGCTAAGGCCAGAGAAGATAAGATGCCAGTTAATTCAGTATCTTCTGCTGCTAAATAATTGATATAACTTTTTTTATAATAAAGGACACCTTATTTATGCATTGTTAAGGTGTCTTTTAATTTAATAATATTTCTATTTCAAATGAATAAAATTGCACGTTTTTTTGCTTCACCTAAACTAGCGGTAGTATGCTTATTTACTTTCGCTATTTCAATGGCTATTGCAACCTTTGTAGAAAACGATTATGGAACTGCTACAGCTTGGAAAATGATTTACGATGCTTGGTGGTTTGAGTTGGTAATGTTTGGGTTGGGTATCTGTTTTGTCATGAGTATTTTTAAGTACAAACTTTGGCGCATAGAAAAATGGGCATTACTTACGTTTCATTTGGCATTCTTCATTATTTTGTTGGGAGCAGGTATAACACGTTATGTATCTTATGGGGGCATTATGCGTGTTCGTGAGGGTGCATCTTCAAATGTAATTATATCAGATACTAATTATTTACATGTGCATATAACAGATGGTTCAACTACTAAAACCATTAAAAAGCGACTCAGTTTTTCGCCCATAAGCAATAACGATTTTAGAATTGATACGGACTTTAAAGACACACCAATTTCAATTTCTTATAATGAATTTATAGCTGATGCTATACCAGAAATAATTGATGATGCTGAAAATGGTAAGCCCATGATTCAAATGGTGGTTTCCGCAGGAAATGGAAGAGAAACCGTTTTTCTTGAAAAGGGAGAAGTTGAGGCAATAGGAGCTCATAAACATAAAGTAGGTTTTGATGTTGAAGGCAAAGGTGTTATTAATATTACTGAAAAAGATGGTGTTTTTAGTATTCTATCTCCAAGAGATTTAAGCACATTTGTTATGGCTACTGAAACTGCAAGCACTATAAAAAAAGACAGTACACACACCATACAATTACGAACGTTGTATCGAGATGGAGATGCTTCTTTTGTGCCATTATCTTATCATCCAAAGGGTGAAATTGGGTTGGTTAGTGCTTCTGAAAAACCTAAGGATAACGACGAACAAAAAGATGATGCTTTGGTTGTTAATTTAAAAGTTGGAGAACAAACTAAAGAAACTACATTGTTATATAGAGATGGTTTCTTACCAACACAACATGAGGTAGAATTTGAGCAAATAAAAATGAGTCTGTCTTATGGAGCAGAGCTAATTACAACACCATTTTCAATTCATTTAGATGATTTTCAATTGGAGCGTTACCCCGGTTCTACAAGCCCTTCAGCTTATGCTAGTGAAGTAAAAGTAATAGATAATGATGTAGAAACACAACATCGTATTTTTATGAATAATGTATTGGATTATAAGGGATATCGTTTTTTTCAGGCTAGTTATGATACAGATGAATTAGGAACTGTTCTTGCTGTAAACCATGATGCAATAGGAACTAACGTTACTTATATAGGTTATTTTTTAATGATGATAGGGATGTTTTTTACACTCTTCGGAAAATCTTCTCGTTTCACATTAATTAATAAAAAGCTAAAGAAATTAAAGGTAAAGAGTGCTGGTTTGCTGGTCCTTCTATTAGCTTTTTCTAATCTAGGGTATTCTCAGGTTGAGAAACCAATTATTAATTTAGAAATGGTAAAACAACTTGAAGTTGATAATCAGCATGCTGAATTATTTGGACGTTTAATGGTTCAAGATTTAGACGGGCGTATTAAACCTATGAATACTTTGGCTTCAGAGTTTTTAAGAAAGCTTTCAAGAAAACCTTATTTCAAGTTTACTAAAAATGGGGAGACTATTCAGTTTAATGCTAATCAGACGTTTTTAGGAATGCAATCAGCTTCAAATATTTGGCAATACATTCCACTTATTAAAGTAGATAAAAAGAAAGGTGGCGAGCTATTAAGTAGTTTAAACATTAGTAAAGATGGATTAGTCTCTTTTACAGAACTTCTCGGAGATAAAGGCAAGTATATCCTTGGAGATGTAGTAGAAGAAGCAAATAAAAAGAAACCTGCAGAACGCAACGAGTTTGATAAGGAAGTTTTAAAAGTTGATGAGCGTTTTAATATTTTATACAATGTGTTCTCAGGAAATTATTTAAAAGTGTTTCCTAATAGTAATGACGAGAATAATAAATGGCACAGTCAAACACATCATTTTGAAGATTTCCCTGTTGAAGATGGGCAATTTGCAAAACAGATTATCCCAACTTATTTTAAAAATGTAAACGAAAAAGACTGGATTATTGCTAGTGAAAATTTAGAATACATTAAAAAGTTTCAAGATGTTTTAGGAAAAGAAATTATTCCTAGTCGTAAACGCGTTGAAGCAGAATTGTGGTACAATCAACTTAACTTGAATTTTTGGTTGTTTCAAGTATTCTTTACTTTGGGAGCTATTCTTTTAGTATTAGCGATTGTTAAAATTTTTACCAAGAAAAAAGGTATTGAACTTTTGTGGAATACTTTAGTTATTATCACTTTAGTAAGTTTTCTTTTGTTTACGGGAAATATCATTTTACGTTGGTATGTTGCACAACATGCACCTTGGAGTAATGGTTACGAAATGCTGGTATTTGTATCTTGGGTTTTACTGCTCTGCGGATTGTTAACTTTCAGAAAGTCTGATTTTAGTTTACCTCTAGCTACCCTTTTTTCTGGAGCTTTGCTTTTTGTGAGCTATTTAGATTGGTTAAGTCCTGAAATTACTAACCTAATGCCAGTTTTAAAATCATTTTGGTTAAAAATACATGTAGCAACAATTGTTAGTAGTTATGCACCATTAGCATTATCAGCTGTTTTAGGGTTTATGGCATTATTACTAATGATTTTTAAAACAAAAAAGTCTCAGAAAGAAATAGACATTAGAATAAAAGAAT
Source organism: Jejuia sp. G7-7 (assembly GCF_055808955.1). Taxonomy (NCBI): domain Bacteria; kingdom Pseudomonadati; phylum Bacteroidota; class Flavobacteriia; order Flavobacteriales; family Flavobacteriaceae; genus Jejuia; species Jejuia sp. G7-7. The sequence goes on from NZ_JBVVSZ010000001.1 coordinate 70,091, forward strand.
TGACTTATATAAATGAAATATCAATGACTATTGGTTTATTTGTTTTAGCAGTAGGTACTTTTTTAGGAGGCATTTGGGCCAACGAATCTTGGGGGCGTTATTGGGCATGGGATCCAAAAGAAACTTGGGCGTTAATTAGTGTTATAGTCTATGTAATTGTCCTTCATCTTAGATTAATTCCAAATTTAAAAAGCAATTATATTTTAAACACAGCTAGTGTTTTTGCTTTCGGTTCTATCATTATGACGTCTTTTGGGGTTAATTATTACCTATCAGGACTTCACAGTTATGCAGCAGGAGATCCGTTACCAATTCCAACGTTTATTTATGTTTTGGTGGTTTTAGTAATTGTGGTTTCTATTTTAGCTTATTATAGAAAACGAGCGTTTAAAAAGAGTTAACAGACTTAAAAAGATGTTAGTAAATAATTTCACTATTAAATTGAAAATATTTTACGGAATTAGTATTTCCTTTGATAGCTACTGCAGCCTTATAAGCAGTTACTGTTTCAAACGGAATGATTTGCCATAATTTTTTTTCATTTTTATCCCATTGTGTTTCTGTTACTTCAGCTTTATCATCAGAATCTATTGAAATTGAAAACGAATCTAATGGGAAAGATAAGCCCTTAGCTTTTGCTTTGATGAATGCTTCTTTACGTGTCCAACCTCTATAAAATGCCTCGGTTTGTGATGTTTTAGGTATCGAATGAAGTGCTTTAATTTCTTTTTTTGAAAAGTAATTATCTACAATATCTAGGACGTTAAAATCTCTTTTGGTGTATTCTATATCTATTCCAAGATTATAATTATTGACAAAGCCTATAATGGCTAAATCTCCTGCATGTGATACATTAAATTTCAATACAGTATCAAAATTAAAAATTGGTTTCCCGAATTCACCATATCTAAAACTGATATCTTTTGGGTTAAGTTTTAAATAATTGCCAGATAAGTATCTTAGAATGCCCCTAGTAATAATAAATTGATTTTTATCCTTATTAAAACGAAATTTAGAAACTCTTGTAAGTTCATCTTCAGATAATGTTTTAATTAAATAAGGTAGTTTCTCTCTCAATTCTTTGAAGTTTATCAACCAAATATGAAGTGAGCTCTCAGAGATTTTATAAGATATGTTGTCAGAATATTTCATTTTAATTAATAAAAAATTCTATTAATTTATTTCTAGAATTTTTGACAGATTTTTTTTTAGGTACTCTTGATGAACTTTTTTAAATTTATTTAATTTTAGTGAATAGCTACTTCTCTCTAAAAGCAAATTAATAATAGTTGTTTTTATATCCTCAGGTTTGTCTTGTTCCATATTTCGAGAAACGGCAATGCCAAAATGTTTCATTCTTGCAGCATTACCATCTTGATCAGCCATATGCCATGAATAAATTAGCATAGGCACTTCATTAATAATACACTCATTAATGGTATTTATACCACCATGATTTATACAGCAGTCCATCTGTTTTAATAAAGTAGGTTGAGAAACCCAATTAAATAGATGTACATTACTAGGGATATTAGGGAAATCATTTTCAGACAGAAGCGTACCAAGTGACACTATTAAAATCCATTCTGATTGGTCATATACAGCCTCAAAGAGTTTTTTAAAAATGGAACATTTCCTTTTTCCATTGATCCCATTCCGCAATAGATAAGTTTTTTACCATCTTTAGTTTTTGCTTCTAATATTTTAGATAAACGTGTTTTATCAACTTCAGGATAACCTTTGTCAATTCTATTTTCATAAACCATTAATCCTAAATAATTAATGTTATTTGGAGATTTATGAGGGAACTCCATTTCTCTCATAGTTAGAGAAAGAAGTGGAAGTGAATTATAAATAAAATACGAAGGGAAATTTCTTAGAATTAATGTTTTTTTTGGGAAACCTACTTCCTTAGCATATCTTTTTAAAACATACCTTCTGTAGTTTCTAAAAGTTAATATATCTGATATATATCTAGCATAAATTTTAACCTTTTGTTGAAACCAAAATTTTTGAACTTCAAATTTATTTTTAATACTATTTTGCTCTGGAATAATAGTAGATCTGAGAGAAGGTAACCCAGAAACTCTTCGCATACAAAACCATGGGCTTAATAATTTTATCGGTATTTTTAAACCAAAAGTTGAAAAAACTATTTCATGAAGCTGCATATCACATATAACTAAATCTGGCTTTAATCTTTTAAGTATATCTACATATATAGGTATCTGTAACTCATTTTTTAAGGTTTCATAATCAAGTTCTTTACTCGAAAAATGAGTTTTAAATCGTTCTTTCCAAGAATTACTTTTAATAGCGTTAGGCTTATACCAAAATTTAATAGCTGGCACTTCAGTAAACTTAAAACCTTCTTCTTCTATTAAATTTTTCACATCAATTGGGCATAAGAAAGTTACAGAATGCCCTTCTGATTCTAATCTAGAAGCCAGTTCGAAAGTAGCATATAAAAGCCCCTTTAATTTTGAAGTACATATTGCAATATGAGCCATTTGATATTAGTGATTTTCTTTTATAGCTTTTTCAATTTGTTTTGCAAGTTTACCAGCATAAGGTACATCAAAAAGTTGGTGGTGTTGTCCATCTGTGTAGAGTAAATCAATATCTTTGGTGGTAATACTTTTCCAAGCCTTTATATAAGTTGGATTTAAATTCTTATCTGGTTTTTCTGTGAGAATAAGTGTTGTGTCTCCAGTATGTTTTTTGTGCCACCCGTATTGTTTGTATATGTGTATTAAGTTTCGTTTTATTTTATCTAAATTCTTTTTGTGAGATGTAGCAAACAATTTTATCATAGTTCGTTCTAAAAATCGCTCATAATTATTGTATGCCATTAATCTTATGGCGTTTAATGGATTGTTTTTTAAGCGACTTAAAAAACCAGATATGCGCATTTTTATACGCGTTGGATCAGTAAAATCTTCTTGTTTTATAATACTATCAATAACAATTAAGTTTGTTGTATCTCCATAATCCTTAAAAATTTCTGATATTTCTATGCCAACAGCAGGGCTGAAACAATATACTAGTAAATTATAGGGGCCATTGGGTTGTATATCTTTAATTTCTTTGGCATAATCTCTTGCCATTTCTTCAATACTATCGTGAGTTTTTTCATTGCTGCTTATTCCTGATGGTTGAATAGCATAAACAGGCCTATCTTTGTCTAAACCGTTAGCAATAGGGTTAAAGAAAAACACAAAACCACCACCACCATGAATACAAAACAGTGGGGTTTTGTTGCCAGACGACTTTATTGGAACTACATATTTCCAGACTTGACTATTATTCTTTTCTAATATATACTCACTCAATAACCCTATTGTTGGGTGTTCCAAAAGAATAATAGGTGGTATTTTTAGCTTTAGTTTTTTTTCAATTAGCGAGAACATTTTTATTGCCAATAATGATTTTCCTCCCATTTCGAAAAAATCATCTTCTGTACTAATGTTTTTTTTATCCAAAAGTATTTCCCAAATCTTTAAGAGTTCTAATTCTGTTTTATTTTTAGGAGGAACAATCTTGACTCTCTCAACTTTTTCTTGAACTATTGATGAGTTGTCATTAGTATTAATTGGCTCTGGAGGTGAACTAGTATTTGCCAAGACTGAATTTAAGTCAGTATCAAGGTTAGCTTTTAGAAATACTATAATTTCTTCAAATCGTTTTAATATCCAATTGTTTGTTTCTAATGAAAAAAGTTTTGCATCACTCTTTAAATAAATTTCAATTTCTTCACCTGTTTTTATTATAATGGTTAAAGGATATGTAGTAGTAATACCTCCTTGAGAACTATGAATTTTAATATCTCCAATTTGAATATCATCCCATGGGAAATTTTCAAAAATAAACAGGTTGTCTAATAAATTTGTGTTTTTAAGATCTAGCCATTCAGTAATTTCACCGATTGAAAAATGCTCATATTTTCTTGACTCTATTTGATTTTTTTGTAATGATAATAACCAATCTTTTAGTTTTAAATTCTTATTTGTTAATGTTCTAACTGGTAAAACATTGGCAAACATTCCTGCTATTAAATTAATGTTAGGAAAATTTCCAGAACGTCCAGAAACAGTATTACCAAATGTAATATCATTCTTTCCAGAATACTTTGAAATTATCATTATCCATATACCTTGAAATAGAGTATTAGGAGTAATATGATAGGTTTTCGCTAAACTATTTGCTATTGAAGATGTTTCTTTTGAGAGTTTTACAACAAATGTTTTCAAAGTTTCTATCCTAAGTTGTTTTTGATTGAATAAAAACGGAGTTTCAAAATTTTTGAACGTGGCTTTCCAAAAAGACTTAGCCGCATCCATATCTGTGTTTTTTATAAAGTTTAAATAAGATTTGTGGTTTGGTATAGCAGGAAGTTCTGGAACAGAATTGTTTAATATTGTTTCATAAATAGAGAATAGGTCTTTTAAAATTATGCTTGATGACCAGCCATCTAATAGCAAATGATGACAACTCCAGATAAAATAATATCTATTGTTTTTTATTTTTATTAAATGAACATTGGATAGAGGACTCATTTGAAAATTCACTCCTTTTTTCCTGTTAGATGCTTTAAAGTTATTTAGTTCAGTTTTTTGCTCAGATGTAGATAAACTTGTCCAATCTAGAAGCGTTAATTCTAATTCTATGTTTGGTTGTACTAATAGAATTGGTGTTTGAAGTTTCTTCCAATGAACTGTAGTTCTTAAAACAGAATGTCGTTGAGCAACTATGTCCCAAGCTCTTTTTAAAAATTCGATATCTAAATCTCCATCAATAGTACTTTGAATATTTATAAATCCATGATCGTGTTTTGATGTAAGATTATGCAAAAGGATGCCTTGTTGGGTAATATTCAAAGGGTAAATGCCTTCTACACCTTTTATGGTTTTTTTATTATTAATTAAATCATCAAGTTCTTTCTGTTTAATATCTACTTCGGTAAAATCAGAAGGTGTGTACGTGGTTTTAGCTTCTAAACAATGATTGACAATGCTTTTTAAAATGGTATCGAAATTATTTATTAAAGATAAAATGATATCCTCACTAAAAAAACCTTTTCCGTAATTCCAAGTAATTTCTAAAACATTATTTTTTACTAATGCATTAATTTCCAGAGCATAATTTCTTTCGCTTAGAGGATGTCTTGTCTTACTTGAAATAAACTCAATAGAATGACTCCCCGTATTTTGTTTTCCTAAAAAATTAAAAACAACTTCTGGAAATTTTTTATTGTCTAAATGAGGCGTTAAATAACGTAAAATACCATAACCGATACCTCCATTTGGTATGCTTCGCATTTCTTCTTTAATAGCAATTATTTTAGATGAAATGCTTGAGTTGATATTGATATTAAATCTTTTTGGAAAAAAGGACGTAAACCAACCTACAGTATTGGACAAATTAAGTGCAGTATTGTTTACTTCTCGGCCATGTTTTTCTAATGCAAATGCAATATTTGTTTTTTTTGTAAAATTTCCTAAGGTATCAACTAAAGCAGTTATTAATATTTCATCAGTTTTTGTACTGTAAGCGTTATTGGCTTTTTCAATAAGGTTTTGCGTAACTTCTTCATCAACAACATGATTAATCGTTTTAACATCTTTCCAATGAATTGGATATTTGTTTTTATGTTCTTTTGATAAAAAAGTATGATCTGAAACTTGAGCTTCCCAAAAATTTAACTCAACTAAAACTTTCTGGGATTTAGTTAGTTCTGTTATATGATTTGCCCAAGTATGGATAGAAGTTGTTTTTGAATTTAGTTTTAATACTTCAGATTTAAATATGGCATTGGTGTAACCCTCTATAATTATTTGCCATGATACAAAGTCTACTACTAAATGATGAGCAAGAAGCACAATAGTATTTTCCGAAAGATCACCAGTATCAAAATAGATACATTTAAAGAGAGAGCCTTCTTCAAGCTTGGTTTTTTCTTGAATAAGCTTTAAGCTTTCTTGAATTTTTGCCTCATAATCTGGAATTAATTCTTCCGAAACATTAACCACCTCGAATGCATTAATAAGTTCTGGGCTCAATATTTTACCTTTCCAGTTATCATTTTCCATGTGAAAGCTTGAACGCAAAGCATCATGGAGTTCAATTAAGGTTTTAGTGACCTCTTCTAGTGTTTTTTTATTGAATGTACTCGGTAAATCGCTGATTCTAAAGCCTTGATTCCAATATTCTGGAGCTAATTTATGTGTGTTGAAAAACCAATTTTGAATAGCAGTTAAGGGAATCTCTCCAATTACCATAGTGGAATTGTTACTATTTTCATCTTTTACAGAAACAAACATTGCCAATTCAGAAATAGTTTGATGTTCAAATAACTGATTGGGTGAAATAATAATACCCTCTTTTCTAGCCTTGGCAATAATTTGAATGCTTAAAATAGAATCTCCTCCAATTTCAAAAAAGTTATCTAAAACACTTATCGATTCTATTTTTAAAATATTCTGCCAAATAATTAGTAGTCTGTTTTCAATTTCGTTTTTCGGTCGTTCTATTGTTTGAATACTCTTAGGTGCAGATATATCTTTAAGTTTGGAAAGAGATACCTTATCAATTTTACCATTAGGTAACATAGGTACATTATCAATTACAATAAAATTACTTGGAATCATGTAATTGGGTAGTTCATTTTTAAGATAGAGTTTTAGTTGTTCCTCATTAAATGAATTATCAACTTTGATATAAGCTGTTAATTGTTTTGGTTTTCCTATATCCTCTTTTACTAAAACGATTGCCTGTTTTATTGAGCGAGCCTTATAAATAACATTTTCAATTTCACTTAATTCTACTCTATAACCTCTTATCTTAATTTGCTCATCTGCTCTTCCTAAAAAAATAATATCACCAATACTATTGAATTTCCCTAGATCTCCAGTTTTATATAGTTTTTCAGAGGAGTTAAAAGGGTTTTTTATAAATGCTTTAGTATTTAAATCTGTTCTATTTATATAGCCATTAGTAAGCCCAGAACCACCAATAAAAATTTCTCCAACAGCACCGATGGGAACTAAGTTTAGCTTAGTATCTAATAAATAAATCTTTGCATTGGCTACGGCTTTTCCTATTGGGATTGATGAAAGATTTTTATCTTTATTTTCAATTTTATGGGCAATACACCATACGCTAGCCTCGGTAGGTCCATATTCATTGTATAGATTAACCTTACTTAATGTTTTAAAATGAACTGCGCAAAGCGAAGGAGGGCAGGATTCTCCAGCAACTATAACAGTATTAAGACTTTGGAGTTTTTTTGTATCTATATATTCTAATATCAATTTGTATAGAGACGGTAACATTAAGGTGTGACTTATAGCTTTTTCATCAATGATTTTAGCTATTTTTTCAATGTCTTGTTCCATGCGTTTCTCGGCAATTACTAAATTACCTCCTGTACAGAGAGTCCAAAAAATACCAGCTTTTGAACTGTCAAAAGACATGGACGACATGAGTAAAAATACAGACGGATTACTATCGTAAAAATCTAATCTACCACTTGTGGATTGTAAAATGTTTTTATGCGTAATTGGCACCCCTTTAGGTTTTCCTGTACTTCCTGATGTATAAATTACATATGCTATATTTGATATCTTACACGAGGGTAATTCTATATTTAAAGAAGTGTTTGACAACTGTAATACTTCAATAAATAAACTATTTGTAGTTGTTTTATCAAATAAATGTGATGCGTTTTGGTGCGTAATTATATTTGATACCTTGGAGTCTTTAAGCATAAAAGCTATTCTGTCCTTTGGATATTCCAAATCTATGGGTAAGTATGCACAACCAGCTTTTAAAATGGCAAGCATGCCAACTACCATATCAACAGACCTGTCTAAACACAAGCCAACTATTTCATTTGGTGTTTTAATTTTGGTTAATAAATGAGAGGCAACTATGTTGGCTTTTTCATTTAATTGTTTATAAGTAAGTGTTACATCTCTAAATGAGACAGCATTTGTATTGGGGTTTAGTTTACTTCTATTTTCAATAACTTCATGAATACCCTTGTAGTTTGAAAAATTACTAGGCTTTTCTGGTGTCTGATTTAGTAATAATTGCTTTTCACCAGTAGTAAGCATTTGTACTTCATGAATATTCACGTCTGGGTTTGTGGTAATACCCTCTAAAATTAATCTAAAATTATCTTGAAACCTTTGTATTGTTGCAGCGTTAAATAGCTCAGTTGAATATTCAAAAGTGGTACTTAGTTTTTCATTGTTTTCAGATATAAATATAGTAAGATCAAACTTTGAAATTTTAGGATCTAGCAGTTTATGACTTAAATGTAAATCTTTAGAAAGTGCAGGGATTTTTAATTTTTCATTGTATACAAACATTACTCGAAAAAATGGGTTTCCAGCCATAGTTCTCTCTACCTGTAACTCTTTAGTTAAAGCTGCAAAAGGGACATTTTTGTTGGTGAAAGCATCTAATGTGTTTTTTCGAACTTTTGAAACTAAATCTTTGAATGGTATATTTTGATCTATTTGTGTTCTTAAAACGATTGTATTTAAGAAAAACCCCATTAAGTTCTCTAAAGACTTATGGTCTCTACTTGTTATTGGTGAACCAACTGAGATATCTTCCTGTCCACTACATTTATGTAAAAAAACATAGTATGCTGAAAGCATTAACACATAAGGTGTTGTGTTTAAAGTATGAGCAAGTTTTAATAGTTTTTGTGAGAGTTCTTTACTGTATTCATCACTAAGAGAAATAGCTCCTTTAAATTGAGTTTTATTGGGTCTTGAGAAATCCGTTGGTAAATTTAGTGGCTGTAGATCTCCGGATAGCTTTTCTTTCCAGTATTTTAAATGGTCCTTATTAAAGCCTTTATTTTGTTGCCAATAGGCATAATCCGCATATTGAATTGAAGTAGTTTTTTTTGGTAAATCATTATTTAAAATAAGCGTTTGGTAATGCTTTGATAATTGTTCTCTAAAAATTTTCAATGACCATTCATCAGTAATAATATGATGCATGGTAATTTGAAGAATATGCTTAGTTTGATTTGTTTTAATTAGAGCAATGCTTATTAGAGGGCCTTTAGTCAAATCGAAAGTTTGTTTTGTATTGCTTTCAATTATCTTTTCTGATTTAGATTTAGAAATATCATCAGATAGGTTTGAAAAATCATGATAAGAAACTTCAAGTTTTAAATCATGATTTAAAACTTGAAATATTTTATCATTTTCAATTTGATATGTAGTTCTTAAAATATCATGATCTTGATATATTTTTTGTAAACATTTAATTAAGATTTTGTTATCTAAATCACCCTCAATCACATAAGCTTCTGAGTAATTATAGAATGCATTTTCGGGATGCATTTGTTGCAAAAACAATAACCTTTGTTGCCCAAATGATAATGGAATTTCAACGCCAGATGGAGCTTTATTTATTTCGGATTGGACAAGAGAGGGTTTTTCCTTGTTTTTCCATCTTGCAAGTAGCGAGTTATTGTTTTTGTCTTTTTCTGCCATAATTTTTCAGAAAGCAATTAATGCATTTTGAGTTAGGAAATTATTTTAAGCCTAAAGACTTAGCGAGTTCATAAGCAAATTGAACTAAATAATCGTCTAAAACTAAATTTATATCAAATACTCTTTCAATAAACCAATACATTGATATTATAATTAGTATCACAGACATGTAAACTAAAAACTTTGGATAGAAATTATACTTCCTAATTAAGTATAACAATGGAAATATAGCTGCAATAATGGCCAATTGACCAATTTCAACGCCAACATTAAATCCTAAAAGGGATAACGTTAAAAACTCTCCAGTTAAACCTAAATCGCTTAGTACACTTGCAAAACCAAACCCATGAAACAAGCCAAAAATAAAAGCTATAATCCAATCCTTCATTTTAAATATAGGTCTAATATTATGGTAGGCCGCTAGACCAATGGAAAAAGCAATAATAGATTCTACAAATTGAGATGGTAGCATTACTATTTCTAAAGATGCGAGAGTTAATGTAATGGTATGTGCAATTGTAAAAAACGTAATTACTTTGATAATGTAAAGAAATGCAACTTTAAAAGTCATAACAGGTTCCCATCCAAAAATGCTATTATTTTTTCGTCTTACAACAGCAGGTAGGATAAGTGCCAATAGAAAAAGTATATGGTCTAATCCAATCCAAATATGCCATACGCCTTGTTTTACCATAGCAAAAAAACCATTCCAAATAGAATATTTAGTCAAATCCATGGTATCAATAGTCTTATTGGGAGAAAAATCCAAAGTAATATTTCGTTCTTCATTAATTACACCAGCCCTCCAGTTATACTCTGTAATTAAATACCCTCTGTGAGTTTCATCTTTTTCGAAAACAGCACTATATTTAACTTTGAGGTTTTTTGGTAAGTTTATTGTGTTTTCTAACCTGAAGTGCAATTGAACAAAATCTCCCAAACTAAAAGCAAATATACTGGCATCCTCAAAAACAATTTTATGCTCACCCAGGTTTGAACTAAAAGCACTATTTTTAAGAATATAAGCTTCTATATCTTCAATGTAGGGTTGAACTTCATCAAAAGTTGCTCCATTTTTAAAATCGGTACCAAATATCTTATTGATTTCTCTTGTGTTTATCTCAAACCTTCCTTGGATACCTTCGGTTTCGTAGATTCTCAGAAAAACATAACTTTGGTTAGGAATGTGACTTAATACAATTAGTGGAAGGAAAAGAAAAAGTACAATTAGACATTGAAGTTTCCTTCTAAACATAAATTTAGACATGTTGATTGATTTTAGTGAACAACTTTTTTATACAAGAAAGGAAAAAAATAAACATAAAATTAAAAAACACATATAATCGATTAACTGCTCTTATTCATTTGAGCCAATGTTTAATATCTTGAAAAACAATCCACTTATCGAAACTTAGTGCTATACATCCAATTAATTAATATAAAATCTATAATTTCAACAAAAAAACATTTAAACTAATATTTTCAGATTAGGTGTTTAAATTGTAAAAGTTATGAATAAGATTACTACCCTATTGCTATCTGCTAGTGATGTTAATTCTATTATGAATAAATATGGGTTGAATCGTCTAATGGATGATTTGACATTTAGAATTATAAAAGAATTTGAAAATTTTAATGAAGAAGAGACTATTATCCCCATTCGTTCGGGATTTAATTATACATCTGAAACTCCAGGATTAGTAGAATGGATGCCTGTTTACAAAACTGATGATGAAGTTGTTATAAAGGTAGTTGGATATCATCCAAAAAATCCAGATAAGTTTAATTTACCTACTATTCTATCAACTATTTCATCTTATGATACAAAAACAGGACATTTAAAAGGATTAGTAGATGGGGTATTATTAACAGCCTTAAGAACAGGAGCAGCATCAGCTGTAGCCTCAAAATATTTGGCTCATCCAGAGAGCTCGGTTCTTGGTTTGATTGGTTGTGGAGCTCAATCTATTACTCAGTTACATGCTCTTTCGAGACTATTTACGATAAAAAAAGTTTTAATATACGATACCGATTCAGAGTCAGTAGCTTCTTTTAAAACTCGGAGTGATATATTAGATTTAGAAATTCAAATTAGTCATTCAAATATTGCTGATATTCTAAAGGAAAGTGATATTGTTTGTACAGCAACATCTATAGATGTTGGAGAAGGTCCCCTTTTTGAAGACTACGAAACTAAATCATATTTACATATCAATGCTATAGGATCAGATTTTCCTGGTAAAATAGAATTACCAATAAAGCTTTTAAGAGAAAGTTTTGTTTGCCCAGATTTTACTAAACAGGCTAAAATAGAGGGTGAGTGCCAGCAACTTAACAATGATGAAATAGGATCAGATTTAGTAGAAGTAATTCAAAATTACGATAAGTTCAAGTACTTGAGAGATAAACTATCTGTTTTTGATTCTACTGGCTTAGCTTTAGAGGATCAAGTAGTAATGGACTTATTTCTTGATTTGGCAAAAGAATTTAAAATAGGTACAGATGTATGTCTTGAAAATATAAGTACAGATGTAAAAAACCCTTACCATTTTGTAAATGCAAAAGTCTTTACAGAATAGCATTTTTGATTTTTTGGTTTTAGAACTTCTTCATAATTACTAATTTAATAACACGTTATATTTTGGATTTATCTTGGACAAAAGAGCAGATTAACTATAAGGAAAAAGTAATAGACTTTGCTGAAAAGAATTTAAATAATTCTATAAGTGAACGGGACAAAGATTTAGTTTTTTCTCGTGAGGATTGGCAAAAATGTGCTGATTTTGGTATTCAAGGACTTGCTAGTCCACTTAAATACGGAGGAAGAGATAAAGAAGTAGATATATTATCTGCGACTTTGGCAATGGAAGGTTTGGGATATGGCTGTAGAGATAATGGTTTGCCGTTTAGCTTAAATGCGCAAATGTGGACTGTACAATTACCAATTGCACAATTTGGATCAGAATTTCAAAAAGAAAAATATTTAAAGCCTTTATCTTCAGGCGAATGGATTGGTAGTCATGCTTTAACCGAAGCTAACGCTGGGTCAGATGTTTTTAATATGGAAACTACTGCTGAGAAAGTAGATGGCGGCTATATTTTAAATGGTAGTAAACGGTTAATTACTCTCGCACCAATATCAGATATTGCATTAGTTTTTGCAAAAACAAATCCTAAATTAGGTAAATGGGGAGTTAGTGGTTTTATTGTAGAAACAAAATCTAAAGGTTTAACGTTAAGTGTGAATAAAGCTAAAATGGGTTTACGAACTGTACCCATTGGAGATATAGAGTTTAAAGATTGTTTTGTGCCAGAAGAAAATAGGTTAGGAAAAGAGGGAGCTGGATGGAGTATAACTATAAGTTCTCTTGAGTACGATAGATGCAATATTTTGGCAAGTCAGTTAGGTGCTATGGAATACCAATTAGAATCTACAATAAAGTTTGTTAAAAACAGAAAGCAATTTGGAAAGTCTATAGGCGGATTTCAGTCGGTTTCTAATCGTATTGCAAATATGAAATTACGTATTGAAACCTCAAGGTTATTATTGTATAAAGTAGCATGGTTAAAAAGTCAAGGAAAATCAGCTATGATGGAAGCTGCACTTTTAAAATTGCATTTAAGCGAAAGTTTTATAGAATCTAGTTTAGATGCTATTAGGTGCCATGGTGGGTCAGGGTATCTTACAGAATTTGAAGTAGAACGTAATTTAAGAGATTCGGTTGGCGGTGTTATATACGCTGGTACTTCTGATATACAGCGAAATATTATTTCTCAAATTTTAGGTCTTTAGAAAACTAATGGAATTATTCACGCTAACAGATATCATAGAAAATTCTGCGAAAAAGCATCCAGATAGGGAAGCTTTTAAGTGTGGTGATGTTTCTATTAAGTATTCAGAATTGGATGTGAAAACCAATCAACTTGCAAAGCATTTGTCAGATTCTGGAGTTAAGAAAGGAGATAAAGTAGGTATTTATTTAAATAGATGTTTAGAAACAGTAATTGCTATTTATGGCATTTTAAAATCGGGAGCTGCTTATGTACCACTTGATTTTACAGCACCCCATTCAAGAACTCAATCTCTAATTAATAATTGTGATATTGAGTTTTTAGTGTCGTCATCTAAGTTAAAAAGTAAACTGAAATCATTAATAGATTTTAGTTCTTCATTAAAAGGTGTTATTGGTTTATCACAAGATATTTCATTGAAAACTACATCATGGGAGGATATATATAGTATTGATTTAAGTACTTATAACCCTGTGAAAATTATAGAACATGATTTAGCGTATATAATGTTTACATCAGGTTCAACCGGAACTCCAAAAGGAATTATGCATACCCATAATAGTGGGTTAAATTATGCTAAACTATCTTCAGAATTATATAAGGTTACTGTCAATGATAGAGTAGGTAATCATGCGCCAATTCATTTTGATATATCAACTTTTGGATATTTTAGTGCACCTTTAGCTGGAGCATCAACGGTAATTATTACAGATGCGCATACCAAATTACCAATTAGTTTATCTCAATTAGTAGCTAAGGAAAAATTAACCATTTGGTACTCTGTACCTTTAGCATTAACACAAATGTTACAAACAGGAATTTTAGATGATTTGGATATGACATCTCTACGGTGGATTTTATTTGGCGGTGAGATTTTCGGTTTAAAATATTTAAGGGAGTTAATTAATAAATGGCCAAATGCTAACTTCTCAAATGTATATGGGCCAGCTGAAGTAAACCAATGTACATATTATAATTTTGATAATTTATCTGAAGAAACTCAGCAATTACCAATAGGACAAGTATGGAGAAATACGGATTTTAAGATTTTAAGCAATAATGATACCCCTGTTAAAAATGGAGAAAAAGGAAAATTGGTAATTAGGTCTGGAACTATGATGAAAGGGTATTGGAATAATCCAGAATTAACCAGAAATTCATTTTATAAAGAACGTTTAGATTCTGGTGAAGTACTAATTTACTATAGAACAGGAGATGTTGTTTTTAAAAATGAAAATGGTGTGTTGTTTTTCTCCGGAAGGGATGACAGACAAGTAAAATTAAGAGGATATAGAATTGAACTTGATGAAATTGAATCTGTTTTTATTAACCATTCGAATGTAAATGAAGCAGCAGTAATAATTAATAATGTTGATGGTGATCGCGAAATTTATGCAGCAATATTGTTATTATCAAATACAGATACGTCTATTAAAGAATTAAAACTGCATTGTAAAACATATTTGCCAGCATATGCTATTCCCGATAAAATTGAAATTTTTGATAACCTACCCAAAACAAGTTCGGGAAAAATAGATAGAAAAATGATTGCTAAAAAATAAAGAAAATTTAATATGGAAAAAATATTATTAGAATACCTCAACAATCAATTTTTAGATGATGAAATTGACGAAGATCTAGATGCTGATACCGATTTATTAGGTAGTGGAATATTAGATTCGTTGGGTATGGTACAGCTTATAGCTTTTGTTGAGAAAGAGTTTAAGGTTAAAGTAGAACCCGAAGATATGGTAATAGAAAACTTCATGGACATAAATTCCGTATGTGCTTATATTTCAGGTAAATTATAATTATACAAAGGATATATTAATATGGAAAATAAGCAAACATCATTAACTCAAAACCAGAAATTATTATGGATTGGTCAGGAATTAAATCCTGAATCACCTATGTATAATATGGTGATGACGTATAAGATTGAAGATGCAATTTCCATACCGCATTTCAGGTTAGCATTTAAAAAATTAGTTGAAAAAAGCGATGTATTTAGATCTGTTTTTAAAGTAAAAAATGGAGAACCAGTACAAGTTTATTTAACAAGTATTGATTTTGAGTTAGAGTTTTTAGATTTTTCAGATAAAGAAGACTCGGAAGGATTTTATCAAACTTGGAAAAGAGAAAGAGTTCGTCGTCATTTTGATTTAGAAAAATGTCTGTTTGATTGCGTTCTTATAAAATTATCAGAGCAGAGTTTTATTTGGTACATTAATCAACATCACTTTATAACTGATGGTTGGAGTACTACTGTTGTTTTCTCAAAAATGTCCCAATTATATACAAAGGCATTATTAGATCAATTGGGTGAAGTTGAATCATTTCATTCGTATAAAGAGTTTTTAGTTCATGGAGAAGCTATTAATGAAAGTGGAAAAAGCAAAGAAGCTTTAAAATTCTGGAATGAAAAACAAAAATCATTTCCGTCTGTACCTTCACTATATAATAAAAAGGGCGCACTACTGGATACCGAGTCAAAAAGATTACATATAAAGCTTGGTGAAATCCGTTCTAAAAATATACGAGATTTAGCAAATGTTAAAGGTGTAAGAGGGTGGAGCCTAGATTTAACATTGTATAACATATTTCTAACAACATTGTTTGCTTATTTATATAGGATTTCTGGTCAAGAACAATTAGTTATTGGCTCTCCAACCCACAATAGATTAACAAAAAAATTTAGAGAAACAATTGGTTTTTTTGTTGAAACCTTTCCTTTATTTATTGAAATAAGTGAGGGGGAAACCTTTATGTCTTTATTAAAAAAGGTTCAAATTGAGAGTAACAGCTTTTTGAAAAATGCACAAATAGGTGCATCAACTCCCGAGTTAAGCAGGACTTTTAATGTGTTTTTTAATTATATAAATACTGTGAATTCAGATTTTAATGGAGCTAAAGTAATCACAAGTTGGGAACATCCTGGGCATATGGATCCCAGACATCACATTCGTTTTCATGTTCATGATTTTGATAATTCAGGAGAAATTCAGCTGTATTTTGATTTAAACACCAAAGTATTTAATGAAGAAAAACAGCAAGAAATACCTCAACACTTTTTAAAATTATTAGATGCTTTTATTGAAAATCAAGCTCAAGAAATTGATATAATAAACCTAATTACAGAAGCTGAAGTTTCAAAAATAAAAACATGGAATAATACTTCAGTAAATTACTCAAATGAAGAAACATTGCTTTCTAAATTTGAAAAAGCAAGTACAAAAAACACCAAATCAAGTAGCCCTCTTATTTAAGGAAACTTCATTAACTTATAAAGAGTTAGATGAAAAATCAAATCAAGTAGCTCGTTTTCTAATTCAAAAAGGAATTAAAAAAAATGATATTATAACTGTAAGTCTGGATAGATCATTAGACATGATGGTTTATATATATGGTATTATAAAAGCAGGCGGAGCATATTTGCCGGTAGCTACAGATATACCTACAGAACGCTTAAAGTTTATTTTAAAAGATGCTAATAGTAAAATTCTATTTTATAATCATAATAACCTCGAAGGTAGTTTTTTAGATACTATTGATTGTTTCAACGTTGAAACTATTGAACAACAAGTTTTATCGTTAAATATTACATTAAATTCAATAGAAATTCAACCTGATGATTTAGCATATGTCATATATACATCAGGTAGTACTGGAGATCCAAAAGGCGTAAAATGTCATCATGAAGGAATTTGTAATCGTCTTAATTGGATGAATAATGATTATTTAATTTCAACTTTTGACACTTTCATTCAAAAAACACCAATTACTTTTGATGTTTCAGTTTGGGAATTATTTTGGCCACTTCAAGAAGGTGCAAAACTTGTTGTTGAAGTACCAAATGGGCATATGAATCCAGATGGACTTATTGATACAATAAAAAATCACAATGTTACTAATATTCATTTTGTGCCATCTATGTTGAATGTTTTTATTGAAACAGAAGGTGTTGAAAATTGCCATAGTCTTAATAGAATATTTTGTAGTGGAGAAGCATTATCAGTCCCAATAGTTGAGAAAGTTTATGAAAAATTAAAAGTAGAAGTTCATAATTTATATGGGCCCACAGAAGCTTCTGTAGATGTGACAAGTTGGTATTGCAAAAAAGAAGATTTATCTAATGGAATTCCTATTGGCAAACCTGTAGCAAATACGCAACTTTATATTTTGGATAAAAAATTAAACCAATTACCCATTGGCCTTACAGGTGAGCTTTATATTGCTGGCGCGCAAGTTTCAAAAGGCTATTTAAATAGAGAAACCCTTACCAACGAACGATTTGTAAAAGACATATTCTCCAATACTCCTAATGCAAAAATGTACAAAACTGGAGACCTCGCCAGATATAGAAATGATGGTGTTATTGAATATCATGGAAGAATAGACAATCAAATAAAATTAAGAGGATTAAGAATTGAACTTGGTGAAATTGAAAAAAATATAGAGAAATTAGCACCTATATCACAAGCAATTGTAAAAGTTGATGAAAACGATAGTTTGGTGGCTTATTATACTGGTGAGATAGTAAATGAATTAGAGATTGTTAAAACCTTAGAGATGCTACTACCACTATACATGGTACCTCAGTTTTATGTGCACATAGATTGTTTTGAATTGATGTCTAGTGGAAAAGTAAATAGAAAAAAATTACCAGAGCACAACATAAAAGTGAAAACTCCCGATACTGAAATTAAAATTGAGCCAAGAAATGAAATAGAGGAAATTGTACATAACGCGTGGAAAGAAGTTTTAGGAATAGAACAAATAGGGGTGCATGAGAATTTTATACGAATAGGAGGTAATTCATTAAATGCCATTTCAATTACGTCCAGATTAAAAGGAGAGTTAGAATTGGATGTCTCAATTACCGATGTGTTTAATTATCCTAATATTTCGTCATATTCTAATAATATTGAAAAGGTTATAACCGAATTATTAAATGAATAAAAATGCTCAAAAAGGCTGGAAGCCAGTTGTTTTTAAAATAGCTATAATGGCTATGAGCATATGCTATGTCTTTGGTCCATCGCATAATGAAATAAATAAATTGTTACATGTATTAACGCATCAATTAGAAATGCCGGATAATGTGATGGCACATTCTTCAACAACACATTTAAATCATAAGGTACATGAATCTCATATATTGACCACATCAGAAGAAGTTCATAATCATAAGCTTTTAAATTTTTTAAATAGTGTTTTAAAAGTTTTAGATAATGAAACGGATTCTGAGAATTCTAACTTAATAAGCTCAAAAATAGATAAACATATAACTAGAAAAGAGATTTATAAAAATGAGAAATCTTTTCCATCAGAAACAATTCAGAATCAGTTTTTTTTCAAAAGGAAAAAAGTGCTATCTGGTTATAGTAATGGTGTTCTTCAGCCTCCTCAACTAAGTTAACTATTGTTTGTTACTTAATTAAGTAACAAATTCTTATTAATCAATTCATAAATTTTATTTATCAACACTAATGGAGCTATATAGTTATATTTTCCATTGGTTTAATACAATTGTTATGTTAAAAAAAATAATAATAGTACTCATGTTTGTATGTGGTTTTGGTATTGCCAATGCTCACGAACTAAGCGGTACAGTAATTTCAGAAGAAAATGAAAAACCTTTGCAAGGTGTAGGGGTTTATAATAAAACAACTGGTGCTTATACCTATACCAATGTATCTGGTTATTTTGAACTTGATGATATCTCAGTAAATGATGTTATCTATTTTTATCAATTAGGGTTTAAAAATTATGAACTTACCATCAATGAATCTCATTTAGACAGTACGGTAAACATCATAATGGATATATCTTCTGCATCTTTAGATCAAGTATTAATTGTCTCAAAAGTAAATGTTTTAAGTACATTTTTAAATGTTGATTTAAAGACAAGTCCTGTAAAAACTTCACAAGAAATTTTAAGAAAAATACCAGGATTAATCATCGGTCAGCACGCTGGAGGTGGTAAAGCTGAACAAATATTTTTAAGAGGTTTTGATATTGATCATGGAACGGATATTGCCATAGATGTTGATGGTATGCCCGTAAATATGGTATCTCATGCCCACGGGCAAGGTTATGCTGATATGCACTTTATTATTCCAGAAACCATTGAAAATCTTGATTTTGGTAAAGGTTCCTATTACGCAGATAAGGGTAACTTTAATACTGCAGGTTATGTGGATATTCAAACAAAAAAAACTATTGATAAAAATTTAATCTCTGTTGAAGCTGGACAATTTAATACTGTTCGTGCTATGAGTATGCTTAAAATTTGGGATGGGGAAAATAGTAATGCCTACGTGGCTAGTGAAATGAACCTTACAGATGGTGTGTTTAATTCGCCTCAAAATTTTAATCGTTTAAATATTATGGGACGTTACAACTATAATAATTTTAAAGATCAAGAATTTAATTTATCACTTTCTCACTTTCAAAGTAAATGGGATGCTTCAGGCCAAATTCCTGTTAGAGCTGTTGAAAGTGGACAAATTGGTCGATTTGGAGCAATAGATGATACTGAAGGTGGTAATACAAGTAGAACAAATATTTGGATGAACCATGTTAAGCATATGGACGAACATTCAAGTTTAAAATCATCAGCATATATTACAAATTATGATTTTGAATTGTTTTCAAACTTTACTTTCTTTTTGGAAGATCCTGTAAATGCAGATCAAATTCGTCAATATGAAGACAGAACTATCATTGGAGCTAAAAGTGTCTATGAAGAATCTTTTCATTTAGATAATCACGATGAACAATTAAAATATCGAGTAGGTATAGGTTTTCGTTATGATGATGTAAATGATGTACAATTGTCTAGAACTAAAAACAGAAAAGAGTTGTTAGAGCGTTTGGCTTTTGGAAACGTAGATGAACTCAACGCATTCTCATTTGCCGATTTAACTTATAAATCGAATAATTGGACATTAAATCCAGGTTTAAGATTAGATTATTTTTCGTTTGATTATGAAGATTTATTATCAACAACATATGATAGTAAGAGTGAAAATAAAACATTGTTAAGTCCAAAACTAAATGTTATTTATGCGGCGTCTCCAAAAACACAGTTGTTTTTAAAAACAGGGTTAGGATATCATTCAAACGATAGTAGGGTTGTGACTGCTAATAATGGTAAAGAAATATTGCCTACGGCATTTGGAACAGATATCGGTACGGTAATGAAGCCAACCGATAGATTAGTAATTAATGCTGCTTTATGGAGTTTGTTTTTACAACAAGAGTTTGTATATGTTGGAGATGCAGGCATTGTAGAGCCTAGCGGAAAAACAGCACGTTATGGTATAGACTTTGGTTTAAGATATCAAATAGCAGATTGGTTATTTTTTAATACTGATGTAAACTATGCACACGCCAGAAGCACAGAAGATCCTGATGGAGAAAACTATATTCCATTAGCTCCAGATTTTACATCAGCAGGTGGATTAAATTTTAGAGATTTATCTGGATTTTCTGGAGGTTTAAGTTATCGTTTTGTAAATGATAGACCTGCAAATGAAGATAATTCTATAGTTGCTGAAGGTTATTTTATTACTGATTTCAACGTAAACTACACCCACAACAACTGGACATTTGGTTTAATTGTTGAAAATTTATTTGATAGTGAATGGAACGAAACTCAATTTGCAACAGAAAGTAGATTGTTTAATGAGCCAGCCTCTGTAGAAGAAATTCATTTTACGCCTGGTGCACCGTTTTTCTTGAGAGGTAAAGTGTCAGTAAGGTTTTAACAAACCTCAAGTTTAACGTAAAAACTTTAATTTGAATATCCTTAATTGTATTCAAATTAAAGTTTTTACGTTTTAACAGAAATATCAATGATAATAACGTGATATAAATTTTTATATTTTCTAAATGTTTATATTTAACCCCGACCAAGTTACTAGCTAGTGAAAATTAATTTTAATATTTGGATCAAAAACCAAATCGAATGCATAACGTTTTAATTACTTCTGGAGGGAGACGAGTTTCATTAGTTAAAGCCTTTCAAACTGAATTGTCCAAAATTTTTCCAGAATCGAAAGTTTTTGTTGCAGATCATAGTACTAATTTATCTGCTGCAGCACAAATTGCAGACAAATCTTTTGATATTGGAAAAATAAATGATGATAATTATGTAGAAATGTTGCTGGACATCTGCATTCAAAACAATGTGAAATTAGTTGTTCCAACTTTAGATACAGAATTATTTGTTTTATCAAAAAGCAAAAAGCTATTTGAAGATAGAGGTATTGTAGTCGTTGTTTCTGATTTAAGTTTTGTTGAAGTTTCTGAAAATAAAGTAAATACTCAAGATTTTTTTGATGAAATTGGTGTTAAAGTTGGACGAATTTACCCAAAGGATAATTACAAATTACCAGTATATATTAAGCCTATAAAGGGAAGTAGCAGTATTGATAATTTTATCATTAAAACTGAAGATGATTTTTCAAAGAAGCATTTTTAGATGATAATTTTCTGTTTTTTGAATATCTGGATCATGATCTTTATGAGGAGTATACCTGTGATTTATATTATGATAAAAATGGCGCATTAAAAACTGCGGTACCAAGGAAAAGAATTGAAGTTAGAGGAGGAGAGGTAAGTAAAGGGGTTACTAAAAAAGATGCCGTTTTAGATTATATAAATGAAAACCTATCAAATTTAAAAGGAGCACGTGGTTGTATTACTTTTCAATTTTTTAAGCATAAAGAAAATAATGATATTATAGGCATAGAGATTAATGCTCGTTTTGGCGGAGGTTACCCTTTAACATATCTGGCTGGTGGAAATTTCCCTAAATGGATGATTGAGGAATATTTGCTAAATAAAGAGGTAGAGGTTTTTAACGACTGGGAAGAAGATCTGTTAATGTTAAGATATGATGCTGAAGTTTTAGTTCATGGATGCAACAAATAGCCCAATAGTAATTTTTGATTTAGATGATACGTTGTACAATGAAATAGAGTATCTAAAATCTGCTTTTTTAGAAATTTCTGAACTCATTTCTCAAGTTTCAAAAGCAAATCAAACAGAGATTTTTGATGATATGATGTATTTGTATCAAGACAAGTCTAATGTTTTTGAAGGTATTCTTCAGAAATATCAATCGAATAATACTATTCTTAATTTATTGAGTTTATACAGAAATCATCAACCAAAAATCACACTATTAGAAAAGAGAAAATCAGTTTTAGAACATTTCAAATCTTCTGGAATTAAAATGGGATTGCTTACCGATGGGCGCTCTAAACAACAACGCAGTAAAATTATAGCTTTAGAAATAGCACAATATTTTAAGGAAATTATAATTTCTGAAGAATTTGGAACTGAAAAACCAAATGAAAACAACTATTTATATTTTGAAAAGCAATTCGGAAACGGAAATTACTATTACATAGGTGATAACACTTCAAAAGATTTTTTGTCGCCTAACAAATTGGGATGGACATCAATTTGTGTTTTAGATAACGGAAATAGTATTCACAAACAAGATTTTAGCTTGGATAAAAGTTATTTACCATCAATTACTATTTCTGATTTTAGTGATTTAAGAAAACTAATAAGTTAATCTCGCATAATTATTCCAAAACCTTAATCATCTTAAACGATTTAAAAAGATGAAATAACCCAGGTAAAATAACCAATCCACCAACAATTAGAGATATTCCTAATACATTAATTGTAGTATCAGGAGCAACAGTTTCCAGAATATTTATTTCAGATGAAGATGTAATAATAAGTTTTGGAAAATGAGTGATTATGGCTGCCATTAAAATTAGAATTACTTGTATGCCCGCTAAAGCTCTGGTAGTAATTCTTTTAGCTTGTTTAATACTTTTTAATAACGGAAAAATTAGAAAGGCAGATAAAACTATTAAAGCAATGGTGTAATGACTCTTAATAAAATCAGTTACAAAAATAACGTCATACGCAAAGCCATAAACCAATACTATAAAGCCTATGGATATTACAGTTATGGTAGCATATTTTGATTTTCTCACATAGATAGGTCTTTGCTTTTTTTCAACTTCCCCAATTAATAAAATTGAGGTTAAAAATGCACATAAGGCTGCAAAAAAACATCCAACTAAAATTGAAAACCCATTAAACCAAGGGTTTATAAATAGGTTATAAAAATTTAATTTTTCAAAATCATCAGTAATAATTAATTCGCCTGATAACATGGAACCTGCTGTCATTCCTAAAAAAACGGGAGTTACTAGACTAGAGATTCTAAACATCCAATCATATAGAACTTGAGATTTATCCTTGTAAGCATCATAATGCCGAAATACAAAAGCAACACCTCTTAAAGTTATCCCTAATAAAATTAATGTAAGCGGAATGTGTAAATAAACAACTAATACATTGTAGAAATCTGGAAAGCCAACCCATAAGATTACAACCATAATAATGATCCAAATATGATTTGCTTCCCAAACAGGTCCCATAACACGGTAGACTGTTTTTTTTGTGGTTATTTGGTTTTTTTGGTAGAAAATAATTCGATAATACCTGCACCAAAATCTGCTCCTGCTAGAATAACATAAAGCACTAACGATACAAGTAAAAAAGATAACACAACGTATAACATATTAAGCTAATTCAGAGTTGTTTAATGATTTTATCTGTCGTGCCATGAGCCATGTTACAGCAATTGCCAAAATTGAATATAAAATTACATACATGTAAAAACTAAATACCATTCCGGGCATAGGGGTAACGGCATCTTTGGTTCTCATAATGTTATGAATAATCCATGGTTGCCTGCCAACTTCGGTAACCACCCAACCTGCTTCTAGGGCGATAAAACCCATTGGCGCTAACGCAATGAAAAGTAACCAAAATTTTGAGCTATTCCACCATTGTTTTCGTTTTAAACTT
This sequence comes from Jejuia sp. G7-7, assembly GCF_055808955.1. Taxonomy (NCBI): domain Bacteria; kingdom Pseudomonadati; phylum Bacteroidota; class Flavobacteriia; order Flavobacteriales; family Flavobacteriaceae; genus Jejuia; species Jejuia sp. G7-7. The sequence goes on from NZ_JBVVSZ010000001.1 coordinate 94,309, forward strand.
ATAAAAAATAAAAGTCCAACTAACATTAATAAAGTTCCGATACCTACCATAATTTGAAATGCATAATGTACAATAGCTACATTAGGGCGAACATCTTCAGGGAAATCATTGAGACCTTTTACTTCGGCATCAAAATCTCCAAAAGCTAAGAATGATAGTGCTTTTGGGATTTCAATTTTATAATTCACTTCTTGTTTTTCATGGTCTACAATACCACCAATATATAACGGAACGCCTTTAGAGGTTTCATAATGTGCTTCCATTGCTGCTAATTTTACAGGTTGGCGTTCTGCTATATCCTTTGCAGAAAGGTCGCCACTTAGAGGTTGTAAAATGGCTGCAACTGCAGCAAAAGTAATCGCAATTTTAAAAGCTTTTTTATGAAGTTCTACTTGACGTTTTTTATAAACTTGATATGCGTGAACCCCTGCAACTGCAAAACCTGTTGCAGTAAAAGCAGCTAAAGTCATATGTAGTGCTTGTGTAAACCAAGCTGGGTTTAACAATGCTTTTATAGGGTCAATATTTGAAAACTCTCCATTTATATAATCAAAACCAGAAGGAGCATTCATCCAACTATTTGCCGAAACCACCAAGATACCAGAAGCAACACCAGCTATCCCAACAATAATACCTGTAAACCAATGGAATTTTTCAGGAATTTTATCCCACCCATAGAGGTAAAAGCCTAAAGCAATGGCTTCAACAAAAAAGGCAGCACCTTCAAGAGAAAAGGGCATACCAATTATTGGTCCAGCATGTTTCATGAATTCTGGCCATAATAAACCTAACTCAAAAGATAAAGCGGTACCGGAAACAGCGCCAACTACAAAAAAAATCGCTACACCTTTTTGCCACGATTTAGTTAATTTTAAATACACAGGATTTTTTGTGTTCAACCATTTTTTATGGGCAACAATCATAAAAAAAGGCATAACCATACCAATACATGCAAATACAATGTGAAACATTAAGGTAAATGCCATTTGAAGTCTTGCGGCATCAAGATTGTCCATAAAAAACAAGCTTTAAAAAGTGTTTTACAAAGATACTTTTTAAAGCTGAATTTTAGGGTTGTATTAACGTTAAAAAAATGAAGATTTTTAATATAATCTTAAAGTTTTTTTGAACCTTTTTTTGGATTTCCAGATGTGTCCGAGTTATCAAATTTTGGTATATCATAACCAGAGTCTTTAAAAACATCAATAGCCCAAGTATCATGTAATTTTTTCAACTCATTTAAAATTTCTGGATGCTGTTTAGCGTGGTTTATTTCTTCAGGATTTTCATCGTTTAAATTTGCCAAGTAATATTCAGGCATTTCAAATTGATTTTCGGGATGGTTAGAAAACTTCCCTGTAGTATCATAACCTCTATATATCAACTTCCAGTTTCCTTTTTTAACAGCCCACATATGTTGCCACATCCAATGCATGACGTCGCGTTTTGCTTTTGCTGTATTAGATTGAATAATAGGTAAAATGCTTTTTCCATCTAATTTATTTTCGGGTAGTGGTAAGTTTAAGACATCACATAAAGTTGGTAAAATATCTAAATTCATAATTGGTTGACCTCTTACTTCTCCTTTAGGAAATATTTCAGGATAACTAATTATTGCAGGTACTCTTAAACCGCCCTCAAAAAAACTACCTTTAGCACCTCGCCATTGTCCCGTATAGCCACCGCCACCATTACCACCGTAGCTTTCGTTCCAATTATAATAATCTTCAGTAGAATGTCCGTTATCACTCATATAAATTATAATTGTATTTTTTCTAAGACCTAATTTATCTATTTCATCTAAAATAATTCCAACCTTATCATCCATTGTAGAAATCATTGGTGCATACGAACGTCTTGGCCATTTCAAATCTCTATAATGTTCTATATGAGTTGAGTCTGCTTGTTCTGGATAATGTGGTAAATTAAGTGGGAGGTAAAGAAAGAAAGGATTATTCTTATTTTTATTTAAGAATTCTTTTGTTTTAAAAATCTGCACATCAGGAAAATATTGTCCATCATAAAAAACCTCTTCTTTGTTTTCATATAAATCATGAAACTGAGGACGCTGCCATTTGGCGTGTAAAAAATTATGTGTGTAATAATCAATGAAGCCACCCCTAAATCCGAAGAAATAATCAAAACCTTGATCCAAAGGCCCATGATCCATTGTAGCTCCTAAATGCCATTTCCCAATTAGTCCAGTACTATAACCGAATTTTTTTAAATGCTCAGCAATGGTTATTTCTTTTAAATCCATGACTCTACCATCTTGGTCTTTTGGGTTGCAAGAAGTCCAAGTATTCACACCACTTCTTTGAGGAACTCTACCTGTTAATAGAGATGCTCTAGAAGGGCAGCATACAGTATGTGCATAAGCTTGTGTAAACCGCACACCTTCTTTTGCAAGATTATCTAATACAGGGGTTTTTAAATCTTTTGTGCCATAACATCCCAAATCTAAAGTGCCTTGGTCATCTGCATAGATTATAACAATATTAGGTAAGCTGTCCCGAATGGCTTTTGATTTTTCAATAGAATGTGAAGGATTGCTGTATACAGCTAATTTATTTTTTGATTCACATGAAATGAGTGTAATGATTGTTGTGAATAATAGTATCAATTGTTTCATTTAGAAAATTGTATTTCAAAAGTCTTTTATTGCTTTTATTTGACAGTTGTAAAATTCTTGATTTTGGTATAAACTTCTTGTTACTGTTATTGCAAATAATGACAGTTATCTTGCTTCTAATTGTTTCAACGCTTTAATCATTCTTTAAGCGCCACTCAATTTTACATAACACCTTTCACATGCTACTTTGTTTTATCAAATGCAATTAGCACAAATATTACATGTGATCTAACTATAGGGAAACTCTTATTGATGTCTGATTTTTAGTCTTTTATGTGTTAAATCGGTATTTAAATTGACATAAATATTACAAATCTCTTTTGTCTATTAAGTATTTAAAAAGGCCAAAAGCACTTAAAACATGTTCTAAAAATTGAAGTATTTGAAAAATATATGCTAATAAATTGAAGAATATGCAAATACATTTGTGTCACAATTAAACTAAATTAATTATATATAATATGAAAAAAACAAAACGCAAATCAAATGTTATGCGATTTCGATTTTTGATGCTCCTAGCGGGATTTTTCGCTATATCAGCTAATCTGAATGCGCAGACTATCAATTTAACCGGTACAGTTTTAGATGAAACTGGAATGCCACTAACCGGAGCATCGGTGATAGTAAAAGGAACTTCAAAAGGAGCGACAGCAGATTTTGATGGGAAATTCTCAATAAATGATGTGGCGTCAAATGCCACCTTAGTAGTTTCTTATGTTGGATACAAAACCCAAGAGGTGCAAGTTAACGGTAAAATTTCTGTTCAAATTACAATGCTGGAAGACTTAGCAGCTCTAGATGAAGTTGTAATTGTGGGATATGGTGGAGAAAAGCGCTCTCAAATCACAGGTGCTGTATCAAACATTGACACAGAGTCTTTAACCAAGGTAAACACGGCTTCAGTAGATAATGCATTACAAGGTCTTACCGCCGGTGTTGCCGTAACGAGTAATAATGCGACTCCTGGAGGTGGAGTTTCCGTTAGAATTAGAGGTGCTGGAGGTATTAATGGAAGTGAGCCTCTATATGTTGTAGATGGTTTTCCTATTTCTGTAGGAGGTAACGAAAATAGTAGTCCGTTATCAAATATTAGTCCTCAGGATATAAAGTCTGTTACCATTCTTAAAGATGCTGCATCTGCTGCTATTTATGGGACAAGAGCAGCAAATGGAGTTGTTTTAATTACTACAAAACGAGGTAAAGCAGCTAGAAAGGGTGTTGTTAGTATTAGTGCGAGAGCTGGATATCAAAGAATGGCTAATAGCCTAGATTTAATGGGCGGAGAAACGTATGTACGTAATACAAATCTGGCATATGCTAATGCAGGTAGAGAAAATCAGCTTCCTGCAGAATTTAGTAATCCTGATTCTTTCGGTGCTGGTACAGATTGGATTGATACAATTACACAATCAGCAGCTACTTCAGATATTCAAGCTTCATTTACTGGAGGATCAGAAACTAGTAACTTTTTCATGTCTTTAGGACGTTTTGAACAAGAAGGTATTGTAAAGGGCTCTAATTTTGAAAGAGTAACAATGCGTTTAAATGCCGATAGAAAAATATCTGAAAGATTAAAAGTTGGTGCTAGCATTGCTTACACAAGATCTAGGCAACAAGGTTTGGGAGCTTCTAGAGGAACAAATACAACATTATCTTTTGCTACGTTGTTTTACCCAACAATTCCTGCTTTGGATGGAAATGGGAATTATTCGCCAACGCCTCCTAACGGATTTTACAAGCCACAAACTAACCCACTATTTACCGCTGAACAATTACAAGGAAATGCGCCAATAAGCAATAGGATTTTAGGTAATATTTACGGACAGTTTAAAATACTTCCTAACTTAGAATTTAAGACTACCGGGTATTATACTATTAATAATACTACTACAGAAAATTATGGAAGAATATTCGATTTAGGTGCAGCGGCATCTACTGAGGAAACATTGTTTAAATCTCAAATTTCCGCAACGAGTTACATCATTGAAAACATATTAAATTATAATTTCAAAGTAGAAAATCATTCGGTTGGATTATTACTAGGACATAGTTTTCAACAAGATGATAGAAGAGAAATTCGTTTAACTGGAGAAAATCCAGAAGAAGGTCAACTTCGAGTAATAAATCAGGATACTCAAAATTTAGGTATTTTTGATAGTTTTATAGATTCTAATTTATTGTCTTACTTCGGAAAGGTAAACTACAGTTTCAAAAACAAATATTTGTTAACCGCAATTTTAAGACGTGATGGTTCTTCAAGATTTGGTAACAATAAAAAATGGGGAACATTTCCATCATTGTCTGTAGGTTGGAGAATATCTGATGAAAATTTTATTCCTGAGGATTGTGCTTTGTCATCACTTAAATTAAGAGCAGGTTGGGGGCAAGTTGGTTTTGATGGTATTGGCCCATACGAGTTTTCTGCACCAGTTGTTGCAGGATTTAACTACCCTTTTGGTAATATTAATGGAACAGTACTTTCTGGTTTAGCAACTAACGGTATTGCAAATGAAGATTTACAATGGGAAACCGTAACACAATACAGTATAGGTGTAGATGCAGACTTTTTTGATAACAGATTGAATATTATTGCTGAGTATTATGATAAAACACAGGAAGATGTTTTGGTTCCTGTATCACAATCGGCAGTAACGGGTCAGTCTAATGGTAGAAATCAAGCAAGTCAAAGACAAAATATAGGATCGCTTACTAATAAGGGGTTTGAGTTTACTGCAAATTATTCAGGTGATATTGGTGAATTGAAATATAATGTAGGTGCAAATATTACTACTATTAAAAATGAAATATTAGATATACCAGCACCTATAAGTAACTATAATTTTAGAGGTGCAAATGTTACAAGAACAGAAAATGGAAGAAGTGTAGGAGAGTTTTATGGATTTGTGGCCGATGGGATTTTTCAGAATGATGCAGAAGTTTCAGCAGGAGCTACTCAAGATGCAAATACAGCACCAGGAGATATACGTTATGTCGATATATCAGGGCCAGATGGCACTCCTGATGGCGTTATTGATGATAATGATAAAACCTTTATTGGGAATCCAATTCCTGATTTTATTTATGGTTTTAATTTAAACCTACAGTACAAAAATTTTGATTTTGCGTTACAAGGTAATGGTGTTTCGGGTAATGATATTTTTAATATATCTAAATCTATGTTAACAGATTGGACTAGAAGTGAAAACAAATTAAATATCACACCATGGTCTACCAGTAATCTAAATGCGTCTTATCCACGAGCAATAGCTCAAGATGTAGGAAATAATGAGATATCAAGTTTTTACGTAGAAGATGGTTCTTTTGCAAGAATTAGAATTATTGAATTAGGCTATTCTTTGCCTTCTAAGATAATAGAAAAACTAAAGATTTCTCAAGTGAGAATTTATACTAACGTACAGAACCCATTTACATTTACCAAGTATTCAGGAACAGACCCAGAAGTTGGAAGTGCTAATGGTAGCAATTTAGCTGCAGGAATAGATAATTTCATCTATCCAGTAGCGAGAACATTCTCAATTGGTTTAAATGCTAAATTTTAAAAAAATGATTATGAAAAAAATTAAATTTTATTTAGTTGCAATAGCTACTGTAGCAGCGTTTTCTTGCGACTCTGATGAATTAAATCTCGTTAATCAGAATGGACTAAATTCTGATACTTTTATGCAAAGTGAAGGTCAAGCAATAGAAGCTGTTACAGCTGCTTATGATCCACTTAACCATTTAGGAATGTATAAGTTAACATTTCTAACATTGGGAGAGATTCCAACAGATAATATTATTAATGAAAATGGAGATGGTAATTTTGGTCCAGATATGATTAAGCTAAATGCATATGATTGGGATGCCAACAACCTGTACTTTAGGTTAAGATGGAATGCTGCTTACAAAGGCATTGGTAGAGCAAATTTTGTATTAGATAATCTAGATAAAGTTACGAATTTTTCCGCAGAAAAGCGAGATGAAGTGGAAGGACAAGCTTTATTTTTACGTGCATTATATTATTATAACCTTACAGGTTTTGGAGATATACCATTAGTAACTAGTGTTTTGACTCCTGCAGAAGCCAATACTATAGAGAAGTCAGCAGAATCCAAAATTTGGGAACAGATGGACACAGATCTTACCAGAGCTGCTCAATTATTACCTGCTACCTATCCTGCAGAGGATTTAGGTAGAGCCACAAAAGGAGCTGCATATGGATTGCTATCTCGTGTAAAATTATCAACTGCTGATTATATAGGAGCTGAAAGTGCTGCAAATCAAGTAGATGATTTAAACTATGAGTTGTTAGCTGCTGAGGACTATGTGAAAATGTTTGATGGAAGAATGGAAAATAGTCAAGAATCTGTATTTGAAGTACAATTGATTTCTGATAGAGGAAACTTCTGGAATGATGAAAAAGCAGAAACATCATTAATAATGCACATTTTCCCAAGAATATCTTGGGCGGTATACATGATTCCAAGGCAAACGGATAGTTATGATATTGTTAACGATGCTTTTGAAGATGATGATATTAGAAGAGAAGCTTCTATGCTAATTTCTGGTCAAGATGAAATTTTTTATGCTGAAGCAAATACTACAAGTGTATTTCCTGATTTGAATATTCATAGTGACTTCAGGTTAGATTTACAGACGCCAGGTGCTTATCAAATGCGTAAATTTTTACCGTATGATACTGTAAATTGGCAAAGAGGTGGCGCATTTTTTAATGTAGGTACAGCCATTAACATTCCAGTAGTTCGTTATTCTGAGGTAATTTTGAATAAAGCCGAAGCTTTAGTGATGCAAGGAAAAACAGGAGAAGCTTGGAATGAGCTGCAGAAAATTAGAGGTAGAGCAGGTTTAGATATGACTGGAATAAGCAATAGCGATCAAACTGCCTTATTTGAGCAAATTAAAAAAGACAGACGTGTAGAATTAATGTTTGAAGGACATAGATGGTATGATTTAAAACGCTGGGGAGATTTGAGTAGTGCTTTAAACGCTGCAGGACTAAATTATGGAGGACAAACTGCTTGGAATATACCAAGTCAAGAAATAGATGTAAACCCAAACCTTAAATAAAGATATTGAGTTAGTTGTTTTTTTAAAATTAGTTTAAGTTTGATAGAGCAGGTTGGTTCCTGCTCTATTTTTTTATGCCCTTAAGATATTTACTTGGGGAAGTGTTATATACTTTTTTAAAGCATTTAGTGAAGTACGATAGATTATTAAAACCTACTTCATAGGCGATTTCAGATACATTCATATCGGTTTTTACCATTAACTTTGCAGCTTGCTTTATACGATAATTTCGTATAAACTCGTTTGCAGACATATCGCTTATAGATTTCAATTTTCTGTAAAGTTGCATTTTGCTAAAGTTTAAAGCCTCTCCCAGTTCTGTTACTCCAAATTGAGAGTTGTGGATATTATCCGATATGATGGTTTCAATACGTTCTAAAAACAATACCTCAAACTTCGTAACTCCATCTGTTTTGCTATTATTTTCCGTAAAACCTTTAGAAAATTTATCTTTTAAAAGTTGACGTTGTTTTAAGAGTTTTTCCAAAGTAACTAGTAAGTGCTTCACATGAAAAGGTTTGGCAATATAAGAATCTGCTCCTACTTCAAGACCTTCAATTCTGTGTTCAATAGACCCGCGAGCACTAAGTAATACAATAGGAATATGATTTGTTATGGGGTTCTGTTTAAGTGCATCACACAATTCTATCCCATCTTTTTTAGGCATCATAATATCACTAATGATGATATCTGGCACTTCTTCTAAGGCAATTTCAATTCCACTTTCCCCGTCAAAAGCTTGAATAATATTATAGTATTCGTTTAATGAGCTTTTCACAAAAGCTTGAAGTTCTAAATTATCTTCTACAGCTAGCAGAAGCGGTAATTCTGTATTCTGAGAGTTAATATCATTAATATCAAAAAGCGCTTTATTTGTAGTTTCAGGAAGCTTATTTGAAACATCAAAATCCTGTTCAATTAAATCATTTTTAATAACAGAATTATCTATTGGTCTGCTTTCAATTAAAGGGAGTTCAATTTTAAATGTTGTGCCTTTCTGTTCTTTACTTCGAACCTCTATTGTACCATTATGAAGTTCAATCAACGCTTTAGTAAGCGCTAAACCAATACCAGAACCCATTGAGCTAGACCTGTTTGAATTATTTATTTGATAAAATCGGTTAAAAATAAAGGCCAACTGATTTTTAGGAATACCAATTCCTGTATCTTCTACTATGAGTTTTACAGTCTTGTTTAAACTACTTTTCGTTTCATTTGGAAAAAATAAAGACACACTAACAGAACCGTTTTCCGGTGTATATTTTATACAGTTAGAAATTAAGTTGTTCATCACTTTTTCAATCTTATCCCAATCAAAGAAGGCTGTAATGTTAGATTCATTTGTAGTAAATTTTAAATTGATTTTACCACTTTCAGCTAAAAAATAGAAAGAATCTACTATTTCTTTTATAAAAGCTACTAAATCTCTTTTTGTTGCATTTATTGATGTTTCTTTGGCTTCTATTTTTCTAAATTCTAATACTTGATTGATAAGTTTATAAAGATTTTTTGCGTTCTTTTCTACAGATAATAACGTGTTTTTAATTTTTGAATCTATGGTGTTAGAGTTAATAAGATGTTGCAACGGCCCTAAAACTAGGGTAAGTGGTGTTTTGAATTCGTGAGAGATATTTGTAAAAAATTCTAACTTTACTGCATTGATATTTTTGATGTTTTCTTGCTCTATTTTTTCAATTTTAAGCCTATTCTGGTATTCGTTATTTTTAACTATGAAATATCTAAAAAGAAACATTAAACCAATAACTAAACTAAAATATAACATGTAAGCCCACCATGTTTTCCACCAAGGCGGAAGCACATTAATTAGTATAGATTTTTGATTTTCACTCCAAACAGAATCATTGTTTGCTGCTTTTACTTTAAAAACATAGGAGCCAGCATTTAAATTTGAATATGTGGCATAACGTCTATCTGCATCAGTAGTAGTCCATGTTTTATCAAATCCTTCTAAAAAATATTTATATTGGTTTTGTGAAGGAGAAGTATAGTGTAATGCAGAAAATTCAAAGGTAAATGCATTATCTATATGTCTTAATGTTATTTCCTTAGTTTCGGAAATAGATTTAGTAAGTATGGTTTTGCCATCAATTTCAATATTAGGGTATACTGATGAGTTGAAAATTTTAAAATCAACAATTTCTACATCGGGTAAGAATTGATTTTTTTTAAACGCTTCAGGACTAAATGCATTAAACCCATTGATACCTCCAAAATACATGATACCGTTTGAACCTTTGTGAAAAGAGAACTTCCTGAAGTTTAATGCTTGAAACCCATCACTAGTTTGAAAATTAGTAAAGGTTTCTTGTTGAGTATCAAATTTATAAACGCCTCTATTAGAACTTATCCATAAATTTTTATTTGAATCTTCTAAAATGCCATATAATTCCTCATTAGTTAAGCCTTGTGCTTCTCTATATCTAACAATTTTAGGGCTTACTTTTTCAATATCTTCTTTTTGTATCTTGTTAAGTCCTCCGCCAAAAGTAGCAATCCAAAGTGTACCATCTTCACTTTCTAAAACCGAAAATACGTTATCATTACTTAGCGTATTAGGGTTTTCTTCATTTTTTAAGCTGAATAAATTCTTTGGGATTGTTATATTCATCTCTTAAAATTTGGATTAAACCAGAACCATAAGTCCCAACCCATAGTCTGTTTTTAGAATCCTCATAAATAAACGAAATATAATTTGAAGGAATACTGTTTTTGTTTTCGGGATTATTTTTAAAATGCTGAACATTTAACTCTTTTAAATTGGAACCATTTGGAGAAAATTTCATCAAACCATCTCCATCAAATGAGCCCATCCATATATCGCCAAGATGGTCTTTGTAGAGTATAGATATATTATTGCTCGGAAGATTGTTTAATTCTTTAGAAAAATTATTAACATTCAATTTATCAGATTGTTCAAAGATATTTCCATTTACGAAATTTAACCCTTTATCTTCTGTACCAATCCAATAATTTCCATAATTGTCTTCACAAATTGAAAATATATTATTACTACTTAATACATCGTTTTTATAAGATTGAAAATAAGCTTTTCCATCTTCTATTTTTAATCTATTGAGTCCACCATTATGTGTTCCTATCCATAAATTTTTTCTTGAATCTTCGTAAATAACGTTTATAATGTTATCACTCAAACTTGTTTTGTCAATTGCATTAAATTTAAAATGCGCAATTTTATTTTTGTTGAGGTCTAATCTATTGACTCTTCCTGCAATAACGCCAAACCAAAGGATACCATTTTTACCGCTGTGTATAGAAGAAATTTCGTTGCTACTTATACTATTATCATCACTCAAACTATTTTTATAGCTTAAAAATTTTCCATCTAAAAACTTATTGGCTCCACCATATCTTGTACCTATCCAAATATCATTATTGTAGTCTTGCGTAATTGCTGTAATGTGGTTGTTAGATAAACTGTTTTTGTTACTTTTATTATGTTGATATCTAGTAAACTCAAAGTTCTCAGAGTTGTTTGATAGTGATAATTTATTCAATCCACTTCGTGTGCCTATCCATAAATTATGCTTTATATCAATACATAGTTTTGTTACATCGTTGTCAGTTAGAGATACATTATTTTTCATGTCATGAAAAAAATGATTAAAAACTAAGTCGCCTTGTCTATTGATTATTATTTTATTTAAACCATGTTCTGTACCAACCCATAAGTTATTATCTTTATCTTCAACAATAGCTTTTATGATGTTGCTTGATATACTTGTTTTTGAATTACTAGATTGATGAAGAGAAACGTCATATTTATTATCGTTATTTCTAAGCTGAAATAATCCATTATCTGTACCAACCCATAGAGTTTTAAAAGTATCCGAGTAAATTGTATTTACACGATTTTTTATAATTAATGGTTCGCCCTCACTTACAGTAGTAAGAGATCTTGTAAAATTATCTAAATACCTATTATAATAACATAAGCCTTGACTGGTACCAATCCATAGCTTTCCAGAAGCATCTTCATGTATAAAAATGATATCGTTCCCTATTAAAGAATTCTCATCATCTGGATTTGTTTTATAAATTTTGAAGTTATACCCATCGTATTTATAGAGCGCATTAAATGAGCCAAACCACATATATCCTTTAGAATCCTGGTAAATAGTGGTTACGGAATTGTGAATTAGCCCTTCTTCAGGATTTATCTTTTCAAATTTTAAAGGACTACTTTCAAGAATATCAAACTTAGTTTGAGAATTTAAATTAAGAGAATGTATAAATAGTAGGCAAAAAAATAGAGCCTTAGATTTATGGTTTTTATAGTGTTTAAAAAAGCACTTCAATATTTTATTTAAGTTGAAATTGTTTAGCATAATCGATTATACTAATATAGTTTCTATTTTTCAATAATCTCCACCTCAAACATTTTATCCCAGTATTTTCCAGTCACAAAAATTGTTTTAGTTTCTGGATTATAAGCAATGCCATTTAGTACATTTAATTTATCGTGCTGAGTTACTTTATCCTTTAGTGGTGTAAAATCTATAACTCCTTCAACAGCACCGTTTTTAGGATTGATAATAGCAACGCCATTTTTTTGATAGCGGTTGGCGTAAATTTTATTATCTATCCATTCCATTTCATTTATTTCAGTAATTTTTCCTTTGTTGGTAAACACTTGAATTTTATCTTCTTCAACCAAAGTCTCAGGATTTAATAACCAGATGTTTTCGGTGCCGTCACTTTTATAAATGTGTGTGTTGTTATGTGTTAATCCCCAGCCTTCCTTACTTTTTCCGTATTTAAAACTACTTATTTTTTCAAAAGAATTTATATCATAAACAAATCCAGTACCTGCTCTCCAGGTTAATTGATAGATTTTGTCATTTAAAACAGTTAAGCCTTCTCCAAAATAAGCATCTTCTAAACTTATATTTTTAATTACTTTTCCTGTTTTGTAATCAACTTGTCTTAGTTTAGATTCTTTATACTGCCCGGTACTTTCGTATAAATTGCCATTGTAAAATTCTAACCCTTGAGTGTAAGATGTTATATCGTGTGGATATTCATTGATGATTTTATAGTTAAATATTTTAGGAGATATATTGCTTAAAATAGTTATTGATGAGGATACTGTTTGTATTTCATCTTCATTAAAATAAATAACGGCTTCAATTGGATACTTGCCTAATTTATGTTCGTTTAAATTCAAGTTGTCAGAAACACGTTTACCATTTATTTTATAAACCACAGAATCTATTTTATAATTCTTTCTGTTTTCTAAAGATAATTTTAAATTTTCACTTGCAGATATATTTCCTTTTTCAGCATTGGTTTTGATGTTAAAGTAGCTTTTTTGATTCCCAGAATTAGAGCCACAAGACACAATAACTAATAATAAAATGATGAAAGTGAGATATTTATATGTTTTCATTTTTAGACTTAATTTTTCTCGAATATATTTATTTAAAATCGCTTAAAAAAATCATTGTGAAAATTTTAAAAGATTGTATCTTTGCCACGGCAAGTCCTACACAACCAGCTCCTGTTGAATCCTCCAGGGCGGGAACGCAGCAAAGGTAAATGGTCGTAGCGGTGTGATGTAGGTAGCTTGCCTTTTTTTGTGCCATAAATTTAAATTTTCTTATCGTAATACTATATTGTAATTTGGCACTCACATTATAACTTCAAAAACATGTCTAAAGTTGTTTTAATTACAGGAGGATCTTCGGGAATAGGAAAATCTATTGGAGAATTTCTACACCAAAAAGGTTATTCAGTTTATGGTACTAGTAGAAATCCTGAGAATTATAAAAACAGTAGTTTTTCACTATTAGAATTGGATGTTAAAAATACCACGACCATTCACAAAGCAGTAGCTTCTATTATCCATAATGAAGGACAACTAGATGTGTTAATAAATAATGCTGGTGCTGGTATAACAGGACCAATTGAAGAAATTCCTGAGGAAGAAATAAAAGCAAATTTTGATACTAACTTTTTTGGACCTATAAATGTAATTAAAGCTGTATTGCCTCAAATGCGCCAACAAAAATCGGGTTTAATTATTAATGTAACATCAATTGCAGGTTACATGGGTTTGCCATATCGTGGTATTTATAGTGCGAGCAAAGGTGCCTTAGAGCTTTTAACTGAAGCTTTTAGAATGGAGCTGAAAGCGTTTAATATTGAAATGACTAATGTTGCACCAGGAGATTTTGCAACAAACATTGCTGCTGGAAGGTACCATGCGCCATTAAAAGAAAATTCTCCTTATAAAGCTTCCTATGGAAAAACTTTAGAATTAATGGATGCTCATGTAGATTCTGGAAGCGATCCTGATGTCATGGCGAAAGCGGTTTTTAAAGTAATTAATACTTCTAAACCAAAGGGACATTACAAAGTAGGGGAGTTTATGCAGAAATTTTCTATTGTTCTAAAACGTATTTTACCAGATACTATTTATGAAAAACTACTAATGAAACATTATAAATTATAGTTTTTGGTATGCTATTTGTGTCTTATCCAGACAAAAGTAGCCTTATGCATAAAAAAATCCTCTTTCTTTCAGTTTTTTCGTTATTTTTTGTAGTAACGAGTTGTCAAGATATCTTAGAATGCATTATTAATAGGAAACCTGTATTATCTGATAATAGGTTAGTTGAAGGAGATATTCATCAGAATTATTTCGATAAGATAACTTCAGAAATTAAAAATGAACCTCGTGATAATAATTATTATTATGATTTCAATTTTCATGGAGATTTACCCGAAGGTATCGAAGTTATTTTTGATTACAGAGATGTTATTATTCAAGGGAGACCTTTGGAAAGAGGACGCTATAATTTTACCATAAGTCTTTATGTAGAACAGGCTACCGATTATTACGAAACGTGTGAAAACGATTTGAATGATTGCGATGGTTTGTGTGAGGAATCAACATCTCAATCTTATGTTTTAACAATTCGTTAATTAGATTTTCCTTTATAATTTTTACTTCCGAAAACTTTTAGCAACTTGTTAATAGATTTTACCTAAACTTAATTAACTAAAAGCCTTAATGTTGTAAATTCGCTGCGTTAGGGATAGAAGCGGCATCCTTTTTGCTTTTTCGGCAAAAAGATATAGCGGATAGCCCGACCCTTGGGTAACGCCCATAATGATAACGTAAAATCTATATAATTTTTAAATAATGAAATTTTTTATTGACACCGCAAACCTAGACCAAATTAAAGACGCTCAAGATATGGGAGTTTTAGATGGTGTAACTACAAACCCATCATTAATGGCCAAGGAGGGCATTACTGGACATGATAATATTTTGAAACATTATGTTGATATCTGCAATATTGTAGATGGAGATGTAAGTGCTGAGGTTATTTCTACCGATTTTGATGGTATGGTAAGAGAAGGAGAGGCTTTAGCAGAATTACACGACCAAATTGTGGTTAAATTACCAATGATTAAGGATGGTGTTAAAGCGTGTAAATACTTTTCTAGTAAAGGTATTAAAACGAATGTTACTTTAGTGTTTTCTGCTGGACAAGCATTGTTGGCTGCCAAAGCAGGTGCTACTTATGTGTCTCCTTTTATTGGTCGTTTAGATGATATCTCGACTGATGGTTTAAACTTAATTGCAGAAATTAGACATATTTATGATAATTATGCTTTTGAAACAGAAATTCTTGCTGCTTCTGTTAGGCATACAATGCATGTTATTGATTGTGCTAAACTTGGTGCTGATGTAATGACAGGGCCTTTAAGTTCTATTGAAGGATTATTAAAACATCCTTTAACTGATATTGGTTTAGCTAAGTTTTTAGCTGACTATAAGAAAGGAAACTAAAATATATTACAATACTGAAAAAGCGCAGTTATCATTTGATAATTGCGCTTTTTTATTTAATCTATTTTAGGTTTTTATCCTTTTTTCTGCTTGTTTATTTCGTCTTGTAATTGACGACGTACTTTCTGCTCACGCTCTAGAGCAGTTTTTCTGTGTTCTTCAAATTCTTCTTCTATTTCTTCAAGATTGTGTTTTGCTTGTTTTGTTATGGTATTACTATTCTTGAATTTATAAATGAAGAAAATTAAAAATGCTAATAAGCCGCCTATTATACTCCATAGTAAAGTATTATATCCAGATTTACTCATTTGTAAACCAAATAACGACATGCTATCTTTTTCGCTATTTGTTGTATCTAAATCGCCTTGGGTTTTAGATAGGTTGGTTTTTAATTCTGAAATTTCGTTCGCTTGGGTTTTAACAACTGCTTGAGTATCTTTTAAATCTTTACGAATTTTTTTAAGAGAATCATTTACATGAGATCTTAGGGTAGATAACCAAACACGTTTTACTGCTTCGTAAGGTTGTCCATTAGTACCTTTAAAATTGCCTGACTTTTTAAAAATATATTGAAACTGACTGTCTATTGTACCACTATTCAATGATAATGTTTCGGTTTCTGGAGTAGTTTGAGAAAAAGATAAACTACAGGTAGATAATAATACCAAGGCAATTAAGTATTTGAAAGAATTCATTTGGTTGTGTTTAAATAGGTTAACTTGATTTTGCGAAAATAAAAAATAAAGTTTAATTATAGGCTTAATTAATAAATAGCCTCACAAATAAATGCGAAGCTATTTTGGATTATATACGATGATTAAAAAATTTTGGATGTCTAATAGTAGGTATAACGTCTTACTTTTGCTATGTATTTTGCTAATCGAATAACTTGATGGCTATACCCATACTCGTTATCATACCAAACATAAACAATTGCATTTTTTCCATCGGATCTTACAATAGTTGCTTTGCTATCGTAAATTGAAGGGGCGGAACATCCCACAATATCACTTGATACTAGTTCATCACTCAATTCATATTTAATTTGTTCTACTAAGTTTCCTTCTAGAGCATATTTTTTTAGAGTTTCATTTATTTTAGCTACAGAAGTTTTTTTGTTCAACTCTAGATTTAAAATAGCTAAAGACCCATTGGGTACAGGCACCCTAATGGCATTAGAAGTTAATTTACCTTCTAAGCTAGGTAAAGCCTTAGCAACTGCGCTTCCTGCTCCAGTTTCTGTAATTACCATATTTAGTGCAGCTGCACGACCACGACGATATTTTTTGTGGAAATTATCAACCAGGTTTTGATCGTTGGTGTAAGCATGAATAGTTTCTAAATGACCGCTTTTTACACCAAATGCATCTTCAATAACTTTTAAAATAGGTGTAATGGCGTTTGTGGTACATGATGCTGCCGAAAATATATTGGTTTTATCAGGATTATGCTCTAAATGGTTTACACCATGTACAATATTAGGAACACCTTTACCTGGAGCCGTTAACAAAACTTTTTCTACACCTTTGGATTTTAAATGTCTAGATAAAGCATCTTTATCTCTAAAAGCACCAGTATTATCAATTACTAAAGCATCTTTAATGTTGTGTTTTGTGTAATCTATATCTTCAGGATTATTAGCAGAAATTAGTTTTACCGTTGTGCCATTAATTATTAAGCAACTATTAGCAACATCAATATTTACAGTACCAGAGAATTCTCCATGGATAGAATCATTACGCAATAATGAGGCTCTTTTTTCAAGAATTTCTTCGGTAATTTTGCCTCTTGTAACAATGGCGCGTAAACGAAGCTGGCTTCCTTTACCTGTTCTAGTCATAAGTTCTCGGGCTACCAATCGTCCTATTCTCCCAAAACCATAAAGCACAATATCTTTAGGGGCTATACTTTTACTTTTATGTGCATCTTTAACTTTGTTAGCAACAAAGTTTAACGCATTACTATATTTACTTTCGTCCAGACGAAACTCGTAAGCTAATTTACCAATATCTAGTTTTGCAGGAGGAATTTTAAGTTGATTTATGGCTTTGGCGATCTCTACAGAGTCAAATATAGAAATTGGCTTTTCAACAAATTTACCTGCATATTGATGTAAATTTAAAATCTGACTTATGTTTTGGTCAATTAATTGATTTTTAAAAAGTACCAATTCAATAGATTTATCATACCATAAGTCGCTTACAGTTTTGATAAATTCAACCGTTGCTTTTCTGAGATTTGCTTGAAAAGCTAACTCCTTTTCATAAGTTGCGTTTGTAGACATTTTGATAAGTTTAGTTGTTTTTGATTTTGCAAAAGTATCATATTTCAAACGTTTTCGTAAGGTGTTTTAACAAAAAAATAACCCTTTGTAATAGGGTTGTTTTTAGTGGTATTTTGTGTTTTTTATTTCTCTTTTAAACACTAATTTCACTTAAAAGTTTAGTTTCTTTTATATCAGAAGCATTTAATTCATATTGAAACAATTGGCTATTACCTACTACAATAAGATGATTATTTTGAATAATGACATCAAATGAATTTACATTAATGCTATGTACAAGTTTTGAGTTTTCAGGATCAGAAACATCAAATATTTTAACTTCATCATCACAAACAAATAAATAATTTCCATAAAGTCCCATCCCTTTAGGAGCGATAAGATTACGTTGGGAAATTAGAACAGGTGCAGTAATATTCTCAACATCATAAATTTGTAAAGCACTAATGTTGGTACCACAACCTAAGCTCGCATCTAAAGTTACAAAGGCATGTGTATCGTTTGCTATTACTGGGTCGCAGGCTGTGAAATGCTGTACTGCACTTAGTTGTTTTGGGTCTTCCGGGTTTGAGGTTTCATAAATAAACATTCCGTTTCTTGAACCTATGTAAAGATAATCCTTATAGCTCACTAAGGTTTCAATATTAAAACCAATAAAAGGCTTATTTACCAAAACTGGATTTGTTTTTGTGCTAATATTAAAAACATTAAGCGATTGATCGTCAACTGTGTACAAATAATCATTTAGGATTGTAAAACGCGCCAAAGATCCGCCTTGTCCAGTATCAACTGGAGCGTTATTGGTATCGCTATCATTTTCACATGATAAAATAGTAAGTAGTAAAAGTATTAAAGTGAAGTTTTTCATGTTAGCATTATTTTTTTTGAGTCCAATTAACTATTATGTCATCAGATGCTTTATCTGCATAATAACCATCAGGAGATAACATTTCTGGAAAAACATTTTCTATTCTTTTAGTGACAGTTACACCACTAAAATCAGTTTTAAAAGTAATAGCTACTAAATCTACCGCTGTATTTATATACAAAATATCTCCTTTTATAGAAACATCTGATGATCCCGGGACTTTTAAGTATTTGAGTTTTATTGGAGAAGATGGATTTGAATTATTGTAAATATGAAATCCCTTATTAGGTTCATTTATAAATAAAAAATTGTCCTTAATATATATCTTACCCATTATTTCTTGGGTTTGAGGCGGTAATAGTTCAATTGAATTTATGAAACTTTCTCGTTTTACAATTTCAGGTTCGTATTTGCTATTAAATTCAAAACCGTCATCGGGTTCTCTTAGAAAAATACAGGAGGAGAGTAATAAAGCACTCAGAAGAATTAGTGCTTTGTTTTTTTAAGGTTATCATGTTTTAGCTTTTTATTATAAGATGCTAAAACTTAAAAAGGTTGCGTATTTATTTACAAAAAAAGTCCTCATTATGAGGACTTTTATATAAAATATTGATTACTATTTGTTTACCTAAAATTATAGCGTTCTTTTTCGCCATCTTCATTTATAAGTTCAATTCTTAAAGATTCATTTGGAGATTGATTTTTAAGTATGGTTTGAACATCATCTACATTGTTAACTTTCACATCATTAATAGCAGTAATTATAGTACCGTTCTTAATGCCATTTTTTCTCCAGTAATCAGCATATTTACCATTCAAATCAACAATTTTAACACCATTTTCTGTTTTGTACTTTTTCAAATCAGATGGTTTAGCATTTTTTATTTGACCAACCAATGGTAAAATATAAGTTTCGTTTCTAATTAAACGCACAGGAACTGTGTTAATATCTCCATCGCGAAGGTATGTTACGTTAACAATATCGTCAGGTCGTTTTGTATTTAGATGTCCGCTTAAATCTGAGAACTTTGAAATTTTCATGTTATCAATTTCTTTGATAATATCTCCTTTTTGTAACCCGGCTTTTTCAGCACCAGAATCTTCAACAACACTTTCGATATAAAACCCTTGTGTGTCTTCAATTTCAAGATGTTCGGCAGTTTTGCTATTTAGAGAACCACCTGTAATTCCTAAAATACCATTTTGCACATTACCATACTCCATAATATCTTCAACCACTTTTCTAGCAATATTACTAGGTACAGCAAAAGAATAACCTACATAAGAACCAGTTTGAGATGAAATAGCAGTATTGATTCCAACCAATTCTCCATTAGTATTTACTAAGGCACCACCAGAGTTTCCTGGATTTACAGCAGCATCTGTTTGAATAAACGATTGTGAATGAGTTCCAGATAAATCTCTAGATTTTGCACTAATAATTCCCGCAGTAACTGTAGATGTTAGGTTGAAAGGATTTCCAACTGCTAATACCCATTCGCCAATTTTTGCGTCGTCGGAATCTCCAAATGTAACAACGGGTAAATCTTCATCTACTTCAATTTTTAAAAGCGCAATATCCGTTTTTGGGTCTGTGCCTACAATTTCAGCTTTATAAGTTTTGTTATTATTCAGGGTCACAGAAAGTTCTTGAGATTTATCAACCACATGATTATTCGTAATAATGTAGCCGTCAGGAGTTATAATTACTCCAGACCCAGTACCCATTTGAGCACGTTGCGGACGTCTTCCCATAAATAAATCTTGAATAGTCATTTGTCCAGAACTTACGGTAACGTTTTTAACGTGAACAACGGCATTTACTGTGTTTTCCGCAGCTGTTGTAAAGTTTGGTGTTTCATATGCCTTGTAAACACCATTTGTTGAGCTAGTAGGTAAAAATGTAGGTTGTTCCTCAACAGTATTTACTACCATTGTTTTTTCTTCTTCTAAAAAATTTGTAAGCTCCTAGAGTTAATACACCACCAAGTGCTGAAACTAATACTAATGTTAAAATCTTCTTCATAATTTTCAGTTTAAGATATATTATCAACGATTAAAATTAATTATTTATTGAATGTGTAATTCAACTTTAACGACGATTTAACAATCCTTAAAACGGTTTAATATTTATATCTTTGCACAATAATTATGCAACAGAAATTTTATAAATATCAAGGAACAGGAAACGATTTTGTGATGATTGATAATCGTCAGTTAAAATTCGACAAAAATAATACCAAACTAGTAGCATCCCTTTGTGACAGACGTTTTGGCATAGGAGGCGACGGACTTATACTTTTAGAAAATCATGATACATATGATTTTAAAATGGTGTATTATAATGCTGATGGAAATGAAAGTACCATGTGCGGTAATGGTGGAAGATGTTTAGTAGCTTTCGCAAAACAATTAGGAGTAATTACTGAAAGAGCAATTTTTGAAGCTGTTGATGGTTTACACCATGCTTCTATAGATGGAGATATTGTAAGACTTCAAATGCAAGATGTTGATGTTATTAAAAACGAAGGAGACTTTGTGTTTTTAGATACAGGTTCGCCACATCACGTGCAATTTGAAGATGCGATTAATGATTTTGATGTAAAAACGAATGGCGCTAAAATAAGATACGGAGCGCCATACAATCAAGAAGGTGCAAATGTGAATTTTGTTAAGAAGTTATCGGATGCAGAATTTAGATTAAGAACTTATGAACGTGGTGTTGAAGATGAAACTTTGTCATGTGGTACAGGAGCAACGGCAGTTGCCATTGCAATGCACTACATAGGAGAAACTGAAAAAAATCAAGTGGAATTAATGGTTCAAGGTGGGCATTTAGAAGTTTGTTTTGATGTTGAAAATAATATTTATAAGAATGTTTGGCTAATAGGTCCAGCAAAGTTTGTTTTTGAAGGTACCATATGAAAACCTTAGAAGGCGAACATATCAATTTACGTGCTTTAGAACCTGAAGATTTAGAGTTTGTTTTAGAACTTGAAAATGATGAAGCTATCTGGAATTTGAGTAACACGCAAACACCATATTCTAAATATATTATTAAACAATATTTGGAGCACGCTTTAAAAGATATTTATGAAGTAAAACAATTACGTTTAGTGATTTCAAATAAAAAGGGAAAATCACTAGGTTTGATAGACTTGTTCGATTTTGATTTTAAAAACAAAAGGGCTGGAGTTGGCATTGTGGTAAAAGAAGCTTCGGATAGAGCTAAAGGATATGGAAATGAAGCTCTAAACCTATTGATTAATTACAGTTTTACCCATTTGAGTTTACACCAATTATATTGCAATATTTCCGAAGATAACAAAGCAAGTATTCAACTCTTTACAAATAATGGTTTTGAAACAATTGGGTTAAAAAAAGATTGGAATTTTAATAGCGGTAAATTCAATAACGAATATTTATTACAACTTATAAAACCTTAAACATATTCTAAATGTACATTAAAAGAATACTTTGGACTATCGCCATTATTGGGTTGGCAGCAGTAGCTTATTTTGCGTATTATATCTATGGAGCAATGTTGGCACCTAATACCAATTTTAATAATGAGGAAGCCTATATTTACGTAAAAACTACAGATGGCTATCAAGAAGTTAGGGAACAACTAGTCCCTTTATTGAAGGATATTGATAAGTTTGATGTACTTGCAAAACAGAAAGAATATGTTAATAATGTAAAGTCTGGTAAATTCATTATTAAAAAAGGAATGAGTAATAATGATATTATCAATTCCATCAGAATTAAAAAAGTACCCGTAAAAGTTACTTTTAATAATCAAAGCTCATTAGAAAAATTAGCAGGACGAATTGCACTTCAAATTGAAGCGGATAGTGTTTCTTTAGTAAAAGCTATGAATGATGCTTCTTTTTTAAGAAAAAATAATTTTAAAACGGAAACCGCTCTAGGTATGTATTTACCTAATACTTACGAGTTTCATTGGGATACAACTGCCGAAGGTTTTAGAAAAAAATGCTAGCTGAATTCAATAGGTTTTGGAATGCTAATAGAGTGAAAAAAGCACTAACCATAGGGCTAGATCAACATCAAATAATTGCATTAGCGTCTATTGTCTATGAAGAATCCAAACAACCCTCAGAGCAACCTAGAATTGCAGGCGTTTATTTAAACCGATTACGTATTGGTATGCCGCTTCAAGCAGATCCAACCCTTAAATTTGCAGCTTATAAGTTGCCTAAGTACAAAAACACAGTTATAAAACGTGTTTTAAATGTGCATAAAGATATTGTGTCTCCATACAATACCTATAAAAATAGGGGATTACCTCCAGGACTCATTGCAATGCCTAATATATCGGCAATTGATGCTGTTTTAAATTATGAAAAGCACAAGTATCTTTATTTTGCTGCAGATGCAAAACGATATGGTTATCATAAGTTTGCTAAAACTTTAGAGCAACATAATGTGAATGCCAGGGCATATCATAAATACTTATCATCTCAAGGGATTAATAAATAGTGCGTTTCCTTAATTGTTATATCGCATTATTTTTATTTTGTGTTTCAAATAGTTTTGCTCAAACTACCAAAACTAGTTTTTTTAAACCAAGTGATACTTTAAATGCTAAGCGAAGAAATACGGTTGTTATTTCTGAGGTTGCTTTGGCTAGTTCTGCACTCATTGGATTAAATGAAATCTGGTATGAAGATTTTGAACGTTCAAAATTTCATACTATAAATGATAATAGCGAGTGGTTGCAAATGGATAAGTTGGGGCATGTGTTTACATCCTATCAATTAGGGAAGCAAGGTGCTACTCTTTTAAACTGGAGTGGGGTTTCCAAAAAGAATCAATTACTTTATGGAGCCACACTAGGATTTGGGTTTTTAACTGCCGTTGAAGTGTTAGATGGCTATTCCAATGAATGGGGATTTTCATGGGGCGATGTTGGTGCAAACGCATTGGGCACAGGACTCTATATTTCGCAAGAATTATTGTGGAAAGAACAACGAATTGACGTAAAATTTAGTTTTCACCAAACTAGCTATGCTTCACAACGACCAGATAAACTCGGAAAATCCTTTTTGAACAAGTCTTAAAAGATTATAACGGACAAACCTATTGGTTGAGTTTTAATCTGCATTCTTTTTTTAAAAATAGTAAAATTCCAAAATGGCTAAATGTGGCTGTAGGGTACGGTGGGGAAGACATGTTAACAGGTGTTAAAGTTACTGACAATCAAGTGTTAACAACTAATCAGAGATTTAGACAGTACTATTTGAGTTTTGATGTAAATTTGACAAAAAATTAAAACAAATTCATCGTTTTTAAAGTCAATTTTTAACGTTTTCAATATGATAAAAATACCGTTTCCTTCATTAGAAATCAATAAAAAAGGGGCTGTATTTCATCTATTCTACAATTAAAAATTGTACTTAATCGATTAATTTTGAATTAATTATAAAAAGGTGTACTTTTGCACGCTCAAATTTTCAAGCAATTTTAACTTTTAATTTTGCTGAAGAAATTTAAAAAACTATGGTAAAAAATATTGCAAAGTGCTTAGGATTATCACTTACAATATGTATACTAATGTACACATCGTTTTCATCAAATGAAACGGTAAATTTAAGTGAGTATTCAACCAATGGCTTGGTGTTAAATTACACAGTTAGTCAAGATGAAGGCATTAAGGAAAATGTTGAAACATCAAAAGCAGGATACGAAGCGTTTTCTCCATTTTTAGGAAAATCGTTTGTTGGGTTTAAAGAAGCTATCGCTTTTAAAGAATCTGGAGGTAATTACCGTACTATTAATACTTATGGGTATTTAGGGAAATACCAATTTGGAAAAGGTACTTTAAGCCTTATAGGTGTTAAGAATATTCAGAAATTTTTGAATAACCCAAAACTTCAAGAAAAAGCATTTATTGCTAATGCGCAACGTAATAAATGGATTTTACGTAGAGACATTAATAGATTTGTTGGAAAACGAATAAATGGTGTTGTTATAACAGAATCTGGAATACTAGCTGCAGCGCATTTAGCAGGACCAGGAAGTGTTAAAAAGTATTTAAGAAGTTACGGTTTAAATAATTTTTCTGATGGTTACGGTACAACAATTGCAAATTATATGAAACGATTTTCGGGATATGACACTTCGTTTTTAAAACCAAATAAAAAAGCTAAAGTTAACGCTATCTAAAGTAAATTAACTTTTGTGGATTATAAATATTGTAGGCCTCTTGTGGAGGTCTACATTTTTTTTTGCCCAAATTTTAGCCGGTAGTGTTTTGATGTATTCAGTTGGAAGTGTAATATCGCAGGCCACACTAATATCAGTTTCTGGAGATACGGTTCTATATATATCTTCTAAAAATTTATTGTTACGATAAGGGGTTTCTATAAAAATTTGAGATTGATTTTGTTCAAATGAAAGACGCTCTAAGCGTTTAATTTCCTTTTTGCGTTCATTTTTATCAATTGGTAAATATCCATTAAAAGCAAAACTTTGTCCGTTTAAACCAGAACTCATAATAGCCATTAAAATAGATGAAGGTCCTACCAGAGGTACAACTTGAATATCTTTTTCATGAGCTAATTTTACAACATCAGCTCCTGGATCTGCAACTCCTGGGCAACCAGCTTCAGATAATAATCCAACATCTAAACCTTTAGAGCATGGTTCTAGAAATTCTGGAAGTTCTATGGGTTGTGTAAATTTATTTAAAAGAAAAAGTTCCAATGATGGTTGTGATTTTTTAGGGCTTATTTTTTTTATAAATCGTCTTGCTGTTTTTTCGTTTTCTACAATGTAAGTATCGATATTTTCAACGGCTTTTTTTACAGAAATCGGTAAAACCTCTAGTGGCGGGTTGTCTCCAAGTGTTGTGGGAATTAAATATAATTTTCCTTTGGAGTTATTCATATATTATGGGAAATAGTTTAGCTAAAAATAGTAAAAAAACCTGTTTATGCTATCCGGAAGCCTTAACTTAATTTTGAAACAATTTTATTGCAAGATTCATCTAGCATTTTGTATACTATTTCAAAACCGTCATTACCACCATAGTACGGGTCTGGAACACTTAAATTTTCGCCAGGCATAATTTCATTTAAAATAAGTTTGACTTTAGAGATGTCTTCATCATTTCTAGCCATTTTTATAATATGTTTGAAATTAGATTCGTCCATGGCGTAAATAAAATCAAAATCATCAAAATCTTGTTTTACAAATTGTCTTCCGCAAAGATTTGTAATGTCAATACTGTATTTTTTGGCAACAGCAATAGAGCGACTATCGGGTTTACTACCAATATGATATGCAGCTGTTCCAGCAGAATCAATAAAAAAATTATCTTTTGGAAGTTTAGATTTTAAAATACCTTCTGCTAATGGAGACCGACAAATGTTGCCTAAGCATACCATTAGAATTCGAGTCATTTTGAAATGTATTTAAACTGAAAGTTTTTTGGTAATATCTTCTACGTACTTTCTGAATTGCTTATCGGTTGAAGATAAATTATCAACAGTTTTACAAGCATGAAGCACAGTAGCATGATCGCGTTTACCAATTTGAGAACCAATACTTGCTAAAGAAGCCTTAGTCATTTTTTTAGCAAAAAACATGGCTAATTGTCTTGCTTGTACAATATGGCGCTTACGAGTTTTAGATTGAAGTGTGTCAACATCCATTTGGAAATAATCAGACACTACTTTTTGTATATAATCAATAGATACCTCGCGTTTTGTGTTCTTAACAAATTTCTCAACAATTTGTTTTGCTAAATCTATTGTGATTTCTTTTTTGTTGAAAGAAGATTGTGCAATAAGTGAAATAATAGCACCTTCTAATTCGCGAACATTGGTTTTGATATTTTTTGCAACATATTCAACAATATCATCAGGCATATCAACACCATCACGATATAGTTTGTTCTTTAAAATTGAAACTCTTGTTTCAAAATCTGGGTGTTGTAATTCTGCTGATAGTCCCCATTTAAAACGTGATAATAAACGTTGCTCAATATCTTGCATGTCAACAGGTGCTTTATCACTTGTTAAGATAACTTGCTTTCCATTTTGATGTAAATGATTGAATATATGGAAAAACACATCCTGCGTTCCTGATTTTCCAGATAAGAATTGAACATCATCAATAATCAAAACATCAATAATTTGATAGAAATGAATAAAATCGTTACGATTGTTCTTTTTTACAGAGTCAATATATTGCTGCGTAAACTTTTCAGCTGAGATATAAAGTACAGTTTTTTCAGGATATTTATCTTTTATATCAACACCAATAGCAT
This sequence comes from Jejuia sp. G7-7, assembly GCF_055808955.1. Classification (NCBI taxonomy): domain Bacteria; kingdom Pseudomonadati; phylum Bacteroidota; class Flavobacteriia; order Flavobacteriales; family Flavobacteriaceae; genus Jejuia; species Jejuia sp. G7-7. Next base: position 121,311 of record NZ_JBVVSZ010000001.1, read on the forward strand.
GTGCTAAATGTGTTTTTCCTAAACCAACACCACCAAATATCAATAATGGATTGAAAGATGTGCCTCCTGGTTTTGCAGCAACCGCTAATCCTGCACTTCTTGCCAAACGATTGGAATCACCTTCCAAAAAGTTTTCAAAACTATAATTAGGGTTTAATTGCGATTCAATCTTAACATTTCTAATACCAGGTATTACAAAAGGATTTTTTAGTTCGCGACTTTTATTGTCAAAAGGAATATCAACATCTTGAGCTTTTACAGATGTTCTGTTAGAACTAGGAATTTTTTCAGTAAAAGGTTGCTTGTTGCCATAAGTGTTTTCCATCTTAATGATGTAAACTAGTTTGGCTGTTTCTCCAAGTTCTTTAGTTAAAGAAACTTTTAAAATTTTAACATAATGCTCTTCGAGCCATTCGTAAAAGAATTTGCTAGGCACTTGAATACTTAAAGCGTTTTCTTGAAGTTTTACTGCAATAATAGGTTCAAACCAAGTTTTATATGCCTGCGGTTGGATATTATCCTTTATAAAATTAAGGCAGTTGTTCCAGACCGATTGCGCAGTTGTACTCATTTACTTTATTCTTGGTTTCGTTAATTATTTATTAAAGAGAAGAGCCTCTTTAATCCCCCTTATTATTGTGTGGCAAATATGTGAACAAAATTCTAAAAAAAAATGAAAACCTATTGAATATTTAGAAATTTTTCATCATGTTTATCTGCCAGCCGAAACTACAAAAAAATATTGATATAATGCTATGAAAATCGATGAAATACAAATAAGAGTGAGATATGGTGAAACAGACCAAATGGGAGTGGTCTATCACGGCAATTACCCATTATATCTAGAGATGGGGCGTATTGAATGGCTGCGTAAGCTTGGAATTTCTTATAAGAAGATGGAAGAGGATGGTATCATGTTACCTGTAGTTTCTATGTCCTTAAATTATAAAAAATCAGCGGGTTATGATGACCTAATTAATGTAAAAACTCAACTAAAAAATAGACCAACAGCAAAGATTGAATTTGAATATGAAATAACCGACGAAAGTGGCGCGATTTTAACTACAGCTAGCACCACTTTAGTTTTTATTGATATGAAAACTAATAGACCTACAAGAGCGCCAAAGTATATTTTAGACCTTATTAAAGAGTGATTCTAAATTTTTTTGATAGAAATTCCGAAAATTTCTTCAAAAGATTTAAAGGTTTTATCAGAATCCTTCAGTCTTACTGAAATTGTTATTTCGCAGCTCAATTCTAATTTCTGGTTAATAATATTGAGTTGCTTTTCTTTGATAATACGCATCACTTTGTTCATGTGCTTATACTCAAACGAAATATTGTATTGAACATTTATGGTTTTTTGAATAATCTTGCAGGATTCTAGTGTTAATTGTGCTGTGGTTTTATAGGCCTGAATTAAACCGCCAACGCCTAATTTGACACCTCCAAAATAACGGACAACTATTATAAGAATATTGGTAACGTCAAAAGATTGGATTTGTCCATAAATTGGCATACCTGCAGAATTATTGGGTTCGCCATCATCATTAGCACGAAAAGTAATCTGTTCTGTTCCTAATTGATAGGCATAACACCAATGTCTTGCTGAATGATGCTCTTTTTTTATCTGTTCCAGATGTAGCTTTATGTCATTTTTATTTAAAACAGAAAATGCATAACCAAAAAATTTACTGTTCTTCTCTTTAAAAAGAATAGCCTCGGAGTTTTTGAAAATGGTTTTATATGTGTCAGATGCATTTATCACTTAAAATAAATACGATTTAGTTTCAAAAAGTGCTGATACATCTTCTACATATGGTGTAATATGCCAAGTATTAATGTGCATATTTTTGGCAGCATTAATATTATCTGCATTATCATCTATAAAAAGGCATTCATCAGCTTGTAGTTGGTGCCTTTTTAAAACAAATTCAAAAATATCGGTATTTGGTTTTCTCAGTTGAATTTCATGAGACAAATAGAATGCGTCAAAACAAGATTTAAACTCATTATAAAACGACAAATTTTCTTTTATCCAATTAATATGAAGCTCGTTGGTATTGCTCAATAAAATGAGTTGATATGAGTTCTGAGATTTAAGTGTTTTCAAAAAATCTAATCTGTACTTAGGAAAGTCTTTTAAAATCAGGTTCCATAAATCGATTAATTCTTGATGTGTTAAATGAGGAAACTTTTCAGCATAAAAATCAATAAAATCTGAAGTTGATATTTGTCCGATTTCATAAATTCTATTGATTTCAATAATATCTTCTGAAAGCGATTCAATATTTAGTTTTTTCAAAGTTGTTTGAAAAGCACTTTCTATATCAAGATTAATAAACACATTACCAAAATCAAAAATAATTGTTTTAATCATTGGTGTGGATTTTAAGAATATCTGCTTGGATGTGTTCTTCGGAAATCAAATTTCCAGAAAATTTTGGAACTTTTACACCTTTGTTGAAATTTGTATTCCCAGTAAAAACACGTGCTTCGTCCCAAATATTTTCATCAATAAATGTTTGCAATGTTTTTGCACCACCTTCAATAATAACTGAATTAATGTTTTTCCTATAAAGAACATTGCAAATTTGTTGTGCTACGTTTTTTGAAAAATCTATAGTATTTTTGTTAATAACTATCGTTTCAGCTTCATCATTAAAAACTGTAAACGTTTTTGATAGTTTTGTTTCTCTATCTAAAACAATTCGTATTGGGTTTTTGCCAGTCCAATTCCTAACCGTTAAACCCGGATTGTCTTCTAAAACTGTATTTGTACCAACTAAAATAGCCTGTTCTTCTGCACGCCATTTATGCGCCAATTGCCTAGAGTACTTATTTGTAATCCAAATAGGAGATTTTACTGTTTTAGTTTCAGGAGCAATAAAACCATCTTTAGTTTCTGCCCATTTTAAAATAATATATGGCCGTTTTTTATTATGAAATGTAAAAAAGCGTTTGTGGTGTTTTTTGCAATCTTTTTCTAAAATACCAACGGTAACATTCGCACCAGAATCCTCCAGTTTTTTAATGCCTTTTCCTGCCACTTGAACGTTATCATCAATACAACCAATAACTACATTTGGAATACCATATTTAATAATCAAATCACTGCAAGGCGGTGTTTTTCCATAATGCGAGCAAGGTTCTAGCGTTACATATAAAGTCGCTTTTTTTAGTATTGATTTATCTTTAACTAAACTAATAGCATTAACCTCTGCATGATTACCACCGTAAGCACTTGTATGGCCTTCACTAATAATTTTGTTGTCTACAACAATTACGCAGCCAACCATAGGGTTTGGTCTGGTGGACCCTAAACTGTTTTTGGCGATTTGTATGCAGCGTTTTATATAGGATTCGTGATTCAATGTTATAGTTTAATTTTTACATCTTCAGTTTCGTCAACTTTGTAAGTGTATGAAAACCCTAAGGTTTTATAAATAATATCTCCTTTGTAATGTACTTTCATTTTTTGGCTAAATAAACTTCCTATTAAACCGCCAATGCTTTTACCGCTTATTAGACTATCGATTGGGACTGTTGCTTTCAGCGGAATAGAAAATTCTTTTTTAGCAGGTACTTTAAAACTTTCGGTTGATACATAACCAACTTCATTTTCATTTACAAAAATTTTAATTTCATCAGTTTTTAGTTCGCCACCAATATCATTTGGGTTGATAAATAATGCATCAGCAGAAAGTATAATGTGTTTAGAATTAGATTCTACTACTTTAATATTTTCAACGTTTACAAAAACAGGTTTCTCTTTTACTTTACAGTTGAAAAAACAAGTAATTATTGTTAATAATAATAGAAAACGTTTCATATGGTTTTTTTAGAATTACTGTATCTTTCACTTTCGGAAAAACACAAATTTAAGTGGATAAAGATACTATAGTTATTCGAGAAATTAGGCCACAAGATAATGAGCAATTAGAGCAAGTTATTAGAGCTTGCTTTCATGAATTTAAAATTCCTTTAGAAGGTACTGCTTATACTGATAGTGAAACACCAAAAATGTTTGAAGCATACCAAAATATAAATGAAGTATATTATGTTGTTGCTAAAGATGATGAAGTTTTGGGCGGCGGGGGTATTAAGTCTTTAAACAATGCTGAAGGAAATATTTGTGAATTGCAAAAAATGTATTTCTCTCCAAAAGTGAGAGGAAAAGGTTTTGGGAAATTATTGTTTGATACATGTTTGAAGCAAGCAAAACAATTTGGGTATGATCAATGTTACTTGGAATCTGCGCCACAGTTAAAAGCTGCAATTCATATCTACGAAAGTTTTGGTTTTAAACATTTAGAAGGGCATTGGGAAACACAGGGCATTATTCCTGTGGTGTTTGGATGATAAAAGATTTATGAGGTTAAAAGAGATTCAAAATACCTTTCGAGCAGAATTGTACGGACTTTATCCAAATGAAGAAGTTGATAGTTTTTTTTATTTGTTGATTGAAAGTTATTATAGCATTTCTGGAATTCAATTAGCAATGGATATAGCATTAGAAATAGAAAACCCAAAGGCTATTTTAGAAGCCATCGAACTTTTAAAACAATACAAACCGATACAATATATAATAGGTAAAACAGAATTTTATGGTTTGCCTTTTTATGTGAATGAAAATGTATTAATACCAAGGCCTGAAACTGAAGAATTGGTAGAATGGATTATCAATGATTTTGATAAAAACAAAGAACTACATATTTTAGATATAGGGACAGGTAGTGGTTGTATCGCAATTTCTTTAGCAAAAAACCTACCGAATGCCAAAGTTTTCGCGCTTGATGTTAGTAAAGAAGCATTAGAGATCGCTAAACATAATGCTGAATTAAATGATGTATCTATTGAATTTATAAACGAGGATATTCTATCACTTAGTTATGCTGAGCATTTTTCAGCATCTCATAACTTTGATATTATCGTCTCAAATCCGCCTTACGTGCGAGAATTAGAAAAAAACATGATGCAACCCAATGTTTTAGAAAATGAACCACATTTGGCATTGTTTGTAAAAGATAACAATCCTTTACTATTTTATGAGGCTATTAGTGCTTATGCTAATGCCGCACTAGATGAAAATGGGTACTTGTTTTTTGAAATTAATGAATATTTGGGTAAAGAAACGGTAGAACTTTTAAGGCGTTGTAATTTTAAAAATATAGTATTGAAAAAAGATATTTTTGACAAGGATAGAATGGTTAAAGCTGAAATAAAATAATGAAAGACATAAAGCAACACATAGAAACTTTAAGAAACAAGTTAAGAGAACATAATTACAATTACTATGTTCTAGATAATCCAACCATTTCAGATTTTGAGTTTGATATTAAATTAAAAGAACTTCAAGAGCTTGAAGAACAGCATCCAGAATTTTATGATGCCAATTCGCCAACACAGCGCGTTGGGGGAGAAGTAACCAAAAATTTTGAAACCATAAAACATGAACATCGCATGTATTCTTTGGATAATTCTTATTCTAAAGACGATTTATTGGATTGGGAAACCCGTATCAAAAAAATGGTAGATGGCGATGTGTTTTACACTTGCGAATTAAAATACGATGGTGCATCCATAAGTTTAACCTATGAAAACGGAAAATTACTAAGAGCAGTAACCCGAGGCGATGGTTTTCAGGGCGATGATGTTACCGCGAATGTAAAAACCATAAAATCCGTACCGTTACAACTAAAAGGAGACTATCCGTCAAAATTCGATATAAGAGGAGAAATTGTATTGCCTTTTGATGGGTTCAATAAAATGAATCAAGAGCGACTTGCTAATGGAGAAGAACCTTATAGAAACCCCAGGAATACTGCCTCTGGGAGTTTAAAGCTTCAGGATAGTGCCGAGGTTGCAAAACGACCTTTAGAATGTTTGCTCTATAATTTAACAGGTAATAATCTAGGGATTTTATCTCAATTTGAGAGTTTGGAAAAAGCAAGGTCATGGGGGTTTAAAGTTCCTGAAGCTACAACATTAGCAAAGTCTGTTGATGAAGTTTTAGAATTTGTTAACTATTGGGATGTTAAACGTCACGATTTGCCTTATGAAACAGACGGTGTAGTAATTAAAGTCAATAATTTACAACAGCAAGAAGAGTTGGGATATACAGCCAAATCGCCACGTTGGGCAATGGCGTACAAGTTTAAAGCAGAACAAGTTTCAACCTTACTAAATGAAATTACCTATCAAGTAGGGCGAACAGGTGCAATAACACCAGTAGCAAATTTAGAACCTGTTGAGTTGGCAGGAACTACAGTAAAACGTGCATCTATTCACAATGCAGATCAAATTGAAAAGTTAGATATCAGAGAAAGAGATACTGTTTTTGTTGAAAAAGGTGGAGAAATTATACCAAAGATTATTAGTGTAGATTTTGACCAACGCCCAATTGATTCCCTGCCTACCCAATATATTACCCATTGCCCTGAATGTGAAACCGAATTGGTGAGAACCGAAGGCGATGCAAAACATTATTGCCCTAATTACAATGGGTGTAACCCTCAAATAATTGGTAGAATTCAGCATTATATTTCTAGAAAAGCTATGGATATTGAAGGTTTAGGAGGAGAAACTGTTGCACTTTTGGTAAATGAAGGTTTAATTTCCAATTATTCTGATTTATATGAATTGACTGTTGAGCAGGTAATTCCTTTGGAACGAATGGCAGAAAAAAGTGCTGAAAACTTAATAAATGGTGTTAAAGCATCAGTAAACATTCCTTTTGAGCGTGTGTTGTATGCTATTGGGATTCGCTATGTGGGAGAAACGGTAGCCAAAAAACTAGTAAAACATTATAAATCTATTGATGGCATTATAAACGCTTCTCAGGAAGATTTAGAAAATGTTGATGAAATAGGGGTTAAAATAGCAGAAAGCGTAAAATTGTTTTTTTCTTCTGAAGAAAATGTTGAAACTATTAATAGATTAAAGCAGTTTGGTGTGCAATTGGAGATTTCTTCTGAAGAATTAGAGGGTCAAACCGATATTCTAAAAGGGCAATCTATTGTGGTTTCAGGAGTTTTTGAGCATGTAACTAGAACTGAACTAAAAAAACTAATTGAAGATAATGGTGGAAAAGTAAGTAGTTCTATTTCATCAAAAACTAGTTTTGTAGTTGCTGGCGATAAAATGGGGCCAAGTAAAAAAAATAAAGCTGAATCTTTGGGGGTTTTATTAATTTCTGAGGTTGAATTCCTACAAAAAATTAATAAAATGTAAAATTTTAACGATAAAATGCATTTTTTTATCGATTAATTGTATTTTTTTATATATTTGATTTCTAAAGATTAAGTACTTTTATGTGTAGCCCCAAACTATTAGCATTTTTAGTAGGTATTGTTTATTTCCTTTTTATATATTTTCTGTTTTCAGGAAATATATTTCAAGCGCAATGTTTCAGTTCTTTAATACTGCCAATTTTAACACTTGGTTACTTCTGTGGTACAGAAAAAAAATCAATATACTTTATTACTTTTTTAGTATTGTATTCTATATCAGATTTAATGGTATTTGTTTCTGATATGTTTTCAGATATTATTTATTATTTTGTTGGAAATTCCTTATATATTTTGGCATACGTGGCATTAGTCATCGAAATAGGTAAAAGTCTCAATTTGAGGCAAATATTAAAACAATATAAATTTTCGATTTTAGTACTGTTTGTACTAAATTTTTTCATTGCCTATAAATTGCTTGATATGGTTGACCCTTATGCAGGTTCTGAATATTTTATTGAGATAACCTATAATGTGTCTATGTTATTAATTTTGTCTTTAGCATTGTTAAATTACTTTCATCAAGAAAGTAGAAAAGCGTTTTACCTACTTATTGGGGCAATCTGTATTGTCTTTTCTGAGGTAATAAATGTAACCTATTTGTATGCTTATCATCAAAACTTGTTAAGCTTTTTAACCATTACATTAGCGGTTGTTGGTTTTTTCTTTTTATACCAACAAACAAAGCTTAATTATAAAATTTCAAACTCAATATATTAATCAAATAGTTTTTAAAGTTTTAAAAAGGGAATGTCTTTTTTATAAATGTATGCGATAATTGCAGATACTATAAATGTGAAAAGTGCAGTCCCAAAAAGCAAACCTCCATCTCCTTTAATTTCTATTCCTAATTGTGTTAAGTGCATATAAATAGCACCTCCAATTACTCCTAAAGTTAATAAAGCACCTGCCCAAACAGTTTTTGGTATTAATAATAGTATACCAGCAATTAATTCAACTACACCAATGCCTATCCTTCCAAAAGGTTCTAAGCCAACTGTTTCAAAAATATAAACACTATCGGGATGTGCTAAAAATTTAAATCGTAAAGTTTGTATTAAAATTAAAGCAACAATAATGCGAAGTATTAACGGAATGTATTTTTTCATTTTATTTTGGTTTGATTAAAATTTTAGACGCAAAAAACATAGAAACTTTTCATAATTAAACAAAATAATAGATAAAGGGTCTTCGCTTACTAATTTTATTGCTTTTAATTTCAATGCGTTTTTCTTAAGTTTTATTACAACGAAGTGCGTTAAAAATGTATTTATTGTGTATTAAATTGGTAATGCAATATTTCGCTATGTTTTGTATGTACTTTTGCTACCTTTGCGGAAAGTATAATTTAAATGATTTTAAAGGCTTTTAAAGAAAAATCCAATAAAAAGTATTTAAACAAATTGTTATCAGAACGTAAAGTAAACGTTGATGGTAGTAAAATTAAAAGCTTAGGTGTAATTTTAAATCTTGAAGAGATTGATAATTTTAATGTTTTCAATGTTTTAGCATCTCATTTGAAAGTACATTCGAATAAAATAAAAGTTATTGCCTACACGCCAGATTTAAAAAGTCATGGAAATGCTTGGGATACTTGTTTTAATTCGAAAGATTTTGGTTGGAAAGGAGAAATAAAAAATATGGAACTCCAATCTTTTTTAGATGAACCTTTTGATGTTTTAATAAGTTATTACACTAAAGAACATTTGGAATTAAAATTATTAACAGCATTATCAAAATCTAAATTTAAAATCGGAATTTTGCAAACCGAAGCTCGTTTAAACGATTTAATAATTAAAACAAAAATTAAAGAATCTAAGATATTTGGAGACGAGGTTGTAAAATATTTAACAGTATTAAATAAAATTTAAAAATGAATAGTAAGTTTCTAGGAACTGGAGTTGCATTGGTTACGCCATTTAAAAAAGATTTAAGTGTAGATTATGATGCGCTTAAAAATATAGTAAATTTCAATATAGAAAACGGAACAGATTATTTGGTAATATCTGGGACTACCGCTGAAAGTGTAACGGTTACTAAAGAAGAAAAGAAAGTTATAACCGATACTATTATTGCAATAAATAACGGAAGAGTGCCATTGGTTTTAGGTATTGGTGGTAGTAATACTAATGCAGTTATTGAAGAAATTAATACTACTGATTTAAGTAATATTGATGCTATTTTATCTGTTTCTCCGTATTATACCAAGCCAACCCAAGAGGGGATTTATCAGCATTTTAAAGCTATTTCTGAGGCGTGTCCAGTTGATGTTATTGTGTATAATGTACCAGGGCGTACTTCAAAGGATTTAGAGCCAGCAACTACAATTCGTTTAGCTAATGATTTTAAGAATATTGTAGGTGTTAAGGAAGCTGGAAATAATATTTCAAACTATTTACAATTATTAAAAAACAAACCTGAAAACTTTTTGGTTATTTCTGGTGATGATGATTTAGCGTTAGGTGTTACTCTAGCAGGTGGCTCAGGAGTTATTTCGGTAATTGGGCAAGCATTTCCAAAAGCATTTTCAGATATGATTCGTTTAGGATTAAAAGGTGATGCTAAAGCTGCTTATAAATTGCATTATAAATTAATGGATGTTATTGATTATATTTTTGAAGAAAATAATCCAGCAGGTATCAAAGCTGTTTTTCAAGCTTTAAATTTATGTGGTGATACTGTAAGATTACCGCTTGTACCAGCTTCTGAAGGATTACAAAAAAATCAAACAATTTGTTGCGGAATTTAACTAGTGTTAAAGTTTACTTAAACCACGCTAGGATTACATTTCAAGATTTAAATTCGCTTAGAAATAATATTTTTAAATTACATTTTAAAAGTGTAATTTTGCATCTTGTTTAAAATTATGAAATACATTTTTAGCATATTAGTATTAGCTTGTTTATTTAGCTCTTGTAGCGAATATCAAAAGGTTCTAAAAAACGAAGATATTGCTGCAAAATTTAAAATGGGCGATTCACTTTATAAAGAAGGGAAATTTGATAAAGCAAACAGACTTTTTGCTCAAATAGTACCTAATTACAAAGGGAAACCACAGGCTGAAAAATTGATGTACTTGTATTCCAGTTCTTTTTTTAAGATGAGAGATTATTACGTTTCTGGTTATCAGTTTGAGCGTTTTGTGTCTAGTTATCCTAAAAGCGAAAAGAAAGAAGAAGCCGCTTTTTTAAGTGCTAAAAGTTATTACATGTTGTCTCCTAGATATTCTAAGGAACAAAAGGAAACAAGGGATGCAATAGAGAAATTGCAAGAATTTATAAATATATATCCTAATTCTGAGCATGTTGCAGAAGCAAATACTTTAATCAAAGAATTAGATTTTAAATTAGAGAAAAAAGCATTTGAAATTGCAAAGCAATACAATACGATATCAGATTTAAAGGCATCTATAAAATCGTTTGATAATTTTCTATTTCAATTTCCGGGTTCAACTTTACGTGAAGATGCTTTGTTTTATAGATTAGATGCTGCATACAAGTTAGCGGTAAGAAGTATTGAATATAAAAATACTGCTGAGGGTATTGTGAAATTGAGAAAAAACAGATTAGAAGAAGCAAAAGAATATTATTTAGGCTTTAAAAAAGCATATGCTGACTCCAGATATATCGAAGATGCAAATAAAATGGCATCAAAATTAGAAGAAGAATTAGAAACTTATAGTGCAAAAAGTTAATATATAATGATGGATTTAAAAAAACAACTGCTCCCGTAAATACGGTAACGTATGACAGAAATCAAGTAGACGAGCCAACGGAGAACATCTACGAGTCTATTTCTATAATTGCTAGAAGAGCAGAACAAATCAATACTGAAATCAAAAAAGAATTGATTGATAAGTTGGAAGAGTTTGCAACTTACAATGATAGTCTTGAAGAGATTTTTGAAAATAAAGAGCAAATTGAGGTATCTAAATTTTACGAAAAATTACCAAAACCTCATGCTTTAGCTGTTCAAGAATGGCTTACTGATAAAATTTATTTTAGAAATACTGAGGAAGATTCTCAAGAATAATTTCTAAATTTAAACACCATTAGCTAAACTCCAATACCGTTTTAATACATGGTATTGGAGTTTGTTTGGTTATTAATCATAGGTTTTCTTTTATGAGTGTATTAAGTGGAAAAAAATATTACTGGGTATAACTGCGGGTATTGCTGCTTACAAAACAGCATCGTTAGTGAGATTGTTTATAAAATCTGGAGCTCAAGTAAAAGTAGTGATGACACCTTCTGCTAAAGAATTTATAACACCACTTACACTTTCTACACTTTCTAAAAACCCTGTGTATTCTTCTTTTACAAATGAAGATGATGATAATGCTGTTTGGAATAACCATGTAGATTTAGGACTCTGGGCAGATATTTTTGTGATAGCACCAGTAACCGCGAATACATTGTCAAAAATGGCTCATGGTGGCTCAGATAATTTGTTGTTGGCAACATATCTTTCAGCAAAGTGTCCTGTGTATTTTGCTCCTGCTATGGATTTAGATATGTACAAACACGAATCTACAAATGCATCATTCGAAAAACTAAAATCTTTTGGAAATATTATGATTCCTGCCACAAGTGGTGAATTAGCAAGTGGTTTAGTAGGAGAAGGCAGAATGGCAGAACCCGAAGATATCATAGCTTTTGTAGAAGCTGATATTTTAGAAAAACTACCTCTAAAAGGAAAAAAAGTATTAATTACTGCTGGCCCAACATATGAGGCTATAGACCCTGTTCGGTTTATCGGGAATCATTCAAGTGGTAAAATGGGCTTTGAAATAGCCAAAGCTGCTGCAAAATTTGGTGCTGAGGTGATTTTAATTACTGGGCCAACTCATCAAAAAGTTACTCATAGTTTAATACACGTTGTACCTGTTACAAGTGCAGGTGAAATGTATGAAGAGGTACATAAATATTTTGATGATACAAATGTAGCGATACTTTCTGCAGCTGTTGCAGATTTTAAACCAAAAGAAGTTGCGCTTCAAAAAGATAAAAAAGAAGTCAGATACCTTAACTTTAGAGTTAGAACGCACCAAAGATATACTAGCATCTTTAGGAGTTATTAAAAAGAAGCAATTTTTAGTTGGTTTTGCTTTAGAAACCAATAACGAGTTGGAAAACGCAAAACAAAAACTAAAAAAGAAGAATTTAAATTTAATTGTTTTAAATTCGTTACAAGATAAAGGTGCTGGCTTTAAAGGCGATACAAATAAAGTAACCTTTATTGATAATAAAAACAATATAACCGAGTTTCAATTAAAGTCTAAAGCCAAAGTAGCCGAAGATTTATTAAACGAAATAGTAAAGCAAATACATGCGTAATTTTTTAGTCATTCTATTATTATGTTTAGGTTCACTTGGGTTTGCTCAAGAACTAAATTGTACTGTTGTAGTGAACTCGCAACAAACGGGTAATGATAACCTTCAAATTTTTAAAAACCTAGAAAAACAATTAACTGAATTTGTAAATAATACAAAGTGGACTAAAAAAACTTTTGCACCTCAGGAGTTGATTAATTGCAGTATGAATATTATCATTACCGAATATAGCGGAGAAATATTCAAAGCGAGTATTCAAGTACAATCCTCACGACCAATTTATGGCTCGTCTTACAGCACGCCTATTTATAATTTTAATGATAAAGATTTTACATTCAGGTATTTAGAGTTTCAGAATTTAATTTATAATGCAAATCAATATTCATCAAATTTAATTTCTGTGTTGTCTTTTCATATTTATATGATGTTAGCTTTAGATGCGGATTCTTATGAGAAAAATGGCGGGCAAGCATATTACAAACAAGCCCAAACTATTTTAAATTATTCGCAAGGCGAAAACTTTAAAGGGTGGAAATTAGAAGATGGTTTAACAAGCAGATTTGTGCTTATAGATAATGTACTTTCTACAACATTTAAAGAATTTAGAAATGTAATGTATGATTATCATCGTTTAGGTTTAGATATAATGAGTGAAGATGTTAAAGGCGGTAAAACTGAAATATCCAAGAGTTTAATTCGGTTTAATGCTATGAATAGTAGAAGACCAAATTCTTTTTTATTAAGAACATTTTTTGATGCCAAAGCAGAAGAGATAGAACAAGTATTTAGTGGAGGACCACAAATTAATATTGCTAATCTTAAAGATATTTTACAAAAAGTGGCACCTATGCATTCTAGTAAATGGCGTAATATATCGTTTTAGATTTTAACATCATAAGCATAACTGAGTACTGCAAACTGAATACTTAATACTGAAAATGCTAACATCCCTTACCATCAAAAACTATGCTTTAATTGATCATTTACAGGTCGATTTTAATGATGGTTTTACAATCATAACTGGTGAAACTGGTGCAGGTAAATCTATTCTATTGGGTGGCTTATCTTTAATTTTAGGTAAAAGAGCAGATTTAAGTAGTTTAAAAGATACCGAAAAAAGTGCATCATTGAGGCAGTTTTTAATATTTCAAACTATAATTTAAAATCACTTTTTGAAGCTGAAGATTTAGATTTTGAAACACAAACTATCATAAGGAGAGAGATTTTGCCATCGGGTAAGTCACGAGCTTTTGTAAATGATTCTCCAGTAAATTTAAATAGTTTGCAACTTTTAGGAGAACGATTAATCGATGTGCATTCACAACATCAAACCTTACAATTAACACAAAATGATTTTCAGTTTCAGGTTATTGATGCTCTGGCAAATATCGATATTGAACTTTCAGATTACAGGAGTAATTTAAAGTTTTATAAGACTTTTAAAACTGAGTTAGAAGACTTACAAAATTTAAAGTCTGATGCTATAAAAGAATATGATTACAATTCTTTTTTATTAAATGAATTGGTAGAAGCCAATTTAGTTGAAGGAGAAATAAAATCTCTTGAAGAAGAGTACGAAACACTCAATAATATTGAAGCCATAAAAGAACGTTTATCTGAAGCATACCAATTATTAAGTGATGAACAGGTTGGTGCTATTACTACAATTACAAGCTTAAAAAATAACCTTCAGAAGTTATCGAGTTTATCTTCAAAATATGAGGACTTATTTGAAAGAGTGAATAGTAGTTTAATTGAAATTGACGATATTTTTGCCGAAGTTGATGTATTGCAAGAAAGTATAGAAGCTAATCCAAACAGATTGGAAACGGTAAATTCTAAATTACAAGCGCTTCATAATTTGCTGCAAAAACATCAAGTGTCAGAAGTTTCAGAATTAATAGAAATTAGGGAGCAGTTGTCAGAGAAAGTTGAAATAACTCAAAATCTAGATGAGACTATTCTAAATAAAGAAAAAGAAATCTCAGATAAAGCAGCAGAATTAAACAGCATTTCTAAAAATATTCATAATAAAAGAAGTAAAGCTATTCCTGATTTAACACAACAGTTACAAGCTATTTTGAATGATTTAGGTATGCCAAATGCCCAATTTAAGATAGATTTGATGACTACCGATACTTATTTTTCAAATGGAAAAGATGAATTATCATTTTTGTTCTCAGCAAATAAAGGTGGTAATTTTAACGCATTAAAAAAAGCGGCTTCAGGGGGCGAGTTGTCTCGAATTATGCTGGCTATTAAGTTAGTACTATCTAATTATATCCAGTTGCCAACCATCATGTTTGATGAGATAGATACTGGAGTTTCAGGAGAAATATCAAACAAAATGGGAGATATTATGCTGCAAATGAGTAAAAATATGCAAGTGTTTTCAATTACGCATTTACCGCAAATAGCAGCTAAAGGCCATTCACATTTTAAAGTATACAAAGAGGATGTAAATAATCAAACTCAAACTAATTTAGTGAAACTAAATCATGACGATAGGATTGTGGAAATTGCACAAATGTTAGGAGGAACCGATTTGTCATCTTCCGCCATTGCGCATGCTAAGGAATTACTTAATTAAAAAACTTTCTGATTAACGTTGAAAGTTTAGTATTTTTGAATTATTAAATTAAAAACTATAACTAACTAAAATATGGCTTACAATTTACTTAAAGGAAAAAGAGGTATTATTTTCGGAGCATTAGACTCTAATTCAATTGCTTGGAAAACAGCAGAAAGAGTACATGAAGAAGGCGGAACATTTGTTTTAACCAATGCACCAGTTGCAATGCGTATGGGGCAAATTAATGAGTTGGCTGAAAAAACAGGATCTCAGATTATTCCTGCCGATGCTACTTCAGAAGAAGATATCCAAAATTTAATAGAGCAATCTATGGGTATTTTAGGAGGTAAAATCGACTTTGTATTACATTCTATTGGTATGTCTATAAACGTTAGAAAAGGAAAGCATTATACTGACCAAAACTATGCATGGACACAAAAAGGAACTGATGTTTCTGCAATGTCTTTCCATAAAGTAATGCAAACACTTTATAAAAAAGATGCCATGAATGAGTGGGGAAGTATTGTTGCGCTAACATATATGGCTGCTCAACGTGTATTTCCTGATTATAACGATATGGCTGATAATAAAGCGTATTTAGAAAGTATTGCCCGTAGTTTTGGGTATTTCTTTGGTAGAGATAAAAAAGTACGCGTAAACACAATTTCTCAATCGCCAACACCAACAACAGCAGGTAGTGGTGTAAAGGGTTTTGATGGGTTTATTTCTTATGCAGAAAAAATGTCGCCACTTGGTAATGCAACAGCCATGGACTGTGCAAACTATACTGTTACATTGTTTAGTGATTTAACTAAAAGAGTAACATTACAAAACTTGTATAATGATGGAGGTTTTAGCAACATGGGCGTAAGTGATGCTGTAATGAGTACGTTTACAGGAGAAGAATAAAATTTTTAAATTATAGAATGAAGAGCCACCATTAAAACGGTGGCTTTTTTGTTACTTTTGTGTTATGCAATTACAGTTTTCATTTATTATTCCTGTCTATAATCGTCCTGATGAGATAGACGAACTTTTGCAGAGTTTTAAAGCCCTAAAAGTAGATTCTCAATATGAAATCGTCATCGTAGAAGATGGTTCTAATGAAACTTCAGAAGCAGTAATTGATAGGTATAAGAGTGATTTAAATATCTCCTATTTTTTTAAGACCAATACCGGTCCAGGAGATTCTAGAAATTACGGTATGCAACATGCTAAAGGTAATTACTTTATTATTTTAGATAGTGATGTTATTTTACCTGAAAACTATTTAAGCGAAGTAAATAAAAGCCTTAAGAGTGATTATGTAGACTGTTTTGGTGGACCAGATGCAGCACACGAATCGTTTAGCAATTTGCAAAAAGCGATTAACTTTTCTATGACGTCTTTTATAACTACAGGAGGTATTAGAGGGCATAAAAAGGCTTTGGATAAATTTCAGCCTAGAAGTTTTAATATGGGAATTTCTAAAAAAGCATTTTCAGCTTCTAAAGGTTTTGGACAAATTCATCCAGGAGAAGATCCAGATTTATCAATCAGACTTTGGAATTTAGGTTTTAAAACCAAACTAATACCAGAAGCAATTGTGTTTCACAAGCGCCGTATTTCTTTGAAGAAATTTTACCAACAAGTCCACAAATTTGGATTAGTACGCCCTATTTTAAACAAATGGCACCCTAGCACAAAAAAAGTGACCTATTGGTTTCCTTTACTTTTTAGTATCGGATTCTTGATTTCAATAGTGATGGCTATTTTTAATATCATATTACCAATTATGGTATTTGGGTTGTATTTTGGTATTGCATTCATTTTGGCTATAGTAACTACTAAAAATATTATAGTTTCAATTTTAGCAATAGGGGCAATTGTAATTCAATTTTTCGGTTATGGTTATGGGTTTTTAAAATCCACTTTTGCAATTCAGCTTTTAAACAAAAAACCAGAAGTACATTTTCCAAAATTATTCTTCAAACTCAAATGATAAAAAAACTCAAAACAGAATTATTAACTTCTATTAAGAACAAAAGACTTAACGTATTTCTGTTGTTTCTGTTTTTTGCATTCGTTATCTTAATTTTTACAAAACTTTCAAAAGACTATACAAATACAGCTACTTTCAATATAAAAAAATCAATGTTCCACAGGAAAAAGTCATTTTAAACGACTCCAATCATAAATTAGAACTCACACTTAAAACTCATGGTTTTAGATGGTTAAAATACTATTTTAAAACACCAGAAATTACTATAGATTTTTCAAAAGAAGTTTCTAATTCAAAAGGAGCATACGTTTACAATAAAGCTATTTCCTATTTAAATGAGAAGAAACAATTTCAAAATCAAGTTAAACTTTTAGATATCAGTCCTGATACTTTGGTATTTAAATATGATACTAACTTGGTAAAAAAAATACCAGTTATAACAAATACGGATATTAATTTTGCTCCGGGTTTTGATGTTTTAGAACATTACAGAACACGACCAGATTCTGTGGTTATTGTTGGGCCCCATGATTTGGTGCAACAATTAGATCATTTAGAAACAGAACTAGTCACACTAAGTAATGTAAAGAAATATATTTCTAAAAAAGCAAAGCTTATACTTCCAGAGCATCAAAAGAATTTAAAGTTTTCGGTTAAAAATGTAGAGATTATAGGAGAAGTTGAAAAGTTTACTGAAGGCACAGTTAAAATACCAGTTGATGTTATCAATTTACCAGACAGTTTATCCATAAAATATTTTCCAAAGGAAATTAAAGTGTCGTATTACACAAGTTTGAGTCATTTTAATTCAATTTCATCAAATGATTTTAAGGTAATTTGCGATTTTAAAAAAGTGAATAATGCACAATCTAATTTAGTTCCAGAAATTGTAAGATTTCCAGAAAATGTAAAGCGTATAAAACTGAGTCAACAACAAATAGAATTTATAATATTAAAATGATTATTGTAGGGCTTACTGGAGGAATTGGTAGTGGTAAAACTACTGTTGCTAAAGAGTTTCAAACTTTAGGAATTCCTGTTTATATTGCTGATGTAGAGGCTAAAAAGTTGATGAATAGATCTAAAGTCATTAAACGAAAATTAATAGCACTTTTTGGAGATAAAGCTTATCTAAATGGTAAACTCAACAGACCATTTATTGCAAATATCATCTTTAATGATAAAGCGTATTTATCAAAAATGAATAGTATTGTGCACCCTAAAGTTGCTAGACATTTTGAAAAATGGATAGCAAAACAAGATGCACCTTATGTTATAAAAGAAGTGGCCATTTTATTTGAAAATGGCGGTAATAAGCAATGTGATTATACAATTGTTGTAACAGCACCAAAACCACTACGAATAAAACGTTTGCTAAAGCGAGATAACACTTCAGAAGAAAAAATAAAAGCCATCATGAAAAATCAATGGAGTGATGCTGAAAAAGTGGAGCTTTCCGATTTTGTAATTTCAAATAAAGCACTTGAAAACATGAAGCTTCAAGTTGTAGAGATTCATCAACAAATACTTTCTAAGACACAATAAATAGCATACTTCCACATTTTTGTTAATGTAAGGTTAAATGATAAGTTGACTAAATGTTAAAATGTTAAATTTGACTAATGAGCAAAAAAGTATTTGTCCTTCTGATAATTTTAATGAGTTTATCGCTAGCCGGAATCATTTTTGTTCAAGCATATTTTATTAATGGTGCTGTTGAAAATGAGAAAGATAGATTCAAATTTAATGTAAAAAGAGCATTAAGTTATGTGTCCAACGCTATTGAAAAAAGAGTTAGACACGTATTTTGAGCGTTTTCAAAGTTTAGATAATGAAAAGAAAAAAGACTCAGCTGCAGTTTCACAGCTTTTTATTTATCAGCAAAATAATAGCACTAAAGAAACATTAATTTATAAAAGCAACATTTTAGAAGAAAACTATAAGTTGTCTTCATCGCTCTTTGACATTGGTTTAGATAGTATTGATATCAAAAATATTATTGGAAAATCTGAAATGCAAGTCATTACAGGAACCGATCTTTCTAACAAAGATTTAGGCAAGAATGCTATTCTAAACATTATGAATAGTGGACGCTTAAAAGAAGCAGAACGAAATAGTTTTGATAAAAACTTTAAGGCACACGCAAAAACAATACCCGTCCATAAACGTGTTTCAAAAGATGAAATTTCAGAATTATTGTCCACAAAACTCAGCGAAAACAATATTGATATAGATTTTGAATTTGCAATCTATAGCAGAGATTTAGCAACAAAAGTATATAGTGATGGTTTTGAAAAAGATGATGGCTACACAGAGAGTATTCCAATATTCTATGACGAAAATAACCGAAGTAATTATAAGCTACTGGTAAATTTTCCAAACGATAGAACTCATATTTTATCGTCTATTATAGGTATGATTTTATTATCAATAGTGTTTACATTAATTATAATTTTGGCATATTCAAGTGCTTTATTTCAATTAGTAAAACAGCGTAAAATTGCACAAATAAAAACAGATTTTATCAATAACATGACGCATGAATTTAAAACGCCTATTGCGACTATAAATTTAGCTCTAGACGCCATTAAAAATCCAAAAATCATTGATGATAAAACTAAAGTAGTGCGTTATCTCAATATGATTAAGGAAGAAAACAAACGTATGCATGCTCAGGTAGAAAATGTATTGAGAATATCTAAACTAGAAAAAAACGAATTAAATATTAGTAAGGAACGTGTAGAATTACACGACTTAGTTGAAGATGCTATAACACATGTAGAATTGATAGTTGAAGACAGACAAGGGTATATAAAAACCCATTTAAATGCTCAGCAATCATCAATTTTAGCAAACCAAACACACTTTACCAATGTAATAGTAAATATGCTGGATAATGCCAT
Source organism: Jejuia sp. G7-7 (assembly GCF_055808955.1). NCBI lineage: Bacteria > Pseudomonadati > Bacteroidota > Flavobacteriia > Flavobacteriales > Flavobacteriaceae > Jejuia > Jejuia sp. G7-7. Next base: position 141,389 of record NZ_JBVVSZ010000001.1, read on the forward strand.
TAAGTATTCTCCAGAAGCACCAAAAATAGATGTATTTACAGAAAATGTAGGCACAAATATTTTATTAAAAATACAAGATCAAGGGAGTGGTATGAGTAAAGCCGCTGCAAAACGTGTTTTCGAAAAATTTTATAGAGAACACACAGGAAACATACACAACGTAAAAGGTCACGGTTTAGGTTTGGCCTATGTTAAGCGAATAGTAGACGACCATCAAGGGTTCGTATCAGTAGAAAGTGAAAAAGGAAAAGGAAGTACATTTACCATAAAACTGCCTTTAATATCATAAAATTATGGAAGAACAAAACAAGAAAATTTTATTAGTAGAAGACGATCCAAACTTTGGGACAGTACTCAGAGATTATTTAATGATGAATGATTATGATGTAGTACATGCCAAAAACGGTATGGAAGGCTTTGAGAAATTCAAGAAAGACGATTACGATTTATGCATCCTAGATGTCATGATGCCATATAAAGACGGCTTTACCTTAGCCAAGGAAATCCGTGAAAAAAACACCGATGTACCAATTGTGTTTTTAACCGCTAAAGCCATGAAAGAGGATGTGCTTAAAGGCTACAAAGTTGGTGCAGACGACTATTTAAACAAACCCTTTGATAGCGAAGTGTTATTGATGAAAATAAAAGCCATCATACAGCGTAAAGCTACCGAAACCATTTCAGATAGTAAACAATTCGAATTTAAAATCGGTCGTTTTGATTTAAACTCTAAACTTCGTTTCCTAAAATTTGATGGCGGAGAACCCGTAAAACTATCGCCTAAAGAAAATGAGTTATTGCGTTTGTTGGCATTACATGAAAACGATTTAATGCCTCGCGAGTTAGCGTTAACTAAAATTTGGCGTGACGATAATTATTTCACATCACGAAGTATGGATGTATACATCGCCAAATTACGTAAGTACCTAAAACCAGACGAAAAAGTGGAAATTTTAAACATCCACGGCGAAGGTTTCAGATTGGTAGTAAACACCTAGAAAATTAAATAGTACAGAAATAAAAAATCCAGCTTTCAGTTGGATTTTTTTGTTTTGGTCGTTACCCTCCTAAGGTCGGATCGGGCTTTCCATTCCAAGTCCTCGCTTTTGCGCTAAGGCGCAAAAACTGTGGGCTATCCACTTCAATCCCTAATGCACTTACTGTTGCGGCTTACTCATGTTTTTTTATTTGTTATATACATTATTGGCAGTTCGTTATTTTATTTCCTTTAGTAATATTTTCCATATTGTAGTTCTAAACTTTTCTTTAAACACGCCAAAATGTCCAATTCTTTTAACACTAAAATCAGTAGGTTTTAAATGAATTGACTTGATTTTTGAATTTCGATACTGATTGGTCATCCATTCTACCGCTCTTTTTGGGGCAAAATCATCATCATCAATACTAAATGCACTAATTTCAAGTTCAATTTTATCATAGTATTTTAAGTCTATTGACTTATCGCTTTGTATATAATCTGGTTTTTTCCCCAATTTCGCCATTGGTCAGCCACATTTTTGGTAGATTTTCCATTCCACTCAGCTTTTTTGATTTGAGATACCCAAATAAATTTATAAGAGCAGGAAATAAAATATACCAATTAAACCACATTTTTATTCTGTCAATTCCTTTCCAAAATTTCCAATAACCAGACTGGGCAGCAACAAGTACTATTTTATCAAATTTAGTCGAAGATTTAGCCAACCCAATGAGTTGACCACCTATACTATGTCCAATAATTACTTTTTTAGAGTTGGGGTAATTTTTTATCACGTATTGCATAACACATTCCAAGTCATTTTTGCCCCAATCAGCAGCATTGTTATTTAGTTCTTTAATTGGTATTGTTAATGAACCACCAATACCACTATAATCAAATGTGAGAACCGAAACTCCGTTGTCAGACAGATAAGTGGAAAATTTTTGATAATATTCCTGTTTTACACCCGTTGCTGAGGCGATAATAACCACAGGATTATCTTTTTTAGCTTCAAAAAGGGTAGCTGATAGTGTCTCCGAATTAGATAGTATTACGATTTTTTTCATTTGTTCGCTTTAATGACTGCCAACGTATTTGTGTATGTTTTTTTTGGAAAAGGACGCGAGTCATTATCCGTTGTAGCGGAAAGATAATTAATAAGATTGAATTTTCATTGAGGAAATTCAGCCGTAATGAGCTATACACATCTTTGTATGTGCTTTCGTTTCTTAAAAATGTCTTATAACCCTTTGTCGGTAGGTCTAGGCGTTGGAACTTGAATCTTTATTTCATCAGAAAACCTAATCCATTCGTCTAGAAGCTCTGCATACTTTTCTTTTTCCGATTCCTTAAGATCGATTTGCTCTCCAATGTCATTTGATAGGTCGTAAAGCGCGAAATTTTCAATATTGAATGGTCTTGTAAAATTTGTGATTTTCCAATTCCCTTTTCTCAGCATCGCATTGCCGTAATGCTCCAGCGCGAACACATAAGTTGAATCATGAATTTCATTTGATTTTCCAGAGACAAATGGAATGAGCGAATTTCCTTTTAAAGGATAGACATCATTCCCGTTATAGGTTACTGGATAGGTCACATTAGCCACTTCATAAAAAGTAGGCGCCAAATCCAAAAGACTTGTAAAGCCATGGTGAATTTCATTTTTTCTATTCACATTCGGGCCACAAATAATCATCGTTGTGTTTGTACCTCCTTCGGTTGCAAAGTCTTTGTAATACCTAAAGGGAGAAGAACCAGCCTCCGCCCATTGTGGACCATAAGAAATATAGGAATTGGCATTTCCCATGTTATCAAAGTCATCGTTGTAATATTCCTTTAAACTCGGGAATCTATCATCATTTATAAAGTCTCTATTTGCGGCGCCATTGTCCGACATGAATACAAATAGCGTATTTTCATATTCACCTATGTCTTTCAAGTGTTTAATCAATCTACCAATATTGTGATCTAAATTGTCAACCATGCCAGCATACAATTCCATTTTTCTGGCTTCTTCCATCTGTTCTTGATTTGATAAAGAATCCCAAGGCAATACGCGTTCATGACTGGGTGGAGCAATGGCATCATTTGGAATGATTCCCGCTTTTTGAGGCTCGACAATCTTCGTTCTCGTAATTTTTCATATCCGTCGTCATATTTACCTTTGTACTTTTTCCAATATTTTTTATCAACCTGCAACGGCCAATGTGGGGATGTGTAAGCAGCAAATGCAAAGAAGGGTTTGTTATCCCCTTTATCAGAATCTATGTATTCAATCAATTTATCGGTATAAAAATCTGTGGAATAATTGCCTTCTATCCATGATGTTGAGACACCATCTTCTGTATAACTAGATAATTCCTTAAAGAGGGCACTTCGGTTGTTGTAGTGATTTCCAGCACCTTCGAGTAAAACAAAAGAGTGCTCAAATCCTTTTTGATGTGGATTGGATTCAGGCGTTTTGCCAAGGTGCCATTTACCTGCCATATACGTATGGTAACCACGGTCTCTCAATAAAGTGGGAATAGTAACAACCCGATTGGTTAACCTTCCTTCATATCCAAATATTTCTGTAACATTGTCTTGGGCACCCATTCCAGCAATGTGATTATCATTTCCAGAAAGCAACATGGCCCGAGTAGGCGCACACATGGGAGCCGTATGAAAACTGCTAAATTTAATCCCTCTACGCGCCAATGCATCAAGGTTTGGTGTTTGAATATCTCCGCCATAACAACCGATATCGCCAAATCCCAAATCATCGGCAACGATTAACACTATATTGGGTTTCTTCGTAATTTCTTTTTTCTTTTTTGTTCTGTGCATGATAGCACAATTGTAGATGCTAGTAAGACTGAGAAGAGAAGTTTGATTCTTTTGTCTGTTTTATCCATATTTATCAGTTAATTAATTAGCTCTGGCATTATATTGATTCTTCATACATGTTTATTGTTTTATTAACGATTGGTAATAATGAAGCAGAACGGTTGCGTGTCAGAATAGTTGAGGGTTTGTGTGCGAGGATTTACCGCTGGAAAATCAGACGTAACAAAAATCCAACAAATTTTGGTTTAGCTAAAACTAACAATTTTTATATACTTGTTGGTAACAGTATTTATTTTTTTAAATATTCTTTTTCAACCATATAATTTTCAAAATCCGATTGAAATGACTTAAAATCAAATTCCTTTAATTTCGACAATCGATTCAGACTGTTCGATTCGATTAATAATTCTCTACAAACTTTTTCAATTAATTCAGCTTTATTAAGTTCAAAAACTTCGCTAAACTCAAGTTTACATTTAATTTCCGCACAATTATTTGATTTTATTTCAATTCCGTCTACATAAGAAGTTCTTTCTCCTGGTCTATAGACAGGTCTTTTTTTTTGAAAAATTGGTCGAATTCGGGTTTAACACTTATTAGTCCAAAATATAATTCATTTAAGTCTTTTCCGTAATTCCTATTCCTAAAAAATGATTTAAAATCTATAGAAAGATCATTTATCCAAGTGTTTTGTTCTTGAGTTAGGTTTGTATATTGTGCTATTCCAAAAGTCAATTTTACGTTCTGTTTTATATTGTTGCCAAAGGTTTTGTGTATGGTTAGTTGCATGTTTGAGTAACTAATTTAGTAAACAAAAACCAACACCAGAAAATTCCGCAGAAATTTTTACTTGTTTTTTACCACAGTACTTTGTTGTGCTTTCGTTATTTTGTTTTTAATAAAACGAGAATATTCTTATTCATTTTCTCCAATTTATCAAAATGCATTTTTTTCCTTCTCGAGCTGCATTTATGAACCAATATTTATTCATAAAATAATCTGAATTTATTTTATTTGATTTTATCAAGTATTCTCTTTTGCTATACATGGAGACTTCGGACAATAAATTATCAAAATCGTCAAATTTACTTTTTGTACGTCCAATTATATCATGTTGTTGAGTGATTAAATTTTTATAACCAGCTAACAAATCCTTTAATTCATCGTTTTTAAATAAATCTAAACTTCCAGTATTAAATAATTCATCTATTACAGTTGTTGCTGAAATAAATTCACTCTGTAAAGTAATAAATACAGGTACTTTAATTATCGAATCTATAGTTATATTCCCCTTATGATTTTCTCTAAAGATACTATCCAAATTTTTGAATATTGGCTGAAAATGTTCATGAACTCTATTGAAATTATTTAAAGAAACAGAATCTTCCTTAAATTGTCTAATGAGTCTTTCTTTATAATTGTATAAAACAGTTTGACTTTTTTTGATTCGTTCCAATTATTAATTTGAAGCGCAATTAAAATTCCAATTACTACTAAAACAATTTCTCCAATGGCATATTTAAAATACTTGCCTGTATTATTTTTTCCAATAAGGTCGTATCGTATTTTTCTAAAGAATTTTATCATTGGTTAGTGATTTCTCATAAGATAGGATAATTATTTAACTTCTATTGAGTGAGAAATAACGAATCACAACTCGTTATATAACAACTTTTATGTTTCATATCCCGCGAATACATTAGGTTATGGTAAGTTTTTATCGTTGTTATCCTGTAAAGATAATTACTGTTTCTTACAGAAGTGTAAAAGTAAGATTTCAAGTAATTGTTATATAAAATTGTAGTAGAAATGGTTTTTAATCTTACTAAAACTCTTAAATACGTTTACTCAACCACGCCTTAAACTCATAAAAATTCTGAGGGGCTACACCATGGCCAACAGGGAATTCAGAATATGTGTTTTTAATAGCAAGCGCATCTAAAAAAGGTTTGGTTTGTCTTGCCCAATCTGGAGGAATAACTTGATCTACACTACCGTGAGAACAATAGAAATCTAAATTAGCATAACTTTGTGTCTCTAGATTTTCTGGTAAAATATCTTTGTTGATATAACCACTTAAAGCGATGATGTTTTTGATCTTTTTAGGATAAGTTAGCGCTACAGCGTAACTCAAAATACTACCTTGGCTAAATCCTAAAAGCGTAATGTTATCTTTATTGACTGCGTATTTTGAAGTAACTTCATCAATAAATGTTGATATTAAACCCACCGATTGTTTTGCTTGCTCGTTATCATTCCATTTGCCTTGTGCTTCATCAAAATTTATGGCATACCAAGCATTTCCATAGGGTTGCATGGGGTAGGGTGCTCTAACCGAAATTATTAAAAGTGTTTCAGGAAGTTCAGAAGCAAATGAAAACAAATCGTTTTCATCGCTACCATAACCATGAAACATAATTAATAATGGCGCATTTGCTTTTAAACTAGATTCGCGTAAAACGTATGGTAATGAAAGTGATGTGTGCAGCATTTATTTACCAATATTTGCGAACCAATCTTGAAATAATTTTCCAAAGAACGGTACGAGTTTAGTATCTCCTTTTATAGCATTTATAAGTCCAAAAACCCAAAATATAAAAGTGCCAAACCATAAGATGGTACCAAGCATGCTATTCACATATTTTTCGGTAACGTTTGAGAAAATTAAAAGCAAAATTAACCCAAGCATTTGTCTGATATGAAATGCAGTAAAAGGATTTTTTAAATTCAAATTTTTTAGAACTGCTATTATGAGTCCAACAAAAGTTAGGTATGAAACAATTGCAAAGGTTTTTCCTTCTTTAATATCGTGTGTTGTCATTTTATTTTAAAGCAATTTTATTGTTTGAGATAACCCCATAAACACTTCCTTTTAGAGAAGTACCGTTAAAAATAGCATTATGAGATTTTGATACAATATGTTCTTTTGAAAAGGTATATTTTGAAGTTGGATCAAACAAAGTAATATTTAGCGCATTACCAATGTTTATTGGGCTATGTTCTGCACCAAATCTGGTTTTTCCTTTGGTTAAAACATCAATAGTTTTCTTTAGCGTAAATAGATTTTGTAATACTCCAAAAGCGCTTTCTAAAGCGATAGTACCATTGTTAGCATGGTCGAACTCAATCTTTTTTAATTCGATGTCTAACGGATTGTGATCGCTAGTTACCATATCAATTGTGCCATCTTTTACACCTTCAATAAGCGCATCAATATCGGACTGCGTTCTTAATGGTGGTTTTACTTTAAAGTTGGTATCAAAATCTGTCAGATTTTTATCTGTAAAATATAAGTTGTGAATTGCTACACTACAACTTACATCCAATTTCTTTTGTTTTGCTTCGCGAATTAATTGTACCCCTTTTGCTGTTGAAATTGTAGGGATGTGCAATTTACCGTCTGTATATTCTAATAAAAATAAGTCTCGGGCAATTTGTAATTCTTCTGCCAAGGCAGGATTTCCTTTTAAACCTAAAGATGTACTCGTAGTATTTTCATTCATAACTCCAGAACCCGCTATTCTATTTTCTTGAGGAAAAGAACATACCAAACCTTCAAAATTACTTGCGTATTGCAATGCAATTTTTAGCATGTTTGGGTTAGAGACTGGTTTTTTATAATCATAAAAGGCTACTGCTCCAGCGTTTTTCATATCGAAAAGTTCTGCTAAATCCTCGCCTTTACTATTTTTTGTTAATGCGCCTATAGGCAGAATAGATACCGCTTTATTAAAGGCTTTAGACTTCACAAAAGCCACATCTGAACTTGTATCGATTACAGGGTTTGTATTTGGATTTAAGGCTACTGCAGTAAAACCAGATAGGGCTGCAGTTTTTATACCGTTTTCAATAGTTTCACGTTCTTCAAAACCTGGTTCTCCAAAAGAAACGCTACTATCAAACCAACCTTGTGAGATATGAAGGTTTTCAAAAGCTATTTCTTGATATTTTTTTGGGTTTTAAGCTGGTTGCCTATTTTGGAAATCAATCCGTTTTCAACTAAAATATCTTGGGTAGTGTTATGAAAATCACTTTTAGAATCTAGTATTGTAGCGGATTTTATAAGTATGTTCATTTAAAATATTTTAAGATGAGCATTTCTATGAGTAATAGAATTAATGCAAAAATAACAAACCATTTCCATAGCGCGTTAACTTTCGTGTCACTTTTTAAGGTTTCAAATAAATCTGGTATGGAACTACTAACAGTAATATGCTCTAAATTACTAATGTTTTGATAGCTTAAATCACTCTCGTTTCTACTGTAATTATAACTCACATTTTTTAGTGAAACAACCTTGTTTTTGATAGTATAAATACCAGAACTTTCAGGTGTTTCAATAGTTGTGATATTTACTTTGTTGCCAAAGCTCTGCTGTCTGGGTATAAATTTTTCATCCTCTTTTTCTAAAGCTAGTACACCATCTTGTTGCATATTTACAGCAACTTCATAATCGTTTTGTGTGCCTATATGGTAATACAATTTTGGGATTTTAAAACTACTTTTAGCAATATTATAGAAAGTGGGAACTATTAACGGCGAATTTTTAAAGTTTGAATTTTTGGTATTCAATGCAGCAGTAACAAGATATGTTTTGGAATTTCCTGTTAAAAATGGTTTTCCATCTTCAAAAGAAAGTATTGCGCTACCACTAGTATTTAAATTATAAAACGAATTAACCTTTGGATATTGAAAATTCTTAACACGCTTTTCAAACACACCATTGTTGTACAGGGGATGACTATAATTAATTGTTGTGATGCGTTTTTCTGAAGCTACTTTGTCTTTAAATCCGAGTCTATAATTTTGAAGTAAACTGTTGTAACTACTAACATTGCTATCTTCCGAAGGAATAATAAGTAAAGAACCTCCTTTATTTGTATAAGCAGATAAAGCAGAATTTAGTGCATTTGGGATATTTTTTAAATCATATAAAATGATAAGATTTTGTGTGCTGATGTTGCTGTAATTCAAGCTATTTACTTTAGAAGCTGTAAACTTAAATTCATCATTGGTGTAAATCCGATTTAAAAAATTGGTGTCAGCATCACTAATAGCTAACACGTTGATTTTTTCGGGAGTATTTATATTAAAATAGAGTGTATTGTCAAACTGTAAATGTGTGTCGTTTATTTTTAGTTCTCCGTTGATGATTTCATTTGTAGGTAAATCAAAAGTTACTTTTGCATTATTAGTAATAGCTGTAGATGTTTTCGCAATTAAATTGTCATTATTGAATAATGAAACTGGAACATTATCAATGGGGTTGCCGCTATTTTTTAAAATAACACTTAACTCTAATTTTGTGGGACTTGTATTTGAAATATATGCGCTATCTATCGCAGTATTTTGAGTGTTTATAGGTTGTAATTTTACAGCGTTAATGTTAACTAATGTATCTTTCTTTGGATTAAAAATATCGGCTGTATTTTGAAAATCTGATATAAATACGAAGTTTTTAAGCGTACTCTTATCTTTACTAAAAAGGGTTTTACCTTTTAAAATGGCGGCATTGTAAGACAGTTGTTTGTAGGTATAGCCTAGTTGTAGCAAACTGTTTTTTACAGCACTAATAGTGGTGTTTTTATAAACTTCGGTATTGGTTAAAATTGAAACGTTTTCATTTTCAGGAACATTACTGATAATACCTTGTATGGCACGTTTTAAGAGTTTACCATCAGCACCTTTGGCTTCCATACTAAAGGAATTATCCAAATAAATAACAGTTTCAGTAGTTCTATTTAATGTTTTGTTTTTAGAAAAGTAAGGTTGAGCAAAGGCAATGATTACGGCAGCTAATAATAGTAAACGGGTAAGCAACGTTAACCATTTTTTTAATTGTGAACTTTTGCGGGTTTGAATCTTAACTTTTTTTAAAAAGGCGACATTGGTAAAGGGAACTTTTTTAAATTTCCGAAGTTGGAATAGATGAACTATAATGGGAATTACCAGTAAAAATAAAGCGTAAAGAAGTTCGGGGTGTTTAAACTGCATTTATTTTTTGATTTGTCAAACCTACGTATTTTTTTTGATTTCTTATAAACCTAGCAAAAGAAAATATAATCTCTAAACGGTTTTAAATTGAGTTTATTTAGATAATTTTTAATCTCGTTTTGTGCTTCTTTATTTGCCACAGTAATTAAACTTTGCGGGTTCTCAATTTTAGATAAAGCTTCAAAATTCAATAGTTTTTTACCATAAATATCTTTTCCAATTTTTTTAGGATTATCGCAAATCCATTCAAAGGGAATGTTTTGTTCTAAAAACAATTTTGCCATAAATTTTCCTTTAGCACCTGCTCCCCATACTACTAGGTTTTTAGAATTATCATAGTCAATTTCTAAAAGTTGTTGATTTTTAAAGGTAGAAAATGGTTTTCGGTATAATGTTCATCAGTACGTGATGATCTAGTGCTATAATCGCGCCATTTATGCAAAACTTTATCGCAAGGGATGCATTTTAAGCCATTTTTATAAAATCGAAATGTTAAGTCATAATCCTCTGGATAAATGTTAGGATTAAAGGCATCACAGGCTATCAAATCTTCACGATATGTCATCCAAGATGGAGAAGGCACAACACATTCTTTATAAATTTCTTGAAAATTAGTACCAGTTTTAGTTAAATTATTGAGCCATACCTCATAATTTTTATAACCAGAACCAATACCCTTTTCATTAAAATAATCCACCAAACCAATAGCTATGTGCTTTTTTCCAAATTTTAATAAGTTGTTTGCTAAAACTTCTGTTTTTTTTGGATACATAATATCATCACTATCCATTCTTGTAATAAAATCGCCTTTACTAGTTGTAAAAGCCAGTTGTAAAGCATCAATAATTCCATTACCATCGTTCTTTAGAAGCTTGATTCTATGGTCTTTTTTTGCATAGGTTTCAACTAAATGGAAACTATTGTCGGTAGAGTTATCATCTACAATTAGTAACTCCCAATTTATGTAGGTTTGATTGATTATAGACTGCAAACACTCATCTAAAAACTGTTCAGTATTTTTAAATGGTGTTAATATGCTAACTAAGGGTTTTTGCATTTAGCGAAGATAATATCTTTTAACAAATCCTTATGAATACATGGTAAAACATAATCTTATTTTTGATGCACTTAAAATAAAAAAATAGAGATGAATATTAGAGTTTTTGTAGCATCAGCCGCATTAAGTATTATGCTTTTAGGTTGTGGAGCAGGAAAAAATAAGGCTATCGACTTGGCAATTAATTTGCCAATTGAATCGCACATAGATTTATCGAAAGTTATTGATGACAAAGCACCTGTAACCATAAATCCAGGACGTTTTACTGTTGAAACGGTAACTTATAGATTACCTAGAGTAGTTCAGGGCACCTATGCAGTAAGTGATTTTGGTAAATATATTGAAGATTTTAAAGCCATAGATTATGATGGAAATCCATTGAAAGTTTCAAAATTAGATACCAATTCTTGGATTATTGAAAATGCCAAAGACTTAGATAAAATCACTTACAATGTTAATGATACTTATGATATTGAGGCTAAAGGTGGCATAGGAGGAGAGCAACCATTTTCTCCATCAGGCACTAACATTGAAGCTAAAAACTATGTGTTAAATTTACATGGGTTTATTGGGTATTTTGATACGCTAAAAAATAATCAGTATAAGTTGAATGTGACAGCAAAAGCAGATTTTGTTCGTACTTCAGCATTACAAAATGTATCTTCTAAAACTAGTGATGATGGTCAATTTATAACAACAAGTTATGCTGCACCAAGATATTTTGATATTACAGATAACCCAATGATGTATGGAAATTTGGATGTTGAAGAATTTAAAGTTGGAGACATAAAAATTGTATTAAGTGTATATTCTCCAAATAAAACGCATACCGCAGCCTCTTTAAAGGAAACTATTTTTAAGATGATGCAAGCGCAAAAAACCTATTTAGGAGATGTTAACACTACACCTCGATATGATATTTATTTGTATTTATCTGAAGGAAAAGAAAATTCGCCAAAGGGATTTGGAGCACTAGAGCATCATACTTCTACAGTTGTAGTTTTACCTGAAGCTATGAGTGAAGAAGAATTGGCAGATAGTATGATAGATGTTGTGTCTCATGAGTTTTTCCATATTGTAACACCATTGAGTGTACATTCTGAGGATGTGCATTATTTTGACTATGACAAACCAACATTTTCTAAGCATTTATGGATGTATGAAGGGGTGACAGAATATTTTGCGACACTTTTTCAAGTAGACCAAGGTTTGGTTGAAGCAAGCGAATTTTACACCAAAATAATGGGCAAAATTCAAGCGTCTAAGCGTTATACTGACGCTATGAGTTTTACCATAATGAGTGAGAATATTTTAAAAGCTCCTTATAAGGATGAATATATTAACGTATACCAAAAAGGTGCTTTAATTGGTATGTGTATTGATGTTTTAATGAGAGAAGAAAGTGATGGTAACAGAGGGGTTTTATCGTTAATGAAAGAGTTATCTAATAAATACGGAAAAAATAAACCTTTTGAAGATGATAAATTGATTGCGGAAATTACAGCAATGACGTATCCATCTGTAGGCGAATTTTTAAATACTCATGTAGTTGGAGATTTACCGATTAATTATAACGACTTTTTCAAAAAGGTAGGTTTAGAAATTGGAGACGCAAAAATTGAAGCAAATTACATTATGATGAATGGTGCGCCAATTGTTAGTGGCGACGGACAAAAAGGAACTATCTTTTTTACGGATGCAGTTTTAGAAAATAGTTTTTGGGCGGAACAAGGCGCAAAACCTAATGACGTTATTAAGAACATTAACGGTACTGATTTAACGTTAATGAATGCAAACCAAGTACTTCAAGAAGTTTTTATGTGGAAACCTGGCAAAGACGTAGAGGTAAAACTTGATAGAAATGGAGAAGAAGTAGTTATTAAAACTACAACTACACAGCCTTATACTACAGGAAAAGGTTTGATAGAAAAGGAAAATGCCTCAAAAGAACAAATTGCTTTGCGTAAAGCTTGGATGAAGGGTTAGAGTAGTAATTTTATTTAAAAATAAAAAGCGATTAACCTATTAAGGTTAATCGCTTTTTTGTTTATTCATCCAATAAATCAGGACGACGTTCTTTAGTACGCTTATACGCTTCATCTTCTCGCCATTGTTCTATTTTTGGTAAGTTGCCGCTGAACAATAATTCTGGAACTTTCCAGCCATTGTATTCTCTTGGCTTGGTATAAATTGGCGGAGCTAACAAATTATCTTGAAAAGAATCGGTTAGGGCAGAAGTTTCATTACCTAAAACCCCGGGAATTAATCGAATTACAGCATCACACAAAACTGCAGCCGCCAACTCTCCACCTGATAATACAAAATCTCCAATAGATATTTCTCTTGTGATTAAATGATCGCGTACACGTTGGTCTACACCTTTATAATGTCCACAGAGAATGATAATATTTTCTTTTAAAGATATTTGATTTGCGATACCTTGATTAAGTGTTTCGCCATCAGGAGTCATGTAAATAATTTCATCATAATTGCGCTGTGATTTTAAACTGGTAATACATTTATCAATAGGTTCAACCATCATTACCATGCCAGCACCTCCACCAAATTGGGTATCATCGATAGATTTGTAATTATCTGAAGTAAAATCTCTAAGATTATGAAAATGAATCTTAACTAAATTAGCGTCAATAGCACGCTTCAAAATAGAAGCTTCAAAAGGGCTTTTAAGTAGTTCAGGTAAAACGGTTATGATATCTATACGCATAAAAAATGTATTGTTGCAAAGATAAATTAATTGTGGTATCTAAAAATATAAAAAGGTTGTCAAAACATATGTTTTGACAACCTTTTTATATAATTTACAATTTAAACTAAAGTTTAGGCAGAATTTAATCTTGATTTTTGTCGCGGTAAATTATCAAATTCATACATATCACTATTTAACATTTTTAGGTATAAATTTTTGTTTACAGAAACAGGGATTTTTAAATAAGGGAATTTTATAAGATAGCTTTTCCCCTTTTTGCCAATGCACTTAATTTTAATTGGTTTTTCTTCCATAATTTAAAATTTTTAAGATTAAACTATAAAAAATCAATATTTACATAATCAAAACATATTCCAATTATAAATGACAAAACTAAAATTGTCAGTTTATTGATTTAAGAGTCCAAGAAGCTCTTCTTCAAAACCATGTGCAAACATGTTTGCATGCCCATTTACAATTTTACTTTTATCATTAACCATTATCACTTTAGTTAAAGGATAAATGGCTAGTTTTTCAACTGATTGTTCAGGCTTTTCGAATTGGTATTCGTTGTGTAGTGCTGTTTTTTTGTTTTTAACTGTAGTAGCCCATCGTTCAGCACTATAATCGTCTATATTTATCGAAATAAATTCTACTTCAGGATATTTTACAGTTAATTCTTTAACACGTTTGTGACTGTTTTCAAAATAATCTTTGTACAAATGCGACCAAAAATAAATAACTGTTGGTTTTTTAAATAAGGTGTTCATGTCCACAACATTGTTTTGTAAATTTAAAACACGTACTTCAGGAAAATGTTCTCCAGGTTTTAATTGGTTCACAGATGTATTATAGGCTACAATTAAATCGTTTTTCTTGGTGTTTGTGCTTTTTGCTAGAAATGATTTAATGACTTTATCATTATGCTCAATCTTTCTGTTTTTAGACAAAAAACTCATGGAATAGTGGTACAGTAATTCGTTTTTTATATCTGAGTTTTTAACTAAACTATCGATTGCTTCAAGTCTATCCATATTGTAGCAACAATCTGTCCAGCTAAATTTAGATGTATTTGTGTGTTTTAGATGAGATTTTAAAGCAATATTGTTAAAACTGTGTCTTAAAAAAGCGTGATAATTAAAATAATCTTTAAAGAAACCATCATTGTAATCAATTGTTTCTCTATAGCTATAAAAGTCGTCTGGTAAGGCCTCTATTATCTTTTTCTTGTTATGTCCATAATGTACAAAAGGATAAATTTCTTTACTAGAATAATAGCTATAATCAATATTAGCGCGAGCTATTTTGTTAAATAATTCAGAAGGATTGTTTTTTTCTTTAAAACGTTTAAACGCTCTATCTTTTTTAGCACGAATAGAATCAATTTGATTTTCAAAAGATTCTGGTGTCAATTGACAAAATTTAAAAACTTGTTTTTCTTCAATTTCATTTTGAAGAAAATCATTGATTAAATAATTGTTCTTTTTTGCGCCCTTACCTGTGTAAACTAAAGACTCATCAAAATCGAAAGTATTTAAACGAAACATAATACTATCGCCAGGCTCTAGTAATACCATTTGTATTTCTCCACCATGGCGAAATGTGTAAAACCCAGAATTTAGGTTTTCAATTTTATAAGAAAAACGATTGTTACCATCTAATTTAATGGTGTCAATCACATTTTTTGCATTAAAAAGAACCACATAATCAGTATTCTTATTAATTATTTCTCCCCCTAAAATTGCATACTTACAAGAGTCTTTTCCGCAACTTACAAAAGTGAAAAAAATGCATACTATGTAAAGATATAGTTTCATAAATCCCTCCTCAAAAAAGCAGAAATTATTATCTGCTAACCACAAAAATATGTCTTGCTATTAAAATTCCCTGTTAAGGCGTTGTTAAATGTTGTTATAGCTATCTTAAGAAAGAAAATAAAGGCTTTAAGTTTCTTGTAACGGATGGATTTTTTTACTTTTGCACAAAATTTAAAATCAGGTTATGTTATCAGTTTCAAACCTTTCGGTACAGTTTGGTAAGCGTGTTTTGTTTGATGAAGTAAATACTACTTTTAACAATGGCAATTGTTATGGTATTATTGGAGCTAATGGTTCTGGTAAATCTACTTTTTTAAGAATTATTTCTGGCAAGCAAGAACCTACCTCAGGGCATGTGTCCTTGGAAACTGGTAAACGTATGTCTGTACTAGAACAAAATCATAATTTATATGATGAGAATAATGTTCTGGAAACAGTTTTAATGGGTAACAAACCATTGTATAAAATTAAAACTGAAATTGATGCGTTGTATGCTGATTATTCTGATGAAAATGCAGATAAAATAGGAGAGCTTCAAGTTAAGTTTGAAGAAATGAATGGTTGGAATGCAGATAGTGATGCCGCTGCAATGCTTTCAAACTTAGGTATTAAAGAGGAACATCATTATTCATTAATGGCAGATTTGGATGGTAAACAAAAAGTAAGAGTGCTGTTAGCTCAAGCTTTATTTGGAAATCCTGATGTGTTGATTATGGATGAGCCTACCAATGATTTGGATTACGAAACTATTTCTTGGTTAGAAAATTTCTTGGCAAATTATGATAATTGCGTAATTGTAGTATCTCACGATAGGCACTTTTTAGATGCAGTTTGTACACATATCTCTGATATTGATTTTGGAAAGATTAATCATTTCTCTGGAAATTATACGTTTTGGTATGAGTCGTCTCAATTAGCTGCAAGACAACATGCACAACAAAATAAGAAGGCTGAAGAAAAGAAGAAAGAATTAGAAGAATTCATCCGTCGTTTTTCTGCAAACGTTGCAAAAAGTAAACAAGCAACTAGTAGAAAGAAAATGATTGAGAAGTTAAATATTTCTGATATCAGACGCACAAGCCGACGTTACCCAGCTATTATTTTTGAGCGTGATCGTGAAGCAGGAGATCAAATTTTAAATATCGAAGGCTTATCTTCATCACTAGATGGAGATGTTTTATTCAATAATATCGATTTAAATTTAGCTAAAGGTGATAAGGTGGTTGTTTTTTCTAGAGATTCTAGAGCAACAACAGCATTTTATCAAATTATAAATGGTAATGAAAAAGCAGATGGAGGGAAATTTGCTTGGGGAGTAACTACCACACAATCTTATTTGCCACTTGATAATAGTGAGTTTTTTAATAGCGATTTATCTTTAGTGGATTGGTTGCGCCAATGGGCAACTACTGAAGAAGAACGTGAAGAAGTTTACATTCGTGGATTTTTAGGTAAAATGATTTTTAGTGGAGAAGAAGCACTAAAAAAATGTAATGTACTTTCTGGAGGAGAAAAAGTACGTTGTATGTTAAGTAGAATGATGATGATTAGAGCTAACGTGTTAATGTTAGACGAACCTACAAATCACTTAGATCTAGAAAGTATCACAGCATTTAATAACTCCTTAAAAAACTTTAAAGGAACTGTACTTTTTACAACCCACGATCACGAGTTTGCACAAACAGTAGCAAACCGAGTGATAGAATTAACACCAAGTGGTATTATAGATAGATACACTACGTTTGATGAGTATATGCAAGACGCTAAAATTAAAGCGTTACGTGATAAAATGTATGCTGTAACTGTTTAATGTTATTCTTGTAATTCGGATTCAGAAGTTAATTTTTTTACTAATGACTGAGCTTTATCAAGTTCTTCTTTGTGAACATGAATTTCTTGATATCCCTGAATAGATGCGCCAAAACCAGCTAATCGTCCAGATTCTGATTCATCTTTAATAATTGCACAAATGTTTACAGCTTCAAGCGCTTTAAACATGCGTTGTACTTCAATAAAATTTCCCGAAAATACTTTGATGTAATTTGACATAGCTAAAAGTTTTAAAGGTTCTCTCCTAAACATACGAAAAAAATTAAGAAATAGAAACTTAAAAACTACCAATAACTCCAACAGTATTGCCTGAAAAACTGAAATTCCAAGAAATTTTCTTAGGCGGTTTATTATAGTTATAAGCATTAGAATCAAATAGAAATTTGTCAATACTATCCACAATTATAATACTTAAGGCAGTAGAAAAAGCGATATCTGTTAGCCAATGTGCACCATCCACTAATCTTGAAATAGGAGGGATGGCACCTATACTATAAATACCAATTTTAGTCCAAGTGTTATCAAATTGTTTCGCAATAGCGTGAGACATTGTTATAGCTAATGCTGTGTGACCAGATGGAAAGGAATGGTGCGAAGGTTTTGAAGAAAATGGTTCGAAGTTATGATTACTAAAGCCCGAGTTAGGTCTGGCTCTTCCAACTCCCGTTTTTAATAAACTTTGTAAAACCCCATTAGTTATTGATGAGGAAATGATTAGAACACTTGTTTTTCTAATCTTTTCATTTTTAGTAATTATACCAACACCATATAAGCCAGCATTTGCCATAAAGTAATTTTGTGGGCTTCCAAAATACCATCCAAAATCTCTTATAGGTTTTGGGAAATTTTCACTATTTCTACTAAAATATCGTCTGGTTTCTTGGTCTAAAGTAGATAAAGCAAAAGTTCCGGCTACTAAAGTGCCAAATTTAGCATAATCTTTGCCTTTCCAATGTAATGGTCTTATAAACCCATGTACAACACCTTTGGCAGTATATTTTACATCATGCTTTAAAAGTTGTGCTATGGTTTTGTCTTTAACAACAATAGAATCATTACTTAAGGTGTTTTGTGCATTTGTGAATAAACTACAAGTCAAAGTAATAGCAAGAATTAAAGCACAATATTTTTTGCAATGTATAGCCATACTTAACGCAACTCCGCTCCTAATTGTTTTTCGAAATTGGTTTGTAATTTACTCATTATTTTATCTATTTGTTTATCGTTAAGCGTTTTGTGTTCATCTTGAAGTGTAAAACTAACGGCATAACTTTTTTTACCTTTAGGAAGGTTTTTACCCTGGTAAACATCAAAAAGGTTTATAGTTTTCAATAATTTTTTTCAGTTTGTTTTGCAATTCTGTATATAGATTCAAAAGTAACATTATCGTCTAAGAGTAATGCAAAATCACGTTTTACTTCTGGGTATTTTGGAATAGACTTAAATACAATCTTATTGCGTTGTACGATTTCTAAAATTGTATCCCAATTAAAATCAGCACATACAACATCTTGAGTAATATCAAAATGCTTTAAAACTTTTTTAGTTACCAAACCAAATGCAACCAATTTGGTTTTTCCTAAACTTAATGATATACCTTCACTAAATAAATCGTTTTTAACTGGAGATTCATTAAACCTATAAACTCCTAAACGTTCCAAAATAGAAACAACTATGCCCTTTAAGAAGAAATAATCACTTTTAGAATTTTTAGATGAATTCCAATTGTCTTGATTTTGATTTCCAGTTGCAAAGAGGGTTAAATGCTTCGGTTCAGCTTTAGCCTCAGAATGATTATGATAGGTTTTTCCGAATTCAAAGAGTTTTAAATCTTGACGTTTTCTATTGATATTATATGAAACTGCTTCTAGTCCTGAAAACAATAACGATTGTCTTAAAACAGACAAATCATTACTTAAAGGATTCAACATTTTAATATTATGTTCTTCCTTTAATTGTTCACTTAAAGCCGCATAATTAGGAGATGTTAGTGAGTTTGACATGATTTCATAAAACCCCTGACTTGCTAATTGATTTCCTGTAATATTCTGAATTTTATAATCTTCAAAACGAGACATACTAGAAATAGAAGCGTTTAATTTTTTTGATGTAGTTACATTATTATAACCATAAACTCTGAGGATTTCCTCAATAATATCAGCTTCCCTTTGTACATCATTTCTATACGCAGGAACTGTTAAACCCAAACCAGTTTCAGTAACATTATTCACTTTAATATCTAAAGCAGACAAAATACTTTTAATGGTTTCTTTTGGAATTTCCTGACCAATAATTTTACGAGCATTATCAAAACTTAACCTAACTTGAAAGTCTTCAATTTTCTTCGGGTAAATATCAATAATATCACTTGTAATATCTCCACCAGCTAGCTCTTGAATTAACAAAGCAGCACGTTTTAAAGCATATTCTGTGATGTTTGGGTCAATACCGCGTTCAAAACGGAAAGAAGCATCAGTATTTAAGCCATGGCGTTTTGCAGTTTTTCTAACACTAACAGGATTAAAGTAAGCGCTTTCTAAAAAGATGTTCTTTGTGGCTTCAGTAACTCCAGAATCTATACCGCCAAAAACCCCTGCAATACACATTGGTTTTTCGCCATCACAAATCATTAAATCTTCTTCATGTAACTCGCGTTCTATGCCATCAAGCGTAACGAATTTAGTACCCTTTTTAAGAGTTTTAACTTCAATTTTGTTGTCTGCAATTTTTACAGCATCAAAAGCGTGTAATGGTTGTCCAAGTTCATGTAATACATAGTTTGTAGCATCAACTACATTGTTTATAGGACTTAAACCAATCGATTTTAACCTGTGTTGTAGCCATTCGGGAGACGCATCTACTTTTAATCCAGAAATAGATACACCACAATAACGCGGTGCTAGTTCTTTATCAATTACTTTAACATCAATTTTTTGTGTTCTATTTTCAACACTAAACGCACTTACCGATGGTGTAATTAATTCTAATTTAATTTCTTTTTGGGTTAACCCTGCTTTTAAATCACGGGCAGTTCCATAATGACTCATGGCATCTGCACGGTTTGGTGTTAAGCCAATTTCAAAAACAACATCATTTTCTATTTCAAAAATATTAGCTGCTGGCGCACCAATTTTTGTTTTTTCATCTAAAATCAGGATACCATCGTGAGATTTCCCTAAGCCTAATTCATCCTCAGCACAAATCATTCCATGACTTTCTTCACCTCTTATTTTACCCTTTTTAATAGTCCAAGCTTCTCCTTCATCAGAATATAAGGTAGTGCCAATAGTGGCAACAGGTACTTTTTGTCCAGCTGCAACATTTGGCGCACCACAAACAATTTGTAGAGGGGTATCTCCACCAACATCAACAGTAGTTACTTTAAGTTTATCTGCATTAGGGTGTTTTTTACAAGTCAAAACTTTACCAACAACCACACCTTCTAAACCTCCTTTTACTGATTGGTATGTTTCTATACCTTCAACCTCTAATCCTAAATCGGTAAGTAATTCGCTGGTTTGCTCTGGTGTCCAATCTGTTTTAACAAATTGTTTTAACCAATTATAAGAAATCTTCATAAATCATATTCACTTTGAGCTCGCAAAGATAATTTTTTTGCATCTAGCAATCAATAGTAGCTGCCATATTTTATGGTATAGAAATGTAAAGAAGGTTAAATGTTAATTTTTAACAGCCTCTTAAAGAATAGTTAATTAACAGAATTAAGATAATCTTTAACAAAATGATAACATGTAGGTGTTTAATTTGGTAATACCTTGTTGATGTAAAAAGATGTAAATTTTATTCTAATCAATCAAATCAAACTAACAGTAGAGAAACTCAATCAATTATTTGATTGAGTTTTTTTAAGTTTTTAATTGAAAACTATAAAAATATAAAAGCCTAAAACATTTTTTGTTTTAGGCTTTATTTTGTGACCGGGCTGGGGTTTGAACCTTCAGCTCGAACACCAGTAAATATAAGTCATCTGTCAATTTTCACTATCGTTGTTGACGAATTGTGAACCTTGATATAATTTTAAATATGTCAAATTAACTTTCGATACTGCAAATATATATAATTTGAGGTTGTTATTTTATTTATTACTTTTTTATGTGGGTAATCTTAATTTTTTGTGAAGTTCAATTGATACAAGTTTTATTAAAAAAATAAGAAAATATATATTCATACAATATTCCCGAAATATAAACTCGCAAAACACTCCCATCAAAAGACTTCGGCATAACCAGGCTCGTACCTCGCACTTTTTATTCCGATTCCTTTTGAGCTGAGATTTTGTCTTCCGTTTGGTTCTAGCTTAAATATTGTTTAATCTAAAATCAAATATTATGTATTTAAGTAATTTACAACAAGATGAGATTTTTGTTTCTTCAGAAATGAAGCCGCTTAAAGTCTTGACAGGAATGGAATCCCGAAGAGGATTGGAACATGCTATAATCTCCAATGGTAAGATTGTGAACGTGGTCTCGAAAAGTTATGGACATATTCCAAATGAATTGTTCTTTAAGAAGGCGGAAAAAATGATAGTAGATGCCAATTTGAAGTACAGAAAGCGTACCATTAACAGAATGGACAGATGCTTCATCATTGATTTTATCATAGAGGATAATAACCAGTTTTCACTAAAAAACAAAGAAGATAAAATCCTTCCGTTGCTACGTTTCAAGAATTCCTATGATGGAAGTGAAAAAACCTCTGGACATTTTGGCTTTTATCGTGAAGCCTGTACAAACGGTCTCCATGTTTCTCATTCTGAGATAGCATTTTCAATTAGACATAGTAAGAATAATACTGATTTGATATTGCCAAATTTAAACCACTTGTTTGACAGGTTCTTAGGCAATGAATATTATGAAATCAATGATAAGTTTAATACCATGGCAGAAGTTGAGATTATAGATAACGAAAAATTCGTGAGTGACATTCTTGAAAGGACCAAACTGTTTAAGTATGCACGAAAAAACGAGAATGACAACCCCTCTAATAAAGCCATAGAAATTCTAGAAATCCTATATAATGAGCCTTTCGGGGGCTATACAACCTCAAATCTGTGGTTAGGTTATAACGCTTTCAATTGGGTGCTTCATAACAGCATGAAAAAAACATTTTCTCAACAGGAAAAACTCGACAAACTATTGTTTAATGAAATTTATGCTATGGTTTAACCTCATGGATTAAGGTTGCTCTAGTGCCTTAAATTAGAGTTCTTTAGATTCATATTTATTTCTGCTAAAAAAGGGAGGAGATATCTATATCAATATTGGTACAAAGATAAACTCGCAAAATATTCTCATCAAAAGACTACGGCATAAAGCCAACGCTTTGCCCAAAACTCATTTATTCCGTTTCCTTTTGAGCAGAAATTATGTCTTCCGTTTAGGTTCTGCAAAAAATATTGTTTAATCTAAAATTTAAGTATTATGACAACAAAAGCGAGTACTGCAAGCAAAAACGGAGAGGCATCATGCCACCGTAAAAAATGAAGTCAAGAAAAAATTGACTCAAAGCGCCATTGGACTTCAAGTTCAAGAACTACCTATCGGAAGGATTATTCCTGACCCATTGCAACCAAGAAAAACCTTTAACGAGGAAGCTTTGAAGCAACTGTCTGAAAGCATTGAAGAACACGGTGTCCTGCAACCTATTACAGTCCGAAAATCTGGAAAGGATTACATCATCGTTATGGGAGAGCGTAGGTATCGCGCAAGCAAATTGGCAAAAAGAAAACAATTCCGAGTATCGTAAAGAGAATATGCTAATAATGATGTTCTGGAAATCCAAATTATCGAAAACCTACAAAGACAAGATGTTGAACCTATCGAAGAAGCAGAAGCGGTTGCTTTCTTAAGTGAAAAATATGCGCCAGCAGAGATTTCAAAACGGTTGGGAAGAACAGAAAACTTTGTAAGACAACGCTTAAAATTAGCAGGTCTAATAGAAGGATTTAAAGTATTTGTTCGCAATGGCGAAATGACTATTTCGTTAGGAGTAGGTGTTGCACTTTTCGAGCCAGAAGAACAGCAAATGATGCTGGAAACAATGGGCGAAGAATTTAATGCCCATCAAATTAATAGGATGATTGAAAATCAGACCTACGATTTAGAAAAGGCATCGTTTGATGTAACTGATGAAAAACTGGTAGCTAAAGTCGGCGCCTGTAAAACATGTCCATTTAATGCTTCAAATCAAGGAAATTTATTTGGCGATGGTAAAATGGTTTGTACAAAATCAGCCTGTTATGAAACGAAGAAGAGTAAATCGTTTTTGAACTTGATTAAAAAATCGAAGACAGAAAATGTATTGTTGATTCCTGAAATTCGCAAATATTGGGCAGATGGCGACAATAATCAGCTTATTATATCGCAATTGGAAAAAAATGGATTGAAAATTTATCTTCTGGATGATGTTGAAACAATCGAAGAGCCTATTGAGCCTAAAATAGAAGCAATTAAGAAAGAATACCAACATTATGACTATTCTGAAGATGAACTAAAAGCTGAACTTGAAGAAGCGGTTGATAATTACAAGGAAGAATTGAAAATATTTAATTCAGCAAAAGAAAATGGATTTGTAAATGGTATTATGTTTCATCCAAAAACGTATGTTCACAAAGCAATCTTTGTCAAGGTAATAGAAGATTCAAAAACTGATAATTCTACATATTCGGAACCTATGGCAAATAGAAAAATGGCAGAGTGTTCGCCTGAAGAGCAAATCGTTAAAATCAACGAAAGAGAAACACGAAAGCGACACATCGAGCATAATAAGGAATTTGAGGACATAGTTCAGATGATTCGTGAAACCGATTATATTGAAAAGAAGAAAGCGCTTTCGGTAGATGAAATGGTGGCTTTTTCATTAACTTTATTTGAAAACAATGTGGACTATGTAGGTCGACAAAAACACTTTTCAAAATTATTGGGTAACACATCCAAGAAGACTGATGCTGAAACTGTCGAGAACTTCAAAAAGAACTTCAAAAAAGAAACCTTTTATAAGTTGATTCGGTACATCCTTACCAAGCAAGTACATTTTGGCGAAAGCAATCACGTTAATAACTTAACGAACATTTCATTCTACAATGCGATGCAAGGGTATTATAAAACCAAAATTGCCAATATTGAAAAGGAATATGCAGAAGAGAGAAACAAGTGTGAAGCACGTTTGAAAGTGCGCATAGAGAAACTTGAAAAGAAAATTCAGGAATTAAACGATTAGCTTTTGTTGTTGGAAGTAAGGGTCAGCATTCGTGCTGGCTCTTATTTTTTTATATAGTCCTTTAAAAAAAGGTAAGTAGAACCTATTCAATCAATATCAGCGCAAAGGTAAACCTCGTAAAATACACCCATCAAAAGACAACGGCATAAAGCCTACGCATCATCCAACGCTTATTTATTCCGTTTCCTTTTGAACTGTGATTTTAGCTTCCGTTTGATTACTGCTCAAATATTGTTTAATCAAAAAATCTTAGAATTATGAAACAAGTATCTGAAAAACCCAGCATCTCATTACAAGAAGCAGAAGAACATTATCGAGTAAGTAGTGAAAATTACGATGTCGATAGTGGAGAAAGTCATTTGGCTTATTACAGAGAAAAGCATCCTGAATATTACCAGGTATTATTAACTAATTGTTTAAGCTAAAATCTCACATCATGGAAAATTTAAAAGTAGTTCAGTTCGATTTCGGTTTTGAATGTAAGCCGATATCAAGAAAAGAAAAGGTAACAAAACCAACTAAAAAGGACAAAAGCGATTTCGTTTTTCGATTTTATGGATTGTCTTGCGAGTCCAATCATTGTTTTTAAATCGGCATGGCAAGATACTATACCAAAGGATATTCTTGGTAGAATAAAATTATCACGAATAATGTGCTCAATGACAAGGGATAAGATGGCATCATTAACAGAGACTTTAGCTTATATGATGCCAAGAACTTATGAAGCACCCATGCAAACAGAATGGGTAAACATTTACACGTGGCTAGGACTTCAATATGCAATGCAGACCAAAAGTAAAGACCAGTTAGAAGCTATGATTGAAATAGCACCAAAAGAACTGTCTGATTATGAAAAAGGGTTATTAAAAAACTTGAGACTATGGATTTATGATAAGCGAAGAAAAGCTCTAAAGGGTATTTTGAAAAAGAATAAAATTTCAAAATCTGACGGTATTCTGGATATTCAAGAGAAACTGTTTTAAAAAATAAAAATTCAATTTACAGGCTAGAATTATCCCATTCAGCACATTTCCCAAAAATTCCGTTACTCTACATTTCAGAAAAAGAGCTTCATTGTAAAAGTCTTGAACATAACTCTAAAGATTCCGATTGCCATTTCACTTACCCACTTATTCCCGAGAAAATTCGGGAAGTGTTCAAACTCCATTCTTAATCTCCATCTTTAAAGTCAAGTTCGCTTTAAATATTACTTATAATGCATAATCTGTTTTTATAAACCATTCAGTACATTCCTCTGCATTCCGCAAAAGCTTCATTCCGAGAAAAGAGCTTCATTAAAAAAGTCTTGGACACAATCCCCGTTTTTTACTTTTCATTCCGTTAATCCTTTCCGCTACGCTGGAAAGGAGCTCTTCATTCCAAGTAAAAAAGCGTGAATCGAGTCCGCCTGATGTAAACATATATCAACATAATAATAGGAAAGCCAAACCCTGAATTTTTTTCATTAGAATTATCGGTAAAACCTTCTCTGGGTTTTTCTCGATAATTCCTAAAAATTTAGATTTTGTCCAAAACATTTTAAGGTGTTTATAATGGATGAAGCCTTTAATTGTTTTTCGGGGCATCGAAAAACAGGCAGGGCATAAACACTTCTAATTGGAACTTATTTCCTTTTCTCGCTTAACTGTCTGTACGCTAGAACGTAAACACGTTCCAAAGAATTGCTAATGCCCTTATGGAACTTGTCAAGACCATGCAAAGTTTTGTGAAAAAAATAAGGTTTCTACAGCCTTGAAAACCCAAGGGTTTTACTACGTCGTAGACACTTCTGATTTATTTTCCAAAAGTCTTGACAAAACCCACTTTATCCATGGTGCTCTGCACGAGAGAAATCGAACAAAACACCCCTTAAAATTTAATATAGTTTAAACAGAAAAGGGAAATTATTAATCAAACCTGTTAAAAGGCAGGTGCTAAAAACATTTTATCATGAGTACATTAAAAAACAAAGTACAGTTAATCGGGAACGTTGGACAAGAGCCAACAATTACAGAATTGGAAAACGGTAAAAAAGTAGTCCGTTTATCCTTAGCGACCAACGAGCATTACAAAAATGGTAAAAACGAAAAGCAGACCGATACCAATTGGCACAATCTAGTGGCATGGGGCAAGACTGCAGAAATCATTGAAAAGTATGTGAGCAAGGGCAAGGAAATTGCCATTGAGGGCAAATTGACATCACGTTCATACGAAGATAAAGACGGTGTAAAACGCTATGTAACCGAAGTGGTAGTGAGTGAAATATTATTACTAAGAAACAACGAGTAATCAAAAATAAAGAGGGTGCGACTTTCGATGGAAACACCCTCTTTTCATTATTAACCTAAAAACAGAAAACAATGAAAACCGAAATTAACAAATTACAGGAGAACTTGCAACAGTTTTATGGTTCTCAAGAGATGTTCCAATTACCATTAATAAAATCATGGTTTACAGATGGGGTGCATTATCTAGTCAAAGAAGCTGAATGCTTTGGCTGATAACCGATGCCTCAGTTTTTGCCAAGAGCCTAATGGATAAGAGTCATTTTATAACCATTGACTTTAAACGCCTTTCAGAAGCCGAACAAATTATTAAGGGATGTGAAGCCATTATAAGTTATGGAGACGGAAACGAAAACATATTGGAAACGCATCGATACAGCGTTACCGATTTTCCATTAGATGAACTGCGTTTGTATTTTGTAAACAACACCTTGATGTTGCCTTGGGAATATTGAATTTAAAAATGATAACATCATGGTCTATTTAAATTACAACAATCTCGATGCAGAAACCCAAAACCGATTACTTCAAAATTCTAAAAGCGAAGTTGAGAAAAAGTTTGGGAACGACCTTAAATCTTATGCTGAAAAACATCACTTGGATTATAACACGATATTGGAAGAGGGAGGCTATTAAAAATCTTTACAGCTATCAATATGTGTTTAATATTTAATAAATACTAAAACATTAATCTAACCTTTGGATGTTTGAATGAATGTCCAAAGGCTTTTTTAAAAATCTGACGTTCAAATCCAAATAGTTATCAAATTTCATATTCTAATACCAAACCACACATTTGAAACCAATCGATGTTTGAGTTTCAGAACTTAAACGAATACCTTTAAAATAGCAGGAATGCCCAGAAAAAGCAACTGACTTTTTAGTCAGATGTTTGGAAAATTTTGGTCCCTGCGGGACAAAATAGGATTTCCATGTTAAAAGCAAGAAAAACATGAAAAAGTTAATAATTAAAAAAACAGCACAATTAAGCCACTCGTTTTTGATAAGGTTTTTGTCTTTTAATAACGGCACAAACCCTCAAAACCAATTTGTTTCTAACATTGTTAAGTATCAGCATTTTATTTTTCCCTTCATCAGCTTTTCGTTCATAGTAAATCTTAAGTTCAGGGTCATACCTAACAGCAGACAGGGCACACATATGCAAGTGTTTTTTAAGCGGTTTTATTAGCCATGTGATGCACTCTAGACCTTTTTTGGACACTCGTGCCAGAGGTGTGCTGAAATGGAACAACACCACAGTAGCATGCCAATTGTTTGGCTTCCTGATATCGTGTAAAAAAATTAGTGAAAATCACAAAGTATAACGCCGTCATGACACCAATTCCTGTAACAGAGGTCACAAGACCAATGGTTTTATTTAATTTTTCATCAGAAAGAATAAAGGCATGCAGCTCAGCTTCTATACGTTTGATTTCATTATCGAGGCATTTATTGGTTTTTCTAATCTGTTTTTGGGCAAGTTTACTAGTTCAGGAGCGAACCGTTTGACTTCATTGGGATGCTTATTTAAATCGGCTTTGAAGTTCACTAGTTTTTCTCTGGTTGTGATGAGTATCTTAATTTTTTCAAGAACCTCTGGGATTGGTTTGTACAGTTCCATTTCATGGCAATTTTTAACCGCATATTGTGCTAAACGAATAGCATCTAATTTATCTGTTTTGCCACGTTGTAAGCCCAGACTGCGTATAATTCTCAATGACATTTCAACACAGAAATTTGCTTGTGCCTCTAGTAATGTTGTAATAAGTATTTTTCCATATATTCCAGTATGTTCCATACATATCAAGGCGTTGTCTAAAGCAATACTCTGGTTCTTGAGCAATCTTAAAAAGCTTTGACACCTTTTTTTGTGTTTTCAAATACATATGATTTAATGGTCTCATCATTTACAATGGCTACATCAAAGGAAAGCTTGGATATATCAATACCCACAAAAACATAAAGTTCAATTTTTTCATAATAAAAAGTTTAAAGTATGTAACATAAGATTAAATACAACCGAGCATCTGAGGTGCCACCTAATCCCTGATAATAGGTCTATAAACCTGAATTTCCATTTGATGCCAATTCAGAAGATAACCGACAAAGGATTTAATCGAACCTTATAAGTCTTGAACTTTGAAAAGCAATTAATGCGCCTTTACCGGTTTGGTTGCTATTCATAATCATTGAAGGTACAATGTAGATAAATTAATATCCACCCTTCTAAATGAATAACGATATAGACCTGTTTAATACCAATAGAGGTATTTAAAAGGCTAATTTTTTAGTATAGACATAAGTACAATAAGTATCTGAATTACCATCGAAACCCTGGTATTAGGTCTAAAAACCTGTATTTCCATTTGATACGGTTCAGAGATAACCGATAAAGGATTTTAAAAGCATAAGTCCGAGACTTTGTTAGCGTATAATTCGCCCCTATCAGTTTGGTCACAGTTTATTATTATGAGGAGTATTCCTCATAGAAAGTTAACAATTATTGAAACTCACTAACATATAAATATTCCCTAAATAAAGCGTGTTTGTAAAACTAAGGGGGAAAAGCAAGAGGGGTAACACGCTAAAGCGATGTTTCTTTTGATACTTGAGTGTAAGTAATTGATTATCAAAGTTTTGTTTTGAATATATTAAATTTGAATAGTAGTTTTTAGAGTAAAAATGTTTTCAGCCCAGTAAAATCAATGAGTTTTTAGAGTAAAAATGGATAAAGGACACGAAAAAGAACAATTTACTACGATTAGTTTTAAGGTTTCCACAGCTAAGAAGTTTAGAGTCTTTAGTATGAAAATGTGGAGCGTCAAACTCTATGACGCTCTTAATGATGTTGAGTTTTTTTGATAAAAATAATCTTTCTCCAAAGGAATCTATTGGCCCAAATATCAATACGCTTGAGAACTTAATAAAAAAGCGAGTAAGTGCATGATTGCAATTTTAAGAGATATGGAAAAGAACCAAACTAAACCAACTATTGCTATGATGCAATCTCTTTTTGAAGAAACAGAAGGTAAGCCACTTATTCTAGAAAAGAAAATTTTAAAGAGAAGTCATAATGTATATAACTATTACAGCCCAAAAACAGGAGGAAACTATTCTCAAAGTTCTGCGGATTTTGTGGATTATTTAGAAAAGGAAAATCAAGGTTTAGAACAACAGGATATGGAACATTTTTTTAATCAGAATGGTGACGAAATTAGTGCTAAGGATGTCGTCAAAGAGATTGATGGTAATACAGCAAAACTTAAAAAGATAGAACCCAAATTTTATTCTATTACTGTAAGTCCAAGTAAATATGAATTGAAAAGATTAGAAAATAGTAGTGCAAATTTAAAAGCCTATACACGAGAAATAATGAAAGATTATGTGGGATCGTTTAACAGAGAAATCAACGGTAAACCAATCACTATAAATGATATAAAATATTTGCTAAAATAGAGCACCAACGCACATTTAAAGGAACGGATAAACAAGTAAAAGAAAATCAACCTTTTGCTTCTAAAATACTTCAAATGAAAAATGATATCCGAAAAATTGAGCAAGGTAAATTGACAGGAGATATTAAAAAGATAAATAAAGAAATTTATGTACTAGAACGTAAAGCTCCATATCGGCAAAATGGTAAACGTATAGTCCAAGGGATGATAAAGAATGGGAATCAGAGCCATATTCATATCATAGTAAGCCGAAAAGATACCAGTAATTCTGTGAGCTTATCTCCAGGGAGTAAATACAAAGCTTCAGTAGTTACTATGAATGGTAAAAAAGTAAAACGAGGTTTTGATAGAGATGCATTTTTTGAAAATGCAGAAAAGACCTTTGATAAGCAATTTAGTTATAAGAGGAATTACGCAGAAACTTATCAAGCTAAAAGGATTTCATTAAAAACCCTAAGCTTTACTTTTCTGTTTTAATGGACTTACCTACAAATGAAAAAGCAGCAGCTTTTAAAATTATAGGGAAGTCTGGAGTTCCAATGATGAACATTCCAACAAATAAAGTTCAGTTGGTAATAAAAACTATAAAACAATTAAAACGTGGTGTAGATACAGCTCTAAAATCAGGTTCCATAGGAATATGAATTGGTCAACACCACATATCATCTTGATTATTATAATTCCTTTGATTTTGATTGTAATTACGTTGTATATATTCTTCCATAAGGACAAGGTTAAAACATTAGATGAAAAATATCAGGTTAAGTTTAAGCTAAATCGAGGAAAATTTAAAATTAATAACATTAAACGCGGCGCTTCAGTAATTGGTTCTGCAGGAAGCGGAAAAACAGAAAGCGTAGTTTTTAATTTTCTTCAGCATTTTAGTAAATATTCTTTTAATGGAATCATACATGATTATAAAAACTTTGAACTTACAGAAATAGCATACCCACTTTTTAAGGCAAATAAAATCCCGTTCTATATTATTTCTTTTGATATAATTTACAACCGTGTAAACCCAATAGCACCTCGTTATATGGAACATGAAGAAAGTGTCAATGAAGTTTCCAGAGTATTGATTGAAAATTTGTTGGAGCAAAAAGAATCTGGAAGCATTGGAACATCTAAATTTTTCAACGATGCTGCTGAAGGATTAATTGGAGGGCTTATTTGGAAACTAAAAACTTCATATCCCAAATTTTGTACGATACCACATTTAATAGCTATTTACCAATTTTTAGATACAGATAGTTTAATAGCTTTTTTAAGTACAAACACAACGTCCAAAGCTATGGCTGATGCTTTTATAAGTGGAAAAGATTCGGATAGACAAACCGCAGGAGTTAAGAGTACATTAGCAAATGCTTTTAAAAAGATAACTACACAACGCATCTTTATGGCATTATCTTCAGACAATACACCTTTAGACATTAATAGGCAGGAAAAGCCATGTGTTATATCCGTAGTGAATAATCCCAAATATGAAACTGCTTATGCTCCTATCATCGCTACGATTATACATACCATTACAAAACAAATGAGTGTTCGAAATGCCAATTCGTCTTTTTTGATGATGGAAGAAGCTCCCACAATTCGCTTATTGAATATGCATCGAATCCCTGCAACATTAAGAAGTTATGATATTTCTACAGTTTATGTTATGCAAGACAAGATTCAGAATGATATGATGTATGGGGATAAGGCAAGCAGGAGCTATATTAAGTAACCTATCTTATCAGTTTTTTGGAAAAGTAAATGACCCAGATACCGCTAAATACTATGAACGCTTTTTTGAAATTATAAGAAAAGAAACCACAAGTGTAAATCGTGGATATAATCTAAATTTTGATACTCGTATAACAACTGGAGAACGTGATGTTTCTAAAATTAGAGCAGATGTTTTCTTTAGGTTGAAGCAAGGTGAATTTATAACCTTTGCGGATGGCAAGGATAGAAAAGTACACTTCAAACTTTTAAAAATTGAAAAAAGATTACCAGAAAGAAGAATCAATTCTCAAAAGTAGTATTAGAAAAAAATTTTGAAAGAATATACAAAGAGGCAAAATCTTTATTTAATAGTTAGTCTTATTTGTTATATTCTAAATTCTGTCAAAGCCAATAGGAGAAAATCATTAAAATAAGTCTTCTTAAAGTTAAGTTTGGGTCATGACAATTTAAGATGCTTTTTTCTTAAATTATCTAAGACTTATTTATATAAATCTTGTTTCTATAGCTATATATAAATTCCGTCTCTTTTAAATGCAAATAAAATGTTTTTTTAGATTCTTTTAAATTTAGATAGTCTGGTTTTTGCATATACCCAGAATCCTTCAATTCCATTTGCATCTAATAAATTCATTCTTTCTATGGTCTACCCTTTATATTTTTTATGACCTAAATCTATTATAGTCTCTCTATTTATCAGAATGTATGATACTGTCAATATCTACTTTATATACTCCAAAAAACTTTGAACGATATAAACACTTGTTATGCATTGGTATAACTGACTTTAAGCAAAGTTGATAATTGCTTACGTTGTCATAACTCTTAAGTTTTTTGGCAAGATTGTATAATATGTAAATATACATGTACTATTACATTTGTACGTTGAAATACGAATGATAAAAGCGTGTATTTTTTTAGCTATATCTTCCATTTTCATAGTCTTGTAGCTATTGAGTAAGTCATTTAAATCATTTATTAAATTGAAGTTTAAAATATGAAAAATCAAATAACATGCCTTTTATTTATATTAAGCATATCGTTTGCTAGTGCAACAACATATTATGTTAACTCAAATGCTACTATTAATGGTAATGGTTTGTCTTCAGGATCTCCTTTCAACACCTATTCTTCAATTTCTTTATCTGATGGAGATGTGGTGTTATTTGCAAGAGGATCATCTTACATAGGTTATAAAAATATTTTTAAATCTAATGTAACCTTTGGTGCTTACGGATCTGGTGCACAGCCATTGTTTACAGCTCCAGCTGATTGGGTTGTTTTCCATATTACCAATTCAGGAGTTACTCTAGATAACTTAGAAATCCGTAACGCTACATATGCTGGAGTTGAAATTGCAGCAGCTTATGCTACTGTTAAGTATTGTAGTATTTCAAATGTTCAATTTGGGATAACTGTACAGTCAGCTAACGCTACAATTACGAATAATACTATTTCAAATACTATTGTTCAAGTTGGACCTGGCGGAGACGATGATGCAGGAGCAATAGCTATTAAAGTGGAGTTTGGTACTTCAGATGCTATGATAACCTACAATACTCTTATAAATAATATTGGAAATTCTCCAGACTATGGAGTTGACGGTGGAGCTATAGAGATTTGGGGAAATGTTAATGGAGTATTTGTTCACTACAATTACATGGAAGGGAATGATGGAGTAGTTGAAGTTGGAGGTGGAAATGTTCAAAATGTTACTATAAGTTATAATATAATGAAAAATAATAGGGAAATTGGAGGTATTCATTTTGGAGGACCTTTTGCAGCATCGGTTTCTAATTTCAATTTCGTTAACAATACAGTTTATGACACTTTAGGTTCTAGTACTAAAGAAGTATTTTGGACTAATGGTAACAACGGTACATCACAAGTTAAGCTTGTAAATAATATTATTTATTATGATGGTTTTGCTAGGTTTAGTAGTTCGTCAAATATTTTTCATAGAAATAATGTCTATTATTCACCTAGTAATACTGGGGTAGGGTACACTTTTCATAGTTCAGAGAAATGGGGTTATCCTGGTTTTACATCGAATTCAGATTATCATCTTGTGCCTAATTCCATTGCAGTAAATGCAGGTATATATTACAGTTTTACTAATGACTATGATGGTGTGTCAATTTCTGGATTACCAGATTCTGGTGCATATGAATTAAAAAATCAGCTCTCAATATTTGATGGTGAATTTCAAGAGGATATTATTATGGTATTTCCTAATCCAGTTTCAGATCACTTTTATATTCAGAATTTAAATTCTGATTATAAAAGAATATCTATTCTATCTATAACAGGTGCAGAGGTTATGTCTATTCCTGTAAAAGCTAATCAAAAAACGCTCAGTATTTCTACAGGAGAATTAAAATCGGGAATTTATTTACTAAATATTCAAGGGAGTAAAAATTCAATTCAAAGAAAACTTATAATAAAATAAAAATTAACCAATAAATCAAAATTATGAAAAACTTAATTATATGTCTTTTATTTACGCTAAGCATATCATTAGCAAGTGCAACTACCTATTATGTTAACTCTAACGCGGCTAGTAATGGTAATGGATTGTCTTCGGGGTCTCCTTTTAACTCTTATTCATCTGTTCCTTTGTCGAACGGAGATGTTGTGCTATTTGCAAGAGGATCTTCTTATGTAGGTTATAAAAATATTTTTCAACCTAATGTAACCTTTGGTGCTTACGGATCTGGTGCACAGCCATTGTTTACAGCTCCAGCTGATTGGGTTGTTTTCCATATTACCAATTCAGGAGTTACTCTAGATAACTTAGAAATCCGTAACGCTACATATGCTGGAGTTGAAATTGCAGCAGCTTATGCTACTGTTAAGTATTGTAGTATTTCAAATGTTCAATTTGGGATAACTGTACAGTCAGCTAACGCTACAATTACGAATAATACTATTTCAAATACTATTGTTCAAGTTGGACCTGGCGGAGACGATGATGCAGGAGCAATAGCTATTAAAGTGGAGTTTGGTACTTCAGATGCTATGATAACCTACAATACTCTTATAAATAATATTGGAAATTCTCCAGACTATGGAGTTGACGGTGGAGCTATAGAGATTTGGGGAAATGTTAATGGAGTATTTGTTCACTACAATTACATGGAAGGGAATGATGGAGTAGTTGAAGTTGGAGGTGGAAATGTTCAAAATGTTACTATAAGTTATAATATAATGAAAAATAATAGGGAAATTGGAGGTATTCATTTTGGAGGACCTTTTGCAGCATCGGTTTCTAATTTCAATTTCGTTAACAATACAGTTTATGACACTTTAGGTTCTAGTACTAAAGAAGTATTTTGGACTAATGGTAACAACGGTACATCACAAGTTAAGCTTGTAAATAATATTATTTATTATGATGGTTTTGCTAGGTTTAGTAGTTCGTCAAATATTTTTCATAGAAATAATGTCTATTATTCTCCTAGTGGTACTGGCGTAGGATATACTTTTCATAATTCGGAACAATGGGGTTATCCTGGTTTTACATCAAATTCCGACTATCATCTTGCTCCTAATTCCATCGCAATAAATGCTGGTAGAAATTATGGTTTTTCTAGCGATTATGATGGTGTGTCAATTTCTGGAAAACCAGATGTTGGCGCATATGAATTTGTTGCAAATAATAATAAACGATCAAAGCTTAAATCAACTTTTGATAATGAATCTCAAGAGGATAATATTAT
Organism: Jejuia sp. G7-7; assembly: GCF_055808955.1. Classification (NCBI taxonomy): domain Bacteria; kingdom Pseudomonadati; phylum Bacteroidota; class Flavobacteriia; order Flavobacteriales; family Flavobacteriaceae; genus Jejuia; species Jejuia sp. G7-7. Next base: position 177,022 of record NZ_JBVVSZ010000001.1, read on the forward strand.
GGTATTTCCTAATCCAGTTTCAGATCACTTTTATATTCAGAATTTAAATTCTGATTATAAAAGAATATCTATTCTATCTATAACAGGTGCAGAGGTTATGTCTATTCCTGTAAAAGCTAATCAAAAAACGCTCAGTATTTCTACAGGAGAATTAAAATCGGGAATTTATTTACTAAATATTCAAGGGAGTAAAAATTCAATTCAAAGAAAACTTATAATAAAGTAATAGAACTATTTTTATTATAAGTTTGAGCTAGAACTAATCCTGATTTGCTAAGGCAAGTCAGGATTTTTAAATTTAAAAGGATACTATTCTACATTCCAATGTATAGCTTTTTCAAAAACCAAAGCATCTAATTCCATAATACTTTAAAAAAATAATTATATTTGTGACTGAACGGTCAGTCATATGAATAATAAAGAAAAAATAATCCTAGCAGCTCTAGAGCTTTTCGCAAATAACGGGTACACCGAAACTTCAATAGATAAAATAGCAAAACGAGCTAATGTTTCTAAGGGGCTAACATACACGCATTTTAAAAATAAGGAAGACCTGTTTGGTAGTTACCATTGAGAATACAATTACCAAAATGACATCAAAACTGTTGGAAATAGAAGACATAGATTTCCATTTTTTCTTTAAAATGTATTCTAATAGTCTTATTGAAAACACGCAAATAGTAAGGCTTTGTATCCTTTTGTTAGCGCATCCACAAACACCCTCAAAGGTCAGTTCCCTACTAGATAAACAGAAATATGAATTATTAGAACTGTTTTCTAGTTTGTTGCAAAATAAATTTAAAGAGAATGCTAAAATGGAGGCAGAAATATTATTGGCTACCATAGATGGTATTACCCTGGAATATGTGACTAATCCGAATCGAGAAGATCTAAAGAAAGTACTACAATATTTAATAAAAAAATACACATAATGAATGCTATCATAAAAGTTATATTAACAGCACTATTATTACTCATAGTTGTGTGTCCTTATTTTCAAGAAGGAGAGGTTTCTGGAGGTTTAAATGAATTACGCTATTTGGGAACAATTCCCAGTATTTTATTGGCTATAAGTTTTTTCGTAGCCATTGCATTTTTATTGTAGGTCTTTACAAAATGTATTGAAAAAAATAAAGCCCGAGAATAGAACTAGAAAACATAAGAGCGTTTGGTTTATGTATTTAATACCATTCAATTTTATAGAGGATTTCTTCATTGTAATTGATATAGCCAATTCATTAAAAAATGAAATGCATACGAATAAGAAACTGATACGGTTCGGTGATTTTGGTTTAACATTAGGTATAGGGTGGTCAGTTGCCCAATTATTCTCGTTTATCCCAAATATTGTAGGGCAAATATCGGGGTTTGTAGGGTTGATTTTATGGATTATCCATTGGGTTGTAATCCATAGAATAAGCAAAGAACTAGTACCTGAATACAAAATAAATTAATTATGAGTAAATACATTGATGCAACCGAAAGTGCGGGTAAAGAATTCTATTTAAACTTCATCCCAAAAGGAAAGATTGTAATGCTCAATCTATTAAAGTTCAAACTTAAAGCGGACTATACCGATTTTGAATCTTTAAAACCTAAAGAAGAAATTTCAGGCGAAGAAGCTTATAAAATATACATGGATAGTACAATAGAAGAATTAAATAAAAAAAATAGCCGCATTATATTTTACGGTAAAAGTAAGAGCTTTCTAATCGGACCCGAATTCGAAAAATGGGATGCTATTTTGTTAGTTGAATATCAATCGGTTGAGACATTCATAACGTTTTCTAAGAGCGAAGCTTATTTGGATAATATTGGACATAGAAAGGCTGCATTAGAAGATTCAAGATTATTACCGAGCAATGAAATAAGTATCTCTTAAAAAAATAGATTAATTATGAACACCTCCAAAAATTGGTTTCTCAATGAATTCAATCAAATAGGCAAAGACTACGCAGACCAATCTGAGGTGGATGTGTACGAATCAAGTCATGCCCAATTTCGTGATATATACCAAGAAAGTATTGATTTATTGAAAATCTTAAACCCTTCAAAAGAGGATAAATTAATAGACTTTGGATGTGGAACAGGAATATTCGCTATAGAAAGTGCTAAGGTCTGTGGTAAAGTTTATGCTGTTGACATATCTAAAGAAATGTTGAGTTATGCACAGAAAAAAGCAGCGCAAATAGATATTGATAACATCGAATTTTGTCACTCAGGATTTCTAAATTTCGAAATTGAAGATGACTCTGTAAGCTACATAACAAGTACTTTTTCATTCCATCACTTACCAGATTATTGGAAAGGCATAGCGCTTAACAGAATGTGTAATATGATGAAACCAAGAGGTACGCTATACATTAAAGATGTGGTTATTTCAGAAGAAAACTCTTTAACTAATATCCAAAGATTTATAAATAATCAAGCAGCCTTGGGAGGTGACTTTTTAAAAGAAGATGCCGAAATACATTTTAAGAAAGAGTTTTCAACTTATGATTGGGTGCTGGAGGAATTATTGAATCGTTCTGGTTTTAAAATCACATCTAAAAAAGTAGAATTAGGTTTAATAGCAGAATACTTCTGCACAAAGATTAAGTAAAAAATAACACCTTATAATGATTTATCTAACACAATTAATTTTCGTTAAAGAAGGTAAGGAATCTGTTTTTAATCAATTTGAAGAAATAGCAATTCCCATAATGGCTGATTACAATGGCAAAGTGGTCTACAGGATAAGACCCAGTAAAGAATCATTCATTTCCCATGGAGAAGAATTACCCTATGAACTACATTTCATTTCTTTTGAATCAGAAGAGGATTTTAAAGACTTTCTAAAAGATCCTAGAAGGGAAAAATTCATGCATTTAAAGGAAGATTCTATTAAATCAAGCTTATTAATAAAAGGAGAAAGGTTATAAACGCATATTCATAGGTGTTCAATTTCAATTAAAAACAATTTTCTTGAGCAAGTATTAAACCATAATGATATATGAATGCTTCCCTGTTTTTCAAACAGTTTAAAAATCAACTATTTTTAGATTTTGAAGAAAAGCAGATTTACCGAAGCACAGATAGTATCTATGCTTCATCAGTATGATTCAGGAATGAAAGTCACCGACATCTGTCGTGACAAAGTTACTACCAAGGCTACTTTCTATAGTTGGAAACGTAAGTATGGAGGTATGTATGCTTAACAGCTTAAAAAAGCTTAAATCCCTGCAGGAAGAAAACAGAAGACTCAAGGCCATATACGCGGATTTAAGTCTTGATCATCGCATCTTAAAAGGATATAGTGGAAAAAAACTTTAAAGCTTTGTGAGCGCAAAAACCGTAGCTCCCAGATTATACTTGTTGGTCCTATAAATTTTCTTCTTCTGAAAATCGTAATGAACGATTTCGCCAAAATAGCCCTTTTGTTTTATGGTATGAATAACCTAAAAAAACAATTATGCTATACCACCTGGGCGGATTAAATCGTACCTCGCATTCAAGGGGAGTTGACAGACGATTGGAAATTTAAACTTCGAAACTGTTTACAATACCTGTTGAAGAGCAGCATTTGCCTGAAATACAATGGCGTGATGATGTGTCAAGCGGGAATTAATGGTCATAGCGCTGAAAAAACTCAACAAGAAAATGGTTAAACCACTTAAATGTTTCAAAAAATACTGTACGCCTACGGAAAGTTAAATTTCTGCAAATATAAAATCGAAGATTGTCAATATAGTTGATATTTTGGATTTGCAAATAATATTAACTTGTTCTCATAAAGTTTTTGTTTTTTATTAGAAAATATTGAAAGCTATTTTTAACTCTGTTTTCATATCAAAATTTAATTTTAATTATAAAATAAAGAATGATTCTCCGTTTCGCGAGTGATTGGGGCCGGATTTTGGGCCAAATATCAAATAGCAGCTTGGAAAGAATTGGAAGGTATAGAAATCGTAGCAATCTACAATCGTACCTTATCAAAAGCAAAAACGCTTGCGGAAAAATTCAATATACCTAGAACCTACGATAGTGTTGAAAATATGTTTCAGGTCGAAACTTTGGATTTTGTAGACATCATTACAGATGTGGATACCCATGCACCAATGTGCGAGTTAGCGGCTAACAAGGGTATAGGTGTTATCTGTCAAAAACCTATGGCTTCGAAATTACGCATAGCCAGCAATATGGTTGCTTTGTGTCAAGAAAAAAAGTTCCTTTTTATATACATGAAAATTTTCGATGGCAGGCCCCAATTCGTGAGGTTAAAAGGCAACTTGATGCTCATGTAATTGGAAAGGTCTTTAAAGCTCGAGTTACTTTCTGTTCAGGTTTTCCAGTTTTCGAAAATCAACCTTTTTTAGCAGAATTAGAGGAATTCATTTTAGCGGATATTGGTTCGCATATTTTAGATATATGCAGGTTTCTTTTCGGTGAAGCGCATTCCCTACTTTGTCATACCGCAAGGATAAAGGAAGGTATTAAAGGTGAAGATGTGGCCAATGTGAGTATGCAGATGAAGAATGGCGTTTTTTGTTATGCAGAAATGTCGTATGCTTCTATCCTTGAACGCGAAGCTTTTCCACAAACCCTAATATCAATCGAAGGAGAAAAGGGCTCCATCAATCTTAACTATGACCATGAGGTTCGTATCACCAAACGTTCAGGCACTCAAAGTTTTAAAGCGAATCCTAAAATGTACGAATGGCTTGATCCAGAATACGCTTTAGTTCATTCGAGTATTGTTGATTGCAATAAAGATATACTAAACGACCTAAAGGGAATTTCAAAAGCAGAGACCGCTGGTAAAGACAATCTTGAAACGGTACGTTTGGTGCGGGCTGCCTATGCTTCTTCTAAAACAGAGAAGTTGATTCATTTAGCTGATTTCTAATGGCCTTTCTAAAACTCGAAAATATTGCCAAATCATTCCCTGGTGTTAAAGCACTGGACAAAGTAAATCTTGAGTTAAATAGAGGTGAAATACATGCGCTTTGTGGAGAGAATGGTGCTGGTAAAAGTACGTTAATGAAAATATTGACAGGTAATCTTCAGCCCGATTCCGGAGCGATTTACCTAGAAGGAGAACTTATTAAGATCGAAACTCCGCAGAAAGCTTTTAATCAAGGCATATCAATCGTACATCAACACCTAAGTCTTTCTGAAAATTTGAGTGTAGCCGAAAACGTCTTTGCAAATAACCAACCGCGAAGCAAGATGGGCTTTATTGATTTTAAAATGCTTCATAAAAAAACTCAAAAATTACTCGAAAATTTTGGACTAGAAGAGATAAAGCCAAAAACAAGAATAGCCCTTCTTTCAGCACCAGAAAAACAAGTAGTGGAAATAGCAAAAGCCATCGCCAGAAATCCTTCTATATTGGTTTTGGATGAACCCACAGCTTCGCTAACAGAAAAAGAAGCAGTATTACTTTTTTCCGTTTTAGAAAGATTAAAAAAACAAAACATTGCTATAGTATACATATCGCATCGTCTTAAAGAAATCTTTAAGCTATCGGATAAGATTTCGATACTCAAGGATGGTTTATACCAAGGGACTTTTGATACACAAAAAATGAGCGAAGTTACGCTAATCAAAAAAATGGTTGGTCGGGATATTGATGAATTAAAGAAAATATCGCATGTAAAAGACGAGGTGCTTCTTTCAGTCGAAAATCTATATGGCAAAAAATTCAGTAACATCTCTTTCGAATTGAAAAAGGGTGAGATATTGGGCCTTGCCGGATTAGTAGGAGCGGGTCGAACGGAAATTGCACGAGCCATATTTGGCATTGATGATATCACACAAGGTGAAATTTCCCTTTAGGGGAGAAAAAGTATGTTATAAACACCCGCGAGAGGCAATTGCAGGAGGAATTGCCTTAGTGCCCGAAGACCGATCATCTTCTGGACTGTTTTTAGACATGTCCATTGAGGAGAATATTGTTTCGGGAGACCTAAACAGGGCCCTTAATAATGGGTTTTACAGCCCGCTGAAGGCTAAGGAAATTGCCTTAAAATCACAAGATCGGTTTAGAATTATCACTCCTAATATTACGCAAAAAGTACAACATTTAAGTGGAGGTAACCAGCAAAAAGTAGTTTTGGCAAAATGGTTGAACACAGAACCTGATGTATTAATTGTTGATGAACCCACTCACGGAGTAGATGTGGGAGCTAAATTTGAAATTTACGGTATACTCAGCTCTCTTGTTGCCTCTGGAAAAGGGGTGCTGATGATATCAAGCGATATGCAAGAACTTTTAGGTATTTGTGATCGTATTTTGGTTCTTAAGAATGGCTGTATTTCTGGAGACATTTTGAAACCTCATTTCTCAGAGGAAAAAATAATGGCTATGGCTTCTAATTAATATCAATGATGTTGAAACGAATATTACAAGATAGAATTTACCTGTTGCTTTTTGTGCTAATTATAGTGTGCATTTTAACGAGCGCTGTTTTTCCGACAACTTTCCCAACATTTTCGAATTTTAATCAAATTTTCCTAAATGTATCTATAGATGCCATCGTAGCCGTGGGTATGATGCTATTGCTAATCTCTGGATCATTTGATTTATCGGTAGGGTCTATTGTTGCATTTACTGCATGTTTTGTTGCCATTTTACTGCAAGCTGGTGTTCCTCTTCCCTTAGCAATTTTTGTGGGGATTTTAGGAGCCATTTTAATTGGCTTTTTGAATGGCTATTTAATCGCTTATAAAGGCATTAATGCCATGATACAAACGCTAGCCATGATGGGCATCGTGAGAGGTGCAGCATTGATGATTACCGGTACAGGAACACAAAACCTCCCTATTGGTTTAATGCCATAGGGCAATCAAAACTTTTGGGTATTCAGATGCCTGTTTGGTATATGATTTTAACGATTGTGATTTTTACTTTTCTATTGAGAAAAACGGCTTTTTTTAGAAGGTATTACTATTTGGGTGGTAACGAAAAAGCAGCGGATCTTTCTGGAATTCCAGTAAAGAAAATGAAAATGATTGGTTTCATTATATCTGCTGGTTTGGCAGGGTTTGCGGGAATCTTAATTGCGTCAAGACTAGGGGCTGCTCTTCCAACTTTTGGAAAAGGACTTGAACTGCGTGTAATTACTGCTGTAATACTGGGTGGCGCTAGTTTAAATGGAGGGTATGGGAAAATTCCTGGAGCCTTATTAGGCGCCCTTTTTATGGGTGTGTTAGCCAATATAATGGTGATTTCAAGAGTATCAGGTTACTGGCAAGATATTATTCTTGGTATCATTTTAATTCTTACTCTTTGGTTGGACAAAGCCCTTCTCAAAAAATATTCGAAGAATTTATAAATATGGGTCAAAAATGAACTGGACTAAAAAAACACAAAATGTAAAATTTTCAATAGGGGTTTTGGCCATTTTTTTTATGGTATTATCTGCTTATGCGCTGCCAGTAAAAAACGATCAATTGGTAAAATCCAGCCCCAAAGTTGATCGTAAAACGGTAGATTTCGAAAATGAAGAATACGTTATGATTACAACAGCCATTACAATGCCTATGTACATGAATCGAGATCAAAAGGCATTCGTGAAATGGGGAAAAACCAGAAATGTAAAAACTTCGATCCTTGGTCCTGCTGAGTGGGATGTCCCTGCTCAGATTAATGTTATAGAGGAAGTGATTGGTACTAACCCTACCGGTTTGTTAATCAATGGTACAGATCCGGCTATAGCTCAGGTTATTAACAAGGCTGTTGCTGCTGGTATACCTACCGTGGTCTATGATTCTAATATACCTAATGCAAACCACCATGCTTTTTTGGGTACTGACTGGTATGAGATTGGTATTATGCAAGGCAAAGAAATGGCTAAGCTAATCAATGGAAAGGGAAAAGTAGCCTATATGGGTATTTTAGGCATGTCAAATATGGAGTCTGGATTTCAAGGCTATTTGGATGTTCTTGCCAAGTATCCCGAAATAGAAGTTGTAGGAAAATATGATAGTAAAGCCAGTACTGAAGAAGCCGCAAAGATTACCGCTGATATTATTTCAGCGCATCCAGATATTGCGGGAATCAGTGGGTTTGATGGGCCATCAGGGCCGGGGATTGCTCTTGGAGTAAAAGAATCTGGAAAAGTAGGTAAAATTAAAATAACTACTGTAGATGGTGAACCAGAACATCTTCAATTAGTCAAAGAAGGAACCATACAAATGTTAGCTGCGCAAAAACGTGAGCTCTTTACATGGTATGGTGCACAATTCCTCTATGATATGGTACACCAAACCAACACACTTTCAAATGATGATATGAAGGCAGGCATCACCAGTATACCCTATCATGTAAATACCGGGCTTTTAAAAATAACGCTCGAAAATGTAGATGAATTTGCGCTATAGCGCTAAACCCTGAACTGTGAAAAGAATACATGCAACATATTGGATTGAAACAGCACATTCCCTTGAACTTGCTGTAGAGACATTGGCTGGAGAGCAGTCTTGTGGAACATTTATTAGAGTACCAGGAGAAACGGATGAGCTGCACGAAAAATTTTCCGCCAAGGTGGAGAATATTACCCTCTTAAACGAAACCTCTAAGCCATCTTTGCCGGGAGCATCTATACCAAAAAACGAACCTAATCCAGTTTGGAAGCAAGCCCACATTACCTTGTCATGGCCATTCTATAATATAGGGAATAACCTCCCAAACCTGATGGCTACCATTTCTGGAAATCTTTTTGAATTGAAGCAGTTTTCAGGTTTACGTCTAAAAGATATTTCATTGCCAAAAGAATTTTCAAAAAAATACCAAGGCACCCAATTTGGTATCGATGGAACTTATGATTTATTGGAGTTTAGAAACCGACCTATAATTGGTACGATTATCAAACCCAGCATTGGGTTAAGTCCCGAGGAAACCGCCGTACAAACTCAAGTACTCTTAGAAGCCGGTATTGATTTTTTAAAAGATGACGAGCTCATGGGTGATGCCCCGTGTTCTCATTTTGAAAAAAGAGTCGATGCTGTAATGGAGCGAATCAATGAACATGCTTCAAAAACTGGCAAAAAGGCCATGTACGCTTTTAACATTAGTGGGGATATCGATGATATGCTTAAAAGACATGATTATGTTTTGAAAAAAGGGGGAACCTGCATCATGGCAAGCTTGAACTGGATTGGAATAAGTGCACTCGCAAAACTGAACAAGCATGCGCAACTACCAATTCATGGGCATAGAAACGGTTGGGGTCTTTACTATAGGAGTCCCTATATTGGAATTGACTACACCGTGTTACAAAAAATATGGAGATTGGCGGGTGCAGATCACTTGCATACCAATGGTATCCGAAATAAATTCTGCGAGTCTAACACTTCGGTTATCACTTCGATTAAGGCTTGTCAAAAACTAGAAAACGGAAAAAGGGTCATGCCAGTAATCTCAAGTGGTCAATGGGCCGGACAAGCTGAAGACACTTTCAAAGCCATAGGCAATACAGATCTTATGTATGTGGCCGGTGGTGGTATCGTAGGGCACCCGTCTGGCATGGCTGCGGGTGTAAAAAGCATTAAACAAGCTTGGAGCGCAGCAGTTGGTGGAATCCCTCTAGAAAAATACGCCAAAGAACACCAAGAACTTTCCGAGGCATTAGAATTCTTTGTTAAACATACTTCGATATGAATCACTCATTAAAACTTAGCTTTTACGGCGATGATTTTACAGGTTCCGCTGATGTTATGGAATCCCTGTCATTTAATGGAACACCTACAGCACTATTTCTAGAAGTACCTTCTAAAAAAGAGGTTTTGAATTTTCGATTAAAAAATGGTTCTATTAGTAAGGATGGCAAGCTGAAGGCTTTTGGAGTTCCTGGAATTGGAAGGTCATTGACCCTGGCACAAATGGATGATGAGCTACCCAAAATTTTTGAAAGTCTAGCAATGATACCCACCTCTTATTTTCATTACAAAGTATGCTCCACTTTCGATTCCTCTCCCAATATAGGAAGTATAGGGCACGCGGTTGAAATCGCTTTACGTTATTTTCCGAGCTCTTATATTCCGTTGATTGTAGGCATTCCGCTATTGAACAGATATTGTGTATTTGGCAATCTTTTTGCCGGTGTTAATGGAACTACCTATCGACTTGATGAACATCCAACAATGTCAAGACATCCTATTACGCCTATGAGCGAATCCAACCTTATTAAACATCTTGCCAAACAGACAAACCGCCCAATTAAGTTGATTGATGTAAACGTTTTGGAATCAACAAGCGATACTGAAGATAACAGGTTTTTGAAAAATGGGGAGTATATATTATTCGATGTATTGAAACAAAAGCACCTTGGCCAAATAGGTGCATTAATTGCAAATAAAAACAAGCAGAATCATCAATTGTTGGTGGGGTCTTCTGGTGTAGAATATGCCCTGGTTGATTATTGGAATAAAGAACAAGGCATAGCAATTCCTCAATCGGAAAGTCAAACTCAAAAAGCGCAGCAGTTCATGGTAATTGCCGGCAGTTGTTCCCCAAGAACCGCGGAGCAACTGTTGTACGGTATTGAAATAGGCTTTGAAGCCATTGCCTTGAATTCCGAACAACTAATTAATGATCAGCCAGCAGAAATTACTCGGTGTAGTAATCTTTGTATTGCAATCATAAAAAAGGGAAAAGTGCCCATGCTTTATTCCGCTATTGGCCCTGAAGATAAAAAAATTGAAGCGACGAAAAAAGCACTTTCCAATTCTAGTTTGCGAATATCGGTTGGAGAACTACTCGGTGGGGCGAAAGGTCAGGTTTTAAAAAATGTTATAGACAGTATTGGAATGTTGCGTATAACTGTTGCTGGTGGTGACACTTCAGGTTATGTAACAAAAATTTTAGGCATTTACGCACTTGAGGCATTGGCAAAAATTGCCCCAGGATCTCCATTATGTATTGCCCATTCTGATAATTCTAAGTATGATGGACTCGAAATATGCTTAAAGGGAGGACAAAACGGTAGTGAACGTTTCTTTGAATCTGTTTTGTTAGGAAGAAACGAATACAATTGAATAGTAATTAGTAAAATTAGAAATAGAATCATGAAAAAAATAACATTAGTAGGTGCAGGAGGTAAAATGGGCGTTCGACTCACTAGAAATTTAATAGATTCCAAATACGAGGTGTCTTATCTTGAGGTAAGCGCTGAAGGTATTGAACGAGTAAAGCAGAATGGCGTCGATATCTCGATAGTCGAAGAGGTTATACCATCAGCAGACTTGGTTATTTTTGCAGTACCCGATGTGCTAATCGGAAAAGTAACTACAGAATACGTTCCAAAAATGAAAAGTGGGGCGATGGGTATGTGTCTGGATCCAGCAGCACCTCTGGCAGGACATTTACAAGAAAGAAGTGATATCAGTTATTTTGTAACACATCCTTCGCATCCTTCTGTTTTTAATTGGGAAGGCACCTCTGAAGCCCATTTTGATTATTTTGGAGGTATTGCGGCCAAACAAAGTATCGTATGCGCCTTAGTTCAAGGAAATGAAGAAGATTACGATTTCGGCGAAGAATTGGCCAAGATTATTTATGGTCCGGTAACTGACTCATTTCGTATTACTTTAGCACAAATGGGAATGCTCGAACCTGCGCTCTCCGAAACTTTTGCAGGAGCAATGATAACGGTTTTAAAGGAAGGTGTAGATGAAGTTGTTGCTAGAGGTGTGCCTAAAGAAGCAGCTTATGAATTTTTCTTGGTCACATCAATATAGAATTAGCATTGTTATTTGGTCAGCTGCCGGGAGGTCAATTTTCAGATGCTGCCAAAAAGGCTATTCAAATAGGTAAAAAGACAATTTTTAAGGAAGATTGGAAAAAGATATTTGATAAAGAAAGTATAAATGAACAAATTCTCGCTATTACTTAAGTAAATTATGCTGCCCAGCCTTTTAAAACACGGACATCTAGAAGACCTGCCTTTAAAACATCATATAAAGGCAGGGGACTTGACTATGGTTTATGAAAAAGGATTTATACGTTACATCAAATTCGGTGAGATTGAAATTGTTCGAATGATTAACTATCTCTTGCGTGATGCCAACTGGGGCACAGTACCTATGCGCATATTCAATGAAAAAATAAAATCTAATGAAAATAGTTTTAGCATTGAATATGACATGGAATGTAAACAAGGTAACATTGACTTTTTATGGAATTGTCATATAGAAGGACATACAGATTCAAGTGTTGTTTTTAAAATAGAGGGAGAAGCAAATAGCGATTTTCTTAAAAATAGAGCAGGGTTTACCGTGATGCACCCTATCGAAAATTGCAAAGGTAAACTGTGTAGTATTTTGCATTCTGATGGCAAAACGGGAATTTATAACTTTCCAAAATACATTTCTGCCAAACAACCCTTTTTTGATATCCAATCCATGCAATGGAAACCTTCTCGGGCTTCGCAAGCAAAGCTTTTTTCGAAGGTGATGTATTTGAAACCGAAGATCAAAGAAATTGGACAGACGCCAGCTATAAAACCTATTGCACCCCATTAAGTCAATCATTTCCAAAACCGCTTAAAAAGGGTGATAAGGTATCCCAGATGGTTAAATTGATTTTCGATGCTGATGAAGAAACGAGTGCTATACCAGTCACGGAAAATTACTTCAACTTAGATGTTAAGAAAAGTATTGAAATACCTAAGATAGGTTCTGTTTTTAATAAACTACCTCATGATTATAAAACCATCTCCCGTCTCAATCAATTGAATTTAGATTTTCTACGAATTGAATTGAAAGTTGAAGAATGGGATGCTCAATATTTGAAAATGGCCGTAGCCGCTGTTAAAAGTGTAGATTGCACCTTAGAAATCGTATTGTTTTTTTGCAAAACAATCGAAGTTAGCTTCGTTGAAAAATTAATCCCGTACAAAGATACTATCTCGAGGTTCCTTTTATTTTCGCTTCATTCAAAAACTACTCCAAGTAATCTTATCGAAAAAATAGCACCGGTATTACGTAAAAAATTCCCAAGAAGTAGGATTGGGGCGGGAACCGATGCCTTCTTCAAAGAATTAAATGATTATCCGGTATTTTCCATGGAGAAAATCGACTTTTTGACATTTTCGGTGAATCCTCAAGTACATGCTTTTGATATAGATTCAATAACGGAAACGCTACAGGCGCAAACAGATGTGTTGGAAACCTGCAAACATCTTTACAATGGTAAAGAAATTGCCGTGGGACCAGTTTCACTTCATATACGGTGGAACCCCAATGCTACGGGAACGGATACTACCAAAAATACTATTGCAACTTTCACGGAAAAACTAGATTCTAGACAAATATCTTTATACGGGGCTTCTTGGTTAATGGGTAGTTTTAAGAATTTATCCGAAAATGGTGCCAAAATCATTACTTTCTTCCAAACTTGTGGTAAGCATGGCTTAATGGTTAATGACGAGGATAAATGGCCTTCAGTATATCAAGTTCCTTTGAATTGTGTATACCCAATGTATTTGATACTTTGGGCTATACTGAAAGACAATGAAATTAAAACCATAATCCCATTAAAAAGTTCAAAAAAACTTGTTTTTGATGGTATTGCGTTTTCTAATGAATCAGATACAGTAACATTATTGATTTCAAATTATACCAACCAATCAATTTCAATTGTGCACCCCAAGAAGAAAAGTATTCAAATTTGCTGGATTTTGGATGAATCAAATATTTTGGAATACATGAAATCTCCTGAAAAACTCCAATCTTACGCGAAGAAATCACATATTAATAAGATAGATTTGCCTCCATTCGCTATTGGCCTCTACAAAATGATGTAGTGCTTCGAAGAATTAAAAATTAACCCATTTGTTTATACGATAAGTCTTGCCTATATTTTGTCGGGCAAGTACCTACAATTCTTTTAAATTGTTTATGAAAATTGGAAAGATTATTGAAACCACTAGCATAACAAGCTCTGGTTACATCATGGTTTCCCTCTTGTAACAACCTACAAGCATTAGCAATACGTATTTCGCTTAGGTATGCAAAGTAGGTCTTTCGTGTATGCGCTTTGAAAAAGCGACAGAAGGCTGCTTTTGAGTAATTGGTTAAATCGGCTACTACGTCAAGTGAAATGGATTCTTGAAAATTATTTATTGTATATTGATATACCTTATTTATTTTTTCAGAAGACTTCTCATGAGAATTGACAATATAGTTCACTGAATTAAAGTAACGATACTCATTTGATCGGGCAAGCTCGTCTAAAATCGAAAGTAGCTCAATAATAGCAGTGGTTCCCTCAAGCAACCTTAAATTGATAAATCTTTTTCCTATCTTTTTTTAGTGTCTCCTAAAAAGCGAAGTCCCTTTGACGCTCTGCGGATAAGTTCTTCAATATGCATAAACTCCTTTACACTAAAAAATGCCTCTCCTAAAAAGTCTTTTTTAAACTGAACCACTATGGCTTCTGGTATTTCATGAGGGTTATTGCCATAATATTCCTTATCCCCTAATCGCGTGTGGGGTAAATTTTCACCGCACATAATCAATTCTCCCTCTTCGATGCCTTCAATGCTGTTGCCTATATAGTCAGTACCTTTGCCTTTAATACAATATAAAAGCTCTACCTCAGGGTGATAGTGCCATGGTGTGGCTAAAGCTCTATCGGTCTTAATGACTAAAGAATTTTCGAGAGGCGGAATAATTTTTAAGAAGTTGGGCTTCATTCGATTATCGTTGTATGTTAAATATACACTTTTTATATCGCTTATCTATTTAAGCGCAAATATAACATCAACGTAAGCAAAAATAGATGCTGCATTGAATACCTATATTTGCCTAATTTAGAATGCTAAAATCTACCATAAGGGTTCTGTATTTTAGAAAAAGTGAAATTATGGCGGGCAAAATAGATGAAAAACACAGTGAGTTGATATATGACCCAAGGTACCCATCTATAGATGATCTTAGAAAAAAAGCTAAAAAACGGATTCCAAAATTTGCTTTTGAATACCTCGACGGTGGCTGTAATGAAGATGTTAATCTTGTAAAAAATACTAATGAGATTCGCAAGGTTGAGCTAATTCCTCGATATTTATTAGACCCCTGTAAAAGCAATCTCAAAACTACCCTTTTTGGCCATACCTATGACGCTCCATTTGGCATTGCACCTGTAGGGTTACAAGGCCTTATGTGGCCAAATTCCCCAGAAATACTGGCCAAAGCTGCGTTTAAACATAATATTCCATTTGTTTTAAGTACTGTCTCCACTAGTAGTATTGAACGCATTTCCGAATTAACCGAAGGTAATGCTTGGTTTCAATTATATCATCCAAGCAAAACAGCCTTACGAAATGATATTCTGTCACGTGCCCAAGCTAGTGGTTATAATGTTCTGGTCATTCTTTGTGATGTACCTACATTCGGTTATCGCCCAAGTGACATTAGAAACGGTCTTGCCATGCCTCCAAAAATGTCGGTCAAAAACGTTTTACAAATACTAGGAAAACCTAAATGGGCATATGATACTCTTATTCATGGCCAACCGAACTTCGAAACACTGCAAGCCTTATATGCCTAAAAATTTGAATTTAAATCAATTAGGCCAATTTATGGATGATACTTTTTCTGGTAAACTTTTCGAGGAAAAAATAAAACCTATACGGGACATGTGGAAAGGCAAATTGGTTTTAAAGGGCGTTGCAAGTGAAGGGGACGCCCAAATTGCCTTAAAATTAGGACTTGATGGCCTAATAATTTCTAATCACGGTGGTAGACAATTGGATGCGGGCGAATCGACTATCGCGCCTTTGACAAGAATAGCAAAAAACTATGGTGATAAAATTACTATTATGATGGATAGCGGTATTCGTTCAGGCCCTGATATCGCAAGATGTCTTGCGAGTGGTGCCCAATTTACTTTTATGGGTCGTTCTTTTATGTACGGTGTATCGGCCTTGGGTAAAAAAGGAGGCGACCACACTATATCTATCTTAAAAAAGCAGTTACAGCAAGTTCTAGAACAATTGGGCTGCAATAACATATTAAATCTTACAAATCACTTATGCGAAAAATAACACGCTGTAGTTTTTTGTGTGATTTTAGGATTAGCTGAATTTTTACTTTTTTGCGTCTATTTTATTATTTTTTTAATCTCGATACCTTGTAAAAACGTACTAAATGAGAATGATAAAAAGTTACTGGTGCATAATAGTATTGCTAATGGCATTTATTGCTTTTAGCTGTCAAGAAAAAACAAAAAAATCTAACGATGGAGTAGGTGAAGACAGTTTCTTAAAAAGTGTCGAAAATGAAGACGACGGTACAAATGTGGTAATACCTGGGGAACGTTTAGACTACCTTTCATTTTCGCAGAAGCCAAAAGAGATTGAAGAATTAATTGAGGCTTCAATGGCACATCAACCCAAAGTAACTTCGGAATAAAATCATTATTAACCAAATGGTAACCGATTCACTATTTTGTTTGTTAAACGATATGGTTTTGACAGATTTTGAGATACGAATGTGATAAAAAACTAGAAGGTTCTAAAAATTTCTGTAGGCTCAAAATTCCATTTTGATGCTTTGTTGATGCCCAAAACCCTTCAAAAAAAGATGGTCTTCGTAAATTTTAAGTATCCCATACGAAGCAATGGGTGTGTCTACCATGGCAAATATTGTAAGGTAGTGTATGCCGTTTTTAAGTTCATAAGCCCCTTCATGATTATGACCATTAATATAAGCAACGACATTATTGTAATTTTCGAGAATGACTTGAATTTCATAGTTGTTCCACAAGTTGTGTATATTGTTATTAGGAAGCAAAGGCATATGTGAGAACAGGATTACTTTTTGCTCTAAAGTGGCTGCTTTTTGAAGTTCTTTTTTAAGCCAGTTTTGTTGTTTTAATCCTATGGCTCCGTTCCAGTTTTCGCGGTTGGCTTTTGACTTCGTATTTTTAAAGTAATAGTCAATCTTTTTTTTGAAGATTTGTAAAAACCTTTAGAATAATAGGCATATTCGTTTGCGTCTAAAACAATAAAACGCCAGTCCTTTTTCACATAGGAGTAGTAACTGTCTGGCATTCCCAGTTTTTGGGGCAGTTCTGCTACACGTGCCGAATCAATCCAAAACTCATGGTTGCCTAGTAATTGATAGTTTTCAATAGCGCCATTGAGTTACTTATATCTAGGGAGAATTGAATCAAAGCTTTCTATATTGGTATCGATTACATCGCCTAGAGTTTGCACGGCATTTACATGATAATAGTTGAACGTATCAATAGCTTGCTCAAGTTTCCAAAGCGATTCATTGTAATGACGTTTGCCTTTTGTGGGTTGGTTAGCATATTGTGGGTCCGCAATGAGTCCTATCTCCAGAAATGGAGTTTCTTTTTTACAGGCGTTAAAAAAGAGACAACAGATGATGAGTAAGAACCAGAAAAAATATGCTCTAGAACTCGATTTAAAAAATATCATCAGAGCTGTTTTTTGATTACTTTGCACCATTTTTAACTTCATCAATTTACTCGATAATCGAGATTTAAAATGCTCCGACGCTTGCGTCGAAATCAATGTTAGTTTCCCTTCTAATGCCTCGCGGGCTTGCCCCGAGGTTATTTCTTCATTTTTACCGTTATCGGCCATCCTTCAAACTGTTTAGCCTCCTTTTTAGTTACATCAACATAGCGCGGCCAGCATTCGAAAGTAGTTGTTCTGTCTTTTTTACTAAAACGGATTAAACCATACCCCCCGCCTTTTGAGTTGCTCTCTGGGTTGACATAGGCCATCATACTGATTTTGTTATTGAAACCATCAAGGTAATCCCCTGTCCAAGGGAGAGAAGTGTTTAGATTGGGGTTGACGCCGGCTTTCTCGTCTTCTGGCCACCACCACCTACTATAGTAGTCATTGACAATTGCGGGTACAACAAATGACCAAGGGCCATCACCAAATTCGTTGATTCCTTGCTTGATTACTGTTGCCAAATGTTGGTCGCCAGCGATATGTATAGCACCTGCTTCTTCAATTAACTCTAGGGCTTTTTGACGCCCTGTCTGAGGCCAGCCGTTAGAATCTAAATCAGCATGAAGTCTATTTTCTTTACTGCCGTGAATGTGAGCACCACCACAGAATCCGGTTTGGGAGAGTACTGCTTTCAGCCTTTCTGGGTTTTGGGAGCCCCAATTTTTTAAAAAATGAAGCTGTCGGTCACCCAACAATTTTAGTCCAGGTATATCAATCGAGCTTGGGTCATATTCTGGGTTGCGGATATGGTCGGGTCGAGGACCCTGTTGCGGTATTTTACCCTCAGGCCCTGATTTGAATTTGCGATCTTCGATAATGGCGAAATCTACTCCACCTAAAACCAGATTGGTATAATATACTCCAATGCCTTGTTCAATGGGCGTTGGGTCATAAGGGTCGGGTAGGTGAGCGGTTTGGCAGCGTTCTACCATTTTTACATATTCATGATGGTATTTATAACCACCATCGGGACTACCCTCTGTTTTAGAAACCTTACCGTTTTCACCCCAAAGATTCCCCTGACCGATATCATGATCATCGGGAATCGTGATTGCGGGTCTATTTCGAAAAGTCTCGCGAAACTGGAGTCCAAACTTCAACCAAGCCGCAGTATGTTCGGTATGGTCATATGATTGGTCTCCAGCAAAGAATATTAAATCAGGGTCTTGGTGATTTATATTTCTTACATAATTTTCTCGCATACTACGGTCTTTGTTAGAATTGCATGAAAGTGCAGCCAGCACAATTGTTTCTTTCTCTTCAGGATTTTTGCGAACCATCCCTTCATATTGAGCTTTTTTACCATGTAGAATACGATATTTAACATCTTTTGAGTCATCCCAATTATTAATTCGAAACAGAGCTGACCAGCCAATGTCGTTAATGGTTTGGGTTTGGGCTTCTTTCCATATGCCATTCTGTTTTAATTCAAGGCGTACCTCTCTTGTTTCTTCTGGAAAGAGCGGGTATAACTGGGCACTTAGTTTTAAGGTCTCGTTTGAAACGGTATAGATGCCAAAGGCGATAACACTATCGCGACCTACTTTTAAATTTATTATGGAATTGTCGGCCCTGTTCCACCAATCATTGATTGCCAAGGTATCTACATCTGAGAAAGGAGAAATTAATGGAGGCTTCTGTTCTTTTGACTTTTCAGACTTTTCGGCGCAACCTAAACCTAATATCACTAAAAATGTAAAAATGTATTTCAATGCTTTTTTCATGCCAATTGATTTTATTTTTTTTGTAATCTAATTATTCTATTCGTTGATTTTCATAGCTCGCAATTCATTGTTTTTAATGGTAGCTTGGTGCTATAAAAAAACAAAATATGATATTCAACCGTACTTTAATTTGTGTCTGATTAGAATCAAATTACTTTCCTAATGGAAATTCGTATGATTTTGTGCGTGCTTCATTAAAAATTCTCCTGATGTCCTTCACTATATCAGGATGCTTATCAGCAATATTAATGGTTTCCGAAGGGTCTTTAGAAAGGTTATATAATTCGATACTATTATCATTATTTTCTTCAATATTGTAGCGAACTCCTTTCCAATCTCCTTTACGTACCGCTTGTCTTCCTCCATGATAAGAAAACTCCCAATATAGATATCCGTGTTGTGTTTGGTCAGCTTTTCCTAAAAGCGTTGGCAAAAAGGAAATGCCATCAACATTTTTTGGTTTCTCAAACCCTGCTATATCAGCAATTGTTGGTACTACATCCCAAAAAGCTGAAAGATGCTGTGTAACTGTTCCTTTTTTAATTTTCCCTTTCCAATTTACGATAAATGGTACCCTAATACCTCCTTCATACAAGTCCCTTTTTATACCTCTTAGCCCACCAGAACTGTTGAAAAATTCTGGATCTGCTCCTCCTTCTGCATGTGGGCCATTATCACTTGCGAACATAATAATGGTGTTTTCCGAAATACCTAGCTCTTCAACTTTGTCTACTATTTGCCCAACATAGACATCTATTCTTTGAACCATTGCGGCAAAAACAGCTTTTGGTGTCTCTTGCGTACAATACTTAAAATACTCTATTTGAGGGCCATAGTCTGATGTATAGTTATCTGCGGTTTCTAAATGCGGTTTTTCTGGAAATTTCTCTTGGTATATTTCTAGAATGGAATCTTTTGGAGAAATCAGTTCGGCATGAGGTAATACTAATGGAACATATGCAAAAAACGACTTATCTTTATTTTCCTCAATAAATTTTAAAGTCTCTTTTTGAATGATGTCTGGGGCATAGGTTTCTTTGTTCGTCCAGTCATTTCCTTCTAGGTATTCTTTTTTCATTGCGCCAAAGATAAGGGGGGTAATACCGATGAGCCATTTTTTGATCGTTGTACCCATAAAAAAGTTCAAAACCTTGTTTATTAGGGTCTCCTTCAGAACCTACATAGCCTAGACCCCATTTTCCAAAAGCAGCTGTCTTATAGCCAGCCTGTTGTAATAGTTTCGCTATTGTGATAGTCTGCTTGGGTAATGGCATCTGCCCTCCCGTTTTTATTTCTCTATTTCCGCGAATGGGAGTGTGACCTGTATGTTGCCCAGTCATCAAAGATGATCTGGAAGGAGCACATACGGTTGAACCGCTATAGTGTTGCGTAAATTTAATTCCATTGGCGGCCATTCGATCTAAATTTGGGGTGTTTATTTTTAATTGGCCATAGGAAGCTAAATCACCATACCCTAAATC
The DNA here is from genome assembly GCF_055808955.1 of Jejuia sp. G7-7. Classification (NCBI taxonomy): domain Bacteria; kingdom Pseudomonadati; phylum Bacteroidota; class Flavobacteriia; order Flavobacteriales; family Flavobacteriaceae; genus Jejuia; species Jejuia sp. G7-7. Next base: position 197,704 of record NZ_JBVVSZ010000001.1, read on the forward strand.
ATCCGCCAATATGTAAATGATATTGGGCTTTTTAATTGGTTCATTAATTTGTTTCTTTTCTTTTTTCTTTTGGCAAGAAGCAATTGACCCCAGTAGAATTAAAATACATAAAAGACGACCAATAGTTTGCTTCTTTAACTGATCTTGAAAAGAATAACTCCGAAAATAGCTTGTGTACATAATTATTATTTGTAATCGTTAAACCAATTTAAAAATACTTACGATAGAAAACACTTTTTTACTTTTATTATGTCTAAATCATTTCTTAACCTTTAAGATGAAACCACCATTGGGTAATACATTTACATTAATGGATGTATCCTGTTTTAGTTTTAATATGGTAGTATTAAATTCTTGTGCAGTAGGTCCGTCAGAAATCAATTCTGCCTTATGTTCTTCTTTAGAAAGAAAAGGTAGTTTGAAACTCATTTGCTTCTTTTTATCCTCTCCATTGACACCAGCAACATACCAAAAGTCTCCATGTCTTCTTGCTAAAACCATTTCTTTACCAGGCCAACCTTGAACATATCTTGTTTCATCCCATACTACGGGCACATTCTTTAAAAATGTTTTAGGGGCTTTGGGCAACAACCTATATCCTTCTATAGCATCAGCAAAATGCAATATTCCTGATTCGAACAATACAGACAGTGCTAGTTCATGGCCATAGGTTGTTATGTGTGGGTACTCCATATTTGTAAAAATAACCGGCGTATAATCCATAGAACCTATAACATTTCTGGTTACTGGAAGAATTGTATTTTGAATAGGAGCATTCTCTGGGTAATTTTTGTTGAACGTATAGCATTCTGCTCCATGAACACTCTCCATGGTCAATAAGTTTGGATATGTATTTGACAGTCCTCTAGGTATGGTACACCCATGAAAGTTGACCATTATTTTATGTTGCGCAGCATCTTCTAGAATTTCAACATATTGGTTCATTATTTTTGGTTTATCGCTTTGAAAAAAGTCTACTTTTATTCCTTTCACTCCCCATTTTTGCAATTTCCTAAAAGTTGCTTTTCTCTTTTAGCAATATGCATTTTATCTCGTACTTCTTCTGTAACTGTATTGTGGGGACCTCCAGAATTGTACCAAACAAAAAGGCCTATTTTTTTTCTTTAGCATAACGGGTAAGTTTTTTTAAGTTTCCACCTTTCATCATATTCCAATTTGCATCTACCAAAGAATACTCCCAACCCATCTCAGCGGCGAAATCTATAAACTTCTTTAAAGTTTGATAGTTTTTCGGACTGTCATGATCGGAAAGCCAGCTCCAGGAAGCGCGTCCTGGTTTTATCCAAGAAACATCTTTTAAATTGCTTTCAGGAGATACTAATTTTACAATATTCGAGGACGTTATTGTATTTAAATTGTCACCTATTATGGCTATACGCCATGGCGATACCCAAGGAAAACGCTTTAAGGTTGCGTTTGTTTCATAAAGTCCTTCTGCTTCTTTCTTTTCTGGCAAACGTATGGTGTATAGACCTTCGTCGCAATTTTTATTTAAATGAGCTCCATAAAAATTTCTTCCTAAATCTGCTTCAGTTAATAAGACCCATGCATCTTTTGTATGAAATAGTGCAGGGAAAGCCCAACCATTTTTTTGGTGATTCTTTGCCAATGGCTATTTCGTTTTGATAAGGCATTTCATATCCCGGTGTCCATTTTGTAACATCGTCATACGGTTGTATCCACGCTTTTCCTTCTGGTAAGTTAAATCCTGTTTTTTCTCCTGAGATTGTTATTTTTTTATTCTTGGCATTGGGAAGTCTATACCTAAAAGCCACTCCATCATTGTAGACGCGTAATATTACATCTAAGGGGTTTTCGTTTATCATAAAAGTTACAACCAGCTCATTCGCTATGTTATGAAGTGATAAAGCTTTGCCTGTTAGTGTTTTTTGCCGAGCATTTATGCGATGGGGGCTGGCTTCTTCAAGGAAAGAAGCATTGGTAGAATAGTCTATAGTTTCAGTAAGAATGCCCAAAGGCGAGTCTTCAATAATTTCTTCAAAATTTCCATTTTTCTTTAACGAAACGGTATAGGAAAGCTGTTTCTCTTGTAGAAACAACTCCATTTTAAGATTCTCGTTAACAGAAAACACTTCCAGTGCTCTTTTGTTTGAGCATTAATGTTAGAAACAATTGCAACGCAAGAGGCTGTTAACAGCAATAATTTTGTACGAAGTATCATTTTAGACTTGATTATTTATGAAATTATTTAGACTTTTTTAGGCTTGGCTAGGTTGACTTTGATGCTATTTTTTGACAATGAATTCGTCATATCGAATATACTTTTCACCTGCCAACACCTTTGTTATAAAATTGGTAATAAGCTCCTGATTTTTATTAAATAACACACCCGCGTAATATGCATGACCGCCTCCTTTAAACGTACTTAAGTATACCGTACTATTCATATTTTCGAGATGCTTTGCGATAGAATGAGAACCAAAAAACATAAGCCAACCGGTAGCATCAGATGCGCAATAATGGTGAGCAGCAGTTTTATATGGAACAACTGGATCTTCATCTCCATGAAAAAACATTGCGGGAATTTGATTTTCTGAAGTAATAAGGTTCAAATCTATTATTGCCCCTGCTCCGGCTATTACACCTGCATATTTAAAGGTTGAAGACAGGTTGTGCTTATAGTGTTGCATTTTATCCCTATTCCAAAATGCTGCATGCAGTGCTGCCTCTGCACCAGCACTTCCCCCAGATATGAATATTTTGGTCGTATCAACATTAATTTCTTGCGCTTGCGCTATAAGATAGCTGGTTGCCAACCAAGCTTCACTTGCTGCAATCTGAATTGCTTTAATCTTCTCTGAAGTTATACCTTTACAACTAAAGTTTTTATCAGCCATATAAAGGGTATAATCTATTGTTGCGCAGGCAATGTTGTTTTTTGCTAAGTGTTTAGCCAAATTATGCCCACTTTTTTTATCGCCAGAAGAAAACCCTCCTCCATGTATAAAAAGAACCAATGGTGTCTTTACAGAATCAGCAACAGCGGGTTTAAACAAATCTAGTTTTAAACTAGTAGAATCGTTTAAAAAATAGGTTTGGGTGTCAAACTCTTGAGCATTGCCGTAAAACCCTAGTAGTATGCTAATTAATAGCAGCATTCTATTCTTTATCATAATTATTTCGTATTCGGTTATAATTAGTTGGTTAAAGCATTATGAAATCACCTTTTTGATTTTCTGTTTAGAAATTCTGAGTAGTCTATACTTGTGAAAATGATACAATCATATTTGTGAAATTTATTAATCTATAGTAAATGTTTTTGCTTTTAAATTTGGAAGCCAATAATTATTTAGTCTTTCGTTATAGGCGTCATGATAACCTTCTTTTACCTGGTGCTGTGCTTTAGGCATTAAAACTAATTCTTTTGCACTTGTTAATTGATTTAGCCCAGCATAGATGCCCGCTGGCGGGCAAACTTGATCGAGAAGGCCTATACCTACCAATACTGGGCATTTTATGTTAGAAATAAAATTGGCAACATCAAAATACCTACTTGTTTCGTGTACCAAAGAAGCATTTCTATTTTTAGTATTTGTATACCAATTAGGCCAGCCACCTTTTCTCCCAATAGTTGGCCCCATGGTATCAAAACCAGCTGGTATTGCAGCTAAAGCAGCAGTAACCTTTGAATGTAAACTTGCCGTAACCAGACTTTGCAGGCCTCCTTGGCTGCTTCCCATTACTACCAATGTCTCACCGTTCCAATCTGGTCTCTCGGTAAGGTATTGTGCAGCTCTATAGCAAGATAGAAACATTCGTAGAAAATAACTTTTTCTTTGTCCTCATTTTCAATAGCGGCATAATGTTTCAATGGTCCTTCTTTTTTCGCCTTATAAAAGTCTTGCTCTCGATCGATGGGTAGGTCATGAGGATTGATGTTAAGTACCAACCATCCTTTTTTTGCTTTATCAATTACCCATTCTGGCTGCAACGGATGAACACCAGCCCATTGTACTATTAATAACGCGGGGAATTTTTCTCCTTTAGTAGGTTTTGCAATTTGTCCGCGAATACTGCTTTGGTTTATATTACACATTTTAATATGAAAGTAGGCTATGTCTTTTTCATTTTCTAAAACTATTTGCTTTAACTGAGTTTGCTTGGGAATTGCGGATAGCTTTTTTATTTTATCAACCCAAAAAGCATCAAAATCTGCAGGCTTTTTTGCCGAAAGAGGAATGTTTTCAGGGTCGGCAATAGCTCCACTTAGTATTTTTTGCCACTCACTTTTGGTTGTCTTCCATCGTATCTCTACTAATACAGCCGAGGGTTCTTTAAACTTATGCTCTATGGTCGCTTTACCTTTTTTCAATACTAGAGGGCCTTCGGAAAGAATTGTTAAAGCTCCTTGTTTTATGGAAAATTGAATCGAATCGATGGCATTTTTCCCTTCATTATGTATTTTCCAACTAGCTGTTTCTCCAACAGAAAAAACACCATTGGTTTTGGTGGGCGTAATGCTTAGCTGCGCATTTGAAAAATAAAACCCACTTAATAGCAGAATAACAAGTAGCGCATTTTTTTTGTGTGTGTACATATAATTAATTTGGTTGCTTTGATTTAAAAACCATTTGTATAATTCAAATGCTTCTCTACAACATAGTGACATTTGTCATGAGTGAAATAGGTTTTTGTGTCTAGTACAAATACTTCAACAGTACTGTAATTTCTAATTATCCTATACTCACTTTGGTATTTCGTTTTTTCTTTACTATAATCTTCATCGCTATAACTACTGCCGTCTTGACTAATACTTGCACGAATTATTTTTTGTTAGACGTGGAAACACCTTGATATTCCTCTAGTTGAACGCCCCTCTCTGTTTTGGTATCTAAAACCAATAACCAATCATTGTTTTCACCGTTAGATGGCGGTTGAAAATCCAATATTCTTTCTTTTGAAAGGTTTTCAATTTGTGTTACCGTACCATTTCTTGGGTTGTACCATGCAGCGTACAAGACGTCTCCCTCAATTTTATTCCTATCTACGCTAACATTTTGACCTTTCGCCATGTACAATAAAGCCCAACTACAATTTAATGCTGTAGCTGCTCTGATATGATCTTCATTTTTACTATTTTTACCATAAATCAGCGATTGGTTGGGAAAAAGTTCAGAAATGGAATAGGTTTTTAGCACATTTTTCAGGTGAATAAGCTGTGTGGCTCCTTCATCATTCAAAGCAGTTTTCCAATCAGAAAGGGTTGGTAAGATTACCTCATTTCCCTTTTTAAACATTTGCCATACGGCATTATTGCCATAGGTATAACCACAGGCACCAGCCAAAAAATTCCAATAAGCATGTAGTCGAATATCGTGGCTATTAAAAAATCCATCTTTAAAGTGGTTGGGATTTACTATTATCCCATCCTTATTTAGAACGCTATCGGACACTTTTCTAGGCAATTCTTTATTCATAAATCTATAGAATCGAACAGGTATATTTTCGTATGCTGGCTCGCCGTCTACAAAAGGCTTCACCGGGGTTTTTAAATATTCTGTTTCTGACCAGTCGTATACCGGATTGAATTTTCGATTATGAGCACTTTGATACATATTAAAATCTAACCAAGTTTCGTTGTGAAACCAGAAAGAGGATGAACTTTCTCCACGAGGATGGTAGGTTATTAAGTGTTTTTCCTTGCCTCCTTTTTTTAAGCCTAAGGCCAGTTTTTTCCATGTCTCAAAGACCTCTAAGTTTGCAATATCTCGATCACCACCTAAAATCCATATAACTTTATGATCTCTATAGCGTTTGCCTAAATATTTCCCATACTTGCACGCATTTTTTTGATTCATAACTACGGGGCCTTTACCAGGGGATTCAGAAAATACCTTGTCGCCCCAAGCAGGCAACAAACCCATAACCAAACCAAGTTCATTTGCTTTGTTTACGATGAAATCTACATGTTTGAAATAGGCTTCATTGGGCTTATTAAGGTCAAAGTCAATTAGAGGTAAGTCTCCGTAGAAATTTGGAGTTTTTATACCATCAATCTCGGCCAATACAACTGCTTGAATTATAGTAAATCCTTGCTTTTTTCTAGTTTCTAAATAGAAAACAGCTTCCTCTCTAGAAAGCTTATGAAATAGTTCCCAAGCAGTATCACCGAGCCATATGAAGGCTTGCTTATTACTTGTTTGAATAAATCTTCCACTCTCACTAACTTGAAGAAACTGAGAAAATATTTGAAGTGTAAACCCCAAAAATAAGATTAGAAAAAATAAGTCTTTTTTCATATTAATTCTGCATTATTTAAGTGTAAAAGCTACTATTTGATTTCCTTTTTTTGTCCCTAGTTTTTCACCACCACATGCAATTACAATGTATTGTTTACCATCAATTTGATAGGTAGATGGGGTCGCAAAAGCAGGGGCTGGCAGCATATATTCCCAAAGAATTTTCCCTGTATGTCTATTGAATGCTCTAAAATAACCATCTTTTGTAGCACCTATAAATAGTAATCCATTTTCTGTCACTAGCGGGCCGCCATAATTTTCTGTTCCTGTATTTAGAATACCTTTCTTTTTTAATTCGGGGGTTTCTCCGAAGGGTATTGACCACAAATATTCTCCGCTATTTAAATCTATTGCATGTAGCGTACCCCATGGAGGATCAATACCTGGAAGTCCATTGGAATCTAAAAATTTATTGTATCCCTTATGCTTATATGGAGATGAATTAATATTTTCTACTATTTCTTTAGTGAGTTCTTTTTCATCATGGGTTTCTATATCCATAAGAAAGTTAATTAGTGCTTGTTTCTCATTTCCTGTTATCTGAGGAAAACCAGGCATCATGCCTTTTCCTTGACTTAATATTTGTTCTATTTCTTGTATTGAACGCCTGTCTTTTAAACCGATAAGAGAAGGAAAACCACTTAATACAACACCTTGTCGTTTATTTTTATGACAAGAAGCGCAAACGTTCCTATATAATTTTTCTCCTTTAGAACTATTTTCTTTTTGATTTTCGTTTCGTTCCATTTGTAAAACCCAAGGCATTTCATTGGAGTTCACATAAAGAATACCATTAAAAGGATCCGCTCCAGCACCTCCCCATTCTGCACCACCATCATAGCCAGGGAGTAATAACACGGGCTCTAGACTTGGAGGCGCAAATAAACGATTATCCATTGCGGCAATAGAATCTCTTAAAGCTTCTTTGTCTATAGAATATGGATTAACATTCTCAGGGAATATTGTATTAGATCCCCTTGCATATGGTTTAGGAAGTACTGGTACTGGTTGTGTGATCCAAGCTTTTTCTTCGGCAAAAATAGATTGAGGAACCGGTTGTTCTTTTATTTCGAAAAGAGATTCTCCTGTTTTTCTATCAAAGACAAAAACATATCCTTGTTTGGTTACTTGAGCAACAGCTTCAATTTGTTCTCCTTCACGTTCTACAGTTATTAAGTTAGGCGGCGCAGGAGGGTCTCTATCCCAAATATCATGATGGACAAACTGAAAATGCCATAATAATTTCCCTGAAGTTACGTCTAGGGCTAATAAAGAATTTGAATATAAATTCTTTCCTATTCTATCTGCTCCATAAAAATCTGGTGCTAATGAACCTGTAGGAACGTATAAAATACCTAAATCCTTATCTAATGCGGTTCCCGCCCAGTTATTGCCTCCTCCTATAGATTCATTTTTATAAACTTCTTTATCTTCCCATGTATCGTAACCAACTTCCGAAGGGTATGGTATTGTATGAAATACCCATTCTAAGTTTCCGTTTATAACATTGAAAGCCATAATATCTCCAGGTGCTGCTCCTTCACTTTCGGTAACACGGGTTGGTATTACAATTAAATCTTTATAAATTGTTCCAGGAGTTGTAGAAGTCATGAATTTATTTCTTGCTATCTCTGGCAGCCCTTTTCGTAAATCAATTTTTCCATTACCTCCAAAAGTCGTTATGGCCTTGCCTGTCAATGCATTTACGGCCATAAGCTCCGAACCTCTGACGAATAATATACGCTTGTCATCTTCTTTTGACCAATAGGTAACGCCTCTGCCAGCAGACTTGTTAAGTGTATCACCAACAATCCAAATCTCTTCTCCTGTTCTTGCATCTAAAGCGATGGGTTGCTTGGCTGCTGTAACTCCATATAGGATGGTATCTATTATAATTGGATTCATTTGCATTTGCCCCCAAACTGCAGATTCATAAGACCAAGCCATATCAAGCTTAGCTACGTTCTTTGGTGTAATTTTAGATAGGGTAGAAAAATGGTTGCGATCAGCACCACCTAAATAAGAAGACCATGATTCATATGATTTGTTAGAATAATTGCCCTTCGAATTCGAATTGCATGCACTACTTAAAATACAAATAAGAAACACAATAAATTGATTTTTTTGTATTCTCATTAGATTTTATTTTTTGTCTACATGATAAAGTCTTAAGCTATCATTATTGCTCACGATTAATAAGCTTTTTCGATTGTTATGAAGCTTTAAGTACTTGGCATCTCTTACATCAGTTTGTTCTAAAAGACCACTTTCTTTAGATGATAATGCTCTGAAATCTCCTTTACCATCTCCTAGTAGTACCAAACCTGTTGAAGCATCGTTTCGTGGTGTTTCTACTTCGAAGGGATAAAAATTACCAAGGAGTAAAAGGTCTAGATTTCCATCTGTGTTAAAATCTTCAGTTAAAATTGCATTTACCGAAGAGAATTGTGCTTCATTTGGTAAAGGCTTCATCTCGAAAATTTCGTTTCCTTTATTTTCGATATAACTGGTAGCAAATTGGAAGGCCTCGTAATGCAAAGCTTTGTTCAGCTCCTCTTTGGTATACACATCCTCAAGAGTTGCTGAGGCGAACTGCTCGTAACTATCAAATTTGTGCTTAACCGATAAGATTGCTTGTGAAGAGCACTGCTTTCCCCTTACTGAATATTTGACCCCATCTGAATTGTATCCTAAGACGACATCTATTCTTTTATTTTTGTCAAAATCGGCCGCATATACCTCAAAGGGAGCTTTTTCAGATGCTTTGTACTTGTGATTCAATCCTAAATTACCAACCACGTAGTCATCATCTCCGTCATTATCAAAATCTGCACAAAGAATACTAGACCACCATCCGGATGATTTATCCAAACCATATTGATGGGTTTTGTCTACGAAACGAGATGCTTGGTTTTTGAAAAAACGAACGGGCATCCATTCTCCTGTTATAATTAAATCGGTTTTTCCATCGTTATCAAAATCGCTCCAAGCGGCTGAGGTAACCATACCTGGATTCAATAGTTCTGGCGCTATCTCTTTTGTTATATCCTTATATTGAAATTCACCATTATTCATCTGAATATTTTCTAAGAAGTAGCTTCTTGGCGCAATGGGATATTGTTCAGGGCTAAGTCTTCCTCCCACGAACAGATCTAAATCTCCATCCGCATCAAAATCATAAGGCGCAACTACACCCCCACTTGTATGCATTTTAGGTAATTTGCCTAAGGATTTCATGAATTCACCATTGCCTTTGTTCAGATATAGGCGATCTTGAAGCATGGGGTTATCGCCTAAAAACTCGTTACCGCCGGAGACTACATATAAATCTTGATGCCCATCTAAGTTTGCATCGAGAAAAACCGCATTGACATCCTCAAATTGTTTATCCGATTCTAAGAGCGTAATATTTGACTTTTCAAATGTTCCTGTGGTTTTTTGAAGAAATAGTGCCGAACTTGAGCCGGCAGCACTACATATAAAAACATCTTCTAATTTATCTCCATTTACATCTGCAACGGCAATTTTGGGACCTAATTTTGAGGTTTGATAAGGTAAGAGTTGTTCTCTTAGATAATCGTTATACTCATTTTCTTTATGTTCATATATTAGCCCTTGCAAATTTGAGGCTTTCGAAAAAACACCTAAATCAAATTCGGTTACATTGGTACTCTGTTCAAAGTGGGCGTTGTTATAGTTTATGACAAGTCTTTGGTTTATAAGTATTTGCTTTAGGTGTTGAACTTTTCCATCGGGCCAATGAACTTTAATCTTTTGGGCAATATTGGCATTGCCTATACCAAAATGAACTATTGGTTCTACAGAAGACTGAAAGCCACGAGTTAAGGTTACCTCATTTGTTTGTTCTATATTTTCTGTAGCAAGTGTAATTTTAGCACCAACTCCAAATGGGTTCTGCTTTGGCCCTTCTAACTTTAGTTGAAGGAATTGCTGCCCATTCTCGACAGCGAAGTTTTTAAAGATGCTCGCCTTATCATCTATATTGTTGGTCACAACCTCAAGGTCGCCATCCGCATCTAAATCAACGTAAACTGCGCCGTTAGAAAAGCCTTTAAAGTTTAAACCCCACTCTTCTTGTTTTTCAGAAAACGTGAGATTACCGTTGTTTTTGAATGCATAATTTTCTATTGATTGAGAGGGCATTTCGGAGAGTAAATCGAGATACGAAGTTTTTTTATCTTCTTGGTTTTTCCAAGATGAAAAAGTAGATCGATTGATTTTTTTAAAAAAATCCCTATTATTAATATCGCGTCTGGTACCATTGGCAATAAAAATGTCTTTTAACCCATCGTTGTCCAAATCAGCGAATAGGCTTGCCCAGCTCCAATCTGTTTTTGCAACTCCTGCCAGATATGATATTTCACTAAATACAGGCATTCCATCGTTTTTGATTCCTTGATTAATTTGTAGCGAGTTTTTCATATATTGATGATGAAAACCAAAATCTACCATTTCTAAAAAGCCAGGAACATCCATACTTGCCATATTGGCTTTCGATCTTTGATTGTCTTCAGGAGTCATGTCTACTTGAACAATATCCAATAAACCATCATTATTGAAATCGGCAATATCTAAGCCCATGCCAAAGAAAGAAGTTTTCTTAGTTACAAGTTTTGATTTTTCGGTAAACGTACCATCACCATTATTCATGTACAAAAAATCAGGACTAGCAAAATCATTGGACACATATATATCTATGTGGCCATCATTATTTAAATCTCCGGCTGAAGCACTTAAAGAAAGACCAAATTGAAGAAGACCAGTTTCCGCGAGTGACATCTTTAAAAGAACCATCACCCAAGTTTTCATACAAATGACTTGAATCTTCCCATTTTGGATTTTCCATTTTCGTTCTATAGTAGCTATTGGGGCTCTTAAATGGAGTTTTAGGATAATTAGCAACATACAAATCTAAATCACCATCGCCATCATAATCAAAAAAAGTACCTTGTGTACTTTGCCCTGAATCGGCTACACCGTAACGTTCTGCTTCTTCATCAAACGTGGGAATACCTTCGGCATTTACACCTTTATTTATAAATAGTAGGTTTTTGGTGGACCCTGACAGGCCAGACACACTAACATAGATGTCCAGTAGGCTGTCATTGTTGATATCGGCCATTGTGGCACCCGTCATCCATTGTCCGTCACCTTCAATACCTGCATTCGCTCCAATATTTTCAAAAGTTAGGTTTCCTTTATTTAGGTATAGCGCATTTTTTACCATGTTACCGGTAAAAAATATTTCAGGTAAATCATCACCATTCAAATCACCAACAGATACGCCGCCTCCCATATAAATATAGGGATATGTAAAGTAGTTTAATGAGTCTGTTTCTTCTAAAGTATTTTCGAATTGAACGCCTGAACGTTCAGCGGAAAATAATTGAAATAACCTGTTTTCTTTTTTCTTGTCCAACTTATTATCCGAACAAGAAGTACTAAAAAAAATAAGGCAACGCCAATAAAGAAAAGTATATATCTTATTTTTTTCATTTCAAAAGTTCTAATTTTTAGGTTAAGAATACATACAAAAGGGTAAAAAAGAATGGGACTTACAATTTTACATAGCCCATTCTTTTTCTCAATCTAAACTAACTAATTCAAATTTATTAATATCCTGTATTTTGATCTAGATTAGGGTTTTGAATCACTTCACTATCAGGAAGAGGAAAATTAACATTAAATGCCTGAAATGTCGCGCTTGGATCCATTGTGTCGAAATTGAAATTGGTCAAATCGATTTCACCAGCAATATGTCTGCGTCTTAGGTCATACCATCTATGACCTTCCTCAACAGCAAGTTCTAATCTTCTTTCTTCAAAAATAAGATCTAATGCGTCTTCACTATTTGCTGGCACCGCTAAATTTGCCGGCTCTAGAGAAGGTGCAGCAGGAACGATAACATTACCATTCGCATTTAAATTCAAAATTGAATAAGAATTACGAGCTCTTTCACGAACTTGGTTTACTAACGCAATAGCATCAGCTAAGTTGCCGCCAGATCGGACTGTAGCTTCTGCAGCCAATAAAATAGCATCGGCATAACGCAATATTCGCTGATTGTTTTCTGATAAAAAGTTACCACCTATTCCTGGTATGACTACATCCGTAGTATGATATTTTAAAACATCATTATTGGTCGCATCAAAAGATATTTCAAGTCTTGGGTCATCTGGATTGTATGCATCTATTAAAGAATTAGTAGCCGAGTACGTTCTCTGAAATCCGCCCCCACTAAAAAAAGTATAGTGAGTATTAATCTCACCATTGGCAGGAAAATCATCTTGCCCATTTCCAGGCAACCACGGATTTGTTCGTGTAACATTACTAGATGCTTGATATTCAAATAAAGATTCAGAGTTATTCTGAGTCTCAATATTAAAATTATCTACATAGTTCGGACTTAAAGAAACACCAGATATAGCATTAAAAGCCACTAATGCATTGACGAAATCTGCGTTATCTTGGTTTACCGTCCCTCTAAAAACTAGGGTTTTTAATAACAACGCTCGTGCTGAATTCTTGGTTACTCTTCCAAGGTTATTGGCATCCCATGATTCTGGTAATAGATTTATTGCCTCAGTTAAATCAAGCACAACTTGATCTAGTAATTCAGTTCCTGAAGAATTCGGAAGGTAAGCGTCATCTATTTCCTTTATTCTTTTGGTAGAAATAGGTGCCGTTCCAAAAGTGTTCCATAATTTGAAGTGGGAATACGACCTTAAAAAAAGTGCTTCTCCCTTATGGTAGTCTTTCGCATCTGAACCAGGGTCATAGGCAAAATCACCATTCTCTTCTATTTTCTCTAAAACAACATTGGCTCTACCGATGAGTTCATATGAATAGCGATATAGCTGAGTAATACGGGAATCATTCGGGCCTAAACCATTGAATGAATCATATGCAGAATTTGGAACGCTTAAATTATCACAAGGTAACAACTGCAATGGCTGAAGATACCTTGCCGAAGCAAACCTATAGAAAAATGTCATTTTTTGGTAGATACCGAATACCCCAGCTTCCATTTCGGCCTCATTTTGAAAAAATGCGGCTTCGGTATTGCCAATAGGGTCTTGATCTACAATCTCGTTGTCACAGGCGAAAAAAAACACCAGTAACATACTTATGAATAAATATTTTATTATTTTCATTTGTTAAAAATTAAATTAAACGGATTAAATGATTAAAAACCTATATTAAGACCAGTCGTAATTGTAAAAGGCGTCGTGTCATTTTCAGGATCCAAGCCTGAGTAAGGCGTAATTACAAATACATTTGAAAAAACAGCATATAAGCGAAGGTTAGCGATTCCTAAAGAACTTATCATTCTATCTCCAAAATTATAACCCAACTGCAAATTCTGTAATCTAAAAAAATCGGCATCTTCAACAAATCGATTCGAAAACCTATTGTTACCTGATGGATCACCTGCGACTATTCTAGAATTGGTTGTAGATGGGTTTGTTGTTGTCCATCTATCTAAAACGGAAGTCAAATAATTTTGACCTATTCCAGCCACGGTTTCCCCTCTTCTTCTTATTTCATTTACTCTCTGAACATCTCCGACACCTCTAAACGTAAGACCTAAATCAAAATCTTTATATTCAAAATTTAAACCCAAACCATAATAATATCCAGGAATAGTTTTTCCCAAATAAGTTTGATCTAAGCTATTGATTTCTCCATTTGCTCCTTCACTACGATAAGCAAATTCTCCATCGTCTACATCAGGATCACCATACAAATCTTTAAATCTATAGTCTCCGGGTGAAAGTTGCGATGTATTTCCAGCTACAGTATTGTTTGCTAAGTAATCATCTACCTCTTGCTGCGTTTGAAAAACACCATCGATTACATAACCATATATATAACCAATTGGGTAACCAACTTCAACTCTACCTTGAATGAAATCTCTATTTATTCTAATTCCTGGGTTTATAATTGTTTGAGGTCTATCATTATACAACTTTGTAACTTCGTTCTTGACCGTGGTCAAGTTGAAATTGGCACTAAAGTTCAAATCTCCAAAGCTATCTTGATAGTTCGCAGCAAACTCGAACCCTTTGTTCTCAACCGTAGCAAGGTTTACAACTGGATTTGATGAAGCACCGATAACTAGGGGCAAGTCTATTTGCTGAAGAATATCTTCAGTTTCTTTTAGATAATATTCCGCTGTTAATGTCAATTTATTATCAAACATGGTCGCATCAAAACCTATATTGCTACTTGTTACGGTTTCCCATGATGTATCCAATATCGGAAAATCACCTAAAAATGCACCCGATACAATGTTGCCATTACCCAACGAATAAGATGGATTTGGATTTACTAAAGAAAGATATTGAAAAGGTGCAGTTTCTTGGTTGCCTGTTAAACCATATCCTGCTCTAATTTTAAAATCATTTAACCATGAAATACCTTGCATGAAGTTTTCACCAGATACACGCCACGCCAGACCAATTGCAGGAAAAGTACCCCATTTTTGATTTGGTCCAAAAACAGAGCTGCCATCCCTTCGTACTGTTGCATCCAGGTAATATCTACTATCATAGTGATAGCTCAGACGACCTAGATAACCAATTAACCCCCTCGATTCTCTAGTAAGTGAACCTGGTCTATTTTCTGGAAGTAAAAATTCATCAACTCTACGTTGATCAAAACTTGTTACACCTGTGTTAAATCCATCAAGTAAAACATAATCATAGGACGTTTGTTGATTCATGAAATTATAAATCAAATCTAGATTATGTTTTCCAAATGTATTAGTATACCCGACCAAAAGTTCATTAACAAAGTTAAAGTTATTACTTAATACTCTATTGATCTGAAAGCCTCTCGAATCAGGTACAGCGCTTTGAGCACCATAAAGAGCCACATCTGGATCATTATGACTTTCTCTTTTATTGGTGTAATAATCGACACTCAAAGTACCTCGAACTCTAAAATTTTTCAAAGGTTTGATTTCTGCATACACCGAGCCTAAATTTCTCACTAAGACTCTTTCACGATTGGAAAGGCTCTGTCGAGCAAAAAAGTTTTCAGAAGTACCATTACCATAGCCACTGCCTTGCACTCTACCATCGATTTCTCGAAAAGTTTGAGCGAAACCTGTCGAAGTGCTTTGATCAAATATCGGTTGCCACGGGGCTACATCAAAACTGTTGTAAAAATTATGAACAACTCCTCCATAACTTCTATCGATTTGTTTACCAATTGATAAACGGTAAGACTGTCCGACTTTTAACCAATCTGTTATATTGTGATCAGAATTTATGTTAAAAGAATATCGTTCATAATCGTTACGTAAAAAAACATCTTCTGATTTATTATACCCTACTCCAAAAGCGAAGTTACTTGCTTCTGAGCCTCCCGATGCTGAAATATTGTAATCCTGTGAAACAGCATTTCGAATTCCCGGGCTTTGCCAGTCATAAGTAGGGCTATTACCTAAATATTCAGAAGAGCTAGGGTCATAAAGCAAGCCAAATCCGTTATCTTCATCACCTCTTCCAATCACGGTATTGTTGTTCCATGCTTCATTCGCTATATCAACGTATTGTTGCGTGGTAAGGGTCTCATATCGCTTTTTCAGCGAACTAAACCCGGTACGTTGCGAAAAATTGATTTTCGTTTTTCCTTTTCTACCTCTTTTAGTTTCAATCAGAATTACTCCATTAGAAGCACGAACACCATAAATCGCCGTTGCGGTAGCATCTTTAAGCGCTGAAATAGATTCGATATCGTTTGGGTTGATTAAGTTTAACACATTTGTTGTACCTCGTATATCTATTGCTCGACCGTCAGTCGAAGCAGCACCAGCTTCAATTACTGGTACTCCGTCAATTACATATAAAGGATCGTTGAACCCTAAAGTACCCACACCTCTAATGCGCACTTCAGGTCTCGCATTAGGGTCTGAACCAGGGTTTGTAATTAAAACACCAGACATTTTACCTTGCATAGCCAATTCTGGATTAGGTGTTACCACTTCTGCAAAATCTTCAGCGCTAACCGTGCTAATAGCTCCAGTTAAATCTTTTTTCTTTCTACTACCATAACCAATAATAACAACCTCCTCAAGCTTACCTGCATCTTCAACTAGCTCTACATTAATTGTGGATTCCTCTCCAACACTAATCTCCTTAGAATGAAACCCCAAATAGCTAAAAACTAACACAGCTCCTGAAGAAACGGAAATGGAATAATTGCCATCAAAGTCTGTTTGAGTGCCATTTGATGTTCCTTTTTCTATAATATTGGCACCTGGTAAGGGTTGACCTTCTTCATCAGTTATCATTCCAGTAACTGAGGACTGAACCTGAGCCTGAACTATAATTTGTTGGGGTTTGGAGTACTCTAAATCTCGAGTAATATTAGCCTGTAAACGTCTTAGGAGATATATGCGTCTGTCATTGAGATTAAATTCTGTATCTGTTTTATGAAAGACTTGCTTTAATACATCTCCGATTGCAGCATTTTTCACTTTTAGAGAAATAATTCGCTTGAGGTCAACATCATTTATTTTATAAACAAATTCGAACTCGGTATTGTTTTCAATTTCATCTATCAGCTGTTGAACGGAAACGTTTTTCATATTTAACGACACCTTAGTTTTTTGTCCGTAACTATCATTGGCATATGTTGCAACAAAGGTCATCAAGATCAATAGTGTGCTAAGTTTCATTTTTAAATCATATTTAGTCCAAGGAAAAGGACTGCTTTTAATTCCAAGAAATTTTTTCATATTTTTGTAGCGTTAGTTGTGGTTAATCTAATATCGGTTTAATCACTTCATTATGTCGGAAAATGTTCGTAGCATTTTCCGATTTTTTGTTTAAATTCTATTCATACGTAGTCGAGATTTTAGCGTTAATAATAAATCCTTATTCAATTATAATTTCATTACCTATCTTTTTAAATGTTATTCCATAGTTGATTTTCAATTCTTCCAAAACTTTTTCTATTGATTCGCTCCCAAAATTCGCATTGAATTTTTCATCTGCTAACTCTAGGTTTTGATTCACTATTTCAACGTCGTAACGCCTTTCTAGTTTTTTCAAAATGTTCTTAAAAGACATATTTCTGAATACTAGTTTACCATTAACCCAAGAAGTATATGTTTCAGTAATTACTTTACTAGCAGCCACATTTTCTTCATTGCGATTAAAACTTCCTTTAAAACCCGGTTTTAAAACGGTACGATTCATTTTGGTATTCTTCTCTTTTTCAGAATACATACTAACAGATCCTTCTACAAGAACAACTTCTGAAGTCAAATCTTCTGGGTAAGCAGAAACATTAAACTCTGTTCCTAGAACCTTTATATTCAAATTATCCGCATTCACAATAAAGGGGTTTTCAGGATCCTTTGAAACATCAAAATACGCTTCCCCTGTAATAAAAACCTGTCTTTCCATGCCTGCTATGAATTGTACAGGGTACTTTAAAGAAGAACCAGCGTTTAGATGAGCAAAAGTACCATCTGATAGTCTTAGCTTAAAAGTTTTTCCATACGGCACGTTAAGCGTATTGTAAGCCAATTTATTTCTGGAATCCAGGTCATTATAAAACAATTGATCTCCTTTTTGTTGCCCCAAAATATTTCCGCTTTTATCCGAAATACTGATAGCCTGACCCTCCTGAATTATTTTAATAGAGCCATCTTCCAATTGAAGGGAAATAGCGTTATCAGGAATTGCATTTGAAGTATTTGAAATTGTAGTTTGCCAAAAGAGATATCCAGACATCATTAAACCTAAGCATACAGCAACAGCCGTGAATTTCCATCTAATAAAATTACTTCTCTTAGAATCTTTAATTTGATTATTAATATCTAGCCATATAACCTCCTTTAATGAATACTTATGCTTTTCATTTTTAAAACCAGACTCCTGTTTTCTTGATTTTAGCTCTTTCTTAAATTTCTCGAGAAGCTTATTTTCTTCATCTGAAATGGTTCCGTTAAGATATTTATCTAAAATGTTTCTAAACTCTCTCTCTCGCATGATTATGTTATTATATATATAAGAACCATTTCAAGACCCAAACTCACATGCTAATTCAATTTTTAACTTTTTATTAACATTTTTAATCTAAAAAAAGCCAGCTGCAGAGTTCTGTAGAAGATGAAGAATTAAAAAAAGTGAGGGAATGGAAGATTGAGTGAGTCTCAAATTTAGTCTAACATATTTTAATGCTATTGCCATTTGATTTTCAACAGACCGTTTTGAAATTCCAAGTCGTTCTGCGATTTCGGCATTACTGAACGCTTCAATTCGACTTAGTCTAAAAATTTGCTGGCATCTAGGGGGTAATCCTGTCAATGATTTTTCAAGAAGAAATATAGTCTGATCAACATTATGTTGATTTTCAACCTTTGATTCTGTAACTAAATCCAAAGATTCAATAACACTATGTTGAATCGTATTGAATTTATTGTCCCTTAGATATTTGTAGCATCCATTGTTAACAGATTTGAAAATGTATGCTTTGAAATTTCTAATTTCATTCTCCTCTCTTTTTTGCCATATGTTCAACCAAATATCTTGAATTATATCCTTAGCGACATCTTCATTAAAAACAATAGATTTTGCACTTATGAACATGGGTTCCCAAAATAGTTCAAATAGCCTATGAAAAGCTTTTTGATTACCATTTTTGAATTCTTTCAATAGTAATGTATGATTATTCGAAAACCTTATTGACATATCGATTTAGTCATAGAAGTTATCTTGACTTTTTAAGTTTATAAAATTTCTTTAGTTTTATAACAATGAAAGCAAGAAAGTTAAATCCTTTTCAGCTAGTCAAAGTTGTATCAAATCTGTTTAATAGCGACCTGAAGCTATCCATCCAAGCATTTGTCCGTTCAATAGCATAGCGTTGTTGATAAAGTTTTCATTAATGTTTTTGCTTCATTGCTACCATTACGTTTTTTGTTGGGGCAAATATTAGCAACGATAACTTTGGTTTCACATTTGTTTCTCAATTTTATGGAATCAAAACCTGCATCCGCATTGATAAAAAGTCCATCAACAGGAATCTCAGCATCTTCCAATGTTCCAACAACTTCTTCAAATTGAACTTCTATATCAAATAAATCATTATGATTTCTAGAAACAGGCTCTGACATAGCGATAGGCAATCCTTGCCTATCGGTTAGATAAATGGCGTTTGTTGTCTTGCATTTCTTCCTTCCCTGATAATCGACCACTAGCCCTATCCGTAGTTCTGTTGTATGGCTTCCGTCTAAATCGCCACTAGATAAATCCAGTTTAGTCTTGTTGGCCTTTAAAAGTTCTATCCAACAAGACTTCCATATATCTAACTCGCACCATTTACGATAATGATCAAAAACGGTCTTGTAATGCAAAACCTCATTCTCGAAAAGACTTGCAACAGGAAGAAATTCCAATTGAATACCTGTTTTGAGTTTATAAAGAATTGTATTAATAATCTCGTATAGTGGCACCTTCGGTTTAAAACCTCGTTTTGTCTCTGGTAAATATGGAACTTTCTCTAATTCTATCATATCTTTGCTCAGTACTTGGTATATGTGTTTGGTTTTTATGTTTCGCAACACAAATTTCTATAACCCCTATTTTTTCTCAAAAAAAGTCAAGATGACTTCACTATATAAAATTATATTCTAGCTGCTAAATTTATAAAAAAAGACCTAAAAACAAAAGAATATGATAAAATTAATGACTTCGTTTAAGAATTTACGAAAAGTTTCGTAATACAACTATCAAATGAAATTAGGCTAAAACAAGTATAGTGAGATGGTTGATACACTATTTTTTTACTATTTAATTTCAATTTGATTAAATATAATTTCCTCTACTCCGGTTTGTTTCTTCGAGCTCAAAATACTATTATTTAGGTATCTGAAAAAGTGCTGATTACTCATATAAAATTTTAATATCAGTTACTATCCTGGTAAACTACGCCATTACTTTCACAATGAAAACTAATCAAAAGATACATTTAATCAGAACCAGTAAGGCCAATTATATGCCTTTTTTATTTATGACATCAAATTTGCCTAAGGAGGATCTTACTATTTTTTAAGTCTAGATATTCAAGAGAATGATATCATTTTTTAGCCAATTTATGACTTGAAAATATAATCATATCGATAAAATAAGGATTCCAACCACATTCCATAAATTTCATTTTTCTAACGATAACCAGATATTTGTTTCTATTTTTTTACCACAAAAAAGATTTTTTTGGGGTATTCTTCGATTTTTGTTGAATCATTAATTTAGATATTATGGAATATGCGTATACAGTTTTTTTTTTTTGTTCAACGTAAATAATTTGAGCTATAAATGAAGTCATTTTTAAATTAATACTCCATAACAATAGTAGGGAGAGGTTTTGAGATAGTATAAAACTCTATTTAGGAGTGCTTCTAAAGCATTTTTCTTTTGAATTAGGAAAAAAAATCAAATTTGAGCACACAATGATAAAAGGTTTCAAGATTCGTTTTCGAGATTTGAAATATTTCCGTATTTTCCAGAGCGTCAATACGAAGTTTTGATGGTCATTGGCAACACAGTCAGATCTCCAATCCACCAATTGGATGTTGCAAATTGTATAATTTGTTTACCTTGGCCTGTCAAATAATATGAACGCAGGCAGGCACTTTTGACAAATGTAGTTGCTTTTCAAACTTTTACAGGTTCTAAAACAACTCCTTTTTCTTGATTGCTTTGTATTGAATGGTTGAGATAA
Organism: Jejuia sp. G7-7; assembly: GCF_055808955.1. Classification (NCBI taxonomy): domain Bacteria; kingdom Pseudomonadati; phylum Bacteroidota; class Flavobacteriia; order Flavobacteriales; family Flavobacteriaceae; genus Jejuia; species Jejuia sp. G7-7. Next base: position 218,748 of record NZ_JBVVSZ010000001.1, read on the forward strand.
AAAAATCTATTTCGGATTGGTTCAATTGAATATGCTGGGTGAGATTTTGAAAAATTGAACTATAATCCATTGATAGAGTCTAATTATTTTTTTTAATCTCACCAAAATGGAGGGCATTAAATGTTCGCTAATTAATTTGAAGATAAGATATTTGAAGACTAAAAAAAACTAACATGATAATTCGAACATTATGAAGAACTCATTATTCATATTTGCTTTTTGTTTTTCCTTTTAGGATGTCAAAATAAAAAAATAAAAAAAGTGCGTACAGAAAGACAACCGCCAAATATTATATGGCTTGTAGCGGAGGATCAGTCTCCTGAATGGTTTCCTATGTACGGCGATAGTACCGTTCAACTTGCAACCTTACAATCTCTTTCCAATGATAGTGTGGTTTTTGAAAACGCCTATGCGCCCGTACCTGTCTGCGCTCCAGCCCGAAGTGCAATTATAACGGGAATGTACCCAACAACGTTGGGCACTCATAATATGCGCACACATTTAGCCTGGATAGATAAAGGCACCAAGCCATACGATGGTTTGGATATACCAAGCTATTCACCAATTGTTCCGAATGGTGTAAAAATGTTTACGCAGTATCTGCGAGAAAAAGGATATTACTGTTCTAACGGACCCAAGGAGGACTATAATTTTCAGAAGCTGCAATCAGCTTGGGATGAGAGCAGTAAGAACCCTCATTATAGAAATCGAAACAAAAACCAACCATTTTTTTCAGTCTTTAATTTTTCGGTTTGTCACGAATCGCAAATCTGGACTAGAGGTAAAGATTCACTTTTTGTAAACCCAAAACAGATAAAAGTGCCGCCGTATTTTCCCGATAATGACACTATTCGACATGATTTGGCGGTTAATTATAGTAACCTTAAACGACTCGATAACCAAATTGGTGAAATAATTTCTGATTTAAAGGAAGACGGGCTATATGAGAATAGCATTATATTTTTCTACAGCGATCATGGCGGACCTTTTCCTAGACATAAGAGAGCTTTGTACGAAACAGGAACCAAGGTTCCAATGATAATTAAATTTCCCGGCAATGAAAACGCGGGTACGTTCGATGACCGTTTTATAAGTTTTATCGATTTGGCACCCACAGTTCTCTCGCTTGCGGGAATAGATCCACCTGAGGTCATGCAGGGAATCGCACAATTTGGAAAATTTGAAGAAGATGAGAAACCTAAATATACTTTTCATTCCTCTGATCGCTTTGATGGAGTCTATGATCGATTACGCGCTGTACGTTCTGAGAACTACAAATATATCAAGAGTTTTGATACTACATTGAGCCATGCATTACCAATCAAATTCCGTAGGCAAATGCCAATGATGCGCGAATTGAGACGTTTATATGCTGAAGGTGAACTAGATGAAAAACAGTCATTATGGTTATACCCTAGTAAACCTTCAGAAGAGTTATACGATTTGCTAAATGACCCGTACGAATTAAATAATATTGCCGCAAAACCTGAAATGCAAGAAACTTTAAAACAATTTAGGGCACTACTCAATAACTGGATGAAGGAGACCAATGACTTAGGCGAAATATCGGAAGAAGAATTAATTGCTAAATGGATACCTGATGGCGAACAACCTCAATTACCTACTCTGGAAATAGAGAAAAAAATGATAAAATACGGTTGATATCCAAGAAAACAGACGCCACTATCCTATGGAAACGCCCTCAAGATTCCCTCTGGAATATCTTTACAGAACCGATTCCGAATACAACTTCTATTGAAGCCAAATCAGAACGCATAGGGTATTTGGACAGTGAAATACTAAATTTAAGGCTAGATTGACCGATTCGATGGCACGTTACAATAAAACTTAGCACCCCAACTTTTATTAGTTTCAATGTAGAATTAAAGGTTGAAGTAACCCACCATAAAGTAGAAGGACATGAATCAAATCTCAAAAGCTCTTGATTTTTTAGGAGCGAATGTAATTTTATCTTTGAATAATTAATTCTGTTTTACCGTTCGTCTGGATTAGCTTGTCAGAGTGAAACAAGTTCGCGGATGAAAGTGGGATAGCAAACTAAGTGCTTGAAGTAAAATCCTATAAGTTGAATTGATTTAATATTTATTTTTAGAAGTTCCTCCTAGGGTTGAATATTCGCTCACTTCAACTGATGAGGAATTGATTCCATTAATTGAGCAATTGATTATTAAAAAGTCATAATTTATCCCTTTTACGGAATCTAGCTTAAGATTAAGACAGTATATCGAAAAAATCACACCTCTTACATGAAGTTATTACCTTTACTCGGATATAAAATTTAAGACCGTTTGTTGCAAAAAAATATCTTAGAAACATGAAAAAACGTATTTACAGTAAAGAATTTAAAGAACAAACAATTCGCTTAAGTTATCAGCGAGAAAACATTAAAGAATTGGCAGGTGAATTAGGTTTAGATCCTCAAAGGATTTATAAATGGTGAAAAGGTACTAAAGAAGTTCAGATTCCAGAGTGTCAAAAAACTGTAAAAGATGATTCTTTAGAGGTTAAAAGATTGCGAAAAGCACTTAGAGAAAAAGAATTAGAACTTGAGATATTAAAAAAAGCCGTTCACATTTTCTCTAAGAACGATTTGGAAGTCTATCAATTTATAGTCAATTATCGACATTTATATCGTTTTGAGAAGATGTGTAAAGTATTAAAAGTAAGTCAGTAGTTATTACAGGTGGTTTAGTCAAGGGCCATCAAAACGAGCATTAGAGCATAGTTTGTTTACAGATTTAATAGAACAAGAATTTGAAGCTAGTAAACAGCACTATGGTTCTACTAGAATTGCAGTACAATTAAAACGGAATAGTTATTGTATTTCAAGAACATGAGTAGCTAGAATTATGAGAGTTAATAACTGGATTAGTAAATACCGAAAGAAATTTAAGGTTACAACAGACTCAAACCATAGTTACCCTGTTTCTAGGAATTTATTAGACAGAAACTTTAACCCTAATAGATTAAATCAAGTTTGGGTTTCAGATATTACCTATATCAAAACTAAAAAAGGCTGGTTGTACTTAACCACTATTATTGATTTATACAATAGACAAGTTATAGGTTGGTCACTAAGTGCCAAATTATATACAAGCCAAACTATTATTCCAGCTTGGAAAAATGGCACTATCAAAAAGAGAAATAACTCAATCATTGCTTTTTCATTCAGACAGAGGGATACAAGCTGAATCCTTTTTTAAAACGCTAAAGGTTGAAAACTAATTTATGGAAAGGAATTAAAATCTATTGAGTAAGCTAAAACTAGTATTTTTGAGTACATAGAAGTATGGTGTAATAAAAAACGATTACACTCTTATTTAGGGTATAAAACGTCCTTAGAAGTAGAACAAGAATTTTATCAATTTAAATTGTAGCATAGGTCTTAGAAAATTTGTTCGACTTTTTGTTGCAAGTCCAAAATAATTAAGCCATATAATGAACTAAAAAAGTTGTTTTGCTTACAGCTTTTACGTAGGGGATTAAAATGGTAATCCAATCCCATCGCCCTAAGCAGAAGGTGCGAGGAATTATAATGGAAATCCCGACCCTTGTGGACACGCCCAAAATAATTTAATTTAACTCAAATTCAGCCTCAATACTTGTAATTGAACTTCCTCCTACAAACACTTTAAAATTGCCCGGTTCGACTATATATTCGCCTTGATTATTATAAAAACCAAGGAGTTCTTCATTTAAAGTAAATTCGATAGTTTTGGTTTCTCCTGATTTAATTTTAACCAGTTCAAAACCTTTAAGTTCTTTAACAGGACGGGTTATGCTTCCAACTAAATCTCTAATATATAATTGCACCACTTCTTTACCGTCTCGTTCTCCAGTATTTTTCACATCTACAGATACAGAAATAGTTTCGTCCACTTTAAAGGTTTTCCTGCTTAGTTTAAGGTTGCTATATGCGAAGGTTGTGTAACTTAGCCCATGACCAAAAGGGTATAATGGTGTTTTCTTAACATCAACATAATGCGACCAAAACACGTTGTTGTCCTTATCTATGGGTCTTCCTGTGTTTTTATAATTGTAATAAATTGGCACTTGCCCAACGTTTCTTTGGGAAAGTCATTGGTAGTTTTCCGCTTGGGTTATAATCTCCATATAAAATTTGAGCAACGGCATTACCTGTTTGTGTGCCCAATTGCCATGCCTCTACAATAGCAGGAATATGTTTGTCTGCCCATGAAATTGCTAATGGGCGCCCATTGTTTAAAACTAATACAATGTTTGAGTTTACTTTACGAACGGTTTCTAGTAATTCTTGTTGAACACCAGGTAATTGTAGATTTGTTCTGCTTCGACCTTCTCCTGTTTGAAACCCATGCTCTCCTAAAACCATAACAACAACATCTGCTTTTTTTGCGGCTTTAATAGCTTCGTTAAATTCGCTTTTATCTGTTGTATTTATTGCTACTTCGTTTACAAAAGCAGTTTTTCCTATTGTAACATCTGCGCCTTTTTTATAGGTTAACTTATTGCCTTTATAAGCTTGCATACCTTCAAGAACTGAAATGGCGGTATTATCATCTGAGGCTATACGCCAGCTACCTAAAGGGCTATTTTTGTCTGAAGCTAAAGCGCCTATTAAAGCTATATTTTGACCTTCTTTTTTAAGGGCAACAGATTATTTTCGTTTTTAAGAAGGACTATTGATTTTTTCGCCATATCTAAAGCTGTTTCATGGTGTTTTGGATTGCCTATGGTTTCTTTTTCGCGAGTTTCATCACAATATTTATAGGGGTCGTCAAATAATCCTAATTCGAATTTCACTCTTAAAATTCTGCTTACAGCGTCATCTAATAGTTTTTCGTCTATAACTCCATCTTTCACTAATTGAGCCAATTCTTCTATATAAACATAGGCTTCCATATCCATATCGGATCCTGCGGTTACTGCTGTTTTTGCGGCTTCTCTTTTGTCTTTGGCATGTCCCCAAGTAATCATTTCTCCAATAGATGCCCAATCTGAAATTATGAATCCATCAAAATTCCATTTGCCTTTTAAAATATCACGTTGCAAATACGAACTTCCTGTAACGGGGACACCATTAATTTCGTTGAACGAATTCATAAGCGTTCTAACATTTGCATTTACAGCTGCTTTAAAAGGTGGCAAAACAATATTATGTAATGTGGAAGTTCCTATATCGACTGTATTGTATTCTTTGCCTGATTCAGAAAAACCATAGCCTGCAAAGTGTTTAGCTGTAGCAGCTATTGTATTAACGTCAGATAAATTATCCCCTTGAAAACCAGTAACACGAGCTTCAGCAATTCTACTGCCTAGATAAGGGTCTTCTCCAGCACCTTCCATAACACGGCCCCATCTAGCATCTCTTGCGACATCTATCATTGGGCCAAACGTCCAGTTAATTCCAGATGCAGAAGCTTCTGTTGCTGCTACACTTGCCGATTTTTTAATCGCTTCTAAATCCCAACTTGCTGCTTCTGCTAAAGGTATCGGATTTAGTGTTTTATAACCGTGAATAACGTCAAACCCTATAATAAGTGGGATACCTAACCGCGTTTCCTCAACTGCAATTTTTTGAACTGCTCGTACTTCTTTCACACCTCTGACTGAGAGCATGGAACCTACCCATCCTTTTCGTAAATGCTCGTATTTTTTCTGCATTACCCTCTTTGGGAGCTGGCCCAGTTACATCCCAAAAGCCATTATATTGATTCATTTGACCTACTTTTTCTTCGATGGTCATTAGTTTTAATAAGGAATCTATTTTTTGCTCTATTTGCTGGTTTTCGTTCTGTTTCATCGAGGTTTGGTTAGTATCATTACATCCAATTAGCAATAAAATTGGCATAACTAAAAGGAATGTTTTTTTCATGATAAAACTTATTTAAAATTGAAGTATAAACTTATACAAATTAGATGTTATATTCTGATACTATTTCGTCAAAAAGTATAAGTAAAAACCGTTTGGTATCTCGCTATAAACAAACTTTTGTAGCAAAAATTTTGTTGTATATCTTATACTACTTAAAGTATTCTATTTCATCAAAAAATGTTTGAAATATTTCATACTTGGGAATATAAAAATATAGTTCACTCCATAGTGATGGAATGAGTCGTAAATAAAAATCATGCAACGTTTGCTTATTCATGATCCGATTTTAACATTTCAGAATAATCTTCAGGAAGTTCTGCATCAATATCTCTTAAATATTTTTCTAAAGCACTCATTGAAGTATGTCCAGTAATTAACATGAGTTTACTCTTTGCTTCAAAAGGAGAGGATTCTTTAACCAATGCTCTATATAATTTAGTTATGTAAGTATGTCTAAAACTATATAATCCATAATCTTTTCCTAAATTAAAATGGTCTTTTACCACTTTCTTAAAACGTTTACTAAAATAATCTCTTTTATTGTTTTCATCTATTACCCATGCACCTCCAATACGCTCTGGTGTGAATAAAAAATCTTCTGATTTTAAATCTGATAAATCAGGGAAATCATCATATAATAAATTTGGAATTATTTTTGTTTTTAGAGTACTGTTCTTTGCTTTAAAGCGAATGATTTTATCATTTAAATTAATGTTTTCTATTTTCAATCTACAGACCTCAATTGGTCTAAGAAAACCATAAGAAATAAACTTAATGTATAATAATAGTATAGGGTCTTTATCTTCTAAATATTTGAAAATAGATTCTTGAGTTTCTTGTAAATAAGTCCTGTTTCTTTCAGGTTTAGATTTTAAAACTGGAATTTTTTTTATCAAGTTCAATTCAACAATTTCATTATCTTCTAAAACCTGCATGATACTGCTTAAATCTGCTCTATAGTTATTTCTATTACGAGGAGATGTTTTATTTAAAGTATAGTTTAAAAAGCCAATAATGATTTTCTTTGTTAAGGTGTCAATAGTTTTTACACTTGGATGGTTTTCTTCAATCCATTTCAAAAAGTTTTTAACTTTATTTTCATAATCTCCTTTAGTGCGCTTACTAATTAGTTTTTCTTTCAGCTTTAATCCAAAATCAAAGGCTTCTCTTAATCCGATTTTTCGTTCTTCTTTGGTTTCGGCATTGTTGGAAGTAAATTCTATTGTTACATGCTTATTTGGCTCGTCTTTAGAAACAGTTTTGGGATGTAGTTTGTTATAGAGTGCTGTGTTATCTGAAAAAGGATTATAACCTTGTTTTAAAAGGTTTGATAAGATTTTTCTGTAAATTATGAGTACTTGCAAGCGCTCTTCTTTGGTCTTATAGATATTTGCATTGCCATAAAAAGGGGTAATGCGTTTTAACTTGTCCGTTTTTGGATCCCGAAAAGAAAAATAGATATACCAACGTTTTGCTAAATAACCATTAGCGGTGTAGATTTTTGGATTGGAAAAAGTTCTTTTTTGAGACAAATCGTATTCATTATCGTATGTAAAAGTAAGGGATTGAGTAATTGTAGGCATGAAAAAAACGGTTTAGTGAAAACCAGACTACTTGATTACTGACTTTACGTTTTGTAGCGAGAACGAGATTTGAACTCGTGACCTTCGGGTTATGAGATCAACTATATCAACCGGGCAAACCGTCGCAGAACGGTTACGTGGAACGATTCAATAAGACTTTCAGAAAAGATGTGTTGGACGCCTATCTTTTCAGGAACTCTTGAAGAGGTAAATCAACAAACGGAAGGCTTTAGATGTGATTACAACGATTATCACCCTCTTAAATCATTGGGCAGAAAACGCCCGAACCAAATACTTAGAGAATTTTCATTGGGGCTAGCCCCAATGAAGAAAGAAGATTGTTTAACTTAGGGTTGTACGAAAACGGGTAAGTCTTCATATTTAGGTGTAGCTTTTCTATGAAATAAGAATGCTGTTTTTGTAAGGTCTTAGTGTGCAAAAAGAGGATAATGTTAAATAATAAATACACTTCTAATCACATAATAAAAATCAGAACGTTTTGATACAGATTTAATTTGTAACTTAGTTCCATTAGAAGAAATAAAATCAAAGCAAAAGTTGCCTATTCGGTTACCTGTTTTGAAAAAATTAAAGTAACTTTTTGATTTATAATGATATAGGGGGTAATTGTTAGTTCTGTCATTGGGATACCAGATCTAAGAAAACGACATCCAGAACACCTGAAGGCAAGGCTTTAAACCATTACTTAGATCAAGTCAACGCAAAGTTGCAGGAATGTTATAAGCAGTTGTCCTCTGGTTTTGAGTTAGTTACCGCTAAAGGCATCAAAATGAGGTTTCTCGGGCAGGACGAGCGCCATAAAACGTTATTGGAACTTATAAGTTATCACAACGAAAATATGGTTGGAACTTTAAAGTTTGGAACTTTAAAAAATTATTTTACTACGGAAACTTATATAAAAAGGTTTCTTCATAAAAAAAGAAAGCCAACGATATTTATTTGAAACAGATAACCTATAGTTTTATTATTGATTTTGAACAATATCTAAGAAAAGGTCAAGCCATTAATAAATCACAACCTTTGCGTAATAATGGTATCATGAAGCATTTGGAACGCTTAAAGAAATTAATGAATTTGGCTGTTGACTTAGAGTGGATTAATAAGAACCCTTTAACTCGGTATAAACTGAAATTTTTAAAACATGAAAAAGCGTTTTTAAACAAGCAAGAATTAGAACATTTTAAACGCAGCGAACTAACCGATAAAGGATATATTAAAGTAAAGGATGTTTTTGTTTTTGCCTGTTATACTGGTCTGTCTTATACGGATGTAAAATCGTTAACGGAAAACAACATTACCCGAGGTATAGATGGTAATTATTGGATATTTACCCGACGAAGTAAAAATGAGCAACCAGTAAAGATTCCTTTGTTAGATGAAGCGTTAGGTATCCTTAATAAATATAATGATTATCAAGATAAAAACAATGGTTTATTATTGCCAGTATTATCAAATCAGAAAGTGAATTTATATTTAAAGAAGATATCTAAAACGCTTAAAATAAATAAGAAATTAACCTTCCATTCAGCAAGACATACATTTGCTACAACTGTAACTCTTTCAAATGGTGTTCCCATTGAAACGGTTTCAAAATTGTTGGGACATACTAAGCTTTCAACCACTCAAATTTATGCAAGAGTATTGGAGCGGAAAGTGAGTCAGGATATTAGAAATTTAAAAGATAAACTCCAACAACAGGATAAAGTCAATATAAGTGACATTAGTATGACAGGTAATTAGTTTTTATATAATTTATATGAACCGTCAAAATAAATTATAGTAATGTAATAATATATTCATACAATATTCCCGAAATAAAAACTCGCAAAACGCTCCCATCAAAAGACTTCGGCATAACCAGGCTTGTACCTCGCACTTTTTGCTGACGTTAAACAAAACCTAAATTGTAAAATATTTAAAACATGTAATTATTTTAAATGCTAAAACGTTTTACTATATTTGACAAAGAGATTAACACTTTAATGATATATAAAATGAGAGTACATAATATAATTTTATTTTTTTCTTAATTATAATAAGTTCATGTAAAGAACAAGAAAAAGTTAGACCAGTTTATGTTCAAGATAAATGGGAAAATCCTGAATGGGAAAATCCAAATATTTTTGAAATAAATAGAGAGGAACCTACAGCTTCTTTTTATAGATATACTGATGTTAATTCTGCGTTACAAAATAGCAGTTGGGAAAATTCAAAATTATATGAATCTTTAAACGGAATTTGGAATTTTTACTATGCAGATAGTATTCAAGCTAGACCTAAGAATTTCCATAAAAAAGATTTTGATATTTCTGGTTGGGATACTATTGAGGTGCCATCAAATTGGGAATTAAAAGGGCATGGAATTCCGGTATATACAAATATAGATTATATGTTCCCTCCTAATCCTCCATATATTCCTCATAGTATGAATAATAATGGAAGCTATAGAAGAGAGTTTGAAATTTCTGAAAGTTGGGATGATAAGGATATTTATCTTCATTTTGCAGGAGTTAGTGGTGCTATGTATGTATGGGTAAATGGAGCTTTTGTAGGTTATAACGAAGGAAGTAAGACGCCTGCGGAGTTTAAGGTTACAAATTTTGTGAAAAAGGGGAAGAATGATATAGCTATTCAAGTTCTTCGATGGTCTGATGCTAGTTATCTAGAAGATCAAGATTTTTGGAGGCTATCTGGTATTGAGCGAGATGTTTATTTATATGCTGCTAACAAAATAACAATTAGAGATTTTAGAGTAACTTCAGATTTAACAAACAACTATAAAGATGGTGTTTTTAAGGTATCGTTAAAGTTAGATAATAATACAAAAAGTAAAATAGATGATGAGCAAGAAGTAGAAGTTAAATTATTAGATGGTACTTCTGAAGTTTTTTCAGAAGTAAAAAAATCATTCCTAAACTAGGAAGAGTTAGTTTAGGTTTTAGTAAAGAAATCCCGAACGTAAAGACATGGAATGCTGAACACCCTAACTTATATACTCTACTAATAAGTTATAATGGAGAGCATACAGCTATTAAAGTAGGCTTTAGAAATGTTGCTATTAAAAACAAACAATTTTTAATTAATGGTAAGCCTGTATTGATTAAAGGAGTAAACTTACATGAACATAGTGATGTTGAAGGTCACGTAGTTTCTGAATCTTTAACTTTGAAAGATTTAAAAGTCATGAAACAAAACAATATAAACGCTATACGTTGTAGTCATTATCCAAAAGGACCACATTTTTATAGACTATGTGATAAATATGGTTTTTACGTGATAGATGAAGCAAATGTAGAAACACACGGTATGGGGGCTACAAATCAAGAAGGTTTTGATGATAATAAAGAAAAGCAAGCAATTCATCCTGCATACTTACCAGAATGGAAATCTATGCATTTGGATAGAACGGTTAGAATGTTCGAGCGTGATAAAAATTACCCTTCAATAGTTACATGGTCTTTAGGAAATGAAGCTGGTAATGGAGGAAATTTTTATACTACTTATAATTGGTTAAAAGAAAATGACACAACTAGACCTACACAGTATGAAGGAGCAATGGAGTATGAAAATACAGATATTTACCCACCTATGTATCCAAGTATAGAAGATATGATTGCATATGCTGAAAATAATCCAAAGAGACCTTATATTCCTTGTGAATATGCTCATGCTATGGGAAATAGTGTTGGTAATTTACAAGACTATTGGAACGTTATTGAGAAATATGACATTATGCAAGGTGGTTTTATTTGGGATTGGGTAGACCAAGGAATTTTAACTAAAAATGAAAAGGGAGAAGCTTTTTGGGCATATGGAGGAGATTTAGGAGGATTTGAATTACAAAACAATGATAATTTTTGTATAAATGGTATTGTAAATCCAGATAGAACACCCCATCCATCATTATATGAAGTAAAAAAAGTTTATCAATACATTAAATTTGAACTTTCAAATTTAAAAAAGGGAGAACTTGAGATTAAGAATATATATGATTTTACTAATTTAAAAGAATATGATTTTTCATGGGTTCTCTTAAAGAATGGTTTAGACGAGGCTAAAGGGGATATATCTTCTCTAGAAATACAACCTTATGATTCTGAGAAAATAAAAATTAATCTACCAAGTTTAGAAGACTCGTCAGCTGAGTATCATTTAAATGTATATGCAAAAACCAAGACTGCTACTGATTTGGTTCCTAAGGAGCATATAGTTGCTTATGAACAATTTCAATTAAATCAACCTAAAACGGACAAGTTAATTATAAAGAATAATCAAAGTATTAAAGTAGAAGAAGGTCAAAATTCTATTTTAATTACGGGAAATGATTTCAAATTGACTTTTGATAAAATAGAAGGCGTTATTAATAGCTTAGATTATGGTACAGGTAATATTATTTCTCAAGGTGTAAAAGCTAATTTTTGGAGAGCATCTACAGACAATGATTATGGGTTTAATCTGTTTGAAAAATCTGGTGTTTGGAAGAAAGCATCAAAAGAACAAAAATTAGTTTCAATAAAAGAAAAGAAACTTGGTAGTGGAGTGGTTGTAATTGAGACAGAATTTCAATTAATAGCAGTAAATGGTAAAATGATTATTGATTATGTTATAAGTAGTTCAGGAGAAATAGAAGTAAAGACAAGTTTGCAAAATATAGATACTAAACTTCCCATTATGCCAAGATTTGGTAGTAATTTCATTATCGAAAATGAGTACAATCAAGTAAAATGGTTTGGTAGAGGACCTCATGAAAATTATCAAGACAGAAATACTTCAGCCCTAGTTGGTCAATATGATGCTACTGTTGAAAAATTATATTTTCCCTATATAAGACCTCAAGAGAACGGTACAAGAACAGATATTCGTTGGGTGTCGTTTACTAATAAATCAGGGAAAGGGATTCGAATAGATGCTCCAAATTTGTTTAGTTTTAGTGCACATCATCAATATAATGATGATTTTGATGCTGGTGAAGCAAAACAGCAAAGGCATACAACCGATATAAAAAGAAGAGATTTTGTAAACATTAATATTGATAATAAACAAATGGGTGTTGGAGGAGATAATAGCTGGGGTAAAATGCCACATGATGAGTATCAAATAAAACCAGGGAATCTTTCGTATAGATATGAAATTAAACCAATTAGATAGACGATAATAAAAAATGTTAGCTTACACTATGATTTTAAAGATCTTTCAAGTTAGAAGCCCTTTTCTTGGGTATAAGATTCATTAAGTTTGAATTTGATTTTTTTGACCATAGTGTTTAATTTATGGAAATTAATTGTTTAATGTTTCTTATTTGAGACTTAAGCCTAAAGAAATAGTGTTTTTGCTTTAAATTGTAAGTTCAAAACATAAGAACACATAGCTTTCTTTAGAATTGTAATTTAGTGAATTTGTAAAACATTTTTATCTCTAAAAATTAAATGAAGAATAAACGAAATTCTATTAAAGGTATAGCTGAAGCTTTAGGAGTTTCTGTAACAACAGTTTCATTTGTTTTGAATGGGAAAGCTAAAGAAAAAAGAATATCAAAAGTTGTCTCAAAAAAGATTACTGATTATATTGAATTGATAGGCTATCGCCCTAATCAATTGGCGCAAAGCCTTAGGACAGGTAAATCCAATATTATTGTTTGTATGTTGGAGGATATTTCTAATCATTTTTTTTCAAAGTTAGCAAGACGTATTGAAGTTATAGCTTATCAAAAAGGGTACAAGATTTTATTTTGTAGTAATGAAAATGAGGATGAAAAATCTATTGAATTAATAGATCTTTTTAAGGAAAGGCAAATAGATGGTTATATAATAGTTCCATCACCAGGTATTAAAGATACAGTAGCTTCGTTGCAAAAGGAAAATATACCATTGGTACTTTGTGATCGACTCATTTCTGGTTTAGATGCTAATTATGTAGGGATTGATAATGAAAAGATGGCTTATAGCGCAGCTAATCATTTGATTGAAAACAATTTTAAAAATATTGCTTTTTTACAAGAAATATACAGCAAAATCAACTTGTTAGTAGGGAAGAAGGCTATAAAAAAGCTTTATTGGAACACAATATGAAACCAAAAGTGCTAAGTATTGCCTACGAAAAAAAGATAGAGGGATTGTCCAAGGATAAGATTACTAAGTTTTTAAAAAGAATGAAATAGACGCAATTTTATTTGCTACAAATTTTATTACTAAGGATGGTTTAGGGGTTATAAAGGAAAGTTTTCCTGAGAAGGTTAATAATTTAGGAATTGTATCGTTTGATGATAATGATTTTTTCTGGATATGTAACCCTTCAATTACTGCTGTTTCTCAGCCCATAGAAGAAATAGCTAATGAAGTTATGAGTATAATGTTAAATCTTTTAAAAAAATCAGATCGAAAAAAAATCCCAAATAGAAAAGTAATCTTAGATGGAGAACTCATTGTAAGAGAGTCTTCACGAAATACTAATAACTAAAAGATTTATCAATAGTATTTTATTTGATATGAAATACTTTTATGTGTGATAGCAAATAATTTTAAAAAAATGAATCCCAATAAAATGATAACATATTTAATTATATTAATTAGCCAACTATTTTTAATCACTTCTTGTGAAAAAGAAACAGTTGAGACTAATAATTTTTCAAATAAAATTGAGAAGAAAGTTATCAAGATTGCTAAAGACAAAAATATCCCGTCATTACAACTTACAATCAAAACAGAAAAAGATTATATAGATTTTAACTATAATCACAAAGAAGTTAAAAAACAAAATATTTATGGAATTGGTAGTACAACTAAATTCCTTTCTGCGGTATTAATTTTCAAACTTATAGAGGATGAGAAAATTAAAATTGATGATAAAGTTACAGACTATTTAAACTTTACTCAAACGATAGTAGGAATAGAAAATTTGACTGTTAAAAATTTATTAAATCATACAAGTGGTTTATTTGATTATACTAAAAATAACGACTGGATAACGAGCGTAATGAATAACAATGCACCAAAAACTTTCGAGGAAAAAATGTTGCTTGTTAATAAGGCAATAGAAAATAGTGGTAGTTTTTCATATAGTAATACCAATTACCTTTTTCTTCAAAAAATCGTTGAAGTTATTACAGATAAAACTTATAAAGTATTCTTCAATGAATTCTATGAGAGCTATAACCTTCCTAATATAAAAATAGGAATTGACGAAAATGGTTTACAAGCTTTTTTTGGACAAACAGAAGAGGCAAGTTCAGATGTTTCATCTTGGAGAGAATATTACGGTTTTGATGCAGGTGCATACGCAGATACAAAAACACTTGATGAGTTTTTAACGAAACTATATAGCGATAAGTCTATTTTAAAACCGAGTACAATAGAACAGATAGAAAAATGGATAGCAATGGAGCCAATGACTATTCCAATTGGAAAAGGTACGCTTTCTGAATACGGCCATGGAATTATGAAATTAACCTATAATAGCCAGGAGTATATTGGTCATTTTGGGGGTACTTTAAAATATCAATCTATGGTTATTTATAATCGTAAAAACAATATTTCAATAAGCATCACAACGAATTGTAGTGGTAGATATTTTAATAATGTATTCCTTCAAGAATTAATCCCTGCTATACTTGATGAGCTCTAGGGAAACTGTAAACAATATTCATAAAACTTTATTATTATAGTCTCTTCGAAATTTTTTCGTTTATTTGGTAAAATCATTCAAATTTTAAATTAGTAATAAAGTAAATTAGTTGTTAATAATAAATATTATTAACTTTAAAAGTTAAATGAAGAATAAACGAAATTCAATAAAAGGGATAGCTGAAGCTCTAGGGGTTTCTGTAACAACAGTTTCATTTGTTTTAAATGGTAAAGCAAAAGAAAAGAGGATATCAAAAGCTGTTTCAAAAAAATCACAGACTATATAGAATTAATAGGGTATCGTCCAAATCAACTGGCGCAAAGCCTTCGTACAGGTAAATCAAAAATCATCGTATGCATGATGGAAGATATATCTAATTATTTCTTTTCCAAATTAGCAAAGCATATTGAAACTATAGCTTATGAGAAAGGGTATAAGATTTTATTTTGCAGTAATGAGAATGAAGATGAAAAATCTATTGAATTGATAGATCTTTTTAGAGAAAGGCAAATAGATGGGTATATTATTGTTCCATCACCCGGAATTGAAAATAAAATCGCATCGTTACAAAAAGAAAATATCCCCTTAGTGCTCTGTGATCGATTCTTTCCTGACTTAGATGCTAACTATGTATTAATTAATAACAAAGACTTAGCTTTTAAAGGAACAAAGCATTTGATTGAAAATAATTTCAAAAATATTGCTTTTATAACTACTGATGTTGAGCAAATTCAAATGATTAATAGGAAAGATGGTTATAATAAAGCATTATTTAAGCATAATTTGAAACCAAATATATTAAGTTTATCTTATAAAGAAAGGAACTCTGATTTAGCAAAGATTAAAATTAAAGAGCTTTTAAAGACATCAAATTTAGATGCTCTATTTTTTGCTACTAATTATCTTGCTAAAGATGGCTTAAGGGTTATAAAAGATAATTTTCCTGAGATGATTAATAAAATTGGTATTATGTCATTTGATGATAATGATTTTTTTAGTATTTATAACCCTTCTATTACTGCTATTTCTCAACCTATAGATTCTATAGCAAAAGAAGTCATGACTATTATGTTTGATCTTTTAAAGGATTCGAACAATAAACAACCAAATAGAAAAGTTATTTTAAGTGGAGAGCTTAAAGTGAGAGAGTCTTCTCAACCAAAAATGGTAAAAGTAATGAGCTAGTCTATTTGAGGCTTTTGAAGGAGGATAAGACCGCATAAGGAGTTGAAAATGAATGTAGCAACTACACAAACTAAATTTACGTAGAAGACAGTAAACTCAAGTTCTAATATAGTTTTTTATTATTACAAATAGCAAAATTTTTACAATTGATTAATTTGACTCAATATGAAAATATTTTACAGAATGTAAACCGCCACATTCAACTTAATAATGAAGAACGTGTTTTTCTTGTTTCTTTAATACAGAAAAAAACAATCTCGAAAAAAGATTTCCTTTTAAGAGAAAACCAGATTTGTAAAACTGTAACTTTTGTAAACTCAGGCTGTCTAAGGTCTTATTATCAAAACGATAATGGAATCCATATCATTCAATTAGCTGTAGCTAATTGGTGGATAGGCGATTTAAAAAGTTATGTCCAAGGAACTCCTGCTCAATTATATATTGATGCCTTAGAAGAAACCGAGGTATTCCAAATTTCAAAACCGAAAATGGAAGAGCTTTATAAGCGTATTCCAAAATTTGAAAGATTCTGTAGATTACAAATGGAAAACGCTTTAATAAACCATCAAGACAGAATTTTGCAAAGTCAAACATTAAACACTAAAACAAGATATGAAAATTTTGTAAAAGCTTACCCTTATTTTTATCGACGTATTCCACTAAAAGATATCGCTAATTATTTAGGAGTTACACCCGAACATTTGAGTGTTGTGAGAGCTGAAAAACAAATTATTTCTTGAGATTTCTTATTTTTTAAAAGATTGTTCAATATTATTTTTGTTCAAATATTAAAACTAGTATTATGAACAAAAAACTAATTATTATTTCCTTTTGCTTATTTCTATGTATCGGAGGGATTACATTTCTAACTTCTTTCAAACAAATTAAAATGAAACCAGCGTATTGTCTATTTCAAAATGTTAAAATTACTGATTCAATAAAACTTGAAGTTTATAAAGAAAAAGTATTCCCTGTAGTAGTGAAATTTGGTGGGGAATATATGGTTGCTGATGATCAACTAAGAAATATTGAAGGGAATTGGAACCCTCAATTTTTGGTAATGATTAAATTTCCGAGTTTAGAACAAGCAAACAAATGGTATGATTCTGAAGATTATAAAGAATTAAAAAAGCTAAGACATTCTTCTGGAGAATTTAATGCTGTAATAATGGAAGGGCTATAAAGA
This sequence comes from Jejuia sp. G7-7, assembly GCF_055808955.1. Lineage (NCBI taxonomy): Bacteria > Pseudomonadati > Bacteroidota > Flavobacteriia > Flavobacteriales > Flavobacteriaceae > Jejuia > Jejuia sp. G7-7. The sequence goes on from NZ_JBVVSZ010000001.1 coordinate 236,218, forward strand.
GAAAATTTAACTTTCATTAAATTATTTAATATTGAGGCAAACATATTATCATTTTTGTCTGATCCTAAATATCTGATAGAGTTTATTAAAGGATTTAAAGCTAAACAATAATATTAATGTTTAGCTTTTTTGATTTGTATTCTTTTAAGGAGCTTTTTTATTTAAATATGTATATATATTAATAATAGATTTGTTTTTGCTAAAACGTTTTAGTAGTTTAGCGTCAAAATAATTTATATTTTGATTAAATGTCAATAGTAATTGGAGTAGATGTTGGAGGTAGCCACGTTGCTAGTGCTGCTGTAGATTTGGAGGCTTTAACAATAGTAAGGGGGTCGTATTTTTATAAAAAGTTAAATAATAAGGATGAGAAAAACGTAATTTTAGAAGCATGGGGAAGTGTAATTAATCAAACTATCACTAGTCAAACTATCACTAGTGTAGGTGCCCTACAAGTTTTGAAAATTGGTATTGCTATTCCTGGCCCATTTAATTATAGAGATGGAATAGGCTTGTTTAAAGGTAATGATAAATATGAAAATCTTAATCAAGTTAATGTAAAGGAAAGTTTATTAGAATGTTTATCAGTAGATAATGTTTCGATTAGGTTTTTAAATGATGCTACAGCATTTGGGGTTGGTGGGATGTTACAGGATTGTGATAAAAGAATTTTTAGAGTAGTGGCTTTAACATTAGGTACTGGGTTCGGAGCTGCTTTTTTAAACAATGGAATCCCAGTTGTTAATGATAGTTGTGTTCCTGAAGAAGGTTGTTTGTGGGATAAGTTATTTGCTAATGGAATTGCTGATGATTATTTTTCTACTCGATGGTTTATATCTAAGTATAACGAGTATAGCGGTGGGGTAATAATGAACGGAGTTAAAGATATTATGTTTGGGGATAAAGATTTATGTGTTCAGTTGTTCGAGGAGTTTTCTACCAATTTATGCAGTTTTTTAACACCGTACCTTAAGAGCTTTGATGCTAAAAAATTGATTATTGGTGGTAGTATTGCTAAAGCAAATCATTTGTTTTTAGATAAGGTAAAAATGCGTTTGAGAGATTTAAATATTGATATCGAAGTAATAATAGCAGATAGTACAGAAGAAACAAATATAGTAGGAGCAGCGTATTTGTATAATGAGATGTTCTGGAGAAAGATTGAAAATGACTTACCATTATATTAAATCGAGGTCTTTGTGGAAAACAAGATATAATTATAAAAGATAATGAATATATATAAGAAAATACCAGTTGTTAATAAAAAGGTAATATTACCTTTCATATTGATTACTTCATTATTTGCATTATGGGGTTTTGCTAATGCTGTTACTGACCCTATGGTACAGGTGTTTAAAAAAGTTTTAGAGCTATCAAATTCACAAGCTGTTTGGGTTCAAATGGCATTTTATGGTGGTTATTTTTGCATGGCTCTGCCAGCAGCACTATTTGTTAGGAAGTATTCTTATAAAACAGGAATTTTAATTGGTCTTGCCTTATATGCTTTAGGAGCCCTTTTGTTCTACCCAGCAGCAACAACAGGACATTTTTGGTTTTTTTGTTTAGGTTTATATGTTTTGACATTTGGGCTTGCTTTTTTGGAAACAACTGCCAATCCATACATATTAGCTATGGGGGATAAAAGAACAGCAACAAGACGTCTTAATTTGGCTCAGGCATTTAATCCACTTGGTTTATTGGCAGGTTTGTTAGTTGCTCAATATTTTGTATTACGAAAATTACAATCTGATGATATTACTGATTTTAGCAAACTAAGTGAGGCTAAAAAAGTAATGATAAAAACAGCTGATTTGCTAGTAATCAGAAATCCCTATGTAATTCTTGGTATTGTGGTTTTGTTTGTTTTTTTGGTTATAGCCATAAATAAAATGCCTCAAGCTAAAGGGGATGGAGGAGAATTTTCTTTATTGGATACTTTTAAAACCCTTAGTAAGAATAAGAAATATCTCTTTGGAGTAGTTTCACAAGTTTTAGATGTTGGGGCGCAAATTATGTGTTGGACCTACATTTATCAATACGCTGAAGCTATCAATATTGATAACGATATGGCTGCTAATTTTCAGTTTTTTGCATTCATAATATTTTTAATAGGTAGAATTTTAGGAACATATTTATTACGATTTATTAATTCTGGTAAACTATTAATGTCTTATGCTATTTTGGCTGTACTTTTTTCATTCGGTACTATTTTTATTCATGGTATTGTTGGTTTATATTCTTTAGTGGGTATTTCTTTTGCCTATCCATAATGTTTCCAACTATTTATGGAATTGCTTTACAAGGGTTAAATGAGGAGGAGTCTAAAATTGGTGCTGCAGGTCTAGTAATGGCAATTGTAGGAGGGGCTTTAATGCCAAAAATACAAGGAATTATTATTGACTTAGGAGGCGTTGGAGTAGACGACATTAAAATAGCTGGTGTATCAGAAGTTAATTTTTCTTTTATGCTTCCTGCATTATGCTTCATTGGTATAGCAATATATGGTTATTGGGTAAATACGTTGAAATCTGAAGTTAATCTATAAAAGTTAAAACTTTTTTGATTTTTAAGTAGTTCATATAAATTAATTGTTAAAAAAAAGAAAATGAAATCTAAAACGTTATTAGTGTTATTCTTATTGTCCTTTACAATAATACAATCTTGCAGTAAAGAAGATTCTAAGCCTGCTGAAAAAGAACCTGAAAAGGAAGAGCCAAAAACGTTCCCGCAATTAGGCTTTTCTTGGACACATGGAGATGTTTTTGTTAAGAAAGAACAGGGAGCGGATTTTGCTAATATCCACATATATGGTTGGGGAACTTTATGGGCTTTTCCAGATGGAGTTGGTTCTGGGCAAAATAGAGAATATGATGGTGGCGCTATTCTTGATTCTAGAATACAAAGAGCTAATGATAATGGGCAAGATGTAATGCTTACACTAGCATCTGCACCGTCAAACATGAGAACTTCTGGCGTGCCATGGGATGTTGAGGAACGAGTAGCGCTAGAGCATGAAGATCTTTATGTTTCAAGAATAAAAAAATTATTAGAAGACAGACCTCAAGTAAAGTATGTTCAAGTCTGGAACGAGTTTAAAGGGTATTGGGATTCATCTAAAAACAGATGGGATTATGAAGCATATACAGCATTTTATAATAAAATGTACAACGCTATTAGAGAAGTTAGATCAGATATTTTGATTGGAGGAGGATATATGGCTTTGCGTAACAGAGGTAACAGTTTTGGAAAATCATATAATGGTGTAATTATAGATAGTCGAGATGTTGATGCTATGCGCTATTGGATGAAAAATGCTAATGGTTTTGATGCTGTTTGTTTAGACGGTGAATTTGAGGTAGGTGATTTTGCACCTTTAACAGTTTTCTTTAAATCATTACCAGAATCCAAAGATAAACCAATTTGGTGGTCAGAGTTTTATAAAATTCCTGGTTCATCAGATACAATGAAGGAGGTAGCTGAAGATGTTTCAAGTTCTTTGATAGAGGGGGATAAATTAATTTGGTGGGCGGAGAATCAATTTTTGCCATTCTACGATGTAGTAAATGATTAATATTACTTTAGTTTCAAAATTTTCTACTCTCATTAAGAAGTACTTAGGGTATATGAAAACAAATTAGCTTTATAGTTTTAAGCAAAAACACAAAGATTTTTTTTATTAGTTTAGTTTATTAGTTGTGCGTCTTACACTATGGTGGTGTAAGACGCTTTTTTGTTTTTAATGATACAATTAATATAGACTGAATACTATTTATTGGTTTCACGTCTAATCTCTCACTAGTGGTTACTTTAAATTAATATTATTTCAAATGATTAAATTTCTTACTAATAATTTGATAATAATACAAAATGAATGTAGTGATAATGGTGATATGACATTTTTTTGCTAAAAAATATATTGTTTCATTTTTTTGCTAAAACGTTTTAGTACTTTTGAAAAATGATATTAATTATTTTGAAATATATAAGTCTATGAAAAAACAATTGTCTTTAAAATCCATATGGAATTGTTTGGATTTTGAAAATCTGATTATGTTGAAAACAGTTCGAAAATTTGTATTAACTACGGTTGTCTTTTTTGTTTACAGTAATAATATTAGTGCTAGTTCATTTTATCAACAATCACCTATTGTTGTAACTGGGGTTGTTGTTGATTCTAATGGTGTACCATTGCCAGGAGTAGCTGTTGTTGAAAAAAACACTTCAAATGGAGCTCAAACTGATTTTGACGGAGGTTATACTATTGAAGTTGCTTCTTCTAAATCAGAATTAGTGTTTTCGTACATGGGTATGAAGAAAATGAATATTATTGTTGGAAGTCAAATAAAAATAGATATCACTCTTTCTGAGGACTTAGAGTCTTTAGATGAAGTCGTAGTCGTTGGATATAGTGCTCAAAAAAGGAGACAGTAACTGGTGCTATAGGTCAGGTTTCGGACAAATTGATAATGAGGTCTCCTGCAGCTGATGTGTCAAATTCCTTAGTGGGAAGGGTGGCTGGTGTCTCGGCATCAAATCAAAGTGGAGAAGCTGGTTTTGATCAAGCAACAATTCGTATTCGTGGTGTTGGAACATATACAGGGGACCAGAATCCGTTAATAGTTATTGATGGAATTATTAGAGATCAAGCATCGTTTAATAATTTATCGCCTGCGGATGTGAAAAGCGTAACTGTTTTGAAAGACGCCTCGTCAACAGCAGTATTTGGTGTTCGTGGTGCAAACGGAGTTATTATAGTAACTACAAAAAGAGGAAAAAAAGGTCCTTTAAGAGTTTCTGTTAAGTCTAATTATGGAATAACAACACCCGTAGCCATAACTGAAATGGTAAATTCTTATGATTATGCTTTGATGAGAAATGAAGCTTTTGCTAATGATGGAATAGTAGGTAGTAACCAAATTTTTACCGAAGATGAATTATGGAAATTTCAGAATAATAGAGATTTTACACCTCAGGAAGTTGCAGATATGGTAAATCTTACACAAAATCAAAGAGATGCTTTATTGGAAAGTCCAGCACTTTATTATGGTAGTACACCTTATTTGGAAAGACTTTTTAAGGATCAATTAGCGCCTCTGCAACAATATAGTGTTGATTTGTCTGGAGGTACTGAAGGTGTAAGTTATTATACATCTTTCTCTTTATGGATCAAAAGAGTCTCACGAATGATTTTGGTTTTTCTGAAGCGGCTGTGAATTCCGGAAGTCAGCGTAATAGCTTTAGAACAAATCTTGATTTGAAGATGATTAAGAATACGGAAATAAATATTTCACTCTCAGGTCAGATTAGAAATACAAATACTATAACAAATCGTTCTGGAGGGTTGGATGATACTCGATATCGTGATTTAGTTTTACTTATTTATGAAGGAACTCCATTTGGAGGGCAAGGAATTTATGATGGAAAATTGATTTCAGGATTTGCAGGAGGAAACCCCCTCGCTGTAAAAAGGGCTCCCAGGACCTATGGAAAGTATTTTAAATAAGCAGAGAGCTACAATAAATCAAAGTAATTTGAATACCTCCTTTAGGATAAAACATAAAATGGATTATTTGTTAAAAGGATTTTCTCTTAGAGGTGCATTGTCTTATGATCAATTTTTTTCTAAGACTACTCGGTTAGCTCCTAGTATTCCTACTTATACTGTTGCTAGAGATCCTGATAATCCAGCTGAATTATTGTTTTTTGGAGGTCAAGAAAGTCCAAACGTCTTAGTTGAGGATGCTTGGTCTAAGAATAGGAAATTTTATCTTGAAGGAGGCTTAGAATTTAATAGAACATTTGGAAAACATAATGTAACTGCTATGAGTATACTTACAGCAGAAAGGTTTACAGCTGCAAATTTAAGATACAATGTTCCAAGAGGTTTCTATGGTTTAGTTGGTCGTGTAACTTATGATTATGATCAACGTTACTTAGCTGAGTTTAATATGGGGTATAATGGTTCTGAAAATTTTGCTCCAGGGAAGCGTTTTGGTTTTTTCCCAGCAGTTTCTGCAGGTTGGGTAGTTTCTAATGAATCATTTTTTCCTGAAAATGATATAGTTACTTGGTTAAAGATAAGGGGTTCTTATGGTGAAACAGGTAATAGTCAAATAGGCGGAAATCGCTTTTTGTTTTTACCTGGAACATGGGGAGCAAGAGGGAATCCAAGTGGTAACCCTACTGAAGGTTATTTTTTCGGAAATACTGATGGAACTGTTACTAACCCTTATTTCCCTGGAAGATTTGAAAGTTCTGTGGGTAACCCAAATGTTACATGGGAGAGAAAAGTATCTTATAATATAGCTTTTGAGTGTCGTTTGTTTAGTAACAGATTGTCACTTACGGCTGATTTCTTTAAAGAAAATAGGGATAATATCTTAACAACTTTGGGGACTGTTCCTGCTACTTTTGGTATAGGTAGTGATGCATTGCCGCCTGTGAATGTTGGTAAAATGACTAATAAGGGTTATGAGCTTCAGTTAGATTGGAATGATCGGGTTAATGATAATTTTTCTTATAACATTGGTGGGCAAATGTCATATGCTGTAAATAAAATTGATTTTGCGGCAGAACCAACTTTTCCTTTTCCATGGATGGGGATTTCTGGGTTTTCATTTGGACAATATAAATCGTTTCAAAATGAAGGATTTTATAATACACCTCAGGAAGTTGCTAACCATCCTTTAAATCAAATTGATGGAAATAGAGTTCAAGGTGGTGATCTAAGGATTGTAGATGTAGACGGTGATGGTCAAATCACGGATGTTGATTATACGCCAACACAATATTCAAATGTACCTCGTGTCATATTTAGTGCGAATTTTGGAGTTAACTATAAAAACTTTCAATTATCGGCTTTATTCACAGGTAGTGCACAAGGTACATTTTGGATGAATAATGGTTATTTAACTTCACCTTTTGCAGGAGGTTATGGAACTCCTCTTTCTTATATGAAGAATAGGTGGACACCAGAAAGATATGCTGCTGGAGAAGAAATATCTTATCCAAGATTATCATTAAATCAAAAAAGCAGTCAAAATGCAGAAAACAATTCTTTTTGGCATCGTTCTACAGACCATGTAAAATTAAAAAATGTAGAACTAGCTTATACTTTTGATAAAGATAAGTTTTTTAAAAATTCATTTCTCCAGTCTGTTAGAGTATATTTTAATGCAAACAATCTATATACTTGGACTAAAGATGAATTAATTGAAGGTATTGATCCTGAGATAGTTCAGAACAACCGTACTTCTGAGGGGGTTATATATCCAATTACAAGTATTTACAATTTTGGTTTTAATATTGAATTTTAAAATATAAAATATAAAAAATGAAAAAGTTAATAAACAGTCTTTTAGTAGTTATAATTTCATTTAGCTTACTTTCTTGTGAAGATGATTTTATAGAGAAGCCTGAAACAACAGGTTTAGATCTTGATGAGGTTTTTAGTACTTCGCGAAATGCAGAAGGAGCCATATCGGAAGTATATGGATCAATATTATCTTCAGGGTTACCTGTACACAGCTGGAATGCTCCGTACTTGCCTTATGAGTCAACTGAAGCAATTATGGGAGGTGAAGATTTGTGTAGAATAAGTTGGGCTTACATGGACAAGTTGTGTTCATCTGGTATGATCGCAAATAATCAGAATAACGGAGCAGGATATTCGGATGATTATTACCCTTACAACTATGAATATATTCGTAAAGCGTGGCAAGTATATGAGAATATAGATAAAGTGAAGGATATGACTAATAATCAAAAAGATATAGTGAAAGCTGAGATGCAAGCTTTAGTTGCTTTTAGATATTTAGAAATGTTAAAAAGATATGGCGGAGTTCCTTTAGTTGATAAAGTATTACTTGAATCTGGTATTGAGGGAAGAGCAACAGTTCAAGAAACAGTTGATTTTATTGTTGAATTGTGTGATAACGCTGCTATTGGATTAGATGGAGCGCAATGGAGTAGCGAATGGACAGGAAGAGTTAATAAAGGAGTTGCTTTGGCTGTTAAGGCTGAGACTTTAACTTATGCAGCTAGGCCATTATTTAATGCTTCATCTCCATATATGTCTATGGACGATTCTTCAAATGACTTGTTGATTTGGTTAGGGAATAAAGATGATCAAAGATGGAGAACAGCAATTGAGGCAAATAAAGAAGTTATTGAGTGGTGCAATGCTAATGGTTTTCAAATTATTGATACTAATAATCCTCTAGCAGATTATGGTAATGCAGTAGGAACACCTTCAAATAGAGAAACACTTTTGGCTTACAAACAACAGTTTACTGGATATAATGTTAATGGTATATTTAAAAATTATTCTCCAATGCCATTTAATAATGGAGACTATATAGATCAATATAGAGGAACAAGTTTTAAACAACTGTCTCAATATCGAAAAGAAGATGGTACTGATCAAATTTGGGTTGATGTTAATGAATTTGAATCTGCAAGTGAGTATAGAGATAAGTCTGAAGAACTTGAACCACGTGCAAAAGCTTCTTTATTTTTCTATGGTTTAAATCCCAAAAATAATACAGGAAATGAAAGGTATGATGTATTTCAAAACTGGAGGTTAGAATGGAAATTCCAAGATGGTGTAGCAAAAAACGTTAAATATTGGTATGAAGCTGGTAGTAGAGAGTGGTTTGAATTTCCTATTTATCGTATGCCAGAGTTTTATTTAAATATTGCCGAAGCTTATAATGAATTAGGTGAGTCTACTGATGCATTAAATTATTTAAATATTGTTCGAGATAGAGGAGGAATCCCTCTTGAAACAGCAACAGATCAAAATACCTTAAGAGAAAGTATTAAAAGAGAATGGGCGGTAGAATTTTATTCTGAAAACCAACATTATCCTCATGCTAGACATTGGAAAGATGGAGCAAGAATGGTAGGAGGTAATGCATATAGATTTGAATTTACCAAGCCTTCTAATGTAACTTGGAATCCTTTAAAACCTGAAGAGTTTGATCAATATACTAGAAAGGCTTCTTTCGTAGCTAATTATGCTTGGGATGAAAAAATGAGCCTTTCACCTTTTGATTTAAATGAAATAAATAAGGGTGTCATAGTTCAAAATCCAGGATATTAAAAGTCAATTTAAAATAAAACTAGACAACTAAAATGATAAACTGTAAAAATAGAGTACTTAGAATAAGTGTTGTTTTTTTGTTCCTGCTTTTGAGCAATACTATAACACTTTTAGGGCAAAATGATATTGATTCCTTAACTACTATCGTCAAAGTAAAACCTGAGATTGTTAAAAATGGTATAGCAGGAACCTCCATGAAAATAAAAAAAGAACTTTCAGTATCACAGAAAGCTTTAGTTTCTGGCGATGAGATTTCTTTACCTTCAGCAAATATTAATAATATGTTATTTGGACGTATTTCAGGGTTATATGTTTTGCAATCAAATGGGGAGCCAGGTTATGATGCAGCATTTTTAAATGTTCGAGGTTTATCTACATATAATAATAATGATTTACCTGTTTTTGTCGATGGTTTTCAAACGGATAATAGCTTTTTTCAATATATGTCGTCTTCGGAAATTGAAAATATAGAAATTCTAAAAGATGCAGCCTCTCTTGCACCTTTTGGATTAAGAGGAGCAAATGGGATTATTTGGGTGACAACAAAAAGAGGGCAAATTGGAAAGCCAACGATAAAGATAAATGCAAGAGGAGGTCTACAAACTCCTGTTGATTTAAATAAGCCACTAGGTACTGAGAGATATACTCAGCTATATAACGAGGCAAGAAGTAATGATAATGGAAATGTTTGGACACCATTTTATTCAGAAGCTGATGCTGAGTCTTTACCTAATGTTGATTGGTTTGATGAAGTTTTAAGAGATAACACTACTTTTGTTGACGCTGATGTATCTTTAAGAGGAGGTGACAAAACAGCTCGTTATTTTGTTAATGCAGGATATGTAGAACAAAGAGGTTTATATAATGTAACAACAAATGATACTTTAGCAAACGCTGGTATAAAAAGATATAATATTAGAGCAAATTTAGATGTAAATTTGCTCAATTTTATAGAGGCAAAAGTTGATATAGGAGGAAGAATAGAAGAACGTGTCTATCCAAACAGGTCTTCGCAAAATTTGTTTAACGAAATATCTAAATATCCAAGTTTAGTTTATCCAGTAAGGAATGAAGATGGAAGTTGGACAGGTACTCCAATATATAACAATAACCCAGTAGCTTCTATAAATGCTCTTGGTAGAATATCTACTCATGATAGAACTTTACAGGCTAACTTTCAATTAAAAGAGCGCTTGGACTTTCTGACTAAAGGATTGTATATTTCTCAAGCTTTATCATTAAGTAGTTGGACTAGGGATGGTGCAGGAAATACAAGAAACTATGCAAGAATCCTAAATGGTGTACAACAAACAACAGATGATGATACTCCATATTTTCGTTCGGAAAATGATGGAGAAAATCAATGGAACTGGCAACATTATACAGGTACAATAGGTTATGATAACACATTTAATCGTCATGTGATATCTACATCTGCAAATATTTTATTCAATCAGTACAATACGGATTTTTCTACTAATGGTAATGCAGGTAGACAAATTAAATACAACTTCACAAATATTAGTGGAGGAGCTGATTATTCTTATGATGATAGATTTATTGCAAAATTTACTTTTGCAGCTAGTAAATCTGATAACTATGCTCCTGGTAATAAATGGGGTTTTTACCCCGCTTTGGGCTTAGGATGGGTAGTGTCTAATGAGTCTTTTTTAAAGAATTATAAATCGTTAAATTATTTAAAAGTAAGAGGTTCCGTTGGTAAAAATGGATGGGATCCTCTAAGAGAACAACGTTTTTTATGGAGAAATTATTATGGTTATCAGGGGGGATAAATTTAGGAAATGGAGAGCCATCTTACAGGAGTGGATTAATTTTAACCAACCTTGAAAATAAATCAATTTTTGGAGAAAAAAGCATGAAATATGATTTAGGGGTTGATGCTCAGTTATTAGGTAAATTGTCATTAAGTGTTGATTTGTTTTTAGAAAAACGCTCTGATATATTATCTCAAGATTTTTCTATTCCTGCTAGTTCAGGAGTTAACAATCTTGCATATGAAAATATAGGAAGAGTTACAAATAAAGGGGCTGAGTTTCAAGCTACGTGGAAAGATAATATTGGGGATTTTAACTATTTTGTCCAATCTTCTACTTCTTTCAATGAGAATAAAATTGATTATATGGCAGAAATTGTAACAGTACCTAATGCTGCAATAACTGGAAACTCAATAGGATCTGTATTAGGATATGAAGCCGAAGGTTTTTATAGTATTAATGATTTTGAAAGTGATGGCAGCTTGAAGCAGAATTTTGCTCAACCAACATTTGGAGAAATACAAGCTGGAGATGTTAAATATAAAGATTTAAATGGAGATGCAGTTATAGATAATTTGGATCAAACTGTAATAGGAAGTTCAGGAATCCCCAATTTAATGTATTCATTATCATTTGGAATGAACTATAAGGGGTTTGACTTTTTTATGTTATTTGAAGGAACTCAAGGAAGTGAAATTAATTTATTGAATGCTCCAATACAAAATTTAGCCTTTAGAGATAATGGAAATGTATTCGGTATAGCAGAAAACCGTTGGGCATACTATCCTTCTCAAGGTATTGACACAAGAGCTTCAGCTACTTATCCTAGACTGTCCTTAGATGATAATAACAATAATTATCGTAATTCAACACTTTGGATTAAGGATGCAGATTATTTTAGACTTAGAAATTTAGAAGTAGGTTATACTTTTAATTCCAGTATTTCTGAAGGAATTGGAGCTTCAAATATAAGATTATCATTAATAGGCGTTAATCTTTTTAATTTCAGTAAATTAAAAAGAGAACTTGATATAGATCCCGCTGCATTATCTGGCTACCCAGCTATGAAGTCTTATAATTTTGAATTAGCAGTAACATTTTAAAAAAATAACATGAAAAAATTATACAAAAGCTTAGTATTCTTATTCACGATTTCTTTAACATTCTTGGGATGTGATAATGAATCAAGATATGATTTACTTCTTACGGACGAGACACTTGAAACTAGGTATAACCAAATGATAGATTTTGGATACAGTATGTATTCTAATATTCCAAATGGGTTTTCAGCAATAGATGGTAACTTATTGGCAGCTGTTACAGATGAAGCAGAATTAGTTTCTGCTGTTTCGGCAACCCAACGATTTAATGATGGAAGCTGGAATCAGTTCTATAATCCAGATAATCAATATAATAGAAATTATAATGGTGTTTATAACATTAATTTTTATTTAAAAGAATCAGAGAATTATCGTGAAATACTGGCAAGAGGAAGAGATACGTTAGATGCTTCTGGAATAGATGCTTATAATCAAGATGTTCGTGATGTTGAACTTTTTAGATTAGAAGCAAGTGCGTTGAAAGCTTATTATTATTTAGAATTAGCAAAGAGATATGGAGGTGTTCCATTGATAGATAATATTGATTTAACAGGAGATGAATTAGATGTTCCTAGAGAAGATTTTGAGGCCGTAATTGCTGAGATAGTATCTTTAATTGATGAAGTGTCTGATGGATTGACAGTAGATTGGTCAGCTGATGGTTTAGACTCAAGATCAGGAAGAATTACAAAGGGTGCTGCGCTATCAGTTAAGTCAAGAGCATTACTATATGCTGCGAGTCCATTGTTTAACCCTTCAAACTCTCTTCAGAAATGGGAAGATGCTGCAGAAGCCGCTCATGATGTTATTGATTTAGGAATATATAGTTTACATAATAATTATCAAGGTTTGTTTATTACTAATACAACAAACATAAGTCCTGAAAGTATTTGGACATTTCGTTTAGGTCAAAACAATGATTTAGAAAGAAGAAATTACCCTATTGGAACACAAGGAGGAGAATCAGGAATTGTTCCTTCCCAAAATTTAGTTGACGCTTATGAGCATAAAGGTTCAATTACAACTGACCCTTATGAGAATTTAGATCCTCGTTTTTATGCTACTATTTTAAAAAATGGAGATTCTTGGAATGGTAGAACGTTGTCTATTTACAGAGGAGGTGTTGATGACCCTGAAAATCTAAATGCATCCACAACAGGATATTATTTGAAAAAGTTTTTGAATCCTAATTTGAATCTTAGTAATGATGCTAGTCAAATTAGAAGTTGGATATTATTTCGTTATGGTGAAATTCTTTTAAATTTTGCTGAAGCAATGAATGAAGCTTATGGACCAGATGATAGTCATGGTTTTAGTATGACTGCAAGAGAGGCTTTAAATATGATAAGAAGCAGATCAGGTGTAGGAATGCCTGCTGTTACAGTTATGGATAAAGCAAGTTTTAGAGCAGCTATAAAACAAGAAAGGCGCATTGAATTGGCTTTTGAAGACCATCGCTATTGGGATTTAAAAAGATGGAAAGATGCTGGGGATATTCTAAATCAACCTATATATGGCGTGAGAAATATTGAAAATGGATTAGGAGGCTTTAATTATGAAATTTTTGAAGTATCTAAAAGAGTTTTCTTGGCTCCAAAGATGAATCTTTATCCTATACCAGAAGAAGAAATTGTAAAAAGCGATGGAGGAGTAATTACTCAAAATCCTGGTTGGTAAAACCGAATAATAAAAAATATTTTAATTTTAGAATTGAAAAAAATATAAGACATGAAAAATATTAAATACTTACTCCTCTTAACGGCATTCTTTTTATTGTCATCTTGTGAGGAATCTGATGCTGATAAGGAATATGGTTTTGCTAAAATATATATGCCTCAAGCTAATTATAATCCTTATGTTGTACCCAATGATGGATTGGCTAGTTTAACAAACAATAATTATAAAATTAATATCGAAAATAATACAGTAGAAATATTTTTAGGTATTTATCGCTCAGGCTTGATAAGCTTAGATCCATATTCTGTTTCAGTAGAAGTAGGTGTTGACGCGCTAGACAGTACCACACTACTCCCTTCAAGTGCGTATGACCTGCCTAATTCTGTAAATTCATTGAGTGGTCAGAGAGATGTAACTTTCTTGTTAGAAGTTGATTTAGAATTTCTAAAGGATAATAGAAGTACTAATTATTCACTACCTGTTACAATCACAAATACCACTAGATATGAGTTTAATGACAATTTAGTTACCACTCAGGTTAAGATAAATACTGATGCACTCTTATCTAAAGAGGGTATGTAAGAATTGGATTGTAGTAATCTAAATTATCTAATGTAAATTCTTGCCTTTAAATAGTAGTAAAGTATAACTAAAGTTATGGTGTTTCATTTTGTTAAATAATTGAAACGTTATTGTTTTTGCCAATTAATTTTTATAATATCATTTGAAATAAACATGAAAAATCTGTTGTATATATATTTAATTAAGGGTTTTAGTAAATGCTTTTACCTTTTTCTTTTATTTAATCTTACAATTGGAAATATTTATTCGCAAATAGATAAAGAAAGCGTTCCTCTTATTGGTGCTCAAGTATTTATTGAGCCTGGTCAAACAGAAGAAGAAATTGATTTATGGTTTAAAACACTTAAGGAGAACAACATGCCATTATGCCGTATAAGAATGTTTGAATCTTATATGAAAAAAGCAGATGGGACTTGGGATTTTTCTTTGTTTGATAAAGCTTTTGTAGCTGCAGATAAATATGATGTTAAAATATTAGCAACAATTTTCCCTAAAACTAAGAATGCGGATATTGGAGGGTTTAAATTTCCTTGGGATGATGAACATGAAGAAAGAATTGCTGATTTCATAGAACATCTTGTAGTTCATTTTAAGAAATTTAGTAGTTTGTATGGTTGGGTGCTCATTAATGAACCAGGAGCATATTCTATACCAGATAATCCCTATGCTAAGAAAAAGTATAAAGAGTGGTTAAAAGAAAATCCTATTGAAGATTATTCTGAAAACGGTTACCCTGTACTTATGAGTTTAAGTGATCAGGAATTTTTAATGTATTATAATACATGGTTTCTTAATTGGATAGCCACAGAGATAAAGAAGTATGATACAGAACATCATTTGCATGTAAATAATCATGATATTTTTAGCAATATTGCAGAATATGATTTTCCTGCATGGAGGAAATTTTTAAACAGTTTAGGGGGATCGGCGCATCCAAGTTGGCATTTTAGCTATTTTACTAGAGATAAATATGCTTTGGCAATGTCAGCTAATAGTGAAATTATATATTCTGGATCAGGTGATTTACCATGGATAATGACAGAGATACAAGGAGGTAATAATATACATAGTGGGCGTACTCCTTTTTGTCCTACTTCAAAAGAAATTACACAATGGTTATGGGTTACAGTCGGTGCAGAAGCTAAAGGGGCTATATTTTGGTCATTAAATGCAAGATCTTCAGGTTTAGAATCAGGAGAATGGGCAATGCTCGATTTTCAAAATAAACCCTCAGACCGCTTATTAGCATCTGGAAACGTGGCAAAAACAATAAATGAAAATGCAACTTTATTCAAGAACGCAAAAAGGCTAATTCTAATATTAGTATTGTTTATACACATGAATCTCTGTGGGCAGAATCAATAATATCAACGCCATCTATACCTAGTTATGAAGGAAGAAATTCTGGAGCAGTAATTAAATCTGCATTGGGTTATTTTGAAGCACTTAGTGAACTAGGAATTAGTGCGAATTTCAAGTCATTAAATGAGTTTAATTTTCAAAAAAGTGATTTTTCTAATGAAACAATTATTTTATCAAATCAAATATTATTACCTACCAAAAGGGTTAAAGATTTGGAGTATTTTGTTTCAAAAGGAGGAAAGTTAATAGTAGATGGACTTACCGGATTTTATGATGAAAACTTACAAAGTATTATGAAAATAGATTTTCCATGGGAGAATTTATTTGGAGGAAATATTAACGAGTTTAAAGCTATTGATGATATTTTTAATGTAAAGCTAGAGGAAGAGAATATAAAAGCCCATCTCTGGCAAGGAACTATTTTAGAAAATAATGGAGAGTCTATAAGTAGGAATAAAGATAAAGTAATTGCTTCAAGAAATAAATTCGGAAAAGGAGAAGTTGTTTGGGTACCATCTCTTATTGGTTTAGGAAGTAGAATAGTAGACGATTATTTGCCTATGGTAAATTGGTTAAGAAAAGAAATTTCTTTTGATTTGGAACCTGTTAAATTTAAAAACCATTCACCTAAAATGTTAATGAAAACATTAATTTCTGATGATAAATACATTAGTATAGTGGTAAATAAATCTACTGAAAATCAAACAGTCTGTTTAGTGCTGAAAGACAAAAAGCTAAAACCAAAGCTTTTATTTTCAAATATGTCTGGAAAAATTGAATCAAAAAAAGACATTTTCATTCATTCCGATGAAACAATGGTTATTCTATGGGAATAAATTGTTTTGTTAGATAAAAAGCTTTGATAAGGTTTCTTTTTTAATTAAAGCATGAAAAACCTTGTATGAGTTATTATCATTAAATAATTTGATAATAACTCATTAACACTATGGATAGAGTAACAAACTTTGTTTATTTATAAGCCTGTTTGAAATAATTAATCGTTAAGTGTACAGTTAAAGAAAATTTAAATAGATATATGGATAGTCAACTATACCCATTAAAATTTATACCACTTTTTAAGTATAGGATTTGGGGTGGCGAAAAATTAAGAACAGAGTTAGGCAAAAGATATAATGAAGATTCTATAGGTGAATCTTGGGAGATATCTAATGTATCTGGCGATGAAACAGTAGTTAAAAATGGTGATTTAAAGGGATTGACTTTAAAAGAATTAATTAAAAAATTCAAAGGAAGGTTTGTTGGAGATAATGTATATGAAAAATTTGGAGAGGATTTTCCTTTACTAATAAAATTTATTGATGCTAATACGCCATTATCTATTCAGGTACATCCTAGTAATAAAATAGCTAAAGAAAGACATAATTCTTTTGGTAAAAATGAAATGTGGTATGTTATTCAGGCAGATAAAGATGCTGAATTAATTGTAGGTTTTGATGAGGAAATTAATAAAATTGATTATAAAAAACATTTAGAGGATAGTACAGTTTTAAATGTGATGCATCATGAAAAGGTAGATAAAGGAGATACTTTTTATATACCAACTGGACGTGTTCATGCTATTGGAGCTGGAGTGTTATTAGCTGAGATTCAACAAACATCTGATGTAACTTATCGCATCTATGATTATGACAGAGTAGATAGTAAAACAGGTTCTAAAAGAGAGTTGCATAATGATTTAGCTATAGATGTTATTGATTATAATGTGTATGATAATTATAAAACGTCATATAGCTTGGTAAAAAATAAGTCAAATAAACTGGTTCATTCTCAGTTTTTTAAAACAAACATTATAGATATTGGTGATACTATTAAAAAGGATTACAGAAGAATAGACTCTTTTATTATTTATATCTGTGTAGAAGGTAGTTTGGCTATTGCTTCAAATGGCAAAAGTTATAATCTGAATTATGGAGAAACATTATTGTTACCCGCTTCAATAAATGATGTTTTACTTCTGTCTAACAAAGCAAAAATTTTAGAGGTTTATTATTAATTAGAAATTATTAAATGCCCAAAGAGTACATATTCTAAAGACGTTTTTTAAATGTTTTACTTTGATATTTTAATATAGATTATTTAAGATTGAACGTGTTTGTTTCTAGTTTTGATTTGTAAATCAAATATTTGATGTTTTATTATAAAGAGAATATATAATTTTTTGTGTTTTAATAAAGAACAAATTATATGGAAAAATTTTTAAAAGGAAGTGAGAAGCTTAAAGCTATAGATATAAATACTCAAAGGCCTGGTGTTGATATTTCTATAGATTTCTTACATATATATCGTTTTGGATCAGGAGAAGAATTCGTTCCACACGGTCATGAAAACATGGAATTTCATTACATAGCTGAAGGAGAAGGAGAGGTTGGGTTTTTAAAAGAAGATTTGCTTATAGACAACATGGTTCAATTACCTGCATTAGTAAAAAGTAGTAATAAACCTTTATTAAAGGAATACCGACTTAAGTCGAGCGTTATTGATAAGGATGAATACATTATATATAAAGTCAAGAAGGGAGACGCATTTTTAAATCCACCAGGTCAAATTCATTGGCAACGTTCATCAAAAGAGAACCCTATGGTAGAGTATGCTTTCCGGTTTTCTTACGACGAAAGTGATAGAGAAAGACTTTTTGGAAAATATTATAAGAAAGAAAATACTGTTATAAGAAAGTTATTAGAACAAGATGTCATTCATGTATCAAAAGATAATGATGAAATAAAACGATTATTCGAGAGTATATTTATGGAGGCATTTTATGAGATGCCAGGTTATATTACTAAGATAAAAAATAAAATATTTGATTTAATTATTGAGATATCTCGTAACGTTTGGAATATAAGGCATTTAAAGTATTATGCTCCAGAATTAGATGTAAAACAGAATCAATTAAAACTAGTTGATAGTTATATTTATGATAATTTAATTTCAAATATAAAAATCAAAGATTTAGCTCAAAGCTTATTTATGAGTGAGCGTAGTTTGTCTAGATTTGTTAAAAAGCATAAAGGAGTCTCAGTACATAAATATATATTGCAGGTAAAAATAAATAAAGCAGTAGAATATATTACTACATCATCTGATTCTAAAAGTTTGTCAGAAATCGCTTTTATTACTGGGTTTTCTTCAAGTTCCCATCTTAGTAGCACAATTAAAAAGTATATTGGTGAAAACCCTTCAGATTTGTAATATTTAGTTTGATTTCGTTACTTAGGTATAGAAATTTAATCCTCAAATATAGTTTGGAGTTTAAATTTACTTTATAGACATAAGATGAATGGAATTAAATATGATATGCTTGTTGTACAGCTTTATTTTGCTGTAATTTTATTTGTTGGTTTTTTTGTAAGTAGAAAGTATAGAAAAGATAATTCGCAAAACTATTTAACAGGTGGCCGGAGTTTAAATTGGTTTAAAACAGGACTTACTTTAATAGCCATGTCTATTGATACGGGGATTATGGGGGTAGCTGGTGTTGGATTTGTTTGGGGTTTGGCTATACAGCCTAATGCATTAAATATTCTTGTATCTGCCCCATTAACTGCGATGTTTTTAATTCCGATTTATTGGAGGACAAAGATTATTACTACACCTGAGCTTCTTGAAAAAGATTTAATGTATTTAGTAGAGCCCTTTTTTCAGGGTTAATGACCGTATATAATATAATTATATTAGGAACATCAATTTATTTAGGAGGACTTATATTACAAACTATTTTTGATTGGAATTTATTGCTATCAAGTTTCTCTATTATGGTAATTGTAGGGGTTTATGTTATAATAGGGGGTATGAAAGCTGTTCTAGCTATTAATATTTATCAAGCTGTATTTATTACAGTAACATTAATGACTGTAGGTATTATGTGTATAGTTAAAGTTGGTGGAATTATTGAGTTTATTAATATTGAAACAATTAGTAAAAATGGAAACCCAATGGCAAGTACGATGCTGCCTTTTGATTTTTCATTCGAATCAGATAAATGGTATGCAATGCCTTGGGGGATAATTTGGGGTTCTTTAGCAGGTACGGCTTGGATTTCATGTAATTTTGCTATGGTGCAACGTTTGTTAGCAGCTAAAGACGAAATGCACGCACAAAAAGCTATTTTATTCACAGGTATAGGACATGTTTTTACGTTTTTTTGCATATGCAATAGGTATATCAATGGCTAAATTACAACCTGAACTTTCTGCTGATATAACATATTTACATGCGATACTGGACTATTTTCCTGTTGGTATTCGTGGTTTATTAATTGCTGGCCTGATTGCATCTTTGGTTTCAACGATTGATGGATTGTTAACTTCATCTGGAACCTTAATTACGCAAGATGTATTTTTACGTTTTATTAAACCTAAAGCTAGTGGTAAAACGATTAAGCGTTTTGTTAGATTAGTTCAATTGATTGTATTAGTAATTGCTTTCTTTTTAATTCCTCTTGCTGCAAAAGAAGAAACAGTTACTAGGTTAATACAGGATTTAATATCAATTCCATTTGCTGTTATGATTTCTCTTTATTTGTTGGGTGTATTTAGTACCCGAATAACTTCCTGGGCGGCTTTTGTAGGTGCTTTATTAGGTATTATAATGGGGATTTGTTTATATATTTTTTTCCAGAAATAAATTTTTTAAGCAGAGGAATATTTGGGTTTTTAACTGTAGTACTAGTAACTATCTTACTAAGTCAGTTTGAAAAACCAAAAGCTAAAAAGGATCTTAAAAACTTAACAGTTTTTACGTTGACTGATGTAAAAGGGCCATGGGTGGGTTTAGCTACATGGCCAGAATTATGGAAATGGATCATAGGAATCATTCTTACATGGTTTGGGGTTACTGCTATTTGGGAGTTTCTAGTTAGTATTTAATTAAAATGATTTATCATATTCTTAATTGGCAAGAATTCACAAATTTTTTAATCGTTATTTTTAGTACTGATTTCTTCAATTATAGGTGTTTTTTAATTCTACAGAATTTTATTATAATCAGATATTTGGCAAGAATTTGTAATTATTTACAATTTATTGATTTAAAACAAATGTTAATAGCCTTGTTAGGGTAGTATTAGCATTAAAAACATCTTGTTTTCCTATGGACTATGCTTGTTCTTTTAATAAATTATTTTTGTTGAGAACCGAGATTATGGGTTGTTTAATGGCAAGAAATTGAAAAGGGATGCAAAGGTTAATAGTTAAATTTAAAGGAATAAATATTAATTAATTTTTTAAATAAAACTATTATTATGAAAACAAAAAACTACTTTTTTATTACCTTGCTATTGTCAAGTATTTTAACTTTATCTGCTCAAACGTTATCGAGCAATGCAGTAGAGTTCACTTCTTCTGAAGGATACAATAATGGAGAACTTAATATCCAATCTCCTACTGCTGGTACTTCTTGGACTGCTCCAGATGGTTTTTTAGTCAGTACCACAACACCTGGTACAGCTACAATTTCTGATGCTATATCATGGAATGATGCTATATATAGCATGACTATTCCTTCATCTTCTGTTGCTTATACTGCTGGTGTGAAGTTTAGTTTTGACCGTGCTAATCCAACCTTAGGCAATGCAGATTTGTTAGCAATTAAATTTCACGACGCCACAATTTCTAATTATGTATCATTCAGGTTTTCACGCGGAAATTGGGCGAACGATGCTTATCGTTTTAATTATTGGACAAATGGAGGGTCTTTTTCAAATAGTGATGGTGTAGGTTTTGAAGATCCTGCTATTGGTTTGGATGATGATGCTTCAACCGATGTACTTTGGATGGAAGTATCACTAATAAAAGGAGTTGATGAAACTTCTTGGACAGGAACCTTAGTACTTAATAATATTACTACAGGTACAAATGTTGCTACATGGGATTTTACTGGTCTTAATGTGGGTTCGGCATTCCATAATAGTGCTAGTTATTCTGCAGGTATGGAGGTGCTTCATGGAATGGGTTCTTCTAACATTTCTAATCGTGTAGTACAAGTTTTTGATTTCCACGGCGCAGCATCTTTAGGTGTTGATGATAAAGTTGAAGATGTAGTTAAAATTTATCCAAATCCAGTAAATAATATACTTAATATCTCATCTTCAGATTTTACAAAAGTGGAAGTGTTTAATTTACTAGGGCAGTCTGTTATGAAGGCTCAGTTAAATAGTAGATCTGTTGATGTAAGTAATTTAGAAAAAGGTGTGTATGTAGTTAAACTTATTGGATCAACAACTACTGTGTTATCAAAAATCATTAAAAAGTAAATTTTAATGAAGTATCTGTCATTGTATAATACTCTAACTCTTAGGTTTCTTTCAATAATTTAGTTTTGATTGAAAGAATTACTAACAGAATACTTCATATAGTTTTGTGTCAAATAGATTAAAATATTAAATTACTAGTTTTATGTTTTTGATTTGTTAATACAAAATTTTAATTTGAATAAATTTAAAGAGACTCCAGAATTTTTCTGGGGTTTTTTGTATTGTACCTTTTGTAATTAAAAATCATTTATATATAATGAGGTTTCTATTTTTTTTAGTTTTTATGACTTCTAGTTTTCTTATCGCACAAGAAAAATTCACTTATGTCAAAAACGGGCGTTTGTATCAACCTAACGGTAATGAATTAGCCCTATGGGGAGTAAATTTACAACCTATGTTGTCTTGGGAATTTAATTCAAGAATGAAAAAGGCTGGTATTCCTAAAGATGCAGAAGTTTGGAAAAATATGACTGAAAAAAGTTTAGATGAACTTCAATTGTTGGGCGTTAATTATATTCGTGTACACCTTACTCCAGGTGATTTTACAGATGTTAGGGGTGATTTGGTAGAAACTATTTATTTAGATTTACTAGATTATTTGACTGCAGAGGCTCCTAAACATGGTATTTATATTTGTTATGCTTTTTTTAATTATATGGGGAGTAGTGAAGTGAAAGAGTCTTTTATGGAGAAATCATATCAAATTGCAAAGGCTAAAGGAAAAACTAGAGAAGAGAGGAATAGTTATCACAAAGCTTTAAGAATGTTTGATGGAGATTATTTAACTGCAAGCAAAAAATATATTCATAAACTGCTTAATCGAGTTAATCCTTATAACAATACTTTATATAAGTCTGATAAAAATATTGTTACGTGGGAAATAATGAACGAACCTGTTTTTTTAAATTATCAAAATTTAGCTTTGTATTCAGAAGAATACCAAAAATATCAACTTTGGTTGATTGACAAAGGACTTACTGATATTGAAAAAAACTATTTTGTCTTCAGAAAGCAAAGAGTTTTGAATTATATTAATGGTATTTATGATACTATAAGAAATGCAGGTTCCATTGTACCAATTGTATGGGGTTTGAATTGGCATAAGTTTCGAAATGGTCATCAAGATATCTTTTCGGCAGTAGCAGAATCCAAAGTAGAAGTAGTGGCATTCTGTACTTATCCAGGTCAAAGCGTAGCCGCTAAATTAGGTGATGGTGTAAACCCGTATAGTTTCAAAGGTGATCTTACCAATTATGATTTTACAGATTGGTTTCAAAAAGGGTATAATGAATTATCATGGTATGGCTGGGTCTTAAGTGAGCAGTTTAGTAAAAAAGCAAAAGTTGTTTATGAGTTTGAGAGTTTTTATAATCAAAGCTCATATATATATCCTGCTTTAGCTAATTTTCATCGTTCGCTAGGGGTTCAAGCAGCTGCTATGTGGCATTATAGTATGACAGATTATGCGCAATACAATAGTGGTTCTCATATTTTAAATTTAAAATGTACGCCAGCTAAAATTGCAGGATTTGTGGTAGCGTCAAAAGTATTTCAAAATACACCTATTTTAGAGCCTTTCCAAAATGAATCTCCTGTTGATTTTCAATCCAAAAAATATAGCTATTCTTTTAAAAATAATAATAGTCTATATAGTGATGAAGTATCCTATTTATATTCTAATAATGTTTCTAAAAACATATATTTAAAGCCTTCTAAAAATGTGGAAGAAATTTTTGGATATGGTACATCTCCTTTAGTAAGTTATGGAGGAAGTGGTAGCTTCAAATTATATATTAAAGAAATGGAAATGGAACTCCATATACAACCTGATGTCTGTTATCATCAGAAGATTTCCCAAACAAATAATAAAGATAAAAAACTGGTTACTGAACTTAATTCTGATAAAAAACATGTCATGCATATTAGATTAGATAGATGGAGTAAAGGGAAGTTTAGTGTTTTTGAAATATCAGAACAAGGAAACGAAAAAAGAATATGTACTACAAACAAATTGAAATTAAAGTTAAAACCAGGTGTATATAAAATAAGAAAATATGAAAATATGAAAATATGAAATTTAAAAGTTAAATTAATATTTTTGCCTTACAATGATAAATATAAACTAATACGAAGAAAATTTGCATTATTTATAGCATGTAAATATGTCTCTTTTTAATCGTTTTTAATACGTCGTTTATTTATAAATAAGTTATTGATCCCTCCAAATTCTTACTATGAAATACAACTGCGTTGTTGTTAGATTCTACATCTAGCATTTACGCTACAGTTATGGGAATTTTTTGTAAAAAATAGTTAATCATTTTTTGGGAAACATTTCCATTTACAGTTGCATTAGTCGACTAAATGGGAAGATATGAATTTAAAATTATTATCTGAAACTCTTTTAATTGAGTTAGACAAAATTGATTCATCTAGCATATCAATTATAGAGCAAAAACATCAAAGTATTATTGCATGTAGAAAACTACTTCAGGTTTATAGAAAGTATATTGTGAAAATCAATTTTAAAACTGCTACAGAAGAAATTTATTTCTTCAAAGAAATAAAGCAAATACCACTATCCAGACTAATATATAATAAAGAGGTTTATAGTTTAGAGACATTCATTTCAAATGGCACATTACAATTTCAAAAAGAGTTTATTAAAGAAAGACTTAAAAAGTACAATCAATTTTTTCTAAGTAATATTGATTTTTGTAGATATGTAGAATCAAATAGTATGCATTTTGATGAATATTATTTTACAAGAAAAAGTGATGAAAAATTTCCGATTTCATATTCTTCCAATTTTATTGAAGATATGGAATTTAACACTCCAAAAGATTTTCTTTTAGCTCAGTTTGATGCTTATAATAAATCAATTATTTACATGAAAAGTAAATTAAACAAGCTCTCTATTAAGAATGATAGTACTTCGTTTTTACCAAATAATCAAATAGAGTGGTGCGTCAATAAAATTGATTTGATAGAATTAATATATGCATTACAAGCATCTGGGGCTATTGAGGAAAAGAAAATTAAGCATATGGCTTTGTTGTTTGAAAAGGTTTTCAATTTAGATTTGGGTAACTATTATAGAAAATTTCTCGAAATTCGATCCCGTAAAACCAATCGGACTAAATTTATAGATCTATTAAAAACAAAACTTATCCAAAGAATGGAAGAGGTGGATGATTAAGATTATCACAAGTTAAACACAACTTGTGAGTTGGGCTTATTCAATTGATTTAACCTTAATTCCCTTTTTTCTTTAATGAAGTAGATAAATATTTGTTAGAAATAATGAGGTTTATTAAAAATAAAAATCTTTCGCAAGTTGTGATAGCCTTGTGAAAAATACACATCATTCTTTCCCAATTTTGTAAAACGAAAGTCAAATCAATTCAAAGCCGTCTAAATATCTTTTTTCTGATAGCAGACGGTTTTGTTTTCTAAAACAATTTTACAAATATGGCAGCAACAATTATTACTACTGAAGATCTTAGGGAATTCAAAATGGAATTACTCGATGATATCAAACAATTATTAAATAATCAATCTGGGCAGGTAAATAAAAAATGGTTAAAATCTCCTGAAGTTCGAGAACTTTTAGGTATTTCACCAGGTACATTACAAAACTTAAGAATCAATGGCACACTACCATATACAAAAGTTGGTGGGGTGCTGTACTATGATTATCAGGAAATTATGCAAGTTCTTGAAAAGAATAGAATTCATAACAAGTATTAATTTGTTTTGAAAGATATAAATTATATCAAGCACCTAAACGGTGTCTTTCTGCAATTTTCTATAGATACACGGCTAAATCCTACTCATATAAGTCTTTATGTAGCCTTGTTTCAATTTTGGAATGCTAATTTTTTTAAGGACGAGTTTTACATCAATCGAGACGAAGTCATGTCTTTTTCTAAGATAGGTTCTAAAACAACTTACCATCGCAGTATTAAGGAATTAAGTCATTGGAGTTACATTCTTTACACACCCTCGCATAATCCATTTAAAGGAAGTCGAGTTAAGATGTTCGATTTTGGGAAAAGTAGTGGACAAGCTCTGTACTTAAGTCGTACCAATATCGAGACAAGCAATGGACAAGCGCTGGTATCTATAAACAAACATATACAAACTATAAAAAACAAAGAAAACATTAATAAACAGAAAAATTTAGAAAATTTAAATTCTAAGAATTTTGAAACTAATAACAAACAGAATTCAACTGTGCCATATAGAGACAACTTAAAGACCAGTTCAGATAAAAATTACAACGAACCCTTATGAGTAAGCCCCAACCACATATTATCCAAGAGGGAAATAAGCAGTATAGTTTAGGCGAATTAAAAGGAAGCGAGCTTATTTACGATTTTGATAAGATGCTTGTTTATCTCAATGCCAAAGGGAAGCTGCTCTTTGGCAAAACATTTAAAATATTTGAAGAAGATCGAGATACCTTATTTAAGCTATGCAACTATTTTATTGGAGATGAAGAAAACTGCAAAAAGTTTGGCATTGATGTAAACAAAGGTATTTTGCTTTCTGGTCCAGTAGGCTGTGGTAAAACCAGTTTAATGAAATTATTGAGGCACATAGTACCACACCAAAAATCTTATAAAATTATTCCAGCAAGAAACGTAGTCTTTGGTTTTAACCATGTAGGTTATAAAACCTTAGAGGATTATGGTAATGGACACTATTTTTGTTTTGATGATTTAGGAGTAGAGCCTATAGGACGTCATTATGGTAAAGACTGCAATGTTATGGGAGAAATTATACTCTCAAGGCATGATTTGTTTTTAGAGTGTCATATAAAAACGCATGCTACAACTAACCTTAATGCTCAGGAATTGGAAGAACGCTATGGTAATCGTGTGCGGTCTAGGATGCGGGAGTTGTTTAATTTGATTGCTTTTGATAAGGAATGTACTGATAAAAGAAAATAATTACATTAAAAACGATTAAGCTTTGGCAAATATTATGTAATTTGCCAAAGTTTAATAAAACAGACCCATACCTTGTTTAACGCTTTAGAGAGTAAAATACAATCATATTTTAATGAACAATCAACCATTTCAAAAGATAAGTTGGTTAAATGTATTGTATTAGATTTTCCCGAACTAAAACAAAGTACTATTAACGTTTATTTATCACGATTAAAAAAGGAAGGAGTTATTAAAAATCCGGCAAGAGGTATATATGCTCTAAAAGAGAAAAAATCATATACTCCAATTATAGATAACAATTTAAAGCGTTTATACAATAAAGTTAAAAAAGACTACCCATTTACAGATTTTTGTATTTGGGATACGAAATGGTTAAATGAATTTATGAGGCATCAACCATTTAAATTCTATACTATTTTAGAATTAGATAAAGATGTTACAGAATCTGTGTTTCATGCTTTAAAAGAACAAGGAAAGCAAGTATATATTGAGCCTGATGCAGAAACATTCAATTTGTATATTAGCAATAGTGAAGATGTCATTATTTTAAAGCATTTAATATCTGAGGCACCACTTCAAGAAATTGACAAAATAACGGTGCCTACCCTAGAGAAATTATTGGTAGATATGACTATTGATACTAAATTATACGCAGCACAACAAGGAGAAATTAAATCTATTTATCTCAATATGTTTGAGAAATATGAAGTAAATAAAAATAAAATGAAGCGTTATGCATATAGGCGTAATAGAGAAAACGAAGTTGAAAATTTAACCAATTTAACTTTGGCAAAATTTGAATAATTTGCCAAAATTTAATTAATAATGATAGAGCCAACAACATACCATCCAGATTGGATTTATGAAGTCAAAAAAAATTTAGGAAAAAAGAAATTTGATCCTAAATTGATAGAAAAAGTCATATATGCATTGGCCTTTCTAGAACAATTAAAGTTGAACGGATTAGAGTTTATTTTTAAAGGAGGCACAGCATTATTATTAGCAACCAAAGAACCAAAACGGTTTTCAATTGATATAGATATTATCACAGAACAAACACAAAGTGAGATAGAAACAATTCTAGAAAAAATAAGTAAAAACTCTGTGTTTACAAATTGGGAAGATGACAACAATAGAAAACACACACCAGATGCACCAATAGGGCATTTTAAAATGTACTATACAAGTAATGTAGATGGAAGTATTGAACCAATACTATTAGATATATTATATACACCAAATCCATATCCGGAGCTAATGGAAATTCCAATAGCACACGATTGGATTCAAACAACAGGAGAAATTACAACTGTACAGATGCCAACATTTGATGCTATTTTAGGAGACAAGTTAACCGCTTTTGCACCAAAAACAACAGGAATATTATATAGCAAAAATAGACCTGTAGAAATAATAAAGCAGTTGTTTGATGTGGCCTTTTTAATGGATAATATTTCTGATTTAAATGTAGTAAGAAACAGCTACAACAAAGTAGTTGCAGAGGAAATTAAATTCAGAAAGTTAGAAGTGTCTGCTATTCAAGTATTGGAAGACACCCAAGAAGCTTGCTACGTATTGTCAACTAGAGATGTCAAATCAGAAGAGTTTAAGCATTTGCAATTAGGTATTAGTAATTTTGTGAATTTTACTATTTCAAGATTCAATATAGAAGAGGCTATTACAGCATCAGCTAAAGTGGCTTATTTAGCAGAGGTGTTAAAAAGTAAAACACTAACCAAGTTAGAAAAATTTAATAATCCACTACAAGTTAAAGATTGGCTGATTGAGAACCCTGAATTCAATAAGTTGAATAAATTGAAAAAGAGTAATCCGGAAGCTTTCTTTTATTGGTATAAGACAATTAACTTTTAATATTGTTGCATTCGTTAAATCGGTGGCTGTGGACACAGGCAACTATTCTTCCCAAATAATGCTCAGAGCCTTATCCCTGTATGTAATGCAATGTTCAAAAAACTTTCTTTGGGTATCATCTTCCATGACATATTTAAAAATATCAACGGCCCAAATCTCTTCTTTTTTAAATAGGTCATCTGTAACATTTTTAAAATACTCGCCCATAACTGTATTTGGTGCTACCCTATTTTCATATAACAAATATTTATAAGGAAAATGTTCGCTACAATACTTCCAACCAACTTGTCCGCTTACGCCATAGACAATCATAATATCATGATTTCCTATATCAGCAAACCTGAATGCGCACGCAGTTCTACTAACACCATATTCATCTTTTAAAAAATCTATTAACTCAATACTGAAGGTTTTACGATAAAAATCTTTTGAGAATCTTTCCTCTGGCATCAACAAGCAGGACGCAAAAAAATCGGCCTCTCTTTCAATTTGGTTAAACTGCTTCTGGTTGGTTCTAGATGGGTGTGGCTCTAAAAGCCCTTTTTTCAATCCAATTCTATGAGAATCTATATAGTAATGCCCGAGCTCATGTGCCAATGTGAACCTTCCTCTTGCAGAATCAGGTCTGTTCCCTAAGTCAGTATTTATATGAATGTAAAACTTTCCCTTATCATACAGAGTCATTCCGTCAAAAGTGCTCTTGCCATAACCGTCGTAGTACACCGACAAATCTTCATCATCTAATATTTTGTCAAGAGGTGTTATTTTTTCTTGATATTCTAAAGCGATACTTTCTGCTAATTGCTTTATGCTTTTTTTATTCCGAATCACTAGAATCTTGATTGTGTTTTCTTAGCATTTTATCTATAATATGTTGGGGTAAATCTTTTTTACCTTTTCTGGCAACCATTCTTAGGCTTTCAATTTCCTCAACTACATCCTCTTCGAACATTGTAATGACTTTTGGCTCTCTATGAAATGTATTATTGATTATAGCAATTGGGTCGATTGGTTTATCATCCAATTTATAGTCATAATCTTCATACAGCTTATTGAACCTATCTAATTCAAGTTCATTGCTAGGAAAGAGAACTCCTGTCGAACCTAACCAACTGTCCAACTGATCTACTTCAATTAGTTCTATTTTTTTAGGCTTGGCCATTCATAATGTCTAAATAGTTAGTAACGTGTCTATGTGCATCTCCGTAATAGGTGTTCACAGATTTTTGAGTTAGAGAAAGTTTTTCCCTGAGCAATTTCGTAATCGTTCTCGGTACTTTTTTTCCTTCCTTTTGATAGGCTCTGTAGGTAAAGTATATAATTCGATGTTTTTCTGATAATTGCGTAAGTGCTCGTTCAATTGTTTTAAGTTTCGCAACAACTACCCTTTTTGCCTCAGCATCGTCTGGCACATCAAACTTAGACAACAATTCATCTGAATTTGTAACCAGACTTAAATCTTCTTCTTCAGTAGGCTCTGCACAAGTGTTTTTTTCGCCATATTTAATTATCTGGGTGTATAAAATTCGATACATCCAAATAAGTATGCCTTTGTCAAAATCTTTAGCCTTGGACTTTTCTATATCAAAAGTGGGATATTTCCATACCCTCGCAAAAGTGCAATGTGCTATTTCTAAAGCTACCACTTCGTTATATCCATACTTATTGCAATAAATTTCGGACTTACGTTTCAAATCTTTCTCAAATCTATAACAGAACTGCACAAAGGCATCTTCTGCCTCTTTGGGAAATTCATCCTTGAAAGAAATGTAGTCCAGCAGATCAACGCTAGGTAGTTTTTCAAAATCTATGTCTTGATTAGTGCTTGTATTCATTTATATACCAAAACGGATATATCTATAATGGTATATGAGTGGACAGCACCCATAAAACCTCTGTTTAAACAATAAAATGCTAGTAAGTAATTAATAGGGAGGGTCAAATATAATGAAAAGTAAATTCAACATAAAAATAAAATTATGGCAAAAGATTCATCTGGTAAAAAATTCAACAGAATTCCAGAACACAAAAAGAGAGTAAATGGAAAAACAATTACTGTTAAAGAACATATTAGAAGTAACAGAAAAGATAGTATGGGAAAGTAACGAGCGGAACTCCACAGCTCTAAATGGAGAATGTTTAACCTTAAAACTTATTATATGAATAGTATTAATTTCTCTAAAGGGAAACTTAGTTTATGCCACAAGAATAATTGTGTAAATGTTAAAGGTGATGTAGCTAAAGCGATTGTCTTTGGTATTGCAACTCTTGTTGTTATAAGTGGCATTGCTTCTATGTTAGAGCAATCTTATTAGAGGCTTTATTATGGTAGTCTTTTCAAGAAAGGACTACCATAATTAAAATTGAAAAAACAGCCAATTTGTCATCATTGATATTTTTACCAAATTGGCGCAGAATTTGTAAATAAAATGTTAAAAAAATAAAAATATGGGAAAGAACAAAGTAAAATATTATCCTGTTGGTAACGGTGACACCTCACTTTTCAAGACCAGCAATACAAATATTATAACAGATTGCAATATACGAGAGGTTAAAGATGGCATTTATGATGTAAAAAAGAACCTTATAGAAGAACTGGACACAAGAGATGACAAGCCCTACACGGATTTATTCATCTTGACACACCACGACAATGACCATTGCTTAAATTTCAAAAAACACTTTCATACTGGAAAAATCAGTTCCTATGATGATAACGATGAAAAAATAATCATTGACGAATTGTGGGTCAACGAGTATATACTTGGCGACAACAATATATCTGATGATTCAGATGCTGGTGTAATAAGAAAAGAGGTAAGACGAAGAAGAAATCTATACAAAAACAATGACAGCTCTAAAGACGAGCGTGGAAACAGGTTAGTCCTTATTGGGTATGATGACAACAACGAGTTTACCAATGTCCCACAACATATACCAGGAAGCACAGTAACTCAAATTAACAACACTACTCTAAAGAATTTTGAGTTTTTTATACACGCACCTTTTAAAGCTGACGTAATTGACTGCAATGCAAAAGAGGACAGAAATATGTCCAGTATTGTTTATCAAGCACGGTTCTACAAAAGCAATGGAAATGATTTTTCGTGTAGAATATTACACGGTGGTGATGCAGACCACTATCGCTGGGCAACGATTAAAGAAAAATCAGAAAAAAATGACAACAAAGATGCTTTGGAGTGGGATATTTTCCAAACACCACATCATTGCTCTTGGACATTTTTCAACGACACACCTTATAAGGACGATGAAAAGGGTATTGACAATTCTGAACCAAAACAAACCTCGATTGACATTTTAAACTATAGTCTCATAGGGGCAAAGGTTGTGGCTACTTCTAAGAAAGTTGTAAATGATAAAGACAATCCGCCTCACTACCCTGCAAAAACAGAATACACCAACGTTGTAGGTAGCATCAATTTTAAAAACACACAAAAATTTTATGATGATTTTAAAAAACCCATTGTTTTTGAAATAGATGATTATGGCGCAACACTAATTAAGGCTACAGCAGCTGCAATAAGTTCTGGTCTAAGTAAACCGTCAAGGGCAGGAAGAGCAGGATAAGTATGAAGCAAGATTACACAAATCCATCAACCGAAAAAGTAAAGATTGAAGAGCTTAAAAATGAGAAATCAAAACAAATAGCATCTTCAATCGATGTTTTTGGCGGAACTATAACACTTTTTGAGGTATCACTAGGCAGCGATAATGATGAGTTTTTATTTCTGAAGTTTCTACTTGACATTCCTAATAACCCAATAAATGATATTAGGCAGGAAGAAACGATAGTTATAATAACAGCTGGAAACACTCAAGAATTGCCCAAGGTTTTTGCATTAAGGGATGATTTCCCGGTTGGATTACCTCATACAAACATAACTAAAGACGAAAGACCTGTAAGTCTTTGCATATTTGAAGTTAATTTTGAAGAGCTAAAACACCAATGGTCTGGCTCTTATTTTCTACAATCTATTAAAAACTGGTTAGAACTTACCGCAAGAGATGAGCTACACCAGGAAGACCAACCTTTAGAGCCTTTTGTCATTGGAAGTAATGGGATTATAGTTAACCCAAACAATAATTACATCAAACAATTGCCAAGTGGTTTTTACAAAACCACAAACAGTTCTCTTGGTACGCCAATCCATAGGTTGTTTATTGCTACACCGCCTTTGGATAATGGTGTTGTACACCAAAGAGTCGATAACCTATATACCTTGAGCGAATTGTTTAAATCAAAAGATATTGACTTACTTAAACTTTTAAAACCAAAAATCATTGAATTAGTCAATGGTGGGTTATCGCATAAAATCAATGGGGATTTTTGGAAAGGAATAGTTTTTTTAATTGTGGAAATTCCCGTTTTAAGGGATACCAAGAATTCTGAGCCAACTTTAGCCGGATTTAAAATTAATGCTACGATTAGTGAGTTGTCAACCATTTTTGGTAGAACAGTTGTTAATCTTAATAGTGTATTCGAAATAGAACAAAACCTAAGTGAAAGCAAACTTTCATCAATTAGTATTGAAATTTTAAGCCCACACTTGAGCTTAAACAAAACATTGGCTAAAAATTATAGCGGAATCGATAAAAAGTGGTCAGAATCCAAGTTCTCGCTTATTGGCCTTGGTGCTTTAGGCTCTCAGTTTTTTATGAATCTTGCTCGAAGTGGTTTTGGTCAATGGAATCTCATAGATAAAGATGTTTTACTTCCACACAATTTTATAAGACACGCTTCAACAGATATTGAAAACCAAATTACAGTAAACAAGGCAGAAGCCATTTCAAAACAAGCGAATAGCCTTTTAAATGACTGTAATTTTTCAAAACCCTTTGCACAAAATATTTATGATGTCGAGAAATCTACACTTCTTAAATCAGATGTTATCCTCGATATGTCAACATCTATCGGTGTAGAAAGATACTTGGCAAACGAAATAAAGACGGTAAGAAAGTTTTCTTCGTTCCTAAACCCTATGGGCAACGATTTAGTTATGCTTACAGAAGATAGCGAAAGTTATTATCCTTTAGATTTGTTGGAAATCCAATATTATAAAGAGTTACTGGCAGATACCAATACCAGCTTGTCCCAACATTTGGTCTTTGAGCAAGATAAAAAAATTAGATATGCACGTGGTTGTAGAGATATTACCTCAAAAATCCCTCAAGAGAACCTTGCTATTTTTTCAGGTATCGCATCCAAAGCATTCAAGAAAAACTTAAATAATGATAATGCCTCAATTGATATTTGGAAAATGGACAAGTCCAGTTCTATTAATCACTATACTTTTTTGATAGATGATTGGTTTGAATACAAAACTAACGGCTGGACGATATTTTTCAACGAGAGCACTCTAAAAAAAATATCAAAATTCAGAATTGACAAATTGCCTAATGAAACAGGTGGTATTTTAATAGGGGCTATAGATAATTTCTACAAGAAAGTTTATGTGACCAATACTATTCTAGCACCAGAAGATAGTATTGAAAAACCAACTTTATTTATACGAGGCATAAAAGGTGTAAGTGAAAAGCTTGAAATTATAGGCAATACGACCAATGATAACCTCAAATATTTAGGTGAATGGCATAGTCATCCTAAAAACTATGGATTGGCAATGAGCGGTGACGATAAAGTCCAATTTAGTGAACTTATGAATGAAGCCAAGCTTAATGGACAACCAGCAATAATGTCTATTTTCGGTGATAACGAAAAACATAAAACATACTTTGGTAATTATGAAATATAAAATTAAAGCACATTAAAGATGATGAAACCAACAGAATATTATATTAAAGCAAGACTATTTCCTACGATAATTTGTGCAGTTCCATTATGGACATTATACTATTTTGGCTTCAGCGAAAAAATTATTGATTTCATAGAATTCCTCAAAGGGTATAAATGGGTTAGCGATATAACAATCTCTATTGCCATAATTTACTTTATGACCCAAATTAACAGGTTCATCGCAAAAGAGATTTTTCAAAATATTTTCTTTAAAGAAGAAAAGAATATGCCAACAACCAATTTCCTGCTTTATTCAAGCACATTCTTTGCGCAAAGCACAAAAAAACGTATCCGTGAAAAAATCAAAGAAGGATTTGGAATAGAGCTTCTTAATGCGTGTCAAGAAAAGGAAGATGAATTAGAAGCAAGAAAAACCATTGAGGATGCAGTAGCACAAGTTAGAAATGTGACAAGGGACAATCGTCTTTTGTTACAACACAACATAGAATATGGTTTTACTAGAAATCTAATTGGTGGCTGTGTTATTGCAGTTTTGATTACCTTGTTCAATCTTTATTTCTTCAATAATATAGCCACAAATGCACAGGCTGTAAACATCAGTATTATAGTCGGTATTCTATATCTAATACCTATACTTCTAAGTAAATATTTGGTAAATCGATATGGAAAAAACTATGCGAAAGTTTTGTTTGAGCAATTTTTAAAAGCTTAAGTATGAAGAAAAGCCTTTAATTATTTTTTCCTTTGACCCATAAAATGATTTCTTGAATAATTGTTGCTAAAAGCTTTCCAATATTTTGGATAATTTTATTGAAAAAGACTGTCATAACCCAGTATTTAAATAGTTAGTAATTCCTAATAAAATGGCCAATGCCATACCCTTAATATTTTTAATCTTTGATAAATATTCAGATTCATCAGCATTGGTTATAAACCCTATCTCCACAAGTATAGAAGACGAATACTCTGTGTTTTCACGTAACACTTGAAAATTGGCAAACTTAACACCACGTTTTTTAAAACCCAGTTTTTGAGTACTCTCATTCAATACAGTTAAGCCAAGTGCAATTGACTCTTTAGTATTTTGATTATCCGAATCATGTACATAAACTTCCATACCTTTTGAATGAGTTTGAGAAGCATTACAATGCAGGGACACAAAAACATCTACATTCAGGCTTTTAGTTAATTTACTTCTATCAGAAAGCAAAATCAACGTGTCTTTATATCTGGTTAAATAAATATCAAATTCATTACTGAAGAGACTTTTATTTAACTTCAAAATCTCTTTTGAGATATTCAAAACCACATCCTTTTCTAGAATACCATTTATACCAACAGCGCCAGAATCTTTTCCGCCATGTCCAGGATCAATTACAATGATTGTTTTCTGTCCAAAAAAAGACACATTTTCAGTATCAAAATCACAAAACTGACGTTTTTTGAGCGTTTTTTCCAATTCATTTTTAGCGTTGCGTTAATTTTTTACTTCTAAATACATAAGATTTATAGTCTTTTAATTTCAATTAAAATCAAAATAAAACAAATAAAATTATTTTATAAAATATTGATAATCAATTAATTATATTCAAATATAATGTATTTTTCATATATCAAAAATGAAGTAAAACTTAAACCTTTTTAGTATGAAAAAATCACTTTATCTAACCGCTTTATTATTCACTATTTCAAATGCCATTTTTGCACAAATTGGAGGTATTGAAGATTCTGTAAATGATGTTTCTGATACCATCAGAAGTATTTTCCCAATTATTTTAGGAGTTATATTCCTTATTGGATTCCTCTTTAATGCTGGTCATTTCTTTGGAGAAAATGCCGATTTAAAAAAAGGAATCACACGTGTATTGGTATTTGTCCTTATAGCTGGTGCAGTTGTAGGCATCTTTACTTATCTCATAAGCATCGTAGTCTAGGCCGTTAAATGGCATTTGGTAATTAAATGATAGAGACCAATGAAGAAGTTTGAGGTTTATAAAAACATAAGAAAGCGAGCAGTAATTATGGGCTTGCCTATATCAATGTTCGCACTTATGATGACTTGCGTTATCGGTTCGTTATTATTCATCATTTTTTCTTTTAGTTTATCGGTTATTATGGCTGTGTTTATAATCAATGCTTCACTATACATAGGCTTAACAAACTTCACTAAAAACCCTGGGCTATTACATTTTAAAAAGGTATTTCCACAAACTATAAGTAACAAAAAAGAAACTCAGTTAGATTATTATGAAGAAGATTAACCTATCTGCTTACCATCCTATTGTAGATATACAAGACCATATTGTATTTGCCAATAATGGCAATGTGGTACTGTGTTTTAAAGTGGATTTCCCTGAAGTCTATAGTTTATCAGAAAAGGATTTTGAAGACATGCATGGATCTTGGTTTCAAGCATTCAAATCATTACCTGTTAGTACCATTATCCACAAGCAAGATATTTATAAAAAAGCATCCTATGATGCCAAAAATATTCCTAATTCAAGTTTTTTAGAAAAGGCAACAAATGATTATTTCAAAGGGAGGGAATACATAAAACATGCCTCTTATTTGTTCTTTGTATTACCAATTAATAAAGCTTTGAATGCTTCAAAGTTTACTAATCCATTTCGTAAAGTTGAAAAAAGCATTCATAAAAAATTAGACCATAATGTAAAGGAGTTCATTACTTCAGTTAACGATGCTGTTTCATTCGTAAATAATAGTAGAAAAGTTAAGTTAACTCCACTAAATGAGAATCAAATTGTAAGCATCACTAACAACTATTTCAATGGTTTTAATGAAGGTTTTGATACAGATATACAACTCAAAAAATCAAATATAGAAATAGGAGAAAACTATTTTGATGTGTTGGCTGTAAATAGCGAACTATGTTTTGGAGATGTGGTACAGAGTAGTAAGACTAATGATAAGTTTACTTCAGATGATTTTGTATTCCATCAAGGTTTTATTGATGGATTGGGCTTGAATCTCAATGAAAATCATATTGTCAATCAAATTATCTATTTAGATGATAAACACAAATGGCGAAAATTATTAGATAAGAAAATTGAAGAACTCAATAAGAGTTCAAATTTCGGAACCCAAAATAAAGTCATCTTAAAAAAGATTGAGGACATAGTTGCTAAGATTAATCAGGATGATTCGTCCCGGATTATTCGAGGTCATTTAAATATTGTTTTTTGGTCCAAGGAAGAAAAGGAATTAAGTAGGATAGCATCTAAAATTAAAACTGAATTTAAAGAGCTGGATATTGTGCCTTATTATCCAAAAGGCGAAGAGCGAAAGCATTATTTCTTGAATTCGTATTGTTGTTTTACATCCAATTTCTCAAATGAAGATTTGTACGTTACCGATTTAAAACATGCATTGTGTTTGTATATCAATAACACAAATTACAAATCGGATGTAACAGGAATTATTTTTAATGACAGGCAACATAACATACCTGTATTAAAAGATGTTTGGGATGAACGCAAAAAACGAATCAAAGCTAGAAACTTTGCCATTTTTGCTCCAACAGGCGAAGGGAAATCCTTTTTGGCCAACAATATACTCCGTCAGTATTTTGAACAGCAAGTAAGGCTGGTTATTATTGATTTGGGAGGTTCATATTCTAAGTTTGCTAAGCTCTATCCTGACGATCATATCATTTTACGTTATGAGCAAGGAAAAAACCTAGGCATCAACCCGTTCTATATTTCTTCTCTTGAAGATTTAACTCCTGAACACTTAGAAAGTTTAGGTGTATTTATTCTGGAACTTATGGCATCAGGAAAACAAGCGACAAAAGCTGAAGAAGTAGCTGTTAAGAAGGTACTTCATTACTATTATAATTCCATAGCATCAAATCATTCCTTGGCATCTTTATATCAGTTTGTAGATGATAAGAAAGAAACGCTTATTCAAGAACTCAAAATTCAAGAAGATTATTTCAGCATTTATAACTTTTTGCATATTCTTTCTGAATATGTAGACGATGGATTGTACAGTTTTCTTTTTAATGTGAGTGAAGATCAAACCTATAAGATTGAAGACAAGCGATTGATTGTTTTTGAATTGGATGAAGTCAAGGATAACAAGGAAATCCTTTCCGTAATGTTGAAGCTTATTAAATCTGCAATTCAACGAACCATCTGGAAAAACAAAGCCGAAAAAGGCATCATTCTTTTTGATGAGTTTGCCAAACAACTCAAATTTGAGAATGTGTTGGAAAGTGTAGAGTTCTATTACCAAGCCATTAGAAAACAAAATGGAGCCATTGGAATTATTTTACAATCCATCAATCAACTGCCCAATAATTCCACATCGGCAAGTATTCTAGAAAACACTCAGATCATTTACAGCTTAAATAATGAGAAAGGTTATGAAGAACTTCAAAAGCGATTAAATCTGTCGAGCCATGATTTAAATCAATTGAAATCCATTCGAAACAACCTTACTGGCGAAAGAAAATATACAGAAATGTTTATCAAAATCGGTAAGGAAAGTAACATTTTCAGATTGGAAGTTCCTAAAGAAGTATTTGCTGCATATCTCACAGATGGTAAAGAGAGTGAAGATATTATGAAACTCTTTGAAGAACACCAAAACATGGAAAAAGCTATCAAAATATTTATTAATTCTTAAAACAACAATTATGAAAAACACAATTAAAACAGTAATCATCGCACTTACATTTACCATTTTATTGCCTGCACGTGCTACGTGCCAGGGTATGCCAGTTTATGACAATACCAATTTTATAAGCTTCACAAAATCCTTAATAGAATCGGCAAAACAGACGTCACAATTATTAAAAACGGTTCAATTCTTAAAAACCCAAAAAGATAATATAGAGAAGGTTAATAACGCTATAAAACAGCTTAAGGCAGTAAGGGAATTGGCCAAAAACAATAAACGTCTTTTTGATTTAGTACAAGATGATTTAAGAGAGATTTTGAATTCGCCTTATATAAAGCCACATGAAGTGAATCGAATATCTGATTCTTTCAATGAGATTGTTGAAAATTCATTGGAGGGATTAGAGTTTATAGATAAGATACTTTCTAGTAACAATCTAAAAATGACAGATGCAGAACGAGCAGAAGTTCTGAAGGCAAAAGAAAGAGAGTCTAAAGAGATGGTTGCGGAAATTGAAGCCAAGACAAAGCGTTACCGAGAGATTATTGCTTTTAGAGAAATACAAGATAAAATCAATAACAGGGAAACTAATTATTAATGGCAGGCTTCTTTTTGAGCATAGGATTGGAATATGTTGATGCCGTTTTTACGACTATCAAGAATAGCGATTTTTCACAGTACACAATTACTGGAATGAAAACGCTAGCCATTCTATTCTTTCTAATAAATATCCTAAAAAATACAATGAAGGTGTCGCTAATAATGAAGGTTATACTTGGGGGTTAACGCCTTCCGAATTGGCTAAAAACTTTGCAGTAGTCATTTTGGTAATTTTTTCAACTCAAGTTTTAAGTGTTTTTGATACGCTATTAGTAGCTATTGAAACTCAATATAGAGATACGGCTCCAGCGCTCCTCCCGTTACAAATGCAAGATATAGATTTGGAACAGGATGTGGGTGCCTTAGAAGCCGCCAAAAAAGCATTCGCCTTACTGTATGAAGCTTTAGTAACCCCTTTATATGGGTTAAAACTTATCGCTTTTATAGTGGGTATATTCTTGTGGCTTTTGGATTTATTTATCTATCCATTGTTTTTGGCAGAACGTTATTTTTTACTAGGTATTATGCAAGCTTTTTTCCCTTTAGTAATCAGTTTAGCGGTATTTGAAAAATTTAGAGCATTAGCCTATAATTTCTTTAAACTTTATGCAGGAGTTTATATGCTAGTTCCTGCCTTTTTCTTGGTCAATGTCTTTGTTAATAATCTTTATACCGAAATCAATACCAATTTTTGGTCAGACCTATTTGGAACCAATTGGGGGAGCAATTTTTGCGCCATTGTTACAATTTGGTTCTATAGGATTTATTGTGTTGCTCAAATTCAAACTGTATCGTCGTGCTACTTCTTTTGTGTTTAAACTATTTAGTGGCGGATAGCCTCAACTTAAAAATCAATAAATGAAAACACCTTATAAAAATATTTACAACGTATTGAAGCTAAACCGTTTCATCGTATTAGCAGTAATAATAGGAGCAGTACTTACTTGTATTGTTTCAGTAGCCTTGGTAGTTAAGCTTCATAAGGAAACAGTCAATAGTGCTTTTGTCGTTAATACCGATGGAAACGTCATTCCTTTGAAATTAGTTTCGCAACAAGAAAACTTAGAAGTAGAAACTTTGGCGCATTTAGAACTTTTCCATTCATACTTCTACAATATTGACGCAAGTAATTATGAAAAGAATTTGAAAAAAGCACTATGGTTGGGCAATAGTTCGGTAGATGCTTTGTATAGACAGAAAAAAGCAGACGGTGTTTATAATCGTTTACTGCAATATTCATTGGTTCAGAAAGTAATAAGTATTGAATCTAAAATTAATATCCAGAATGAACCTTATGGTTTTGAAACGACAACAGTTTTTGAAATTAATCGAGGTTCGATAATCGATACTTATGAATTAGTAACAACCGGAAACTTAATTCATGTGGATAGAAACTTTCCAAATAATACCCATGGGCTTTTGATTACCAATTTTTTTGAAAATAAATTAAAACGTATAGAAAATGAAAGCCAATAAAGGGCATTTAAAAACAAAACAAAATGAAGATAGAAAAAAATAAAATTGTTTTCGCTTCAGTACTGGTTTGTGTCATCCTTTTTATAGGAGCATATACCGTATTGGTGCTTGGAGATGATGAAGAACCAACTATTG
Organism: Jejuia sp. G7-7; assembly: GCF_055808955.1. NCBI lineage: Bacteria > Pseudomonadati > Bacteroidota > Flavobacteriia > Flavobacteriales > Flavobacteriaceae > Jejuia > Jejuia sp. G7-7. The sequence continues at coordinate 277,543 of NZ_JBVVSZ010000001.1, forward strand.
AAAACAATCAAATCCCCCTTCCAGAATTAGAGAAAGGTCAAAAGGAATACAACTCTAAATTAGAGGCATTGGATGATTTGAAAGAAATTCGAGAAACCAATGCACCTAGTATTTATGACGAACGTCTATTGGATTCTACTGGAATTTATGATCCTGATTTATTGGATAAGGAAAAGATGCGTATAGTGGATAGCATTTATAATGAAGGAAGAATTAGTTATTCAGATAGAAGCTTTAGGTCCTCAGATATAAAAATTCAACCTAAAACAGTCAAAAGGGATTCAATACCTGAAAAAAGTATAAAAGAAAATCAAATTGAACCCAAGGAATTGGCTTTGGAGCATCAATTATTTTTTGCTTCAAATCCATTAGAAAATAACGAATTAAATTCTAAAAATACGGATAGCTTAATCTACGCTAGAGTAGATGGGGTACAAACTGTACTCGCTAATTATCGTTTACAGATGCGGTTGATTAAATCAGCGAAAATTGACAATTATATTTTACCTAAAAACACGCCTGTTTATGGTTTTATCAGTTTTAAACCCAATAGAACTCTTATAAAAATTGAAAATATTAATCATCAACCAGTTAAACTAAAAGCCTTTGATTTTCAAGATGGGAGTGAAGGCATTTATATAGAGAATAGTTTTCGAGCTGAAGCAAGTCGAGAAGTAATAGGAGATGTTGTAGATGATATTAATATAGCTGGAGTACCTCAAGTTAATGGTGTAAAAAAGATATTCCAACGTAATAACCGAAACGTTAAGGTAACAATCACAGATAATTACAAACTTATATTAAAACTCGATAATCGGCAATAATCTAAAAACACATGAAAATGAAAGCGTATATCATCATAACAGTTATGATTTTCTCAAACTATATAACAGCGCAAAAACAGTTAGATACTATTTATGCCAACGAAAGCAAAAATGTAGCGTTATTTTTTCCTGAAGTCATTTGTCAAGGAGTTACAGGGGCAAATAATTTTGTGTTCACTTACAACAGAGAAAAGGAACAGTACTTTGGATTATTACAGGCAACTCCAGGAACGGAAAGCAATCTGTTAGCTGTAACTAAAAGTGGTCAGGTTTATTCCTATATTTTAAAGTATAAGAATCCGTTGCCCAAGCTTAATTATTTTATCGGTGAAAGAGAAAGTATTGGAAGGGAGCAGTCTAAAAAAATATTGCAAAAACCAATTCTTAAGGTAAAGAATACAGATAAAAGTAGAGTTAGATACTTTCAGAAGTTTAGTGAATATCTATTAAAATCAAAATATCAACCAATTGCAACCAAACGCAAAAGTGGTATCAAACTGCAATTACAAAAAATGTTTTACCATGCTTCAGAAGTTTATATGGCTCTTGAAATTAAGAATAACTCAGACATTGATTTTGAGATTGATTACCTAAAAATATATCGAGCAAGCGGAAATAGAAAGAGAAAAGCTTCTTTCCAGAGATTAGAGCAAGATATTCTTTTTAAATATAAGAAGCCTGATTGTATTAAGACAGGGAGAAAAAGCGATTCGTTTATGTGTTGCCGAAGTTTGTTCTTGGACAGAATGAAAAATTGATGTTAGAACTGAAAGAATTGAAAGGAAATAGAAGTTTGATTTTAGAAACCAATTATTAAAATCTTAAATTAAAAACATCAAACCGTAAAGTTTGATGTTTTTTTAATGCAAAAATAATTAACCTAAGAAGTTAATTGATTTCTTAATTTTTCCATATCATCACTCACTTTTCGTTCTATAACTCTTGCATAAATTTGCGTAGTAGCAATTTTGGTATGACCTAATAATTTTGATACAGTTTCAATGGGAACTCCATTACTTAGAGTAACAGTAGTGGCAAATGTATGGCGTGCCATATGGAATGTTAGATTCTTTCTTATATTACACAAATCAGCTATTTCTTTTAAATAACTATTTAATCGTTGATTAGATATACAAGGCATTAAGTTTCCCGAAAATTGTGTTCTTGGGTGGTTTTTATACTTTTTAATTAATAATTCTGTTGCTGGTAATAACGGTATTTTGAAAGGTACTTTGGTTTTATTTCTTTTAGCCATAATCCAACTATTACCATCAATACCTTGAATTATGCTTTTATTTGAAAGGTTCATAATGTCTCCATATGATATTCCTGTATAACAACTAAAAATAAATAAATCTTTAACTACTGAAAGCCTTTCAATGCTCGGCAATAAGTTTTCTATATTCTTAAGCTCTATATCAGTAAGAAACTCTCGTTCTCGCTTTTCTAAAATTGGTTTAAACTTCACAAATGGATCTCGTTCAATCCATTCCATATGATAGGCTAGTGTTATCATTTTTCGAAGTCTTTGGATATGCTTCATAACTGCGTTATTTCCAATTTTACCTTGATAATGTCTTGGTTGATAAGAACGCAGGAAGTTTTCAAAACCGAGAACAAAAGCGTAATCTAACTCTTGAAGATAAATATCAAGTGCTTTGTATTTTTTTTCAAGATATTCAAGCACATATTTTTGGCTTGTTCTATAGTGGCAAATAGTTTTGGAGCATAACTTACTGGCCATTGTTTCATTATGATAATCAATAATGTCTTGAAGAGAACGAATTATTTTGTCTTCACCCAAAAATCTTGCTTTGATTAGTTTTGGAGATAATACTCTATTTTCTAATTTTAAATCTCGATAGCATTGAAAAAGAGTGGAGCTTATTTCATTAAGATAATGGTTGATTTCTCTAGCCGTTTTACCATTACCTTTAACTTTTTGAGACTTCACATCCCAAGAATCTACATCAATTTTTTCTTTAAACTGATGTTAACTCGTTTTCCATTTACAGTTATTCGAACGTAAATGTCAGTTTGATTGTTTTTTGCACGTGCGGCATATATCCAAAAAGGATAGAAAATGTTGAAGAAGTACGCATAGTTGTCGTCTTTAAATTGTTAAACAATATTTGAGACGAAAGTCAAATCAACTATATAAAATTAAGTTTAGTTCTGTTCAATCTATCCATATGTTGACAGTTATGTTGACAATTTTAAAATATGTTGACGGTTTGTGAACTTTTAAAACTAAATAACATCAAATTAAATGATTGACTAAAAACTATAAAACCTTGTTAATCATAAGATTAACAAGGTTTTGATTTCGGATGATATTCCGATTAGTGACCGGGCTGGGGCTCGAACCCAGGACCCTCTCCTTAAAAGGGAGATGCTCTACCAACTGAGCTACCAGGTCATTATTCCAAACCAACATATTGCTGTTAGCGGGTGCAAATATAAAATGTTTAATTAATAAAACAATACTTTTTTTGAAGAAATTTTTGTTTTTTTGCGGTTCAAATACGTATGTTTTTAATAATCAATTTATAGCGAGAAAATGATAATTGTTTTAATTGGATATATGGCTTCTGGAAAGACGTCTATTGGAAAGAAATTGGCAGGAAAATTAAATTATAATTTTCTAGATTTAGATGATGTTATTGAAGAAAAAGAAAACATGACAGTTACTGAAGTATTCAAAGAAAAAGGAGAAATTTATTTTAGAAAGCAAGAAGCACTTCATTTAAAAACATTATTAAAGTCTGAAAATAATACTATTCTAGCCGTTGGGGGTGGAACACCCTGCTATAGCAGAAATATGGAAGTTATTTTAAATAATGAAAACGCAAAGAGTATTTATTTAAAGGCATCTTTAACAACTTTAGTAGACAAATTAATGCGTAAAAAAGCAAAACGACCTTTAATTGCTCACATTGAAACTAAAGAAGAAATGACTGAGTTTATTGGGAAGCACTTATTTGAGCGTGTACAGTTTTATAATCAAGCAGAAATTAATGTGTCTATTGATAATAAAACTAAAGAAGACGTTGTTGAAGATATTATTCTAGAATTATTCTAAAACAACTTCTTGAACTTTGCCGGTTAAAACTACTTGAACATGTTCGTGTAAAAGAAGTCGATAATGAAATCCCTTTAAAATCAGCTTTTACAGGATATTTTTTATGATTTCTATTAACCAAAACAGCTGTTTTAAATTGCTTTAGAGGTACATTTAAAAAATGTTTTACACCATAAATTAATGTAGTTCCGGAATTTAAAACATCATCAACTAACACAATAGATTTGTTTTTGTATTCATCTGATTTTAAGGAAGTTGATATTGTTTCCCAAGGTTTTTTCTTGTCAATAGTAACCTTGCATAGTGTAGGTTTAATATCTGAAATTTTTTCAAGAAGTGTTTTTAATTTTTTTGCCAACACATAACCATTACTATCAATTCCAGCAATTATAACTTCGGTTTCATCTACATTACTCTCATAAATTTGAAACGCTATACGTCTTATTTTATGCTGAATTTCTTTGTTATTAAGAATTACGTTGTTATTTAAATCCATGTACGAATTATAAATTATTTTATAAAATTACTCATTTTCATCTGTAAAATCGTTAATATCTCGTCTATCTTTTTTTGTAGGTCTTCCAGTTCCTTTTTTTCTATAATAATCTTTAGAGTATTTTAAAAGTTCTTGCGCTTCAAACTGTTCCTTAGGTGTAGTGTCTACTCTATAAATATCTACAAGTTTTGCCGAAACTCTATTAGGCGGAATATCATTAACAGTAAGTTGATAGTTAATTTGATTTTTACGCAAAACAATTTTATCCATTGGATAAACTTCACGACTAGGTTTTACAACATCTTCATTCACTTTTATTTGTCCTTTTTTACAGGCAGTAGTGGCTAAAGTTCTTGTTTTATAGTATCTCAGACACCATAAAAATTTGTCAATTCGCATAACAATTGTTATAAAACTACGTTAATGTTTTGGTGCAAAACTATATTAAAATTGTATCTTGCGCGTCAAAAATAAGCAATAATGAGTTTAAGAAAAATTAGTTTTTTAATATTGTGTTTAATGGTCGCTTTTTCATCATGTAAAAAAGATGATGATACTACTGAAATCCCTGAAATAGTAATTAGAGATAGAGGAGAACAGCAGATGGCTGATAATGACTCGATTGTTGAGTATTTGACAAGTCATTATTATAATGCTAGTGATTTTGAAGGTGTAGAAACTCCAAAAATTAAAGATTTAGTGATTAGTGATTCTCCTGATGGTAATGTTAGGTTAATGGATGTAGTAGAGACTAAAACTATTAATTTTGCTGATACTGAATACAAAATTTATATTTTAAGATTAAATTCTGGAGGAGGAGCTACTTCACCAAATTTTTCTGATAAAGTTAGAGTTATTTACGAGGGGACATTATTAGATAATTCTGTTTTTGATAGTGCTGTGACTCCCGTTGATTTTAATTTAATAGGAGACAGAATAACAACTTTTGGTACAATTGCAGGATGGAGAAAAGTATTTCCTGAATTTAATGTAGCTGCATCGTTTACAGATGGCGGAGATGGTACAATAGATTATACAAATCATGGAACAGGAGTTATGTTTTTACCTTCAGGGTTGGCATATTTTTCAAACTCACCATCTTCAGATATTCCTGCTTATGCACCTTTAATTTTTAAGTTTGAATTGTTACAAAGTTTTGTTAACGATCATGATAATGATGGTGTGCCAACTTGGAAAGAAGATATTGATGGTGATGGAGAATTTTCTATTGATCCTGATGATAGTGAAAAAGAAGATGATGATGATACTGATAATGACGGTACCCCTGATTACATAGATACCGATGACGATGGTGATGGTGTTTTGACAATTGATGAAGATTTAGATAATGATGGAGATCCAACAAATGATATTAGCCCAAACGGTAAACCAAGGTATTTAGATCCTGAAGCAACAGAATCAAAGTAAATCATAAAAAAACTCACCTATTAGGTGAGTTTTTTTATGATTTAGATATAATTTGATATTATAGTAATAAAGATAAACTCAATATCAATTGGTCTGGCCTTGTATCTAATCTACTTTCAACACCTCCAACATTGGTATTAATAAATTTGGCTTCATTATTATTAAAACCTCTTTCGTATCTTAAATCAATACCTAATTTTTTGAAATTAAGACCAATTCCGAAATTTAACCCAACTGAAAAATCATCTTCAACATTACCTATATTAATGCCTTCAAATTCAGAATCTAAAATGTATTGAAATGAAGGACCACCAAAAACGCTTAATGGACCTAAAACTTTAACACCAACTAAAACAGGTGCATCAAGTTTACTTAACTCAAAGGTATCGTCTCTATAATCACTTTTAGTTTTAGTGTAAACCAATTCAGGTCTTAAATAAACCTTTTTTCCAATTTTCCCAAAAATCCCAACATGATAACCAATATTCCTATCTGGATTTTGGGCATTATCACTAATAGATTCAAAATAATCGCCATTAGCATTGTAATTTAATCCTCCTTTAAGACCAAAACCTTGGGCTGTTTGGGAAAACCCTAATGTTGAAAATACAATTGATAAAGCTGTAAATAAAATTAATTTTTTCATAATATTCGTTTTAAGATTTGATTTCAAGTCTAGTATCAAAAACGTTGCCAAACCAAAAATATTTTAAATTAATAAATATTAAGAACAAAAAAGGTTCTCCCAATTTTTGGAAGAACCTTTTAATATTTGGTGTTTTAAAAAACTATTTTCTTTTAATAACAGCTTTTGCTTTTTCAACAATAGCAGCACTATTTAATCCGTATTTGTCCATTAATTGAGCTGGAGTACCAGATTCTCCAAAAGTATCGTTTGTACCTACAAACTCTTGAGGCGTTGGATTATTAGTTGCTAATACACGAGCAACACTTTCTCCAAGACCACCTAGAATATTATGTTCTTCAGCAGTAACAATACAACCAGTTTTAGCAACAGATGCTAAAATTGCAGCATCATCTAAAGGTTTGATAGTATGAATATTTATGACTTCAGCAGAAATCCCAGCTTGATTTAAAGCTTTAGATGCCTCTAAGGCTTCCCAAACTAAATGTCCTGTTGCAACAATAGTAACATCAGTACCTTCTGTTAATTGAATGGCTTTTCCTATTTGAAATTTTTGATTATCTGGAGTAAAAATTGGAACAGATGGCCTACCAAAACGTAAATAAACAGGGCCATCATGCTCAGCAATAGCAATAGTTGCAGCTTTAGTCTGGTTAAAATCACATGGATTAATAACCGTCATTCCTGGTAACATTTTCATTAAGCCAATATCTTCAAGAATTTGGTGAGTTGCACCATCTTCACCTAAAGTTAAACCAGCATGAGAAGCACATATTTTGACGTTCTTTCCAGAATACGCAATAGACTGACGAATTTGATCATAAACTCTACCTGTAGAAAAGTTTGCAAAAGTACCTGTAAATGGAATTTTACCACCAATAGTTAAACCAGCAGCAATACCCATCATATTAGCTTCGGCAATCCCTATTTGAAAGAAACGCTCAGGGTTTTCCTTTATAAATTCGTTCATTTTTAATGACCCAATAAGATCTGCACAAAGCGCTACCACGTTAGGATTGGTTCTACCTAGTTCAGCTAAACCAGCACCAAAACCACTTCTTGTATCTTTTTTTCTGTGTATGTATATGTTTTCATTTTTGTAATGTAAAGTGGTTAATAATCTCCTAAAGTCTCAGGGTTTTGTTTTAATCCCTCTGCTAATTGCTCATCGTTTGGCGCTTTTCCATGCCACGCATGGGTGTGCATCATAAAATCTACACCATTACCCATTATGGTTTTAAGTAATACACAAACAGGTTTTCCTTTTCCAGTTTCAGCTTTAGCTTTTGCCATTCCTGATAAAACAGCTTCAATATTATTACCTTCTTCAATTTCTAAAACCGTCCATCCAAAAGCTTCAAATTTTCCTTTAATGCTTCCCATAGGTAAAACATCATCAGTTGAACCATCAATTTGTTGTCCGTTTAAATCTATGGTAGAAATTAAGTTATCTACTTTTTTAGCTGAGGCATACATAATAGCTTCCCAGTTTTGGCCTTCTTGTAACTCCCCATCACCATGTAAAGAATACACAATCTTAGCATCATTATTTAGTTTTTTGGCTTGTGCAGCTCCGATTGCCACAGACATACCTTGACCAAGAGAACCAGAAGCAATTCTTATACCCGGTAAACCTTCATGAGTAGTTGGGTGTCCTTGTAATCTGGAATCTATTAATCTAAATGTATTTAATTCTTCAACTGGAAAATAACCAGCTCTTGCCAAAACACTATAAAACACAGGAGAAATGTGACCGTTTGATAAGAAGAATAAATCTTCACCAATTCCATCCATATCGAATGTGTTTTTTTTATCCATAATTTCGTTATAGAGTGCAACGAAAAATTCCGTACATCCTAAAGACCCCCCTGGGTGACCAGAGTTTACTTTATGTACTTGTCTTAAGATATCTCGTCGAACTTGCGTACAGATAGCTTCTAAGTTTTGTGTGTTTGGCATGTTAAATGATTATTTTTTGCGCGACAAAAGTAGTGTATTAAGATAGTTTTACAAAGTATTAATTTCCTATTTTAAATAAATTTACTTAAAGTTTTAGGTAGATATAATTAGTTTCTTTTTTTGGTTTAAAATATGTAGGTTTGCGCTCTGGATTAAGAGTTATATGAAATTCGAATTAAAACAAAAAGACACCCAAAGTAAAGCACGAGCAGGTATAATTACTACCGATCATGGTGTGATTGAAACCCCAATATTTATGCCTGTAGGAACTGTGGCTTCTGTAAAAGGTGTTCATCAGCGCGAACTTAAAAACGATATCAATCCAGATATTATTTTAGGAAATACCTATCATTTGTATTTGCGCCCACAAACGGATATTATAGAAAAAGTAGGTGGACTCCATAAATTTATGAATTGGGATAGAAATATTTTAACCGATTCAGGTGGATATCAAGTCTACTCTTTATCTGCAAATAGAAAAATTAAGGAAGAAGGGGTAAAGTTCAAGTCACATATTGATGGTAGTTACCATACATTTACTCCAGAAAATGTGATGGAAATTCAAAGAAGTATTGGTGCAGATATCATTATGGCTTTTGATGAATGTACGCCTTATCCATGTGATTATAATTACGTAAAACGCTCTATGCACATGACGCATCGGTGGTTGGATAGATGCATTAACCATTTAGAAAAAACACCTTTAAAGTATGATTATAGCCAAGCTTTTTTTCCAATTGTTCAAGGAGGGACTTATAAAGATTTAAGGATACAGTCTGCGGAATATATAGCAAATGCTGGTGCTGTTGGTAATGCCATAGGTGGATTATCTGTTGGAGAGCCTGCTGAAGAAATGTATGCTATGACTGAAGTTGTAACAGAAGTTTTACCAGAAGACAAACCAAGATATTTAATGGGAGTAGGCACACCAATCAATATTTTAGAAAATATTGCGTTAGGTATTGATATGTTTGATTGTGTAATGCCAACCCGAAATGCAAGAAACGGAATGTTGTTTACAGCTCACGGCACTATTAATATTAAAAATTTAAAATGGGCAGAAGATTTTTCGCCTATTGATGATATGGCAATTACGTTTGTTGATACTGAATATAGTAAAGCTTATTTAAGACATTTGTTTACAGTAAACGAATTATTAGGCAAACAAATAGCTACCATTCATAATTTAGGTTTTTATTTATGGTTGGTTCGCGAAGCTAGAAAACATATATTAGCAGGAGATTTTACAACCTGGAAAAATATGATGGTAAAACAAATGGATAATAGGTTGTAATGGTGAAAATTGTTAAGTGAAGATATTAGATTGGTACATATTAAAACGTTATCTGTTTACATTTTTAATGATGTTGCTGTTATTTATTCCTATTGGAATTACAGTAAATCTTGCTGAAAAAATTGGTAAAATTTTAGATAATAATGTGCCATTTAACGAGGTTGCTCTTTTTTATCTAGACTTCACAGTATATTTTGCAAACTTATTATTTCCGCTTTTTTTATTCTTATCAGTAATTTGGTTTACCTCTAAATTAGCTAATAATACAGAGATTGTTGCTTTTTTAAGTTCAGGCGTATCTTACTTTAGATTTTTGAGACCTTATATATATGGTGCAACTATTGTTGCAATTTTTGCCTTAATTCTAGGAATGTTTCTAGCCCCATCTGCAAGCAAAGGGTTTAACGAGTTTGATTACAAATATTTTAAAAGAGGTAAAAGTGCAGTTGAAAATAGAAATGTATACAGGCAAATAAATGATAATGACTTTATTTATGTAAGTAGTTATGATTCAAAGAATAAACTAGGACAAAATTTTACCTTCGAGCACTTTGAGGGTAATAAATTAGTCACTAAAATAAATGCCAAAAGTATTCGTTACATAGAAAAAGATACAACCTACAGATTGATAGATTATGTAAAACGAAATATTGGTTCATTAGTAGATACTTTGGATATTGAAAGAAGAAAAGATACATTGTTTTCATTTGATGCAGAAGATTTAACACCAGTAATCTATATTGCTGAAACCTTATCTTATGGAGAACTCACAAACTTTATAGCCAAGGAAGAAGCAAGAGGATCCTCAAACATAGGGCGTTATAAGTTGGTGCTTTACCGAAAATGGAGTTTACCTGCATCTATATTTATACTTACCATAATTGCAGTAGCAGTTTCGTCTGTAAAAAGAAGAGGAGGTATGGGTGTAAACTTAGCTTTAGGAATTTGTATTGCCATGATTTTTATATTCTTTGATAAGATTTTTGGAGTTATGGCACAACAATCAGATTTTCCTCCTATAATAGCTGTGTGGTTTCCCAATTTCATTTTTGGTATTTTAGCTGTATATCTTTTATACAATGCCAAACGCTAGGATAAAGAATTACCTCCACCTTCATTTTTTAGTATTTATAGCTGGTTTTACAGCTATTTTGGGAGAAGTAATATCAATTAAAGCTGTTCCTTTAGTTTGGTTTCGAATGTCAATTGCTGCAGTTTTAATGTTTATTTACATTTTAATAAGAGACGTTAAGCTTAAAATCAATTTTAAATCCCTTATTAGATTATCCTTTGCAGGAATTATAATAGCATTGCATTGGATTACTTTTTTTGCTGCCATTGATGCTGCAAATATTTCAATAGCATTAGCCATGTTTTCTACTGGAGCTTTTTTTGCTTCAATTATAGAACCTATAGTTTTTAAGAGAAAGGTTATAGATTATGAAATTATATTTGGTTTGCTAGTAATAATTGGTGTTTTCATTATTACTAAGGGAGAATTAAAATATCTAATTGGTATTATTTTAGGAATTTCATCGGCGTTTTTCTCATCATTATTTGCTGTTTTAAATGGTATATTCTTAAAAAAACATTCAGCTACAATAATTTCATTTTATGAGTTTATAAGCGGTGTTGTATTTATTTCATTATTTATAATTTTATTTGAAGATGGTTTTTCAATTGAATTTTTTGAACTAAGTACTGCAGATTTTGGATATCTTTTTATACTTGCCTCAATTTGTACCGCATATGCTTTTATTGCTTCGGTTTATGTGATGAAGCTAATAAGCCCATACACAGTTGTACTTACATACAATCTTGAACCTGTTTACGGTATTATTTTGGCTTTGTTATTATTTCCTGAGTCAGAAAAAATGAGTGCGTCTTTTTATTATGGAGCATTGTTAATAATTAGTACTGTTTTAATGAATGGAATTCTTAAAAATAAGAATGCTATAAGAAGAAGGAGATAGCAAATAGAAGAAGTATAAAAATTGAAAAGCTATTTGATTTTGACTAGAAATCCGTAATTTTGTATACTAACTAAAAATAACCGAATTAATTCTTATGGAATATTTAGAATTCGAACTACCTATTAAAGAGCTTGAAGATCAACTTCAAAAATGTAAAGTTATTGGAGAAGAAAGTGATGTTGATGTAACTGAAACTTGTGAGCAAATAGAAAAGAAGTTAAAAACTACTATTACCGATTTATACAAAAATTTAACACCTTGGCAAAGGGTACAACTATCAAGACATCCTGATAGACCTTATACTCTAGATCATATTAAAGCTATTTGTGGAGATTCTTTTCTAGAACTTCATGGCGATAGAAACTTTAAGGATGATAAAGCTATGATTGGTGGTTTAGGTAAAATTGGAGACCAAAGTTATATGTTTATTGGCCAACAAAAAGGTTATAACACAAAAACGCGGCAATTAAGAAATTTTGGAATGGCAAATCCAGAAGGCTACAGAAAAGCATTACGCTTAATGAAATCTGCTGAAAAATTTGGAATTCCAGTTGTTACACTTATTGATACTCCAGGTGCTTATCCAGGTTTAGAAGCTGAAGAACGTGGACAAGGGGAAGCTATTGCTAGGAATATTTTAGAGATGGCACGTTTAAAAGTACCAATAATTACCATTATCATTGGAGAAGGTGCATCGGGTGGTGCTTTAGGAATTGGTGTTGGAGATAAAGTTCTTATGTTAGAAAATACATGGTATTCTGTAATTTCGCCAGAATCTTGTTCGTCTATTTTGTGGCGTAGTTGGGAGCATAAAGAAGAAGCTGCTGAAGCCTTAAAACTTACAGCGACTGATATGAAGAAATTAAAATTGGTGGATCAAATTATAAAAGAACCATTAGGCGGTGCTCACAGAGATAGAGCAAAAACTTTTAAAGCAGTTAGTAATGCCATTGAAAAGTGTTATGACGAATTGAAAAACTTATCACCAAAGGATTTAGTAGGTAAGCGAATGGATAAATATGCAAGTATGGGTACTTTTAAAGGCTAAACAACTTAAAACCAAAAGATTTAAAATCTGAAGTGTTTACTTCAGATTTTTTTGTCGCTATTCACAATTTATTTAAGTTATTAACAGTTATTTTGTTAACTAAGGGTTAAGAATGAAAACTAAAATACCGAAGAACGAACGCTTTATTTGTCTAATTTCGCAGATATGAAACAACCAAACCAAATCACAGGATATAAAGTAGATAAAAGCACTTTAATAAATCTTGAAAAAGGGAAAATTCCGCCGCAAGCACTTGATTTAGAAGAGGTTGTTCTTGGTGCTATGATGATTGATAAAAAGGGTGTTGATGAGGTAATTGACATTTTGAGCGCAGATGCATTTTACAAAGAAGCACATCAACATATTTTTGAAGCCATTTTCCAATTGTTTGAAGATAGTGAACCAGTTGACTTATTAACTGTTTCAACCCGCTTAAAGAAGAATGCGAAACTAGAATTAGCAGGTGGTGATTTTTATCTTATATCTCTTACCCAAAAGGTGTCATCTTCAGCGCATATTGAATTTCATGCGCGTATTATTCTTCAAAAATTTATTCAGCGAAGCTTAATTAAAATTTCAAACGAAATCATTGAAGATTCGTATGATGAAACCAAAGATGTTTTCGATTTATTAGATAAAGCTGAATCTAGATTATATGAAGTTACTCAAGGAAACATTAAAAAATCAAGTGAGACCGCTCAAGATTTAGTAATTCAAGCTAAGAAAAAAATTGAGGAGATTTCTAACAAAGAAGGTCTAAGTGGTATCCCTACAGGCTTTCATAAACTTGATAAATTAACATCAGGATGGCAACCTTCCGATTTAATCATCGTGGCTGCAAGACCTGGTATGGGTAAAACAGCATTAACATTATCTATGGCACGAAATATTGCTGTAGACCAAAATATTCCAGTTGCTTTCTTTTCTTTAGAAATGGCATCTGTACAGTTAATTACACGTTTAATTTCTAGTGAAACTGGCTTGTCTTCTGAAAAATTAAGAACAGGAAAGCTTGAAAAACACGAATGGGAGCAACTTAATGTAAAAGTTAAAGATTTAGAGAAAGCACCATTATATATAGATGATACGCCTTCACTTTCAATATTCGATTTAAGGGCAAAAGCACGTCGATTGGCATCGCAACATGGCATAAAAATGATTATGATTGATTACTTACAGTTGATGACTGGAGGTAGCAGCCATGCAGGTAATCGTGAGCAGGAAATTTCAATGATTTCCAGAAACCTCAAGGCATTAGCAAAAGAATTGAATGTTCCAGTAATAGCATTATCACAGTTGTCACGTGCTGTTGAAACACGTGGAGGTAGTAAAAGACCTTTGCTTTCTGATTTACGTGAATCTGGAGCAATTGAGCAGGATGCAGATATTGTGAGTTTTATTTACAGACCAGAATATTATAAAATTGATGAATGGGATGACGAAGAGCGTTCTCCAACTGAAGGCCAAGCAGAATTTATTATTGCAAAGCATAGAAATGGTGGTTTAGAGAATATTCGTTTAAAATTTGTTGGGCATTTAGGTAAGTTTGATAATTTGGATGATTTTGATTCTCCATTTGAATTCCATAGTAAGATGAATGCTGCTGCAAATGATGATACTTTTAAAGCAGATAATTTTACGGCTAGTCCAGATCAAGCTTTTGGTAGTTCGTTTAATGAGGATGAAGAGAACGATGTGCCTTTTTAACAAATGATTAATTTATTGAAGGTGAAATTTTCTGTATCTTTCGGTTTATGAAAAAGCCACTTTTATTCATTATAATCGTCTTCTTATCGTTTAAGACTTATGCATCTTACATCCTCATCCCTATGGACGTAGATACTCAAAATAACCATTTAAAAGCTTATGGTATAACTTATTGGACGTTGAATAAGCAATTAAAAGTAAAGTGGTTACTTAATTATAGAGGTGGTTCTTTTTTGTTGCCAGATACTGAAGAAATCCAACAGGAATGCCAAATAAGAGGTGTGTCTTTTGAAGTTATTTCAAATTCAAAAGCAGAAAATATTTTGGAAGAAATATCAAGTCCCAGTCAAAATATGGAGGCTGTTGTGCTAGAAAAAGCTCCAAAAATTGCTGTTTACACACCAAAAGGAAAGTTACCATGGGATGATGCTGTAACCATGGTTTTAAAATATGCCGAAATTCCTTATGAAACTGTTTATGATGAAGAAGTTTTGGATGATAGTCTGCTATTGTTTGATTGGTTGCACTTACATCACGAGGATTTTACTGGACAATATGGTAAATTTTACAGTATGTATCGTGCTTCATCATGGTATATTCAAGAAAAAAGAAGCTGAAGCGCTTGCTGAAAGATTAGGATACAATAAAGTTTCTAATGCAAAACAAGATGTAGCTTTAAAAATAAGGGACTATGTTGTGGGGGGCGGTTTTATGTTTGCCATGTGTAGTGCAACAGATAGTTTTGATGTTGCTTTATCTGCTGAAGGCATAGATATATGTGAACCCATGTTCGATGGAGATGGCAGTACCCCTAGCTATCAAAAGAAAATAGACTATCAAAAAACTTTTGCTTTTACAGATTTTACTTTAGAGAGAAACCCTATGGTTTATGAGTTTTCGTCAATAGACACAACACGAAAACGTATGGTTTCTAAAACAACAGATTATTTCTCATTAATGGAGTTTTCAGCAAAATGGGATCCTGTTCCAACAATGTTATGCCAAAACCATACGGCTTTAGTTAAAGGGTTTATGGGCCAGACTACAGCTTTTGAGAGAGATGAAATAAAGTCTAATGTACTGGTAATGGGAGAAAATAAATCTAATGGAGAAGCCAAATATATACATGGTATTAAAGGTAAAGGCTTCTTTACATTTTATGGAGGACATGATCCTGAAGATTATCAGCATAGAGTAGGAGATGCTAAAACAGAATTAGATTTACATCCTACATCTCCGGGATATAGGCTTATTCTGAATAACGTTTTATTTCCTGCTGCAAAAAAGAGGAAGCAAAAAACCTAATTAACGGTTTGTGTGATTATTTTTCTTTTAAAAGTGTATACAAACCCATCGGAATGAGTTCCTGTAGACGTAATATTTTGATCAATTATTAAATCCTCACCATTTTCATTTGGTGTAACAATTGCTCCATATTCTGTTCCATCTACAAAAAGAATAGAGTTTGAATCATAAACAGGAATAGATATCGAATAATTACCAGAATCAAACCCATCTTCTAGTGTTGTATCTGTATTATTATTTTGAACAGCCAAAACTCCACTTCCATTAAAGTCCACATTAAATACATATATAACTTTATCTTCTTCAAAATCAGTATCAACGCCAGCTATACCTCCTGAAACATTAATTAAGTGCCATTGAAAAATTTCAACTTCTACTGGTCCCAGATCTTGTAGATCATCATCACTATTTGTACTGCAACTAGAACATATCAAAAGAAAAAATATGGGAAAAATAAATTTGAGTTTCATAATTACAACAGCTTTGAATTATTTATTAGATGTCAAAAGTATATAATGGTTGCGTAAATATTTTAAAATTATTCTAATAATTTATCTTTTTCGTTTAACAGTTGTTGTAAAATCAATTCTACTCCAAAATCATCATTACTTTTAGTCATGAATCTAGCAACAGATTTTACCGCTTCATGAGCATTTTCCATAGCATAGCTGTAATGAGCTTTTTTTAGCATCTCTATATCATTATTATAATCTCCAAAAACTAAAGTTTCTTCTGCTTTAATCTTAAATTTATCTTGTATATACTCTATTGCATATCCTTTATTCGCAATGTTTTCAGAAATATCAACCCAATGAGTAGCCGATAACTTTACCTTAAAGTGAGTTTCTAAATGCTTAACATGAGGGTAAACATATTTTTCTGAACTTTCTTCATGATATAAAGCTATTTTATAAATAGTATTATCTATATCTTGTGTTGCGTTAATAATAGTGTAATTAGCATAATATTCTGATAATAAATTGATTAAAGATTGAGATTCACTCATTACAAAAGCTTTTTCCTTTGAACAAAATACTGGGTGTACATTATCAATTTCACTAATGACTTCTATTATTTTTTGCAGATTTTTTTGTTTAATTGGATTTGAGATTAAGGTAATATCATTTTTTACTGCAAACCCTCCATTTTCAGCCACAATTATTATATCATTTTTGATAGTGTTTAATTTATTAATAATGCCGTAAAAGGGACGTCCACTAGCTGCAACAAAAATAATATCATGTACTTTAAGTTTATTGAATAATTCAAAAAATAAAGCGCTCACTTCATGCTCTGAATTTAAAAGTGTTCCATCCATATCTGTAACTACTAATTTTACTTGAGATAGGTTCATACATTTCTATTTAGTGGTGCTAAATTACATTTCTTTGTGTAAAGTAAATTTGTTTTTACATTAACATTTTTACTAAGTAAGCTATTCTTTTTTTAAACTATAACACTTACAATGGCATAAAAATTTTATAAAAAAATCGATAAAATGATTGTTTTTAACGATAAATTACATAAATTAGCCGCCAGAACCCTTAAATCTAATTCATGAAAACGAAATTAATTTTTCTTAGTTTTTGCTTTATGCTTGTGGCAGGCATTGGTTTTGCTCAAAAAAAGAAACAGCCCAAAAGTATTATTAGTGATGATGTTGCAATAAAAAAATACCATAATAAGTCTGAATTAGACCGTATGGCTAAAGGAGAGTTGTTAGTGCTTTATGTAGAGCGAATAGAGAGTCTTGTAAAACTATTACCTTACATTGCCTTTGCAACAAAACCAGGTGTTACTATGACTACATTGGGGATACCTAATGATAGTGATAATAGAAAGTCACTTGATGATCAATTTGATGCCACCGACGAATTTTTAGAGAGAACTTCTGAATTTCAAAAAAGAATTTTACCTTATTCTGATACTAATGATTTAGTTTCTGCAATTATATTTTATGAAGAAGCTTTAAAATCTCTTCATGAATATAGTGAGTTTCATTAATTCAAAACTAAAAAATTCACTTAAATTTTCGTTGAACTATATTTCGTCATTCTAGAGTATTCTAGATGTTCTAATTAGTATTTTATCATCTTCTACAGCTTAAATTTGAAAGAAAGTAAATACTTTCATTATGTATAATTAGCTTTAAATTATGTATTTCATCGATTATATTTAATCAAAATAAGCTATAAATATGTATTTTGTCGAAATATTTGGTATTTCATGGAATATTGTCTTAATTTTGATTAATAGTAAACCGAATAAGAATTGAAGAAATTATAAATATAGAATCATGAAAAATTTTACCCTTTTAATTTTAGTATTTTTAGTATCTGTTATTAGTATTTCAGCTCAACAAGAAAAAGGAATTGTAGGGAATGCTAATTGGTTGAACAACTGGACGGAGTTTAAATCTGGTAAAATTGATTATGGTGAACCTACTCAAATATTAACTGGTAACATTACTGAGAATAGAACGCTTTATAAAAAAGAAGTGTATTTGCTTGTTGGTAGTGTTTTTGTTACAAATAATGCTGAATTACGCATACAACCTGGAACAGTAATATTAGGCGACTTTAAAACCAGGGCATCTTTAACAATTGGCAGAGGATCGACTTTGATTGCTGATGGAGTTGAAACAGATCCTATTATCTTTACATCTAGTAGAAGTGTTAAAAGAGCAGGTGATTGGGGAGGTATAATTGTACTTGGTAATGCTCCAATAAACAGATATGGTTCTGGATCTGTAGCGTCTTATTATCCAAATCTTAGCGGAGCAAATTATTCTAACACAAATTATGGAGGCGATGATGCCATGGGATCTTCGGGAATATTAAAATATGTAAGAATTGAGTACGCTGGAAAAAGAGTCTCTCAAGACACTTATTTTAATGGATTACTCCTAGCTAGTGTTGGTAGAGGTACCAAATTAAGTAATATAATGATTAGTCATTGTGCTGAAGATGCTTTTGAAATATGGGGAGGAAAAATTGGTTTATTTAACATGGTTTCTTATCGTACTAAAGGTACTGATTTCAAGTTTAATTACGGATCACGTTCTGTTATGGCTAATTCTTTAGCTGTTCGTTCTCCTTATGCTTCTAATGGTAGAGGTTCGAGGTGCTTAGAAATATTGTCATATAGCAAGAAAGATGAATTTGATTTTACAAAAAAGGGAACTTTTTTAAAGGCAAAAAACTTAACTTTTTTGAATGATAGTGAAGACTTAAAAGCTGATATCAAAATGAACTTGGTTCATGAAGCTATTTTTGTTGGAGAAGATGCACGATTAAATATGTTCAAAAGTGTAGTTTCTGGATTTAATCCAGCTGTTATACTTGATGAAAAAATGAAGATAAATCAAAAAAATTTAGAGAAAATTTCATTCAAAGAAATGTATTTTAATAATTGTAAAGGAAATATTTTTTTAGAAAATAATTCTAATAATGATGATTTAGAGAATTGGTATGGTAATAACGCATTTTTTAATGTGTATTCTAGAAGTAACAATTCTGAAACGTTTATAGCCGCTGAAGATTACAAAAAGCCAGATTTTAGATTACGAATCAATAAAATAATTGCAACCAATATTGATAGAGATTTAATGGATGAATAAAATTAAACTATGATACTTTAAAAAGTATGATAAAACTCTAGGCAATTACTTTCCTGCTTACATATCATAACATAGGAAATTTAATTAAAATATTACATTGGTATAGTTCCTAGTCGTTTTATAAAAATATGGCGTATGAGGAAGATTACTATTTATAATTTTATTGTATTGCTATCTATGGTTGCATTTTCTGGAATCATAAATAGCCAAATAGTGATAAGTAAGCCTAATTTAGGTTTTACTCAAGCCTGTGCTAACGCTTCTTTTAATTCTTTTGATATTACTTTTTCATTTTCGCCAGAGGCAAATTTAGGTGTATCAAATCAATTTATTGTCGAGTTGTCTGATGCTACTGGAAGTTTTTCAAACGTTACAAATATATTTTCTTCTACAGTAGGAAGTATAACAACTTCGCCGGCAACTATTAGTATTTCTTTTCCAACAACAACTTCAGGTGAATCTTATAAATTGAGAGTAAAAAGTACAGCGCCAGTAGCAACGAGTAGTGCTTCAAATACGTTTGCTGCCTATTATAAAATTCAAGATACTCCGTTTTCAATCAATAATTTAGTTGAAACAGGTGTGTTTTGTTCTGGTGGAAACTATTTATTAACCATCGATAACCCTGGAGGTGTAATGAATGATTCTCCTTTGCAATACTCTTCACTAAGTTTTAACTGGTTTAAGGAAACAAGCCCAACTACATCAGTTTTTGTAGTCTCGGGTGAAAGTTTATTAGTAAATGAAGCAGGAACTTATTTTGTAGAAACAGACTATGGAAGCTGTACATCTAATTCTGTTTCAAATAAGGTAACTATTAGTGAAGCTTCTTCTGGAACGGCAACCAGTTCTATTAGTTCTAGTTTAGGTAATCCTTATTGTTCAACAGAAGGACCAACAATTTTAAGCACAATTAAAGGTTTGAGCTACCAATGGTATAAAGATGGAAATGAAATAACTGGTGCAACAAACCAAATGTATCAAACTAATGAAGGAGGAATTTATGCTGTAACCATAGATTTAGGCGATTGTACCGCAAGTGCTACAATTACATTAGAGAATACTGGTTTTGAAAGTAATATTGATATTGATTTGGATGAACCAGTTAAGCTATCAGATGGAGAAACACGAGATGTAACTGTAACAACTACGGCAATGAATCCCGAATTTAAATGGTATTTTAATAATGTTTTAGTTTCTGGAGCTAACGTAGCAACCTATGAAATAGCTCAAGCAGGAAATTATAAAGTTGAAATTAATCAAACGTCTGGTTGTATGTCATCTAAGCAATTTAGTTTTAGAGTTACTGAACCATTTCCAGATGTATCGCAAATACCAAATGTTATTACTCCAAATAATGATAATGAAAATGATACTTGGGTAATTCCTCAAGCATATGTTAGCGGTACAAATACCCAAGTTACAGTTTATAATGCTCAGGGAAAAGTTGTGCTTAATACAAATAAGTACTTAAATAATTGGCCAGAAAACGAACTAAGTTTTAAAAATGTTTCTTCAATTTACTATTACATTATAAAAGCAGAAAACCAAAAGACTATAAAGGGATCTATTACGGTTGTAAAATAAAATGAACAAATATCTACTATATGCGCTTTTAGTTTTCAGTACACTACAGCAATTCCATTCCCAAGAGGGAAGTGCAGCTGTAGGGTTGTCTCTACCAGTTAGAAATTCTTTAAAGTTCAATAGATATGCTATTAATCCAACTTTCAGTTTTGTAAGAGAGCAAAATAAGTACATTAGTTTTACAAATAAAAAACAATGGGTGCAGTTTGATAATGCGCCACAGACTTACTTATTTAGTTACTCAGGTAGATTTAAGGAAAATATTGGTGCAGGTATTGGTTTATTTCAACAAGATTTTGGAGTGTTATCTACTTTTGGAGGTGTTTTAAATTTTGCTTACAATGTTAATATTAGTAATGATAATAATTTAACATTCGGATTAAATTTAGCTGCCTATCAAAGCGGTATTAATCAAGGGCGTATTATTGTTAATACACCAGATTCAGCTTTGGAAAACATACCATCTAGTTTTTTAATGACTATTAATCCTGGGATCAACTATGGTACATCCTTTTTAGATTTTGGTGTTTCCATTAATAACCTTGTTTCATATGATATTAGTAATTCTAAAGTTATAGAGAGCAATCCAGAACAGAATATTCAGGGGCATATCATGTATACTGGCTATATGAATACAAGTGGGTTTTTTGATGAAAGTAAGTTTTCTACACTAATAAAAAGTGAGTTTAAAAAAGATCAAACGGTATTGTCTGGTTTAGTAATGCTAACCGTTCCAAAGGGAATTTGGGCACAAGCAGGCTACAATAGTGTGTACGGCGCATCTGCTGGAGTTGGTCTTAATGTTACTGAAAATGTCGCTTTAGAGTACAATTATGAACAATCTATGGGTGATTTATCAGAATTCGGAAATTCTCATGAAGTTATAATAGCTTATAGGTTTAAGAAAAGAGAGCGTTATAATTATAATGACGATGATGAAGAGCAATCAGTATTTAATTCTAGACACAAAAAAGTAAAAGCAAATACAATTTCGAAGAGCGATGCAGAAAAAATGGCTAAACGAAGAATTGAAATAGCTGCCCAACGTAAAGCAGCTGCAGAAGCTAAAAAGGGACAAGTTAATGTTGAGAATTTAAAAGTTACAACTAAAAAAGTAGATGCTTCAACTTCAATAAATGCTCAAAACAAAGTAGAGAATAAGGAGAAATTAGAAGCTGAAGTAAAAATAACAGCTGAAGCAGCAAAAGCAAAGTTAGATTTAGAAACTAAAGCTAAAGCAGCAGCACGATTGCAAGAAATAGAAAAAGCAAAAGCTGATGCCGAAGCCAAAAAACAGTTAGAAGAAGCTCAAAGGTTAAAGAGAGAAGAGGAGACCCGATTAAAGTTAGAAGCAGAAGCTCAAGCAAAAATAGTTGCCGAAGCAGCAAAAGCCAAGTTAGATTTAGAGGCTAAAGCTAAAGAAGCAACACGATTACAAGAAATAGAAAAAGCAAAAGTTGATGCCGAAGCCAAAAAACAGTTAGAAGAAGCTCAAAGGTTAAAGAGAGAAGAGGAGACCCGATTAAAGTTAGAAGCAGAAGCTCAAGCAAAAATAGTTGCCGAAGCAGCAAAAGCCAAGTTAGATTTAGAGGCTAAAGCTAAAGAAGCAGCACGATTACAAGAAATAGAAAAAGCAAAAGCTGATGAAGAAGCCAAAAAACAGTTAGAAGAAGCTCAAAGATTAAAGAGAAGAAGAGACCAGATTAAAGTTAGAAGCCCAAGCAAAAATAGTCGCTGAAGCAGCAAAAGCTAAGTTAGATGCAGAAACTAAAGCTAAAGAAGCAGCACGATTACAAGAAATAGAAAAAGCAAAAGCTGATGAAGAAGCCAAAAAACAGTTAGAAGAAGCTCAAAGATTAAAGAGAGAAGAGGAAACCAGATTAAAGTTAGAGGCAGAAGCCCAAGCAAAAATAGCAGCTGAAGCAGCAAAAGCTAAGTTAGATGCAGAAACTAAGGCTAAAGAAGCAGCACGATTACAAGAAATAGAAAAAGTTAAAGCTGATGCAGAAGTCAAAAGGCAATTAGAAGAATCTAAAGCTAAAAAAGAAATACAACCTGAAGCTGATGATGAAATATCACAATCTATGAAGATTTTAACCAAGTCATCTGATGAGGTAAGTATAGTTCAGAAAGAACTATTAGAGAATTTATCTCAGAAAATTAACAGTAAGCAAACGGACTTGGATGATTTAAAAAAGGAAAACGATTTAAGCGAACAAGGCGTTTACCAAGCACCAAAACAATTTAAGAGTATTACTGCTGAAAATGCAGCTTTAGAAAAAGTACAAGATGAAATTGATAAAACAATAGAAGAACAAAACATAAAAATTATTGAACTTGAAACCTTGTATATTACCAGAAAGAAAAAAGTTAAAAGTAAAAATGATCCAGTAAATGCTTATTATTTAAAAACCATTGAAAGGTTAAAATCTGAACAACTTCAAACATTAAAAGCAAAAAAAGATTTAGATATAGCTTTAAATAATATTAATGTTGCAACAGATTTTGAAAGGAAAAGACGTATTAGACGTGCTGCTTATGATAACCAACAAGATCGTTATGTAAAAGATAAAAATACCTTGGCGCGTATTAAGAAATTTACTGATGAAAGTACTACCCCATTAAGTGAAGAAGATTTTGATTTTGGAGAAGAGCAAACCCGAAACATTCAAATTGTTAAGAATGTAACAAATGAAGAAAATGGTTATTACATAGTGATAGCTGTACATAGTGATATTGAAAAAAGAGATGATTTTCTAGCAAAAGTGGTAGCTTCTGGTGAAAAAGATATCAATTTCTTCTTTGATGTAACTACAAATAAATATTTTATCTACTACGAAAAGTTTACCTCAATTAATCAGGCAAAAAACGCTTTGGAGTCTAAAGGAAGTAAGCCTTATAACGGTAAAATGTCTTTGGTTAAAATTGAAAACTAACCTATTTAAACCATTAATTTTTCTACTAAAAAAAAAGTGTCTTAACTGTACTATGTACAAATTTATTGTTTTTTGATTTAAATTCTTACAAATAATATATAATAAATAGATAAAAATGTTATTTCATCGATTAAGTGTGTTAAATGTGGTCATGAACTAAGGTTGTTAGAGTTATTTTTACGATATTTATGCCGTTTAAATACGTTATTAATAGGTGTAATATAAATTAGTAAATAAAAATCTTACAGTTAGTAATAACGTGGAAACAATAAATATTTCTTTTTATTCCCCAAATAAAACAGAAATACAAGAACAACCAACCATGAAAAAAACTACTTATGTAAAAGCAGCATTTATTGTTTTGTTACTTTTTGTGAGTACCCAAATGTTTGCGCAATTACCTGTTCCTTTTTCTCCAAGACTACCTGGCGGTAGTATCAAAGTAAAAGGAGACATCACTTTTATTGGTAATGGTATTGTTACTGCAAAAGATTTACCACTTCCATACAACGGAACTGAAATAAATAATAACAACGAAGGTGTTTATGTAAATGTTGAAAGTGGGGGAGATTCTTCAATATTCAGCTCTAGTAGTGCTAATTTAGAGACTAATAATTCATGTAAAAGAATACTATATGCAGGTTTATATTGGGCTTCAGTTTATCCACTTGAAGTTGCTAATAATAGATCAGTTCAATTTGAAGGAACACCAAGACTTGATGATTGGAATCAAATAAAATTTAAATTACCTACAGGTGGTTTCATAGACTTAGAGGCAGATAATAATGCTGATCCTCTTGGAGAAGAAGATGATATTATCTTTGATGGATATGAATATTATGGAACAGGAGTAGAAAACTCTTTTAAAGATTCTCCTATAATATGTTATAAGAATGTAACTAATTTGCTCCAAGGTTTAACTGAAGCAGATGGTAAATATACCGTTGCAAATCTTAGAGCTACAAGAGGTATAAGATTGGGTGGATGTTCAGCAGGCTGGACTATGGTTGTAATATATGAAAGCCCGTTGCTTCCAAGTAAGTTTATTTCAGTTTTTGATGGTTATGCAGGTGTTCAAAATACAACAGAACTTGATATTCCAGTATCAGGATTCCAAACATTACCAGCACCATTGCCAGTAAATGCAAACATTGGTGTTTCTGCCTTAGAGGGAGATATTGGTATTAGAGGTGATTCATTTCAATTTAAAGCGAGTACATCACCTACTTACACTATTTTAAGTGATGCTATAAACGAGCCTAATAACTTCTTTAATTCTACAATAACTAAAGATGGGGTGCATCAAATTAATAGAAACCCAGCCAGTTTAAATACACTAGGTTTAGATGTTAACAATGTTAAAATACCAAACCCACTTAATTCGGTGTTGCCTAATAGTGCGACAGCTGGAGATTTAAAGTTAACTACAAACGGTGATGGATATGGTGTATTTTTAACCTCCTTTTCTGTTGAAATTATTGAGCCTAAAATAACACTCACTAAAGTAGTTGAAGACGTATTAGGAAATGATATTAGTAATCAATTAGTTGATTTAGGTGATGAATTAAATTACATTATTGGTTTTCAAAATACAGGAAATGATGATGCAACAAATTTAATTATTAGAGATGTACTCCCAATAAATGTTGTGTTTAATTACCCAGCAGATATGGGGTTATTGCCACCAGGCGTATCGGTTCAAAGTTATAATGCTGCTACTAGAGAAATAGTGTTTAGTGTTGATAATTCTGTTGTTGAAGAAAATGATCCTTTACAAGAAATTCGTTTTAAAGTTACAGTTGTGTCATCATGTAGTTTGTTAAGTGATGCGTGTTCTAATATTATTAGTAATCAGGCTTTTGTAACTTATAATGGTACAATTAATTCAACATTTGTAATTTCTGATGACCCAAGTTTTAGTACTAATACAGGGTGTTTATTAACACCAGCAGCAACTAATTTCTTGGCAGATTTAAACTGTACATTTGAAGAGCAAGTAGTACTTTGTGGTGCAAGTACAACCTTAAATGCAGCTAATGGCTACGATTCTTATTCTTGGTCTACTAGTCCATCAGGAACACCAGTAATTGGTACAACTCAGTCTATAACGGTAACTGATACAGGTAGATATTATGTTAGAAATACTGCAATAGCACCTTGTCAATCTATCAATCAAGAATTTGAAGTGATAACTTTTGGAGAAGGTGTTACAAACCCAGTAATTCCTTTTGCTGATGAGGTAGTGACCTGTCCCAATGATGGTAAGTTATTACCAAATTTTTATCTATGTGGTACTAATGATTCTAGGTTTATTCAAACAGGAATAACGGATACTACTTCAATGATTTGGGAAAGATTAGACGAATCTAGCTGTACAGCCGTATTAAATCAAGATTGTGCAAACGAAGATGCTGCTTGTACATGGAATCAAGTACAAACAGGACCAGATTATCTAATAGATACACTAGGGCAATACCGATTAACTTTAAATTATGAAGGCGGTTGTTTTAATCAGTTTTATTTCAATGTTTACACAAATTTATTAGTACCAACTGTTACATCGAGAGATATTTATTGTACAACACCAGGAGAAATAGTTGTTGGTGGCGTACCAAGTGGTTACGAGTATAGTATTGATGGTACAAATTACCAACCAAGTAACACGTTTTCTATAAATACTGCAGCTATTTATAGTGTTTATGTGAGGCAAATAGGAGTAACTCCTAACCCATGTATTTTCTCCGTACCAGATGTACAAATAAGAGCAACAGATTTTACAGTATCAACCATTATAACCCAACCATTTTGTTATGGTGGATTAGGAAGTGTATACGTTGCAGCAAATGATGCGCGACCACAATATTTCTTTTCAATTTATGATGGAGCAACTTTGGTAAACAGCGTTGGTCCAATTACAGAAGATAATTATGTATTTGAAAATCTAAATCAAGGTACTTATACCATAAATGTTTCTACAGAAGATGGTTGTGTATACTCAGGAGATATAGATATTGTAGAACCACCATTATTAGAAGTAACAGCAGCACTTACTACACCATTAACTTGTACTGATGGAGAAATTACGGTTTACCCAGTTGGAGGCACACCGCCATATTATTACTTTGTAAATAGTTCAACTGTTTTTCAAACTACCCCTGAAATTAGTGTTACTACTTCAGGAGTTTATGATATTACTGTTGTAGATTCAAATAACTGTTCAGCAGAAACTTCAATTACAGTTGATGCTATTGCTGCTCCAGATTTTACAATTTCTCAAACAGATATTTTATGTTCAGATGCAGCAAATAGTGGCGCAATAAATATTAATGTTTCAAACCCTAATGGAAATACGTTGCGCTACAGTATTGATAATGGTATGACTTATGTTAATTCGCCAAATTTTACTGGTTTAGCAGCAGGAGATTATGAGGTTGTTGTGGAATCTACAGTAGGAGGAGATGTATGTACAACAGCAGTACAAACCATAACAATTACAGCTCTTACAGCAGTAAACGGAACAGTTACTTTAACTACTCCATATACATGTACTACTAATGGAATAATTACAGTTTCAGGAGTTACGGGAGGTCAGGCACCATATCAATATAGTGTTGATGGTGTAAACTTTCAACTTGGAAATACATTTACAGGATTAACAGATGGAACTTATACAGTTACAGTTAGAGATGCAAATGTGTGTACGTTTGTTGCTGCTCCAATAACTGTTGCAACTTTAACCCCTCCATCAGATTTAGATTTTATTAGTACAGCAATAAGTTGTCCATCAAATACAGCCGATGTTACATTAACTGCAACAGGTGGTTTAAGTCCTTTAGAATATCAAATCACAGCACCTTCTGGTTCTGTAACAGCATATCAACCATCAAATATATTTACTGGATTAGCACCAGGAACTTATACATTCCAAGTACGAGATGCTAACGATTGTATTTATGCTGAAACATATACCATTAACCCATTGCCTCCTTTTACGGTAAGTACAATAATTACTAAAACTTTAGATTGTACAGCTTCTCCTGACGGAACAATTACAGGAACAATTACTGGAGGTACAGCACCATTTAGTTATGCTGTATCTGTAAATAGTGGAGCTTATACTTCTGTTGGCTCTACTGGAACAACATTTATATACAATGTTCCAACTAACGGGACTTACCAATTCCAAATAACAGATGCAAATAATTGTACTGTAGAATCTGGAGTTCAAACCATCAATGCAATTTCATTACCAGAAATTACATCAGTAATTCAAACTCAAAACAATTTATGTAATGGAGATATAAATGCTGCTATCGATATTACAATTAATACCAGCGTTGGAACACCTCCTTTTGTTATCAATGTGAATAATGATACTTCAGGTACTGATTTTGGTACACAAACATCAGGTTTACCAGCAGGTAATTATACAATTACATTAACCGATGCCAATTCGTGTGTAGATACTGAGCCTATAACAATTATAGATCCAGATCCAATTGCATTCGATTTATCAAAAATAGACATTACCTGTAATAATCCAGGAGGATCAAGTTTGGGTTCTATTACGGTTGAAAATGTTTCAGGCGGAACAGCACCATTTACATATTTTATTTCGAATAATTTTGGAGATGTAATTCCAGGGAATCCTTATTCAGCAACTTCAAATGAAAATCATACATTTAATATTATCAATTTTGGAACGTATACAATTAATGTAGTTGATGACAATGGATGTAGTCTTTCAGAGCAAATTGTAATTGCTTCGCCACCATCAGATTTATTGATAAATGTGAATACTACGGTTCCAGATTGTACTTCGGGAGGAACAGCGATAGTTCAAGCGGTTTCAGCTGTTGGTAGTGGGAATTATGAATTCGGTATTCTTGAGTTTAATACTTCGCCTTATACTTCAACATTTTTACCGTCAGATATTGGATTTCCAGATAGAAGAACGTTTACAAATTTAACACCAGGCGTTATTTATACTTTTGTTGTTCATGATATTTCAACAGATTGTTATTTCGTAAAATCTGCTGATGTTGCAATAGACCCAGCCTCACCATTAACATCTACAGTTGTACCTAATAATGTAATTTGTCAAGGTGGAGATAATGGTAGTGTTACGTTTACTATCGATAATTTTGATAGTACTACTAATTCGGTAGACTATACTATATACAGAGCATTTACAAATGTTTTAATAGATGGGCCAACCAACTTACCAGTTACTTTCGGCACTCCAGAAACAGTAATTACACCTACGCCAGGAACCTTATCTGTAGGACAATATTATATTGTTTTTACTGAAAATGGAACTGGTTCATTTAATGGTTGTGAATCTGCATCTGCTATTTTTGAAATTACAGAATCTGCAATAGATTTAAGTATCACGGCAACAGTAAGTCAAAATGCGAATTGTAATCCAAATTCAGGACTAATTAGTGCTATAGCCAGAGATGGAACGCCACCATATTCGTATCAAATTACAACATCAGCAACTGCACCATTAGCAACAGATCCAGCTTGGGCTGCGGCAAATACATTTAATAGAGATGCAAATACCTATTATGTGCATGTTAAAGATGCTTACAATTGTATTAAAACTACACCAGCTATAGTTTTACCATCAGATCCAGAACCTGTAATTTCAGCAACTGTAAATAATCAATGTACTGTAACAGAAGGTAATTTTCAAATTGATGTTTTTTTAACAACTGCCGGAATTGCACCTTATAGTTATAGTATTGATGGAGGTGCATTTCAAACCAGAACAGCTCCATTTTCAATTTCAAATTTATCATCAGGAACGCATACTGTAGAAATACAAGATGCAAATGGTTGTGGAAATATAGAGACAATCGATATTGCTGCTCCAGTAGATATAACACCTTCTATTACTGCATTACCAACGTGTAATAATGATGATGGAGAAATTACAATAACTGGAATGGGAGGTACAGGAGTTTATTCATACACCATAAGTCCAAATCCAGCAAGTGTAACTCTTAGCGGAACAATATTTTCAGGAGTACCTTCAGGAACATATACAGTTACTATTACAGACGCAAATACATGTTCTGTAGATGTTGAAGTAGTTTTACCAGAGGCAATTGCGCCAATTGTAACAACTACACCTTCAGCAATAACTTGTTTTGGAGATAATACTGGATCATTCGAAATTAATGTAAGTGGTTATTCAGGTGCTTATACTTATGAAGTTTTTGATAGTGCATTGGTTTCTGTAACAGGTATTGTGAATGCCAATACATCAACAAATCCAGAAGTAGTCTCAGGAATGCAATCTGGAACATATTCAGTAGTAATCACAGAAACTGCGAGTCCGTTTTGTTCTGCAACTTCTAACGTTACTATTCCTTCTCCTTTAGATCCATTAACAGTAGTTGTAACTGAAACATCAAACGTAACTTGTGATAACGATAAAGGTACAATTACAGCTGTTGCAAGCGGTGGTTGGGGTACTTATGAATATGAATTAACAGGAACAGCAACCGTTGCTTTTTCGTTAAACGGAACTTTCACAGATTTAGTTGCAGGTAATTACACGGTAAATGTTCGAGATGCAGGCGGATGTATTGCATCAGATAATGTTACGCTTACAATTCCAAATCCTATTGATGCCACAATTTCAGCGAGTACAAATTTATTGTCTTGTTTTGGAGATAACAATGCTTCAATAACTATTACAAATACTATTGGCGGACAAGGTTCGAATTATACATACACGCTTAATCAAGTGTTGCCAACGGTAACTTCTTCGGGACCACAAACTGCAACAGTTTTTGATAATCTTGGAGCTGGAACATATAACGTAACTATTACTGATGGTTATAATTGTGAGTTCAATTCCGTAGATATTATTATTAATGAACCTACAGAAGTAGAGGCTAGTTTAGTAAAAGCAACATCACAAACTTGTTTAACAGAAGCAACATTAACTTTGAGTGCAACTGGAGGTAATGGACCTTACAGTTATAGTACAGATAGTAGTTTTACAACAGTAATTGGCACATTTGCAACATTGGTAACTTTTCCAGTATCTGCAGGAGATTATCAATATTATGTGAGAGACACTAACGGATGTATTACAAATGTTTCTAACCAAATTACTATTGATGTTTTACCAGTATTAACTATTAATATTGATGCTACAAATGCTAAAATTAATTGTGCAGGAGATAATTCAGGAGTAATTGTTGCAATTGCTGAAGGTGGATTGGGGAGTTATGTATACACACTTCAAGATACCTCTGGAAATGCTATTCCAGCAACTCAAGACAGTCCAGGTGTGTTTACTGAGCTTGTATCAGGAGATTATCAAGTAAGAGTAGAAAGTGGAGATTGTTTATCTACATCCACAACAATTCCAATTACCGAACCATCATTACAACTTCAAGTTACTTTTGATACTACTAATGTAACATGTACAGGAGAAAATAATGGTTCCATAGAAATTATAGCTACTGGTGGAACAGGTATTATTAAATATGCTATTTCTCCACAGTTGGATCAGTTTTTTGAAACATCAATTTTTGAAGATTTAGCTCCAGGAACATATCAGGCGGTTGTTCAAGATGAATTAGGATGTTTTGAAATTTTAGATTTTAGTATAGACGAACCTGCACCGGTATTTTTAACTGTAGTACCAAATTCTATATTACCAGAATTATGTGGAGGCGATTTAAACGGTTCGTTTAGTGTGGAAATTTCTGGTGGCGCTTTACCATATAGTGTTAGTTTGGATAATTATGATGGTCCTTATACCACAGGGAGCCTAACACAAACCATCTTTGATTTTACGGCATTAGCAGGAGGGAATCATGTGGTTCATATAAGGGACAGAGCTGAAGGTTGCGAAGCTGAATTTGAAATTGATTTTCCTGATTCAATTCTTATCGAGCCAGAATTGGTAATTGAGTATACTTGTGTTAATAATTCCTCAATAAATACCGTTACAGTAAATGTAGATGCAACTACTATAAACCCTTCAGATTTGGAATATTCATTTAATGGCGGGACATATCAACAAAATAATGTTTTTACTAATATTTATGCTGGATTAGATCATTTTATAGATGTAAGACATACAAACCGATGTGTTACGAGAACTGAGTTTTTCGATATTGAAGATTATCAACCTCTAGCTTTGGTATTAGAAGAAGGTGGCTTAAATGAAATAGTTGCTGTAACCACAGGTGGTACAGGGAATTATGAATTCACTTTAAATGGAGAGTCTTACGGAAGTACAAACAGTTTTATTATTTATAAAACAGGAACTTATACTGTAACTGTTACAGATAGTAACGGGTGTTTTGTGTCAGCCTCGATACCTATGGAATTTATTGATGTGTGTATTCCTAATTATTTTACACCCAACGGTGATGGAACTTTAGATTACTGGGGGCCTGGTTGTACAACGCAATATGAAGATTTAACCTTTGATATTTTCGATAGATACGGACGAAAAATAGCAACCTTAAATGTAAACGATAAATGGGATGGAAGGTATAAAGGAAAAGAATTACCAACAGGAGATTATTGGTATGTTGTAAAGCTAAATGATAGTAGAAACGATAAGGAATTTGTAGGTCATTTTACGCTGTATAGATAATGAAGATGATGGTACAGAGAAAATTAAAGAAAATTAAAATGCGAAAAATATTCACATATATTTTAATTCTAATTGTAGCAAATAGCTACGGTCAAGAATTGAATTTGCCTGTATTTACGCAATATTTAGCTGATAATAATTTTGTTGTATCTCCAACTTATGCAGGTATTGGAGATAATTTGAAGATAAGAGCAAATGGTTTAACACAATGGGTTGGTATTAAAGGTGCTCCAGAAAACATGTCATTTTACGGAGATGTAAGAATAGCAGATAGAACAGGAGTAGGGATTTCTTTCTATAAAGATAAAAATGGAAATACTATTCAATCTGGTTTAAAATTATCTTTTGCTCATCATATTATTTTAGATTATTATTCCAAACAATATTTATCATTCGGAATCTCTTACAACGTTAATAATTTTAGAATTGATATTAATAACTTCAATACTACTTATGAGAATCCTACAATAGATCCATTTGTAACAGATGATAGAAGAACAACCAACCACAATTTTGATGTTGGTGTATTATACCGATTCGGAGGTTATTTTTTAAGCGCTAATGTGAATAATTTATTGCCTAAAAAGTTTGACGATTTTATTAGAAAACGAGAACCTAATTTATTATTGAATTACCAAATCTATTCAGGGTATACTTTTAAAGGCCCAAAGAAAAGTGGTTTGGAATATGAACCTTCTGTGTTTTATCAAATGTTTAGTAGTGATAAGCGTTCTAGTACTGATTTGAATTTTAAATTCAGAAAATTTAATAGATATGGTGATTATTATTGGGGAGGTATTTCATACCGCTTCTTAAATGATCAGATTTTAAAACCATTAAATATAGGCCCTATGATTGGTTTTCAAAAGAATATATTCTATTTCGGGTATGCGTATCAAATCACAACAAATGAGTTAGCAGCTTATAATTCGGGAACACATGTAGTTACAATTGGCTTAAACTTTTTACAAGGTATTAGTAATTGTCCTTGTACACAAGATCCTGTTCATGATTAAAAGTAGATAGTTCGCCATAATTTAAATTCAATTCTTTTTCTTAAATTGAAGAATATAATTTAAAATATAATATTATGGCTTCTAAGAAAACAATCATAAAGAAAATTCAAATAGTACTCACTAATCATTTTGAATCTCCACAAGACGCTTTCAATTTTTTTGATAAAAATGGAGATGGTAAACTATCTAAAAAAGAAGTGGTAAAGCTTTTGAAAGAAGCTGAAATCAATGGTTTTATTAGAGGTTTGGTAGGCTCAAAACTAATTGAAGGTTATGACGAAGATGGAGATGGAAAAATAGATTGGAAAGAGTTTAAAAAAGCAGTTGCTGAAATGGCTAAGGATGTTGAATAGTATTTTTAGTGAAATTTTATCAAAAAGAAATACAATTAAAATCATACCCAAGAGGATTTCATTTAATCACAAATGAAGTGCTTAATGCTATTTCTGAAATAAAAGAAATAAATACAGGGCAGCTACAAATTTTTATAAAACACACATCAGCAAGTTTAACCATAAATGAAAACGCAGACTATACTGTAAGAACTGATTTTGAAAGTCATTTCAATAAAATGGTTCCTGAAAACTCACCTTATTATCAGCATACTTATGAAGGTTCTGATGATATGCCAGCACATATAAAATCATCTTTATTAGGAGCCTCATTACAAATTCCAATCACTAATGGGAAATTGAATTTGGGCACGTGGCAGGGTGTTTATTTATGTGAGCATAGAAATTATGGAGGTATTAGGAAATTGGTTATTACCATCTTTGGTGTATAATATGAAATAAATCTAAATAGCTGCAATATAATTTACTGACGTATAATTATTTTTTACTGTAGCATTCTTAATACATTTTCTCAAAAATATTGATGAATGTTTTGATTATAACCTGATAAATATCAGCATTTAAACTTATAATCAAAACTACTTTTGTCTCATAAAACCAAAAAGATATGTTACAACAAGACTTGGGTATCGGTAAGCAGTTTAACTTTCTAAAAAGTATGACGGCCAGAGAACAGCAGGTACTTAAAAAAAGTAGCTCCTCTTTAAAAATACAAAAAGGAGAAGTCATATTTTTTGAAGATGAATTATTACAAAAACTATTTTGTATTCGTGATGGAGCTTGTAAGTTTTCTTTAATAGACGATAAAGGTAAAGAGCATATTACCAAATTATTAGGGAATGGAGATTTAATGGGCAGACGCTCAATTATCACTAATAAAGGTGCTTTAGTTACTGCTACTGCTCTAAGGGATACAACACTTTGCTTGTTAGATAAAGAACCTGTTTTGCTATGTATGAAAGAAAACAATGCTTTTTGTCAGGATGTACTCAAAGGTTTTATTGTAGATATGGAGGATGAAACTGAAAAAATAGAATATTTCCAAAATCATAGTGCCATAAAAATAAGATTATCTGGGTTATTATTATACTTGAATGATAAATTTGGAGTAGATAAAGAAGGTTGGATTAGTGTGTCATTAAAACGAAGGGATATTGCCAATATTCTTGGAACAACTAGTGAATATGTTATTTCTTTATTATCTTCATTTAAGGAGAAAAAGTATTTAAAAATAAATCGAGAAAAAATTAAAATTATTTCTAATAATCAATTGAGAGCCATGTTAAAAGCTAATTAAGCACTAGAGCAACCTATAATTTTATAGGTTCTAATTTTTTTCATCTAGTATATTTGTTGTGTTTATAAAAACGAAACTGCTAGTATGGCTCAAGATGATAAAGCAAAACGTTGTGAAAATTGTATAGTTAGGCAGTTTAATAACCTACGTGCTTTGAATAGAGACGAACTCAAAGAAGTTTCTGAAGCCAAAATCACCAAAATAATTAAAAAAGGAGAAGCTCTATTTGAAGAGGGTGAAAGACTTAACGGTGTTTTCTGTATTCGTAAAGGAGTTTCAAAACTATCAAAATTAAGTTCTAATGGTAGAGATCAAATCTTGAAATTAGCTACCAAAGGAGAAATCATAGGTCAGCATTCAATAATAGCAGACGAGAAGGTTAATTTGAAAGCAACTGCCGTTAACGATATGGAGGTTTGTTTTATTCCTAAAGACAAGATTGTACAACCCTTAAAATTTAACCCTAAATTTACTATGGAGGTCTTAAAAACTATGATAACTGACCTTAAAGATTCTAATGATATTATTCTTAGTCTTTCACAAAAGAGTGTAAAACAGCGTATAGCTCAGGCATTACTGTATCTCAAAAATAATTATGGGGAAGATGAGGATGGGTATTTAAACCTTAGTTTGTCAAGAGAAGATTTAGCTAGTGTTGTTGGAACTGCAGTAGAATCTTGTATTCGTAACCTTTCAATTTTGAAGAAAAAAGGTTTGGTAAAGCTTTCTGGGAAAAAAATGGGAATAATTAATAGTACTGATGTAGAAAAGTTTATTGATGATTTATAGAAGTTTTCTAAAACCTGATAAAAGTCATTTTTTATTTTTATTTTACTTTATAGGTTTACAACTCATAAGTAAAATACTTAATGAGAACTACTGTAATTATAGAAAACTTACAATGTGAGGAATGTAAAAATTTCGTGTATTCGTTGCTTTACAAGGTAAACGGTATATCTAATTTTTGCGTAGATTTAGAGTCTAAGAGCTTAAGTTTTAATTATAAGAGTCATAATGTTATTGAAGGTTTACGTATCAGACTTGCTCAAATAGGCTACTCTATAACTAAAGATCCAAGTATTATTAATAATACTCTAAAGAGCAATAAAGTTTATTTAAAGGACAAAGAAGTTATTGCGAAATAAAAAAATAAAGACTAATAAAGACAAAACCCGCAACTTATGTTGCGGGTTTTTGTTTGCGGAGAAAGAGGCTCCGTAATCCTTTTATTTATCTTAGTGTTTTCAAGGTTTCCCGTTTTCCAAGTTGCCTTAGGGTAACTTATAGGGTAACTACTTTTTTAGTATCAAAATGTGTTAATGTAAATAAACGAAAAGAATTTTAAAATATAAAACATTCATGTTAGTTTTGGGTAAAATCTTTTATTGGAATTCTCATTATAGGACTAGAATCACCATCAAAGTAATTCAATTTTAGAAATATTGCTTTACTAGAATAAGGAAACATTTCTTCCCATATTATATAAGTTTCATTAACATAATTTTTTTTTATGGACGAAATATATGACTCCTTGACGTTTTTCTTAACCAAGAATATGTCCTGTAGATTATTTTTATCAGAGCCTGATTTTATGTTTTTTACAGCTTTCCGAGTGCTTTTTACTGGTGTTATTTTCTTTACATTTACAAACAATTGAAGGGAACTTGTCGTGGTCTACAAAAGACAATTTTTTTGAGTAAATAATACGATCCCAGGCTTTTTGTCGGTTATAGTTTATATTCTTTTCCTGTCTATCCGTTATTGAAGCATCAATTTCTGGTCTTTTGCCAATTTTATAACATTCAAAAGCACTAGAATTAATAGACTTTATTAGTTCTAGTTTTGCATTTTCTTTTTCAAATAAGTCCCAATTTTTAAAGTTATACTCAAAAGGCCCTAAAACTCTATTACCTGATAAAATGAATTTAAGGTATAATTTTTCCGAAGTAGTATTAGAGGGAATTTCAAAGATTGAGTATAATCCTGTTTTATTAATAACGGGCGGTAGTTCAACATAATCAATCCCGTTGAAAGAATATAGCACAAATTTAGAAGATGCAGGGCTTGCTGGAATAATGGGTGAATTATGTGGACCAACGAAAACCGATGGGTCTATTCCATTTTTACGTTTTACAGGTTTCATTTCATAACCAACTCCCTCATTAACAGTTTGACTGTTTACATTTACAACTTCATAGATTTTGCTTTTGCTTAGGTCTGTAAACTCATATTGATAATACATCTTTTTTGACCCTATACGTTTGGGAATATAAATGGAGTTTTTATTATTGTAATAATCTTTTACTAAAGAATTCAAATCAATTGTTCCCGATAGATTGTTTCGATCTTCTCCATAATAAAGTTTATTGAACTTAGCAAGGTCGGTAGTCAATAAATCATTGAAAGTTGTAATTAACTTGGCACTAAATGTACAGCTGTTCTTTATCAACGCCTGCAGCCAAAGCTCCTATATGCTTTTTCAAGGTCATCAAGCAATTTTAAGGCATCCTTTTCTTTTTTAGACGAAGTATCAAAAAATGAATCCGTCATTTCTTTTAATGAACCAATCTTTATAACATCACCTAATTTACCATCTTCATCTATATTGGTCAGCATTCCTGCGATTACGTCATTCAACTTTAAAATACCACCTAGCATCATGGAAGTTAGTGTTATATTGCCCTTGGGCGAAACTGTAATATACTTTTCTCCTACATTTTTTATTAAAACAGGGTGGTTTACTATACTTTGATCTTTTTTTATAATAGCTAATGTACCTTTAAAAGTATAACCGTTTGTATAATCAATAATTTCCTCATTGATCCAATCTAAAGTTTCCATATTGAAATTATTAGTGGTCGCTTTTAGAATTACCAATTCACTATTGTAGTAGTCATTAACTCTCATTGCTTTAGTTTGCGATTTACCAATCAAAGTAACTAAGGCTTCTTTGTCAAAATCAGCAAAAATACTTTTAGGCGCGATAATAAAATTTTGATTTTTAGCATTTCTTGCAATACCCAGCCCAAAATTTGTGGCTTCCACTATAACACTATTTTGAGAAAAAGAAATAATGTTTGAGAATGTTAAAATAAAAGCGAATATTAATAATTTTATTTTCATTTAATATCTTGAACTGCAATTTTATATATAGGACTTAAAGACCTATCAAAGAAAATGAATTGAATATAAGTATATGTTGTAGACTCTGGGTATACTTCTTGCCATTTAAAAGTTTTTCGTCTACTGTCATCCCTTACCCTAATTAAACTCACTATTTCTAGTTTATTACGATTGGTTCCAGATTTTATGGAGCTTACAGCTTTCCAATCGGAAGTTGAAAGCACAATAGCATTATAAGGATTTTTAGCTTCATCAGGTTGAGCTGAACAGCACGCCACAATAGGAAATTCTTGATTATCTTCAAACGATAAGTTTAGCATGTCTAGTCGAGTTTTCCAGAGCTGGATTTTTTGATCATTCATTATTACCTTCATTCGGTCTGATGGAGTCTTAGGGTTTAAGTTTAATTTTGCAGGTTTTGGGTTTACTCTGTGGCAATCTATTAGTCTGTGATTCATTGACATTAATATTTTTTGTTTACTCATGTCCATTCTATAATGTTGCCAATTTTTGAACTGATATTCAAAAGGCCCAATCATTTGACCATCATAAAGCGTAAACCTTAGATATAAATTTTTTGCAGTTTCAGGGGCTTTTATTGTATGCAAAGGATAAGCCCCCTCTCTCTTTGGTTTATCAATAAAGAATCCTTTTTTATCAAATGCATACTCCAAGGTTACTGTACCAAAAGGAACAATAGGAGTAAAAGTAAAGTTGGGAGCTACAAGAACTCTAAAATCATTATCCTTTTGAACTTTAAGTGGAGTCATTATATACCCTTCACCAAAACCAAATGTACCGTTTAGATTGTTTATTGTCCGCGCTTCTATAGAAACTGCTTTACTTCTTTCTCCATTGCCATACTCGCCTTGAACATATAACTTATTTGCTCCAACTCTACGGTAGAAGAATAGTTGATTTTTGGCAGGGAAAGTAGAAGATCGTATTTTTTCAAGGTCAATGGTCTGATAAAAATCATCCTCGTTTTCTCCTACATATAATTTATTTAAACTAAGTTTTCTTAACTTGGAATCAGTTAACAAAGTTTCTTGCGAAAATGTACAACCTCTAGAAAGAGGTATGCACATAATAGTTCTCTCAATATAATTTTCAAAAATCTTATTTTTCTCTGCTGTTGTTAAAGTTTCCACACTAAAATCTGCATTGAAAAAGGCATAAGTAACCCCCATAATTGCTTCTTTTTTCAAAACTTTTCCTTGACCATTTTCCGCATTTACACTTTGTAGCATACCTACTACTTTACCTGCATAGCGCAATGTTGCTCCGCTTAAGCCTTTATACAAACTTTCTTCACCTTGCTTAGGCATTATATATATATATTCCGTGCCGGACTTCACAATATTTACCTGTAACGCACTAACACTTCCGTCTCTTTCACAATAGGTCAAAACCCCTTCTGAATTATCAGGAATTGAAACATTTAATCTTTCCCATCCGCTTGATGAAAGTCTACCTTCGTCAATTCTTAAAATTGCTAAATCATAATCTTCATATTGTCTAACTATTTTGGCACTTAAAGAGGAAGAACTTATAGACCTCATTCCTGTAACGGATATTAAATCCTTTGTAGTCAAATTATTAACGACATGGTATGGGCAAATAATGAACGTTTCTTTGTTTTTAGTCCATACTAAACCTTTTCCAATTTTGGAGCTTGTCTTAAGGTAAACAGGTCTTTGAGCATTTATAATGCTTATTGAAAAGAAAAGTAGAATTAAAAAAAGCTTGTTCGATTCATTTCTTTTCATTTTTGTAATAATCAAGTAATTCTAAACAAAAGCTTAAAATTGAAATGATAGCAATTAAACCAGTAAAAATTAATGATGTTCCTCTAAAAAAGTCATCGTAAAGAAATTTGTCCAATAAGGACGACTTTACAGGATAACTACTACCACCAGGTCTAATTATTTTAGCACCATCACCTGATAAGCGGTTAACAAAGGTTAAAGCAGGTTTCTCATCGACTGAAATAAAGCCATAGTTAGGACTATTCAATTTTTCAACTATAAATTGGTCACCCGTATTAAGGGTTATCTCACCCGCTTGATAAATATTATTACCATCCATAGATCGGTTTAGAAGACTAACTTTACCTGATTTTAATATAGGAACAGATGTATACGTTTCAAAGCCAACAGGTCTACTTGAATTTATTTGCGAATTTAGACCTATAATTGGTAGAATAATTGTCTCACCTCTGCTACACCGTTGGGCGATGTCTCTAATATAAATTTCTAATCTTTTTGGAGCTTTTCTAATAAATTCATCATTGTAACCAATATAATCACCTGCACTTCCTTCTTCCTTTATCAATTTAATATATAGAGACCCATTTGAAA
The DNA here is from genome assembly GCF_055808955.1 of Jejuia sp. G7-7. Classification (NCBI taxonomy): domain Bacteria; kingdom Pseudomonadati; phylum Bacteroidota; class Flavobacteriia; order Flavobacteriales; family Flavobacteriaceae; genus Jejuia; species Jejuia sp. G7-7. The sequence continues at coordinate 318,228 of NZ_JBVVSZ010000001.1, forward strand.
TTCTTTCTACCGACACATCTACTAATGACCCTATAGAGATGGAGCCAGTATAAGTGATAGTGTCTTTATAATTTTCTATAATCAAGGCATCATTGAAACTCCATCTTGAATCCATTTTTTCTGTAAAGAACTCTATCGACTCTGTTTGAGCAGTGATGTTGTATGTTGTTGGTAAAGATGAATTTGAAATTTGAAACGCTAAAATTATTAAAGTAATTAAAGCAATCGCTATTGTGAAAATAGATATAAAAACAACCTTGAACTTATTAATATATTGAAAAATTGTTTTCATTTTTTTATGGTAAGTTCAATATCATTAATTGAATTTCTGTTTCTTTCTCTCACGAATAGTTCAATATTTGGATCAATATATTTAACAGGAATTTTACAGTATTGATTATAGGATACTTTTAAATGGTTTTTAGAGTTTATTTTTTTAAAATCTTTATCAAATACAATATCATTTTCTTTAATAGCTATTATACTAGATTGATCTCTAGAATTAATATAGACTATGAAAAACTCACTAGATACGTCTTTATCCCATGTTGTTAGGACAAATAGATTCGGTGATTCTTCACATTCAGATCCGATACTTGCTAGAATTGTTATTTCTTCTGGCGAATATTTTTTTAGTTTAGATTTATGTTTTGTTGGAAAATGAAGTTTAACCAAACCTGATTTTTCTTCACTTATATCATAATTTAATTTTGCAGAATACCTGCCATCTAAAGAAACAATTGATAAGCATAAAAAATTATAATCTGTTTTGGGAATTAATACCGTTAAATAGTCAGGGTTTATAGATTTTAATTCAGTGTAAGACAAAATGCCAACTCTCTTTTCTCCATTAATAGGCCTATTGTTTACCCATTCTTCTTTAAGGTCTATAGGTTCCAGAGGATTTAATATTTGTTGTGAAAAAACAGCACTTTCGGAACAAATGATTAAAATAATTGCGAAAAAAAAGGTTTTTTTGCTTTCATAAAATATTCATGTTTACCCAAATATAATTTTTTTAAGGAATTGATTTGTAATTGTGTAAGAAAAAGTAGAGAGTTTTAGGTAATGTTGAGAAAAATATATCAATAACCGAATTATAATGCAATAAACCTATTAGATAAATACGGGATAATATCTATAGGTCATATCATTTTAGGTCAACTTCATGATAGCGCTGCTTCCATTGAAAAACCAATTGAAATGACAGTTAAGTCAAAACTAAATTTTGTACAATTTTATTGTGCGGTTCCTTATCCAGGTACTAAACTGAACGAAATATCTTCAACGTTAGGATTGATTAAAGTAAAAGATTTAAGTAAAGCAGAAACATTAAAACAGGATAAGGTAGAAAGCATCATAAATGATTTTCTTTTCACGGGAAGAATGGCAACAGAAGCATTAGAAAAGCAACCAAGTGTTCTGCAATGAGAATCTATAAGCATCAGAATAACCGAAAAAATGAAAGACTTTGTAAAGACTTTTATTAATGAGGTAGATTAGTCTTAATTTCGAGAGAACTGTCAACGATATTGTCAACTAAAAAAATAAAGCCTTGTAATCAATTGATTACAAGGCTTTTTGCGGAGAAAGAGGAACTATCCAAATTCTCAATTTTACAGTATTTACAGGGCTTAAAATGACCTTCAAAATTTAGTGACACCGAATTCGCCCCTTTTTAACAAAAGTTTGTGAATTTTCTTCGAATACAGGACTATTTGTGGCCATTTGAGTATAATCAATATTATAAGTTGCAAATGTATGTCTATGGAATGGGAAAATTTCGACATATACTTATAATGTGTCGAAATTATCGACACACATTTTTTAGTACATCGACTGTATTTCCAATTCAGAGAACAATACCTTAAAGAAATGAAACAATCCGTGATGTTTAAGAAATATGGGGAATTTTATTTTGTTTATCGTATTATGAATCGCTGAACCAAATAAGAATGGTTTGCAAAACTTAGTATAGTAAACTTTCGAGTAAAGTAGCAATATTTAATGCTTTTCTCGAAAGTTTACTAAAGTTGAATCCCTCTACTTTCATACGATAAAGCTCAGAATAGTAATACTATAAAACAATATATTTGGTATTATAATGGTAAATATAAATTTAAATACCTATATTTAACCATTATATTGGTATAATATGTTAGAGGTTACTACAATAAAAGATGTGAAAGTTAAGATTGGCGAGGTGTGTAAGGCACTTCGTAAATCAAATGAGCTCTCTAGAGACGAACTTGCGGAAGTGCTTGATGTCTCAAGCACCACTATTCAAAACATCGAGAATGGTAAAAATGCTACACTCGATAATGTTTTAAAAGTAGCAAATCATTTTGGATTATTGCAATCTATAGTCAACGAAATAGATAAAGTTAGTGTTAACCAAAATGACATTTCACTGTATTAAGTAAATGGCTAGAGATAAAATCATAGATATTATTGCATTTGGCCAAGAGATTGGCAAGTTAGGCTATGATATAGATCAGGGCAAGTCTTTTTTTCAATATAATCCTGAATTTTTGGAATCTGGCAAGTACTCAAAGCTCTTTCCATTTATTTTTAAACGTACCAAACCAGCGCAGGTATTTACGGAATACCAACAGGATACGTTTCAAGGTTTACCGCCTATGATAGCAGATTCATTACCAGATACCTTTGGTAATATCATTTTTCAAGAATGGTTAACAGCTAGAGGTATTCAGAAAGTAACCCCTTTGGAGCAGCTTGCTTACGTGGCTGACCGTGGTATGGGTACTTTGGAATACAAACCTGTTAAAGAACTACCAAATACCACATCTATAAATATCGATGACGTAATTGCTATTTTAGAGAAAGTTTTAAAATTAAAAGAGGATACGTCTGGTACTTCCCTTGATGAATTGTCTTTGCTTAATGTTTTTAAAATAGGAACTTCTGCAGGTGGCGCTAGACCAAAAATTTTAATATCTGAGCATAAAGAAACTGGTAAAATCATAGCTGGCGATAGAGAAACAAGCGCCGACTACAATCACTATCTAGTAAAGCTACACCTTGATTATAGCGATGGCTACAATAAAGAAAAAGTAGAATACGCCTATTATTTATTAGCGCAAGAAGCAGGTGTTGATATGATGCATTCTAAGCTGATAGAAAATAAGCACTTCGCCACACATAGATATGATAGACAACACGGAGAAAAACAGCACGTATTAACCGTAACAGGTTTAACAGGTTGGGATTTTAAAAGTCAACCAGAAAACTCGTCTTACGAAAATGTTTTTAAAGTAGCCTTAGGATTGGAAGTGCCTCATAAAGATTTACAGCAACTGTTTAAGCGCATGGTATTTAATATTGTATTTAGAAATGTAGACGACCACTTAAAGAACCACAGTTTTATCTATAACAAAGAAAAGAATAGTTGGAATTTAGCACCCGCATATGATTTGACGTATGCACTCAACCCACTATTTACATTTAAAACTACCTCACGAGCATTGTCTATTAATGGAAAGCGGACAGAGATTACTATAAAAGACTTGCTAACTATTGCGGAAGAATTTGTCATTAAAAATCCTAAAGGAATTATTGAGGATGTGCAGTCATTGATTCCAAGATGGATAGAGGTAGCTGGGGAATTAGAGATACCTGAAAATATAATCAAAGCAATCCAAAAAGAAATAAAGAGAATAGAATAGTGGCTAAAGAATGAATCAACTATCTACCATAAAAGAGAGGCTTAAAAATTTTAATGAGACTGAATTTCAAGAACTTTGTGATTGCTTTCTAAGTTTAAGGAATAGAGGATATAAAGCATATTCACGTACAGGAGCTCATGACGTAAAGCAGAAAACTACTAGAGGTACACCTGATTCTTTTATCCAAATGCCAAATGGACTTTATTTGTTTGTAGAATCTACTACAACTGAACACAAAGGAAAAAGACTATTAAATAAGCTCAAAAGTGATATTTCTGGTTGTTTAGATGTTGATAAAACGGAGATTCCAATCAATAAAATTCAAGAGATTATTCTATGCTATAACGCAAATCTTAAAGCTGTAGAGATTGAAGAGGTTAACAAAGAAGCTGTCGAAATTCAGGGGACAGTTCCAATGCATTACAGTCTTGATGTATTAGCAACTGAAATATTTTTGCATCATAAGAATATCGCACGCGATTATTTAGGGCTTCCACTCGATACTGGGCAAGTTGTTTCAATGAACAAGTTTGTTGAAGAATATGACAATGGAAAACAGAAACTAGCAACACCATTAGCTGGTGTATTTCTTCATAGAGATGAAGAACTTAAAGACATTAAATCTAAACTAGCAAATAACGATATTCTTATTATTTCTGGTCCAGCAGGTGTAGGTAAAACAAAGCTAGCTTTACAATCAATTAGCAAGTTCATTGAATCTCATTTAGACTATAATAGTTTCGCTATTTCACCTAAAGGGGCAGATTTAATTGGCGATTTAGGAGCCTATTTTGAAGGAGATGATAACAGCATTCTACTGGTTGATGATGTGAATAGAGTAGATAAATTTGAGCAAATTTTAGGTTTTTACAGAGGTTTAAATCATGGTAAACTTAAACTTGTTTTAACTGTTCGAGATTATGCTCTAGATAATGTCCGTGAATGGATGAGTGAATATAAAAATTCCATCGTGGAAATTTCTGGTTTTGATTATGAGGAGATTAAAGCCATTATAGAACAAGAGCCTTTTGAAATTCGGAATGGAAAATATCAACGTAAAATTTATGATATAGCAAAAGGTAATGCACGTTTAGCTGTGATGATGGCTATAATTGCAAGAGAAACAAATAAACTTGAATCACTTAATAACGTTGCAGATTTATTCGAACAATATTTTGAAACGTTCGTGAGTGATGAAGATGCGTTTAAGGATAAGCGCGTATTAAAAACATTAGGTATTATTTCCTTTTTTCATACGTTACCATATGATGATAATGAGTTACTAAATTCAGTTGCGAATTCTTTTTCAATTTCTAGTGATGAATTAAGAGAAGCATTTGATAGGTTGCACAGTTTGGATTTGGTTGAGCTGAATTATGAGCACGTTAGAATTTGCGAACAAAATCTCTCTACTTACTTTTTCTATAAAGTTTTCATTAAAGACAAATTATTATCGTTTGTATCGCTTTGGAATAATTATTTTGACCAACTAGAATACCGATTTAAGGATACCGTTTACCCAATGCATCAAAATTTTGGAAAAGAAGTTATAGTCAAAGAAATTAAGCCTACACTTACTTCTTATTGGTCAACTATTCAATCCGAAGAAGAAAAAGCATTTCGCTTTTATAATTTCGCTTGGGAATTTTTGCCTGATGATTGTATAATATATTTAGAAGCACGAATTAGCTCATTAGATACTGTAATAGCAGATGAATTAAAAACGAATTATGAAACTAATGATTTTACTAGTACAAATAAAAGAGAAAAACATTTAGACCTATTATCAAACTTTTTTAAAAATCCAATGTTTTTATTGGATGCACTCGAATTGTCATTTCAATTTGTCAAAAAGAAACAAAAACATCTATCACAGTTAATCTACCACATAGACCAAAATATTTATTTTATTGATGAGGATTACATCAATCACTTCGAAAGATATACAATTCTTGTAGATTACTTAATTGAAGAATCTGGACAAGGAAGATTAGAAGCGCTTTCTTTTTTGCTATCTCAAACAAATTGCTCAAGCGGCTGAGATGGAGCTATAAAAGCAAAAAGGAATCTAAAAAGGATGATTCCAATATTGCCTCGGTTAAACTATCTCGTGGGAAAATATTAGATGTACTTTGTAACCTCTACAGAGACTATCCAAATGAGGTGTTTGAGGTAATGCTAAATTTTTCAATAGCACACGAGAAAGACAGTAAATACACTTTTGCTTTCGATTTAGATTATTTAATTCCATGGATAGATTCTAATTTAAAAAACAAATCGTTTCGTCATTGCTATTATGTACGAGAAATGATACGTTCTTCAAGAAAAGTAAAACATAGTCATCCTGATTTTAATAGATTGAAATCAACTTTCAAACATCCAACGTATTCTTTGTTCGAGCTAGTAAACTGGGATAGACGCAGGGGTAAAGAAGATTACGATTTTGAAGATTACCGAGAATTTGATGAGCTAAAAAAGTCTGATATTGCTAAAAAATCAACTTTTAAAACAAAAAGAGGCGTCAACCAATTTATTTCACAGTATCGAGAAATTTTAGAGTGGAATCAGATTAATATATATTCTCAATTTAATGTCTGTGAAGCTATTATAAAGGCTAATCTGAAAAATAATAGTGAAATTGGGTTTGCAACTTTTATAGCATTTGTAAAACTTCAAGATGAGGGAAGGTTTGGTTCAGATGTATCCATATCTTATAATGCAATAGATAGCTTGACCGTTAATCCAGAATTAGCAGAACGATTTTGGAAAGCAATTAAAACGAGAAAACTACACGAAAGATGGAAGCTCGAGGTACTTACCAGTCTTCCTGAAGCATCGATTATAAAAAAGCATATCACTAGACTTTATAAGGTCTTAAACACGATTAAGGTAAACTTTGGAATTCAATTTCAGCGACTAAAAAAATATGAAAAACTTGATGATGAAGTCCTCATTAAAGTATTACAGATTATTGTAAGAAGAATTGATGAAGACAATATGAAAATTTGGTTACACGAAGAATTTTTTATTCAAGTAGTTGCTCTAGTTGCGGATACCGAATTACTAAAGAAAGCTTATATCCAACAAGATGAATTCGACCATCACTTTGATTACGATGGCAAGTGTTTGTTAGCAATACTTCAAAAAGATAATAAATTCTTGTTAGAATTTATAAAAGTAATTTTTGAAAAAGACATTCAAGAAAGAGCCAGAGACCACAAAGAACTGTCAATAGTTTGGAAACTAGCTAACTCAGAAGAAATATTAGATGAAGTAATTGAATTTATGGCTAATGATTTAAATTATTACTTTATCTCAGAACACTTTGCGAATGCTTTTTTCCAATCACTTACTAGTAATAGCGAAAGGGCAGATAAATATCTTTTAAGTTTAATTGCTAGGTATAGTGAACAAACACAAATGATTCGAATTGTATTCGATATTATTCATACTAATAGGAAGTCTTTATTTGAACAAGCATTTCGATTTTATGTCTTAAAGAATCAAGATTTGGAATGTTTTAAAAAACTCAAATGGACCGACAACCAAGTCGTATATCAAGGAAATGCTATTGTGGGTGCTATAAGGGCTGCCAAATGGGAAAAACTATTGACTTTGGTAGAAAACATGAAGTTGGGAATAAAAACAAGGGCTATTAGAAACCATATTAAACGTCGCAGAGATAATGAACTTGAATACGCTGAACATGAAAAGAGAAGGAAATTTTTAAATAATTTCTAGAAAATAAAATTGAACTATTAGGTTTTTGATGGCCTCGATACGATTTGCTGTAAAAATAATAAGGAATTAATATGATAAAAAAAATAGGACACATACTTATATTAGGATATAACTTTTTTATAAGAAAAAGAGCGCTTTATAGGTTAACAGGTATTGCTGCTATTGGCTTTATCTTTTACGAACTAGGTGCACCAAATCTGCCCTTAAGTTCAAAGCCTGATTATAATAAAATAGCACAGGAATATGGTGAATTCGCGAAAACTGCTACTGGTTTTTTTGTGGATAAAATGGCTAGTGGTACAGATTATACAAACTTGTCTGTCGCAATCGTATTATTGTCAGTATGCTTATTAATAGAATTTAAAATTCTAAAACCAAACAAAACTGTAAATGCCACAAATGTATTTTCTGGTTGGTTCCAAAAAAATACAATTAATTATTACAATGACAATGAGTAACATATTTTTAGGATGGTTTCAAAAGAACACCATTAATAATTATAAAATATTAAGATTACCATTCTGGGTGAATGAGAGGTACTTTAATAAGTTGTACACCAAACATTATACTAAAGAATTCACAGCAAAATACAATTCTAACTTATTTGTAGATCAAGATAGAAATGCAGGAAGAAACCTCTTAAATGAGATTCTTCTAAACACAGACCATTTCATTTATATATTGAACGAATTAAGAATTTTAAAAGATTGGATTGAAGATTTTGTAGAACAATATACTGACCTAAAAAATCTATTGGATACTGAAAACATTACTGTAAATAACAATTCTAAACAACATAGTCAACTTGAGTTCCTTCTAAACAAAAGTCAAAACTTACTAGAACAGGTAAGTCGAGCTGATATAATATTGAGGCAAGATGTAAAATCACTACCACTAATTTTAGATGAGTTAGATGATACGAATCTCATATTAGCAGAGAGTTTTGATTTTCAACGTTTAAATCAATATGAAGAAGAAAAGCGATATATAGAGGTTGAACCTACTGACACATATCAAGTTATAATAGTTTTTAGAAGATTATCTGAAATTGTATTACAAATAAGTAGTTTAAATAGACTAATATCTGAACTAAAGGATACTCAGGTTAAATTTATTCACGGAAATGCAGGAATGGGAAAATCTAATTTCTCTGCATTTCTCTACACAGAGTTAAGAAAAAAGGATAGACCATCCATATTAATAAGTGGTAAATCTTTCGGTGGAGATCCAAATAGTTTCGATACTATATTAATGAAACAACTGCGAATTCCCAATGGATATGAGCTTGAAGAGGTTTTAGAAAGATTAAATACTTACGGTAAAAAAACGGATGTCGAGTGAGCTTAATTTTTGATGGTTTAAATGAAACCAGTTTTGCTCACGAAGGTTTTAGCGAGATATGGAAGAATAGCCTAGAAAAATTTATAGAGCAATTAGAAAAATATTCTTATCTGTTTTTTATTGCAACGTTAAGAACATCTTATATTTCAAGAATTTGGAGCAATAAAGAAATTCCTTTTGAACAGATACAACTTAACGGTTTTAAGGGAGAAAATTTAAACCGATTAATTCATTACTACTTTACAGAATACAGAATTAAAACAGAATCACTTATACAATCTGACGTGTTCTACTTCAAAACACCATTATTTTTAGACTTATACTGTAAAATGCTAAATGGTGCCAGAGAAAATATAGTTGAAGCGCAATTGGGGCTAAATGGTTTTAAACAGGTTTTTGACAATTATCTTGATAATTTAATAGCAGAGATTACACAAAAATTAGATTTGATCTCAGGAGAGTTAGTTAGTGAAGGTATCGAAAAAGTATCTCAAAAAATGCTCGGTTCTTTAAGTGCCTATATACCAATTAAATCTTTTTATGAAGAAATGGATGGCGCTAACGTGCGATCAAAATCAAAAACCATCGGACATCAAGTGCTTCAAGAGTATTTAATCTATTTAGATGAAAATATAAATAATCGTGATGTAATAATTCATACTCAGCAAGAAGTAGGAGGTTATCTGCTAGCTTCAAGACTAATAAATGAATACGGTAATGTAGACAATGTTATAAATTCAGATTTTTTTAAAAATCACATATTGGGTACATCTGGGGCAGTCCATCAGTTAAAAGATGATATTCTTAAATTTTTAATTACTGAAAGTGACGTTAATTCATTAATATTTCAAAGTCACCTCGGGCTAGAGGTAGTTAAAAAATTCACACTACTTAATTTACAGAGAACTAAAATAAGTGAAGAAACCCAAGTAATTACTCACTTATTAAAACAAGAAGAATATTCTAAAGATGAGATACGGACATTACTAATAGATGCTTCTGAAACTTTTTATGATCCTGAATCAAATATAAATTTTTTATTTATCAAGGATATTTTGCTAAAAGCGGATAGCTATAAACTTGACTTTACCTGGACGTACTACATATACAATAACTATTATGACCTAAATGAGTTTGTTAAATACTTTAAAAATAATCCTGAAGAAATTACTAATGACGACGATTCTAGTAAAGGAATTATAGAATTAGCAATATGGCTACTAGAAACTACGATTAGAGATTTAAGAGATAAGAGTACTAAATTATTAATTAGTTATTTTACTATACGCCCAGATCAATTACTAACCTATTTGATTTACTACAGCGAAACAAATAGATTCTATATAAACGAACGTATTGCTTTGGTAACCTACGGAGTTTGTTTAAGACTACAAAATGATAAATCCTTTATTGAAAATGAATTAAGCATAATTGCAAATAAATTGTATGAATTACAATTTTCCGAAGAGCCAGAACAGCCGACATATAACTACATTATCATTGATTCTTATAAACATATTATCGATTTAGCTGTCCTTAAAGGTGTTTTCGATCTCGACGAATTAAATTTAGAACGTTTAGCAAACTACAGTTTTGTTAAGGACGATTGGTTTGTTATAGATGAAAATGATATAGAGGCTGTACCAATTGCAACTAACTGGAGTCTAAGTCCAAATCCTGATCCTTTAGCAGGAGACTTCGTTCATTATACGATACCAAGATTAGATAATCTTAACCACGAAACAAGAGTGGAAAATACAGCAAACATTTACAAAGAAATTATAAGGCTTGGTTACATTAGTAATGACGATAGTTTAGCAGGGAGAGAAGATTCCTTTTATGGAGGAGCCAGTTTACTTGGAAGTAGGTTAAAAGTTGATAGACTTGGAAAGAAATATTCCTGGATTGCATACTTCAACTATGCTGGCTATTTATTAAGTCAAAATAAATTAGGTGTTTGGCAAGAAGAAAACTCGGAGTACAAAAAACATTATGAAAGGCTTAGTGATACAGAAATAGAACCAAGCTATGATGAAAACACGCCAAATACAGAAAGAGTAATTCAAACAGATTTTTTCGCAAATAGAAGTTTAGAAAATGGGGATTGGGTAAACGAACCTAACTACAATATTTTAGAAACACTTTACACTAAAAATGGCCATACCTTACTTTCCGCTTTTATCGATCAGAAGCTAGATGAAAAATACAAAACAAGATCTTGGATTCAAGCACATTCCTTTTTCGTAAATAAAGATCAAGTATTAGAGTACATTGAGCAAATTGAAAACAAAGAGTTTGATTGGAAAGATGACCTTTATAGTAGTGGCACTTTATCAAATACGTATTTTGGAGAATTATATTGGGCTGATACAATTCCTGTCAAGAATAAAGATACCCATAGCTTTCCAATAAAAGGGACCAAAGAAATCACTAGGGTTATTAATCATTTTGAAGTTAGAGAGTCTGGCGAATTCAATTTTGAAGATATAGGAAAAGAGATTACGGAAACTATTAGCGAAACCTGTCAATTTGAATATGAACAAACATTAATTGATTTTTTATGGGAAACTAATTCTAAAGAGATTCCAACATTAAGATGCGATATTCCAGCGCCTAACATTGGTAAGCATCTAGAATTAACTGTAGACTCTTCAAACACGAAGATACTTGATTCTAGTTTAGAAGAATGTTTTCAAGAATATTATGCCGAATATGAATTAAATTCTGAAAATTTTAATTATTTCAGAACAGATTTGTTAAAAAAATATTTAAAAGACACCAATCAACTATTGATGTATCAAATAAAACAACACACATACGATCAAGCTGCTAATATTCCATCAGGTCATTTTAGAGGTATGCAGTTTGTTTTTTCACCTTTGAATAGAGAATAATTTAAATAAAAAGATGAAAAATGGTTCATATTAAATCAAATTATGAGCCGAATACCATTCTTAATGGGCTCATAACATAATTTGTTTAGATATTACAAACCGTTTCACCCCATTCCTCTGCATTTCGCAAAAAGCTTCATTCCGAGAAAAGAGGTTCACTAAACTATCTTGAACCCAGTCGCAGAAAAAGCGACAGCGTTCGCCTGACAAAAAGATTACCACAACCTATTTCTTCACAAAGTTTAAAATTCTGTCCGAGACGAACTGCATAACCGTTCGCTCACTCACTTTTATAAGTTCTTACTCAGTCATAATTTTAGTTTCGGTTACCGAAAAGGTAACGGCGATGGCGCTATGGGAAGTAAGTGATTGAAATTGAATTGAGGCTTATTCTGTATCATTTTGCTACAAATGAACTTGGTAATTATTAAAGGACATAGAATTCAATACCAAAAGAAAAGGAAAACGCTCAAGATATAATAAGTAGGTGATTTCAAAAGGAAAAGTATATCAAACTACATTAAATAAAACCATCTAAAATGAATATGAAAATTATTTTATTTATATGATTGTCAGTTACTTAAAAATAAGTAACTTCATTTTATTACTAAAAAAGTAATGGTGTTGAAAGTGCCTAAAATAGCTTTTCAACATAGGTTGAAAAGTATAAAGATCCTGAAATGAAATGAAGGAATCGTATAGCAAGAGGGTAACACGCTTCGCGTTGTTACGATTATACGATTTTCGCTATAAACCCATATTTTATAGGGTCTAGTATAGTTTTTAGGCTTTTTGAGATTTAGATATAAACGCTACTTTTTACTAAAAACACTTGGCAGTCACCGTAAATAGACAATTATTTTACTAAAACTATGGATAAAGGATTTGAAAAAGAAAAGTTTGAAACATTAAAGATCAAAAGGTCTGTGGCGATTGAGTTTAGAAAATTTAGTAAAATGCTCTCAAAATCGCAATCGATGACATTGCTCTTAATGATGGACTTTTTAATGAAAATGGAATTTCCCCAACAGAGCATTTAGGACCACGGATGGAAACGCTGGAAAACAGAATTTCCGTTCTAATCAAAAAGCGAATAAACGGAATGATCGCTATTATGAAAGATATTGAAAAATCGCAAACCAAACCGACCATGGCTATGATGCAAGCTCTTTTCCAGGCAGCAGAACCACCCAAAGAAAAATTGATTTTAGAAAAAAATATTTTGAAGAAAAGAAAGAAGTTAAATATAGAGCAAAGAAGTTCATTGATAAGAATGAGTAATGGAAAAGGTCAACTACATCATTCAGCTCAACGCGGCTTTTGAGCTTTTCAATAATGACAATAGAATTAAACAGGGTCATATCACATTGTACCTGACATTCTTTCAGAAATGGAATCGAGAGTTTTTTAAAACGTTCATAATTATAAACAGGGAATGGATTATGGAAAAAGCGAAATTCAAATCAAAAACGACCTATCACAATTATCTTAAAGACCTTAATGACTGGGGCTATTTAAGATACTATCCATCTTATCATCCTGCCGTAGGTTCAAAAGTCCAGATGTCCATTTTTTTTACCTCAGATGGTCAAAAATTGGCTAACTGCGTCCCAGAACCAGGCCAAAATCTGGTACCTTCTTATAAACATAAAACAATAGAAAACTTAAATAAACTGGCAAGGCCAAAAAATGAACAGGTTGTTTTAATTTTTTTTAAAGAAAATAATTGGTCAGCTATGAAAGGAAAAAAATTCTATGCATATTACGAAGCCAGAGATTGGGAACTGAGCAGAGGACTTAAAATAACAAACTGGAAAACAGCTGCTAGTGATTTTGTCCAGAAAGGTCTTCAAATAAAAGAGGAAATCACTAGGCCAAATTCTGGCCAGCAAGATAATTTGCGAAAATATGATAATAGAAATAAGGACTATGGTATGCCTCTTTAATCTCTACTTAAACTTATTCCTCAAAATTTCCATATCCTTACTTACCTTCATATCTAATATTTTAGCATAGTGTTGAGTGGTTTTTAGATTTGTATGACCAAGCATTTTGCTTACGGATTCTATTGGTACGCCATTGGTAAGCGTTACAGTTGTAGCAAAGGTATGTCGTGCTAAATGAAACGTTAGGTTTTTAGTAATACCTGCCAAAGTTGCAATCTCTTTTATGTAGGCATTCATTTTTTGATTACTAAGAACAGGCAGTACCAAATCCTTTTCTTTCAGTAGCTCATTGTCTTTGTACTTTTCGATGACAACTTTAGCAATGGGTAAAATTGGGATATTACTTCTAGTATCTGTTTTAGAGCGTTTGGTTTTTACCCATTCCTCACCATCAGTACCCAAAACGATATCACCTCTATTTAATTTTTTAACATCAGCATACGCCAGACCAGATTGAAACAGCAAAAGATAAAAATATCACGTACTTGGTCGAGCCGTTCCATCTTCAGCTCTAGCTGAATAATCTTTTGAATTTCTTCTTCCGTTAAAAATTCACGTTCTACAATTTTGAGTTTAGCTTTCCAATGCAAGAAAGGGTCTTTATCAATCCAGTCGTTGGCGTGAGCAATGCGGATAATCTTTTTAAAATTGGTGATATACTTAATCGCAGAGTTGTGTGCACACTTGCGAGTGGTTTTAAGATAGTATTCAAGACCTGTGATGAATTTATGGTCTACATCTTTTACGGGGATGTCATTTTTCTTGTATTTCTTCTTAATATAGTCTGCTACGTGTTTTCTACACGTGCGATATCGCTCTGCCGTTCCTGCGGCAAAATCTTTCCCAATTAAACTGTCAACTTTGTCGTTGTGTTCTTGAAATATCTCGAGTAGCATTTTTTGGCTTTTGTCTTTCCCTAGTAAAACATCCCTAATGTCAGTCGCTGTATAAGTCTCATTTTCTCTTTCAAAATTTTGTTGAATGGAATAGACTTTATTCCGTAAAATACTCAAATGTTGATTGATATTTTGAACCTCTGGCGAATTACCCATTGCTAGTTGAGCTTTGGAATTCCACCAATCTATGTGGGTTTTGCGGTGGATACTAAATTCTGAGCGTCGTCCATCAAATGTGATTCTTAGGTATATATTGGTCTTTCCGTTACGGTCAGCTTTACTTTTTTTGATATAAAATAGAAGTGAAATTGCTAGTGACATAATTAAAAGTGCATCGATTTCCACCAATGTACTAAAAAATATCCATATTAAAATAAATATAAATAACTTATATTCAATTACTTATATACCTTTGGTGGAACTTTTTTGAGTTTATAAAGTGACACCGAATTAGCCCCTTTTAGGATGATATTATATGATATCAAATGAAATCATATAAAATGAAAAACCCTCTAAATCAAATGATTAGAGGGTTTTTGTTGCCTTTTGTAGGACTTTTCGCGGAGAAAGAGGGATTCGAACCCCGGAGGTGTGACCCTCAACAGTTTTCAAGACTGCCGCATTCGACCACTCTGCCATTTCTCCTTGAGTGCCTCATCAAGCTATTTGCTTGAATGCGGGTGCAAATATAACGTCCTTTTTCATTCTATCAAATAAAAACTTACTTTTTTCACAATAAATTTTGCGTATTTTCCAATGCATTTATTTTATCCACCATTAGTACAAAAACAAAATTGCAAACCTTATTTTTGTAGAAACACTTAGATATTATAATGAACACAATAAAACAGCTTAAGTGGCGGTATGCAACAAAAAAATTTGATGCAATCAAAACACTACCAAAAACTAAGTTAGATATTATATCACAAGCATTTAACCTAACTGCAACATCATTTGGGTTACAAACCATCAAGTTAGTTGTTATAGAAAACAAGCAAACCCGAATTCCTCTTGTAGAAGCCTCTTACGGTCAAAAACAAGTATTAGATGCGTCTCATTTATTGGTAATATGTATTCAAGATAACATTGAAAACACAGATGTTGCAACCTATTACAACAACATTAAAACCATCCGAAAAACGCCAGAAACCATATTAAAACCCTATCGTGAAGACCTTATTAAAATGATGGAAGGAAAATCCATAGAAGAGCGACAAAAATGGTCCACCAACCAAGCTTACATAGCGCTAGGTAATTTAATGACTGTTTGCGCCATTGAAGGTGTAGACGCTTGTCCTATGGAAGGTTTTTTACCAAATAAGTTTGACGAAATTCTTAGACTAAACGAAAAAGGACTAAAATCAGTTTTACTTCTTCCTGTAGGTTATCGTGCCGAAGATGATATGTTCTCAAGTTTCAAAAAAGTTAGAAAACCTATAGAAGAAACCGTAATAAAAATATAAAATATTTGGGCGTTACCACAAGGGTCGGGCTTTCGGCAGTCGCTTCCCGATGAAAAATCGGGAGAGCTTCAACAAATGCCTCAATCCCTAACGCGGAACCAGCGTCCGTTTCAACAGAAAAGACCATACAATTATGCCAGGATTTGAATTATTTGGAGATTTAGAACGAAAAGAAGTAAACGATGTATTAGACAATGGTGTTTTAATGCGCTACGGTTTTGATGGTATGCGTAATGGACATTGGAAAGCGAAAGCATTAGAATCAGAACTTCAAAACACCTTTAAATCCAAACACGTGCAACTCGTTTCCAGCGGAACCGCAGCAGTATCCGTTGCACTAGCTGCAGCAGGGGTAGGTGCAGGCGATGAGGTTATTATGCCAACCTTTACATTTGTAGCAAGTTTTGAAGCTATAATGATCTTAGGAGCCATTCCTGTATTAACAGATATTGATGATACGTTAGGCTTAAATCCAGATGCGGTTGAAAAAGCCATCACACCAAAAACAAAAGCCATTATGGTGGTGCAAATGTGCGGTAGTATGGCAAATATGGATGCGTTGCAAACAGTTGCCAACAAACATAACGTATTATTAGTAGAAGATGCATGTCAAGCCATTGGCGGAACATATAAAGGTAAACCTTTAGGAAGTATCGGAGATTTAGGATGTTTCTCATTCGATTTTGTGAAAACCATAACCTGTGGGGAAGGTGGAGCAGTAATAACAAACAATAAAGAATATTACATAAATGCCGACCATTATAGTGACCATGGTCATGATCATGTTGGTAATGATAGAGGTGCAGAAACACATCCTTTCTTAGGATATAACTTCCGTATTTCAGAATTGCATGCTGCAGTAGGATTAGCACAAGTAAAGCGCTTGCCAGAATTTTTGGAAATACAAAAGCGTAACTTCAATATTATTAGAGAAGCCTTAGCTGAAATTCCAGAAGTTACTTTCAGAACTGTTCCAGAAGGCGGGGTAGAAAGCTGTGCTTTTTTAAATTTCTTTTTACCAGATATAGAAACTGTAAATAAAGTTTCAAAAGCCTTTAAAGAAAATGATGTTGATGCATTTTGGAATTATTACAACAATAGTTGGCATTATATCAGGGAATGGGAACATTTAAAACATTTAAAATCGCTTTACCCAATTTCCAAGGAAGTGAAAAAAGGTTTAGAAAATCTTAAAAACAGAGACTTCTCTAAATCTGACCATTACATCGC
Organism: Jejuia sp. G7-7; assembly: GCF_055808955.1. Taxonomy (NCBI): domain Bacteria; kingdom Pseudomonadati; phylum Bacteroidota; class Flavobacteriia; order Flavobacteriales; family Flavobacteriaceae; genus Jejuia; species Jejuia sp. G7-7. The sequence continues at coordinate 335,425 of NZ_JBVVSZ010000001.1, forward strand.
AAGAAATATGTCTTGCTTAATAAAATTATCTTGGACTGAGGCACAGGTAAACGATAGAGCCAAAAAAATGGCAGAAATTATTAAATCAGTAGTAAAATTAAATTAGTATATATAATTATGTTAAAAAAAGTAACACTCATAGGTTTTTGTTTGGTGTCGATTTTAGCGTTTGGTCAAAAAAAGAAGTTTCATATTGTAAAGTTATTGCCCAATAAGGATGAACCAGTTGAAGCAGTAGATTTTTATGTATCTGAAGTAATCGATAATAGAGTTTATAAGGATAATATTGGAATAGCCCAAAAAGGTATTTTTAATAAAAAGGTGCTTTCAAAATTTGATAAACCTTTTGAAGAAGCAATTTTAGATTATTTAAATAGTGTTTTTCCTGTTGATAATTCTAAAACAAATATAGTTTTAAGAATAAATCAGCTTTTGATTTCTGAAAATACAGGAGCGTTTAAAGAAACAGGTAAAGCTATAGTTAATTTAGATGTGCTTAAAAAAACGGGTAACGATTATTTTTTATTGGGAAGTCACTCTTCATATAAAGAAAAAAATAGTGCAGATGTAACAGGAAAGCATGATGATAGAATAAGGGCAATTTTAGTGGATTGTCTTTTAGAATACCAGTTTAAGCTCAAATTTGAGAGTGAACTGATAAAACCTAAACTTATTTCGATTGAAAGTTTATTGAAACCTGCAATTTTAGAAAATGATATTAAACAAGGTTTCTTTCAAACTTTTCATGAACTTTATAATAATGCGCCTTTTGTTGATAATTCCATTAAATTCCGAAAGACCACAAATCAAAACAATAAACTATTTTTACAAGATATAGAGCATAAAAGAGCTTTGTATTTTGCTTTATATGATGGTACTTCAATATTTTTAAATGCAGCAAATTATTCTGGCGATAAACATTTTGTGCGTTCTGAGATTGTAGATAGGTTTTTGTTATTTAATGATGCATTTGTAGCATCAAGATGATGCCATCAGTATGTCTATGGCATTTGGGGTTTTAGGTATTTTAGCGACAAATAAAAAATCTCATGTACTTCTGGATTTGTACACAGGACAATTTCATATTCTAAAGGAAAATAAAATAAAAGTTTTATTGCGTAATCATCGAGAACTTTATGAAACTTATAAAACTAACCGTGATAACATCTCTGTTATGAAAGAAATTTTAGAAACACTTTTTGAAAAAGAAGATGCTGAAGATCTCAGAAATTCACTTCGTTCTTAACTTTGTATGGTTTTTGTAGGGGTCTAAATTTCTTGCACTTAATCATTAATACATAGTTTTGATTAAATAAATAATTAATACTATGCAGTTTCACTACTTGAAATTTTTTATCCCAGTAACACTAATTTTTCAGATTGGATTTTCTCAACAATTTCCTTTAGATTTTTCTAATAGTTCTGATGATTTTACATCGTTTGGAGGTAGTGGTTTTTCAACCAGAAGTAATCCAGATGATGCAGGTGATACTGTCGCTCAATTTTTTAATGACGGATCAGAACTTTGGCAAGGATTTAAAATAGATTTAGTGAGTGCTATAGATTTAAGCGCTCAAAAAAACATAACTCTAGATTTTTATGCGTTCGATCCAAATAATCATGCCATAATGGTTAAATTAGAAGATGGTACTAATCCGGATGTTCAGGTAATAATTAACGATTCAGGATCTGGCTGGGAAAACGGGATTGATTTTAATTTCGCTAATGCTAAATTGAGTTCAGATGGAGTAACATCAATTAATGCTACTGGATCTTATAATAGATTAGTGATTTTTATTGACGGAGGTAGTACCACCAACGGAACTTACCTTATTGACGATATAAATAATGGTGCTACACCCACAGATCCAAATGCTTTAGATGTTATTTACTCTGATTTAGTTTGGGCAGATGAGTTTAATACATCAGGATTAGATAATCCAGTTGATGGCAATAAATGGCACCATCAAACACAAATACCAGTTGGAGGAAATTGGTATAATGGAGAACAACAGCATTACACAAATAGAAAAGAAAATTCTTTTGTTGAAAACGGGTTTTTAAATATTGTTGCAAAAAGAGAAATTCCAGGTTTTTTAGATCAAGGTGTAACAAAAGATTATACTTCGGCACGACTAAATTCCAAATATGCATTTACATATGGTAGAGTAGATGTCAAAGCAAAATTACCAAGCGGTAACGGTACATGGCCAGCAATTTGGACTCTAGGAAAAAACATAAATGAAGATGGAGGTTACTGGGATAATCAAGGTTTTGGAACTACGGGTTGGCCTACTTGTGGAGAAATTGATATTATGGAACATGGTTTGGGGGCTGTAAATCATACATCTAGTGCATTACATACACCTTCAAGTTCTGGAAATACAGTAAATTATTCTTCACAAGTACTTAGTGATGTGGCTACTAATTTTCATGTTTATTCTGTCAATTGGTCTCCAGATCAAATTACGTTTTTAGTGGATGACGTTCCTTATTATACTTACAATCCTTCTGCTAAAAATTCGAGCACATGGCCATTTTTTGAAGAGCAATATTTACTGCTAAATATTGCTATGGGAGGAGCATCTGGGGCTATAGACCCAAGTTTTACACAAAGCAGTATGGTAATAGATTATGTGCGGGTGTATCAAAATACAGGGCTTAGCGTGACTAAAAACACACTTAATACATTTAAAGTATTTCCTAATCCAACTTCAGATACTATAAATATATCAGCTTCTGAATCAATAAATAAAATAGAACTATTTGATATTTTAGGAAAAAAAATACTGGAGACCTATGATAAAAAGTCAATTAATGTAGAAGCAGTAAAAGCTGGGTTTTATATACTAAAAGTTTTTAGTAATTCTGGAACTACAACTAAAAAAATAATAATTCAAAACGACTAAGAGTGACTAATTAGTTTCAAGAAAGGGAACAGTACATAAAGAAACAGTTTTTATGAGTTCCCTTTTTTATTAGTACTTCACATACTCTACAATTTCCAAACCATAACCAATCATACCCACACGTTTGGTTTTTTCGCTATTAGAAATTAAGCGCAGTTTATGAATATCTAAATCGTGTAGAATTTGTGCACCAATACCAAAATCTCTAGTATCCATATTGATTCTGGGGGCTTTTAAAACTTCTGTAGAATTTTGATGTTCCTTTAGGAAAGACAATCTATTTAGGATATTTGTGGCTTGTACTTCTTGATTTATAAAAATTATAGCACCTTTTCCGTTAGTATTTACTGTTTGAAACATGGCATTTAATTGCTTATCAACATTATTGGTTAAAGTACCAAGTATATCGTTGTTGATAAGTGTAGAATTTATACGAGTTAAAACAGGTTCATCATTTTTCCATTGTCCTTTGGTAAGTGCAATATGTATTTGATTATTGGTAGTTTGTTTGTAAGCACGTAACCTAAAGTTTCCAAAGCGAGTTTTAATTTCGAAATCTTCTTTCTTTTCAATTAACGAATCATGTTGCATCCTATAAGCCACTAAATCTTCAATAGAAACAATTTTTAAGTCGAATTTTTTAGCAACTTCTATCAATTGTGGTAAGCGTGCCATTGTGCCATCTTCATTCATTATTTCAACAATAACGCCTGCAGGTTCCAACCCCGCTAATCGAGCAAAATCAATAGCAGCTTCGGTATGTCCAGTTCTTCGTAACACACCACCTTCTTTGGCAACTAATGGAAATATATGCCCTGGTCTAGCCAATTCAAAAGGTTTCATGTCTGGGTTAATAAGTGCTTTTACTGTTTTAGCTCTATCGGCAGCCGAAATACCAGTAGTAACACCATTACCTCTTAAATCTACTGAGACTGTAAAAGCAGTTTCCATTGGGTCTGTGTTATTAAGCACCATCATGTTAAGGTCTAATTCTTTACAACGGTTCTCGGTTAACGGAGCACAAATTAATCCGCGACCATGTGTAGCCATAAAGTTTATCATTTCTGGAGTAACCTTATCGGAGGCAGCAACAAAATCACCTTCGTTTTCACGATTTTGGTCATCTACAACAATAATTACTTTTCCGTTTCTGATGTCTTCTATAGCATCATGAATAGAATTTAATTGAAATTTAGCTGTGTTTTCTTCGGTCATTGTTTCTGCTATCATTTTACAAAGATATTGCTTATTTTAAACTATCTAAACAATTTTAGTTTATGTCTTGCTTAATTTTAGATTTTATAAATAAATGTGTAATTAAGTAAAAAGGAAACCCTAATATAAGAAGTAATAGGTTTGGTCCTTTGGTTTTAATTTGTTTGTAAAACGAAGAGATATTAAAAATGGATTTCACATAATAAATTACAAACAAGGAGAAAGAGACGAAACTAAGTTGAATAGAGGCAACCTCTAGTGATGGTAACTTATTGTTTTTGAAAACGAAATAAGATATTAATAATGCTACTCCAACACTATATAGTATTATTGAAAATAGAGAGTGATCATTATAATTTTTTAATGTAGGTCGCGCTTTTTCTATGGTCTCATGTCGCTTTATAGTTGCAGCTTTTTCTTGAGCTGATTTTTCCTTTAAAATTAAATTTAAATCTCTACTCATTTTTTTCTTTTCAAAAAAGTAGACTATAAAATATAGTGGCAACCCTAATATAATAAATAACACATTGGTAGTAATAGAATCCTCGCCTGTAAGTTTTTTGTAGTTTGAATGACTAATAAATGCTTTTATTAAAGCGAATAGGTAAATTACTAGTATGATTAAGCCTATAATAAAAATAATGTTTCCGATGAGAGGGAACTTATTATTCTTCAGAATGCTTCCAGTTAAAGCTAAAATTGCTCCAATAATGTAAAGTATAAAAGTTAGTTTTGAGTCTTCTTCATATTTATTTTTAAGACGTAATGCTTCTTCAAATTCTTGGTCTACAAAATCGCCACTAAATTTTAGTTGTTGATTACTAATTCCTCTAGAATTTAATATAGATAATGCGGTATTTTTATAAATAGGTTTATAGCCAAATTTAGCATGATTTTTTACAATGCTTTTTAGCTTGTCATTTTCGTAAGCGTTTAAAGTTTCATATTCTTTTGACGTTTGTTGAAACAATGAAGGATCTAACTCTGCAGATTTTTTCTTAATACCAAAGAATTTTTTAAGAGGTTCTAAAAGTCCTTCAGTTTCAAATAAACCTCTATCTGCAGTAGCTTTCTTTGTCAAAAACACACTCAAAGGAAACATAATTAAAGTAGAAAACCATGGTGCTAGTATAGGGTTGAAATCACCTGATTTAGCACTATTTAAAGCAAATATTCCAATAAAATGATAGGTTAAAAACAATAAAATAGCTACTACCATGGGTAAACCCAAACCACCTTTTCTAATTAGAGCTCCTAGGGGTGCACCAACAAAAAATAGAATAACACAAGCAAACCCTAAAGCTAATTTTTCGTGAAAAGCTATAATATGTTTGTTATACCAATCTCTTCTAGGTTTAAGTGTGGTTTTTTTATTTTCAATAAGTTGATGCATAGTATTTACTGCTGCTACAGCAGTACTAGTAAACTGGGATTTTTTTGTTGTATTGAATAAGTCTAATATGTTACCTGTATAAATAGAATCATTAGCTATTTCTTTTTCAGAGATTACTGCTGCTGAGTTTGTATCAGATACTTTTCCAAGAGCTTCTATACCTTGAATTTCATCATCATAAAGTTCTTTTAAAGGTTTTCTAATTTTTGTGATGGTACTTCTCTGGTACATCAGTTTACTAAATTGATCTATTGTTTGGTCGTACTGAACTGTTAAAGAATCAATTGTATAATCTAGATCGCTTAAATTAAGCATGTTATACTTGTTGGAATACGTGTCGTCATCTATATCAACATTATTTAAATCTGATAAATCAATATTGATAACGTATGTTTCAAAAGTACTTTTAGCAAAAGGGTGTTTTTTGCGGTCTTTTAGTTTTTTAGCTGGGATATCATTGTAATAATTACCATCATGTAGAATAAGTTTTAAAACATTTGAATCTTCACTACCAACAAGTTCTCCTGTTTTTGCAATTATTGTGGTTTGATTTTTTTACCATCACGCCCTTTCATATGGATGACAACATTTTCAAGAAATTGGCCTCTATCTCCAGTTTTCTTTTCTACTTTAATGTTGTAAGGCGTAGATTCTATTTCGTTAAATTGCCCTTCGGCAATAGCCATTGATGGCTTTACTTTAGCTAGGTTTTTTCTGAGATTGAAGAATTTATACTCTCCCCAAGGAATTACATTATTTGAGAATAAAAAAGTTACAAAAGCTAGTGATACTATAAATACACTTAATCCAGCCATTGCACGTTGCAATGAAATACCTGTAGATTTCATTGCTGCAAACTCATAGTTTTCAGCGAAATTACCGAACACCATTATAGAAGACAACAATATAGTTAAAGGCAACACCAAGGGCATTAACTTTGGAAGTCCGTAAATTACAAACTTGACTATTACTGAAATATCTAAATCTTTGCCTGCAAGTTCTTTAATGTATAACCAAAGCATTTGTAATATGAATATTAAAATTAATATTACAAAAACACTTAAAAAAGTTCTAAGATATGTGGTTAGTATGTAGCGGTCTAGTATTTTCACAAGGGATGATTACCTAATCGAGTTTATTGATGTAATAATCTTTGTATTTATCAGCATCAAAGGTAAATAAGGTTTTCGATAAAGGTTCATTCGTTTTGAAAGAATTAACGGTTAGTGTTGTTTTTGTTCCGTTTTTTCCCATTTGAATCAAGTTGTAAATATGTTTTGTAGATGCATCAATCCCTAATAAAATAGTTTTTATTTCAGAATCTGAATCTATTGGAGTCAATTTTACATATTGAATTTTTCTTCCTTTTATATTCTGAACAATATCTAACTCGTAAGTGTAACCATCTTCATAAAACGATAACATTTTACTAGGTGTTATAGCGTCACTTTCATCTTCAGTTTGAGTTGAAATTGTTACTTCTTCATCTTCAGGACTTATAGAGTAAAGTGTTTTTCCGTCATAAAGGCGTGTAATGCCTAAAATATTCAGTTTGTATTTTTCCCCTTGAAGCACTACATCTCCACGTGTTTCTTGCTTTACATTTTCAGAAGTGTTTTCTAAAATGTATTTAAATTCAATTTGAATGTTCTCGTAGTTTTGTACTTTTTTAGAAACCTCATTAAGTAAATCTTTGCCTTTGTTTTGTGAATACCCAGAAAAGATTGATAGTGCTACGAATACTATGGATAAGATATGTTTCATTGTTTTAATAATTCAAAATTAAATACTTTCATTTGCTAATAATTCATCCAGAGATATTAAATCAGGAACGAGTACTTGTCTAGCTTTACTACCCTCAAAAGGGCCTACAATTCCTGCGGCTTCTAACTGATCAATTAAACGGCCAGCTCTATTGTAACCTAATTTTAATTTCCGCTGTAATAAAGAAGCAGAACCTTGTTGTGCAGTTACAATTACAATTGCAGCATCTTTAAAGAGTTTATCTCTGTCTGATATGTCTATATCAAGACTTGTGCCACTTTCTTCGCCAACATATTCAGGCAGTAAGTAAGCATCTGGATAGGCTTTTTGAGCTCCAATGTAATCGGTTATCTTTTCGACTTCTGGAGTGTCTACAAAGGCACATTGTACACGTATTAAATCATTACCTTGTGTGTAAAGCATATCGCCTCTACCAATGAGTTGATCTGCTCCTGAACCATCCAAAATAGTTCGAGAATCTATTTTTGATGTTACTCTAAAGGCAATACGCGCAGGGAAATTAGCTTTAATAATACCTGTAATTACATTTACTGACGGACGTTGGGTTGCAATAATTAAGTGAATACCAATAGCACGTGCTAATTGTGCTAAACGTGCAATAGGCGTTTCTACTTCTTTACCAGCAGTCATAATTAAATCTGCAAACTCATCAACCACCAATACTATGTATGGTAAAAATTGATGCCCGTCGTTAGGATTTAATTTTCTGGATTTAAACTTCTTATTGTATTCTGCTATATTTCTACAAAAGGCATTTTTTAGAAGTTCATAACAGTTATCCATTTCAATACATAACGAATTTAATGTATTGATAACTTTGGTGTTGTCTGTAATAATAGCTTCCTCGCTATCAGGTAATTTTGCTAAATAATGACGCTCAATTTTATTAAAAAGCGTTAATTCCACCTTTTTAGGGTCTACTAAAATAAATTTAACTTCAGCTGGATGTTTTTTGTAAAGTAGTGATGTTAAAACTGCATTTAAACCCACCGATTTCCCTTGCCCTGTAGCACCTGCCATCAACAAGTGTGGCATTTTTGCTAAATCTACTACCAAGGTTTCGTTACTAATTGTTTTTCCTAAAGCAATAGGTAATTGCATTTCAGAAGCTTGAAACTTCTTAGAAGCAATCACAGAACGCATAGAAACAATTGTTGAATTCTTGTTTGGCACCTCTATACCAATAGTTCCTTTTCCTGGAATTGGAGCTATAATACGAATCCCTAATGCAGAAAGGGACAATGCAATATCATCCTCTAGATTTTTAATTTTTGAAATTCGGATACCAGCTTCTGGTACAATTTCATATAAAGTAACAGTTGGGCCAATTGTAGCTTTGATACTAGAAATTCCAATTTTATAATTACTTAGTGTATCTACAATTCTATTTTTATTTTCTTCAAGCTCTTCTTGATTTATGGTAATCCCTTCTGTATCGTACTTTTTCAATAAATCTAATGGAGGGAATTGATAATTACTCAGTTCTAAAGTTGGGTCAAATTGCCCAAAATCTTCAACCAATTTATTGGCAAGATTATCAGTTTCTGAGACTTCTTCTTTTACAGCTTCAACTTTAATTTCTAATTCTGGATCTTCAATTTCTTCTGGTTCAGGAATTTTAACTTCCATCGGAGAAGTTTCTAAAACAGGTTTCGATTCTTTATGAACAGGTGTTATTACTTGAGGAATTTCTTCTTTAGGGATATCAAAAGCAGTTTTAAAAGCCTCTGCTTCTTCCGATAGGTTATTATCAATCGGCACTATATCTTCTTTTAAACCTGAAAACTCATCTTTAATATCTTTTTTAGCAGATTTGAATAAACGTTTAAAACTATCAAAAGTCACTTTAAATCGCATGGCTAAATAAGTAATTAAGCCAAATAGTAATACTAAGATAGTACCAAATTTTCCAATAAAATCTTGAAGAAAACTATTGATTTCAAAACCGATAGTGCCACCTAGGATATCGTTTTTTGCTCCAAAAAAACCTAAAAGTACTGAAAGCCAAATCATAATGAGAATACCCCAGAACCAATGTTTACGTAGCTTTGCTTTATTCTTATTTATTAGAACATAAATACCCGACAGAATTATCAATCCTGAAAGAATAAAAGCAGCTATACCAAATCCGTCTTGAATAAAAAAGTGGCTTAACCATGCTCCAACTTTACTTAGCCAATTTTGAGTTTCTGCATTTCTAGAAGCGAAATCAGAAAGTGTACTTTGATCTGCCTTTCCTGTAAAGAAAATGAGATAAATGATACAAAAAGTATGACACCAAAAATTACCAAGAAACTACCAAAAACTAGTTTTTGTTGACTAGACAACTTTAAACTAGGTTTTTTGAATTTTGGTGTAGTAGGTTTTTTAGTTTTGGTCTTTCTCGCCATTATGCGCGTTTAGTTTCAGCAAAAATACAAATTACTAACGTTTATTTTATGCGGATTAGTATTTAAAAAATCTTAGGAAGATAAATAATACAACCAAGTATTATTGCGCAAATGGCGGCAATAAAAACAGCGCCTGCAGCAACATCTTTAATGTAACCAATCTTTTTATGATATTCAGGATGAATAAAGTTAGCTATTTCTTCAATAGCAGTATTAGCACCTTCAATCCCCATTACAAGTGCAATAGCAAGTATTTGAATGAGCCACTCAATTTTTGAGATTTCAAAGTAAAATCCAGCTATTGTTACCAAAATAGCAACAATTAGCTGGATTTTTATACTAGACTCCTTAGTTATTAAAAGTACTGCGCCTTTATAAGCGTAACCTACACTTTTCAAACGATTTACTAAAAATGATTCTTTTTTAGGCATCTTGAAGTGCTTCTAACGCAGCTTTATAATTAGGTTCTTCGCCAGTTTCAGAAACTTGTTCTGTAAATAATACTTTTCCTGAAGCGTCTGTAACGATTACTGAACGTGAAAGTAAACCGTCAAAACCACCAGTAGTAAATAATACACCGTAATCTTTTCCAAATTGCCCAGTTTTTAAAATCAGAAAGCATCACTACATTATCCAAACCTTCAGCAGCACAAAACTGGTCTTGGGCAAAAGGTAAATCTCTTGAAATACAAAGTACTGTAGTATTGTCTAGCTCACTAGCTTCAGTATTAAATTGTCGTACTGATGCAGCACATACACCTGTATTCACACTAGGAAAAATATTTAGCACTAATTTTTTTCCTTTAAAATCAGATAATGTTTTACTCGATAAATCTGTTGCTATCAATTCAAAATCTGAAATATGTGATCCGATTGCAGGTAATTCTCCAGAGGTTTTTACGGGTGTTCCACCCAATGTAATGTCAGCCATTTTTTTGTTTTTTAATTAGAACGTCTAAAATAAGAATATTTAAAATGTTAAAACGGGAATATTTAAAATCTTTAAGAAATAATTATGAAGTAATAATTTGGAATAGTTTTGAAATATTTTGTTATTTGAAAAAACTATGATTTTTATAGAAATGATAAGTTTTATCAATTTAAATATAATTTATAAAAATATGTATTTGAATTTTTATCCTATACAATTACTAACTTTAGATCATCTAAATAATCAATAACAAAAAACTATAAATACTATGCACAACTCAAACAGCAACGATATTGACAAATGCCCATTTATGAGTGGGGCTCAAAAACAACCGGCAGGTGGAGGTACAAATAACAGAGATTGGTGGCCAAATGAATTAAAGTTGAATATCTTACGTCAACATGGTAAAGGTTCAAATCCTTTTGATGAAGATTTTGATTATGCTGAAGCATTTAAAAGTATAGACTACCCAACTTTAAAGCAAGAAGTTATTGATTTGATGACTGATTCTCAAGATTGGTGGCCAGCAGATTATGGACATTATGGGCCTTTTATGATACGTATGGCGTGGCATAGTGCAGGTACATATCGTGTGGGAGATGGTAGGGGAGGTGCATCATCAGGGACGCAGCGTTTTGCGCCATTAAATAGTTGGCCAGATAACGGAAATTTAGATAAAGCGCGCCTATTATTGTGGCCTGTTAAAAAGAAATATGGTAAGAAATTATCTTGGGCAGATTTAATGATTTTAGCAGGAAACTGTGCTTTAGAATCTATGGGGTTTAAAACTTTTGGATTTGCTGGTGGACGCGAAGATGTTTGGGAACCAGAACAAGATGTATACTGGGGAAGCGAGACAGGTTGGTTAGATAACGATGAACGCTACGATACAAGCGATGGGGATTTAGAAGGGCATTTAGGTGCTGTACATATGGGATTAATTTATGTAAACCCTGAAGGACCAAATGGTGTTCCCGACCCAATGAAATCAGCACATGATATCAGAATTACCTTCGGAAGAATGGCTATGAATGATGAAGAAACTGTGGCTCTGGTTGCTGGTGGTCATACCTTTGGTAAAGCTCATGGTGCTGCAGATCCTGATAAGTATTTGGGACCTGAACCTCATGGTGCCTCTATTGAAGAAATGAGTACAGGCTGGAAAAACAACTATAATTCTGGTGTTCTAGATGATACAATTACTAGTGGATTAGAAGGTGCATGGACACCAAGCCCTACACGTTGGGATGACGAATATTTTGATGTATTATTGAATTATGATTGGGAATTAACAAAAAGCCCAGCTGGAGCACACCAATGGACGCCTAAAAACTCAGATGCTAAGCAAGCACCAGCTGCAGGTGGAAATGGTACTCAGGCATTAATGATGTCTACTGCGGATATGGCGTTGAAAACTGATCCTAAATATTTAGAGATTTCAAAACGTTTCAATAGAGATCACAAAGCTTTTGAAGATGCTTTTGCAAAGGCTTGGTACAAATTAACACATCGTGATATGGGGCCTGTAGACCGTTACTTAGGTCCAGAAGTACCACAAGAAGAATTAATTTGGCAAGACCCAATTCCTAAAGTAAATTATAAATTAAGTAATGATGATATTACGCTACTAAAAAAGATGGTTTTAGCATCTGGTTTAAGCGTATCTCAATTAGTAACAACTGCTTGGGCATCAGCATCTACTTATAGAGATTCAGATAAACGTGGTGGTGCAAATGGTGCACGTTTACGTTTAGAGCCACAACGCAGTTGGGAAGTAAATAATCCTTCAGAATTAAACAAAGTATTAAACGTTTTAGAAGGTGTTCAAAAGGATTTTAAAGGCGAAATATCTATGGCAGATTTAATTGTTTTAGCAGGTAATGCTGGAGTAGAAGAAGCTGCTAAAAATGCAGGTCATACTATTAAAGTGCCATTTTCTCAAGGTAGAGGAGATGCAACACAAGAGCAGACCGATTTAGAATCTTTCGGATATTTAGAACCACTTGCTGATGGATTTAGAAACTATATTAAAGACGAATTAAAAGTTGCTGCTGAAGATTTGCTAATAGATAAAGCAAATTTGATGAATTTATCTATTCCTGAAACCACAGCTTTAGTTGGAGGGTTAAGAGTATTAGGTGCAAATTATGATGGTTCTAGTCATGGTGTTTTTACTGAAAATGTAGGACACTTAACTAATGATTTCTTTACAAATCTTTTAGATTTTGCATACACATGGAGTGCAACCTCTTCAGATGATAGAATTTTTGAAGGTAGAGATAGAAGAACAGGTGTTGTAAAATTTACAGGAACGCGAGCAGATTTAATTTTTGGTTCTAATACAGAATTAAGAGCCATTGCTGAAGTTTATGGCGCCAATGATGGCGCAACAAAATTTGTAAGCGATTTTGTGTCTGCTTGGGCTAAAGTAATGGACGCAGATAGATTTGATTTAAAATAGTTTGATTAGTTAATAGTTTAAATTGGGATGAATACTTTATGAGTGTTTATCCCAATTTTATTTTTGTCATTCTGCATTTTATGCAGGATCTACTATATAATAATAGTATTATGAATGATATAGCACATTTTTTCGGAGCCATACAATCCGGAGATAAAGACCGAATAGAAACCTTATTAAAATTACATCCTGAATTAGTAAATGGAAAAGATCAAAGGGGTTTTACACCATTGATATTTGCTTCATATTTTGATAAAAAAGATGTTGTAGAAAAACTTTTAGAATATAATGCACCTGTTGATGCTACTGATGGTTCAGGAAACACAGCGCTTATAGGTGTTGCTTTTAAGGGTAATATAGATTTAGCAACACTTTTAATTAAAAAAGGAGCAGCTGTAAATGCAAAAAATAACCTTGGTATTACGCCACTTATTTTTGCAACAATGTACCAACAAACCAAAATGGTAGCGTTACTATTAAAGCATAAAGCAGATAAAACTTTAAAAGATAACGATGGTAAATTGGCTATAGATTATGCTAATGAAAAAGGGTTTGAGGAGATTATAGAATTATTGAAGTAAAACTTTAGTAATTCTATATATAATATTGATATTAAAATACTTATGATTATTTATGTTAGATGAAACAATAGCATATGCCACAGAAAAGCATCTTAAAGTGAACCATAAATATGGCTCTAAGGCTTATGCATATCATTTAAATATGGTTTACGAAGTTGCGCAGCAATTTATATATCTTATTCCTGAAGAAGATAGAGAAAATGTGTATTGTGGCTGTTGGGTACATGATATTATTGAAGATGCCAGAGAAACCTATAATGATGTAAAAGAAAACACAAATGCAACTATTGCAGAACTTGCTTATGCGCTAACAAATGAGAAAGGAAAAAACAGAAGCGAACGAGCAAATGATAAATACTACCGCGAAATGCACGATATACCAAACGCTGTATTTATAAAATTATGTGATAGAATAGCGAATATTAAACACTCAAAAAGTCAAGGCTCAACGATGTTTGAAAAGTATAAAAAAGAAAATGAAAATTTTATTAAGAAATTGTATCAACCCGAGTTGGTTGATATGATTGGGTATATTGATGAGTTGTTGGCTTGATTGTTATTTGTAAAGAAAAAGTAAGCTTAGTTTTTACCTGTTTTTACCACAGTATTTTTTTTGCACAAGTTATTTATTCATCAGTTGTCGATTTATTTCCCAATTCACTTCTGCATCGGATATTTCATAATTGCTAGAGTTGTCCTTTCCTCCAAGCCACAAAGGAATTTTATAAGCTACAACTTCATTAAATTTCAATTCGATATTTTTAGAGTTCCAGTTTTTAAATCCGTTTATGTCCAATGTTTCATCAGCATATTCAATCAAGTCAATATTAAAAAATTCAGAAATTGGTTGCTCGAACATAAAATCTTCTCCAGTTGCGATATCAAATAAATAAGTAAAATCTTTATTTATGTCTTTTGCGTACTGCCTTCCAACCCAGTCAAATCCAAAAACAATAATTTGATTTGTGTATTTAGGGAAGGTCTTACATATTATTTTAGTCCACTTTTTTGAGGTCAAAAAATTGTGAATTCTTAAAATCCCGTTTTCAAATGAAAATCCACCGAATTGTTGGAATAATTCATTAATTTAATTAATCGGCGTAGTCAATCCAACTGATTTTTGGTCAATCAATTTCTTTTGATTTTTGTACTATTTTTGAATGGTTAGAGGTTCATTTTCAATTAGTGCCAACTTATTATATGAGGATAAATATAGGATTTTATTCATGATTTTGTGTTGTTTTGGAATGATAAGAGATGTTTTTATTCCTCTTTTAATGATTTAGATAACAAAACAAGAATCTATTGTGAAAGAGTTTTTACTATATTGAATATTTTTACTTTTACTTACTAAAACGATGCAAAGTAAATGTCATAGCCGTAAGCAAGAAAAATGCACCTACTTGATGCGCAACACCCAACCAAACAGGTACTTGTAGTAAAATAGTAAACACACCTAATAAAAATTGAGCAGTTACAAGAATTAATAAAGCATTAATACCTATAATTTGGTAAGATGTTAGGACTAGTTCTCTACATTTATACCATATTAAAATCACAAAAAACACAACTATATACGCTAAAGTTCTGTGCACAAACTGTACACCGCTTTTACCTTCAATAAAGTTTTTATAAGTTGGATTTTGCTCTATTAAAACGGTTTCGTGCATAAATTTGCCTTCGCTCATCATGGGCCAATGGTTATGAATCCATCCTGCATCTAAACCTGCTACAAAAGCACCATATATAATTTGAAGTATGAGTACGCCTAATCCAAAACGGACTAGATTTCTAAAGCTTTTATCGATGTCTTTTTTATCAGGGAATATTAAATCCAATGCTACCCAAAACGTATATGCAAAAGTTATAAATGCGGTAGTTAAATGCGCTGCGAGACGATAATGACTTACATCTGGTCTGTCTACTAAACCACTTTTTACCATATACCAACCTAAAAAACCTTGAAAGCCACCCAGACAGAGTAGCACAATTGATTTTTTAATAGTAGCTTTTGTAAGCTGTTTTTTAAGAAGAAAATATAAAAATGGGACAAAAAACACAACTCCAATAAAACGACCTAAAACACGATGTAACCATTCCCAGAAATAAATATCTTTGAAATCTTGAAGCGAGAAATGAGTGTTAAGTTTTTGGTATTCTGGGTATTGTTTGTAAAGATTAAATGCTTCTTGCCATTCGGTGTCATTCATAGGAGGTATAGTTCCAGAAATCAACTTATAATTAGAAATTGATAGTCCAGAATGTGTTAAACGCGTAATACCGCCAACAACTACCATGATAAAAATTAATACACAGCCCGTTAATAGCCAGTATATTACTTTATTATTGTCTTTTCTTTTGTTTGACTTCTCCACAATTATTATAATTTTTCTACCGTCTACCGTCTACCGTCTACCGTCTACCGTCTACCGTCTACCGTCTACAATCAGTCCTAACTCTTTCCCTTTTTTCAGCATCAATTCAAATGCAGCTTCATGTTCATTCGGGATATCGCCTTCTAAAATAGCTTCTTTAATCGTCTCTTTTATAATACCAATTTCACGAGATGGTTTTAAATTGAAGGTTTTCATGATCTCCTCTCCAGAAACTGGTGGCTGAAAATTACGTACCTGATCTCTAGCTTCAACTTCAATAATTTTATCTCTAACTATTTTAAAATTGTTATGGTATTTATTGAACTTCTTAGGGTTTTTAGTTGTGATATCTGCTTCACAAAGTGTCATTAAATCGTCTACATAATCGCCAGCATCAAACACTAACCGTCTTACCGCAGAATCGGTAACCATATCTTGAGCCAAAACAATAGGGCGTGAGCTCATAAACACCATTTTCTGAACAAACTTCATTTTATCATTTAAAGGCATTTTTAACCTTTTAAACAAATGGTACACCATTTTTGAACCTTCAAATTCGTGTGCATGAAACGTCCAGCCTACTTTTTGCTAAATCGTTTTGTGGGTGCTTTTCCAATATCATGGAGTAGGGCAGCCCAACGTAACCAGAGGTTATTGGTGTTTTTGCAATATTATCAACAACTTCTAGAGTGTGATAAAAATTGTCTTTATGGCGTTGGCCTTCAACTTCATCAATTCCTTTTAGTGCTGTTAATTCTGGCATAATAAATTCCAGAAGCCCTGTTTTTTCAAGTAATAAAAAGCCAATGGATGGTATTTTACTTTCTAGAATTTTATGCAGTTCTACAACAATACGTTCGTTGGTAATAATTTTAATACGTTCAGCATTTCTAGTTATTGCATTTAAACTTTCTGCTTCAATAGTAAAGTTTAATTGTGTTGCAAATCTGATGGCGCGCATCATTCTTAATGGGTCGTCACTATATGTAATATCTGGATTTAGAGGTGTACGGATAATTTTATCTTCTAAATCTTGAATACCTCCAAAAGGATCTAATAAATCTCCAAAAGAATTTTTATTTAAACTAAGTGCTAAAGCATTAATTGTAAAATCTCTTCGGTTTTGATCATCTTGCAAACTCCCATTTTCTACAATTGGATTTCGGCTATCTTCTGCATAAGATTCCTTTCTTGCACCTACAAATTCAACTTCAATATCATTATACCTCAACATTGCAGTTCCGTAGGTTTTAAACACCTGTACTTTAGGTTTTGTAGGTAAGTTTTTTGCAACTTGCTTTGCCAAATCTATACCGCTACCAATGGCAACAACATCAATATCTTTAGCATTGCCTCGTTTTAAAAGAAAATCGCGTACAAAACCTCCAATTACATAACTATCGACTCCTAGTTGATGTGCAGATTTTGATATTACTTTGAATATATCGTTTTGAAGTGCTTTCTTATGATTCATATTAATCTGCCACGAATTCACGAATATTCTAATTAAAAATATTAGTGAATATGGCTATTTTATTTCTGCAAAACTTCAACAACTCCATTGCTACTTAGCTTAATAATGGATGCGGGTTTTGCGTGATTTTTTTCTTTTGCAAATTTACGACATAGTCCACACCTTTTAAAATGGCTGGAGCTATTTCTTCGAATGATTTTTTAGAAGAATTTTTAAAAATACTACCAGAAGAAATAGCAATAGCGCCATTTAATCTTCTGGAAAGCTGATAGCAGAATTCATCATCAGGAATTCTAATGGCTATTGTGTTATTTGTCCCCATTAAATTAGTGGCTAAGTTTTGAGGATTATCATAGATAATAGTAGTTGGTGTATCTGTAATTTCAATAATGCTTAAAGCTGCAAAAGGCACTTGTTTTACATACTTTTTTAGCATTCTATCATCGGCAATCAAACATGTAGCTTGTTTACTTTTATTGAGTTTAAATAGTTTTTCTACGGCTTCAGGATTAGTGGCGTCGCAACCGATACTCCAAAATGTATCTGTTGGAAAAAGAATTAATTTACCTTCTTTTAAAGTAGATGCTGCGTTTTTAATTTCAAGATGCATAATTAGGCAATGTTTAAAACCTCTTTATAAATTTTAATGGTTTTTTTAGCCATTTCGCTAGTTGTAAATTGTTGCATTAGTTTATCATAACTTTTAGTTATGAATTGTTGTTTTAGTTTTTCGGAATCGTTAAGATAGTGCACGTGTTCTGCTAAGGTTTTATCATCATGCATAGGTGCTAAAAGGCCGTTGGTATTATGCGCTATAACTTCTGGGATACCACCAACGTCTGTACTAATTACTGGTACTTTGTGGTACATGGATTCGTAAATAAATTGTGGAATACCTTCACTTTGTGAGGTCATTAAAGAAATGTCAAACTGAGAAATAAAATTTGATGCATTTGGTGTGTACCCCAAAAAAATCATATGTTGTTTCAAATTTAAAGAAGCAATACGTTCTAATAAAGCATCAGTACGTTCTGTAAAGGTCCCGATTTGAACGAATATAAAATCGCTTCTTTTTCTTCATTTATAATTCGGTTAGCAACATCAACCCAAGTATCTAAATGTTTAGCTCTTATGTGGTTTGCAATATTTCCTATAATAATTTTATTCTTCGGAATATGATACTTTTCTCTGAGTTTAAAAGGTGTTTTAGTGCTCTTGGTTTTTAAATTTGTGCCATGATAAATAGTAACAATTTTTTCTGTATCCTTAATTGCCTTTTCAGTAATTTTCTGAGTTTCTTTAGAAACACATAAAATTTTTTTAATTTTTGGGTAATTGTATTTGTAAAGTGTTTTCTTCCGTTGTTTTATAGGAAATGATGTTTTTTTACTGAATACAAAGGGTGGTAAGTTGTAAATTTTATCTGCGATTATCGCTAATTGAATAGCGCTAGGGTCGTGAATATGGATTAGGTCTATCTTTTCTTTTTTGCATACTCGTCCTAGTTTAAAAACATACCTTAAATCTATTTTTATACCAAGAGGTGCTGTAATATAATTAATATTGGTTTTGATTAGTCTTTGATGAAATGCAGCATCTTTAACACAAAAAATGGTGTTTTTAATCTCTGGATTTGTAAACGCCAATTCGCTACACAGATTCTCTATATGGTTTTCTCCACCACCCCAATTTGTAACAGCCGATAAATGTAAAATATGCATATTTTATTTAAGTTGAAGCCTTATTACTAAACACTCAAAAGTACAAGTTGCATGTTGATTACACAAATGCTTTTATTTAAGTACGATGTGTACTCTAGAGCTATCATACTCTAATTTATTTAAATATATTTGCATGAACGCTTTACATATTAAAGTCTAGAGCTAAATTAAGCAACCAAAATGCGTAACACCTTTGTAATACATCCTGATTTTAGCTCATTAAGACAGCAGATAGAAGATGTTATCTCAAATTTTGAGACTTATAATGAAGTTTTAGGAGCTGCAGAACGTAACGTGATAAAGAATGTATCAATTGCTGGTAAAACCTATACCATAAAATCTTTAGAATACCTAACATTGTAAATCAGGTAGCTTATAAGTTTTTTAGAAAATCTAAAGCGGAACGCTCTTATACCTATGCAAACGAGTTATTGAAATTTGGGATTAAAACTCCTGCACCTGTTGCTTACAATTATCTTGATACGCCATTTTTGTTTAAAAAGAGCTTTTATGTAAGTGAATTTATAGATTGTGATTTAACCTATCGAGAATTAACAACAGATTTTGATATCAAAGATCATGAAGCTATTCTTAGAGCATTTACAAGATTTACTTATAAATTGCATGAAAACGGTGTGCATTTTTTAGATCATTCTCCAGGAAACACCTTAATTAAAAGACTTAACGACGGATATGACTTTTATCTGGTAGATTTAAACCGAATGGAATTTGGTAAAATGAATTTTGAAACACGAATAAAAAATTTTTCAAAATTGACAATTCATAAAGCTATGATAGCGATTATGAGTAACGAATATGCTAAATGTTCTGGAGAAGATGAAGCAAAAGTTTTTGATTTAATGTGGCATTCTACAAAGGAATTTCAAGAGAAATTTTATAGAAAAATTAGAATAAAAAAGCGCATTTTCTTCTGGAAGAAAAAGTACAAAACTAGACCTTCAGAATCGCCGATATAACAGTAGTTTTAATTGAATAAAATAACTAGCTAAAAATTTACCAAGATTCATTAAATGGGAGAACAACTTTATTTTACAATAGTTCATAAATGGAAATATTTGATTGCCATCTTAAAATCAAAGTTCATAAATTCTCCAGTTTCTGATAAAGTTGAAAGCGTTGTTTATATAGCTAGAGAAAAGGATAAAGATTGGATTTTTGGTGCAAAAGTGAGACGATTATCTCGGTTTTCTTCTTTGAATGCAAGCACTCACTATCATAATAAATTAAGGGATTTGCCTGAGGCTGATGGGTATTTTTATATTTATCAAAATTATTTTTGCCGCTGTATTCGCAGTACGCCAAGCATCTTAAAAAAGAAGAATGTTGTAATGTTTACACATCCTAATTGGTCAAAAAATATTCTAAAACGCATGTGGTTTGGTGTTTAAATAAAGCGGATACTATTATTTGTTTAAATTCTGACGTAAAAACATATTTAATAGAATGTGGTGTAAAAGAAGCTTTATTAAAAGTGTTGCATATTGGTACATCTTCAACAACTTTTTATTCGCATGAACGAGGAGCAGGCGATGTTGGGTTTTGTTCAAATTTTGGAGAGAGAAAAATCCTGATTTAATTTTTGATCTTATAAAAAATATGCCAGATAGAGTTTTCCATATTATAGGACGAAACTGGGAAGATTATGCTAGATATGATGAACTGAAAGCATTACCAAATTTTATATATCATAATAATGTGCCTTATGAATCTTATCCTGATTTGTACAATAAATTGGATGTTTTTGTGTCTCCTTCACTCTTAGAAGGCGGCCCAGTTCCTATTCTAGAAGCTATGATGAGTAATTGTGTTCCTGTAGCTTCTAAGACAGGTTTTGCTCCAGATTTAATAAATCATGGAGAAAATGGGTTTTTATTTGATCTTGATGCAACTTTTAAGGATGTTGAGCCTTTGATAGAGAAAGCATTTTTAACAACCACAAATATTAGAGAAACTGTTATGCCATATACTTGGGAAAATTGCTCAAAAACTATAGATGGTTACTTTGTAGATTGACGTTGTAACTCCCATAATTTGGTATACTTCAAAAATGTAATATTAGCGGTTTGAGCACAAATTACAAATCCGTTAATGCCATCTAGAAATCCTAATCTTAAGAAATAGGCTTTAAAAAAGGCCCAAGCGGGATTAAATATGATTTTAATAAATGATGCTGTTTTTCCTTTTTCAAAATAGGCTTTGGCAGCAATAGTCGAGAAATATTCGGTTTTGTTGTTAAATTCAGAATAGCTTTGATACGTCCAATGTAAAATATCGCCTTTTAAATGTCCAGATTTAGCGTTTTTATCATTTAAAACAACATTATCATGTGGATTGATGCCTTTCCATTCGGCTTTTCTTCTATCAAATACTCTCAACTTTTTATTCGGGTACCAGTCGGAATGTTTTATCCATTGTCCGCAAAAATTGTTGAATCGATTACAGAAATACCCATCATATTTCCAATTAGATTTCAGATTCAAAATGGCATTTTGTAATACTTCAGAAAGGGCCTCATCTCCATCTAAAGATACAACGTGATTATAGGTTGCTTGGGTCAATGCAAAGTTTTTTTGTTCTATGTAACCTAAAAATTTTTGTTGAATAAACTTAACATTGTATTTATCACAGATAGTTTTAGTGCTATCGGTAGAAAAGGAATCTACAACAACTATTTCATCAACTACATTAACCAGAGACTTTAAACATTTTTCAATATTTTTTTCTTCATTAAAAGTTATAATAACTCCTGATAGTTTAATCATGCTAAGATTCAATAATTTTGGTAAAAATAGTTATTTTTGAAGCAATGCATAAAATTAAAGTTTCAGTAATTATTAGTACTTACAATAATCCCGCGTGGTTAGAAAAAGTGCTATGGAGTTATAACTGCCAAACCATTAAAAGTTTTGAAGTGGTTATTGCAGATGATGGTTCTGGCGAGGATACTAAGTTGTTAATTGAAAAAATGAAATGTCAAGTTGATTATCCTATTCAGCATATTTGGCATGAGGATAATGGATTTCAAAAAACAATAATTTTAAATAAAGCAACAGTTGCTAGTAAAGGAAACTATTTAGTATATACTGATGGCGATTGTATTGCCCGCAAGGATTTTCTACAAGTACATTTAAAAAATAGAGCTAAGGGGTATTTTTTATCTGGCGGTTATTTTAAACTGCCTATGTCTATTAGTGAACTTATTTCTGAAGAAGATATAAAAACCCAACGTTGTTTTGATATTGATTGGTTGAAATCCAAAGGATTAAAATCATCATTTAAAAACAATAAAATCACTTCAAGAGGTTTAAAAGAAAAACTGCTTAATATATTTACGCCAACAACAGCCACTTGGAATGGGCATAATGCTTCGGGCTATAAAGCTGATATTATTGCAGCAAATGGTTATGATGAACGTATGCAATATGGCGGAGAAGATAGAGAGTTAGGGGAGCGTTTATTTAACTCAGGTATTAAAGCAAAACAAATTAGATATTCTGCAATTTGTTTGCATTTAGATCATAAAAGAGGTTATGTGAAACCTGAGATGATTGAAAAAAACAAAAAAATACGCGAGGTTACTAAAATAGAGAAGGTTACTAGGACCCCTTACGGGATTACAAAATAGATTTTAAGAAGTCTTTTAATTTGGGAATAATCAATTCAGGAGTAAATTCATTATAGTATTTGGAATAGTCTTGCTTAGCCGATTTTAAATCTTTGACTTCATAAAGCTCAGGTTTTACGTCTTTTAGATGAATGGAATCATTTTTATGTCCGTCATCAAACATATTCCAAGCTTCCTTTAAAATCCAAGGAGAGAAAATAGCAAACGTTGGTTTATCAATAGCTTTTGCCATGTTAATAGCACCACCTTCATTCCCAATCAAAGCTGTACAATGTTTTGTAATGGCTATAAATTCTCTTAGACTTTTCCCGAAAATATTAAAATGGATTTGCGATTTGGTGGTTTCATTACAATATGCCATCAATTTTATAACTTCTTCTTTTTGGCTTGGGATATAATTGAAAAGTATGTTCCCTTTAGTTTGAGAAACAGTAGTATCAATTAATTTTGCCATATACTGTAATGGATAGGTTTTAGTTACATCACTTCCTAAAACACTTATCATAAATAATGGTTTGGAGAAATCTATTTTGAAATTTGTGAGTAATTGTTTTGCAGACTCGATTTCTTCTGATGTTAAATATATTTTAGGCTTAATTGGAGAAACATTAGTTTTACAAATCGGTTTTAAAAGATTTAATCTATTTTCAATAGCTAAACCTGCATTTGTTTTTGGGCTTTTACTTTCTTTAAATGTATGCGTATAAATAAATGAACTGTACCATTTATACTTCGAAATTTTGATTTTAGCTCCAGAAAATAATGTTATCAAATTGCTAGAATAATTTGAGTACACATCAATTACTATATTATATTTTTCTTTTCTAATGTGTTTTAAAAATGAATAAAATAATCTTTTGCTCTTTTCAATGTCTGGAGTAAAAAATTTAAACTCATCTATAAAAGGATTATGTTCCACAACAGGATAGGTGTGCGAATTAATCAAATAATGCAGTTTAGCATCAGGATATTCAGCACGTAATGCTTCAAACAGAATACTGCTTGTCAACACATCGCCTATCATTTTTTGTTGTATTACTAAAATCTTCATAAACCAATTCAAATTACAAACAAAAATTCCAAATTCCAATTTAAAAGGATTGGAATTTGGAATTAAATTTTCGGAATTTATAAATTCTGATTTTAAACCGCTACACTATGCTCTCTTAAAGCATCGTTAAGCGATGTCTTTTTATTTGTACTTTCTTTACGTTTACCAATAATTAAAGCACATGGTACGTTATAGCTTCCAGAAGGGAATTCTTTTGCATAACTACCAGGAATAACTACAGAGCGTGCAGGAACCACACCTTTATATTGCACAGGCTCATCTCCAGTTACATCTATAATTTTAGTACTCATAGTTAACACCACTCCTGCACCTAAAACAGCTTCAGTTTCTACTTTTACACCTTCAACCACGATACAACGTGATCCTATAAATGCATTATCTTCTATAATTACAGGAGCAGCTTGCAATGGCTCTAAAACACCACCTATACCAACTCCGCCTGATAAGTGTACGTTTTTACCAATTTGTGCACAACTACCAACTGTAGCCCAAGTATCTACCATTGTACCCTCATCTACATAAGCACCAATATTAACATAACTAGGCATTAATATAGTGCCTGCAGAAATATAAGCACCATGTCTAGCAACAGCATTTGGTACTACACGAATTCCTCTTTCAGCAAAATTACGTTTTAATGGAATTTTGTCATGATACTCAAAAATACCAGCTTCTAAAGTTTCCATTTTTTGAATTGGGAAATAAAGTACAACGGCTTTCTTAACCCATTCATTAACTTGCCATCCGCCTTCAATTGGTTCAGCTACTCGTAATTCCCCTTTATCTAATAGGTTAACTACGTTTCTAATAGCATCAGTTGTTTTACTCTCTTTTAAAAGCTCTCGGTTATCCCAAGCACTTTCTATAATTTGTTGTAAATCTGTCATCAGTAATATTATTTTGGGCAAATATACTACCTATAGCCTAAAATTTGCATGTATTTCATCTTTAAATATGTTGAAAATTTTGGTCGTTTTATGATGATTTTTTAAAATTCTAGACCTCTTTTTTCCTTTGAAAAAATATTTTTTATGGATGAAATGCAATTTTTGTGTTTTTCGTCGGTAAAATAGAGCATTTCCACTATTCATCGACCAATCTTTTCCGATTCTCTAGTAATCGAAAATTCCGTGTTGTACGACTAATTTATTGTAGTTGAGCTTGCTTATGGATATATATTTGAACCGTTGAAACAAATGAAACACCCAAGTCATGAAAACTAATTTTTACATCTTATTTATCTTATTACTGTCTTTTTCAGCAGTAAGCGCTCAGAGTGAAGTTAAGCAAGATAACGTTGAAAAAACAATTACTGTTTCTGAAACATTAGAAAACACAGTAATTATTGATACGGTAAAAATTAAAGAAGTTATTGCTCGTAGTAGTAGTGATATTAGAATTTTCTTAAACAGAGAAAGAAAAGTTGAAAACATCAAATTAGTATTTCCTAAAATCAACAGAAGAAAATTATCTTAAACTAGAATAGTATTCAAATTTAATAATAAGGTTAAACACGAAAGAGACTGTCTGAAAAGACAGTCTCTTTTTATTTAGAAAGAATTACTTTTGCACAAAAGAAATGTATGGCAAGAATTTTAGCAATTGATTACGGAATGAAAAGAACAGGAATAGCTGTAACAGATGAGTTACAAATTATAGCTTCTGGTCTTACTACAGTTGCTACAAATGAATTAATACCTTTTTTAAAAGAATATACCTCAAAGGAAACTATCGAGCTTTTTTTAGTTGGAGAGCCAAAGCAAATGGATAATACTGCTTCTGAAAGTGAAACACTTATAATTCCTTTTTTAAAGCTATTGTCAAAAGCATTTCCAAACATTCCCGTCACTAGAGTTGATGAACGCTTTACCTCAAAAATGGCATTTCAAACTATGATAGATAGCGGATTGAAAAAGAAACAACGTAAAAATAAAGCCTTAGTTGATGAAATTAGTGCTACATTAATTCTTCAAAGCTATTTATACTCAAAATAGATTTTTCAATTAATAGGTTAAATTTATAAAGGAAGAGTCGTATTTTTGCAAAAAACCATATTACCCTAACGATGATATTACCAATAGTAGCTTATGGAGACCCAGTTTTAAAAAAGTGGGAGCAGACATAACAAAAGATTATCCAAAATTAGACGAGCTTCTCGAAAATATGTTCGAGACCATGTATAATGCCATGGGTGTAGGTTTAGCTGCGCCACAAATAGGTTTGCCCATTCGATTATTTTTAGTAGATACTTCTCCTTTTTCTGAAGATGAAGATTTTACAGAAGAAGAAAAAAAGAACTTAAAGACTTTAAACGTGTATTTATTAATGCTGAAATTCTTGATGAAGAGGGAGATGAATGGGCATTTAATGAAGGCTGTTTAAGTATTCCCGATGTACGAGAAGATGTGTTTAGACAACCAAAAATCACTATTAAATATTTTGATGAAAATTTCAAAAAACATACTGAGACTTTTAATGGTTTAATTGCACGCGTAATCCAACATGAATATGATCACATTGAAGGCATTCTTTTTACTGAAAAATTGTCAAGTTTAAAAAAACGATTAATAAAAGGTAAGCTTTCTAATATTTCAAAAGGTAAAATTAGTGTAGATTATAGAATGCGTTTTCCAAACCAAAAAAAGGCGATAATTTTTGGATTGCTTTTTAATTATGTGATATTTGCGCCTCTCAAAAAACAATATTTTATATGGGCTTAGAAAAAGTTTTAGCTATTGCAGGAAAACCTGGACTTTATAAATTAGTAACTCAAACTCGTGGTGGTTTTGTTGCAGAATCTTTAATTGATAATAAAAGATTATCAGTTAGTTTGCAAAATAATGTGAGTGTTTTAAGTGAAATAGCTATTTATACTTTAACGGAAGAAGTGCCGTTATACAGGGTTTTAGGTAAAATTAGAGATAAAGAAAATGGAGTACCTTCTAGTGTTGGTCCTAAAGATGGTAAAGATAAACTAGAAGAATATTTCTTTGATGTATTGCCAGATTATGATGAAGATAGGGTGTATGCAAGTGATATTAAAAAGATTATTCAATGGTACAATTTATTACAAAAACATGATATGTTAAATTTACTTGATGAAGAAGAAACATCAAGTGATGAAGAAGAATAAATATTAAGCCTCCTATTTGGAGGTTTTTTTTATGGTTTTTATTGTAAGTTTTTGTTGTACTTCCCGACATTACTTTAATAAAAACATATACAATGAAGTCCCTTTGGTTTTTTGAAGATGTTAACCTGTTTAGGAAACTTTGTCCGCATAAATTCAAAGCTTATAAATCCAATCACAATTTTGATGCTTACAATAAGCAAGATTATATTTATTTTGAAGAAGATTCGGCAAACAAAGTCTATCTAATAGAAAAAGGAAAAGTAAAACTTGGTTATTATAACGAAGATGGAGAAGAGGTCGTAAAAGCGATTTTAACACGTGGAGAATTATTTGGAGAAACTGCTATTTTAGGAGAGTCTAAACGTGAGGAGTTCGCTCAATCTCTTGAAACTACTACAAGTATTTGTCCTATTGGTGTTGATACTATGCATGATTTAATGCGAGATAATCAAACTTTCAGTTTTAAAATCTATAAATTTTTGGGGTTACGATTAAAAAAGTTAGAACGCAGACTTCAATTATTACTATTTAAAGACACAAAAACGAGGTTACTTGAATTTCTTCATGAACTTTGTACAGATTATGGATACGACTGCGAAAAGACAGGTGATAAAATAATTCATCATCCTTACACTCAAAAAGATATTGCTTCTTTAATAGGTACTTCAAGACCAACATTAAACATTCTTTTAAATGAATTAAAAGAAGAAAATGTAATCCAATTTTCAAGAAAAGAAATAAGAATTTATAAAAAAACCGCTTAATGTTAGCTGGCTAACATTTCATGAATTTAATATCATATAATTTTGAATTATATAACAAATAAAAAATTATAATGATGATTAAAAAAATGTTTTTAGCCCTGGTGGCAATAGGTTTCTTTATTACTTCTTGTAGTAGTGACGATGATGGAGGATCAACTAATTCCAACTTAACATTGAGCTTACAAGGTTTAGAAGATTTAGGAAGTGATTATGTGTATGAGGGTTGGATTATAGTTGATGGTGCTCCAGTTTCAACCGGTACTTTTACAAATGTAAGTTCTGCACAAGCGTTTTCTATAAATTCAGATCAATTAAATAAGGCAACACGATTTGTCTTATCAATTGAGCCTACAAATGATCCTGATCCTGCTCCAGCAGACACAAAAGTTCTAGTTGGAGATTTTTCAGGTAATTCAGCAACTTTAAATTCTACTATTGTTGCTGATTTTTCATCAGCAGCTGGTACTTATATTTTGGCGACACCAACTGATGCTGATGCAACAAATGAGTTTAGTGGTGTTTGGTTTTTAGATAATTCTAGCGGAAGTGCTGTTGCAGGTTTGAATTTGCCTACGCTTTCACCAGGATGGCAATATGAAGGTTGGATAGTTTTTGATGGTACACCGGTATCTACAGGTACTTTTCTAGATCCAGCTATGGCAGATAATAATGCAGCAACTTCACCTTTTAAAGGAACAATGGGGAATGGCCCTGGGTATCCGGGAGAAGATTACGTTATGGGAACTGCAGCAGGGGTTAATTTTCCAACAGATTTAAGAGAAAAAACAGTAGTGGTTTCGGTAGAGCCTTGGCCAGATAATAGTGCAGCACCATTTGCTTTAAAGCCGTTGGCTCACATGATTCCTGCAAATGCAGCAGATCATACAGCTATTAATATGGGGGCTGGTCCAGTAGTTAGTTTATCTGGTACAGTAACAAGATAACTGAAAGATAAAAGTTAGTTTTTAGTTTAAATAAAAAAAGCATGATTTCAAATTTTGAAATCATGCTTTTTCATGAGTATAACTTCTAAAATAACTTTAGTACATTTCTTTAATTTTACTGAGTTTAGATTTCCAGAGTTTTAATTCTTCTCTGTGCTTATTAATATTTGAGTTTACTTCTTTCATTAAAGGGTTGTCATCATCAACATTAGTGAAAAATTGCAAATTGTTTTCTAGCTGATTAATTTGACTTTTAACTTCATCAATTTTTTTACGAATAAAAGAGCGTTCGTTATCTAAACTTCTATTATTGTCTTCATTTGTATTTAAAGTTTCAAGTTTAGTTTCAAACTTAATCATTTCAGCTTCTCCCTTATCAATTTTCAATTTAGAAAATAATTCATCTACAACTTTATTAAACTTACCTTCAATATAACGTTTGTCGTTTGGAACCCTGCCAATTTTTTCCACGTATTGGCATGTTCTTTAATAAGTGCTAAATCTTTATCCTTGTCTTTTGATAATTTAAGTGTTTTTAGTGTCTCTAAAAGCTCTTGCTTTTTATTAAAAGCTTCTAAAAACTCTTTGTTAGCTACATTTCTCTTAGAATGAATTCTATCAAAATAGTGGTTACAGGCTGATTTAAATTTTTTCCAAATTTTATCACTATCTCTTCTTGGGACATGCCCAATTTTTTTCCAATCACTTTGAATTTTTTTCATCAAAGGTGTAGTAACTTCAAAATCTTCACTCTCTTTATTATCTTCCGCGATTTGAACTAATTCTCTCTTTTTTGGAGATTTTGATATTGTTCTTTTTTTAAATCTTTGTAAAAAGCATTTTTACGTCTGTTAAAGTTTCTAACAGCTTCTTTAAATTTTGCCCAAGTGGCTTCATTTACTTTAATAGGTACTTTTCCAGCATTAAAAAAGTTATTACGTAGAGTTTCAATTTCTTTTATTTTCTTTTGCCAAGCGCCATGAGAGTTGCTAGTTTCATTAGTAATGGTTTCAATAGCAGCAATTATTTCTTCTTTTTCTCCAGATTTTTTCATAAACTTTATCAATCTCTTTGTAATAGAGTTGCTTTTTATCGTTTATAATTTTAGTAGCGGCCTTGAATCGCTCCCAAATTGTTTCGCGATGTTCTTTACCAACTGGACCTAGCTCTTCTTTCCATAATTTGTGCAATTCTTGTAATTCTCTAAAAGCTCTCATTGTATCATCATCCTGTGCTAATTCTTCAGCACGTTCAATAATCAATAGCTTTTTTTCAAGATTATGCTTAAAATCTAAATCGCGTAAATCTCTATTTAGGTGTAGAAAATCGTAAAATATTTCTACATGATGATGGTAACTATTCCACGCATTATTGTATTTATCCCTTGGTATTGGACCTGTATTACGCCAACGTTCTTGTAGCTCTTTAAAGTGTTTGTAGGTAGTATTTATATTTTCCTCAACATTAATCAAGCCTTTTAATTCTTCAATAATTTCGAGTTTTTGTTGTAAGTTTTGTTTAAGGTTCTGTTCTATGTTTTTATAATGGTCATTAAGTTTTCCTCTAAAATCTCTGTATGCATTTTTAAAACGTTTTTGAACAGGGGTAGAGTAGTAGAAATCGATTTCATTGCCACCATCGGCTATAAAGTCTGCCTTTTTTTCATCTATAAGCGCATTAAATTTCGTGTTGAATTCATTCTTAATACTATCTACATGACTTTTTATGGCCTGAACTTTTTCCTTTTGAACTAGTTTTTCAAGTTCAATAGCCAAGGCTTCTAGAGACATTTTCTCATACTCTTTAACCTCAATTTTATGACGATCTTTGTTGCCTTCATCTTCTGCGTCTTCTGCATTAGACTCGTCTATTTCATTGATGGCAGCATCTTCGTCTTCAGTAGAATTCTCAGTAACATCGTTGCTTTCTGAAGATTTTTCAGCAACAACTTCTTCTGATGGTTTAGTAGTTTCTGGATTGTTTTCAACTTCAGTGTTTGTGTTACTGTCCGTAGTTTCAATTTCCGAAGTCTCACTTTTTTCTTCTTTTCCGTCTGCTTTTTGCAGGTTATCTAGCTCTGACATTTTAACAAATGTTTAGGGTTCGTAATCTTTATGTCTTAAAGATACTAACAACTATAGGAATTACAAAAAAGGAAAGAGGTTTTAACTACTAATTTTTTATTTAATGATATTCCAAATTGACCATGCTTTTTCTGCTTGAAGTTTCAGCATATTTAAACCATTGATTATAATAGCTCCATTTTGTTTTCCTAGACTTAGAAATTTTGTTTCTTCTGGGTTGTAAATTAAGTCGAAAAGAATGTGTTTGTTTGTTATTGCATTATAGGGAATATCAGGACAATCCTGTATATTTGGATACGTCCCGAGAGGTGTGCAGTTTATAATGATTTGATGTTTTGAAATAATGTCCTCATTAAGGTCAGAATACATATATTTTACATGCTTAGATGCGGTTCTTGAAACATAATGGCACTTTATGTTTTTCTCCCTTAAAGTGTATAATACAGCTTTACTTGCGCCACCCGTCCCTAAAATCAATGCAGTTTTATGATGTTTTTTTAAAAAGGTTCTAATGATTTTTTGAATCCATAACAATCTGTGTTATATCCAACTAGCTTACCTTTTTTTGTAATTTTTATAGTGTTAACCGCACCAATCTCTTTTGCTTTTTTATTCAGTTTATCCAAATATGGTATTACATCTTCTTTATAGGGAATGGTAACGTTTAAGCCTTTTAAGCCTCTTGTGTTTTTTATTATTTCTGGAAATAAAGAAATATTTTCTATATCAAAATTATCATAGTTAACAGAGTTGATGTCTTCTCGCTTAAATTTATTTTTAAAATATTCTCTTGAAAAAGAGTATGAAATGTTTTTTCCTAAAAGTCCTAATTTATACATGTTTTCTTTGGTTTTGGCCATAAATTTCAAGTCCCACAACTATTGCAAAACCTAATAGAATAAACCCAATGGCGTAATATGTTTCAGAATGCAAGCTTGGTATGAATCGTTTATAGTTTTCTATAACTTTTTCCCCTCTCGAGTCTAATAGAAAATCACCATTATCCATTAGTTTATGAATTGTTTTTTTCCATGGCCATACAACTCCGAGAGAACCAATTATGAATCCAATAATTGCTGAGGTAGTAATACTTTTATAATATTTTAAGATATAGCTAAGTACATGAGAAAATGTGACTAATCCTGTAACTGAACCGAGTGTAAAAACACCAAGAACTTTAAGCATTCTAATTCGAACTTCATTTTTGACGAAACTAAAATCTCCTTGAATTAGTTCAGAAAAAGTATCATATAAAGCATTCACAGAATCGACTAAAAGCAATACATAATTTCCAAGTAAAATAAGGATGAATGAGCCTGAAAAACCAGGTAATGTCATCCCTGAAACACTTATGATACCACAAAAAAATACAAAAAGTAAATTATCATTTTCTTTTGCAGGATTCAAAAAACTGATACCTAAACCAACAATAATTCCAAGAATTAAAGTGATATAGGTTTTGCTATTCCAATCTTTAAAATCTTTATTGATATAATAAATTGAGCCAATTATCATTCCGAAGAAAACGCTCCAAACATAAAGTTCGTAGTGTAAAATAAGATAATCTAAAATTTTCGAAACACTAAAATAACTAATAATCATTCCCAGAAAAAGAAGACTGAGAAAACGACCATTTATATAATTAAAAAAGCTTTTAAACCTACCATTAATAAGAAGTTTAAACGCAGTACCATTTACTTTTTTAAGTGAATAGATAAATTCCTCATAAAATCCAGCAACAAAAGCCACCACGCCACCTGATACACCTGGAACTTTATTTGCAGCACCCATACCGAGTCCTTTTAAAACTAGAAAAATTTTGTCCTTAAAGGTTCTAGTACTTTCCATTATTGTTTTTTACTGCCTAATTTTTCAAGAATAAAAATAGTTAAAAACCCTAAAATCATTAAAATAATTGCTGTGACTAATAAATTATCACCCTGATATGAAAATGGGGATATGCTTTCTTCAAGAAATGGTACTTCGACACCATGTGAATCTGTACGATATGAAAGAACTTTTTTCCATGGCCATATTTTGTTTAAAGAACCAATTATAAAGCCTGTTAGTATGGCAAGCGTAAGATTATGATAATTTTTAAAAAGCCACTTCAGTAATTTTGAAAATGATAAAAGTCCAACTAGAGCTCCACATCCAACTATAGCAATTGTTTTTATATTTAAAGTATCTATAGCTTCTAAAATTGGTTTATAAGCGCCGAGTAGTACCAAAATAAATGCACCAGAAATACCAGGAAGAATCATGGCACATATGGCTAATGCACCTGCTAAAAATAAAAACCAACTTGAGTTTGATGAGCTAATTGAAGGAATAGTGGTAATATAATATGCTACTACAGCACCAACAATTAATCCTAAAATTATTTTTAAATCCCATGTTTTAATTTGTTTCCCAATAAAAAGAATACTTGCTAAAACTAGACCAAAAAAGAACGCCCAAATTAATATGGGATGATGCTCTAAAACCCATTTTAACCCCTTAGCTAGAGTTAAAACACTTATGGCGATTCCTGAAAATAAGGCTAGTAAAAAACTACCATTTAATTGTTTCCAAGCACTTATAAAACCATCACTTTTAAAGGTTTTAAAAAGTGAAAAATTTATATTATTTAAAGATGTAATTAACTCTTCGTAAATACCTGATATAAAAGCGATTGTTCCTCCTGAAACTCCAGGTACTACATCTGCTGCACCCATAGCAATTCCTTTAAGAGAAATAAAAAGATAATCAATAGGATTTCTTTTGCATAAATTGATTTTTTTAGAAAATCAAAGGTATACAATTTGAGTTAAATTAAGATGTAGTTTTTAATAGCGTCTTTACTTGATCACTATTTGCAAAATCTGGAAAAAGTTCATCGAGTATAAAGCTATAATCTCGATTGTTTCGAAGTCCGTTTTTTAGATAAAAAAGACCTTTTGCATTTTGATGTAATGTGAAATGAATGCCTGCTAGTCTATATTCAATTTCAGCATTTTCTGGAAAAAAATCTAAAGCTTGATTAAAGTTAAATAATGCTGCTTCTGTTTCACCTAATTTTATGAGTAAATCTCCTCTTGCAATCCAAGTATCCAATTCAAAATTACCTAGTTCTAAAGTTTTTTTATAGCCGCGTTCTGCTTCTTCTATATGATTTAAACGTTGATTTATTTGGGAGTATAATTTCCAATAATGAACATTTTCTGAGTCTATATTAATAGCTTTATTTATGTAATACAGCGCTTTTTGATAGTTATTGCTTTTTCTGTAAAACTTAGTAATAGCAATCCAGCCTTTATCCAATTGCGGGTCTTCTTCAACAGTTTTGTAATAATATTGAACCGCTAAATCTAAATTACCTAATTTTTCATAACAACGTCCAATTCTTAATAAAGCAAACGCAGTAGGGTCATCTAAGCTTAAAGTAAGGTTGTAATTTTCAATAGCTTGAGGATATTCTCCCAATTTTTCTAAAACTTTCCCGCGTTCAAGGTAAGCACCTACAAAAGTATCATCAGAAATGATGGCAAAATCAAAAGCTGCTAGTGCTTTTTTGTATAGTTTTAAAGTAACATATTGTATACCTAATTGATGCCATGCAATCTCACAATACGGGTTTTTATCTAAAAAGATATTTAAATAATCAATAGCTCCTTGATTTTGTTCTAAATAATCAAAACAATAAATAACATTATATAGTGCCGAATAGTCGTCAATGTCTTTTTCAAGACATTTCATGAAGTAGGTTTTGGCATTTTCAAATTCATCTAAAAACAAATATTCCATTCCAATTAAGGAGTAAATGTCTACCAGGTCATTAGTTAAATCTAAAGTTTGTTTTAAAACTTCAATTGCTTGTTTATGATTATCATTTTTGGATAAAATGTTTGCCTTTTGAATAAAAATTTCTTCATTATGAGGCTCAATAAAGTATAACTCATTTAAAAGTTTATCAGCTTTATCTAATTTATTTTCAAATACATGAATTTCAACTTTGAATAATCTTAAATTAGTGGAGGTTGGGTGTTGTGCTAAACCAAGTTTTATAGCTTTTTTTGCTAAAGCTATTTTTCCTTGGTTAAGGTAATGATGAATGATATTCTCAAATTCTTCAGAATCAAAAAACAAAACATGATTTGTTTTTAACATCGATTCAAATTTAGTAAGAGGTAAATTGTTGTTGTCGCTTTGACTAAACTCCATAGGCTCGTTTATGAGTGCTCTTCTACAATAATAAAAGTAATGTTCTCAAGTAATCTTTTGGAAAAGTAAGTTTGAATGTTTTTAACAAAGTAATCAACAACTAATCTTTTGTGTTGTAAAAATGAAGTATTATATATTGTAAATCAGATTGTTGAAAGTGTTATAAGATGTTTAATATAGATAAAATAATATTGCAACCTTTAGTGATTTCTTCATTAGAAATGGTTAATGGAGGAGTAATTCTTACCGCATTAGGTTCAAACAACAACCAAAAAAGGATTAAACCTTGGTCTTTACTTTGAAGAATTAAAGTATTTGCAATTTCTGGTGAAGGCATAATTAGAGCAAGCATTAGTCCTTTCCCTCTTATTTCTTTAATTAATGTATGTTTTAGTAATCTACGGATTAGTAATTCTTTTTCAAGAGCTTTTGCCATAAGGTTGCTTTCAATAACTTCACTTAAAGTAGCAAGTGCTGAAGCTGCAATAAGTGGATGTCCTCCAAATGTTGTAATATGACCTAATTTTGGATTGTCTTGTAATAAATCCATTAATTTACTTGAAGAAGTGAAAGCTCCAATTGGCATACCGCCACCTAAACCTTTGCCTGAAACTAAAATATCTGGGATGCAATCATAATTTTCAAAACCGAAAAGTTTTCCTGTTCTACCAATTCCTGGTTGAATTTCATCTAAAATTAATAAAGCTCCAACTTCGGTACAGCGTTTACGTACTTTTTTAAGTAATTTTTTTGAGGAGTGATAAAACCAGCACCACCTTGTATGGTTTCTAAAATAACACAAGCTGTTTTTTTGTGATAAAAGACAAATCGTTTTCATTATTAAATTCAATGAAGTTGATATTTGGTAATAATGGTCTAAAGGCTTGTTTGCGTTCTTCATAGCCCATAACGCTCATAGCGCCCATAGTATTGCCATGATAGGCGTTTTTTGCTGCAATAATTTCGCTACGTCCGGTTGCACGTTTAGCTAATTTTAATGCACCTTCAATAGCTTCAGTACCAGAATTTGTTAAATATGTTTTTTCTAAAGGCTTTGGTAAATATTTTGCTAAGAGTTTAGTGAGCTCAACTGCTGGTTTTTGAATATACTCACCATAAACCATGACATGTAAATATTTATCAAGTTGGTTTTTTATAGCATTGTTGATTTTGGGATGATTGTGTCCTAATGTAGTTGCAGAAACGCCCGCAACAAAATCCAAATATTGCTTATTGTTAGTATCGTAAATGTAAGAGCCATTAGCATGTGAAATTTCCATTGCTAGTGGAGTAGGGGTTGTTTGAGCTTGGTATTTTAGGAAGTCTGATATCAATTTGTTTTATCTAATTCTGCTGTCCAGAAATAAACCTCGTCATTTGGTTTAATTTTCCCAAGAATAGCTATTATATTACTGCCATCATTTTCTTTTTTGCACTCTAATACGTGCTTTGTCCATTTGTGAGTAAGAGAAATATTGAGAATTTTATAATTAGTTGAATTCCCTCCATGTTCTTTCAATTTAATTTGTACTGTTCCTTTTCCTTTTAGCCATATAGAAAAACGGAAATCACCTTCTTTTTCAAGTAAAACTTTTGCTAATTGCCCATTGTTAGAACCTTTTGTTTTTACTCGAGAAGCTGATAGTGTGTTATCTGGGGCTTTAGCAATATTTGATATAATTTTTGATTCATATTCAATCCAATCGAAAATTTCACTATAGTAATTAGCGTCATAAGTATTTAAAGCTTTCTTTTTATTCGTAGTCTTTGTCTTTTGTTGTTTGTTTTCTTCTAGAACTTTTCTAGTTGATTTTATTCTGCTAGTTAAATCTTTATCAAAAAAATCTTCTTGTGGCACATAATCCTCCAATCCTTTAATTATAGCTAATTCTAGAGGTGGATCATCTTTAAACAAATCTTCGACACTATTGGGTCGCTCTTCTTCTCGCCAGTCGAAACCTTTTAAAATTCGTTCGTTTTTTGGATATTTAGATTCGGGATAAATGTCACCGTCTACTTGATTTATTTTTCGAACTTCCTGAATGGCGTTATCTTCAATAAAAATGGTAATCAATCCAGATTTTGATTTATCAATACCTACCAATTCATTGTCTTCATTTCTAAAGTAATAAATAGACTGTGCGTTTTTAATAATATCTACCTGATTTAGTTGGTTTTTATCATCAAATAGACCAATTAACCGTTTTCCGTTTATTTGGTTAAAGCCATCACCAAGAGTGTCCTTACTGATTAAAAAAGCATGGTTAAATACAATGAGAGAATCCAATTTGTCTTTTTCAGTATCAGATTGTAAATGAATGGTGTCACCAGTCATTTGATTACCTAAATTCCACAAAATAGGCTTTCGGGCGGTTGTAAATGCTCCACTTGAACGGGCATCATTTATATTTATTAATTGTGTTAAACCACTTTCATGGTTCATATGAATAGAATCAGATTTTGCACTAATATCAGATTTATACAATTTCACATTCCTGAAAACTCGAGTAATTCTTTTTCTGGCTTACCTGTTACCATAAGTGTATCACCATGTATATAAATAGAATCTTTTTCTTGAACAGTTATGGCATAAGCGCGTTTAGTAATAAAAATAGAATCTTTAGCTTTAAAAACTTCAGCATAATGCCCTTTGACAACACTATTATTTAAAGTATCAGTTATTTTAATATTGTTTGTTGCAGAAGAGAAATTTCTATTTTGATCAAAATACAAACTATCACCAATTATTTCTTTGCCATCATAGTCAATTTTGGCATTTTTCATGGCGTATCCAATTTTTAATTCAGTATCATAAAAGCCTTTTTCACAATAGGTAACACTTTCTTCTGTAGTTATTGTTGATGGTCCGAATAAATATGCGTGCTTAGATTCATCATAAAAATCAAAGTAATCAGATTCTACTATGGCTTCTGGATTAGTGAGTATTACGTTTTCAACAAATCGATATTTCTTTTCACTCATTAGATAGCGTCCAACTTTGCTAGTTATTGTTCCTGAAGTATCAATTTTTACATTACCTCCACTTTTGTAAAATGCTTGCTGTTTTTCTCTATCAAAATACAATGTATCTGAAGTTATTTCAGAATCAGGGTTTGTTAAAACTACATCTCCACTTGCGAAAGCTAATTGAGTAATACCACTATATTCAACGTATTTTGAGGTCATATTTATAGTATCACCTTGAATCATTTTTACATTTCCGTAGGCTTCAATAATATTTTCAGTTCCATAATAATAGGCTTTATCGCACCACATGTCTGTACCTTCATGAAAAATGTGTACTTGTTCGGCATCATCACGTGTTAAAATTTTTGCTCCAGGGTAAGTTTCTTCATCAAAATTCAAAAAACCAGAATATTTAATTTCAATTTTTTGTTGCGCAAAAAATTGCTTGATGTAAAAGCTGCAATAAACAGAGCTATATAGAGTACGTTGTTTGTTTTCAAATTTGAAAATGTTTGTCGCAAAAATAACGATTAATATGATGTTTAAGTATAAGAACTTATTTTGACTTTAATTTTTAACCCTTTTTTAGGAAATGGAAAAAATGAGATATATCTTAAACCAAAAAAACGCTTCAAAATATTTTGAAGCGTTTTTTAGATTTAACTAATTTATTAAGAATTAAATCTTAGCAGATTTTACTGTTTTAATAATTCTACCTGCAATTTTGTATGGATCTCCATTAGAAGCAGGTCTTCTATCTTCTAACCAACCTTTCCAGCCTTTCTCAACTGCAATAATTGGAATACGAATAGATGCACCTTCTATCTGAAACTCCCCAAGAGAAGTCAGTAATAGCTGCAGTTTCGTGTAATCCTGTTAAACGTTGGTCGTTAAACTCACCGTAAACCTCAATATGTTCTTTAACCACAGGACGGAAAGCTTCACATATTTTCGCATAAACATCTTTATCACCACAAGTTCTTAATGTTGTGTTAGAGAAGTTGGCGTGCATACCAGAACCATTCCAATCCATATCTTTACCTAATGGTTTTGGGTGGTATTCAATGTAGTATCCGTACTTTTCAGTTAAACGGTCTAATAAATATCTAGCAATCCAAATTTCGTCACCAGCTTTTTTAGCGCCTTTTGCAAACAATTGGAATTCCCATTGTCCAGAAGCAACTTCTTGATTAATACCTTCAAAATTTAAGCCAGCATCTATACATAAATCTGCATGCTCTTCAACTAAATCTCTACCGTGTGTATTTTTTCCACCAACAGAACAGTAATACATACCTTGAGGTGCAGGATATCCACCTATAGGGAATCCTAATGGTAATTGAGTTTTAGTATCCATAATAAAATACTCTTGCTCAAAACCAAACCAGAAATCATTATCATCATCATCAATAGTCGCTCTACCATTTGATACATGCGGAGTTCCATCGGCATTTAAAACTTCAGTCATTACTAAATACCCGTTGATTCTATCAGGATCTGGATATATAGCTACAGGTTTTAATAAACAATCTGAAGATCCACCTTCAGCTTGTCTAGTTGATGATCCGTCAAAAGACCACATTCCTAATTCTTCTAATGTGCCTTTAAAGTTTTCATGTTCCTCTACTTTAGTTTTACTTCTCAAATTTTGAGTTGGGAAGTAACCATCTAACC
The DNA here is from genome assembly GCF_055808955.1 of Jejuia sp. G7-7. Classification (NCBI taxonomy): domain Bacteria; kingdom Pseudomonadati; phylum Bacteroidota; class Flavobacteriia; order Flavobacteriales; family Flavobacteriaceae; genus Jejuia; species Jejuia sp. G7-7. Next base: position 375,147 of record NZ_JBVVSZ010000001.1, read on the forward strand.
AAAGGTATTCTAATTTGATTTTAGCCATAATTAATGATTTATTGATGTGTTATTTTTAATTTTCCAAACAAATATAAATTTTTATTGAGATACTTTGCGTTATTAGGGGTAGTTTTCATAAATCTCAATGTTATTTTTATTTATACCCTATTTTTTAAGGTATATTTTAAAAAAAGCATAGTTTTTTATGTAAATATTGAAATATTGTTAATGATAAAAATTATGATTTTAGGTCTTTCATTTATTCTTATCTATTATTTTTGTAATTTAATATTCAGATTTTTAAAACTCATTTTTAATGGCAATTTTAAGATTTCACGCACTAAAAAGAATCCATAAATTACAAATCGAATACCTTTATAGAACAAGGGAAGCGTTCCGAATTATTTGGAACTAATGTGTTTAATGAAAATACAATGCGACAGTATCTTACAAGAGATGCCTTTGTAGGTGTGCTAAGTGCGGTAAATGATGGTAATAAAATAAATAGAAATGTTGCCGATCAAGTAGCTTCTTCAATGAAAGACTGGGCTTTATCTAAAGGGGTAACACATTACACGCATTGGTTTCAGCCATTAACCGGTGTTACTGCCGAAAAGCATGATGCTTTTTTGAAACGTTAGAAAACGGTAATGCCATAGAAAAATTTGGCGGAACTCAATTAGTTCAGCAAGAGCCTGATGCTTCAAGTTTCCCTAGTGGAGGTATTAGAAATACGTTTGAAGCTCGAGGTTATACAGCTTGGGACCCAACATCTCCTGCATTTATTTATGAAACAACTTTGTGTATACCTACTATTTTTGTAGCATATACTGGCGAAGCGTTAGATTATAAAACACCTTTATTAAGAGCTTTACACGCTGTTGATAATGCAGCAACTGATGTGTGCAAATATTTTGATAAGAATGTAAAAAAGGTTACCTCTTCAATGGGTTGGGAGCAAGAATATTTTCTTCTTGACAAAAATTTAGTGGCATGTAGGCCAGATATAACATTAACTGGTAGGACTTTATTAGGACATTCTTCCGCAAAAGGACAACAGTTAGATGATCATTATTTTGGGTCAATTCCTAATCGCGCACTAAATTTTATGCGAGATTTAGAAAATCAATGCATGCTTTTAGGGATTCCTGCAAAAACACGCCATAATGAGGTAGCTCCAAATCAATTTGAATTGGCACCAATTTATGAAGAAGCAAATTTAGCTGTAGACCATAATTCACTCCTCATGGATGTTATGGGGCGTGTGGCATCCCGACATAATTTTAAAGTGTTATTACATGAAAAACCGTTTGCAAATATTAATGGTTCTGGAAAGCATAACAATTGGTCTTTATCAACCGATACCGGTGTAAACCTTTTGAAACCAGGAAAAACACCTATGAGTAATTTGCAATTCCTTACCTTTTTCATCAACACAATTAAAGCGGTTTATGAAAATGAAGAATTACTAAGAGCATCAATAGCATCAGCGAGTAACGATCATAGATTGGGTTCAACAGAAGCACCACCAGCAATTATGTCCGTGTTTATAGGAGAGCAATTAACTAAGGTGTTACAAGAGTTAGAAGGTGTTACTAAAGGTAAATTATCTCCCAAAGAAAAAACCGATTTAAAACTCAATGTAGTTGGTAAAATTCCAGATGTGTTATTAGATAATACCGATAGAAATAGAACCTCTCCATTTGCATTTACAGGTAATAAATTTGAATTTAGAGCAGTTGGTTCCACAGCAAATTGTGGAAACCCTATGACAGTTTTAAATACTATTGTAGCCAAACAATTAAAGGAGTTTAAAGCAGAAGTAGATGTTCTTGTAGATGGAAAAAATTTCAAAAAAGATGAAGCTGTTTTTAACGTTTTAAGAGAATATATTAAAGCATCAAAAGATATTTTATTCGAAGGAAATGGCTATGGCGAAGCATGGGAAAAAGAAGCAAAAAAACGAGGTTTAAGCAATAATAAAACTACACCAGAAGCATTAAAAGTGAAACTTCATAAGCGAACCATTGCCTTATTTGAAGAGATGAAAGTAATGAGCAAGATTGAAGTAGAGGCAAGGTATGAAGTCGAGATTGAAGCTTACATCAAATACATACAGATAGAAAGTAGAGTATTGGGCGACATTGCAAGAAACCATATTGTGCCTACTGCTGTTAAATACCAAAATATACTCATAGATAATGTAAAAGGCTTAAAAGAAATTTTTGATAAAGATTACAAGGCTTTGGCGAAAGAGCAAATGAACTTAATAAGAGCAATTTCCGGTCACATTGATGGTATAAACAGTAATGTCACAAAAATGATTGATGAACGTAAAAAAGCCAATAACCTATCCAATATTTCAGAAAAAGCAGAAGCTTATTGCCAAAAAGTAAAACCGTTTTTTGACGAGATTCGTTACCATTGCGATAAACTAGAATTGCTAGTGGATGATGAATTATGGCCATTAACAAAATATAGGGAATTACTATTTATTAGATAGAGAATTAATATCCAAAAGCGATATTGTTTATGAAAATCAAAACGCTAATACTAATAATAATCAACAGTCTTATTGTATTAGTGGTTGCTGTGTTATCTTTTTCTTTCTATCAGCAATTCTCAAAAGTTTTAAATGAACGTATTTTACTTCAATTAAATTCTATTAAAACGCTTAAACAAATTCAGGTTGAAAATTTAATTAAAAATGAATGGCATACGTTTTTAAATTCTGAAGTAGATTATCAAAATATTGATAGTACTACTTTTTTTGTTCCAGTTGATATAAAACATATTGAAGGAATTTATGATTTTACATCTTACCATATTAATAAAGAAACTTCTATAGGGTTTGTTTCTAATTCTGAAAAAGGAAATAAAATTAAGATACTTGATTACAATAAAATCAAAGAAATACTTCTCGAGCGAACAGGTATGGGAGAAAGCGGAGAATCTTATCTTGTTGGAGAAGATTATAGAATGCGTTCTCAGTCGAGATTTTTCCCTGATAAAATTCCTTACAGCATGATAGTTGAAACCGAGGGTGTAATCAACGCATTATCTGGAAAAAATGGAAGAGGGACGTTTGAGGATTATAGAGGTATTGATGTTTATAGTGTTTATAGTATTATTAATATTTCTAACCTCAAATTGGTAATTCTTTCAGAAATAGATGTAAGTGAAGTTACTATTCCTTTAAGAAACTTAAGATTTAGACTTCTGGGGTTAACTTTAGGTATTCTTTTTGTTGCTGTTATACTATCACTTTTTCTTACTAGAATTATCACAAACCCCATTAAAAACATGGGTAAAAGTCTGAAGGTTATGGCTGAAGGGAATTATGCTCAAGATAATCAGTATACTAAGAACTCAAGTGAAATAGCAGAAATGTTTGATGCCTTAGCAAATTTAAAAGCCTCTTTGCAAGGTGCTGTAAAGTTTTCTGAAGATATAGGAAAAATGAATCTGAATTCGAAATATACACCCAAGAGTACTCATGATATGCTTGGTAAAAGTTTAGTAATAATGAGAGATAAATTGGTGGAGTACAGAAATAATGAAGAAAACAATAGGATAATTGCTAAGCGCATGTTAGTAGATGGTCTGGAAAACGAACGGAGAAGGCTTTCTAGAGAATTGCATGATGGCGTTGGTCCATATTTAACATCCTTAAAACATTATATCGAGAATAGAGTTGAAAATGAAAATAAAAAAGCAGAAATGAAACGAATAGTAGATGATACTATTTCTGAAATCAGGTTGATGTCAAACGCATTAATGCCTTCTTCAATAGATGATTTTGGTGTTGGTATTACATTAACAAACTTTGTTGAAACTTTAAAAAAATCAACAGCCGTAACTATTCAATATGAAGATTTAACCAAACACGATCAAACTCAAATAACAAACCATCAAGGGATTAACATTTTTAGAATTTGCCAAGAGTTAATTAATAATTCATTGAAACACGCTAATGCAAAAAACATTAGAATTACACTTTCAGAATTCGATGAATTTATATCACTTTTTTATTTTGACGATGGTATTGGTTTTGATGAGAAAAATGTAAAGTTGGGTTCTGGAATTATTAATATTAAAGAACGTGTTGAAATTTGCAAAGGTAAAATTTTAATGAACTCCTCAACTGGAAATACTACTTTTGAAATTGAACTACCTGTAGAATTATGAATGAAATAAAATTAGTAATAGCTGACGATCATGAGCTTTTCCGAAAAGGATTAGCCGAGTTATTGAGAAAACATGAGGATATAATCATAGTTAAAAGTGTTGCGGATGGAAATGAGTTTATGGAGGTTATTAATAGCGATTTAGAGGTTGATATTGTACTATTGGATATCACTATGCCAAAAATGGATGGTTTTCAGGTTTTAAAAGAAATGAAAACTTTAAACTCTAGTATAAAACCTATTGTGATTTCTATGCACAACGATGGAAACTACATTGCTAAATGTGCTAAAAGCGGCGCTTATGGTTATTTGTTAAAAAATACAGATGAAGATGAATTAACCTTAGCAATACGAACCGTAAACAAAGGAAAGAAATATTTTAGTGCTGAAATTTCTGAAAAAATGATAAACTTTATGTCAACCCAAAGTGTTAGTGAACATATTTTATCAAATAAAGAAACAGAAGTGTTGGGATTAATTTCTGAAGGTTTAACTACAAAAGAAATTGCAGCTAAACTATTTGTAAGTTCTCGAACTATAGAAACCCATCGCGCAAATATTTTAAAAAAACTAGAGGTAAAAAACACCGCTGAACTTATTAAGAAATCAGCAAAACTAAATTTAATATAACTACTTTTTAAGTTTCCTTATCCGTATTTATACGGATGAAAAATGGGTAGATTCTTATACCTCTAAAACCCTAGTTTGGAGTGTAATTTTGTCATGAACCATAAAAACAATAGTCATGAAAAAAGTTGCATTAATTTTAGGATTTATTTTAATTTCTTTTGGAGTAACTGCTCAAGAGAAAAGTAATGTAAAGCGAAGTGATTTACAAGGGCCAGCATACAAAAACTACAAGCCTTGGAAACACAACACACAGCCTATTGCTTTTTATACAAACAATAAGAAAAAGGGACTTACAGGTCCTGCATATAAAAATTATAAACCGTGGAAAGACACCTCTAAAGGAGAAGCCATTTTAGTAAACACAAGCGGTAATGAAAGACAAAAGTTAAGAGGGCCAGCATACAAAAATTATAAGCCTTAGAATGATGATTCAAAAGAAGGTAATGTTGCTATAAATAAAAATAGTAATGAAAACCAAAAGTTAATAGGAGTCAACACGCAAGAATAAAGAGTATATGGATATGGTTCGATAGGCAACATGTACCAGAAGGATTGATATTGAAATAGATTAGGGTCGTGTTGCTTAATCTAACTAAATTAAAAAGCATTTGAAATTGTATTGATTTCAAATGCTTTTTTTAAATAAGTTATTTGAAAATTAGTACTATTACTATTGAATTTCTTAGTTAAAAACCCGTTGATAAAACACATTTCATAATTAATATTAAAGCTCTAAATCTTTAAAATATTCCTTTTCTTTGCATCATAATTCAACATTATGAGTCAAGAAGTTTCAAAACGATACGCGCAACGTGGTGTTTCAGCATCAAAAGAAGATGTTCACAATGCTATAAAAAATATAGATAAAGGATTATTCCCAAAGGCATTCTGTAAAATAGTACCAGATTATTTAACCAATGATGATGATTATTGTTTGATTATGCATGCTGATGGTGCTGGAACAAAATCGTCTTTAGCTTATATGTATTGGAAGGAAACAGGAGATCTTTCAGTTTGGAAAGGCATTGCTCAAGATGCGCTTATCATGAATATTGATGATTTATTGTGTGTTGGTGCAACAGATAATATCATGCTATCTTCAACCATAGGAAGGAACAAAAGTTTAATTCCTGGAGAAGTTTTGTCAGCAATTATTAACGGCACGGAAGAATTACTGGAAGATTTAAAATCGTTTGGTGTTACCATACATTCAACTGGTGGAGAAACTGCCGATGTTGGAGATTTAGTGCGTACCATAATTGTAGACTCTACAGTTACGGCAAGACTAAAACGTAGCGATGTGATTGATAATGCGAATATTAAGGCAGGAGATGTTATTGTTGGTTTAGAATCTTTTGGGCAAGCATCTTATGAAAGCGAATATAACGGCGGTATGGGAAGTAACGGATTGACATCTGCAAGACACGATGTGTTCCATAATTATTTAGCTAAAAAATACCCAGAGAGTTTTGATGCTTCAGTTCCAAGTGATTTAGTGTATTCCGGACAAAAGAAATTAACAGACGAAGTTCCTAATGCGCCAATAGATGCTGGTAAGTTGGTATTATCTCCAACACGTACTTATGCACCAATTATAAAATCTATTTTATCGAAATATCAAAGCGATACTATTCATGGTATGATTCATTGTTCGGGTGGTGCGCAAACTAAAATTCTTCATTTTATTGACAATTTGCATATTGTAAAAGATAATATGTTTCCAGTTCCGCCATTGTTTCAATTAATACAAGAGCAATCTAAAACAGACTGGAAGGAAATGTATCAAGTCTTTAATTGCGGGCATAGAATGGAATTATATGTATCTCCTGAAGTTGCAGATGATATCATTGCTATTTCAAAATCTTTCAATGTAGATGCGAAAATTGTAGGTCGTGTTGAAGCTTCAAATAAAAAGAAGCTTACAATAAAAAGTGAGTTTGGAGAGTTTACGTATTAGAAATATTATTTCAATTTACCTTTTGGAATGATTTTTGTGCAAAGTAAATTTTTCAAAAAACAACCTAACAAGCCATGAAAAAACTTCTTTTACTAGTTGTAGTATTAACAATTCAATTTAGTAATGCACAACCAGATTCTCTCTTTATTAAAGAAAAAGAAAGTCTACGATGGTCCAGTTTGGAAACAAACTCAAAAAGCTTCAGTAGATATTAGTCAGGTTAGTTTTACCAACTGGAATTCTGGAGGAACTAATTCTATTTCGGCGTTATTAGGTTATCAATATAATGCAAATTACAAAGATAAATTCTTCTTTTGGAATAATAGGGCTAGAGTTGGCTACGGTTTAAATAAACAAGATAGTAGAGAGCTTCGTAAAACGGATGATATTTTCGAAATCACTTCGAATTTGGGGTATCAACCTACTGATAATGCAAAATGGTTTTATTCAGCACGATTCAATTTTAGATCGCAATTAACCAACGGTTACAAATATCCAGATACAGATAATCCTATTTCAAGATTACTTGCTCCAGGTTACTTGTTTTTCGGTGGTGGTATGGAGTATGGGAAAAATATAGAAGAACTCTCATTTTATATTTCACCATTAACACTTAAAGCCACATTTGTTTTAGATCAGGATTTAGCAAATGCTGGCTCATTTGGAGTTGAGGCTGCTGTTTTTGATGCTGATGGTAACTTAATACGAGAAGGAAAAAATATACGTCGAGAGGTTGGAATTTTAATGACCAAAAGCTACACCATGGCGTTGGGTGAAAATATTAAAGCAACAAACCTTTTAAGTGTTTATACAGATTACATCAACAACTTTGGCAATGTTGATGTGGATTGGAGAATAAATTTCGATTTTAAAGTGAATAACTTCGTAAGAGCAACATTAGAGTCGCATTTAAAATATGATGATGATGTAAAAACTTTAGAACCAACCGCAGTAGAAGGAGAATTTGACGAAGCTGGCGCAAAAATACAATGGAAACAGTTTTTAGGCATTGGTTTCGCTGTAGATTTCTAAAACCCTCATTTATAGAATTTAGTGTTTTTTAGTTTGAATATTAATGTGCTAATGTATTTTATTTCTTAAATAAATTTGTTAACTTTTTAATGTTGATAATTTTTTAACCAATTTAAAATCAAATTATTAACAAATTTTTGTTGTAAACTTTTTGATTTTAATTATGTCTTAAATCAAATATTTTTTGTTGCTTTATACGCTCTAAGCAACTTAAGATTAAAATGAATACTAAGACACCTACAATGCCAAAATCTTTCACCCAAGACGAAGCTTTTGAAGCTTCACTAAAGTATTTTAATAATGACGATTTAGCAGCTCGCGTATGGATTAATAAATACGCGCTCAAAGATTCTCAAGGTCATATTTTCGAATTATCTCCTAACGATATGCATAAACGTATCGCAAAGGAAATTGCTAGGATAGAAAAAATATACAAACTCTTTAAGCGAAGAACAGGTATTCAACCTCATAAAAGATTTCAAATATATAGTACCTCAAGGAAGTCCAATGGCAGGAATTGGGAATCCTTATCAAATAGCGTCTTTATCTAACTGTTTTGTAATTGGAAATGATGGGGCATCTGATTCTTACGGTGGTATTATGAAAATTGATCAGGAGCAGGTGCAATTGATGAAACGTCGTGGAGGTGTAGGTCACGATTTGTCGCATATTCGTCCTAAAGGGTCTCAGGTTAAAAATTCAGCTTTAACTTCAACAGGTATCGTGCCATTTATGGAGCGGTATTCTAACTCAACTAGAGAGGTGGCGCAAGATGGAAGAAGAGGTGCATTGATGTTATCTATTTCTATCAATCATCCAGATGCTGAGGATTTTATAGATGCTAAATTAGAAGCTGGAAAAATTACAGGCGCAAATGTGTCTGTGCGACTAGACGATAATTTTATGAAATCGGTTAAAGCAGGCTCGGATTATGTTCAAAAATATCCAATATTTAGTGATACGCCTAAACTTACAAAAACTATAGATGCCAATGGCTTATGGAAAAAAATAGTCCACAACGCATGGAAATCTGCAGAACCTGGAATCTTGTTTTGGGATACTATTGCTAAAGAATCTGTGCCTGATTGTTATGCAGATTTGGGTTATAAAACGGTGTCTACAAATCCTTGTGGCGAAATTCCTTTGTGCCCCTATGATTCTTGTCGATTATTGGCGATAAACTTGTTTTCATATGTAGATGAGCCATTCACAAAAAAGGCAAGTTTTAATTTTGAATTATTCAAAGAGCATGTTGCTTATGCACAACGTATCATGGATGATATCATCGATTTAGAATTAGAGAAAATTGATGTCATTCTGAAGAAAATAGATGAAGATCCAGAGGAAGATGAAGTAAAAGCTGTGGAACGTAACTTATGGTTAAACATCAGAAAGAAAGCTCACGAGGGTCGTAGAACAGGTGTTGGTATTACTGCAGAAGGTGATATGCTTGCAGCTTTAGGTTTGCGTTATGGAAGTGAAGAAGGCAATGCTTTTTCTGTAGAATTGCATAAAACTATAGCAATTGAAGCTTATAGAAGTTCTGTGATTTTAGCAAAGGAACGTGGTGCATTTGCAATTTTTGATGCGGATAGAGAAAAAGACAATCCATTTATTTTACGATTGAAGGAAGCCGATAGCAAGTTGTATTACGAAATGTTAGAGTATGGGCGACGAAATATTGCATTGTTAACTATTGCACCAACAGGAACAACAAGCTTAATGACACAAACTACATCGGGAATTGAGCCAGTATTTTTACCAGTCTATAAACGCCGAAGAAAAGTAAACCCTAATGATAAAGATGTTCGTGTAGATTTTGTAGATGAAGTTGGAGATTCTTGGGAAGAATATGTGGTGTTTCATCATAAATTTAAACAATGGATGGAAGTAAATGGGATAGATACATCTAAAAACTTTTCACAAGAAGAATTAGATGGTTTAATTCAACAATCTCCTTATTACGGTGCTACTTCAAATGATGTAGATTGGTTGAGTAAAGTTAGCATGCAAGGTGCCATTCAAAAATGGGTAGATCATTCTATAAGCGTAACTATAAATTTACCAAATGATGTTAACGAAGATTTAGTTGGCGATTTATATATCAAAGTTTGGGAGGTTGGCTGTAAAGGTGTAACGGTGTATCGTGATGGTTCTCGTTCTGGGGTTTTAATTTCTAATGACGAAAAAAAGGAAGAGAAATCTGAAAATACAATACTGACTGTTTTTCCAAAAAACGCCCTCAAACTTTAGAAGCTGATGTAGTACGTTTTCAAAATAGTAAAGAAAAATGGATTGCGTTTATCGGGTTAGTAGATGGTAAACCTTATGAGATTTTCACAGGACTAGCAGATGATGAAGACGGTATCTTGCTACCACGTTGGGTAAATAGTGGCATTATTATTAAAAACAGAACTGAAGATGGTTCATCTCGATACGATTTTCAATATAAAAACACAAGAGGTTACAAAACTACTATTGAAGGCTTATCGCATAAATTTGATCCAGAATTTTGGAACTATGCAAAGTTAATTTCCAGTACTTTAAGACATGGTATGCCAATTGATAAAATTGTGGATTTAGTAAATAGTTTACAATTAGACTCTGCATCTATAAACACATGGAAAAACGGAATTGGAAGAGCTTTAAAACGTTACGTAGAAGATGGTACAGAAGCAAAAGGCCAAAAGTGTACTAATTGTGAATCTGTAAATTTAATCTACCAAGAAGGTTGTTTAACGTGTAGTGATTGTGGGTCATCTAAGTGTGGGTAAAACCAATATAAATCTAAAAATAAAGGAAGCTTTTGGGCTTCCTTTTTTATTTAAAGACTACCTATACTCAAATATCTATAATCTTCTAATTCTGATAGTTTATCAATTAGTTTAGTACACCCGTTTTTTAATAAATAAATGGAATCTGATATATCAACAATATGACGAAACATATGATCGGTAATTACAATAACCTTTCTTTGCTTTTCTTCTGAAATAATTGCTTTTATTTCTTCAATATGAAGTGGTGCTAAATGCGAAAAGGGTTCATCTAGAAAGATAATTTTTTTGTCACTCTTCAAAATAATATAAGTTTCAATTAAACGCCGTTCCCCTCCAGAAAGCCTGTTAAATCGTATGTATTTTGAAATTTGCAACCCCTCAAATCTATTCACGAAATCATCCCAATTCACTTTAAAATGATTGAAAGCAGATTTTAATTTCATCTGGCTAGGAATAAAATTGCTTTGAGGTAAAAGTGCTGCAGCATTTGTTTGGTATAAAGGTTTTAAAATCGGTTTTTTGTCAACTCTAACCAATTGGTATTTAGCTTTTAAATTTCCAAAGGCGATATTAAGTATACAGCTTTTTCCACAGCCATTACTGCCTAAAATCCCTGTAATTTTACCAGATTCAGCTTTTAAATACACACCACTAAGAATTCGTTTTTGTTTAAAATATAATTCAACATTATCGATTTCTAAAATCATATAAATTCTTTGAGAATTAGTAGAAATGGCAAACTCAAAAACACATCAATTAAAAAGAAAATTGCAAATAATTTAAACGTTGAAATGCCTAAATTTTTATAAAAAATCAATTTACGTTTCGCTTGTGTTTCATTTGTAAAATACCATAAAAAAGCGACAAGGAATAATTTTACTGCAAATAATGGTATCAAACTAAAACCTAAAAGCGATAGCATAACATTAACGCCAAAAGACCATGTGAAAAAAGGACGATAAAACAGAAAGATTGATGATAACTGTTGCATAGTATCTTAACTAACGCTTAAAGTTGTAGAATATTTTTTGTTTTCAATTATAAGGGCGACTTGGAACTGCTTAAAATTCATAAATTATCGTATTTTTGGTTTCCAATTGAAAAAAGGCAGATGTTAGATAAGTTACAAATAGTAAAGCAACGTTTTGATGAGGTAAGTGATTTAATTATCCAACCAGATATTATCACAGATCAAAAACGTTATGTGGCGCTAAATAGAGAATACAAAGATTTAAGATTGTTGATGGATAAACGAGAAGTTTATATTGAATTGACAAATAATTTAGCTGAAGCTGAAGAAATTATTGCAGATGGAAGTGATGCTGAAATGGTTGAAATGGCTAAAATGCAGTATGATGAAGCCAAAGAAGGTATTCCTAAATTGGAAGAGGAAATAAAAGTATTATTGATACCAAAAGACCCTGAAGATGCTAAAAATGCTGTTGTAGAATTACGTGCAGGAACTGGAGGTGACGAAGCAAGTATTTTTGCTGGTGATTTATTTAGAATGTACACCAAATACTGCGAAGGTAAAGGTTGGAAAGTAGATACGGTAGATTTTAGTGAAGGTACCAATGGTGGTTTTAAAGAAATTCAGTTTGAAGTTTCTGGCGAAGATGTTTATGGTACTTTAAAGTTTGAAGCAGGTGTGCATCGTGTACAACGTGTACCACAAACCGAAACTCAAGGTCGTGTACATACAAGTGCTGCAACCGTTATGGTGTTTCCAGAAGCTGAAGAGTTTGATGTAGAAATAAACCCTAAAGATGTTAGAATAGATTTTTTCTGTTCTTCTGGTCCTGGTGGGCAATCGGTAAATACAACTTATTCTGCAGTACGTTTAACGCATGAACCTACTGGTTTGGTAGCGCAATGTCAAGATCAAAAATCACAACATAAAAATAAAGAGAAAGCGTTTAAAGTATTGCGCTCACGTTTATACGATTTGGAATTGGCAAAAAAGAATGCCGAGGATGCTGAAAAACGTGGTAGCATGGTGTCATCAGGGGATAGAAGTGCAAAAATTAGAACCTATAATTATCCACAAGGACGTGTTACAGACCATAGAATAGGATTAACACTTTACGATTTATCAAATATTGTAAATGGCGATATTCAAAAAATAATTGATGAATTACAATTGGCTGACAATACAGAAAAGTTGAAGGCTAATGATGATGTGATTTAGGTTTAAGGTTGTCAGATTAAATCTATGAAGAAAAGTATTAGAAACATAGTTATTGGAACTTTAACATTGTTTTTTATATTAAAACTTTTAGGCGTAATTAATTATTTTCACGTGCCAAGTACATCTAACGAACCTAATTTAGGTTTAAATTCTTATTTTGTTGGAACAAATTTAATTCAGCCTAAAGCTATGGAATTTGGCTATTTTAAATTTTCTGATAGTTTAGATGGTTATACCGTAGTTAAACGTTTAATAGCTTTACCTGGAGATAAATTAGAATGTAGAAATGGCGAGTATTATGTGAATCATATCAATGTTGATAAGGATTTAGATTTAAGATTTTCTTATACGGTACATAAAGATTCATTTTATAAATATATAAATCCGAAGTTTGAAAATGATGAAGATTTTGATGTTTTTCCAATTTCTAATGATTCAGTTTTAACGTTTTTAGATAAGGATTTTATTACTGACTTCCCCATCGAATTAAAAAGACGTTTTAATAACGATTCCGATAAATTGGCAAGAAGTATTTTTATTAAGAACAAAAAATGGGACTTAAATAACTTTGGTCCAATAGTGATGCCGAAAGGAAAATATTTTTTTCGGGTGATAACAGAGATAATTCATATGATTCTCGATACAGAGGATTTGTAGATGAAGAAGATATAAAAGGAACTTTATTATTTAAATTTTAAATGACAACAGAAAAACTCATCTCAGAAATCAAAAAAACAATCCTTTTTATGTATTGGATTGGATGTGGATTTAAATAAAATCCCAAAGTATCTTTTAAAAGAGGAAGATCCCATTTTTGCTTTTAATAAAGCAATTATAGATGCGACACATCATTTATGTGTAGCGTACAAACCGAATACTGCTTTTTACGAAGCTTATGGAATAAAAGGTTGGCAATCTCTTGAAAAAACGATTAACTATATTAACCAAAACCATCCTGAAATTTTTACAATTGCCGATGCTAAGCGTGGGGATATCGGGAATACCAGCACGATGTACGCCAAGGCATTTTTTGAGGATTTAGCGTTCGATTCTGTAACCGTTGCACCATATATGGGTAAAGATTCGGTAGAGCCTTTTCTGGCTTTTGAAGATAAACATACGATTCTTTTAGCTTTAACTTCCAATCAAGGTGCGTTTGATTTTCAGACAAAAACTATTGAAGGTAAAGAGGTTTATAAACAAGTTTTGGAAACTTCGAAATCTTGGAAGAACTCCAAGAATTTAATGTATGTAGTAGGGGCGACCAAAGCTGAATTCCTTGCAGATATTAGGCAAATTATTCCAGATAGTTTCTTGTTGGTTCCAGGTGTTGGAGCACAGGGCGGGAACCTTCAAGATGTTTGCAAATATGGTATGACAGATACTATCGGACTTTTAATCAATTCCTCACGAGGTATTATTTATGCATCACAAGATGAAAACTTTGCTGAGGCAGCTGCTGAAAAAGCTAAGGAACTTCAAAATGAAATGACTGTTGAGTTAAGACGGTATTTTAAAAGCTAGGCAGTTTGTATAAAATATTTATAAATACAAAAGGGGCTCATTAAGAGCCCCTTTTACGGTTAATAAGAACTTATTAAAAGTGTTCATGTAAGTGATGATGTTCATCAATTAGTGGTCCACCTTCAATAATTTGTTGAGATGCTTGATGTGCAAATTTCTCAAAGTTTAAGTGGAATGAGTGTGCTAAATGAATAGCCTTACCAACATAAGCACCTTTTTGTAACCAAGTATTCATAGGGTCTAACAGCTCTGAAGGTACACCGGGACAGTATTTTGGCATATGTAATCCGAAAATAAAGTTTTGATCGTAATCTACATCATCTAAATCTCCGTTTAGAATTGCAGTAATCATTGCTCTTGTATATTTTAATTTTATACGAGAACCAACACCATAAGGTCCTGCACTCCATCCTGTATTAATCAACCATACGTTTACTCCAGCTTCTGTCATTTTTTTACTTAACATTTCGCCGTAAACTGTTGGGTGTAATGGCATAAATGGTTCTCCAAAACAAGCAGAGAAAGATGGTACAGGCTCAGTAATTCCAGCTTCTGTTCCAGCAACTTTTGCCGTATATCCAGAAATAAAGTGATATGCAGCTTGACCTGGGGTTAATTTAGATACTGGAGGTAAAACACCAAAAGCATCACAGGTCAAGAAGAAAATATTCTTTAGGATTGTTAGCGTAAAGTGTTTCTTGAATATTATCAATGTGATAAATTGGGTAACTTACACGCGTATTTTGTGTAATGCTACTGTCTTCAAAATCTACTTCGTTATTATCTTTAAAGACTACATTTTCAAGTAAAGCACCTGGTTTAATAGCTCGAAAAATGTCTGGTTCTTTTTCTTCGGTTAGGTCAATCACTTTTGCATAACATCCACCTTCAAAGTTGAAAATGGTGTTATCTTTTGTCCAACCATGCTCATCATCTCCAATCAATTTTCTATCTGGATCTGCAGAAAGTGTAGTTTTTCCAGTACCTGATAGTCCAAAGAAAATAGCAGTATCTCCTTTTTTACCTACGTTAGCAGAACAATGCATTGGTAAAACATCTTTTTCAACTGGTAAAATCATGTTTAAAGCAGAGAAAATTCCTTTTTTCATTTCACCTGTATAAGCTGAACCACCTACTAGTGCTATCTTATCGGTAAAGTTGATAATTGAAAAATTACCTTGACGGATTCCATAAGCTTTAGGGTCTGGACATACATACCCAGGCGCACAAAGAATTAGCCAATCTTCAGTAAAGTTTTCTAATTCTTTTTCACTTGGTCTTAAAAACATATTGTAAACAAACATGTTTGACCATGGGTATTCTGTTACTGTTCTAATATTTGTTTTAAACTCTGGTTCTGCACATACATAACCATCTCTAGCATAAATTTCTTTTCCAGAAAGGTATTCTAGTATTTCATTTTTAAGTTTATTAAAATTGTCTGGCGCAATAGGCTTATTAGTTTTCCCCCACCACACTCTTTTTGCAGTATAATCATCTTTAACTAAAAACCGGTCTTGAGGAGAACGCCCCGTAAATTTTCCTGTGTTAATGGCTAAAGTTCCATTTGCAGTTTCTTTACCCATTCCTTTATCAACCGTAATCTTTTGAAGTTCTTCAGGGATAAATTCCATTGTACAGTTACGTCTTTTAATCCGTACTGTCCTAAATCGTGATTTGTTTTCATTTTGATTTAATTTAAAGGTTCTTACTAATTATTTTAAAAAGGCCATATTATTGGCACTAGTATTAATGATATAATAAAAAACATAAGTAGTAATGGGGCCCCAACTTTTAGGTAATCCATAAATTTGTAGCCTCCAGCAGACATTACCATGGCGTTTGTTGTTGTGCCTACAGGTGTTAAAAACGCTGTTGATGCACTAATAGCTACCACTATCATAAATGGTTCTGGAGATAGGTTTAAAGAGCTTGCTGCAAGTATTGCAATTGGAGCCATTAAAACTGCTGTTGCTGAGTTGTTAATAACTTGGCTAAATGTAGTAGTGAGTAGAAAAACGCCTCCTAAAAGTACTACTGGATGTATTGAACCTAAGTATGTTACTAACGCATTTGCAACTAGTTGTGCTGTTCCTGTTTTTTGTAGCGCAATTCCCATGGGTATCATAGCGGCAATCATCACTACACTTGTCCAACTAATACCTTTGTAAGCTTTAGACATTGGTACACAACCAGTAAGTAACACAATTCCCCCACATATTAAAGCAGCGATAGAACCAGGTACAAGTTTAAATACTAATAATCCAATCATTAAAACCAAAGCACCTAGTGCAATGTATGATTTTGAATTTAGACTATCTATGTTCTTAGCCATTCCTTCTGGACTTCCACAAATTACAAGGTTCTCATGCTGTTCTTTTAAGCTTTCAATATTTTCCCATGAGCCACGAAGTAAGAATGAATCTCCAACTTTTACTTTTATTAACTTTTCTGTTAAAGGTGTGTTGTTTCTTGAAGCAGCTAACAATTGAATACCAAAACGTTGAAAATAATCGCCCAGTTTGTATTTTCTACCTACGAGCATTGAATTTGGATTCACAATAACTTCAGTCATACCAACTTCTTGATTTATTAGGTTGTGTCTTAATTCATCAGTTACAGGTTCTAGAGGTAAAAGCCCTAATCTGAATTTAATCATCAATCTATTGATATCTTCAGTACTACCTTTTACGGTAATAATATCGTGGTAACGTAATTCTGTTTTTCTATCAGGAAATTCAACAAATTGTTGAATGCCTTTTAAAGCGTTTGGATGTCTTCTTTTTAACCTAAGTATTGATATGTTGAATTCTTTCTCAAAATTCCATTCACTTATATGAGTGTTAATTAAAGGAGAAATAGAACGGATACGTAGTCTATAATAATCGCCATCAATTTTATAAGCTTCAATCCACTTATGGAAGGTAGTATCTATATCAACAGGCTTATTATTAGTTTTATTATTTGGTAATAATTTAAAGCCTACATATCTAAAATAAAGTAGAGCAACAATTAATAAAGGTAGCCCTATGAGTCCAAACTCAAAGAATGAGAACCCTTCATAACCAGCTTCTGCAAGGGCATTACTAGCAATAATATTTGGAGGAGTACCTGTTAAAGTTAATAAACCACCAGTATTGGAGCCAAAAGCTACAGGCATTAACATTTTAGAAGGTAATGTACCGATGCTCCATGCAGAAGAAATTGTTAATGGCATTAATGTAGCTACAGTTCCTGTATTACTAACAAAACCAGATAACACACCAGAACCTAATGAAACAATTACTAATAGTTTAGGAACACTTTTACCAGCCCATTCCACAAACTTTTTACCAGCTAAGGCAGTCCAGCCAGTTTGCGATAAACCTTCTCCTATAATAAAAAGAGCGGCAATCATAATTACTGTTGGGTTACTAAAACCACTTAATGTTTCTTTTGCATCAAGAATACCTGTTAAAAACAAACTAATCATTGATAGCAACGCAACGATATCTGGAGTGAATTTTCCCCAAACAAATAATGCTATTGTTATTACTAATATGGTAAGCATTAAATAGATCATAATTTCTAGTTATAAGAGTATTTTATTAGTTTTTCTCTTTAATTACTATGTAAAATTACTCAGCTATACCGTGAATAATTATGACGAATGTCATGCTTTACCAAGTCCTTTGATTTTTATAGGATTGATGTTTTTTTAATAGATGTGATGAGAAAAGAAAATACGAAAACGCTTTCGTACTAAAAGGTTGCTAAATAAAGTTGTAATTTTATATCGAAATTGAAGTGATTCGTAAAATTACATTTGAAAAAACAGATTATTTTTTATAAAATAAATACTTTAATTACGACAAATTTCTTTTGAAAACGAATTTAAAACTTAATACATGAAGTTAGATATACTTGCTATAGGCGCACACCCCGATGATGTAGAATTAGGCTGCGGAGCTACTTTAGCCAAAGAAATTGCAAATGGTAAAAAAGTAGGCATTATAGATTTAACCAAAGGCGAATTAGGTACCAGAGGTACTGCGGAAACACGAGCAACTGAATCTGCAAATGCCGCAAAACTATTAGGTGTTGAAACTAGGGTGAATATGGGCTTTGCTGATGGTTTTTTTATAAATGATAAAGAACATCAGATAGGATTAATAAAAATGATCAGAAAATTCCAACCAGATATGGTGTTGTGTAATGCTATTGACGATAGACATATAGACCATGGAAAGGGGAGTAGTTTAGTTAGTGATGCTTGTTTTTTAAGCGGATTAATTAAAATTGAAACAGAAGAAGATGGTAGTATTCAAAAACCATGGAGACCAAAACATATCTACCATTATATTCAATGGAAAAATTTAGAGCCAGATGTTGTTGTAGATGTGTCTGGTTTTATTGATGTGAAGATGAAAGCTGTTTTAGCTTATGAAACACAATTTTATAATGAAAAAAGTAAAGCTCCAGAAACGCCTATTTCTAGTAAAAACTTTACAGATAGTGTAATATACCGTGCTAGAGATTTAGGCCGCTTAATTGGTGCATCTCATGCCGAAGGTTTTACTGTAGAACGCTATGCTGCAGTTGATAGTTTGTTTGATTTGAAGTAGTTAGAAAAACTAAAAAAATATTAAAAAAAGTCTTTGTTATAAAGAATGAAATCAATTACATTTGCACACGCATTATAAAATGCATTACATGGTGGTTGTAGCTCAGTTGGTTAGAGCATCGGTTTGTGGTACCGAGGGTCGCCGGTTCGAATCCGGTCTTCCACCCAAAAGTAAAAAGCCTTTCAATTTATTGAAAGGCTTTTTTTGTGGCGTTTATTTAGCACTTTAATACTCAATAATTAATTAGAAATTGCCTTATTTATAAGTTACATATTTTTCATGTTTTTATCAAAATATGCTTATTTCATGCAAAATATAATGAGTAACTTAAAATTAGATTTTTTAATTTTAATAAAGTAAATTTATAGATGTACAAAGTTATAACTAACTAAACACCATAGATTTATTATGAAGTTTATTAAATCCCTCTTTTTAACCGTTTTTCTTTTTCATGCAATAAGTGTTGTTTCGCAAGAAAAAAATGTTCAAATTAAAATATTTAAGGAAAAGATTCCTACTTACGATATGGGACCCGATGATGCAAACTCGTATTTAAAAGATTTTAAAATTGAAGGTCTTTTTTATTTTAGAGACAAGAGATCAACATATCCATACTCATTTCAAAATGATTATAAACCAACTAAACAGGATATTGAATATGAAATAGTCCGTTTGGAAAATGAATACATTTATGTAGACATTATACCTCAATTACGAGGAAGAATACAAGGCGCTGTTGATAAACGCAACGGATGGGATTTTTTATACTATAATCATGCTATTAAGCCGGCTGAAATAGCGGTACGTTCTGCATGGTTATCTGGAGGTTTAGAATACAATCATCCAGGCGGTCATGGTTATACCCAGATGAATAAAATTACCTATGATATTAAAGAGCATTCAGATGGAAGTAAAAGGGTTATTATAGCTGAGGTTGAGCCTGTAAGAATGATGAAGTGGGAATATGAAATTATTTTACGTCCCGATGCTTTATTTGTTGAAACCAAAGGAAGATTTATTAGTACGGTTCCTTATACTGTTCCATTTGTATCTTCCAATAATGCAGCTATGCATGCTACAGACGAAATGGAGTTGATTTTCCCCCAAGAAACCTATGCTACAGGACATGGAGTTAGTCATTTAAAAAAATGGTCGAATTATTCAAATGAAGGAACAGATTGGAATTGGGTGAAAAATATTAAGCATGGGCTGTCTGCTTTTGCTGACGGCACAGGTTTGAATATGGATTACTGGGGTGTATATTCTCATGAAAAAGATATTGACGCAGGTACTGTTGTTGTTGCAGATCACCGACTAGCTCCTGGTAAGAAGTATTTTACTTGGGGAAAATCAGAAAGTGGAAAGCAATGGGATACCTTTCTAAGTGATAAAGACGGTGGTTATGTTGAGTTGCAACATCAAGCCTTTAATGAAAAAATGAACCATGGTTATGGTGTATTAGAACCTTTTGAAGTTAAAGAGTTTTCAATTTTTTGGTATCCGATTAAAAACACACCAGGTTTTACTAAAGCTACTAAAGAGATAGCTGTAAATTTTGAAAAAATAGACACTAAAAACTATAGATTAGATTTGTTACCAACCCTTAATTTTCCAAATTCTGTAGTTACCATTCTAAAAAATGGCAAGAAAATAAAACAGTTAAATTTCGATTTTAAAGTGGGAGAGGTTTATAATGAAAAATTGAATTTAGCTTCTACGGATGCAGATACTTTGGAAATAAAGATAGTTGACCATAAAAAGAAACCATTTTTTAAATATATAAATAAGATAAAGTCTGAAGAACCTGTTCATCATACCATTCCAAAAACTGGCAATAAAAACTTAACTATAGATCAACTTTATACCAAGGCAATTTCAAACTATTTTGATGCTTATGGTATTGATGCAGATGAATGTATTGAGGAAATTTTGTCCAGAGATCCAAACGAATCTCGTGCCTTAAGATTGAAAGGTACAATACAAGTTAAAAGGGGTGAATTTGAAAAAGCCACTAAAACACTTGAAAAATCATATGTAAGCGGACATTTCTATGGACGTTCTAGAGCTGATTTTCTTAATGGATACGCTTATTTACAATTAGGAAATTATGAAAAAGCACATTCATACTTTGCTAAAGCCTCTCGGTACAGAGAAGAAATAGATCAGTCCTTATTTTATTTAGCGCAGTTAGAGGTGTTAAATGGGAATTATTATGAGGCTCTTCGTAGGTTAGAAGAAGTACCTGTGTCTTATCTAACCCATCCCAATATTTATAATCTATCTGCATATGTTTCGCGAAAATTAGGTTATTCCAATAAGGCAAAAGCATACCTAGAAAAAGCATTTGAGAGGGATCCACTTAATTTTGTGGCTTACATCGAGAAAATTGAGCTCTATGGTAATACGGCAGAGGATATTGAAAAGATTAATTTCTTGTTTGATAGGAAAGATAAACTCTTTCTGGGGTCACAAAACTATATAGATACTGCTATATTTTATATGGATTTAAAAGATTATGATGAAGCTCTAAAAGTGCTAAAAATTGCAGAAAAGAATTACGCTTCACAAGAGTCTGTCTACCCTATGGTAAATTATTATCTGGGGTATTGTTTAATGAAAATAGGAGAGAAAAAAGAAGCTTTAAACTATTATCGGAAAGCATCAGAAACAAATTCTAATTATGTATTTCCATACCGAATTAAGTCTGCTGAAGTACTGAAGAATGTTATAACAAATAACGCTGATAATGATGTAGCATTAATGTATCTGGGTGATTTATTATATCACTTAAGGCGTCATAAAGAAGCCATTTTGTTATGGGAAAAAGCAAATAAGCTTAACCCAGATAATTTTAGAGTTAACCGAAACTTGGCAATAGGAAGGCATGTAGCAAAAATGGATGACTTAGATACTACTATTTTACTGATGGAGTCTTCGTTTGCTAAATCAAATAAAAGTCTAAGAACCTTTAGTGAATTGGAATATCTATATATTAAAAAGGGTAACACTAAAAAGCTAAAAGCGCATTATGATAATAACTTAGACATATTACACCGTAAAGGAAAATCGGCACTTAATGCAGCAGATTTTTACACGAAATCGGGGCGTTATATTGATGCTCAAAATGTATTAAAGAACACGTATTTTAGTGCGGCAGAGCGATTCTTGGGTACTCCATATCGTCATGTACGCTTTACAGAAGCAGTAGTTGGACAAGGTAAAAAATTACTTAATGAAGGAAAACTTAAGGAAGCTATTGTAGAGTTTAAGCGAGCTTATTTGTATCCAGAATATCTTCATGAAGCAAAAGTTAATCATCCTGTTACTTCACATATTGATTATTTTTTGGGTTTAGCGTATAAAATGGATAAACAGTCCTCAAAATCAAAAGAATATTTTAATAAGGCTGTAAATCAAGAAATGAATCCACTTTCTGGAGCTGTGGTGTTTAAGTCGAAAGCTTTAAGAGAATTAGGACGTAAAAATGAAGCTGATAAATTAATTGCTAATTTGATTGAGAAACTGCAAAATAAAATTGAGAACGAAGCAAAAGCGGAGCGTATAGAAAATCAAAGGGTGGGTAATAATAATGATGGTGTTGATGAATATGTATTGTCTTTAGCATATGATTATCTAAGCCATAAAGCTAAAGCTAAGTCATATATGGCTTTAGCTTTAAATAAAAATTATAATGTAACTTATAACGCTATGTTAGCTTCATCTCATATAAGTGCTAAAAAGCATACACTATAATAAAATTAAATTGTTGAGAATAGTCACTATTAAACATGTACTCAATTATAATTGAGTACATGTTTATATTTTAAAAGTAAATACTTAATAAAGATGTTTAGTCCACCTTAACTCGTTCATCCCTATTAGCCAATTCCCAAGCGGTATAAAAAACTAATCGTGCACGCGTTTCTAAAAATTCATAATTAATCTTATCTGGGGTATCACTTGGTTTATGATAATCGTCATGCACTCCGTTAAAATAGAAAATAACAGGAATATTATGCTTTGCAAAGTTATAATGATCTGAGCGGTAATAAAAACGATTAGGGTCGTCTTCTGCGTTAAATGTATAATCTAAATTGATGTTTACAGTAGCTTTGTTTATAGAATCTGAAACTGCATGTAACTCTTTACTTAATCTATCAGAACCTATTAAATACACATAGTTTGGTTGTCCTTCATGGGTTTTGTCTACACGTCCAATCATGTCAATATTTAAATTGGTTACGGTGTTTTTTAAAGGAAAAATAGGATCTTCATCTGCATAATATTTAGAACCAAACAGTCCAATTTCTTCACCTGTAACATGTAAAAACACTAATGTTCTTTTTGGTGTAAATCCGTCTTTTGCAGCTTTCTTAAATGCTTCAGCAATTTCTAAAATAGCTACAGTACCAGAACCATCATCATCAGCACCGTTATTAACTGCTCCATCTCCTGAAACACCAATGTGGTCCAAATGCGCAGAAATCACAATAACTTCCTCTGGTTTTTCGCTACCTTTTATATAAGCGATAACGTTTTCTGAGTCATTTTCAGCTCTGCCTTTAAAATAGTCTTTTGGTATTTCTTGAAAATAATCATTTTCAGCAATTGGCGATTCAATTTTATTATTTACATAATTTTCTTTAATAAAATTAATGGCTTTTTTTGTCCCGCTTCACCAGTTTTTCTACCTTCAAAATCATCAGAAGCATAGGTGTAAAGCATGTCCTTTAATTCTTCAGAAGTAATGGTTTTAGCATAATCATCAGGGTTTGCCGTTTTTTTAGATTTTTTGTTTTGAGAACTACTACATCCTAATAGTATGTAGGTAAAAGCTAATAGTACTAAATAAATTTTTTTCATGAGATGTGCTTTATTTTAAACTAGTTTAAAAATGCATTATTTTCATCTAAAACAATGCGGTGTTCTTGATTTGCAATTTGCCATGCAGTAGCAAAAATTAATTTTGCACGCTTCTCTAACAATTCATAATCTATTTTATCAGGTGTGTCAGAAGCTTTATGGTAGTCTTCATGTTCTCCATTAAAATAGAAAATCACAGGAATATCATGTTTTGCAAAATTATAGTGATCAGACCTAGAATAGTACTGATTTCTATCGTTTAAAGCATTGTATTTATAGTCTAATTCAATATCTACATATGTGTTCCTAACCTTTTCAGAAACATAATGTAACTCTTTGCTCAATCTGTCTGCACCAATAATGTAAATATAGTTCTTATTTTCAGCATGTCTTTCATCTATGCGTCCAATCATATCAATATTCAAATTAGTAACGGTATTTTCTAAAGGAAAAACAGGGTAGTTAACATAAAACTCTGATCCACGTTTACCAATTTCTTCAGCAGTAAAATGGGTAAACATAATACTGCGTTTAGGACCATGTCCATTTTTAGCGGCAGTTTTAAAAGCTTCGGCAATTTCTAATATAGCAACAGTACCAGAGCCATCATCATCAGCACCATAATGAATTTCTCCATCTTTTGTACCCAAATGATCTAAATGTGCAGAGATAATAACTACTTCTTCTGGGTGTTTAGAACCTTCTATATAAGCTAGTACATTTTCAGATGCTCCAACATCACTTGATAGATGAGATTTAGAAATTTTCTGAAAATAGTCAGTATCAGCTATGGGTGATTTAATATTATGAGAAATATAATAAGATTTTAAAAAATTTGCAGCTAATTTTTGTCCAGGTTCACCAACGCGTCTTCCTTGAAACTCTTCAGAAGCGAACTGATAAAGCATTGTTTTTAACTCATTGGATGTGATGGTTTTAGCATATGTTTTAACCAATGCGCTATCTACTATTT
This sequence comes from Jejuia sp. G7-7, assembly GCF_055808955.1. Lineage (NCBI taxonomy): Bacteria > Pseudomonadati > Bacteroidota > Flavobacteriia > Flavobacteriales > Flavobacteriaceae > Jejuia > Jejuia sp. G7-7. The sequence continues at coordinate 399,864 of NZ_JBVVSZ010000001.1, forward strand.
CAATATTGTTTTTTATATTTTCAATTCTTGTGCTATATTTTGGAGTAGCACAAGTTCCAACAAGTGTAAGTAGTGAGAGAATGCAAAAAATTTTCATGCGGTTTTGGTTATAAATCAAAAGCAACTCGCAATTAAAAGTTTTGTAGGGGTAAAAAACTCTATGCTCGTTTAAATTAAAAACGATGTAAAGATATAAAAAAACGTAAAAAAACTACTACTAATCTATAGTAATATCATCTAAATCAAGCTCCTCTAATTCTTCAATGGCTTCTTCTTTAGATTCGGCTTCTTTTTCAACTATTTCCTCGGTGTTTCCAACTTCTGTTTTATTAAAAATAGCTTTGTAAGTTGTAAGCCCTAAGGCTATAATAGTTAGAAAAAATGAAAACTGAATAATTTTTTTAACCTGTCCGGTTTTTTTAGATAAATAAAATGCAATTAATCCAAAAATTAAAGCTGCAATTGCAGGGAAAATAGCGAGGTTAGATACTGGTAAAACCGATAAAATAATAGCTAATATTGATGCAATTAAAGCAAGTACTGTAAATAGTTGTTTCATAATAGAATAGTATTTAGTTTTTTAAACCTGAAGCAGATTTTATTTTAAGTTCTCCATTACCAACAGGAATTTTAAATTTCCCGTAAACCATTATTTTATTAGCATCGGCAGTTAGCCACACCAAATTACCACTTTTGCCTTTTAAAGCATTAGATTCGCTACTGCTTACTGCAATTTTATAACAAGATTTGCTTCCTATAGCAGTACTAATTGTTTCTTTACCTAAATAAGTAATTTGCGCATTTACTTCTTTTCTATCAAATAGTATAGTGATATTTTTTCTGGTGCCCACTTGCATAGATTCAAAATCAAGTAATCTAATGCTATATAAAGTAGAAACAATATCCTTTGTACCTGAGTTTATTTTTACAGTTTTATTTTCAACCCAATTATTTTTCTTGGTTTGTACCGTTTTAACCGTTTTTGTTTTGTGGCTAAACGTATACTTCATGTTTTTAAAATATCCACCTTCGTTAATATCTCGTTTGTATAAGTAAGGTGTTAATGTTTTTGGATTCACATAACTTTCGTACAAGTCTCTTATTTCAAAAAAGTTATCCCATCTACTATATGTTAACGCTTTACACTTTAGGCGTAATAAAGTTGCTTTAGATGTTTTTACAGGGCTTGTTTCTAGTGTAACTTGGGCAATATCTGTAAGTATGCCCGACATGTTGTAAGATGCAGAGTATACTAACTTCTCATTAGTACCAACAGCAGTATTTTGAGCAGTTATTGTAAAACTAGCTAAAAAAAATAGAGCAATAAAAATACGCTTCATATAAGTTGTTTTTAGTGTTAATAACGAAAAGTAAATCATTTATTGTGCCGAAAATACAATCCATAAAAGTTTTATGCTAATTTATTATCAATATTAGTAGTATTGGTTTAACTGATTTATATCATAGTTTATAAAGTTTATAAAGCATATGTTTACTAGGTAATTAATTTTTTATCCTCATGAAAAATATAGTATTGCCTACAGATTTTTCAAAAAATTCTATAAATGCCATTTGTTATGCTGCAGAGTTTTTGAAAGATCAAAAATGTCAGTTTTATATCTTAAATGTTCAGAAAGCATCTTCATTTATTTCAGATGATATGATGACGGTAAATTCATCCACAACCATTTATAAAACATTAATGGCTGCTGCAAAAAAATCTATTATTAATATTATTTCAACCATCAAAGAAGAGTTTGATAATAGTAATCATGAATTTCATTCCATAGTAAATTATGATAATTTTATTCATGCCATTAACCAAGTTTGCGAAAATAATGCGGTAGATTTAATAATCATGGGTACAAAAGGCGCATCTGGCTTAGAAAAAGTACTTTTTGGTAGCAATACCGTTAGGGTCATGCAACGTTGTAACGTTCCGGTATTAGCAATCCCAGATGGGTGCAAGTTTAAAAATATAGAACACCTAGCATTTGCAACCACAAATTCAAAACAATTTAAACAACAAGAGTTAGAAATTTTAAATAAGATACTTACCTTAAATAATGCATCATTACAAATTCTACACCTTGCAGACCAAAACCATTTGGTGTATGATGCCTATGATAATGTAGATTTTCTAAACACCAATTTCGCAAACACAAAGCACGAGTATATTGATGCTCCAAGTGATGATATGTATAATGTGGTGCATAATTACATCGAAAACAATAATATTCACATGTTGGCTATATTAAATAAAAAACACAGCTTTCTAGAGCGGCTATTCAACACACATACCGTAGAACGGTTTGCCTTTAAAATTGATATTCCGTTGTTGGTCATGCAACAAAACACCTAAAAAGTATATGTAGATTTAATAAAATAAACGAAAACCCCTCAGTCATGAAAAATATCTTATACCTAAGCATTTTATCAGTTTTAGTATTTACAAGTTGTAATAATTCAAAAAACAAGGTTTCGTATGCAGTTCAAAGTAATGTTAAAATAACCGATACCATTCACCCTGGAAAAGCACTCATGGAAACTTATTGCAATACCTGTCATAATCCAACAGCAACAGAAGAAAACAGATTAGCACCACCCATGATAGCCATAAAAAAGCACTACATAACAGACACTACCACTAAAGCAGAATTTATAACCGATATGCAAAACTGGATTGCTAATCCTAATCCAGAAGATGTAAAAATGTATGGCGCAGTAAAGCGATTCGGAATTATGCAAAAAATGCCATACACAAAAGAAAGTGTCCAACAAATTGCCGATTATATCTACGATAACCAAATAGAAGCACCCGAGTGGTTTCAAGATCATTACAAGCAAAGCCGCAAGAATAGAAAATAAATTCTCTGCTCAAGATGTAACATTTCAAACTTATATGCGTCATATAAGTATCAATCAATAATCAATCATCATGAGAACAAACAATCAATTATTAGCCATTACACATTTAAGTCAGTTAATTACATTAGTAACTGGTTTTGGGAGTTTAATATTACCGTTGGTGCTATGGCTCACGCAAAAAGAGAAAGTATATCAAATGGATACCCACGGCAAAAACATCATAAACTTCCAGTTAAGTTTGATAGTGTATTGCATTATCTGCGTGCCGTTAATATTATTATTTGGTTTAGGGCTTTTAGGCTTTGTAGTATTAGGTATTATTTCAGTACTATTTCCTATTATAAATGCTATAAAAGCAAGCAATGGCGAAACACCAACATACCCATTTAGCATTAATTTTATAAATTAATAAGTATATGAGTAAAAAAATAGAAAAGTCTCAATTCATGCTTTGGGGACTCGTATTTGGAATGTTTCTAGGTATTATTTTAGGTACTGTAATTGGGTCTATTCAAAACAATGTTGCTACAGGAATAGCTATGGGAATACCCTTTGGGGCATCAGGCGGACTTATATTAGGTATTTTGTTACCATTATTTTTTAATGCTAAAGCTGATGCAAAAACCACAACAGAATAATAGTCATAACATTAAATTATCTCCTCTTAATTTTATTTAGTTAGTATATTTAGCAAGAGATAAACTAAACGCCCACTTTTTAGTGGGCGTTTTCTATGTTATACGGTTTTTTAGTTTAAATACTGCATGTTACTTAACGTTCCAGTCATTGTAACATCAGGTCCAGAATTGGTAGAAGCTGTAATATTAAAACTTACAGAAATTAAACTATACTCATCATCACCAGGATTTGTTCTGCTATCAGTAATAGTTATATTACCACTCTTGCCCAAATAGGTTTTTTGTGTTGCTTGGTCACGAATGGTAGCACTCGTTAAAAAATTATCTGCATCCATGTTACCAACTGTTTTAATGGTACCGTTACTAAAGCCTCCAGTTGCATTCAAAAAGAAACGAATAGTATTGCTGTTAGCATCAGTAATAGAAATTACAAGCGTGTTTGTACCAATGCCTTTTTCAGCATTATAAAATCCAAGTTTAGAACTATAGTTGGTAAACGAGTCGCCGTTTATTGTTGCGGTAAATTGCGCATTATCTGCGGGATTGTCGTTGTTTTCATCTTTGCTACAACCTAGTACTATAAGTGCGATGAAAAGCATACATACTTTTTTAAGATTTTTCATTTTAGATTAAATTTAAGTTAATTACCTAATCATCGCATGAACTATAAAATGTCATCATTGTAGCAAAAGAAAACCACCATTAAGCGTAAGTGTTTTTATTTTAAATATTTGGGCATTACCCCGAAAAGGGGTCAGGCTTTCCGTTATATCTTTTTAAAACGTCATAGTGAGTTCGAGAGGACGTAACTATCTGTCAAAATCTAGGTTAATACAAGTCTATAATTTCCCACTTTTAAAAAGGATGCCACTGCAATCCTTAACGCAATAATCACGTTGCCATTTAAAAGTTTAGTAACTAATACGCTCGCGTATGCCACCACTAGCACGATGGATAATCACATCAGCATTATAGCGTTTAGCAATAGTTTTGGCTTTATTTATAGCCGTACTTTGTTTGCGGTGTTTAGAGGTAATACGTTTGTTTCCCTCACGCCGTACCGCCCAACCATCTTCGTAAGGTACTACATGCTGGTGCCACGTTCTCGATTTTTTATTGGCGCTTTTAAAATAAGCGTCTATAAGGTCTTTTAAAACTTGAATCCAAGCCGTTGGTTTATTTGTTTTTGGCATGAATTACTAATTTAAAACTGAAATAATAGACTCATAAACTACAGGTGTTTTATTCCAAGAATATAACCCAGTATCTATCCATGAATTTGAATTAGCAATATGCTCTGGCATTATGCTAATCGCTTCATCATGCAGGTAAATTTTAACTATATTATTTTCAATAAAGGCAATGTAAATATTTTTGTCAATATATTTTTTTGACAACGTAAAACGCCCTTTTAATTGCACTTTTAGCATTTCATCACCATTAATATGAACAGCTATAAAATCAGCACCTTGCCAATCGTCATTTAAACGCATAGAATTAAAACCATAATCTGCTAGGACTGCTGCTACTTTATGAAAGTTATAGTTTTCTTTTTGCTTTGAGTTTAGGTCTTTATATTTAATAGTACTGTATCGTTTATCAAACTTCATCCATTATTTTTTAGTAAAACTTGGTTGACACTATCATATTTATAATTAACTATATCACCTGATAATATAAGCTGAATTACCTTATCTATTATTGGTAATGGAACAACAAACCATTCTCTCGGTGTTATCCTCCTACCTTTATCATCATTTATATCAATGTTTAAGCATACTTCTGCAAAAAAGCGATGTATTAAGTGTTCAAACTTTTGGGCCTCTAAATTGTATGTTTTATAAGATGCTATTATATCAACATCTGCCAACAAATAGGTAGGTTCTTTTGACGCATTTTTAATACGTTCTGGAACAGGAACAGTAGAGTAACCTATCTTATACAAATTATTTATTGATGTAATTTTTTGATTAGTTGACTTCGATTTTAATATATATATCCAACCTGTATCTAAATCCTCTTCATTAACAGAATTTACATTATCAAATAACTCTTTTGATGTTTCTGTTTCAGTTTTAGTAACTAAATGACCATTGTTTAGTAGTTGTTTTCCAAGAGACCTAAATAACATATTACTAATTGTGCCATTTTCAAAAATGATACGAGTACGTCCATCTTTACGCAATCTATCACCAGATGGTAAAGTAACATTGTCTGTTGCTATATTAGTTTCTTCAAGGTATAGAAGTACACCATCTAACACATAATAATTACCTTTTTTAAATTTTTTCAGCGTTTCTAAACCTTTTTAATGAAATTTTACGCTCTCTTAATTTGCGATGTATTTCTTTAAACATTGCTTCATAAGGCAAAAACTCCTTGTCTTTCATAGCTGTTCGTTGAGCTACAAAATCTGTTTCACCCCTTTCAGTTGAACTTGGAATATTCTTTAACTTAAAAATTGATAAGGTTTCTTCTGTATCTAATATTCCTAAATCATCATCCTTTAAAATATCTGCAACTGACTTTATCTCTTCTTTAGTATTTAATAGATTATGTGTATCGTATGGTTTTAGTATTTCTATTTTATTAGCATCTTGTCGCAATGCCTTTAATCTTAATAACAGCTTAAATTCACTAACATTTGTAGCTTCTGGTTCTCTATCATTCTTTTCAAAAAAAGCATTAATCTCTTGGAACGATTCAATCAACCGTTCATCTTCAGATTTTACATTAGAGTTTTTGGGTTTAGAATCTAAAATTCCAAACTCATCATCATTAAATATATCTTCTAATGTTTTCTTTTTACTCATTTGCTTGGGCTTTACGCTTTTGCTCTTTTAAAAATATGATTGCTTCTGCTAAACGTCTTTCTTGTGGGTCGAAAGATTGAATGCTTGGTTGTTCTCCTGTCTTTGCTATCCAGTTTTTTATTTTAGGCCACTAAAATAATGGCTTCTTCATCGGTCATTGTTATTCTTGTAGCATCAATAGTTTCTTGAATTGCTTTAAATACAGAGGCAGTAACCGATTTTGACAATATTTCAAATGCTTTTTGAAATGGATTTATAGTATCTATTAAATCGATATTAATATCATCAATATTTACAAAACTATCTGCCATACGAATAAAACGTTTATCCCCTTGTTCTTCAATAGTTCCATTTTTAATAACTGAATCTACAACTACGTGTTGACGAACAGCTTCAACTTCTTCATCAGTTAAATCTGGATAGGTTTCTTTTATGATTTTAGGAATCAATACTTTATTAATGACTTCTGGGTCTACATTACCAGGCATTGCTTTAAGCATCTGGTCATCTTGCATAATTTTTGCTTTGAGGTCATTAATATCACTTTCAATAATATCTTTTGCTCTTTGCGAACTTGGAAGTTTAAATCCTCTAATCTTTATCGTGTTATCATCATCTTCTGAATCCTCATCTTCTTCCTCTGGAAATTTAGGTTTAAACTTAAAATTAGGTGCTAATACTTGTTCCATTAATAGGGAAGCAGTAATAGCCTTTAACATATTATTTACAGATAGTTTTACTAAATCATCTTCTGCATCTGGTTGCGCAATCAAATTGGTAAATTGTGCGTGTGTCTTATTGTCACTATCTCTTGTTGCTCTACCTATAATTTGAATTATTTCTGTTAATGAACCTCTATAACCAACAGTTAGTGCGTGTTCACAATAAGGCCAATCAAAACCCTCTTTTGCCATACCTAATGCTATGATAATATCAATATCATCAACACCTGAAATATTACGCAAATACGCTTGTATTTTATCTCTTGCACTTGGAACGTCATATACCAAATCTGCAACTTTAATTATCTTATCAGATTTATCACTCTTTACATATAAAACACCAGTTTCAGGGTCTTGATAATCTAATTCACCTAAACTATCTATTATCCAAGCAACCTCATCATTTTTCCTTTTGTGGATTCACCTGAATTAACACTTGGAATATGAATAATCGTTTTTTTGTTTTCATCTAATATTTCATTAATTGCAGATGTATATCTACCCTGATAAAAATGATAACCGATACCCAAAGATTTTAAATAATCATATCCATTTAATTGCTGGTAATAATCATATTTAACTTTAATAAATTTTTCTTCATCTTCTGGCAATAAAATAGGCACAGAATCACCTCTAAAGAAAGAGCCTGTCATTGCTACTACGTGAGCAGTAGATTTAGACATTACACTACTTAAAACCAAGCCTAATTTATTATCGCCATCTACAGAAACGTGGTGAAATTCATCTATTGCTAATAAGCAGTCGTTTAATTGTTTTTCGTCTATAGCTTCAAATGCAAACCGTAAGGTTGCGTGCGTACAAATTAAAATTTGTTCATCTGTTTCTAAAAACTCTAAAAAGGCTTTTACTTTACTTTGGTCACCACCAGGTGTACAAAGATTATATTTAGGATTAGGAATCCAATCTGCAAAAAAACCAAACTTCTTTAATTCTGTTTTTGCAAACGAACTACCAATGGACCTTTCTGGAACTGCAACGATTACCTTTTTAATACCTTGATTTACTAACTTATCTAAACCAATAAACATTAAGGCACGAGATTTACCAGAAGCTGGTGGTGCTTTAATTAATAAGTATTGAGCTGTACGAGCCCCAAATGCTTTTTGTTGCATTTCTCGCATTCCTAACTCATTAGTGCTTTTGCTTTTTCCTGTTTGTTGGTATTTTACGTGTACTATATCTGGCATATATTAAGCTTTCTTTTTACGTGTTCTTTTAGGTTTTTCTAACAAGGTGTTTTTGTTTATCATCTTTTCATATTCTTTAAAAAGATATTCTAAACGCTCTGTATCGCTTTCAAATGGCTTTAAACGATAGCAACGCTCAATAGCCAAATCTAATTGATGATGTGCTTCTTTTAAGCCTTTAGGCATTTTATCTGGTGCGTACAATTGTGCTAAGGTTTTACCTGAATGCTTTTCTCTTTCTTCTAACACTTCAAAAACGTGTAGATTTATTTGCTCTTTTTGTTTTTGATTGATTTCTGGAAACGGAAAAGTATTATAGCATAATGTATTTGAATATTGCATATCCATTTTCAATCTACCTGCAACTGCTTTTATCCAAACGATATGCATTTTAGATGATAATAATCCAAATAACCAAGGTTCAGCATCATAAATTGCACGTGCTCCATTTGATATTACATAATCAGAATTTAGAAAGTCAACAGGTAAATATTCTCTTTTCTCAGAGCCAGTTTGAGGGATAATTATTGAGTTTGAGTCCTTAAAATTTGTTTCATCAAATTTATAAGGCGTTTTAGCTTTTTTCTGTGTTGCTACTTTTTTACTTTTTAAACGGAATTTTTTTAATTTCTCAAACCTTTCACTTAATAGTGGTATGGAATAAGCTAATTCTTTATCTGTATCATCGACCCAGATACAGTATCTACTGATATTATGCAGTAAATCTTTAGCACCTATGTATCTTTTAATAAACTTTTTAGCAATTGGATAATTTTTAATCAAATTGTTCTTCTCTTCTTCATTAAGTATTAAGTTGCCATCATCACCTGCTTTTAAACCTGAAATCATTTTAGGCAAATTAGAAAATGCCCTATTGGTACTTTTAATAATGATATTAGAGCTATTAGTCAAGTATGGACTAATATTAGTTGCTTTTATTTTATTCTTCTCAGTATATATATATTTCTGTCTATTATTACCTACTTCTCTTAAACAAACAATTATTACACTAACTTGAGCATTATCTTTTGCATTATTAGTCCATTTGAAAGATTGATAAGCAAAGTCTATTTCTACATTTCTATTAAATAAAAGAGTCCAAAGTAAATCAACTTGAATGCCTTGACAAATTGAGTTTGTAGTTACTAAAGCACATTTCGCTTTTTATGTTTTGGATATATCTTGCCCCTATGTAAAACCAACAAGATATATAATCCAATTTTTTAAAGCCATTTATACCTGCAAAAACAAAAGACATATCTTCTTTTTGAGAATCTGTCTGTTTATGATAGCCATCATATGGTGGATTACCTAAAATATATATTTCATCATTTTCGTTTTTAGGACAGGTATCTTCCCAATTTAAGCGTGTTGCATTACCTTGTGTAATATGACCTGCTTCTTTTAATGGTAGTATAGGTTTTGCTCTACCAAAGTCGTGTAGTTCACTTACAAACTCTTTATTCATTTGGTGTTCTGCCAACCATAGAGATAAAATAGCCATTTCGTGAGCAAAATCATCTAACTCTATACCATAGAATTGAGAGAGTTTAATTTCTGTAAACCATATTTCAAACTGTTTACTCTTAAAATTCATTTTTGATTGCGGTGCATCAGAAACTATTTTATGTCCATCTTTTATAAAATGTATTTTCGATTGGCTTCCATCAACAATGCTTTCTTGACCAACTCCATTTATTTCTTTTATGATTTCAATTTCTAATTTTCTTAATTCCTTATAAGCAATAATTAAAAAGTTACCGCTACCACAAGCAGGGTCAAATATTTTAATTTTTGAAATTCTAAATATTAATTGGCGTAGCTTTCTGTCATTCCCTTTAGATTTTTCAAACTCTTCGTATAATTCATTAAGAAACAAGGGTTCAATCACTTTCATAATATTTGGTACAGAGGTATAATGCATCCCTAAACCGCTTCGATACGCAGGATTTACAACTGCCTGTATCATAGAACCAAAAATATCTGGATTGATTTCGCTCCAATCTAAATCGCCACATTCAATAATTATTTTACGTGCTTCTTTAGTAAATCTTGGTGATACAATAGTATCTCTAAATAAACCACCATTTACATATGGAAACTCTCTAAAATGTGATGCTTCTTTACTATTGTCTTCTGTATTAAGGACCTTAAATAGTCTATCTAAAAATGTATGTGTATCACTACCATCTTTTTGAGTATGTTGCTCTAAAGTATCTGTAAACATCCCCTCAATAGGAAATATATCTGTGTCTTCCGCAAAAAAGCAAAAGAGTAAACGAGATAGAAAAATATTTAGGTTATGACCACCATCGTCATATATATTTGGATTCTCGGTAACCAAAATATCATAGAGCTTCGCCATTTTATATGACGCTTTTCTATCTGCATAATTCTCATTTTTTTGAGCGTACTTTTCTTGACCTGCCCAAGGTAAAAAGAAACCAAAGTGTTTATGTATTTCAAGAATAGGTGTGTCTAATGCTAATCCTGTTCTTGTATCTTTTGCTAATAATGTTTTGTAATCTGTTACTATTACAAATCGTGGATTGTGTTTTAGTGAATCTACATCTTTCGTTAATTCATCAATAGTATTTAATAGTGTTCCAGATTCAACCTCTTTAAAAAGCATTTTACTTTTATAAAGCACTTCACCCTCAACTTTAGATAAATTAAAATCCCCCTTTTTTAAACGTGTTATAGATGTCTTCGAAATACCGTATGCTTTCAGTAAATCAAATACAAACTCTTCTTTGTTGAAATTTTCAACTAAAGCTGTTACGTTCTTTTCTATTTGAGATGCGTTCATTAATTTTTTATATTAGTTTTGGTCAAATCATAAAAATATAAATCTTTTTTGTAGGAATTAGTAATATTTACAAGTTAATTTAGAAAACTTATTTAGTTAGATAAACTAAACCTAGATTTTAAGATAGTCTTTAGCAGATTTGCCCGCGTTAGGGATAGAAACGGCATCCTTTTTTAAGTGTGGGACTATAAACTTTATGGATAACTAGAATTTGACAGATTGCCACGTCGCTCACTCCTCGCAATGACACATAAAAAAGATATAGTGGATAGCCCGACCCCTTGTGGGTAACGCCCAAATTATTTAAGCGTTGCACCTTAGCGACTTTGCGAGACAAAAAAAGCAGCAACCTATTTGAGATTACTGCTTATATTATGAGATTTCTGCCTTCGCAGGAATTTAGTTATTCAACATTACTGGCATGACCAACATGGTGACTTGTTCGCCATCGTCTAAACCATCAACAGGTGTTAAAATACCTGCTCTATTGGGCATGCTCATTTCTAACTGTACGTTATCGGCGCTTAGGTTATTTAACATCTCGGTTAAAAAACGCGAGTTGAAACCAATTTGCATATCATCGCCTTGGTAATCGCAGGTTAAACGCTCTTCGGCTTTATTGCTGTAATCGATATCTTCTGCCGAAATGTTTAATTCTGCTCCTGCAATTTTTAAACGGATTTGGTGTGTGGTTTTGTTAGAGAAAATACTAACACGACGCACAGAGTTTAAAAACTGGTTACGGTCTATTACTAATTTATTTGGATTCTCTTTTGGGATAACGGCTTCGTAGTTTGGATATTTACCATCAATTAAACGACAAATTAATACCGAGTTTTCAAAGGTGAATTTGGCGTTGCTATCGTTGTACTCAATAGTCACATCATCTTCACTTGCTGCTAAAATCCCTTTTAAAAGATTTAAAGGTTTTTTAGGCATGATAAATTCTGCGACTTGGTTTGCGGTAACATCGGCACGGGTGTATTTAACCAATTTGTGTGCATCTGTAGCTACAAAGGTTAAACCCTCGGTAGAAAACTGAAAAAATACACCACTCATTACAGGGCGTAAATCATCATTTCCGGCAGCAAAAATGGTTTTGCTAATGGCTGTTGCTAAAACATCACCAGTAATAACGGTTTTGCTTGGATCTTCTAGTGCTACGGCTTTTGGGAATTCTGCGCCATCGGCATAAGCTAAAGCATATTTACCGTGGTTAGAGCTAATTTCTACGGTGTTGTTATCTTCTATAACAAAGGTTAAGGGTTGCTCTGGAAAGGTTTTTAAAGTATCTAATAATAAACGCGCAGGAATAGCAACGCTACCTTCGCTATCGCTCTCTACATCTAGCGTAGAAGCCATAGTGGTTTCTAAATCGCTTGCAGAAACGGTAAGCTTGCTGTTATCTAATTCAAATAAAAAATTATCTAAAATTGGTAAGGTGTTTGAACTATTGATAACACCACCTAAAACCTGTAATTGTTTTAATAAATAAGTACTTGATACTATAAATTTCATGTGCTGGATTATATTTTTTAGAGGTCACATGTAACATTTATTTCAAAATTCTAAAAACGAGAAAATGTCCTTAGTTATAAATGTTTCATCTAATACGCTTGGTTTAAATTGTAATTCTACTACATACAAATATATTCCAAAAGGTGGTTATTTGGAAACAAACTTATTAACAGTTATGAGGTGTATTTCTTCTTTCTGAGGTAGTTAAATACAAAACCAAAAGCTGCAAGTAAAGCTATTGGTAATCCAATGTTTAGGAGTTGCCACATGGTTTTTCTTTGGCAATTTTATCTTGATTTAAAAAGGCGACTTCAATTTCCTTGCTGCGAATGTTTATAAGTCCGTTATCATCTAAAAGATAATTTACTGCATTCAGCAAAAATTCTTTATTGCCGTATAGTTTTCCAGTCCATCTATCGAAACCTAATTCTTGTGGTTTGTTTCTAATAACATCGTTTTTAATCACATCGCCATCGGCAATTATAATTTGTTTTGTAGCGACACTTTTATTGGTTTCTTTTAAAACTTTAAATGGTTTTACACGATTGTTGAATGCTGAAGTAAATTCGCCTTCTAACAGAACAGCCAAGGTTTGTTTGCCTTTATTAAACGTTTTTGGATCAGCAGGTTTTGTAATGAGATTTAAACTGATTTCTCGTGGTGTTCCTTCAAGTTTAGATACAGGCGCACTTTCTAAAAGAATGGTTTTTTTAATTGAATTTTTAAGCGTGTCGATTGGGTTTGCAAAATCAAAACGAACTAAATTTAAATTATTGGTAATTGGGTGCTTGTATTCCGAAATTGCCAAAGGTGAATACGGCCAATTTAAATGCTGGTATTGCGAATCGCTGCCATCCCCAAGTGCCAATGTAATAGGGGCAGAGTAGGGTGTAGCCACCATAACAGGATTGATACGTACTCCATAATTAAAGAAATAATCGGTTAGGTTTAAATCTCTTGCAACGGCATAGTTTGTGCCTGTGGCGTTATATAGACTGTCTTTTTCCATGGCAACGGCATCTATCAACCATAAACTTTTACCGCCTTGCATGGTGTATTGGTCTAATACAAATTTTTCTTTTTCAGAAAAGGCTTCTGTGGGTTTTGCAGAAATAATTAAATCAAACTGACTTAAATCTTTTAAAGTTTTTTGCGCACTATTGGCAACACTATCTAATGTAAACGGTGCGATAAAATAATATTCGCCTAATTTTTTTGCAAAGTCTGCTATGTGTTTGTCTTCCAATTGCCGATTGCCTTTTAAAATGGCAATTTTTTTAGATTTTGGAGTGACTAATTTTTTTATGCCATCAGCAAACGCATATTCTAGGTGTTGTACTGAGTTGCTAACGAGTTCCTGCTGTGTGGCTCCAATTTTATTTTTAACTAATGGAATGATAACTGTTTGTCCGTTATAACTTGCTAAAGCCCATGGAAAAATAACTTCCTGAGTAGATTTGCCATTTTCCTGAACACTTAATTGCATAGGTTTTAAGCCACGTTGCGTTAGCACTTGTATGGTTTGCTGGCGAGAGGCTTCGTTCTCTAAGGGGTTTATAAATTCAAAAAGTATGTTGCTATTTACATTTGAAAATTCTTCAAGTAGTTGTCGTGTTTCTTGTTGTAGTCGTCTAAATTCCGAAGGGAAATCTTCGCCTTTTAAAAACACATCAATTACTACTGGCGATTCTGCAATTGTAGCAATTTGTTTTGCAGAATTACTTAGAGTGTAACGTTGGTCTTTTGTTACATCAATACGCTTAAATGCATAACTCGAAATTATATTTAAAAGTAATAGCCCAACGCAAAAGCCAGAAATTTTTGTGATGTCTTTTTTAGAGATGCTGTCTGTTTTAATACCTAGTTGGGTTAAAAGGATGAAAAACACAATTACACTTAAAAAGTAGATGATATCTCTAGTATCAATCACGCCACGACTCATGCTTTTATAGTGGTAGTTGATGCCGAATTGCTCTATAGTTGTACTTGAAGTAAATTCTGTAACTCCTTCAAAACCAATAAAAAACATAAAGCAAATAAAAACAGAAATTATAAACGCAACTATCTGGTTTTGAGATAAAGTAGAACAGAAAACTCCAATTGCTGTATAGGTACTTGCTAAAAAAATAAGTCCTAAATACGACCCAAATGTACTGCCTAAATCTAAATTTCCAACCGGATTTCCGAGTTGATAAACAGTATAAACATATAATAAAGTAGGGACGAGTGCAATCAAAATTAAAACTATTGCCCCAAAATATTTTCCTAAAACAATATTGAGATGAGAGATGGGTTTTGTTAATAATAATTCTAAAGTACCTTGCTTTTTTTCATCTGAAAAACTGCGCATTGTTACCGCAGAAATCAAAAATAATAATACCCAAGGCGCTAATAAAAAGAACGCAGATACATCTGCAAACCCAAAATCTAGAATATTAAATTCGCCTTTAAATACCCACAGGAATAATCCATTTAAAACTAAAAAAATAGCGACCACCAAATAGCCAATAGGCGACGCGAAAAATGAATTGATTTCTTTTTTAGGATAGGGAACATTTATTTCTTTTTAAAATAAGAATGTCTTGATGTGACAATGTGTTTTCAGTTTTTCCAGACCATATGCCTTCAAAGAAATGTTCAACTTCAAATCCGTTTTTTTCAATTAAATTGAATAAAAACGCTTTTTCAAAAGCGACATTGGCTTCTTTAACTTTCTCGTCCATTAAGGCATAATTGCCTTTATGGTATTTAAAATTCTTAACAGAATTTTGCATGAGTTGTTTTGAAAGGTCATCTAAAACAAAAAACGTTGCTAGGCATTTTTTCCAGATTTAAGGGTTCTGTTTATTTCGCCTAAATAATTATCAACATCTTCAGGCATCATATGTGTAAAAACTGATGTTAAGAATGCAAAATTGAATGTGTTATTTTGATATGGAAATTGAAAATTATCTGCAGTTTCACCAGTAGATGTATTGTATAAATCATTTTTAAGAGAAATATATTTAAACTTAAAATTTGGGAATTTAGAGCTGATATTTTTCGTGCACCAATCTACACCTTGTTTTACAATATCAAAGCCGTTATAGCTGCCTTTTTCAGAGAGGTAATTAGTAAACGGGATGGCCATACGCCCAATACCTGAACCAATATCTAGAATAGCATCATCTGGCTTAATTTCGCCATATAATTTAAAGTATTCAAAAAATTCTTCGCCTACCTCTTTAAAATCTCCCCCGCCAGTATAAATCATTCCCTTTGGCGGTGTGAATTCATTTTTACTAGAAAATAAATCTATTGGGTAGAATATTATTCTTCTTATTAAGTAGCGTTGCTTAACAGGGAGGTAATAATAAATTTTCCGAAGTAAATCTTTCATTAATTGTTGGTGTGTATTTTGTCAAGACTCCATGCCTCAGGTTTCTCATTAAATAATACTTTTGTTTTGCTCCAAACGGTTTTAAACAATTCAGAATGGCGGTAATTTTCTAAATCCGTTTCTGAATTCCAATAACTGTAAGTAAAGAAAATATTAGATTGCGTTTTATCACGATACAATTCTAAAAATTGGCAGCCTTCAAAACCTCTAATAAACGTTTTGTTGTTTTCAAAAATAGTCAAGAATTTATCAATATTACTTGCTTCAAAACTCATTTTTACAATTCGTACCAACATAAAAACTTATTCGTTTAAGTACATATCTTCGGTTTTTGGAATCACAGGAACAGCAACAAAGTCAATACCAATTGTATCCATAACTTTAAGCCCCATTAAGGTTGCGGCACTTCCATGAGTTTCAGAATCGCTTTTGTACATTGCTATTTCTAAAAAATCACCAGAATTAAAAACCACTAAGCCTTTGCCTTCATCATTTCGTCGTTCTTCAGGGATTTCAAAATTTACAATATCGCTATACTTTTTAAGGATTCTTTTAAATTTATAGTGTCGCGCTGTAATTTCAAATTTGCGCCCTTTTTGAATGGTTTCAAAAAACTGACGCTTTACATTGGTTACCACATTTCCGTAATTATCAATATAGATTACACGACCAATAATTTTGGTTTTATCCTCATTTACATAAGGCTTTAAATTCTTAATGGGTTTAATGGTGTTAATGGGTTTTCCAATAACTTCAAGCGTACCACCACGCGCAATATGGCAAGCAACTTTTACAAACACATCCAACACAGGAAAACTTGTCTGTATTTTATCGTGAATATTAATTTCAACAATTTTCTCTGGTGCAATCTCAGAACAAATCATACTCATAATACCATTATTGGCACAAATGAAAAAATGATCGTCTAATTTTATGGCAATATGTTTGTTTTCTGCATTAAGCTCGGCATCAATTCCAATAATATGAATAGTGCCTTTAGGGAAACTGTTGTATGCATTTTGAATGATGTAAGCAGCTTCAGGAATATTAAAGGGCGAAACACTATGTGAGATATCAACAATTCTCACATTAGGCAACTCACTATAAATCGCACCTTTTGTTGCGCCAGTAAAGTGGTCTTTTTCGCCAAAATCAGTTGTGAGAGTTATGATTGCCATGGGCAAAATTGTTGATATGTTTTTAATGTTATCTTATCCAAAATTGCGTATTTTTGGAATTAAGAATACTGTTTCACAAAGCTAATAAATCATTTCATCTGAAGAAACTTTATTCCTAGTAATGTTAAAACTAAATTATATTAAATAAACGCTTTTGAACGAAATTATTATAGAACTTGAAGAAATAACTCCAAAAGAATTTTTCGGAGCTCAAAATGCAAACATAGAACTTCTTAAAAGTACTTTCCAAAATTAAAAATTGTAGCACGCGGTAATAAAATTAAAGCCTTTGGTGATGAAGAGTTGCTAGAGGAATTTGATAGACGTATTTCCATGCTTTTAAAACACTTCGGAAAGTATAATAAACTTGATGAAAATGTTATAGAGCGTGTGTTAACAAGTCAAAGTAGTGACGATTACACTACATCAAAACAAAGTGGAGAAACCATTGTTCATGGTGTTGGTGGAAAACTCATTAAAGCCCAAACTGCAAATCAACGCAGATTGGTAGAGAGCATGCATAAAAACGATATGGTGTTTGCTATTGGTCCTGCTGGAACAGGTAAAACCTATACAGGTGTAGCTTTAGCGGTTCAAGCATTAAAAAATAAAGAGGTAAAGCGCATTATTTTAACACGTCCAGCGGTAGAAGCTGGAGAAAACTTAGGGTTTTTACCAGGTGATTTACAGGAAAAATTAGATCCGTACATGCAACCATTATACGATGCGTTACGTGACATGATTGCACCTGAAAAATTAGCAAGTTATATTGAAAAGGGTACCATACAAATTGCGCCATTGGCATTTATGCGTGGACGAACTTTAGACAATGCGTTTGTGATTTTAGACGAAGCGCAAAACACCACACACGCGCAAATGAAAATGTTTTTAACCCGTATGGGTAAACACGCAAAGTTTCTATTAACAGGCGATCCTGGGCAAATAGATTTACCACGTCGTACCATATCTGGTTTAAAAGAAGCCTTACTAATTTTAAAAAATACAGAAGGTGTAGGCATCATATTTTTAGACGATAAAGATGTGATACGCCATAAACTGGTTAAGAAAGTTATAGAAGCTTATAAAAGTATAGAGAATAGAGAATGATTTTTTAGGAGCTATTTCCCGCTTTCCGCTATATCTTTTTATGTGCTAAAAGTTTTCTATATCTCATTAAAGTATTAGCATAATTGTAAATTTTGAGTTATAATTGAACAATTAGAAAGCACATAAAAAGGATGCCGCATCAATCGGGGCTAAACATCTCCGCCAGCGTCATTGCGTAATACTTAAGTTAAGTGTGTTTTAATATAAGTACGATTTTAAACAATACAAGTAAATTAAATAAATAGATTTCAAACTTTGCGCCTTTGCGCCTTTGCGAGAAACAAAAAAATAAAATAAGTGGCAAAAGCAAACAATACAATAATTGACACCAATTTCAATTTCCCAGGGCAAAAAAGCCTTTATAAAGGAAAAGTTAGAGCCGTGTATAATATCAACGACGAAGAATTAGTGATGGTCGCAACTGATAGGCTATCCGCATTCGATGTTGTAATGCCAAAAGGAATTCCGTACAAAGGACAAATACTAAACCAAATAGCAACCAAAATGATGGCTGCAACTGAAGATTTAGTACCAAATTGGTTAACAGCAACTCCAGACCCTAATGTTGCCGTAGGGCATTTATGCGACCCATTTAAAGTAGAAATGGTAATTCGTGGGTATATGTCTGGTCACGCAGCACGAGAATATAAAGCTGGAAAGCGTATGCTTTGCGGTGTGCCAATGCCAGAAGGTATGAAAGAAAATGATGCATTTCCAGAACCTATAATTACACCAGCAACCAAAGCTGAAATGGGTGACCATGATGAAGATATTTCTCGTGAAGATATTTTAAAACGCGGTATTGTTTCAGAAGAAGATTATATTGTTTTAGAAGATTACACGCGCAAATTATTTCAACGCGGTTCAGAAATTGCAGCATCAAGAGGTTTGATTCTTGTTGATACAAAGTATGAATTTGGAAAAACAAAAGAGGGAAAGATCGTGTTGATTGACGAGATCCACACACCAGATTCCTCACGTTATTTTTATGCCGATGGGTATCAAGAACGACAAGATAGAGGAGAAGCTCAAAAGCAATTAAGTAAAGAATTTGTGCGCCAATGGTTGATTAGTAATAACTTTCAAGGTTTAGAAGGACAAACCGTGCCTTTTATGAGCGATGAATATATTGAAACTGTTTCTGAGCGTTATATTGAACTTTATGAAAACATTACAGGAGAAACCTTTGTTAAGGCAGATGTGAGTAATATACAGGAGCGTATTGAAAGGAATGTTTTAGAGTATTTAAGCTAAATTAGAAATTATAGGTTTGATACCGTTAAACAATATCAATCCAGTATTTTGGGGAATTTAATGTGATTTAAATTTATTTTTCTATCATATAATAATCCAGGATAAGGAATATAACACGTGTCATTAGTGCAATGTTTTTCATAGGATTCTTTTGAAACAGATTCTGTGATAAGCTTAAATTTATCATCATCATATCTATAAAGCCCAACTTTCTTTATAGCGTTTGTTTTACGCTCTAGATTTATATCATCAGGGTATTCATAATTTGTAACACTTCCTTTATGGGAATTAGCGACAATAATACCATCTTTTGAAGGAGAAATAAAAAAGCGATAATTCACATATAAGAGAGAATCGTTCCTAAACTCAGATTCAAAAGGAACTAGAAACATAGTACTATCTCTCTTAAAATGTATGATTTTCATAGTTCTAGTGAATTCTTCAGTACAAAACAACTCAGATTTAGTTAAAACTATACTTTTATTGCTATAAATTGTATCACTACTAATGATTTTATCCAACCATAACTTATCTAATTTAGTTAGTTTTTCGGTTGCAAAAATTCCTCTGTAGCACTTATGTGTGATACAAGATGATATTATCATTGCAACAAAAACAAAAACTATAAATCTATTTATTTTCCTCAATTGAATAATTGGTTCATAAAATAAATTTGAAAAGTAATCAATAAATATGAACTAATAATGATATGTAACATTACGCTCATTAATAGGTTGCTCATTTCTATAATTATTTACAGGCATATTATTTCTTAGTTTTATCACTTCTTCTACTGACAAAACAATAGGTTCTTTAAAAACAATCCAATTTACACCTTCACTACAAGGTGGCGTTGTTAGTGAACCTCCGTAGGAGTAATAATGTTTGTCTTCTAATAGTAAACTAGATAAATCTATTTTTTGGTGAATCTCTTTTACAAAGCCATTTTTAAGAGGTAAAAAGCTTTCAAAAAACTCAAATAATTGACTTTCTTCTCCTTCTTCACCTAGCAACCCAAGAACAGTTATGTTTCCAGATTTACTTACATGAACTAAATGCATTTCGATAGGATAAATAAGTCCGTTAATTTTATGTTCAGATGGTTCGTGAAAATGAATTTGTTTTAAATAGTATGTCTCATTTTTGTAATTAATAGAATCCCCAGCTTCAAAATCAAATTGAATAGAATGCCCGTTGTTTTCAACTTCTTTTAAAAGTGTGGTTGGTGTATACTGTATTTTTAAATCGCCTTTAAGTTTAACTGAATCAGCTCTTCTATGTATAATATTTATAGGGGATTGGTATTTGCCATTGCAATCTGAATTTTTTTCAATTTCTATCCAATGCTCTGGGAAGTTTCTCCAGAATAGCTCCAATGTGCATGAGATAGATGTGATTTGTGTTTTTCTTTATCGTAATGGATACATGATACTAAGACTAGTGTAATTAAAGCTAAAGAGAAAATTTTTTTAAGATTCATGTCTTTTTGAAGTTTTTAATATTGGGCAAAATTAGTTTTAATACTATTCTGAAAAGCTTACAAAAATCATGTTTTAGTTGTTTGTTTATAAGTTTGTGCTCTTATTTATTAGACATGTGCGAGTGGATAACTTTCCAGAGACCATTTGTTTTAGAATAGATAAAAGTCCAAGCAAATTCACCCTTCAAAATACGACCGTCAATAACTTTTGAGGTATAAAATCCAGAAGCTGTTAAAAGGGCTTTATTTTTAGATAGAATTGTAATTTTTTTATTTTTGATTTCTAGTTTTTGAGATTCTAAACCTTTGATGTTTTGTTTAAAAACAACCATTAAGTCTTCAAATGTTTTGAAATAAATTCCATTATCAATAAATCCAGTTTTTAATAAATCATCAATATTACTTTGAATACCATTAACATCAAGTTTTTCTCCAGCATTTATACTTTTATTGAAAGCTTTATAAACTTCAGTTTTATTTTTTGGTTGTGTTGTCGGATAAATTTTGTGAATGTGTAAATCCATAACATGAAAGGATAAATAGTACAGATGAAAATAGTCGGCTAAAATTATGTTTGAAAGTCATGATTAAAAATTTAATCATTAAAATAAGAAAATGTGCAAATCTATTACCTGACAAAAATCAGTTAGATCAAAATAAGAGTTATTTTTTTCGAGATTTACTAGCCTTAGCCAAAGGATTAAAAGCCAAACACAAATCTAACCAATAGGAAAGTTCATCTTCAGTATCAAAACCATCAGGAGTTACAAAAATATAACCTTTCATGGGACGACCCGTAAAATCCATTGGGAGGCATTCTGGTTTTTCAAGTTCCTTTAAATACACATCTTCTCCAATGCGTGCCATTAATAGACTATCACCATATTTTTTATCGATATGAATGCCACACAGCATTTTGTTATCTACTTTAAAACATAAACCACCCATCATTTTTAGTTCAGTAAAAAAGATGTGTTTTTCTTTTAATTGTTGCCTAATTCGGTCTGCTAAATAGTCGTCGTATGCCATAAGTATTTTATTTGTGAGCCTTTAGTTTCAAATATATCGAAAAATGATGTTATATTGGGTTTCCAACTAACACCAGATAAAAATGTCAAATCAAGCTAACGCCAAAGCATATTGGAAAGAAAATATAGGGTATGTTTTGTTACTTCTATTCATATGGTTTCTAGTTTCCTTTGGGGCTGGAATACTTTTTAAAGATGCTCTAAACACCATAAAAATAGGAGGGTTTAAACTAGGTTTCTGGTTTGCACAACAAGGCTCCATGTATGTATTTGTAATACTGATTTTTGTGTATGTGCGCTTGATGAATAAACTAGATAAAAAATATGGTTATGATGTTTAGTTTATTGATGGAGAGTATGGGTGTTCAAAATTGGACATATATTTTAGTTGGTGTAACGTTTACAATTTACATTGGTATTGCTATTTGGTCGAGAGCAGGTTCTACAAAAGAGTTTTACGTTGCAGGAGGAGGTGTTTCTCCTTTGGCAAATGGAATGGCTACTGCAGCAGATTGGATGAGTGCAGCATCGTTTATTTCAATGGCTGGTATTATTTCTTTTGATGGTTATGATGGTGCAGTTTATTTGATGGGATGGACAGGAGGTTACGTGCTTTTAGCTTTATTATTAGCTCCCTATTTAAGGAAATTTGGAAAGTTTACAGTACCCGATTTTATTGGAGATCGGTATTATTCTAATACAGCACGTTTTGTGGGTGTTATTTGTGCGCTTTTAGTATCGTTTACTTATGTAGCCGGACAAATGCGTGGAGTAGGTTTAGTGTTTTCTAGATTTTTAGAAGTTGATATCAACACAGGTGTTATCATTGGGATGCTGATTGTACTTTTTTACGCAGTATTAGGTGGTATGAAGGGCATCACCTATACACAAGTTGCTCAATATTGTGTATTGATTTTTGCCTTTATGGTGCCTGCAATTTTTATTTCGATTCAAATGACGGGAAACCCAATTCCTCAATTAGGTTTTGGCAGTCAATTATCTGATGGGTCTGGAATGTACTTATTAGACAAATTAGATGGATTGAGTACTGATTTAGGTTTTACTGAATATACCGAAGGTTCAAAATCTGCAATAGATATATTTGCAATCACCTTGGCTTTAATGGTAGGAACGGCAGGTTTGCCGCATGTAATAGTTCGGTTTTTTACGGTTAAGAAAGTAAGAGATGCTCGTAAATCTGCAGGTTTAGCATTGTTGCTTATTGTTATTTTGTATACAGCTGCTCCAGCAGTTTCTGTTTTTGCAAGAACTAATATGATTGATACTGTTTCTAACCAATCTTATGCAGATATGCCTGAATGGTTTAAGAAATGGGAAACCACAGGATTGATTGGCTTCTCTGATAAAAACTCTGATGGAAAAATTCAATACGTATCTGGAAGTGCATTTTTAAAAGATGAAGATGGAAAAGTAGATTTTAAACAGCCCAACCCTAAAACAAAAAATGAATTGTATGTTGATAAAGATATCATGGTTTTAGCTAATCCAGAGATTGCACAATTACCAAATTGGGTAATTGCTTTGGTTGCGGCAGGTGCTTTAGCAGCAGCGTTGTCAACTGCGGCGGGGTTATTATTAGTTATTTCATCTTCGGTATCTCACGATTTGATAAAGAAAATGATAAACCCAAAAATTTCTGAAAAAGGCGAATTGGTTGCTGCGCGTTTATCAGCAGTTGTAGCGGTTTGTGTAGCAGGATATTTTGGGATTAATCCGCCAGGGTTTGTTGCTGCTACTGTAGCATTGGCTTTTGGTTTGGCAGCTGCATCATTTTTTCCGGCCATAATACTGGGTATTTTTTATAAGCGCATGAACAAAGAAGGGGCTATAGCTGGTATGGTTATAGGAATTACCGCGATGTTATTGTATATGATAAAATATAAATTGGGTTGGTTTGACGATGTTATTCCTGATAAAAGTGAATGGTGGTTTGGAATTTCTCCTGAAGGTTTTGGTACTGTTGCCATGATTTTAAATTTTATTGTTTCTATAGTGATTATGAAATTTACGCCTGCGCCTCCTGATGATGTTCAAGATATTGTTGAAAATATTAGAATACCAAGTGGGGCTGGAGAGGCAACACATTAATTGAATATACAGACTTTAGGTAAGCACCGCGTTAGGGATTGCAGAGGAAAGCCCACAGCTTTTGTGCGCTAGTGCAAAAGCGAGGACTTGTAACGTAAAGCCCGACCCCTTTTTCGGGGTAACGCCCAAATGATTATTTAATAATATGTCAATAAAAACTACTTAAATTTATTATTTTAGACATTCGTTTCATCAATACATTAAAATGAGTAATTACCACATAAAACACTTAGAAGAATACTACCAAGTTTATAGAAAATCTGTAAGAAATCCAGAAGGTTTTTGGGAAGAAATTGCAGAAGAGCATTTTATGTGGCGCAAAAAATGGGATAAGGTTTTAAGTTGGGATTTTTCTAAACCTGAAGTAAAATGGTTTGAAGGGGCGCAATTAAATATAACGGAGAACTGCATAGATAGGCATTTGGCAACTCGAGGCGATAAAACGGCTATTTTATTTGAACCAAATAATCCGTCTGAGGATGCTGAGCATATTACTTATAATCAATTGCATGACCATGTTAATAGATTTGCGAATGTTTTAAAAGCGCAAGGCATTAAAAAAGGGGATAGGGTTTGTATTTATTTGCCGATGATTCCTGAATTGGCGGTTTCGGTTTTGGCATGTGCAAGAATTGGTGCTATACATTCTGTGGTGTTTGCAGGGTTTTCAGCAACAGCATTATCCACACGAATTAATGATAGCGATTGTAAAATGGTTATTACTAGTGATGGCTCTTACAGAGGAGCGAAAACAATAGATTTAAAAGGTATTGTTGATGAAGCTTTAGAAGATTGTGCAGGCGTAAATACTGTTTTAGTTGCTAAACGAATTGATACAGACATAACTATGAAAGCTGGTAGAGACCAATGGCTACAACCGCTTTTGGATGAAGCTTCAGCAAATTGTGAAGCAGAAATAATGAATGCAGAAGATCCGCTCTTCATTTTATATACATCTGGTTCTACTGGGAAGCCAAAAGGAATGGTGCATAGTACGGCAGGTTATATGGTGTATTCAGCATATACTTTTAAAAATATTTTTCAGTATACAGAAAATGATGTGTATTGGTGTACTGCTGATATTGGTTGGATTACAGGGCATAGTTATATTGTATATGGTCCGTTAGCAAACGGCGCAACAACAGTTATGTTTGAAGGTATACCAAGTTATCCCGATTTTGGACGCTTTTGGGAAATTGTAGAAAAGCATAAAGTGAATCAGTTTTATACAGCACCTACAGCTATTAGAGCATTAGCAAAACAAGGTACAGAACTAGTTGAAAAGTATGATTTGTCATCATTAAAAGTTTTAGGCTCTGTAGGTGAACCTATTAATGAAGAAGCGTGGCATTGGTACAATGATAATATTGGTAAAAAGAATAGCCCAATAGTAGATACATGGTGGCAAACTGAAACAGGTGGTATTATGATTTCTCCAATACCTTATGTTACTCCAACAAAACCAACTTACGCAACCTTACCGTTTATTGGTATTCAACCTGCGTTAATGGATGAAAATGGAAATGAATTAAAGGAAAATCAAGTTGATGGTAGATTGTGTATAAAATTCCCTTGGCCATCAATGGCGAGAACTATTTGGGGAAATCATCAACGGTATAAGGATACGTATTTTTCTGCTTTTGAAAACAAATATTTTACGGGTGATGGTGCGTTGCGTGATGAGGTTGGTTATTACAGAATCACAGGTAGGGTAGATGATGTTATTATTGTTTCTGGTCATAATTTAGGAACTGCACCTATTGAAGATGCTGTAAATGAACACCCAGCAGTTGCAGAAAGTGCTATTGTTGGTTTTCCACATGATGTTAAAGGAAATGCGCTTTACGGTTATGTTATTTTAAAAGATATAGGTGAAGATCGAGATCAAAACAATCTAAGAAAAGAAATCAACCAGATTATCACAGAGCATATTGGTCCTATTGCGAAACTGGATAAAATTCAATTTACAAGTGGCTTACCTAAAACACGTTCTGGAAAAATAATGCGACGTATTTTGCGTAAAATAGCGCACAAAGATACTAGTAACTTAGGGGATACAAGTACGTTGTTGAATCCAGAAGTTGTTCAAGATATTATGGATAATGTGTTATAGAAAATATTGTCTTTTAAACCATTTTAAAGTCTAAAAGAAGCTCGCCTTCAATTGAAGCTTGTAAATGATCGCCTTTAAAAATAGCCCCTGCTCCAGATGCAGGTGTTCCTGTGAAAAATAAATCTCCTGGATTTAATGTCATGAATTTTGAAACATAAGCTATAATTTCATTGAAATTATAAATCATCATACTTGTATTTCCTACTTGTTTTTGTTCTCCATTAATTTTTAAATCGAAATTGATATCATTCATGTCAGAAAAATCAGAAATAGGTTTGAATGCAGATATAGGAGAAGCACCATCAAATCCTTTTGCTAATGCCCAAGGACCTTTGGTTTCTCTACTTGCTGTAAGTACATCTTTTGCTGTATAATCAATACCTACTGCTATTTCAGAAATATAGGAAGACACTTCGCTTTCTGAAATGTTTTTTCCTGTTTTTCCTATTTTAGCAACCAATTCAACTTCATATACAATTTCATTGGTAATGTCTGGATATACAACGTCTTTATTGTTTGTTACAATAGATGTATCTGGTTTTGTAAATATTAATTGAGAACCAGTTTTAAGTGCTGCAATTTCCGATATATTATTAACGTAGTTTTTACCAATTCCTATTACTTTCATGTGTATGTATTAATTTAATTTGTGTTTGGTAAAAATAACAAATAAGAAAGTTTGTGCAATCAAATTTTCAGAATATAAAACTTATGATTTTACTGTCTTTAAGTTTCTTTTCATTATCAAGAACACCGATAATGAAAGGATACCAAATATTGAAAATCCAACGAATAATGGTAAAACAGAATCTAAAACAAAACTCCCTATATAATTTGCGATTGGTACCGCCATTACTGTGCTAATAAATCCGTTAATTGCTGCTCCAATTCCAGCAATATGCCCTAGAGGCTCCATGGCAATAGCTCTTAAATTTCCAAAAAGAAAACCAACCGCAAAAAATTGTAAACCAAAAAAAGTTAGAAGAATGTAAATACTTGGGTTATTTCCTGAACTGAATAAAATTATATAGAATACAGATATAAAAGTGTAGGCAATGGCGGCCAAATATGCAATGCGCCACATACCATATTTTACAACTATCATGCTGTTTAAATAAGTTGCAAGACCAACAGATACAGCTAAACTTGCAAAAATATAAGGAAATAGTTCAACTAAATTATATTGCTCTTGAAAAATTTGTTGAGATGTACTTAAATAGACCATAAAAGAGCCAGTAATAAATCCTGAAACAAGTGTGAAGGCAACCGCTTCTTTATGTTTAAAAAATTCTTTTGTACCATCAATAAATAAATGAGATGAAAATTTGATGCGTTTTTCAGTAGGAAGTGTTTCTTCTTGTCGTTTCCAAAACCAAATCATTATTACGATGCCAATAACTAGGTTGAAATAGAAAATAGCTTGCCAATTAAATACATTAATTATAAGTTGTCCAAGTGTTGGAGCAATAACAGGTACCAAAATAAAAAACATAACTACTATAGACATCACTTTTGCCATATAATTACCACTGTAAGAATCTCTAATCATTGATAAAGCAATGCTCCTAGGAGACGATAAACCAATGCCTTGAAGTACACGGGCAATTATCATTACTTCAAAATTTTTAGTGTTTACACAAATAACGCTTGCAATAATAAAAAGGCCGAATCCAAAATAAACAATAGGCTTCCTTCCAAAACTATCAGATAGTGGACCAAAAATTAGTTGTCCAAAACCTAATCCCAAAAATATCATTGTAATTAATTTTTGGTTATCACTTGTTTTAATAACTCCTATATATTCACCTATTTCTGGGAGGGCGGGTAATAAAGCATCAATGGATAAAGCAACAATAGACATTAATGAAGCCATAAGTGCTACAAACTCAAACTTAAAAGTATTTTTGTTTTCCATTGGGTAAAAGTACCTCAATTTCATATAGTATGATCTTATTTTTTATCTAAAAACAGAATGTTATTATCATGAAATTTTATATTTGTTTATATTTACTTACTTTTAAAAAATAACTAACCAACAGCCTTAATATAGATTTAGGTCAAAAAACTAGGTAATTCTGAAGCATATTTTTTCTCTCAAAATAGTAAGCATACTTCTAATTTTTCTTACCCATTCTTTAAATTGTTTAGGACAGGTTACTGATGGTTATTATCGTTTTTTAGATTCTGCTGATTTTCATATAGACACAAATTCTGATAAGACATTACTTTTTTTAGATAGTATTCCTAAGCCAATTGAAGATAATATAAAAGGAAGAATAGCTGAATATTATTCTATTAAAGCACTTATACATGATGATTATAAAGAGTATTCTAAGTATCATCAATCCACTATTTTGGCATTGAAATATGCCGAAATAGAAAATGAGTATTGTATCGCGGGACAGTCTTGTTTAGATTTATTTTCTAACATATATTATATCAATAAAGATTCATCTGCTTATAAATATCTCGACCAAGCTAAATTTTATTATGATAAATGCACCGATGATCCCAATGGTTTAATTCAAGTTGAGCAAACACTTGCTTATGCTAAATATTTGAATGGAGACACAAAAGAATGTAATGATTTGTTATTGCCAAGATTAAACGCATACAAAAACATTAAAGATGATGCATATTACTATATGTTTGCTAATTATATGATTGCTTGCAATTATACTAGTCTTGATAGTTTAGATGAGGCACATAAATACTATAACAATTTTAAAACATTACATAACAACCCTACTATTGTAAAGTATAATTATTCATCTTTCAAAGCTGGTTTAGATATGTGTTTAGCAGATGTTTATTTTGATAAAAAGCAAATGGACTCCACATTTTATTATTTAGAGGAATCATCTAAAATAACAGAATACATGGGTGAAGATGTATTAAAGGATTATTATAGTTTGTTTGCAGAAACACAAAAGTATGTTGGAAATATAGATGCATCAAAAACTTATATAGATTCTTTAATTTGGTTTGAAAATAAAATGTACAAGAGTACAGTTGATGCTAGTTTTCAAATAAATGACTCACTCTTAAAGGCTGAAATAGATTTAAAAAACGAAAGTGAAGAAAAAAAGGTTAACAGATATATTTGGATTACTTTAATTGGTGTTTTACTATTTTTAAGTACGTTATATTTTATTTATTACAGAAAACAAAAATTAAAGATTAAAGATTATAGTAAAAAAGCAGATCACGTAACGTATCTAAAATCTAATAATAAACAGTTAGTAGGAAAGGTTCATGGATTAGAAGAGTATATCAATAATCTAAAAAAAGAGGTAAAAAAGATTTCTACTACTGAGGGGTAAGTAATCAAAAGCTAAAAATAACAGAACTTTATAAAAACCTTCATATTAATTCTTCAACACTTTTAGAAAAAGGAGAAAATCATTTGGATTTAGTTAACGATTTAAATGTTAGTTTTTTTAAAAAAATAAGTAAACTATATCCACAATTAAATAAATCTGAAATTATTATTTGTTACTATTTGTTAATAGGTTTTAGTAACAAAGAAATTGCATTATTTTTAAATACTACTGTTAGATCTGTTGAAAGTAAAAGGTACAGGATTTCAAAGAAAATTAATTTTAATAAAAATGAAACCACTCTTCTAGGTTATCTTGAGATGGTTTTTAAAGACACACTTAATACTTAGCTTTAAAAAAAGGACTTTATTTTTGTTTGCGTAATGAATGCGTAGTGATTTATTGTTAAAAATACCCAACAGTTTATGATATTTGTGTATTGCTATTACCAATAAATTAATTACAAACAGTTATAATGTTGTTTAATAGGGTTGAGTTAAAATTCTAGGTTAATATACAAGGTTGGTTGGCTATTAATCCATTTTAATTCATATAAACAACATTCGACTGGGATTAATTTATAAGCCATTTAACTCAAAAGAGTATTATGGTTGCAATTTAAAAAGGAGTCCTTTTTTGGTCTCCTTTTTTGTTTTTTATAATATATCTTAGAGAGGAATGTTACCATGCTTTCGTTTAGGCACATCCACCTGTTTGTTTTCCAAAGTAGCAAATGCCTTAATTAATTTTCGTCTTGTGTTTTTAGGAAGGATAATTTCATCTACAAAACCACGTTTGGCTGCTCTATATGGATTGGCAAATTTTTTAGCATATTCAGCTTCTTTTTCGGCTAGTTTTTGTTCAGAATCTTCAGCATCTGCAATTTCTTTTTTAAATATAATTTCACTCGCCCCTTTTGCCCCCATAACAGCAATTTCTGCCCCTGGCCATGCATAGTTAAAATCTGCCCCAATATGTTTAGAGTTCATAACATCGTAAGCACCGCCATAAGCTTTTCTTGTAATAACTGTTACTCTTGGTACAGTAGCCTCACTAAAGGCATACAACAATTTAGCACCATGAACAATGATACCGTTCCATTCTTGATCTGTACCAGGTAAAAAACCAGGTACATCTACTAATACTAAAAGCGGAATATTAAAACAATCACAAAAACGAATAAATCGAGCTGCTTTTCTGGAACTGTTAACCCCTAAAACACCCGCGAATGCCATCGGTTGATTTGCGATGATACCAACACTTTTACCACCTAACCTCGCGAAACCTACAACAATGCTTTCAGCATAATCTTTATGAATTTCGTAAAAAGAATCGTCATCAATAATACCAGAGATTACTTGATGCATATCATACGGTTTATTGGGATTGTCTGGAACAATATCAGATAACACATCCCTTATTTCATCTTTTATTTTGAAATCAAATGGTTTTGGACTTTCAGTATTATTTTGAGGCAAATAGCTTAAAAGTTGTTTTACATCTTCTAAACAGGCAACATCATTAAGTGAAGTTTTGTGAGCTACCCCAGATTTTGAAGCGTGAGTATTAGCGCCACCCAATTCCTCACTTGTTACTTCTTCATTGGTTACCGTTTTAACCACATTTGGCCCTGTAACAAACATGTAACTCGAATTTTCAACCATTAATGTAAAATCTGTCATAGCGGGGGAGTATACAGCTCCACCTGCACAAGGTCCCATAATTGCAGAAATTTGTGGTATAACACCAGATGCTTGTACATTTCTATAAAATATATCGGCATACCCTCCTAGAGAGCGTACGCCTTCTTGAATTCTAGCGCCACCAGAATCATTAAGCCCAATGATTGGTGCTCCAACTTTTACCGCCATGTCCATGATTTTACAGATTTTTTCGGCATGCGTTTCAGAAAGCGAACCACCAAATACGGTAAAATCTTGAGCGTAAGCATAAATTAGTCTACCATCAATTGTACCATATCCAGTAACCACACCGTCTCCATAATAAACTTGGTTTTCCATTCCAAAATCTGTAGTTCTGTGTGTTACTAAAGCTCCAATTTCCTCAAAAGAACCTTCATCCATTAGATACTCAATGCGTTCTCTTGCAGTTAGCTTTTTATTGGCGTGTTGTTTATCAATGCGCTTTTGTCCGCCACCTAATTTGGCAAGCTCTAAACGTTCGTTTAAAATCTCTATTTTATTTTGTTTTGAATCCATAGATTAATGATTTGGTAAACGCAATTGTTCTTGGTCTTTTAAATAATGTTTCACAGCAATTAGAGCAGCTATTTTAGCTTCATTTTCTGTTTCTTTCTTTAATTTTTCTGGCGAATAATAGTTTTTTACAAAATGTGTGTCAAAATTTCCAGATTTAAAAGCATCGTGCTCGCATACATATTTTCCAAAAGGAAGTGTGGTTTCTACACCTTCAATCTTATAGTCGTTAATAGCTTGTTTCATGAGCATTATTGCTTCTTCTCGAGTATCCCCAAATGTTATTAACTTTGAAAGCATAGGGTCGTAATAAATTGGAATATCCATACCTTGTTCATAACCATTATCAACACGAATTCCTTTTCCAAAAGGAAGTTTATAAGTCTCTAAATTTCCAACACTTGGTAAAAAATCATTTAAAGGATCTTCAGCATATACTCTTAATTCTAAAGCATGCCCTTTAATTTTTAAATCTTCTTGTTTTATTTCGAGTTTTTCGCCTCTGGCTACTTGAATTTGTAGTTCCACCAAATCTACACCAGAAATTATTTCAGTTACGGGATGTTCTACCTGTAAACGTGTGTTCATTTCTAAAAAGTAGAAATTATGGTTTTCATCTAATAAAAATTCAACAGTTCCAGCGCCTAGATAATCGCAAGATTTGGCAACTTTTATAGCAGCTTCTCCCATTTTTGCTCTTAATTCTGGAGTTAAAACTGAAGAAGGTGCTTCTTCAACAACTTTTTGATGTCGTCTCTGAATACTACATTCACGTTCAAAAAAATGGAGTATATTTCCGTGGTTATCAGCCATGATTTGAATTTCAATGTGTCGTGGGGAGCTCACATATTTTTCAATAAATACTGAACCATCACCAAATGCAGAGGTTGCTTCACTTATGGCACGATGCATTTGAGACTCTAAATCTTTTTCCTTTTCAACAACCCTCATTCCTTTTCCACCCCCACCTGCTGAAGCTTTTATCAAAATAGGAAAACCAATTTTTTTTGCAATTTTTGTTGCTTTATTAACATCGGTTATGGCTTCGTCAATACCGGGAACCATAGCGATATCATAGGCTTTAACAGTTTCTTTAGCTGCTAGTTTACTCCCCATAACTTTTATGGCTTTAG
This sequence comes from Jejuia sp. G7-7, assembly GCF_055808955.1. Classification (NCBI taxonomy): domain Bacteria; kingdom Pseudomonadati; phylum Bacteroidota; class Flavobacteriia; order Flavobacteriales; family Flavobacteriaceae; genus Jejuia; species Jejuia sp. G7-7. The sequence continues at coordinate 432,757 of NZ_JBVVSZ010000001.1, forward strand.
ATTTTGGGCCAATAAAAACAATGTTGTTTTGTTCGCATAACTCAGCAAAACCTGCATTTTCACTTAAAAAACCATACCCTGGATGAATCCCATCCACATTCAAATTTTTTGCTGCTTCAATAATTTTATCAGCCCTTAAATACGATTGATTTGATGGTGCTTCTCCAATTAAAACTGCTTCATCTGCAAACTGAACATGAGGTGCATTTCTATCAATAGTAGAATAGACTGCAACGGTTTTAATACCCATTTTTCGGGCTGTAGTCATTACACGAATGGCAATTTCTCCTCTGTTTGCTACAAGTATTTTCTTCATCGTTATTTGAATTCTATGATTAACTGATTTTTTTCAACTGCATCACCCTTTTTCGCATGGATAGATTTTATAATACCATCAATAGGGGAGGTAATGCTATTTTCCATTTTCATAGCTTCAAGGATTAGTAGTGTATCATCTTCTTTAACTTCTTGACCAACTTCGATATTTATTTCTAAAATAAGACCTGGCATTGGTGCTTTTATAGATTTTATTTCTTTTTTTGAACCTACAGAAAAACCCATTTTATTGATAAGTTGGTCTAATTCATTAGAAATATCAATAGTATAAACTGAATTATTAACAGAAATCTGGTAGTGTTTTTTACGAAAATTTGAAGAAATTATCTCAGCATGAAAGGATTTATTTTTATCTAATAAATGATATTCAGAATCTGATATTTTAAGAAGGTCAACATCTGAGATAGTGCTCAAATCAATATCAAATTCAAAATTGTTATTGACTTTTGCCTTTAAAAAATTCGCCATATTTATTGCTTTCTGTAAATATAAGCAAGATTTAGGTTATAAACTAAGCGTGTTTTTTTGACGTTTAGAATGTGCTGTTTTATATTGTGTTACCTGTTTGTATCCACAATTTTTTGATACACAAAATGATAATAATTTTTATTTGAAGCCACAAAATGGTTATTCTGTCCTATGTTTTTTAATAAGGTTTCAAATGTTTCGAACGTCACGAGTTTTAAAGCTTCAACTTCAGTTTCTTGAGGAATTAATTTTTTTAATGGTACTTTTAGTTCAGCTATAAATGTATTGTGAAATTCATTATCAACAATGCCATTGTCATAACTTTGAAAACATTCAAAAACCCCAATAGGTTTTAAATCATCTTCTTTTAATGTTATGCCTATTTCTTCAAACCCTTCTCTTATAACAGCTTGTTTTGGCGTTTCGCTTGCATCTATATGTCCAGCAACAGACACATCCCAAAGTAACGGACAAATAGTTTTTTTAGCAGACCGTTGTGCTAATAAAATCTCTTTTTCTTTTGTGAATAGCCATAAATGAGCTGTATTATGATAATATCCTTTTTGATGGACTACAGATTTTAGTTCTGTTTTTCCCATTGGTATATTATCTTTTGTAACTACATCAATGTATTCATCCATAACTAACACTTAATTATTATTAACACAAATCTAATAGAATTCTGTTAAAATTCTAAAACTAATACATTCGTTTTTTGATGGTTACTATTAAACCCAGCTAAAACAATTACATTTTAATTTTTTGCATTACCTTTGTACTCCAAATACGTTTGGATAGTAATATGAGTCAGAAAGTTTTACTTAACGCAAAAGAGGTAAACATCATTCTTCATCGATTGGCTTGTCAACTCATTGAAAAACATAACGATTTCTCAAATACGGTTTTAATAGGTCTACAGCCTCGAGGTATCTTTTTAGCTGATAGAATTGCAAAAATTCTTAAAGAAGATTACAAGGTTAAAAATATAAAATTAGGTTATTTGGACATTACATTTTACCGTGATGATTTTAGAAGAAGTGATAAACCTTTAGAAGCTAATTCAACAAAAATTGATTTTATTGTTGAAGATAAAAACATTGTGTTTATTGATGATGTGCTTTACAGCGGAAGAAGTATAAGAGCAGCATTAACAGCAATACAATCTTTTGGAAGACCAAATGAAATAGAATTACTGACTTTGATAGACAGGCGATTTAGCAGACATTTACCAATTCAACCTGATTATAGAGGGCGACAAGTAGATGTTATAAATAGCGAAAAAGTAAAAGTAAATTGGAAGGAACATGATACTGAAGATTCAGTTTACTTAATTGATAAATAAATAAAAAATGAGCGAATTAAGTGTAAATCACTTACTAGGAATAAAATATCTTAACGAGCAAGATATTCAACTTATTTTTGAAACTGCAGATCATTTTAAAGAAGTGATTAACAGACCTATTAAAAAAGTCCCTTCATTAAGAGATATAACCATTGCAAATTTATTTTTCGAAAACTCTACAAGAACAAAGCTCTCTTTTGAATTGGCTGAAAAACGATTATCTGCAGATGTAATTAATTTTTCATCAGCACAATCTTCAGTAAAAAAAGGAGAAACATTAATAGATACTGTAAATAATATTTTATCTATGAAAGTGGATATGGTAGTGATGCGTCATCCAAATCCAGGAGCAGGAGTATTCTTATCAAAACACGTAAAAGCAAGTATTATAAACGCTGGGGATGGTGCACACGAACATCCTACGCAAGCACTTTTAGACTCTTATTCTATAAGAGAACGGCTCGGAGAAGTAAAAGGTAAAAAAGTTGTGATTGTTGGCGATATTTTACACAGTCGTGTGGCACTTTCAAATATTTTTGCTCTACAGCTACAAGGTGCAGAAGTTATGGTTTGTGGACCAAAAACTTTGATTCCAAAATACATTAATAAATTAGGTGTTAAGGTTGAAACTAACCTAAGAAAAGCTTTAAATTGGTGTGATGTAGCAAACATGCTTCGTGTTCAGAATGAACGAATGGATATTAGTTATTTTCCGTCAACTAGAGAATACACACAACAGTTTGGTGTTAATAAAGATTTGTTGGATAGTTTAAATAAAGAGATTACTATAATGCATCCAGGGCCAATAAATAGAGGTGTAGAAATTACAAGTGATGTGGCAGATTCTAAACAAGCCATAATCTTAGACCAAGTGCAAAATGGTGTAGCCATCAGAATGGCTGTGATTTATTTATTAGCTTCGAAAATAAAACAGTAAGTCATGATTATTGATAAAAACGAAAATATTACTATTATAACCCAAGAAACTGTTACAGTTGTTGAATTGGTAAAAAAGCTTGAAGCCTTATATCCTAAATACAAAAACGACAATATAGTTATCATTTTAACTGCTTTGGATAAAATTGATCCTAGCGAAATAAATGAGTTTCTTCAAATTTCCAATATTCATAGAAAAGCAAAACATTCATTTGTTATTGTTTCTGCTAAAGTAGATTTGGATACAATTCCTGATGAATTGGTAGTTGTACCAACCCAACAAGAAGCTTTTGATATCATTGAAATGGAAGAAATGGAACGCGATTTAGGGTTTTAATATAATGAAACTAACTATTTTAGGCTGCTACAGCGCCACTCCAAGAACTTTAGGAAACACTACCTCTCAAGTATTAGAAATCAATAACCACATGTTTTTAATAGATTGTGGGGAAGGAACACAAGTACAATTGCGTAAGCATAAAGTGAAATTCAACCGAATAAAACGCATTTTTATTTCGCATTTACATGGCGATCATTTTTTGGTTTAGTTGGTTTAATTTCAACATTCAGATTATTAACGAGAAAAACTGATTTACATATTTATGGTCCAAAAGGTATTAAGGAATTAGTAACGCTACACATGAAACTTGCCGATTCTTGGACAAACTACAATTTATATTTCCATGAATTGACTTCAAAAGAATCAGAATTAATTTTTGAAGATGATGTAGTTGAGGTATATACAATACCCTTAGAACACCGTGTTTATACCAATGGTTATTTATTTAAGGAAAAGGTAGGTGATAGAAAGTTAGATATTGAAGCTGCTAAAAATGCCAAAATAAATGTAGCGTATTATCGAAAACTAAAACAAGGTTTTGATGTTGAGAATGAAGATGGTCAACTTATAAAAAATGAATCAGTAACATCTGCTGGAAACAAACCCAAGAGTTACGCATTTTGTAGTGATACGGTTTACAAAGAAGATATTTTACCTATTATAAAAAATGTTGATGTGCTATATCATGAATCCACTTTTTTAGAAAAAAATGCCGAATTAGCACCAAAAACTAAACACTCTACTGCAAAAGAAGCGGCAAGTATAGCAAAACAAGCCAATGCAGGTGCTTTAATTTTAGGCCATTACTCGTCTCGCTATCCTAATTTAGAGGATTTTAGAACCGAAGCAAAAACCGTTTTTGATAATGTAGAGTTAGCAGAAGATGGGAAATCTTTCGATTTTAATTAAACTCTTCTAAATTCTTAACCCAGCCAATAGCTTCACTTAGAGACAAACAACGTTTTATACTTTTTTGTGCAAATTGTTTTTCTAAGGATGCATTTACATAAGTTGAGTTGTTATAGGCCACAATGGCACTTGCAATCAATAAATCATATTTTTTTTCAGTTTTAATCCAGTTTTGTGGATCTACAGAATAATCATTTATTCTATTCGCTATAAAAGCTACTTTTGCATCAGAGCCATAAAAATTAAACAATTCATTTGCTAATTTTTCGGCCTTAACCCAGTCAAAATGAACACCTTCACGTAATTCTCCAATAAAAGTTGTCACACAAATAATAATTGCCAAAGGGAAGTTCTAATTTAAAGGGTTTTAATTTCTCAAAATAGGGGGACTTTTCAAATTTCATTTGGTTGGTAATGAATTTAAATTAAACAAAATTGAGAGATGTGTGAAGTTAAGAATTTTATTACGAACACCATGCGCTCTAAAGATTAAATTTATATTAAATTTGTAATATGGAAAAAGATTTAAGCAATTACAGAAGGTCTTATGATAAAGGAGAGTTATTATTAAAGGATGCTCCAGAAAACCCGTTAGAATTGTTTCAAAAGTGGCTTTTTGAGGTAGATAAGTTTTTTCCAGAGGATGAAAATAATGCTATGACAATTTCTACTATCGGATTAGATGGTTATCCAAAAAATAGAGTTGTACTCCTTAAAAAATTCACTTACGAAGGTTTTATTTTCTATACTAATTATAATAGTGAAAAGGGAAGAGCTATAGCAGAAAATCCTCATGTGTGTTTATCTTTTTTTGGCATGGCGCAGAACGACAAATCATTATAAAAGGTAAAGCAGAAAAGATCGCTCCAAATTTAAGTGATGGTTATTTTGAATCACGGCCTAAAGGAAGTCAGCTAGGCGCTTTAGTTTCGAATCAAAGTGAAGTTGTTAGTAATAGAGAAACACTTGAAGAAAAGCTAAAAAACCTAGAGATTGAATACGAAGGAAAAGAAGTTGAACGCCCCGAATATTGGGGAGGTTATATTGTTAAACCTGCAGAAATTGAGTTTTGGCAAGGGAGACCAAACAGACTTCATGATCGTATTCGATACCAATTACAAACCGATTATAATTGGGCAATTCATCGATTATCTCCATAAACTAACGATGAAATGTATTTTTTATAACAATTAAATTGTATTTCATCGATTAAAAACACAATTATTCGACGAAATACATGTATTTCGTCTATTTTAACATTTCATTAACGACTTAGGCAGAGTTAGGGAATTAGATTTACAGAACCAAATCTAAATTTACTTAACCATGAAGTTACTAACCAAGTTGTCGTTACTGGCATGTTTAGCCCTTTTTTCTTTTTCTTGCTCTACAGATTCTATGGATGATACAGCTGATGCTCTTGCAGCAGAAAGCCTTATTGTTCCTGCAACAAAAACAATTGAAGTTGAAATTCTTGAGTTGATTAACAATCATAGATTATCAGAAGGTTTAAATCCTTTAAATAGTATGACTGTAATTAAATCTACTGCATACAGCCACACAGATTATATGGCCGATAATCAAGCAGTATCTCACGAAAACTTTTTTGCAAGAAGCAATTACTTAAAAGCAAATGCAGGAGCCAAAAGAGTTTCTGAAAATGTAGCTTACGGATTTACTTCGGCAGCATCAGTTGTAAGAGCATGGATGAAAAGTGAAGGTCACAAAAAAAATATTGAAGGGGATTTTACAGATTTTGAAATCTCAGCAGAACAAGATGTAGATGGTAGATGGTACTATACTAACATTTTTATAAAAAAATAACTGTTTATGAACAGTAAAAACATAACCAATTAATTTACTGATTAATAGCCACAATTGAATGAATTTTTAATTTTTGAGTTAGTTAATTAATACGGTTATTTATATTGATAACTTAATTGTTATTGAATTTAGCTTTAGGTATAAATCCTTCCAGAAATGGGAGGATTTTTTTTGTTAATTTTTAGAATAAACTAAAATATTTTCGTCTCCGAGTTTTGATCCAAACCTCCCAGCATCAAAATCCAAATGAATCGCACCACATTCACAATTCCAATAGTCACTATGAGAAGCTGACATTTCACTCCCGCATTCAACACATTTATACGTTATATTCTCGCTTCTGCTCCAACCAATTCCATTGCCTGAAGCTTTCGAACCACGACCTAGAAATTTCATTCCAGTAATTTCTATATTAAACTTAGGCTGAATTATTTTACTCATATTAGTTTTTTTAAAATATATTAAAACTAGAATCTTTACATTATAAAAATTGATAGTTTGATAGATGTCATTCTGGGGGCAGTCGAAGATATTCGAATATTGATTCTAATGTATTTCGAGTGCGCTTAAAGCAACATTTTTTATTTTTGTTATGTACTTAACTTTGATATAACATTCAAGCTAAGATAAAAAATATAAAAACCATCAAAAGCATAACTCTTGATGGTTTTCTAATTTATAAACTAAGATTAAATTATTTCACTTTAAGTACTATAAAGTTAGTACGTCTGTTAAGCTTGTGTTGTGCTTCTGAGCAACGTGTTGCATCATCACAACCATTTACTAATTTCCGTTCTCCATAACCAATAAATTCAGTTATTCTAGAAGCGTCTATGCCTTTAGATATTAAATATTTAAAAGTAGCATTAGCTCTTTTTTGTGATAGCCATTCATTATATGCACTTGGACCTCTAGAATCGGTATGTGATTCAATTTTAATGGTCATACTAGGGTAGGTGTTCATCAATCCTATAATTCTTGATAATTCATCAGAATCTTGAGTTCTAATTCTAGCACTATCAAATCTAAAGTAGATTGGTCCCAATTCTGGAATTTCAATTGAATTGGTATTTGTATCAGCTATTAGGTTTGAATTATTATTTGTGCCTGTATCTGTTGTATCATCATCTGATGCTAATTTTGTTGGACTTACATTAAAGTCTACTGTTAAACTTTTAGCATCTTTAGATACACCTTTAGTGGTTAAAGCAACAGCATTTTCAGGATAACCATCCTTATTTACTTTAACTATGTAATCAGTTTCTCTATCAATATTAATTTCGTATTTACCATCTTCATCAGTTTCAATATAAACTATTTGTACATCTTCTTCATCGGATAATTTAACCAAAGCATTTGGGATAGGGGAGCCGTTTATAGAGTCTTTTACTGTTCCTTCCAGTTTTAGCCTAGGTATTCTATTAAACGCATAAATGTCATCATCTCCTTTACCTCCATCTCTATTTGATGCTATATATCCATTAATACCATCATTATTCATGAAAAATGAAAAATCATCTTTTTCAGAATTTACAGGAATTCCTAGATTCACAACGCTTTCAAGTACTTTATTTTCATCATATACTGTAGCGAAAATATCTAAAAGTCCAAGTCCTAAATGACCATCAGAAGAAAAGAATAAAATATCTTCTGTATTCATAAAAGGAAATAATTCATTGTTTTTAGTATTGATGATGTCTCCAGCATTTTGTGGTGCTCAAGAGTGCCATTTTTACTGATATCTACATAGTAAATATCTGATCCTCCATAACCACCAGGCATATCTGAAGCAAAATATAATTTTGTTTCATCACTATTTAAAGTAGGATGACCAACAGAATATTCTGAATTATTGAAAGGTAACGATTCTAAATTAGTCCACTTACCTTCAACTAAAGAAGCTCTGTAAATCATAAGGTTACTAATCCCTTCTTTATCTTTTCCTAATGCGTACTTACTAAAATTGTTTCTAGAAAAGTACATGGTTTTTCCATCTTTGGTAATAACTACCGGGCCATCATGGTACCTTGAATTGATATCTCCTTGTAATTTCGATTTATGATGAACTATAGTATCAGCATCTTTTTCAGTAACATATACGTCAAGAAAAGGTTGCTCGTTCCAAGCGTAAATATGTTTTTTTGACACACCTTTATCTGCAGATGAGGCAAAATAAACTTTGCCATTATGTTCAAACGCTCCAAAATCACTAAATTCAGAGTTGATTTTTACCTCCTTAAGGAAATATGTGTTTTCTGCGTTAAATACTGCTGTGATAAAATCTGGATCTCTTGAAAGTTTGTTTTTTTCAATAGTCCCTCCAGCATCTTTAAACTTTTTTAACCAAACACGAGATGTTTTATAGTCTTTCTTACCTCTTAAGGCTTGGGCGTATTTATAATAATATTCTATGGGTACACTTTCTTGTTGTACGGCTTTTTTATAATATACAGAAGCACTATCAGGGTTTCTCATGTAGGCATAACAATCTGCTACTTGTCTAGTAGCATAATCTGTGTTATAATCTTTAGAGATGAGCTTTTTGTAGGTTTTAGCAGCATCAACAAAGGCAAACTTATAAAACAAGCTATCTGCCTTTTTTGCATCCCTTGTTGCGCAAAAGCATTCAAGCTTGCTATCAGCACGAGAGAAATTAATAAGTAATTTTTTAGTTTCATGGGGTCTTGTTTTAATTAAAATACTAGAATATCTAGCAATTTAATAGTGATAACTCAAGGGGTTAATTTGAGTTTTTATTCCATTTTTACAACTATAAATTGAGTTCTACGATTTAATTGATGCTCTTCATCTTCACATTTAGCACCATCTTCACAACCATTTGTAAGTCGTCTTTCTCCAAAACCTTTATGTTCTGTAATACGACTTGGGTCTATACCTTTTGAAATTAAATAGTTATATGTTGAATTTGCACGGTCTATAGATAATCTATCATTGTAAGATAGAGTACCTCTAGAATCGGTATGAGATTCAATTCTTATAACCATTTCAGGATAATCTTCGTTCATTAATTTCACGATTTTATCCAATTCCTTTTTAGCATCTTGCCTAATATTATGTTTATTGAAATCAAAATAGATAGTATTTAATGATAAACTTGCCAATACTTCAACTTTCTGTACTGGGTTTAAAATTAAGTTGGCAACAATTACAGATTCAATACTTGAAATGTTTTTAGAAGAGAATTCTCTATAATCATCAATATATTTATCTTGATTTGCAACAATTTTGTAATCTTTATTTCTATCAATATTTATTTCATAAAAACCATCTTTATCGGTAAGCATATTTGCAATTTCATTACCATCAGCATCTATAAGTTTTATTTCAGAGTTTGAAATAGGCTTGGTGTTTATAGCATCTACTACCTGACCGCGAACATTTAGTAGAGGCTTACGATAATATTCATAAATATCATCACTACCACGACCACCTCTTCTGTTTGAAGAAAAGTAACCTGTTAGCCCATCTTGGTTCATTGTAAAACTGAAATCATCTTTTTCTGAATTTACAGGAATACCTAAATTCACAACATCCACAATTTCTCCATTTTCATCTGAAATTGTACCAAAAACATCCAGTAAACCTAGACCGAAATGTCCATCAGAAGAAAAGAATAAAATACCTTCGTTGTTCATAAAAGGTGTGCCTTCTGTATCTTTAGTGTTGACAACTTTACCCAAGTTTTGAGGTTCTCCTAGAGTACCATCAGGGTTTATGTCTACATAATAAATATCTGAACCTCCTTCACCACCAGGCATATCCGAAGAAAAATACAATTTATTGTTTTCTTTATTTAATGCAGGGTGCTGTACAGAGTAGTTAAGGTTACTAAATGGCAATTTTTCAACATTAGTCCATATGCTATCTTGTAAAGTGGCTTTGTAAATACTCATTTGGCTTACACCTTTTTTATCGGTTTCCTTACCAAATTTATTTGCTGCATTTCTTGAGAAATACATAGTTTTACCATCGTTAGTGATTGCCACAGGACCATCATGATAAATTGAGTTGATGTCTCCTTTTAGTTTAAATGAATGATCTACTTTTCTTCTACTACCTTTTTCAGTTACGTAAATATCAAGAAAAGGTTGTTCATTCCAGCCGTACAGACGTTTTACTGTTACACCTTCGTCTCTTGCTGAGGTAAAGTAAATTTTACCATCATGTTCTATAGCTCCAAAATCACTATATTTTGAATTGATACGTGTTCGTTTTAAAAAATATTGCTTTTTAGCACTAAATACATGCGCCATAAAATCTAAGTCTTTTTCAAAACTTTCAGTATTAGTAACACCTCCAGAATCTTTAAAGCGTTGTAACCATTCTCTAGACTCTTTATACTTTTTTATACCTCTTAAAGATTGAGCATAACTATAATAGTATTCAATAGGTACATTTTTTTGTTCTACAACTCTCTTATAGTAACGCGATGCCATTGCAGGATTTCTTATGTAAGCATAACAATCTGCAAGCTGTCTTGTAGCATAATCTTTATTATAATTATTTCTAATAAGATCTTTATAAACTTCAGCAGCTTTTACAAAAGAGAATTTATTAAATAGAGTATCTGCTCTTTTTTGTCTGCCTTGTTGGGCAAAAGCTTCAGAACCCATTATTATGATGAGACCAACTAATATGTAGTTTTTTAATTTCATAGTGAATTAATGCTGTTGGTTTTTAGAAATATCTTGGTGATTTTAGTTTAGAACTTAAGAATTTGAACTCATATATTAACAGTACTTCATGAGTTCCGCTTGTGTATCTTCTAATTTCTGAAATAGGTTTTTCATAAGAATATCCAACTCTTAATTGACGCGATACTTGAATATCCGCAAAGCCTCCAAAGGCTCCAGTAGATTCATTTATTCTATAGGATCCACCTAACCAGAATTTTTCGTTAAATAGAAAGTTTGCTGTTAAATCGAACGAAAGTGGCGCCCCATTAGTGGCTTTCATTAAAGCTGAAGGCTTAAATTTTATTGATTTACTTAAATCTAAAACCACACCAGTTGTTACGTAATAACTTAAACGTTCTAATGCTTCAAAACCATCATCTGTATTTCTATCAGTATTTAAAACTCTAGGGGCGGAAGCTCCAACATAGAATCTGTTTGTGTGATAGAATAAACCTAAACCAATATTTGGTGTCCATCTATCCATAACACCTCTAATAGAAGGATCAAAACTTTGAGACTGTCTAAAATCTGGATCTAAACTATAACTTGTAAACCCACCTTTTATACCAAAAGCTAATTTACCTGTTGTACCAGTAGGAATAGTATATGAGAAATCTGCATATAAATATGAAAAATTCTCAGGTCCTAAATCATCTTCAATAAAAGACAAACCTAAACCAATTCTATCATTCCTTAATGGGGTGTGAATAGACAAGGTTTGAGTGATAGGACCACCATCAAAACCAACCCATTGGCTTCTATGTAATCCAACAATGCTTAAAGCTTCTCTACTACCTGCATAAGCAGGATTTATAGAAATTGTGTTATACATGTACTGTGTAAATTGTGGTAATTGTTGTGCAACACCAACAGTACAACTGAATAACGCAAAAGCGATTATGTAACGTTTAATAAGTTTCATAGGTTAAAAGTTTATTATTTGGTTCCTATATAAATTGGGCCAGTAAAAGGAGCCAATCCACTATTTTCTAAGGTTATTATGTAATAGTAAGTTCCATTAGGTACTTTACCTGCAGATCCTACTGATGATTTATGAGAAGTACCTTCCCATGAACCTTGACCGTCTCCTAGAGTATAGGCACTAGATTCATAGATTAATGCACCCCAACGGTTGAATATTTTAACATTAGCGGTGAAACCACACAGTTCAATACCCATGATGTCAAAACTATCATTGAAACCGTCTCCATTAGGTGTTACAGCTTTAGAAATTACCACATCAGTATCACCACAAGGTAATACAATACAGTCTGCATTAATTGCCATACTTACTTCGGTAATATTAATACAACCACTATCTAATCCTGTATATCTAAATACATAGTCAATAGCTTCTGTACCAGGTTTAAAGTTATTTGTTAACTCTAGAGTAGTAGGGTTAAATAGGTTTCCGTTCAGTTCAGCCATATCGTCTCCAGAGACTAATTCCCAAATTCCTTCTTTGTTATCAGAAGTTAAGAAGTCATTTAAATCTATAATACCGTCATCAAAACATTTATCTGGTCCAGTAACTTGAGTGATTATTTCATCTAACATTACATTTAATGTTTGAGTATATACCTCTTCGTTATTACATGCATCTCTAACAGTCCATGTTCTTACAATTTGGTAATCATTAAACATTGTATCATCAAATCCATTAATTTCATTAAATACAACAGTTATGTTTGCATCACTTGAACAGTTGTCAGTAAATGCTACTGAAGGTGCATCTGGAATATCCGTACAACTAACAGCTAGTTCTCTTTCGAAATCAGTTGATGGTGTTGGAGCAGTAGTGTCAACCACATTAATATTTTGTGTGTATGCTACAAATAATCCACATTCATCAGTTGCCGTGTAAGTACGCTCAATTGTATAAGAACCCTCACAGGCACCAGGAGTAGTTACTTCTGTTACAACAACGTTTACATCACTACAATTATCAGAAGCAGTTACATTTTCTGCTGCTGGAATTGCATCACATTCAACGGTTACATCACTAGGTAGACGTCCGTTAAAAGTCGGCTGAGTAGTATCTTGAATAGTGAATGTCGCATCAGCAGTAATAGCGTTACCACATTCATCAGTTAATGTAAAGGTTACAGTTTCAGTACCGGTAGCTCCACAAAGATCGCTTAGTCCATTACTACTATTTGTTACAGTAGCATTACTACAAGTATCAGTTCCTGAGAATGATGTTAACCATGTTGCAAATGCACCATTAGGGTCTGCGGTACCATCACATTCAACAGTCATATCGACAGGTATATTTGTCCAAGTTGGAGGAGTAGTATCTATAATGCCGAAGGTTGCATCCTTTGTTATCATGTTACCACATTCGTCGGTAAGTGTAAATGTTACAGTTTCAGATGAAGTTGCACCGCAAATATTACTTAGTCCAGCACTATTATTAGTTACTGTAGCAGTTCCACAAGTATCAGTTCCCGAGAATGATGTTAACCAATTAGCAAAAGAGCCGCTAGGGTCAGTTGTTCCATCACATTCTACAGTCATATCAGTAGGTGTAACATCCCAAGTTGGATTTGTTTTATCTTCAATAGTGAAAGTTACATCTTTTGTGATATCGTTACCACATTCATCAGTTAATGTAAAGGTTACAGTTTCAGTACCGGTAGCTCCACAAAGGTCGCTTAGTCCAGTACTATTATTAGTTACTGTAGCCGTTCCACAAGTATCAGTTCCGAGAATGAAACTAACCAAGCAGCAAAAGCGCCATTAGGATCAGGAGTTCCATCACATTCTACAGTCATATCCATAGGTTCGTTAACCCAAGTTGGATCAATTGTATCTTGAATTGTGAATGTTGCATCCATAGTAATATCGTTACCACATTCATCAGTAAGTGTAAATGTTACAGTTTCTGTACCAGTAGCCACACAAGTCACTAAGTCCAGTACTATTAGTTGTTACAGTAGCATTACCACAAGCATCTGTTCCAGAGAACGATGTTAACCAAGTTGTAAATGCGCCATTAGGATCAGTAGTTCCATCACATTCTACAATCATATCAGTAGGTTCATTAACCCATGTTGGGTCTGTTGTATCTTGGATAGTGAATGTTGCATTTGCAGTAATAGCGTTACCACATTCATCCGTTAAAGTAAATGTTACCATTTCTGAACCGTTTGCACCACAAAGATCGCTAAGCGTATTACTATTATTTGTTACAATTGCAGTACCACATGTATCAGTTCCGCTAAATGAATTTAACCATGTAGTTAATGCTCCGTTCGCATCACTTGTGCCATCACACTCTACTGTTAAATCAGCAGGAGCATTAATCCAAGTAGGATCAGTAGTATCTTCAATAGTGAATGTTGCATTTGCAGTAATAGCGTTACCACATTCATCTGTAAGTGTAAATGTTACAGTTTCCGTACCAGTAGCCCCACAAAGGTCACTAAGTCCAGCACTATTAGTAGTTACTGTAGCTGTACCACAAGTATCCGTTCCAGAGAACGAAGCTAACCAAGCAGCAAACGCACCACTAGGATCCGCAGTACCATCACATTCAACTGTCATATCCGCAGGAGCATTAGTCCAAGTAGGATTCGTAGTATCTTGGATAGTGAAGGTAGCATCCGCAGTAATATCATTACCACATTCATCGGTAAGTGTAAATGTTACAGTTTCCACACCAGTAGCCCCACAAAGGTCGCTAAGTCCAGCACTATTAGTAGTTACTGTAGCTGTACCACAAGTATCCGTTCCAGAGAACGAAGCTAACCAAGCAGCAAATGCACCACTAGGATCTGCAGTACCATCACATTCTACCGTCATATCTGCAGGAGCGTTAGTCCAAGTAGGATTCGTAGTATCTTGGATAGTGAAGGTAGCATCCGCAGTAATATCATTACCACATTCATCGGTAAGTGTAAATGTTACAGTTTCCACACCAGTAGCTCCACAAAGGTCGCTAAGTCCTGTACTGTTATTAGTTACAGTTGCTGTGCTACAAGTATCCGTTCCAGAGAACGAAGCTAACCAAGCAGCAAACGCACCACTAGGATCCGCAGTACCATCACATTCAACTGTCATATCCGCAGGAGCGTTAGTCCAAGTAGGATTCGTAGTATCTTCAATAGTGAAAGTCGCAGTAGTAGTACTTGAGTTATTACAAGCATCAGTAGCAGTAAACGTTACTGTTACATCACCAGTAGCACCACATAGGTCAGAAAGAGCAGTAAAATCATTAGACCAAGTTACAGCACTACAGTCATCAGCGGCAATAGCATTACCATTATTAGTTAACCAAGTATTTAGGTCTGTAGCATTACCTGTGCCATCACATTGTACAGTTTCATTAGCTGCTTGTATAGAGATGTTAGGAGCAACAGTATCTTTAATTAAATAAGTAGCTGAAGTTGTTGATTTGTTACCACATTCATCAGTAGCAGTAAATGTAATAGTAGTAGCACCATTATCACACTTAACAGCATCATCAGATCCATAATCATTGGTCCATGTTATTGTACTACAACTATCAGTAGCGGTAGCACCTGCATTAGCATTTAACCAATCTGTTAATTGTGTTTGGGTGTTACCTACACCACATTCAATTTCTATGTTGGCAGTACTCGTATTGTCTATAACAGGATCAGTAGTATCTTCAATAGTGAATGTTGCATTTGCAGTAATAGCGTTACCACATTCATCTGTAAGTGTAAATGTTACAGTTTCCGTACCAGTAGCCCCACAAAGGTCACTAAGTCCAGCACTATTAGTAGTTACTGTAGCTGTACCACAAGTATCCGTTCCAGAGAACGAAGCTAACCAAGCAGCAAACGCACCACTAGGATCTGCAGTACCATCACATTCTACCGTCATATCTGCAGGAGCGTTAGTCCATGTAGGATTCGTAGTATCTTGGATAGTGAAGGTAGCATCCGCAGTAATATCATTACCACATTCATCGGTAAGTGTAAATGTTACAGTTTCCACACCAGTAGCCCCACAAAGGTCGCTAAGTCCAGCACTATTAGTAGTTACTGTAGCTGTACCACAAGTATCCGTTCCAGAGAACGAAGCTAACCAAGCAGCAAATGCACCACTAGGATCTGCAGTACCATCACATTCTACCGTCATATCTGCAGGAGCGTTAGTCCAAGTAGGATTCGTAGTATCTTGGATAGTGAAGGTAGCATCCGCAGTAATATCATTACCACATTCATCGGTAAGTGTAAATGTTACAGTTTCCACACCAGTAGCTCCACAAAGGTCGCTAAGTCCTGTACTGTTATTAGTTACAGTTGCTGTGCTACAAGTATCCGTTCCAGAGAACGAAGCTAACCAAGCAGCAAACGCACCACTAGGATCCGCAGTACCATCACATTCAACTGTCATATCCGCAGGAGCGTTAGTCCAAGTAGGATTCGTAGTATCTTCAATAGTGAAAGTCGCAGTAGTAGTACTTGAGTTATTACAAGCATCAGTAGCAGTAAACGTTACTGTTACATCACCAGTAGCACCACATAGGTCAGAAAGAGCAGTAAAATCATTAGACCAAGTTACAACACTACAGTCATCAGCGGCAATAGCATTACCATTATTAGTTAACCAAGTATTTAGGTCTGTAGCATTACCTGTGCCATCACATTGTACAGTTTCATTAGCTGCTTGTATAGAGATGTTAGGAGCAACAGTATCTTTAATTAAATAAGTAGCTGAAGTTGTTGATTTGTTACCACATTCATCAGTAGCAGTAAATGTAATAGTAGTAGCACCATTATCACACTTAACAGCATCATCAGATCCATAATCATTGGTCCATGTTATTGTACTACAACTATCAGTAGCGGTAGCACCTGCATTAGCATTTAACCAATCTGTTAATTGTGTTTGGGTGTTACCTACACCACATTCAATTTCTATGTTGGCTGTGTTTGTGTTATCTATGCTTGGATTTGTTTGATCAGACCCAGTATGTGTTATAGTAACTGTAAAGTCATTAGCAGCACATCCATCAGAGATGTTATAAGTACGTTCTAAAGACCATGCACAAGCATCACCAGATAAAGTTTGACTAACAAAAGTAGCATTTACTGTACCACAGTCATCAGTATAAGCCGCTTCAATAGCTGTAATATCAGTAGCTGTAGTAGCTATAGTATCAATTTCAGATTCACTAGCACAAGCATTAATACCAGTAGTTCCAGTCAGGAGTAGTACCAGTAGCTGCATCTTGATCAGACCCAGTATGTGTTATAGTCACAGTAAAGTCATTAGCCGGACAACCATCTGAGATGTTATAAGTACGTTCTAAAGACCAGCTACAAGCATCACCAGATAAAGTTTGACTCACAAAAGTAGCATTTACTGTACCACAGTCATCAGTATAAGCCGCTTCAATAGCAGCAATATCAGTAGCTGTAGTAGCTATAGTATCAATTTCGGTTTCACTAGCACAAGCATTAATACCAGTAGTTCCATCAGGAGTAGTACCAGTAGCTGCATCTTGATCAGACCCAGTATGTGTTATAGTAACTGTAAAGTCATTAGCAGCACATCCATCAGAGATATTATAAGTACGCTCTAAAGACCAGCTACAAGCATCACCAGATAAAGTTTGACTAACAAAAGTAGCATTTACTGTACCACAGTCATCAGTATAAGCCGCTTCAATAGCAGCAATATCAGTAGCTGTAGTAGCTATAGTATCAATTTCAGATTCACTAGCACAAGCATTAATACCAGTAGTTCCATCAGGAGTAGTACCAGTAGCTGCATCTTGATCAGACCCAGTATGTGTTATAGTAACTGTAAAGTCATTAGCAGCACATCCATCAGAGATGTTATAAGTACGTTCTAAAGACCATGCACAAGCATCACCAGATAAAGTTTGACTCACAAAAGTAGCATTTACTGTACCACAGTCATCAGTATAAGCCGCTTCAATAGCAGCAATATCAGTAGCTGTAGTAGCTATAGTATCAATTTCGGTTTCACTAGCACAAGCATTAATACCAGTAGTTCCATCAGGAGTAGTACCAGTAGCTGCATCTTGATCAGACCCAGTATGTGTTATAGTCACAGTAAAGTCATTAGCAGCACATCCATCAGAGATATTATAAGTACGCTCTAAAGACCATGCACAAGCATCACCAGATAAAGTTTGACTAACAAAAGTAGCATTTACTGTACCACAGTCATCAGTATAAGCCGCTTCAATAGCAGCAATATCAGTAGCTGTAGTAGCTATAGTATCAATTTCAGATTCACTAGCACAAGCATTAATACCAGTAGTTCCAGTCAGGAGTAGTACCAGTAGCTGCATCTTGATCAGACCCAGTATGTGTTATAGTCACAGTAAAGTCATTAGCCGGACAACCATCTGAGATGTTATAAGTACGTTCTAAAGACCAGCTACAAGCATCACCAGAAATGGCTTGACTCACAAAAGTAGCAGTTACTGTTCCACAGTCATCAGTATAAGCCGCTTCAATAGCAGCAATATCAGTAGCTGTAGTAGCTATAGTATCAATTTCGGTTTCACTAGCACAAGCATTAATACCAGTAGTTCCATCAGGAGTAGTACCAGTAGCTGCATCTTGATCAGACCCAGTATGTGTTATAGTAACTGTAAAGTCATTAGCAGCACATCCATCAGAGATGTTATAAGTACGCTCTAAAGACCAGCTACAAGCATCACCAGATAAAGTTTGACTAACAAAAGTAGCATTTACTGTACCACAGTCATCAGTATAAGCCGCTTCAATAGCAGCAATATCAGTAGCTGTAGTAGCTATAGTATCAATTTCGGTTTCACTAGCACAAGCATTAATACCAGTAGTTCCATCAGGAGTAGTACCAGTAGCTGCATCTTGATCAGACCCAGTATGTGTTATAGTCACAGTAAAGTCATTAGCAGCACATCCATCTGAGATATTATAAGTACGCTCTAAAGACCATGCTACAAGCATCACCAGATAAAGTTTGACTAACAAAAGTAGCATTTACTGTACCACAGTCATCAGTATAAGCCGCTTCAATAGCAGCAATATCAGTAGCTGTAGTAGCTATAGTATCAATTTCAGATTCACTAGCACAAGCATTAATACCAGTAGTTCCATCAGGAGTAGTACCAGTAGCTGCATCTTGATCAGACCCAGTATGTGTTATAGTCACAGTAAAGTCATTAGCCGGACAACCATCTGAGATGTTATAAGTACGCTCTAAAGACCAGCTACAAGCATCACCAGAAATGGCTTGACTCACAAAAGTAGCATTTACTGTACCACAGTCATCAGTATAAGCCGCTTCAATAGCAGCAATATCAGTAGCTGTAGTAGCTATAGTATCAATTTCGGTTTCACTAGCACAAGCATTAATACCAGTAGTTCCATCAGGAGTAGTACCAGTAGCTGCATCTTGATCAGACCCAGTATGTGTTATAGTAACTGTAAAGTCATTAGCAGCACATCCATCAGAGATGTTATAAGTACGCTCTAAAGACCAGCTACAAGCATCACCAGATAAAGTTTGACTAACAAAAGTAGCATTTACTGTACCACAGTCATCAGTATAAGCCGCTTCAATAGCAGCAATATCAGTAGCTGTAGTAGCTATAGTATCAATTTCAGATTCACTAGCACAAGCATTAATACCAGTAGTTCCATCAGGAGTAGTACCAGTAGCTGCATCTTGATCAGACCCAGTATGTGTTATAGTCACAGTAAAGTCATTAGCCGGACAACCATCTGAGATATTATAAGTACGCTCTAAAGACCAGCTACAAGCATCACCAGATAAAGTTTGACTAACAAAAGTAGCATTTACTGTACCACAGTCATCAGTATAAGCCGCTTCAATAGCAGCAATATCAGTAGCTGTAGTAGCTATAGTATCAATTTCAGATTCACTAGCACAAGCATTAATACCAGTAGTTCCATCAGGAGTAGTACCAGTAGCTGCATCTTGATCAGACCCAGTATGTGTTATAGTCACAGTAAAGTCATTAGCAGCACATCCATCAGAGATATTATAAGTACGCTCTAAAGACCATGCACAAGCATCACCAGATAAAGTTTGACTAACAAAAGTAGCATTTACTGTACCACAGTCATCAGTATAAGCCGCTTCAATAGCAGCAATATCAGTAGCTGTAGTAGCTATAGTATCAATTTCGGTTTCACTAGCACAAGCATTAATACCAGTAGTTCCATCAGGAGTAGTACCAGTAGCTGCATCTTGATCAGACCCAGTATGTGTTATAGTTTCTCCTTCTAATTTATTATTAGAGGCATCAACGATTTCATATGTATAAGTTAATGTCCAACCACAATTGTCACCGCTAAAATCTGTATTGGTTAAATTTATAGTTAAACTACCATTACAATTATCACTATAATTACTTACAATACTTGACCCATCGAATGGATAAGTAGTTTGGGCATCAGCACTACATAAGTTTACATTTACAACACCAGTCGGCGCAGTTCCTGTAGGGATTTCATTATCATTAGTTAATTCTATTGGATCTGTAGCAGAGGTTCTTATACAAGTCGTGCCTTTATTTCTAACAGTTAGGCTGTATAAACCTGCAGAAAGTCCAGTAAAATTAACCGAATCTTGATATGTAATACCATTTATTGAGTATTCATAATCAACACCATTTGTTACAGGAGGGTTAGGTGCTACATCAAGTGGACTGGTAACAGTAAGCGTGAAATTATCATCACCTAATCCACAATTTATTTCATAAGTTGGTTCAGGTGGCAAATTCACATACATTAGGGTTACATCTCCAGTATCACAAACAGTACTATTTGGTGCTGGTAAACATAATTCATAAGAAAATTTTACATCTCCTGTAAAACCAGGAGTTGGAATAAATTCATAAGTACCATCAAAGGTGCCATTAATATCTGTAATAACATTAAGAGTACCAGCAGCTGCAGGAGTTGGACCTGAAACTATAGTGTATCTTGAACCAGTTGGTTCATTATTTAGGATATTTAGATCACCATTATAAGTGGTGTCTAAACATTCAATAAGTTGTTGGTCTACAGCATATTTCTGAATTAAAAAGAATTTTCCATCACCATGATCATTTGTAGCTCCAACGAATTCAATTTTTGTAATGCTTGAGCCTGTAGGTGCTAACTCATTTAAATAAAACAAGGCAATACCTATGGTTTGCCCATTGTCATTACATCGTCCAGATTCCCAGTAATCAGAACCAGCGTTTGGTGGTCCAAAATTACAACCAGAATAATTTCCACTATTTCTAACAAAAGTATTACCTAAAAGTTGCTCTGGTCCGCCTCCTACAGGAAAACCATATACTTCGATATAAAAACAATTGTTTCCACCTCGTTCCGTAACCCCTAAAAGACCATCTTGATTTGAAGGAATTGCGGGAATATAGGAAAGTGTTTGTCTTTGAGACAATGGTAAACTATTAACGTTACCGAACTGGTTACAAATATCTCGGCCATTATTATCAGAAGTAAAGTAGTGATTAAGGTTTTTATCTTGAAAAGCTGATATAGCAAATGGATCCCAAACGGCTGGTACTGCAGATGTAGCAATCAATTCTACTCCATTTTCTCTAATCTTATTTGCTGCATGTCCAGTAGGCCCTACTTGATTCATTGTGTAACCAGATGGAACAACAAATGTGTTATAAATTGTTGTAACACCACCATTTACAACAGTAACCGATTCTATAGTCGCTGGGTCGTTATTTGTAGGTTGGATAAGTTCTTCCCACCTAAACGTTACACCAGTTTGTATAGAAGGTTCTTGTATTCCTATTTGTGCTATTGCTATACTAGGTGCACTAATAACTAAAGCTATCAATATAGTTTTAGTTATTTTTAAAACTGAAAGATAATTGTATTTATGTTTCATATTGTACATAATGAATTATGATGTGTATTATATTCTTTGTTTGCGCTAGCTACAAAAGTGCTTTTTCTTGAAGCCAAACAAGTAATGTGTTTCGATAAAATGACTATTCTTTCCATGACTATACTTAATCATTAACCATAATTGGTTATAATTTCAATTAATTAATCAGCTAAAATTATAGCAAAGACTCCTTAATAGCAATATTCTTAAGCTTTTGAGGGGAAAACTGAGAGGGATAGAGATGGCTATTTTAGCCAACATAGCGAATGAATTTTGATTTGGGGTCATTATTTTAGTGTTTATAGGTAAAACAAATAGACGTA
This sequence comes from Jejuia sp. G7-7, assembly GCF_055808955.1. Classification (NCBI taxonomy): domain Bacteria; kingdom Pseudomonadati; phylum Bacteroidota; class Flavobacteriia; order Flavobacteriales; family Flavobacteriaceae; genus Jejuia; species Jejuia sp. G7-7. The sequence goes on from NZ_JBVVSZ010000001.1 coordinate 454,807, forward strand.
TAACTCATATGTTTTTCAAAAAATATGTTGAAGTGTTAATATAATCGACAAAAAGAAACTCGCTTTTATTTGAGCGATGTATTCTGTCATTTATCGATTGATATAATTATAAGTACTTCAAAACTTGATGGTTAGCATTAGTTTTTATCTATTTAGGTCATATTTAAATCAATTTAACTTAATTTTATGGAACAAATAAATTGAATTTAATCGATAAAAACAACATTTTACCGATAAAAATTACCTTTAATCGAAAAAAATGAAAAAATTAGTACTTGTTAGACATGCAAAATCATCTTGGGAATATGACGTCATCGACCATAAACGTCCATTAAAACCTAGAGGGATTACTGACGCAGCCTTAGTTGCTGACACACTTAAATTGAGAAAATTAAATATAGATTTAGTTTTGATAAGTGATGCTGAACGAACAAAACTAACAGCAAACATCATTTTACCTATGTTAAATATTGATGATAGCAGGATTCACTTTCAAGCATAAACTCTATGATTTTACTGGAACAGATTTAGTCAATGTTATTAAAGGATGTAATGATTCAGTCAATGAATTGATGATTTTTGGTCATAATCATGCCATTACAGCTTTTGTAAATACATTTGGCGATACTTATATAGATAATGTACCAACATCTGGTATAGTAATTATTGAATTTCCAGTAAAAAAATGGTCAGAGATTGGTGCTGGAAAAACTGTTTTTACTCTTTTTCCAAGAGATCTTAAATGACAATAGGTGTTTGAGGTATTTTTTTTAATGTTTTATACTATTGTTCCAATTTCTTTAAAATTTTAATTCAGTCTAAATTCATTTTCAGGCTAAATAGAATATATTTGTTTTTATAATTTAATTGCTTAAGAATGACAAAGACTGAATATGAAGAAAACCGTTATATCAATAGAGAAATTAGTTGGCTACAATTTAATGCTAGGGGTGTTACAAGAAGCATCAGATGTTGGTGTTCCTTTAATTGAACGGTTACGGTTTTTAGGTATTTTTTCTAATAACCTAGATGAGTTTTTTAAAGTTAGGTATGCTACTGTAAAGCGTATTGTTGAAGCTGGTAAGGGTGGTAAAAACCAGCTTGGAGGTATAAAAGCAAAAGAGTTGTTAGAAATAATTACACAAATAGTAATTAAACAACAAACCGAAAGCTTGCGAGTTTTAGATGATATTGACAAAACACTTATTGAAGAAAATATTTTAATAATTGATGAAACTGAAATCAATAATCTTCAAAAAGAGTTTATTAAGCAATATTATTTTTCAAAATGTAAGTACTGCATTGGTTACTATAATTTTAAATGATTTGGTGGTACTACCAAACCTTAAAGATAGTGCAGCTTATTTAGCCGTAAAAATGCAAATGAAAGATGGTAGTAAACAGTTTGCATTAATTGAAATACCAAAATCAGTCAATCGCTTTGTTGAACTTCCAAAAGAAAAAGGGGATAATAAAGATTATATTATCATGATTGATGATTTGTTAAGGTATTGCTTGAGTGATATCTTTAATATTTTTGATTATGAAACCATTTCTGCTCATATGATTAAAATTACAAGAGATGGTGAATTAGATTTTGATAGTGATTTAAGTAAAAGTTTTATGGAGAAAATTTCCGATAGCGTAAAGCATCGTGAAATTGGGGAACCTGTACGTTTTGTTTATGATAAAACTATAGATGATGATACCTTAGAATATTTAATGGAAAAAATGGGTATCGATAATACAGATAGCATTATTCCTGGTGGTAGATATCATAATAAAAGGGACTATATGGGGTTTCCTAGTTTAGGAAGAACCGATTTATTGTACGATAAAATTACTGCTTTACCTGTTAAAGGTTTAAGTCTTGAGAGTAGTATTTTTGATGCTATTGCTACAAAAGATTATTTGGTTCATGCTCCATATCATACATTTTCATATATCGTTAAGTTTTTAAGAGAAGCAGCATTAGATCCAAAAGTAAAAACAATTAAAATTACAATTTATAGGTTGGCTCAAATCTCACACGTAGCCAGTTCTCTAATAAATGCTGCTATTAATGGAAAAACTGTCACGGTTTCCATAGAACTTCGTGCAAGATTTGATGAAGAAGCTAATATCAGGTATGCAGAGCAAATGAAAAAGGAAGGTGTAAACCTGATTTTTGGAGTTCCAGGGCTTAAGGTTCACAGTAAAATGTGTGTTGTTGAACGGGAAGAAGGCAAAAAGTTAAAGCGCTATGGCTTTATTAGTACTGGGAATTTTAATGAATCTACAGCAAAAATTTATACCGATTATACTTTATTTACGACAAATCAACCTATATTAAAAGAAGTAAATAAAATTTTCAACTTCTTTGAAACTAATTATAGAGTTTATTCTTATAAACATCTTATTGTATCTCCGCACTATACTAAAAAAACAATTTTCATGCTTATAAATGAGCAAATTGAATTAAGTAGAAAAGGAGGACAAGGATACATACGTTTAAAAATGAATAGTTTATCTAGCTACGATATGGTAGATAAATTATACGAAGCAAGTAATGCTGGTGTGAAAATAGATATGATAGTAAGAGGTATTTGTAGTTTGATACCTGGAATTAAAGGCATGAGCGAGAATATAAGGGTAATAAGTGTTGTAGATAAATTTTTAGAACATTCAAGACTTTATATTTTTGGAACTGGTGATAATTTGAAAATGTATATTTCATCTGCCGATTGGATGACTAGAAATATTGAAAATAGAGTAGAGGTAAGTTGTCCGATTTATGATGATGCTATAAAACAAGAAATTATTGATACATTTAACATTTGTTGGAGTGATAATGTAAAAGCTAGATTATTAAATACAGAAAGTGAAAATGAATATCGAATAAATGGTAATACTAAAGTAAGATCTCAAATAGCTATGTATGATTATTATCTAGAAAAAGTTAAAGAATTAGTATGCTTTCAATTAAAAAATATGCCGCTATTGATATAGGTTCAAATGCAGTTAGGTTGCTGATATCAAATGTTATTGAAGAAAAAGGTAAGCCAGCAGTATTCAAAAAAATTCTTTGGTACGAGTCCCAATACGTTTAGGAGCTGATGTTTTTATTAAAGAAAGAATTTCAAAAGAAAACACACAAAGGCTAAAGGATACCATGTTGGCGTTTAAATTACTGATGAAATCTCATAAAGTTGTAAAATATAAAGCTTGCGCAACTTCTGCCATGCGTGAATCTAAAAACGGTAAAGAGGTTGTTAGTTCTATTTTAGAGCATTCAGGAATTAGTATTGATGTTATAAATGGAGAAGAGGAAGCAGCTATTATTGCAGCAACAGACTTAAATAAATTTATAGCTCCCAATAAAGTTTATCTCTATGTTGATGTTGGTGGCGGAAGTACTGAGTTTTCTGTAATTGATAACGGGAACAAAATAGTATCCCGTTCATTTAAAATCGGTACGGTTCGATTACTTAATGATATGGTCAAAAAGGAATCATGGTTAGAATTAGAACAATGGATTAAACAACACACTAGTCACTACGATAAAATTAATGTATTAGGTTCTGGGGGGAACATTAATAAAATTTTTAAAGTTTCTGGAAAATCTGTTGGTAAGCCATTGACATACTTTTATTTAACTACATATTATAACACACTTCAAAGTTATTCTTATGAGGAGAGAATAACTGAATTGGCATTAAATCAAGATAGAGCAGATGTAATTATTCCTGCCATGAGGATATATCTTTCTGCTATGAAATGGAGTAGTGCAAAACATATTTATGTGCCGAAGATAGGATTAGCTGATGGTATTATCAAAAGTGTATACTATAATACAGTTTCAAGTAATACGCAGTAAAATTCTGTAAATTTTAGTTTTTAAAAACACTATTTTTCAAATTTATAGTATATTAGCCCCAATATATTTGCTTAAAAATATAAACCCAAAACTATTAAAAATGAAAAAATTAGCAATCTTAGCTTTACTACTTAGTGTGTCTTATCAGGGATTTTCTCAAGCAGGAACTTTTGGTATCCGTGCAGGTTATAATATATCTAACATAGATTTTGAAATCTCTCCAAGAATTTCAAATAAACATAGAAATAGCTTTTATATTGGAGCTTACGGAGATTTTAGATTTTCGAATACTGTATCTATTGTACCAGAACTTCAATTTTCTCCAGAAGGAGGTAAAGATGAAAATTATCATTTAGATTTTATCCAAATGCCAGTTTTATTTAAGTTTAAGTTAAATGATAGATGGAAAGTAGGATTAGGACCTCAAGTAGCTTTAAAATCTCATAAAGTTGATGATGGTATGAGAAATTTTCACTATTCTGGTATTGCAGGAGTAGAGTTCAAGTTAAATCAAATGCTTTTTCTAGATGTAAGATATAGTTATGGAATTACAAATATTTTTGATGATGCATCTCCTTACGAAGCAATTAACACTAACATACAGCTAGGTGTAGGTTACCAATTCTAACCATGAATTGTTTCCTTGTTTCCTAGTTGAGACATAATTTTAGCCTCATAATCAAGAAGTTGTTGCCATTTGGTGTCAACTTCTTTTTTATTACCATACTTTCTGGCAAATCCTAAAAACATGGTATAGTGATTAGCTTCACTTACCATTAAATTTCTGTAAAAACTGGCAAGTTCTTTTTCTTGAAGTTCTTCAGATAAAAGTCTAAATCTTTCGCAACTTCTAGCTTCAATTAGTGCTGCGTACAATAAGCGGTGTATTAATTGTGTTGTTCTACTACCTCCTTTTGGAAAAAATTTGAGCAATTCAAGAACATAGTCATCGCGTCTATCTCTTCCTAAAACCCAACCGCGCTCAATAATTTTATCGTGTACCATTTTAAAATGGCTTATTTCTTCTTTTACTAAAGCCGTCATTTCCTGAACTAATTCTGTGTATTCAGGGAAACTCACAATTAACGAAATAGCAGTACTGGTTGCTTTTTGTTCACAAAATGCATGGTCTGTTAATATTTCTTCAATATTTTTTTCTACTATGTTTACCCAACGTGGATCTGTTGGTAGTTTAAGTCCTAACATAACTAAATGGTTTTGGTAGAAGCATTTAACTGCTCCAAACTATAATTTCCTTTGTCATCAATTTTTAACGTGAATAAAAAATTACTTTCTTTTTCATTAGGAAATAGATATCCAGTTGATAAATACACATAATTTTTTTCTAATGAAGTTAATGATTCATCAACTTCAACTCCAGTTATTAAAACATTATAGCTATTTGGTTTATTGATTTTTTTATGTTCGAAAAAGAAATTATTGTCAATTACTTTTTCGAAAATCAAGTGTCCGTCCTTTTCAACTTTCACTTCAGAAATCCAATTTCTATACATGTCTTTTTGGATAGTCACAGCATCTTTTTTATAGCTATGAACTACTGAGGTTTTCATGTCAGAATAGGTTTTGATTTTTACTTTAAAGCCATTGCTTAAAATGGTATCTGTTTGTATTTCAGAATATTCATCAGGAATATATTCAACCATTTCAATAGGTTCTACGGAACTTTGAAATTTTGTAATAGCTTCTTTTAATGCATCTCTTTTGGTAGTTCTTCTATCACAACTTGCAAAAACAATTAATCCTAAAAAGGCTAATAAAATAAGATGCTTCATATTTATATATCTAAATCAAATGTTTTGCGGAGCATTTCAATAGCACCGTTTTTTTCTTTTAACTTTTCAAATTTGTCGCGCGTGGTGTAGGCATATTTTTTACTTACTAGCTCGTTGACTGTTATAGATAAACTAATGTCATAATTACTAAGCGATTTCCTTAAGAAATTCATGAGATCGTATTGCTGTCGTTCTAATTCCACTTTATTTGTTTCGTTTGGAAACTCTAGATGAACAGTTGTACCTGTAACTTTAGGTGAATCAATAGCTAAAATTGAAGCTAAGTTATGTTTACCCCGTGCTTGAGTTTTTTCTGTGAAATCTTTCCAACACGCTATTAATTCCTTTTCAGTAAAATCTTCTTTTGGTAAATCTTCCTCTTCAATAACAACATCCATTTGACGTATTTGGTGCTCTTTTTTTGCGCGAATACTGCTCAGAGATAAACCAGAAGTCCGTTTTGTTTCTTGTTTTAAAGCTATTTTTGGAGGTTCTTTTACTTGGAATTTTTCAATAACTCCTGCATTTGCAGTTACAGGTTCTTTTTCTTGAACCTCGTTTTTGATCGAAATATCTGTTTTGATGCTATTATGATCTTCTGAAGGTCTAGAAATAGGAATAGGTGTAATCCCTATTTTATGAAAGTAAGATGCTGGAATTATAAAATGCTTAGACTTTTTTTCTCCATCAAAAGTGATAGAGGCAAGTTGCATAAGGCATAGTTCAACTAGTAAACGCTGATTTTTACTAGTTTTATACTTTAAATCGCAATCGTTAGCGAGATTAATACCTTGGAGCAGAAACTCCTGGGGTGCTTTTCTGGATTGCTCTAAATATTTTTGTTTGATTTGTTCACCTACTTCAAGCAACTCAATAGTGCTTTCAGTTTTACTCACTAGTAAATCTCTAAAATGAGAAGCTAAACCAGCAATAAAATGATGCCCATCAAAACCTTTAGAGAGTGTGTTGTTAAACTGAAGCAGTAATTCTGGGATTTTATTTTCTAGAATAAAATCTGTACTTGTAAAATAGGTTTCATAATCAAGAACATTTAAATTTTCTGTAACGGCTTGTCTTGTTAGGTTTTTACCAGAAAAACTTACCACACGATCAAAAATAGATAGTGCATCACGCATGGCACCATCTGCTTTTTGAGCAATAATATGTAGTGCATCATCTTCGGCAGTTACACCTTGTTCATCTGCGATGTATTTTAAATATGATTTAGCATCTTTAACCGTGATACGTTTGAAATCAAAAATTTGACAACGGGATAAAATTGTTGGTATAATTTTATGTTTTTCGGTAGTTGCTAAAATAAAAATACAATGTTTTGGTGGCTCTTCTAATGTTTTTAAAAAGGCATTAAAAGCAGCTTGAGATAGCATGTGCACCTCATCAATAATATAGACTTTGTATTTTCCAACTTGTGGAGGAATACGAACTTGATCGGTAAGACTTCTAATATCATCTACCGAATTGTTTGAAGCAGCATCGAGTTCAAAAACATTAAATGCAAAATCTTCATCTTCGGTTTCGGTACCATCACTATTAATCATTTTAGCCAAAATACGTGCGCAGGTTGTTTTACCAACCCCACGAGGACCTGTAAATAACAAGGCTTGGGCTAAATGATTGTTTTCAATAGCATTAAGCAACGTATTTGTAATGGCTTGCTGACCAACAACGTCCTTAAACGTTTGAGGTCTGTATTTTCTTGCCGATACTACAAAGTGTTCCATTGCTTTTGGTAAAGTAACAAAGTTAAAAATTCAGTTTTGAATTATGAATTTTGAAGCTATAATTTAATAGGAGTTATTAACAAAAATATAGTTTTGTGAAAACTGATTTTCTTGATATTATAAAAAAATATATAACTTCATTTACCGTCGGATATAAAAAATTAAACGATTTCATATCCGCGGAGCAGTAAACGAATCTTTCTAAAAAGACACTAACTTTTCATATAAAAATCTACTCTAGCAAACAAACCCGTGTTAGGGGTTGTAGAGGAAAGCCTATAGCCCGAACCCTTTTTGGGGTAACGCTCAAATAATTAATATTATTTAGATTATACAATTTAGGAATTGTAATTTTGCAAGCAAGTAAATCGCCTTATCGCCTAGGTGCTGAATTTACTTCAGTATCTGGGAGGAAAGTCCGAACACCGTAGTGCAACATAGTGGTTAATGGCCACCAACCGTGAGGTTAGGAAAAGTGCAACAGAAAGTATGTACAGGTAATGCTGTAGTGAAACCAGGTAAACTCTATGTGGTGCAATGTTATGTAAACTAGCGCTTGAAGGCGGCACGCTTGATTGCTGGAGGGTAAACAGCTAAAGTGTTTTGGTAACAAAACATGTAGATAAATGATAGGGGCTTTTTTTTAAGGGAAGAGTACAGAATTCGGCTTATAGATTTACTTAAATATAAATAAACCCTTCTCGAAAATTTTGAGAAGGGTTTACTGTTAAAAAATGATTGGTTGTGTATTTTTTACTCTGCTTTGGATGAATAGGATAAGTCTCTTCTTATTTCTCCTGTTACTTCTTCCATTTTAATTGCGTTTGCTAATACTTTTTGAAAGGTTTCGTAGCGTTCTGGGCCGAGTACTTTTTTATTGGCTTCTTCTTTCGTAGCAGAATCTATTGCATCTTTACTAGACATAGCTACCATATAATAGTTGTTCATAGTTCCGTATGCTGTTCTGTACATACGGTAGTAAGATTTAGAGTTTTTTGAAGCAAACATTTCTTTAACGGCTTTCATCCCCTCTCTTAATGCCTTACTATTTTCAGGTGTATAATATATAAAGTAGAAATCGCGATAGTCAAGCCCTTCTTGTGTTTGTGACATACCTTCTGGCATATAGGATAGTTTTTCGTCTAAAACAATTACATAACTTCCGTGTGAATCATAACATTTATCAAAACGGTCGAACATTGCTCCAAAATCATCACCCATGGTTTTTGCCATTTCAGCAAACGGACGTTTGTCTAGTTCAGCAAAATTTTCGATTGGAGATACATGTAAATATCTAAAATCGTCTAAGGTAACAGTTAGCCAACTTGCTTCTGGTTTATGTTTTACACAAGCTTCTTTGAATTCTTTTGCTACTTTTTCATAGTCCAACATTTTAGATGGCTTTACATTGTCTTGATGTACTTGAAACATTTGTTGGGCATGAGAAATGTTAGTGGTAAAGCATAAAAGGCTTATTAATACTAAGGCTGTTTTAATAGTTTTCATAATTTATGGTTTTGGTTAATTAATTTATTATTCTGTTGTTTTTGCTTCTGCAGCAGATTTTGCCGCCGCCAGGGCTGCAAATTCAGCATTCATCGTTGTGCCATCAAAATACACGTGCTCTTCTACTATTTTGCCATTAATGAATTTAACAGCTAAGTGAACGGGTATTACTAATTCTTTATTATTTGCTGCAATTTCACCTTGATGTGTTGCCCAATAGTAAACCCAGGTTTCATCCTTTTTGTCTAACACCATCTCAATATGCTCTTTATCATGGTTGAACCCATATGAAGCCATAACGCTAGTCATGCCTTTTAGCCCATTGGCTCTTTCTTCAACGCTAAGGGATTTATCAGAATTCACAAAAATTTTGGCAGTATCTGCAAAATGACTTTTCCATGTATTCCAATCTCCAGCTTCGTATGCTGTTATTCCAGATTTCAGGGTTTGTATTTCGGCAGAATCTGCAAAATAACGTTGTGGTTTGTTTTCGCAAGCATTGAATAGCATAACTACTAATCCAAGTAAAAAAGTTTTTTCATTTTATTTATGGCATTAAAGGTTAGTATTAACGTTAAACCATAGACAAAATCTAAAAAAGAAGAGTTCTTTTTTATTGAATGAGAGAAGTATGTATAGAGCCTGGGACTCTTAAGGAGAATTCTAAATTACTGAAAAAAAGTAATTACATATTAACTTATGTTAATTTTGTGTTTCAAAAAAACTAAAGACACAACCACCATAGTTTTTTTGATAGGAGAAATTTGGTTTTTTAGAGAGGTTGGTATGTTTAGAATGTTCTACAATTAAAACACCGTTTTCTGAGATTAATTCGTTTTGAAATACCAACTCAGAGATTTTGGTAAACTGATCGTCGGTAAAACTATATGGTGGATCAGCAAAGACGATATCTACTTTTAAATTCGTTTTTTCTAAGAATTTAAAAACATCACTTTTTATAGTATCAATAGGCATTTCGAACTTCTGCGCAGTTTGGTTGATGAATTTAATACAACCAAAATCTTGGTCTATACAAGTGATTTGTTCTGTTCCTCTAGATGCGAATTCGTAGCTAATATTTCCTGTGCCAGCAAATAAATCTAAAACTGAAATAGTATCAAAATAATAGGTGTTGTTTAAGATGTTGAACAAAGATTCTTTTGCCATATCTGTAGTGGGCCGCACGGGTAGATTTTTTGGCGCTACTATTTTTCTACTTTTAAACTGTCCTGAAATAATACGCATTAAAAACTTTGTATTAATGTATAGTGTGAATGATTGGTTTTTGGTGCTTGAGTGTATTTGTAGGTGTCATTTCTGTTACCAAAATTGATGTTTCGGATGTATTTGTATGCTATGTTGTATAACTCGTCATTTTCTGAAATAGCTCCAATTAACTCTAAATTTAAAGTTTCTGGGTCTAAATTTAATTGTTCGGCAGTAAATAATATATAGTAAATAAAGTCTTTTTCGTTGTTGTATTCAAAAGTATTGTACAATGTTAGTTTTCCATCGCTTGTGATTATAATTTCAAAATGTTTATCTGCAACATTTACATACATCTTATGATCCTTATTATTATTATTATTAAGTATATTTTCTAATAATAATGTTGAGAAGTGCTTAAATGTAAATTCTCCAAACTTTTCATAAATAAAGTTATTGATATTTACATATGGCACATAAACATTTATACTATCGTTATTACTAATTTCATCATGACTTATAAAATCTGACTTTAATATTTTTGAATTGAATTTTAAATAATCAGCTAAATACTCTTTATTGAAAAGTGCTTTTGGAACTAGTGTAGAGAGTTCATTTTCGTGAATAATCAAAACCTCATCAAAATTAGTTTGTAACTCTTTTTCAGTAGTAAATAAATGTTTTAAATGGTCTAAAGCCTCAAAAGGATTTACTTTCTTATTGAATTTATAATCTTTAAGCGTGGTGATGGTATTTGTATCTAATTTTAGAATACAAAAAGAAAGTCCACTCAAACTAATTTGAATGGACAGTTTATGATTAGAAAGTATTTTTAAATTTTTATTAGTTGTCGCCATATACTTTAGGCCAGTTTCCAGTAGTTTTTACTTCATCCATAGAACCTACTTTAAGTGCATCTCCGTTTACACCTTCAACTGAAACAACTTGATTTTCTTGCATTACCAAATCTTTTGGTTGATCGTGTAAAATCACATCTTTTTTAACAGAAGCTTCAAATACAGGGATTCTTAAGTCATTTTGTTCAACAAAACCAGATTTCAATTCAAATTTAGCACCTTCTTTACCAACTGGAACATTCATGATACTTTTATAACGATCAGAATTTTTGAAAAGTGAATCTTTTACTGGAGTATAACCTAATGTATCTACAACAACAATATCTTTAAAAGTCTCAACACCACCGTATCTTTTAGTAAGTTCTTCATCAACTACACTCGAATCTTTACGTTGTGTTAATGTAAATTGAGCTGTATCAATAAATTTTATTAGGTTATCGAAATTACCAGCAAATTTTCCAGTAACTGATCTGTGTGCCAATTGAGCATCTCTAATATCTTCTAAACTTTTAATAACCTCAGCATATCTTTTATCTTTTTCTTCATTAAAAAGAATAGGGTTATAAATAGACATAAATGTTTTATAACCTAAGAAGGCAATTAAAAGCCAAAGGGCAATAATCAAAATAGATTTAAATTTTGAAGGTATAAATTTATCAATTAGCTTTACTAGAGCGATTGTAAGTAAAATTACACCAACTATTACGAGAATAAATGTCAACATAGTCTATTATTTAATTTTTTAGTTTGTTAATGGTCTTTCGCAAATCTACAATTTTTTTTAATGGTTAAAACGTATCTTAATAAAAATCATTTTTATATTTGAATAATTTCTAACCTCTTTTGCTATTTTAATGACATCAGCTGAATTTTATTCACTTATTAAAAAACACTTTCCATTTCAGCCAACGTTAAAGCAAGATATAGTTTTACAACAACTTTCGCAATTTATTTTTGATAAAACACCAAATAGCTTGTACCTATTAAAAGGCTACGCTGGTACTGGTAAAACCTCTATTGTAAGTACTGTAGTTAATAATTTGTGGAAAGCAAAACAAAGTGCTGTTTTGTTGGCGCCAACTGGTAGGGCAGCAAAAGTTATTTCTAATTATTCAAAAAACGAAGCGTTTACAATTCATAAAAAAATATATTTTCCAAAGAAAAGTACAAGTGGTGGTGTAAAATTTGTACTGCAGCCTAATAAGCATAAAAACACCATTTTTATAGTAGATGAAGCTTCAATGATTCCAGATACTCCTGGAGATTCTAAGTTATTTGAAAACGGCTCTCTTTTAGATGATTTGATGCAGTATGTGTATTCTGGTCATCGTTGTAAATTATTGCTTATTGGAGATACTGCGCAATTACCACCTGTGAAATTGGATTTAAGTCCGGCTTTAGACGAAAATAAATTAGCCTTAAATTATAATAAGGAAGTCACTAAAATGGAGTTAGACGAAGTGGTGCGTCAAGAAGAAGGTTCGGGTATTTTAACAAATGCTACAATACTTAGAGAAACACTTTCAAGTCAGTTTTTCGACACATTTAAGTTTAATTTAAATGAATTTAAAGATATTGTTAGATTAATAGATGGTTATGAAATTATGGACGCCATTAATGATGCGTACAGTAATTTAGGTAACGAGGAAACCGCTTTTATAGTGCGCAGTAATAAGCGTGCCAACATGTACAATCAGCAAATTAGAAGCAGGATTTTATTTAATGAAAATGAACTGAGTGCTGGTGATTACCTCATGGTAGTAAAGAATAATTACTTTTGGATTAAACCAACTACAGAAGCTGGTTTTATTGCAAATGGTGATATTATTGAAATACTAGAAATTTTTAGTATTGTAGAATTATACGGTTTTCGCTTCGCGGAAGTAAAAATTCGTATGGTAGATTATCCAAAAATGCGTCCGTTTGAAACCGTATTGTTACTCGACACAATTGATGCAGAAACCCCGTCATTATCATACGATGATTCAAACAGGCTTTATCAAGAGGTTATGAAAGATTTTGAAAACGAAACCAGTAAATATAAGAAGTTTTTAAAAGTAAAAAACAATAAGCATTTTAATGCCTTACAAGTAAAGTTTTCATATGCCATTACATGTCATAAATCTCAAGGTGGACAATGGCATACTGTTTTTGTAGAACAACCGTATTTGCCCAATGGTATAGATGTTGATTATTTACGTTGGTTATATACAGCGGTTACAAGAGCTAAAGAAAAATTGTATCTTATAGGTTTTAAAGATGATTTTTTTGAGGAAGAATGATGAGATTAGTCACAGTTAATAATTGCAGTATGCAATTGGTTTTGCTATATAAGAATTTAAGTTTATGACACCAGAAACATTAATTAGTATTTGTTTAGGTATAGGTTTGTCAGCATCCGTTGGCTTTCGGGTATTCTTACCTTTATTCGCTTTAAGTTTAGCATCTTATTTTAATGTATGGCAACTTAACGAATCTTGGGAATGGGTTGGGAGTGTACCAGCTTTAATTACTCTTGGAGTTGCAACAATTATAGAAGTTTGTGCTTATTTTATACCATATGTTGATAACCTTTTAGATAGTATCGCAGTACCCCTAGCTGCTCTTGCAGGTACGGCAGTTATGCTTTCTACAGTTGCAGATTTAAGTCCAGTTATTACTTGGGCTTTAGCAATTATCGCTGGTGGAGGCACCGCCGCAGCCATAGCAGGAACTTCAGGTACAACACGATTAGCATCAACTGCAACAACAGGAGGATTTGCAAATCCAGTTGTTTCAACAATAGAGACTGGAACATCAGCGGTTATGTCAGTTATTTCTATTTTTGTACCTATTGTTGCTATAATTTTGGTTATCATTATCCTATTAATCATATTCAAAATATTTATCCGATTCAAACGAAAGAAAGAGACTGTAGTATAAATGTTTGGTTATTTTTGAATAAGAATAAAACCAATTAAATGAAAATAATTTCAATGATTCCTGCGCGTTACGCCGCATCTCGATTTCCAGGCAAACTCATGCAAGATTTAGGTGGTAAAACAGTAATACTTCGCACCTATGAAGCTACTGTTGCTACAAATTTGTTTGATGATGTTATTGTTGTTACTGATAGTGACATCATTTATCAGGAAATTGATAGTAACGGTGGTAAAGTGATGATGAGTAAAAAAATCACGATTGCGGTAGTGATAGAATAGCAGAAGCTGTTGAAAATTTAGATATCGATGTCGTAATTAATGTTCAAGGCGATGAACCTTTTACAGATGAAGACTCGTTAAGAAAATTGATTGATGTTTTTAAAAATGATACTAACAAGCAGGTTGATTTAGCATCATTAATGGTGCATATAACTGATGAAGATGATATTAATAACCCAAACACAGTTAAAGTTGTTCTAGATCAATCAGATTTTGCACTATATTTCTCTCGTAGCCCAATTCCTTATCCGAGAGATAAAAATGTTGGTGTTAAATATTATAAACATAAAGGGGTATATGCCTTTAGAAAACAAGCTATTTTAGATTTTTACCGATTACCTATGCAAACCTTAGAGGCTTCTGAAAAGTTAGAACAATTAAGATACTTAGAATACGGAAAGCGCATAAAAATGGTAGAAACCAATGTTGAAGGTGTTGAAATTGATACTCCCGAAGATTTAGAACGAGCTAAGAAACTATGGAAATAGATTTTAGCAAGATAAAAGTAATTGGCTTTGATGCCGATGATACACTTTGGGTAAACGAAACTTATTTTCGTGAAGCAGAGAAGGAGTTCTCCAAATTATTATCTGAGTTTGAAACTCCAAATAAAATAGATCAAGAACTCTTTAAAAAAGAAATAGGTAATTTACCATTGTATGGCTACGGTGTTAAGGCGTTTACATTATCAATGGTAGAATGTGCTTTGGAGCTATCTAACAATACTATTTCAAATCAAAATATTGAAAAAATCCTTAATATTGGGAAACAAATGCTTAACAAACCAGTTGAATTATTGGATGGTGTTGAAGATGTTTTAGAGCGATTGTCTAAAAAATACAGACTAATTTTAGCTACTAAAGGTGATTTGTTAGACCAAGAAAGAAAATTAGAAAAATCTGGTTTAACCTCATGTTTTCATCATATTGAGGTGTTGAGTGACAAGCAAGAAATTAATTACTCTAAACTTTTAAATCATCTTGATATTGAACCAAAAGAATTTTTAATGATAGGGAACTCTTTAAAATCAGATGTTTTGCCATTAGTAAATATAGGAGCAAATGCAATTCATGTACCATTTCATACCACTTGGGCACATGAAATGGTCACAGAAAAAGAGACAAATGGAAAACAATATAAAACAATTAACACCTTAAGAGAGCTTTTGAAATTAATAGGTTAATAAAAAAAGCATAATATTTATAAAGTTTAAAGTCAATTTAAATACGTAAATTTAAAATAATACTATTTTTACGTTTTGTAAAAGAAAATATGTTGCATGAGTTATAAAAACTTTCCAATGGTGCCAAGAGTTGTTTTTGGTAGAGGTAGTTTCAATCAGTTAGAAGAATTGTTAGCACCCAATCGCCTAAACAGAAATGCACCATTTGTTTTTTTGGTGGATGATGTTTTTAAGACAGAATTAACTTTAACTTCAAGAATACCAAAATCTTATGATGATAGACTAATTTATGTGTCTGCTGATAAAGAGCCCAAAACATCACAAGTTGATGAGTTGGTTGAAGATATTATTTTAACTTCAAAAGAACAACCCTCAGGAATTATTGGTATTGGAGGAGGCTCTATTTTAGATTTAGCTAAAGCAGTTGCCATTATGTTGAACAACGAAGGTAGCGCAGAAGATTATCAAGGATGGGATTTAGTAAAAAATAAAGGGGTATATCATGTAGGTATACCAACAATTTCTGGGACTGGGGCAGAAGTTTCAAGAACTACTGTTTTAACAGGTCCAAAGCGAAAGTTAGGAATAAATTCAGATTTTACACCTTTTGACCAAGTAGTTTTAGACCCAGAACTTGTTAATGGTGTTCCAAAACAACAATGGTTCTACACAGGTATGGATTGCTTTATCCATAGTGTTGAATCTTTAAATGGTACCTATTTAAATGCCTTTAGCGAAAGCTATGGCGAAATGGCATATGGAATTTGTAAGGATATATACTTAGATAGTAAATTGTCTAAAAAAGATGCTCAAGATAAATTAATGATGGCTTCATGGCATGGTGGTATGAGTATTGCTTACTCTCAGGTAGGAGTAGCACATGCACTTAGTTATGGTTTGTCTTACTTGTTAGGTACAAAGCACGGTATTGGTAATTGCATTGTATTTAACCATCTAGAAGAGTTTTATCCTAAGGATGTTGCATTGTTCAAAAAAATGATGACTAAGCATAATATTGAATTGCCAAAAGGAATATGTGCAGATTTAAGCGATAAAGATTTTGATATCATGATAGCTGTTGCACTTAGTTTAGAACCACTTTGGGAAAATGCAGTTGGTAGCAATTGGAAAAAAACAATCACTCCCAAAAAGCTTAAAGAATTGTATCAAAAAATGTAATATGCGACAAAGGCTGGCAAAGTTTATATATTTTAAATTACTAGGTTGGCAGGTTGAAGGAGATTACAAAATTCTACAAAATGATATTAAAAAAGCAGTACTAATAGCTGCTCCTCATACCAGTTGGCACGACTTCTATATAGGTGTATTGGTACGTGCTGTTCTTGGTATTAAAGCAAATTTTGTTGGTAAAAAAGAATTATTCATTTTTCCTTTTGGGTATTTTTTTAGAGCCTTAGGTGGAAGGCCTATAAACAGGCAAAATAATGAGAACAAGGTTCAAGCTATTGCTAAACTATTTCAACAAAATGATGTTTTTAGAATGACTTTAGCACCCGAAGGAACCAGAAAAAAGGTTGACAAGTGGCGCACAGGTTTTTATTATATAGCAAAAGAAGCGAATGTGCCTATTGTAATGTTTACCTTAGATTTCGGAAATAAAAGGAATACTTTTTCTAAACCATTTTATACTACTGGTAATGTTGAAGCAGATTTCAAGTACATGCGCGAGTTTTTTAAAGGTGTAAAAGGAAAAATACCTGAATATTCCTAATGTGATTTTTTGCTTGTGGCATGAAATTTGATTTTTAATAAGTAATGGTTGATGAAACATAAAGTAAACAATTATTTGTCCCTAAAAAGAAACATACACCTTATAAAAATAAAGCTACTCCATTTTATTGAAGTAGCTTTTTTATTTTGAGTTTATCTAAAGTCTATTTCAACTCTTTTAGTCCGTTATCAATTAGTGTTCTTAAATGTTCTTTATGAGCTCTAGAAGCTATGTTTCCTGAAGGTGCAGCCATAGTTCTAATACGTTTTAAATTATATAGAGCCATAGATTTTGCATTGTGCGTATATTTAGAATTGATTTTTCCAGTAAGCATGTTTAATAACATACGAGTGTATCCAAGTTGTAAGTTTTGCCTAAAAGAATTTACACTTCCGTATATGTCTGCTTTAAAAATAGCATTATTTAAATCTGTCATCATGGTTGATAATTTATAGTCATTTCCATAAAGCTCAGAATCTGTAATTCTTTGTAATGTATTGTAGTGTAATAAATGACTCAGAACTCTAGATTGAATAGCTAATATCTGACTGTGAATTTTTGGGTCTTCTGGTGCTCTGAAAAAATCATAACCTCTGCGTTGACTTGCCAAATAATTAATAAGATTATCAGGTATATCAAAAGCATTTGGCGCAAAAACATAATTTTTTAAGGTGTTCATAGCACGTTTTTGATCTTCTAAGCTTACAGGTGTGTATGGTTTAGTAGCTCCTTCTTGTCCAGCCATAGCTCTATCAACATATACACCACCAATAAATCGTGACGTTACATTAGCGGCACTTCCTTTTAAACTAGTTAAAGTCCCATAGGCTTGTTTAAGTTCTTGATAAGACTCACCTTTTTTAGTAAACTTAAATTTTAAGTCTCCCATCATATTATCAATTAATTCAAAACGATCAATAGAATATTGAATTTGGTCGTTTGACAAATCTCCAACCATAACTCTTGGGTCAATTGCTTTTCCAGGAGAACGCATATCGTCAGCATCATTGCCAAATATTAATTCAGGTTTGGTAGATTGCTTTAATAAGCCATCTTTCTCAGCTTCAAATTTAAATGGTGTGTATCCAAATTGAATAGCCCATTCATCATAAGGACCTACGGTAACATCGTAGTATTGACCTTGTTTACTTCTATCTTTTGTAAGGTTTATTGCTGCATAATCCATCACAGATCCTGTAAGACATTTACCTTCAATAAAATCAGCATCTGCCAATTGTTCAGGAGAAAATAACTGACTAGCTTTCATATTATGATTTAATCCTAAAGTATGTCCAACCTCATGCATAATCAAGGCCGTCATGGCTTCCTTTTTCATGCGTTCCATTTCAAGATCAGAATTACTACTTGCTTTTAAAACAGCATTTCCAAATAATATATTTTTATGCATTTCATTTCCTAACGAACAATATGCATGATTATTAGTTTTATTATCAAAATCATTCATGTAATTACTAGAGGTTGTTGTACTGAATAGTTTATCATAAAACACTCTATTGGTAAAATGTACATACTCTAACATAATATCTGCACCTAAAATTTCTCCAGTTTTTGGGTTTACAAAACTTGGCCCGTAACCACCAAAAGGAGGTTGCGGAGATGATGTCCATCTTAAAACATTATATCTAATATCTCCAGCATCCCAATCGGCATCATCAGGTTGTTGTTTTACAACTATTGCGTTTTTGAATCCTGCTTTTTCAAATGCTTTATTCCATTCTAAAACTGCGTTTTTAATGGTTTCTCTCCAAGCAATAGGTGTAGTGTTTTCCATCCACCAAGTAATAGGCGTTATGGGTTCAGAAATAGCCTGTTCGGGGTTTTTCTTTACTAAGTTCCAGCGATGTACTAAATCTTTATATTGAATAACATCAGTTGAAGTTTGGTCATCAACCTGTGTTGTAAAATAGCCAACTCTTGGATCGTCATATCTAACTTCATAATCATTATCTGGCATCTGAATTAAAGAATGATTTACTTTGATGCTTACATTTCTACTGTCCGCCACAGCATTGGATCCACGACTTAAAGTTGAAGGTTTAGAGTACACATATTCTGCAGTAATATTAACATTATCAGGATAATTTTTAACTGAGTTCAGCTTAGTTTTATTTTTATCTAAATTCCCTAAAGTAAAAGCTGTAGGAGACATTCCAGGATATCTTGAGGGTTTTAGTTGACCAAAAGTTTCTTTGAGGAATAAATCGTCGGCTTTAATCAAGTACAAGCCTTTTTTACTATCAGAAGCTTCAATTTTTAAACTTGCAATATTTCCGTTTGATATGTTAGCATTTTTAGCTTTTGAAATGGCATTGTCAGGATCAAAATAAAACGAAGTATTTTGTTTAATAAATTCAATCTTATTGAAATGCTTATTGATTTTAAATACTTGAGAAGATCCATAAGATCCTCTGTTCAATCTGCCAGCATCCATTACACCATCAGCTATTTGCGCAAAATGAATAAATTCTTTATCCAAATCATTTTCAGAGATAAGCATTTTTAGTGAACCAGTAATTGTATCTTGATACAATGTAAAAAGCCCTTTTATTTCTTTGCTAGATTTTACAAGTGAAGCTATAGTTTTTTTCTTTGGTGCTTTTTTTGCTGGTGCAGCAGCTTCAGTTTTACTCTTCTTTTTTTTGTCTTTTCTTTTGTTTTGAGCGTCTAATTGATTTGGTAAAAGGAATAATGCCATTAAAACAACTGTAATTGTTTTCAATAGCTTAAAGTTTCTAGTCTTCATGATTTTAGTGATTGATAAATATTTATTTAAAATTAGTCGCCATAAATTTACAATTCTATCTTGATATAATTATAAAAAGGAATGTTAAATAAGATTAAATAGAGTATTTGTTACGTATATGAGTTAATGAGTTTTGATGTGAAACTTAAATAAGGCAAATAAGTTTCATATCAAAATAAAGTTGTGTTTGGGAGATGTATAGTTAAAGAAATTTATTTATTTCTTGCTTAGAACAAGTAATACGTTTTAAGGCAACCATTTTCTAATACTTATTTTTTCAGAATTTGGGAAATCACTCGGAATTTCTTGTAACACATTGCCAGTAGCAGCCCATTCTGCACCGCGTTGAAACGTTGTAATAAACCCTACACATTCCATAGAATAATCCATATGCCCTAAAGTGGTATGAAACACACGCCCTTTTTGATAATTAATTGTCATTAACATAGGTTCGTGTCTTCCAGTACGTTTTTTGTCATCTTTTTTATCTGAATAAGAAGTAGCAAGAATAGTCATGTTTTCGGCAGGACCTCTCAGTTTTTCGTATAATTCATCTTTTGCATGCAACCACTCCTTTGGTAAACCTTTCATTATTGGGTGTTCAGGAGCTCTTGTTGTTAAAACAAATTCACTTTGCTTTCCGTGTTGGCCACAGTTACCTTTTGAGGGGTCGCGTTCAACTTTATTTTCAGTATTGTAAAAAACGTAAGGACCAGTTTGAGCACTTCTGCCACCCCAGCCACCAAGACCAATCATTTTATTAAATTCATCCCAATCACCCCAAGAGTTGTCTGCGGCATGAATTACCACAAGCCCGCCGCCATTAGCCATGTATTTTTCAAAATCTGCTTTAGTATCATCTGGTAAATTAGAGGCTTTCCAACCTAGGTTAGATACAACTAAATCGTAGTTGTTAAAGTTTGGTTTAAAATTAGGGTCAAACTTTGGTTCTTTAACAGGTGTTGTTTTTATTGGAGATGGTAACGGAAACTTTTCAATAAGATTTTCGCCCTTCCAAGTGTATACTTTTCGAGTAACATCAACTTTAAAAAGTCCAGTTTTCTCTAAATAGTCTTTAAGCATCAACGTGCTCTTTGGCCAAATGGCATGGTTGTTTTCACCATCCATTATTAAAACTTTTAGTTTGGTTTTTGTACTTTGATTTGAAGCGCTAGTATGAGATTTACAACTAATAGTTAAGCTCATGCAAATCAATAATAGAAATAAATGTATTTTCATGTAGAACCTTTATTCTTGTATTGCTAATGCCCAATTTATAGCACTCGATTTATCAGCTGTTGGGAAATTTTCAGGAATAGGTTGCGTAACATTGCCAGTAGCAGCCCATTCAGCACCTCTTTGAAGAGTTGTTATAAAACCAATACATTCCATAGAATAATCCATATGCCCTAAAGCAGAATGAAACACACGTCCTTTTCCATAATCAACGGCAATCAACATAGGCTCATGTCTTCCCGTACCTTTAACATCTTTTTTCCATGGTGGCGCATTATGCAAAGTATCAGAGTAAGCAGTTGCTAAAATTGTCATGTTTTCTCCAGGACCTCTCATGCGGTCGTAAAGTTCATCTTTGGTATGTAACCATTTTTTTGGCAAGCCTTTCATAATAGGATGTTCTTGTGCTCTGGTTTGAATTTGAAATTCATATTGTTTACCGTGAGACGCACAAATACCTTCAGAAGGGTCTCGTTCTATTTCTCCATTTTCATTGTAAAACACATAAGGTCCAGTTTTAGCGTCTCTACCACCCCAAGCACCAAGACCAATCATTTTGTTGTATTCATTCCAGTCTCCCCAAGCATTATTTGCAGCATGAACAAGTACTAAACCACCTCCGTTTTTTATATAACTTTCAAAATTTTGTTTTGTGGCTTCTGGCCATTCAGAAGATTTCCACCCCAAATTATTAACCACCACATCATAATTTTTAAAATCTGGATTAAAATCTGGGTCAAATTTTGTAGAATCTACAGGTGTTCTAGTTACACCATCGCTTAAAGGATAAAGCGTTAGCAATTCGTTAATATCATCAACACCTTTTACTTTATTATAATGTGGGCCTATCCAAGTGTATTTTTTTCGTGCAATTTCAACGTCAAATAATCCTGTTTGCTCTAGATAATCTTTCATCATGAACGTGCTTTTTGGCCAAATTCCATGATTGTTTTCACCATCAAGAATTAAGACTTTGAGCTTTTCTTTAGTTTCAGATGATTTTGATTTACAACTAGATATTATTGTTATTCCTAAAAAAAGTACAAAAAAGTAACGAAGCTTCATAATATGAGTTTATTTCTGTGAAGATATTAAAAATGAATTTCAGTCATAATAAAAATTATTCTAAAGAGAAATTCATTACGAAAACTTTAAGGACAAGTTAAACTTTACCCAAAATTTTATCCATTATCCAACTGGTGTGAGTTGCAGTTTTTCCTGAAGACGGATGTTTGGAATTATTTAAAATTAATTCATCCCGCATATTATTTACATGATACAGTTGAACGTGTTTTGGGTTCTCAATAAAAAGTTCTTTTTCTTCTGAATTTGTTTTTAAATGAATGGGGTTTTCTAAAAATATAGAAAATCGAATCTGCCCCTTGCTACCAATAATGGTAACATCATCTATACGATCATTGCTTCCAAAGTTCCAAGTTCCAGAGCCTGTTATATTATTTTTATGAATCCAAGATGCTGTAATTGCATCATAAGCATCATAAAGATTTTGTTGATTTTTACATATGCCTTGGGCATTTTCAAAATCTCCTAAAAAGAAAGCAAATAAGTCTAAACCGTGACTTGCCAAATCGTCAAAATAGCCACCAGGTGCAATTTTGTAATCTGTTCTCCAATTATATGTTTTTGCTAAATCTTTATCGCTTGGAGGTTTGCAAAATGTCCAGTTAATATGTCTTACTTCTCCAATTTTACCCTCATCAACCCAAGATTTTACTTTTAAAAACCGAGGTAAAGATCTTCGGTAGTAGGCAACAAACAGAGGAATGTTTTTAGCTTCAAAAGCATTTAAAATAGCTAAACTATCTTCATAATTTGGAGTTATAGGTTTTTCAATACAACAAAGTTTACCAGCCTTAGCAACTTTTATAGCATACTCTTTATGGCTATTTGGGGGAGTAGCAATGTAAATAGCATCAACATTTTTATCATTAATTAACGCATCTGCATCATTGTAAAATGTTTGGATGTTATGTCTATTAGCATAATCTTTGGCTTTATCTAAATTACGTCGCATTACTGCTACAATTTCAAAACCATCTGTTTGTTGATATGCGGGGCCACTTTTTATTTCTGTTACATCTCCACAACCAATAATACCCCACTTTATAGTTTTATTCATTTTTTTCATTAATTCTCAATCAAATATAAACCACTTTCATATCTTTTAAAAAGAAAAAGCACCCAAAAAAGGTGCTTTTCTATAATATTATAAAATTTATTTAAATTAAAATTGGTAACGGATACCTAAAGCGATATCAAAATCTAAATCATTTCTAAAATCTCCAAATCCTAATTCAGGTCTGGCATCTAGAGATAATTGTAATGGAATATCAAAATTATATTCTATACCAATATCCCCTGCTGCAAAAAAGAAGGTTTCATCATCTGCCAAGCTATCAAAGCTATAAGAGCCAAGGCCGCCACCAACACCAGCGTACCAGTTGAAATTACCTTCAAGTACCCATACCCATTGGTATAAACCAGCTAGTTTAAAACCATCATAACCTCTACCGGATCTAATGCCTAAATCTGCCTCTAGACGATTGTTATCACCCAATGCACGTTGATAAGATATTTCAGCCCCAAAACCATCACTATCTCCTAAACGCAAACCAATTGCATTTTTAGAAATGTCTTGAGCATTTGAGGTAAAAGAAAAGCCAACTATGGCAATTGCTAATAAAAATAATTTTTTCATAAGTTTTTAAATTTTAGTTTCAATTAATATACGGTCTATTTGTTTAAAAAGACCATGTTTATTATTCTGGATAACTTTGCAAAAATAAAGCCAAAAATGTATTTATATTTAACTTTTAAATGAATTTGATGTAAATGCAAACAAATAAGCATCTAAGTATCTTAAAGTCAGTGCTATCAGGAGAATTGTTTTATGATGATTTAATGAAATCATTATATGCCACAGATGCATCAGTCTATAGAATTCTGCCAAAAGCGGTAGCATATCCAAAAAATAGTGAAGATTTAGAAGAATTAATCAAATATGCAAAGGCTCATAAAACTTCATTAATTCCTAGAACTGCTGGAACTTCTTTAGCAGGTCAATGTGTGGGTGAAGGTATTGTTGTTGATGTTTCAAAATATTTTACGAAAATTCTAAGTTTTAATCAGAACCAAAAAACTGTAACTGTTCAACCAGGAGTAGTTAGGGATGAATTGAATAATTACTTAAAACCGTTTGGTTTGTTTTTTGGGCCAAATACATCAACATCAAACCGTTGTATGATAGGAGGGATGGTTGGTAATAACTCTTCAGGAACAACTTCAATTCAGTACGGCGTTACACGAGATAAGGTTTTAGAATTAAAAACGGTTTTAAGTGATGGAAGTGAAGCTGTTTTTAAAAGTATGTCTTCAGAAGAATTTTTAAAAAAAACAAAGTTAGATACTTTAGAGGGTGAAATTTATAAATCTATTTATGAAGAATTAAAGCCTAAAGAAGTTCAAAATGAAATCACAGCAAATTTTCCCAAACCAGAAATTCATAGAAGAAATACGGGGTATGCTATTGACGAGTTGATTAAAGCTGATATTCTTTCAGACAGTTCAGAAAAATTCAACATGTGTAAATTGTTATCTGGTAGCGAGGGCACGTTGGCGTTTACAACACAAATTACGTTGCTATTAGACGATTTACCACCAGAACATAGTATGATGGTAGCAGCGCACTTTAATAGTGTTGAAAACTGTTTAAAAGCGGTTGTTCCAGTTATGAAACATAATTTGTACACCTGCGAAATGATGGATAAAACTATTCTAGATTGTACAAAACGCAATAAAACCCAAGAAGAAAACAGACAGTTTTTGGTTGAAGACCCTATGGCTATCTTAATGTGTGAAATAAAATCTAAAACACTTGAAGATGCCAAAGCGCAAACTGACGCGTTAATCAAAACGTTACAAAATTCAAGTTTAAGTTATGCAACACCTGTACTAGCAGGGAAAGATATTGATAAAGCAAATAATCTAAGAAGTGCAGGTTTAGGCTTGTTAGGAAATATGATAGGCGATAAAAAAGCAGTTGCTTGTATTGAAGATACGGCTGTGGTTTTGAATGATTTGGCAGATTATATCTCAGAATTCACGCAGTTAATGACATCTTACAATCAAAATGCGGTGTATTATGCGCATGCAGGTGCTGGGGAAATTCATTTGCGACCTATTTTAGATTTAAAGCAAAAACAGGATGTGGTTTTATTTAGAGAAATCACAACTGATGTAGCGCATTTAGTAAAGAAATACAACGGTTCTTTTAGTGGAGAACATGGTGATGGTATTGTGCGAGCCGAATTTATTCCGTTAATGATTGGAGATAAAAATTATCAATTATTAAGAAGAATAAAAAATACTTTTGATCCTAATAATATTTTCAATCCAGGTAAAATTGTAGATGCCTTGCCAATGGATAAATCATTACGTTATGAAACAGATAGGATAGAACCTGAGATTGAAACCCTATTAGATTTTTCAAAATCAGAAGGTATATTACGAGAAACAGAAAAGTGTAATGGATCTGGAGATTGTAGAAAATTACCAGAATTTGGAGGTACTATGTGTCCAAGTTATCGTGCTACTAGAAATGAGAAAGATACAACACGAGCAAGAGCAAATGCATTACGTGAGTTTTTGACTCAATCAGATAAAAAAAATAAATTCAACCATTCAGAATTAAAAGAAGTTTTCGATTTGTGTTTGAGTTGTAAAGCATGTGCTAGCGAATGCCCAAGTAGTGTAGATGTGGCGAGCTTAAAAGCCGAATTTCAATACCAATATCAGAAAGAAAATGGCGTGTCTATGCGTACTAAATTATTTGCTAATAATAACAAATTAAATATTATTGGCAGTAAATTTACGGTATTAGCAAACTTTGTGTTTTCTAACCGATTAACATCTTCAATTTTAAAAAAATCATTCGGTATAGCCAAAGAAAGAAATTTGCCTTTAATTTCAAATAAAAGTTTAAATAAATACATTCAAATAAAACATAATCAGTTGGTTAAAGTTAATTTTTTAAAAGAGATATATTTGTTTAATGATGAGTTCTTAAATTTTTTAGACACCAAAATCGGTATTGATACTTTAGAGCTTTTAAAAGCCCTAAATTATAAAATAATAGTACTGAACTCTTCTGAATCTGGTCGTGCATTTTTATCAAAGGGATTACTAGAACAAGCAAAAAAATTAGCTAATAAAAATGTTTCAATATTCAAAAATAAAATTTCAAAAGAGACACCATTAATAGGCATAGAACCTTCTGCTATTTTAACTTTTAAAGACGAATATCTAAAATTAGCAGATGATAAAACTGCCGCAGAAAAAATAGCAAAACACACCTATTTAATTGAAGAATTTATCCAAAGTGAAATTGAATTAGGCAACATAAAACCAGAACAATTTACTTTAGAATCAAAAAGCATTAAGTTTCACGGGCATTGCCATCAAAAAGCGATGCGTAATCAGCTTTCAAGTTTTTCGGTTTTAAATCTTCCAAAGAATTATAAAGTTACCATAATTCCGAGTGGTTGTTGTGGTATGGCAGGGAGTTTTGGTTACGAAAAAGAACATTACCAAGTCAGTATGCAAATAGGAGAGCAAACCTTGTTTCCTGCAGTACGAAAAGCTTCAATAGAAACAATTATTGCTGCAAACGGAACAAGTTGTAGACATCAAATAAAAGATGGAACAGGTAGAGTGGCAAAGCATCCTATTACAATTTTAAAAGAGGCACTTTTATAGTTCGCAGTCTAAATTATTTTTTAAACTGTTTCGGTCAGTTTTTATATGAATATAAAAACCTTCATCTTTTCTTAAATATTTAACCCCAAAAATTCTTTGGCCTTTGCGAGAAAAACTTTAAACCTCTTTTTCGAATTAAAAAAAATTATTTATCATAAAAACCTTATGTTAGATTTCATTCAAAATTAGCGTAATTCAAGACGATAGTTTATTTTAGCAAAAAATTAAAAAAATGGCTGGAAACTCCTTCGGAAAACTATTCAATTTAACAACTTACGGCGAATCTCACGGACCTGCATTAGGTGGTGTTATAGATGGTTGTCCGTCTGGTATAAAATTAGATTTAGACGAAATTCAAAATGAATTAAACCGAAGAAAACCAGGACAATCTGCAATTGTTACACAACGTAAAGAACCAGATGCCGTAAAGTTTTATTCAGGCATTTTTGAAGGTGTAACAACCGGGACTTCAATAGGTTTCGTAATAGAAAATACCAACCAAAAATCTCACGATTATTCGCATATAAAAGATAGTTACCGCCCAAGTCATGCCGATTATACCTATGATAAAAAATACGGCATAAGAGATTACCGAGGTGGTGGGCGTAGTTCTGCACGCGAAACCGCATGTCGGGTAGTAGCAGGTGCTGTAGCAAAACAAATGCTTAAAAATATAGAAATTTATGCTTACGTTTCTGGTGTTGGTAACATGAAACTAAACAAGCCGTATACTGAATTAGACCTCACAAAAATTGAATCTAATATTGTGCGCTGCCCTGATCAAGACATGGCAGCAAATATGGAAACCTATATTAAAGAAGTACGTAGTAAAGGCGATACCGTAGGAGGAATTGTAAGCTGTGTTATCAAAAATGTGCCAGTAGGTTTAGGCGAGCCAGTTTTCGATAAATTACATGCCGAATTAGGTAAAGCCATGCTATCCATAAACGCCGTTAAAGGTTTTGAGTACGGTAGTGGATTCCACGGCAGTACCATGTATGGAAGCGACCATAACGATTCCTTTAATAATGATGGTTCTACAAAAACCAACTATTCTGGTGGTATTCAAGGTGGTATTAGCAACGGAATGGACATTTATTTTAATGTATCATTTAAACCCGTAGCAACCCTTATCCAGAAATACGAAACCATCGATAAAAATGGCAATACTGTAGAAATGCAGGGTAAAGGGCGTCACGACCCATGCGTTGTGCCTCGCGCCGTACCTATCGTAGAAGCCATGGCAGCATTGGTAATTGCCGATTTCTATTTAATTAATAAAATATATTCTTAATTTTTTAGGAGCTATTTCCCGCTTTCCGCTATATCTTTTTAAAACGTTATGGCGAGGAGTGAGTGACGTGGCAATCTGTTAAATTCTAGTTCCAAACTAAAGTTCTAGTCAGTTTTAGGTTTTAAAAAGGATGCCGCTGCAATCGGGGCTAAACTATCTGCTAAAGCCTTTCTTTTAGATTAACTTTTTGTATTTCAGCACATATTTTTTATAAGAAAGATTAATTATCTTTACGGATAACAGTAACAAAATAGTTGCTATATTCTGATTTATTTGCGGGATATGAGTAATAAAAGTTACTATATAACAAGTTGGTAGTAATTAGAGGAACGAAATGCAAACATTCAGAATTAAAGGAAAAAGATTAAAGAATTGGAAGACATTCCACTCTGAATTTAAGAAAGAAATGAACTTTCCAGATTATTATGGAGACAATATGAATGCATGGATTGACTGTGTAGACGAACTGACTGACGAACCAACTATTTTACAAATTGACAACGGAAAATACCTGAAAGAGAATGCACCCCAATTATTGAACGCAATTTTGGAATGTGGAGCTTTTGTTAATTATAGAAAAATAGAAGTTGGAGAAAAACCGAATTTGATAATTTCAACTAATAGTTAATTGAGAAAATCTGGATACAAATATCAAATTGAGCAGAAACTCGACAAGAAAAATTGGGAAATAGTACTAATTGATGAAAGCGGAGAATGGTGGGATGATGAACATTGGAAAGTTCAATTCAAATTCGACCAAAATATTTTCTTTTATCTATGTTTTATTGTTGACCCTCAATTTGAGGGACAAAGAAAAAAAGGACAAGGAATTTATGAAATCAAGGCATCAACTGAATTCCCTGAAAATTGGAATGATGATTCGAGTGAATTTGCTTCTATAAGTATGACAAAAAGAAAGTTTGAAATAAAACTAAAGGAATTTGTTGAAGATTTAGAAAAATATAAAAAAGAAAAAACTACTACCAAAAACGTACAAAATTAATTATAAATTTGTCTAATGTTTGGGGTGCAGTCTATTTTCTATTCGGTTTGTATTTGCTAAATTAGTTACTTAAACCACGCAACTAATCCTATACAAAACCAAAAGGAAACAAGAAACCAAATGAATAAAACATATAGGAAAGGAGCCATTGGAGCTTTAACTGACGAATACGAAAAAGCTCTAAACGAATTAAAAGACTTACTCTTGCAGATTCCTGACGCTGAATTTCAAAAAACATATAATAAAAAAACTGACGTTGACTTTCAATCAGTAAAGAATATAGTTTTACATATTATTAATTCAGGATATGTTTATGCGAATCATATTAGAAATAGGTTTGGGAATAATTATGTTGTTCCAAAAATAGAAATTAAAAAAACTGAAGAAGGAATATCTGAACTTGAAATAATGTTTGAATATACTGTTGAAACTTTTGAAGACAAATGGCATTTGACCTATGATGAATTAATGAAAACTATAATAAAAACTTCTTGGACAACTTACGATTTAGAAGCTATTACTGAACACGCAATCGTTCATGTTTTAAGACATAGACTTCAAATTGAAAAAATGATTGCAAAATACAGAATAATATAGTACTTATGAGAATAAAAACTACTGTCAATATGCATATATAACAAATAAAATATGCACTATTTCTACAAGAAAACAAGAATTTCATGAACCAAATTAAAACTTTAAAAATAGGTTTCATTTTAATTTTACTCATCTTAACATCCTGTAAAGAAAACAAAGCCCAAACTTCAGAAACTAATTATTGCAATCAAATGAATAGAGATACTAGTGTAACATTAACTAAGGAGCTAGAAGATATAGCTGATACCATGCAAACTAAAACTGGAGTTTATGTTTTAGAAGATGGTAGTAACGCGATGATAGCTAGAGCATGGTTAAGTGAGTATGCTGAAAAAACAATCGATATTCAGTACTTTATTTTTTCAACAGATAATGTAGGGCTTATTGCTTGCGATTATCTGGTTCGTGCAGCAGACCGCGGTGTTAAAGTACGAATAATTGTAGATGATATTATGGTAGATGCTGATGTGGAAGATATTTTAACCTTTAATTCTCACAAAAATATTGAAGTTAAAATTTATAATCCAGGTGTTAATTTAGGCAAGAATATTATTCAAAAAATTGGAAAGTTTGCTACAGATTTCCGGGATGCTAACCAGCGCATGCACAATAAAACCTTTATAGTTGATGATAAAGTGGTAATTACTGGTGGCAGAAATATAGCCAATGAGTATTTTGATTATAGCCATGAATATAATTTTAGAGATAGAGATATTTTACTTTTAGGTAAAACATCAAAAACTGTAAAAAAATCGTTTAATGATTTTTGGAATAGTGATTTAAGTAAAACCGTAGTTGAGGTTGTTGGAGAAGATCCTGAGAGGTTATATCCAGAAAACAGATTTAAGAAATTGCATGAATATGCCTGTAATCCAGATAATTTTTGGCCTGAAGTAAGGGAGCGAATTAAAAATTTACCAGAGGTGTTTAATGAAATTAAAGCTTCTGGCGAGTTAGTTTGGTTAGATAATGTGGATTTTATTTCAGATAACCCTGGGAAAAACGATGGCGATAATTTTTTATTAGGCGGAGGTATTTCAACAAGTGCTTTGATTGATTTGGTAAAGAACGCAAAATCGTCTATCGATATACAAACTCCTTATTTAATAACTACAAAAGATAGTAGAACATTATTTGAAGATGCCGTAAATCGTGGTGTAAACATCAGAATTCTTACCAATAGTTTAGCGTCTACTGATAACATAGAAGCTTTTAGTGGTTATCAAAAAAATAGAGAAGAACTATTGGAAACTGGAGTTCGTATATTCGAGTTTAGGCCAGATGCCGAAGAACGTACTAAAATAATGACTGGCGAATTACAAGAAACACTAGAGCATAAACCAATTTTTGGTTTGCATGCGAAAACCATGGTAATTGATGGGAAAACAACTGTTATAGGTACATTTAATCTAGACCCTAGAAGCGCAAATTTAAATACTGAATGCTTTGTTGTGGTAAACTCTCGTAAAGTCTCAAAAGGTGTTTTAAAGGGTTTGAATATAGAATTTAGCCCAGGGAATTCATGGGAAACTACTCTGGAGTATAATCCAGATTCTGAGGTAAGTAATTACAAGCGATTAAAAACATGGACGCGCAAAATTATTCCAAAGAACATTTTATAATGTGCTGTTTTTTGAGACTAACTTGTAGAGTTATTTTTGAAAATAATTCTATGATTTTTATATTTTTTTGAAGATGCGTTCAAGATAAATTCAATTTGCGTGTTAATACATAAAATAGCTATCTTGTTCAGAGTTAAAAACTAAGATTTAAAAATTTTAAAACGTAACAATTCCTCTATTTTTGGGAGGTTAGGATAGCCATTATTTATGAAAAAACTAGCATTACATTGGAAGATTATTATTGGAATGATTCTAGGAATCATTTTTGGTTTTATTATGAATACAGTTGATGGTGGGAAAGGTTTTGTAACCAACTGGATTGCACCTTTTGGAACCATATTTATCAATCTTTTAAAATTAATTGCAGTACCATTAATCTTGGCATCCTTAATAAAAGGGATTTCAGATTTAAAAGATATTTCTAAAATAAAAGAGATGGGGCTCCGCACTATTGGTATTTATATTTCTACAACTTTAGTAGCTATAGTAATTGGTTTAAGTATTGTAAACATAGTTAAACCAGGAAACGGAATGCCGCAAGATACCATAGAAAAAATTAAGTTGAAATATGAAAATGATGCTGGAATTACCGATAAATTAGTGAAAGCCTCTGCACAAAAAGAAGCTGGTCCATTACAAGCATTAGTAGATATTTTTCCGAGTAATATTTTTAAATCGTTTGCAGAAGCTTCTATGCTTCAAGTGATATTTTTTGCCATTTTTGTTGGCATTTGTTTATTGTTAATTGGAGATAAAAAGGCAAAACCATTAGTGAAATTCTTTGATTCATTAAACGAAGTTGTCATGAAAATGGTAGATTTAATAATGCTTTTCGCACCTTATGCTGTTTTTGCTTTATTAGCAAATGTTATTATTGCTTTTGATGATGTTGAAATTTTAATTAAGCTACTCTACTACGCATTTTGTGTTGTTGGTGGATTAATTTTAATGATTGGTTTCTATTTAATTTTGGTAAGCGTGTATACCAAAAAATCGCCCATGTGGTTTTTGAAGCAAATAAGTCCTGCGCAGCTATTAGCATTTTCTACAAGTAGTAGTGCTGCAACACTTCCAGTAACTATGGAACGTGTTGAGGAGCATTTGGGTGTAGATAAAGAAGTTTCTGGTTTTGTATTGCCTGTTGGAGCAACAGTAAATATGGATGGCACGAGTTTATATCAAGGTATTGCTGCAGTATTTATTATGCAGGTTATTTGGCCTGAAGGTTTAACTTTTACCAATCAATTGGTTATTGTGCTTACAGCTTTATTGGCTTCAATAGGAAGTGCTGCTGTACCAAGTGCGGGTATGGTAATGCTGGTAATTGTATTAGAATCTATTGGTTTTCCTGCTGAATTATTACCTATTGGGTTGGCACTTATATTTGCGGTAGATAGACCTTTAGATATGTGCAGAACCGTTGTAAATGTAACAGGAGACGCTACGGTTTCTATGATTGTTGCCAAATCTTTAGATAAGCTTCATGACCCAAAACCGAAAGAGTGGGATGATAACTATGATGCTGTGAAATAGAAAATGAAATTTATCAACTGTATATGTATTCTGCTTTTTTTAGCTTTTGTACATGTAGTAAAATGAATCCTGCTAATTTTTGGGAAGAGTTTGATACTGACAATATTGTTTCTTTGGAAGGAGATTTTCAAGGAAGATATGGTTACAAAATAGTTCATTTTAAAAGAGAAAAGGGTAGTTATGAAATTTCAAACATTCTATCTTTTGCTAAGCAGAATGGATGGAATATTTATAAAGAAAAAATATACAGAAGAAGGTTTAGTATCTTGGGAAGATAATGGCAAACTTTTATTTAAGCCTACTATAACAGGTTTTAAGTCTACTGAAATTAAGGATGAATTTGTTAAAGTATTTCCTAGGTATATTGATGCCAATTTTACTGTTTATGAATTTGATACAGATGGTATGGTCTTGGTAAATTCTGATACTAATGCGGCATCACAAAGGGTTGGTTTTATAGTGTTAAGTGATGATAAAAGAGTAATGACTGTTTATCATTTATGGGGAGAAACAAAAAGACATGAAATAGATGATAGTGATGGTCTTGGGGGACAAGTGCGTTAGGGATTGCAGAGAAACATTTATGTTCATGAATTCAATAATAAAAGAATAGAGATGCATGAATAAAAGCCCACACCCCGACGAAGGAGGTGCGAGGACTTGCAACTGAAAGCCCGACCCTTGGGTAATGCCCAAATAATTAAGAGTTATAAAAATATTTTAAAATGAGTTCAACAATAAACTTAACATCTTCTACAGTTTCTGTAGAATGGCTTCATGAACATTTAGAAGCTGATAATCTTGTAGTGTTAGATGGCACCATTGCAAAAGCGTTTGATGCAATGTCTCAACAAATTCCTAATGCACGATTTTTTGATATTAAGCAGAAGTTTAGTGATACATCAAATGAATTTCCAAGTGCTTTCCCTTCTAAAGTTCAATTTCAAAAAGAAGCTAGGAAATTAGGAATTAACCAGCATAGTGCAATTGTTGTTTATGATGATAAAGGAATTTATTCTAGCGCTAGAGTTTGGTATTTATTTAAGGCTTTTGGGTTTGAAAATGTTGCAGTTTTGGATGGTGGATTTCCTGAATGGTTAAAAGCTGGATATATTACCGAATACATGAAGCCTTATGATGGGGACGAAGGTAATTTTATAGCAAACTTGCAACCAAATTTCATGAAATTTTTTGAGGATATTGAGAATGCATCAACAAATGAAACCCATAAAATAATTGATGCGCGTTCTTCATCGCGTTTTAATTGTAATGTGCCAGAACCCAGAGAGGGTTTACGAAGAGGTGCTATTCCAAATTCGGTTAATTTGCCTTATACTGATTTGCTTGAGGGTGGCGTATTAAAGTCTAAAAAAGATTTAGCTAAGGCGTTTTATATGGTAGCTGAAAAGGATGAAGATATTATTTTTTCATGTGGCTCCGGTATTACAGCTTGTGTTTTGGCATTGGGAGCAGAACTATCGGGTTACAAAAATGTTTCGGTTTATGATGGTTCATGGACAGAGTATGGCGCATTAACTTCAGGAGATACAACAAAACCTAATACATGGACAAGGGATGAATTGTTGGCTTACATTTTAATTTATGTGTCTCATTTAGATTTGAATGCTTCTTGGAAAGAAAATGAATATATTTTAAGTCGTGTTGATAAAGATACATACACTCGTATTTTGGAACAATTTAAAAAGGATAGTGATTATGAGTGCATACAAAAGATAATTGAAGGTGTTAAAACTCATGATTATTACCGTAATGATTTAGCTGATTTATTTGCTGATATTAAGCTTATGGCTTTTGCTGATGGAGAATACGACAACATGGAGCAAGTTGCTTATACGGAATTAAAAAAGGTATTGAAGGGTGTGTAATTTTGGTGTTTCTAAAAAAATCATCATTCTATTTTTACATTAATTTAAAAAGAAATAGGGTATTGATTGAATTAAAATATCATAAAAAAACCACTTTGCTTTCACAAAATGGTTTATTGTTATAATACAATTTTTCTTTTTCTATTATTTGTCAATTGAGCCCATAACACGTCCCATAAAACTATTTAAAGCTTCTTTTTTAGGTGTTCCCGATTTTGTCATTTTATACACTTCAACGGCACCGTACATGTTCGATATTAATTCGCCTATAACATCTAATTCTTCATCTTTTAGAGAAGGTACTTCTGTTAAGGCTTCTAAAGTTTCAATAGTTTCAACAACAAAATCTTCGTCGTTGTCTTCAATAAACTGCGTTAAATGTTTAATTACTGGTAACTTCATTTACTAAATCTTTTAAAACGTCAAATTTATTGGTCTGCACTTGGTTTACAAATGCTCCGTTTTTAAAAGTAGCAAAAGTTGGTAAATTATCAACTGTTGCTAACTTTCTGCTTTCTGGAAACTTTTCAGCATCAGCGATAATAAAAGTAACATCTTCTAACTCTGAAGCTAACTTTTTTACTTTCGGTTTCATGATACGGCAGTTACCACACCAAGTTGCAGAATATTGTACAACAACTGTGTCGTTATCTGAAACTAAGCTTTGTAAATTATCTTGATCTAATTCTTTTACCATAATGTTTGAATTTTTCAATATTAAAATTCCAAATTCCAAAGTTTCGCAATGCCGCTTTTTGGAATTTGGATTTTATAATTTGGTATTTCTACTTTTAGTTAGCATGAGCTGCTAAATACTCAGCAGTAGCTTTTGAATTCGCATCCATTGCTTGTTTACCTTCTTCCCAGTTTGCTGGACAAACTTCGCCTTTTTCTTGAACATGAGTTAAAGCATCTACTAAGCGTAAATACTCTTGCACATTTCTACCCAAAGGCATGTTGTTAATGCTTTCGTGTTGTACGACACCATCTTCATCAATAATGTAAGTAGCTCTGTAAGTTACGTTATCGCCTTCAACTTGAACAGTTCCTGTTTCTTCGTCGTAAGTTTCGTTAGTGATATCTAAAATCCCTAAAATGCTAGATAAGTTTCTGTTGCTATCAGCAAGAATTGGATACGTAACACCTTCAATACCACCGTTATCTTTTGCAGTACTTAACCATGCAAAATGTACTTCAGGAGTATCACAAGAAGCACCAATTACAATGGTGTTTCTTTTTTCAAACTCGCCTAAAGCTGCTTGAAATGCATGTAATTCTGTTGGACACACAAAAGTGAAATCTTTTGGGTACCAAAACAATACTACTTTTTTCTTGTTGTTAACTGCTTCTTCAAGAACGTTTACTTTAAAAGTATCGCCCATATCATTCATTGCGTCAACGTTTAAATCTGGAAATTTTTTTCCTACTAATGCCATTTTATTTAAAATTTTATAATTAAGATTCGTTTTTCAGTTGGCAAAAATAGCTACCAACTAAAGAAAAATAAACCTCATAAAATTTTAAATACTTATTGATTAATAGTATTTATTTATGCTCATTGAGAATGAGAGAGTTAACTCTGTTTTGAAGTGATTTGTCTAATTTTAATTGAAAATGCAGCGAATAATAAGGTGGTAAACGGACTTAACCAATTAAAAATGGCGTAGAATAAATATTCGCCAACACCAACACCTAAGACACTAGATTGATAAGCACCACATCCATTCCAAGGGATTAGTACAGAAGTTACTGTTCCTGAGTCTTCAAGCGTTCTACTCAAGTTTTCTGGGGCTAAACCTTTATCGTCAAAAGCTTTTTTAAACATTTTTCCTGGAATTACAATAGCCAAATATTGATCTGAAGCAATTACATTTAAACCAAAACAACTTATTACTGTACTTGCAAATAAACCAAAAACAGAAGATGCTATAGAGAGTAGTGCCTTTGTTATTCTTGCTAGGGCACCTATGCCATCCATAAATCCTCCAAAAACCATAGCGCAGATAATAAGGTAGATTGTCCAAAGCATACCATTCATTCCTCCAGACGAAAATAATTCGTTTAGTTTATCATTATCTGTAGCAATTTGTGTATCTGTTAAAATAGCAGTTGTGATTGAGTTAAGTTTTGAATTTGTTAAACTTAAAAGTACTTCTGGTTGAAAAATAAAAGCAAAAGCAATAGCGAAGATAATACCAGAGATCAACGCTATCAGAGGTTTGGTTTTTAATAATATGAGTAAAATTACTGCTAGCGGAACTAAAAATAACCAAGGCGTAATGTTAAATGTAGATTTAATGGAACTTAATAAATTAGTAATGTCTACACTTCCAGAGGTTTCGCTTGTAACGCTTAATATTGTAAAGACAACTAGTGTTATTAAAATTGTGGGTACGGTTGTAATGGTCATATAGCGTATGTGTGTAAACAAATCTGTGCCAGCAATTGCTGGCGCAAGGTTTGTTGTATCACTTAGAGGCGACATTTTATCTCCAAAATATGCTCCAGAGATCACAGCCCCAGCAATCATTCCTGTGTTTATTCCTAAAGCACTACCAATACCAATTAGCGCAATGCCAACGGTTGCAGATGTTGTCCAAGAGCTTCCAGTAGCTATAGAAATAATAGAGCAAATGATAACGCATGTTGGTAAAAAAATATTTGGACTTAATACCTGTAAACCATAATAAATCATGGCAGGAATAACACCACTAACTAGCCAAGTACCTGCTAATGCACCAACTAAAAGTAAAATAAGTATAGGTGTAAAAACACTTTTTAAGTTTTCCCATATTTCAGAAAGCATAATGTTATAGGGCACTTTATTAAAAAAACCTACAACTGCTGCTACACCAGCTCCAATAATTAAGATAATTTGATTTGTATAGGTGCCAAACCATTCTTGATCTTCAACAAAAAATATATTATAAGCCAATAATCCCATTAATACCACTACAGGAATCATAGCTTCGATAAAATTAAGTTCTTTGTTTTCAATTATATTTTGATTATCTGCTTTAAACTCAGAGATATTATCGTCGTCTTTCATTTAGATTTTTTTGTTACGTAATGTTACGATTTTAAGAATAGGTATGCAAATGGAAATACTTGTGTACTTTAGCGTTTCATTTTTATATAGAATGGATTCATTAACTCAAATTGTATTAGGTGCTGCTTGCGGAGAAGCTGTTCTTGGTAAGAAAATAGGAAATAAGGCTTTACTCTTTGGTGCTATTGGTGGTACTATTCCAGATTTAGACGTTTTAGTAGGAGGCTGGCTCTATGGTAATGAAATTGATGCAATGTTATTCCACAGAGGGTTTATGCATTCTATTTTGTTTACTGTTTTTGGGGCTTTTGTCTTTGGCTGGCTCTTCTTTAAGTTATATGAAAAGTATAAAGAAAGTAGAACTTTAAATAGTATTTTTTCTTTTTTCGGAAAATTTTTGTTGAGTAAATTTATTTATAAATTATTCTTTAAATATAAGAACGAAGCGGTAACAACTCAAAAAGATTGGATTTCATTATTCTTTTGGTCATTGTTTACGCATCCAATTCTAGATTGTTTTACACCTTATGGCACACAATTATTTGCGCCTTTTAGTAATTATCGGGTAGCATTCAACAATATCGCCGTAGCAGATCCATTATATACACTCCCTTTTCTAATATGCATCATTGTTTTAATGTTTTTCAGAAGAACTTCAGTAAAAAGAAGACTTTGGTTAAAACTAGGCATCGGTATCAGTTCTGTATACATGATATTTACTCTAGGAAATAAATTATATATCGATTCTGTTTTTAGAAAATCTTTAATTGATAGTAAAATTAGTGCAACACGATTTAGCACCCAACCTGCCATTCTAAATAATATTTTGTGGTATGCCATTGCAGAAACTCAAACTTCTTATTACGTCGCAGATTATTCATTATTTGACACTAAGAATAGATTTCTAAACTTTAGAGAAGTTGTCAAACAACGTGATTTAGCACCCGCCGATTATAAAGATATTAAAGATTTAGCGTGGTTCAGTAATGGGTATTACAGCATTTATAAACTCGAAAATAATAACTACCAATACAACGATTTACGTTATCCGCTTTTAGATGAAAATAACCCAAACACCTCAGTATTTAGTTTATTGCTTTATAAAGATGCTGAGAGGTTAAACATGAAACCTTTCGAGCCTAAATTTGAAAGCCTAGGGGAGTTATTTAAATCATTATGGGAACGTATTAAGGGAATTTAGTTTAGAAGTAATAATTATTTGGGCGCAACCAAAAGGGTCGGGCTTTCCGCTTCTATCCCTTGCGCACTTATCAGCAAGTTTTTTGTAAACCCTCAGTTATGTGTTACTTTGTTAGGGTTTTAACAAAGTAGTATTTAAAAACTACAAAACGCCAATTTCTAACATGCACGCTCGCATCATTTTATAAGTACGTTCAATATCGGCATCCAATCCAATAGAAAATCGAATTAAGCCATCAGTTAAACCCATTTCTTTTTGTTCATCTTCAGGTATTTCAGAAGATGTAGATGAGCCTGGAGCCGAAAATAATGTTTTATAAAACCCTAAGCTCACAGCTAAATAGCCTAAGTTTTTATGTTGCATCAATTCCATAAGTTGGTTTGCTTTATCTAATGAGCCAACATCAATGGTTAGCATACCACCAAAACCATATTCTGTATTTATCATTTTTTTAAATAATTGATGAGACGGATGTGATTGTAATCCAGGGTATACTGTTTTTAAACCATCAGCTTCAAATTTTTCAGCTAAAAACAAACCATTTTTGCTATGCTGTTGCATTCTAATATGAAGTGTTCTTAAGTTTTTTAAAATTGAAGATGCACGTAAACTATCCATTGTTGAACCTAGAAGCATACAAGTACCATCGTTAACATTTCTTAATTCATCAATAAAATTTTGAGTACCACAAACTACGCCACCAACCGTATCGCTGGAGCCATTTATAAATTTAGTAAGACTATGGATTACAACATCTGCTCCTAAAACTATTGGAGATATTGATAAAGGCGAAAACGTATTGTCAACTACTAGTTTTATATTATGCTTTTTAGCAATTGCAGCTAAGCCTTCTATATCTGCAACTTCCAAAAGCGGATTACTCACAGATTCACAGTAAATAACTTTTGTTTGCTCTGTAATGGCATTTTCAACACGTTCTAATTTAGTAATATCAATAAAAGATGTTTCTATTTTAAACTTGGGTGCAAAGTTTTTAAAGAAAGCATAAGTGCCTCCATAAATGGTTCTACTTGAAATTATATGATCGTTCGCATTGCATAATTGTAACATTACTGAGGTAATAGCACCCATACCGGAAGCAGTAACATTGGCAGTTTCAGTATGCTCCATTGCTGCAAGTGCTTCTCCTAAGTATAAATTTGAAGGGGAAGAATGGCGTGTGTATAAATAGCAACCATCTGCATTACCTTCAAAAGTATCAAACATAGTTTTTGCTGATAAAAAAGTATACGTAGATGAATCTGAGATTGAAGGATTAACACCTCCAAACTCACCAAAATATTGTAAATCTTGTATGTTATTTGCTGGTTTAAAACTCATAATATTTGCTTTTTAATTATACTAATTTCGATGTAATTAGATTTAAAAACAAGTGTTATAAGTATCTTTAGAATTTAAATCTAAATTAAATCACTATTTTAGATTATTATTCTATATTTTAATTTTTTAATTCATTTAAAAGAAAAATTTTCAAATATGATTTTTGACGAAACAGATAGAAAGCTTTTAGTACACCTTCAAGAAGATAGTAAACAAACAAATAAAGCGCTTTCTAACAAATTAGGACTTTCAGTTACTGCGGTTTATGAGCGTATAAAAAAGTTGGAAAAAGCAGGTTTTATAAATGGGTATACTGCTATTATTAACAAAGAAAGCATCAATAGAAATTTCGTGGTGTTTTGTCATGTTAAATTATTACAGCATAGTCAGGATTTTGTGGTAAGCTTTGAAAAGGAGGTTAATAGTTTAAATGAAGTACTAGAATGTTATCATATTAGTGGAGATTACGACTATCTATTAAAAGTAATAGTAAAAGACATAGCAGCGTTTAGAGAGTTTATGGTAAAAAAGTTGACTACAATAAACCATATTGGGAGTACACACAGTATGTTTGTAATTAGCGAAGTAAAACAAACCAATGTAATCAGTTTTTAATGAGATCACTTAACTACAAGTATTTAGAACTACTTATCATTTTTATAGTAATACCAGTAAGTTTCGTATTCGATTATTCGCCGTTATTAAAACTTGGTATCGGACTGGTGGGCTTTATGTATATCATTTACGTTTTATTAAAAGTAGAAGATGAAAAGTTTAAAATTACTCCAAATTTAAATTGGAAATTATTTTGGAAAACATCAGTTATAAAGCAAATTATAATAGCAATAATTACAACAGTTCTTGTTTGGACAACCGATAGAGAAGCCTTCTTTAGCGTTATGCTAAACAAACCTTTTCAATGGATCTTATTCTTGTTTGTGTATACCTTTCTTTCTGTATACCCTCAAGAGTTGCTCTATCGTACTTTTTTCTTTAAACGATACGGTAATATTTTTAAATCTGTGCCTATATTGGTTTTTGTTAACGCTGCTTTATTTTCATTAGCACATCTGTTCTTTAAGCAAACTTTAGTTTTAATAATTGCTTTTGTAGGCGGTATTTTATTTGCGATTACTTATCAAAAAACTAAATCTACGCTTTTGGTTTCAATAGAACATGCTATGTATGGATGTTGGTTGTTCACAGTAGGTATGGGAGAAATGTTAGGTTTCCCTGTTTAAAAACATTTATAAATCTTACATAATTAAATCTTTTTACTATTTTAGAGCAGCTATTATTAACCAAACCTTATTAAATTATGAAAAAATTAGGGCCTATTATCTTAGGATTTATTATTGGAGCAGTACTAACTTATTATTTTTGTCCACGGCCAACTGGAAACAATATGCACAGTATGGATGTAGATTTTAAAGTTCCAAAAGATACCATTTCAGTTGCTGAAGCAACAAACTTATTCAAAAACTGGAAGCAAAATAATATTACCGAAATAGATTCCACAATAGAAGTAGTAGGTTCTAGAAAAAACTACCAATGTAGCTTGGTCTTTAGATGTTATTAAAAACTATTTGGCTTTTGCTGAAAATAGAATAGATTCTTTGGGTTATAAAATGACAGGTATTAAAGTATTCATGGGAAATTATGGTAAAAATGCCGATCCTAAGTTAAAGAATAGAAATACCCTGTTTATTGTGCCTACAGTAGGTAATGAGTTGTCTAAGGCTAGTATATTAAACCTTCCATTACTTCAAGGTGACGATACACCACCATTGAATCATGGAAAAGGTGGTGGCGGTGGTTACCCTCAATAATTTTTTGTGATTAATTTTTTCTTTGAATATTACAATTCTCTAACAACTATATTAGAGTTTTCTGCGGCTATTACAGGTGTGTTTTGTTACAAAAAGTATAAAAACACACCTGTTAAGTATTTTATATATTTTTTAATTTTTATTGCTATTGCAGAGTTATTGTGTTCTTATACTGCATATGTTAGACCCAAACAGTTTTTAAGTTTCTTGATTGGTACAAAAATTGAAAAAAATCATTGGTGGAGTAATATATATTGGGTTATTGGAGCGATTATGTTTTTTTCATTTTATTATTACAAAATCTTAAAAACAAAGTTGTTTAAAAATATCATAAAGATAGCTAGATATTGCTTTTTAGTTTTTTCAATTTCATTTATAATCTTTAATTGGGAGACTTTTTTTTATCAATTTTTCGTTGTTCTAGATTTGGCTGGTGCTCTCATAATATTTTTGTGTACAGTTTTATACTTCTTTGAAATTTTACTTAGCGAAAAGATACTAGTTTTTTATAGATCTATTAATTTTTACATTAGTGCTACTATTTTTATTTGGTGGTTAATTATTACCCCTATGACGTTTTATGACGTCTA
Source organism: Jejuia sp. G7-7 (assembly GCF_055808955.1). Taxonomy (NCBI): domain Bacteria; kingdom Pseudomonadati; phylum Bacteroidota; class Flavobacteriia; order Flavobacteriales; family Flavobacteriaceae; genus Jejuia; species Jejuia sp. G7-7. The sequence continues at coordinate 497,602 of NZ_JBVVSZ010000001.1, forward strand.
CTTTACTTATGAAATAGAAAAAGGATTTATTGATAGAGAGTTTTTGGTCTTGAGACGGCAAGTGTTCTTATTTGCTAATATATTTATGTATTTAACTTATACCTTTGCTTTAATATGGTGCAATCCGCAGAACGATTAACAAGTACAGCTTCAGAACGCTATTTATTGGTGTATATGATATTAGTTTTAATTATCATAACATCATTGGTAGTTGTGTTTTTTGTTGTATTTCAAAAACGAAAAAACAAATTACTCTTAGATAAAATTAAGCAGCAAAGGGCTTTTGAAGCTGAAATGCTTCAAGTACAGACTGAAGCACAAGAACAAACTCTTAAAAATATAGGATGGGAATTACATGATAATGTTGGGCAATTGTTATCTTTTGCGAGCATGCAATTAAGTATTTTGAAAATGCAAGTAACTGATGATGTTAAGGATAAATTTAAAGATACTACTGAAGCTTTGAGTAATGGTCTAAAAGAAGTGCGCGCACTTTCTAAAACATTAAATAACGATGTGATTTTGAATATTGGTTTTGAAAAATCTATCACTAATGAGTTAGACAGATTAAAACGAATGAAATTCACTTCTGCTGAATTGAAAATTACTGGGGATAAAGTATCTTTTAAAGATAGAAAGCACGAAATTATTGTATTTAGAATTTTACAAGAGTTTTTATCAAATTCTGTAAAGTATTCAGAAGCTAAAAATTTAAATATTACTTTAAATTACCAACCCCAAAAAATCATAATTTCTGCAAAGGATGATGGTAAAGGTTTTGATATTAATACCGTTGAAAAAGGTTCTGGTTTAATAAATATGAAGAATAGGGCAGAACTTATTGGTGCAAACCTAGAATTGAAATCTCAACCAAAAGAGGGTGTTTTGTTAGAAATTGAGTATCCCTTAACTTGATCCTTTACCCAAGGAATTTGAACACTTTTCTTAAAAAATTTAGTTTCCCTTTATAAGGGGGGTAACGAAATGGCGGATCAATCCAAGTGCCACGTTTCATAATAGATTTTTCATGCGAAAAGGTATTAAATCCATATTTACCATGATGGTTACCAATACCACTTGCTCCAACACCTCCAAAAGGTAAATTTTGATTTCCAAAGTGCACTAATAAATCATTAACAACACCACCGCCAAAACTGAATTTTTTCAACATATTTTTAACAAATTTTGAGTCTTTTGAAAATATATAAAACGAAAGTGGTTTTTCAAAACGCCATATTATGGATTCAATATCATCTTTGGTTTCATAAGTTAGAATTGGTAAAATAGGACCGAAAATTTCTTCACTCATTATTGGGCTATTCAAACTTGGATTTTCAATTAAAGTAGGGGCAATATAATTTTCAGATTCATCTATCTCTCCTCCAAAAACGATGGTTTCATTTTGTATTAACGATTGAAGTCTTTCTAAATTTTGCTTATTAATAATTCTTGGGAAATCAGCTGATTTTCCTGGGTTTTCGCCATATCTTCTAACTATTTCAGACTTTAAGCTATTAATGAGTTTATCCTTAATACTTGACTTTACTATTACATAATCTGCTGCAATGCAGGTTTGTCCGCCATTAAAAAACTTACCCCAAACTAATCTTCGTGCTACCAATTTTAAATCCACGGTTTCATCAATGATACATGGTGATTTTCCTCCCAATTCTAAAGTTACAGGAGTTAAATATTTGGCTGCGGCTTTGGCAACAATTCTACCCACTTTTGTACTACCCGTAAAGAAAATATAATCCCATTTTTGAGCTAATAATTCTGTTGAAGTTTCAACACCACCTTCAATTGAAACAGCAAGATTTTCAGGGAATACGTTTTTTATAATTTTTGTAATTAACCCGGAAACATTCTGCGTTAATTCGCTTGGTTTTAAAACTACTGTATTTCCAGCAGCAATGGACATGATTAATGGTTCTAAAGCTAGTAAAAAAGGGTAGTTCCAAGGTGCAATAATAAGAGTAGTGCCGTAAGGTTCTTTATGAATATAATCTTTAGAGGGAAAGGTTAATAATGAAGATGAAACGCGTTTAGGTTTACTCCATTTTTTTAGGTTTTTAATAGCTAAATTTAATTCTGAAATAACTAATCCAAATTCGCTAATATAAGATTCAAATTCAGACTTTTTGAAGTCCTCATTTAGGGCATCTAAAATAACTTGTTCATTGTTGAGAATTTCAGTTTTTAAGGATTTTAAAAGCGATAATCTATAAGATATATTCTTTGTTTTTTGAGTTTTAAAAAATGCTTTTTGCGATGAGACTAGTTCGGGAATATCTACCAAAATCTTTTCTTCTAAAGATATAAAAAAATTAAAGACACGCGTTCCAAATGTTATCATTTGGTAAGGGCGCACCAATTGAAACAGTATCTTTTTTTACAGGATGAATAAACTCAATATGTCTGGCGTGTAGACTGATGCTTGCATCTTTGTTACTTCTGTCAAAACCATATTTTAAATCGCCTTTAATAGGGCAACCAATACTTGATAATTGTACACGAATTTGATGATGCCTGCCGGTTTCTAAATTAACTTCAAGTAAAAAATAGTTGTCTAATTCTTTTATGATTTTGTAATGAAGAATGGCTTTTTTACTTTCTGATACTTCTTTGGAATATGCTCTTGATTTATTGTTTTTAGTATTCTTTTTTAACCAATGAATAAGTGTGTCTTCCTTTTTTGGAGGTTCATTCTTTACAATAGCCCAATATGTTTTTTTAATATCTTTTGAAAGAAATAATTTGTTTAATCTAGGAAGTGCTTTACTTGTTTTTGCAAAAATAACAAGACCTGTCGTTGGTCTATCTAACCGATGTACGGTGCCAAGATAAACGTTTCCTGGTTTGTTGTATTTGTCTCTAATGTATTCTTTTACAACATCGCTAAGTGGTTTGTCTCCAGTTTTATCACCTTGAACAATATCTCCTGCACGTTTGTTTGCGATGATGATATGATTGTCTTCAAATAAGACTTGAAGATTGTTTTTATTTGAAAGTATTTTTTGTGCCACGATTTGAATTTTTTTATCGCGCAAAGGCGCTAAGACGCAAAGTTTTAAAAGTGATGAGTTGGAATGCCTACTGAGACTGTGACTGAAAATTTAATATTGTTCACTTTCATTAGGGAAATCATGAGACTTTACATCATCTACATAAGATGAAATGGCTTTTGTCATTTCTTCGTATAAATGTAAATACCTTCTTAAAAATCTTGGATTAAATTCATGCGTCATACCAAGCATATCATGTAAAACTAAAACTTGGCCATCAACATGTGGACCTGCTCCAATTCCAATAATAGGAATACTTACACTTTCAGCAACTTGTTTAGCTAATTCAGCTGGAATTTTCTCTAAAACTATAGCAAAACAACCTAAACGCTCTAACATTTTTGCATCTTCTAATAATTGTTTTGCTTCTTGTTCTTCTTTAGCACGAACAGTATATGTTCCAAATTTATATATAGATTGAGGAGTTAATCCTAAATGCCCCATCACAGGAATGCCTGCATTTAATATACGCTTAATAGATTCTTTAATTTCTTTACCTCCTTCTAATTTAACAGAATGTCCACCACTTTCTTTCATGATTCTAATAGCAGAGCGCAAAGCTTCTTTAGGGTCACTTTGGTAACTTCCAAAAGGTAAATCTACAACTACTAAGCTACGATGTGCAGCACGTATTACAGAAGATGCATGATATATCATTTGATCTAATGTAATAGGAAGTGTTGTTTCATGTCCTGCCATAACATTACTTGCAGAATCTCCAACAAGAATGACATCTATTCCTGCGCCATCAACAATTTTTGCCATGGTGTAATCGTAAGCGGTTAGCATTGATATTTTTTCGCCATTGGCTTTCATATCTACTAATGTTTTTACTGTAATGCGTTTGTATTCTTTTTTGGCTGTGGACATGTATTACTTATTTTGATGTTGGATGTAAAAGTAATAAATAAAAGATATTCCAATGAGTGTAAAGTTGATAGTCTGCAAATTGAAACAAAAAAATATCATTGCTGGAGTTACTAGCAAGTACGCAAGGGATTGTAGTGAAAATCCTTGTTTATGAGGCACGAGTAAAAATATTGTAACGTAAAGTCCGGCCCTTTAGGTTGAGCTCAAAAAACCTACTTCCTTTTATTTCGTTTATTATAATTTTTATCGCCCCGAGTCTTAGGCTTTTTGTACTTGGCAGCAATTTTAAATTTATAGCTGCCGCCTAAATTTTCTTTAGAGTTCTTTTCAGATTTTTCGTGGAATGCTGGTCCAGGAGCATCTTCCTCTCTGCGTTTTTTAGGGTTATTACGTTCTTTAATCTGCGGGCGTTCTTCGGGAATAAGTTCGGTGGAAATCTCGACAAGTTCAGGAATTTCTAGAACAGGAATTTCCATTTTCATGAGAGCTTCAATATTTTCGATGCACTCTTGTTCTTTTTCGGTGGTAAACACAAGGGCTTCGCCTTTACGTTCCGCACGACCCGTTCTACCTATGCGGTGCATGTAGTTTTCGGGATAATCAGGTGTGTCAAAATTAATAACATGGGACACGTTATCGATGTCTAAACCACGCGCCATAACATCTGTGGCAACTAGAATACGGTTCTCTCCGTTTCTAAATTGCTCGATACTTCGCAGTCTGTAATTTTGTGTTTTATTGGAGTGTATCACACAGAGTTCTTCTTTAAAAAATTCGTCTAATTGCTCGAACAATCTATCAGCCATTCTCTTATAGGCCACAAAAATGAGTACTTTATTAAAATGTTCGGTATTGTGTAGCAAGTGCACCAATAGATTTACTTTGGTGTAAAAATTGGGTACTTTATAGAGTTGTTGCGAAATATTTTCGAGTGGTGTTCCAGAAATGGCAATAGAGACACGTTCTGGACTTTTAAAGAAATCGTTAATTAATGCGCTTACATCTTTCGTCATGGTTGCCGAAAACATAATGTTTTGCCTGCGTTCTGGCAACAAGTCGAAAATGTTTATCAGTTGGTGTCTAAACCCTAAATCCAGCATCACATCTACTTCATCAATCACTAATTTTTGGATGGATTTTAATTGCAATACACGACTCAATGCCAAATCGTACAAGCGTCCTGGAGTTGCTACCAAAATATCCAATCCCTCGGTAATTGCTCTTTTTTGGGTATTGATATTGGTACCGCCATATACGCCTAAAACCCGATTGTTGATATATTTAGATAATTTTTCAATTTCATCTACCACCTGAACTACCAATTCTCGCGTGGGCACTAAAACCAAAACTCTAGGGTTTTCCTGCTTAGAATACTTTAATTGTTTAAGAATTGGCAACATATAGGCAAAGGTTTTACCTGTACCTGTTTGTGCAATACCCACAACATCTTTGCCGGAAGCCACAACATTAAAGGCTTGGGCTTGAATAGGCGTAGGTGTGGTAAAACCTAAATCGTCTAAAGCATTAAAAAGAGGTGTGTTTATATTTAAATCTTGGAACGTCACGATGAGCTATTTTGCGGCAAAGTTAAGCTTATTCTTGAGGTTAGACTAAATGGTTGTTGTGAATTTCTATAATATAAGTGGCTTGAAACGATTTGTTGGGCGCTAAACTCAAAATGCCTTCTTTATCTTTAAGGTTTTGATTGGTGGTTTCGCTATCGGCAATTCCCAACCAAGGTTCAATACAAACGTAGTCGCCGTTGGGTTTTGCCCAAATACCTAAATAGTTGAAATCTTGATAGCTTACCGATAAAATTTCACCTTTGTGTTTACTTTTTAAAGCGACTTTTCTTGATTTTAAATCCTTGAATATGAGTGCGTCTTTATTAAATAAGTCGTGCCTTAACTTTAAGATATTCGAGTTGTTGAATACAGGTTTGGTTCGTGAAGAAACGAGTCCGCTTTCTAGGTTTAAAAGATGGGTTACCGAGTTTTCGGGATATTCAAATTCTAGAATATAATCCTCATAAGCTTCATTTTTATAGACAGGGCACTTAAAAGCGGGATGTCCACCAACCGAGAAGTACATAGTTTTATTATCAATATTTTTAATGTTATGTAACACTTCAATAGTATTGTCTTTTAGAACGTATGTGATAGAAAACTTAAACTTAAAGGGATAGATTTTTAGTGAATCTTCTGAATGTTCTATGCCTAAAGTTAAACTGTTTTGGGTTTGGTTTAATAATTTTAAATCCTTGTTATTTCTAATCATTCCGTGTTTTGGAAGGCTATATTTTTTGCCTTCAAAAACATAAGTATTTTCTTTTAATGCACCAATTATTGGGAATAGGTTAGGCGCGTAACTTCCCCAAACATCAGGATTAGCATCCCAAATAAACTGAATATTGCTTTTTACAGAAGAAATTCCGCAGAGTTCAGCGCCCGTTTTTTTGACTTGTATTTTGAGTTTATCGTTTTTTAATGTGTACATGCAAATTATATTTAAAGTAATATACAAAAATCTTAGTTTTTTAAGTATTCTCAGTAACTTTGCACAATAATATTTTCTATTGAGAACCACGCAAATTCATAATCTTAAAAACGTCGAAACTTTTAAAAATCAATTACTGATTTGGGCGCAACAATTTGATGATGTGGTTTGGTTAGATTCTAATAACTACGAACAACACTATTCGAACTACGATGCAGTTTTAGCTGTAGATGCTTTTACAGGTATTCAAACAGATTATCTACAAGGTTTTGAAAAACTTAAGGAATACCAAACTAACACTAACGATTGGATTTTCGGTTATCTTACCTACGATTTAAAAAATGATGTAGAAGTTCTAAAATCTAAAAATCAAGACGGTTTAGAATTCCCAGAACTGTATTTTTTTCAACCTAAAAAGCTGTTTTTATTAAAAGGAAATCAAGTTGAAATTCAATATTTAAATTGTGTTGATGATGAGTTTGAAGATGATTTAAAAGCCATTCGTCATTGCGAGGAAGCACGGCGTGGTAATCTATGTAGTAACATTAAAATAAAACTCCGCATCCATAAAGACGAATACTTCAAAAAAGTAAATAGGGTACTTGCTCATATTCATCGAGGCGATATTTACGAAGCTAATTTTTGTCAAGAATTTTATGCGGAAGATACCTGTATCAATCCATTGGAAACCTATCAAAATTTGAATAGAATTTCAAAGCCACCATTCGCTTCATTTGTAAAATTATACGATAAATATGCATTATGCGCATCGCCAGAACGCTATTTAAAAAAAGAAGGCGATACCATTATTTCGCAACCTATTAAAGGCACCGCAAAACGTTCAACCAATAACCGAGAAGACCATCAACTAAAAACAGATTTAGAAAACGATGAAAAGGAGCGCAGCGAAAACATAATGATTGTAGATTTGGTGCGCAACGATTTATCAAAAACTGCTTTAAAAGGTACTGTTGCCGTAAAAGAACTGTGTAAAATTTACACCTTCGATCAAGTTCATCAAATGATTTCTACAGTTATCTCAAAAGTCGATAAAACAACGCATCCCGTAGATATTATAAAAAGCACATTTCCTATGGGTAGCATGACGGGAGCTCCAAAAATCTCAGCAATGCAAATTATAGAGGATTTAGAGGAAACCAAACGTGGCGTGTATTCTGGAGCTATTGGCTATTTTTCTCCAGAAGGCGATTTTGATTTTAATGTAGTTATCCGTAGCATTTTATACAACGAAAGTAAGAACTATGTATCTTATTCTGTTGGTGGCGCAATTACGGCGAAAAGTGATCCTTTAAAGGAATATGAAGAGTGTTTGGTCAAGGCTAAGGCGATGAGAACAGTACTTGAAAGTTAAATAATAATGAATTGAAACTATGAAAAAAGTAATTTATGCTCTTATATTGGGTTTTCTAGTATTGGGTTGCAAAAACGAGGTAAAAGTTCCAGACACGTTTGATTATGGTTCTGTAATAAACGGATATTATAATAACACCTTTTTTAGATTTAAATTGCCAATAAATCCAGATTGGTATGTTTTAAATGAAGCAGAAAATAGAGAAGTCTATAATTTAGGCAATGAAGTTGCGGCTGGTGAGGATACGGCATTGAAAAACAGACTTAAAAAAGCTTCAGAAGTTAATTTAGCGAAATTAATTACCGTTTTTAAGCAACAACCTGGGACTAATATAGATTTTAATCCTTCCATTATTGTTAATGCTGAAAACCTCATAACTGCACCTCAAATTAAAACTAATGAACAATATTTAGAGGTTGCGAAGTCTGCCTTAAATCGAACAGCTATGGAAATCACTTATCTTGAAGAGAAGGATAATGTAAAGTTGGGAACAAAATATTTTAGTTTTCTAAAAATGCAAAATGTTATTAATGGCATAGAAATAACCCAGGATTATTACGTAATTATAAATAATGGTTTTGCACTATCTTTTATTTTATCATACACAAACGAAGACGACAGAGCGTTAATCTATAACATGGTCAATAAGCTAAAAATTTAAAATTATTAAAAAATTTAAACTGCATATCTCTGAAAACCTCTCTTTCCTAAAAGAAAGCAAACTCCTCATTGCTATTTCAGGAGGTATAGACAGCGTAGTTTTAACCCATTTATGTCATCAATTAGACTTAAATATCTCTCTAGCACATTGTAATTTCAATTTAAGAGGAAAAGAAAGTGATGCCGATGAAGAATTTGTTATTGAATTAGCAGGAGATTTAGATTTAGAGGTTTTTATACAGCGTTTTGATACAGAGTTATATGCAAAGGACAAAAAACGTTCCATCCAAATGGCTGCAAGAGAACTGCGTTACTCTTGGTTTGAAGAACTATCAAAACAATTACAATTCGATTACATATTAACTGCGCATCATGCTGATGATAACCTAGAAACTTTTCTAATCAATTTTACAAGAGGCACAGGACTTGAAGGCTTAACAGGAATTCCAGAAATAAACGAAAAATTTGTACGTCCGTTATTACCTTTTTCAAGTGAAAATATTGAAGCTTATGCTAAAGTTGCTGCTATCAAATGGAGAGATGATAGCAGTAATAAATCAGTTAAATACTTGCGTAATAAATTGCGTCATGAAGTGATTCCTATTCTAAAAGAAATCAATCCAAGTTTATTACAAAGTTTTCAAACCACAATAGAAAACTTAAATGATACCGCTGATATTGTTGATGAAAGTCTCAATGCCGTCTTAAAACGAGCTATTGAAACTATGGATGAAAACCACATAGCTTTTAAAGTTTCAGAATTTAAAAAAGTAAACAACCCAAAAGCGTATTTGTTTGAAGCGCTAAAAGATTTCGGGTTTACAGAATGGAATGATATTGTAGATTTATTAGATGCTGAAACTGGAAAACAAGTATTTTCAAATACCCACCGATTGATAAAAAACCGTGAGCATTTATTATTAAGCCAAATAAAGCAAACCGAAAGTCAAGATATTTTAATTGCCTCAGGAGATGGTAAAAAAGAAACACCATTTGGTATATTGTTTTTTGATGAAGCCGATGCTGTTTTTGGCAAACGAGCGGATACTATTTTTGTTGATAAAGATGTTTTGGAATTTCCGTTAACAATAAGAAAATATGTTGCAGGCGATGTGTTTTATCCTTTAGGGATGGTGGGTAAAAGAAAGTAAGCAAATATTTCAAGGATGAAAGATTATCGCTTTTAGATAAAGAAAATACTTGGTTGTTATGTTCGGGCAATGCTATTGTTTGGATCATAAATAGGCGAGCAGATAACAGGTTTAGAGTTACTGAAAACACAAAACAAATTCTAAAAATAACATTAAAATGATTCTTTCGTTAGGAGAGATGTCCGTTGGACAGAGAGGATGAAACTACAAGGGCTAATAGTAGATATACATAACAAACGCATTTATAAAGGCGAAATCACTTTTGAAAATGGTAAAATCAAATCCATTCAAGAGAAAGATCATAACGTAAATCATTATATACTTCCTGGTTTTATCGATGCGCATATTCACATAGAAAGTTCCATGCTCGTGCCAAGTGAGTTTGCAAGAATTGCAGTTACACACGGTACCGTTTCTACAGTTTCAGATCCACATGAAATAGCAAATGTATTAGGGGTAAAAGGTGTAGAGTTCATGATTGATAACGGAAAGCAAACGCCATTTAAATTCAACTTTGGCGCACCATCTTGTGTACCTGCTACTAATTTTGAATCTGCTGGAGCTATCATAGATTCTGAAGATATTAAATCACTTCTTGAAAATCCGGATATCAAATATCTAGCGGAAATGATGAATTATCCTGGAGTACTTTTTGATGATGAAGAAGTACTAAAAAAAATAGCTTGGACAAAACATTACAACAAACCTGTCGACGGACACGCGCCAGGAGTTAGAGGCGCAGACATAACAAAATATATAAATGCAGGAATTACAACCGACCATGAATGTTTTACTTATGAAGAAGCTTTAGAAAAACTCCAAAAAGGCATGAAAATCTTAATTAGAGAAGGAAGTGCCGCCAAAAATTTTGAGGCTTTAATTGATTTGCTTCCAGAACATTTTGAGAATATGATGTTTTGTAGTGATGATAAACATCCAGACGATTTAATAGTTGGCCATATTAATCAGTTATGTGCTAGAGCCGTTGCAAAAGGGATTGATGTTTTTAAAGTATTGCAGGCAGCTTGTATCAATCCTGTAAAACACTATAATCTTGATGTTGGTTTACTAGAAGTTGGAGATGATGCTGATTTTATTGTATTAGATGATTTAAAAGATTTCAAAACTTCCCAAACATTCGTTAAAGGAGAATTGGTTTATGATAACGGTCAATCATTAATTCAATCTGTTCCGTTTGAAATTATTAATAATTTCAATTGCGAAAAGAAAAACATTTCAGATTTTAGATTTGAATCTTCATCAAATCAAATAAGGGTAATTGAAGCTTTAGAAGGACAGTTAGTAACCAATGAAATTATTGAAGATGCTTTGATCCAAAACGAAAATTTAGTTTCAAATACTGAAAAAGATATTCTAAAAATAACGGTAATAAATCGTTATCAAAATCAAAAGCCAGCCATAGCATTTATCAAAAATTTTGGTTTAAAAGAAGGTGCTATTGCATCTTCAGTTGGTCACGATTCTCATAATATTATAGCAGTAGGCGTTTCAGATGAAGCCATCTGTAAAGTGGTCAATTTAATCATTGAAAATAAAGGTGGTATTTGTGCAATTTCAAATTCAGAAGAAAAAATAGTGTCACTTCCTGTTGCTGGAATTATGAGTGATAAAGATGGAGAAACAATAGGAAAACAATATGCCGAATTAGATAAAATGGCAAAAACATTAGGGAGCAAATTATACGCCCCATACATGACCTTATCGTTTATGGCATTGTTGGTGATTCCTTCTCTAAAACTAAGTGATAAAGGGCTTTTTGATGGGTCTAAATTTAAATTCAAAAATCTAGAAGTTCAGTAGCATATGCCAGTAATTGAGTCGAAGTACAAACCACCATTTTACTTTAAAAACGGATTTATTTCAACAGTATATTCAGGATTAGTAAGACGCGTTTCACTTGAGCAAGAAAGAGAACGCATTACCTTATCAGACGGAGATTTTTTAGATTTAGATTGGAGTTTTTCAAAAGAAAAAAGTGATAGACTTATCATTCTTCTACACGGACTTGAAGGTAACGGGCAACGTCCATACATGACTGGAACAGCAAAACTATTTAATGAAAACGGAATTGATGTGGTTTGTGTAAACTTTAGAGGGTGTAGCGGCGAAGATAATTTGAAATATTATAGCTATCATTCTGGAGCCACAGAAGATTTAGTAGCAGTAATTGAACACGCTATTTCTAACAAAAATTATTCTGAAATTTATTTAAAAGGTATCAGTCTAGGGGCTAATATTATCCTTAAATATCTTGGAGAACGAGATAATGTGCCTATTCAAGTTAAATCTGCAATTGCGGTTTCTGTGCCATGTTATTTAACGGGTTCTGCAAAAGCATTACATACATTTAAAAACAAACTGTATCACGATAGGTTTTTAAGATATTTAGTAAATAGATTAAAAAATAAGCATCAGCGTTTTCCAGAATTATTAAGTATGGAAACACTTAATTCCATTAAAACGTTAACAGATTTTGATAATGTGTATACTGCAAAAGCCCACGGTTTTGAGGATGCATTAGATTATTACACGAAATGCAGTAGTTTGCAATTTCTTCATAATATAAAAACACCAACATTAATTATTAATGCTTTGAATGATTCGTTTTTATCTCCAGAATGTTTTCCAGTTAAGGAATCAAAAAGCAATTCGAATTTATATTTAGAAATGCCAAACTATGGAGGGCACGCAGGTTTTATTGATAAAAATAATGTGTATTATAACGAGAAACGAGCTTTAGAATTTGTGAATAATAATCATTAGTTTTTAAGGCTCTCAGGAAACCCTTCAATAGCAATATTCCATAATTCAGGAAGTACAAAATACACAAACAATGTTAGTAGTATTATCGAAATAATATTCATAACAATTCCTTTACTTACCATATCTGGAATCCGTAAATAACCAGAGCCAAAAACTACCGCATTTGGAGGCGTAGCAACAGGAAGCATAAACGCACAAGATGCAGCAACTGCAGCACCAACCATTAAAATAAACGGATGAATATCTATAGTTAAAGCCATAGGTGCGAGTACTGGTAAAAGCATCGCCGTAGTAGCTAAATTTGATGTTATTTCTGTAAGGAAATTAACCGCTGCAATTAACAATAAAATTAAAATAATGGTACTAACTCCGGCAAGTGTTGTCATTTGACTTCCAATCCATAGCGCTAATCCGCTAGACTCAAAACCTTTTGCTAAAGCCATACCACCACCAAATAATAGAATGATTCCCCACGGAAGGTTTTTAGTGTCATTCCAAGAAATTATTTTTTTGTGTTTCGTTTTAGAAGGAATTAAAAATAATACCAAAGCAAACAAAATGGCAATAATAGTATCATCAATTTGAGGCAATATTCTTTTCAATAGAAACGAACGTGTAATCCAACAAAAAGCAGTAGCTGCAAAAACTATAGCTACTGTTTTTTCCTCATAAGTCATTTTACCAAGAGATTTTAATAAACGTTTTATTTCTTCTTTTCCACCAGGAAATTCTTTCTGTTTAAAAGAAAAAGCGAATTTGGTTAAATACTTCCAACAGATAAAAAGTAGAATAATAGAAATAGGAAATCCGAAGATGAACCATTGTGAAAATGTAATTTCATAACCATAAGTTTCTGAAACTACACCAGCTAAAACTAAATTTGGTGGTGTACCGATTAATGTAGCAATACCTCCAATAGAGGCACTATATGCTATGGCAAGCATTAGTGCTTTTCCAAAGATTAAATTTTCGTCTTCATCTGTTTTGGGATTGTCTTTTAGTTGTTTGATAATAGCAATACCAATAGGAAGCATCATTACAGAAGTAGCTGTATTAGAAATCCACATCGATAAAAATGCTGTGGCTATCATAAAACCAAGAATGATTTTTTGAACATTCGAACCAATAATATTAATAATGTTAAGTGCAATTCGTTTATGCAAATTCCATTTTTCAATGGCTATGGCAATAATGAATCCCCCTAAATAAAGAAAAACAAATTTATGTCCGAACGATGCTGTTGTTGAACCAATATCTAAACTTCCTGAAAGAGGAAATAAGACAATAGGTAATAAGGCTGTAGCGGCAATAGGAATAGCTTCAGTAATCCACCAAACAGCAATCCAAACCGTTGATGCTAAAACACCGTTGGCTTCATCTGTTAAGCTTTCGGGAGCAAAAAATAATCGAATTAAAATATAGAGTAGTGGACCTAGAAATAACCCTATTCGTTTTGAATTCGTCATATGTATTATTTGAAATAGTTCATCCCTTAAAAATAGTTTTTATTTCAGAAAAAGTAAAAATCAAAGCAAGATTATATTTCAATCTTATTTAAAAAGGTAAAATCTGTTAACTTTAAGGTAGTTTTAATTTGGTTGGACGAGTGTTAAATTAATAAGTTGCAATACGTTTAATTACATTTTTTAATATCTTACTAAAAAAATTAATAATATGCCGACTTTCAATTTAAAAATTAATAACAAAACCCATACTGTTGAGGCAGATATGGACACACCTTTATTGTGGGTGTTACGAGATAAAATCAACCTAGTAGGCACCAAGTTTGGCTGTGGTATTGGGCAATGCGGCGCATGTACAGTTCATGTAGATGGTAGTGCTATGAGGAGTTGTTTGCTAAAGGTGTCTCAGGCAGAGGATATGAATATAACCACTATTGAAGGGCTTTCTGAAAAGGGAGATCATCCCGTTCAAGAAGCATGGAAGGAAATTGATGTACCACAATGTGGCTACTGTCAGGCAGGACAAATTATGACTGCTTCTGCGTTTTTGAACGAGAATCCTAATCCTTCTTCATCTGAAATAAGAAACGCTATGCATGGTAATATTTGTCGTTGTGCTTCATATAATAGTATTGAAGAAGCGGTTAAAGTTGCATCAAAAAAATAAGTTAATCAACCTATAAATATATAAAACAATGAAACCTTCAGAACAAATTAGATTTAGTAGAAGATCATTCCTAAAAACATCAGCTTTAGCTAGTGGAGGCTTATTAATAGGTTTTAATTTATTCAATGCCTGTAAGTCAGATACTGAAATGCCTATTGATTTAAGCAAATTAAATTATAACGATTTCAATGCATTTATTAAAATTTCTCCCGAAGGTAAGGTTACAATCTTTTCGCCGAACCCTGAAATTGGACAAGGTGTAAAAACATCTATGCCAATGATTATTGCGGAGGAGTTAGATGTGTCTTGGGATGATGTTTATGTTGTACAAGCCCCATTAGATACAAAAAATTACACACGGCAAATTGCAGGTGGAAGCCAGTCGATTCGTCATGGATGGACTGCGTTACGGGAAACAGGAGCCACAGCAAAACAAATGTTAGTGAATGCTGCTGCTGCAAGATGGGGTGTTGATGCATCTGAATGTAAAGTGAAAGACGGTATTATCACAAATGGAAAAGGAGAAACTTTAGGATATGGTGATGTGGTTTTAGAAGCCGCTGCTCTTGAAGTTCCCGAAGATGTTGTATTGAAAGAGGCAAAAGATTTTAAAATCATTGGAAACAAAGGAAAAGGTAATGTTGATATTGATAAAATTACAACAGGAAAACCTTTATTTGGATTAGATTATAAAGAAGAAGGCATGCTATATGCTTCGGTTTTAAGACCGCCAGCATTTGGACAATTATTGGAATCTTATGACGATTCTGCTGCAAAATCGTTACCAGGAGTAGTTGATGTAATTACCATTGGCGAAAAAGTACGCTCTCTTTTTGATGCAGGCAAAAAAGCTGGACTACCCAACTAAGTACTAGCGATAAAGTGGTTGTTATTGCCAAAACAACTTGGGATGCTATGAAAGGCAAAAAAGCCATAAAAGCTGTATGGAAAAACGATTCTACTTTAGAAAGTACTGAGTTTCATGACCAAAAATTATTAGCATTACTTAATGGTAATAAATTTAAAGAAAGACGGTCTGATGGAAATATTAAAAAAGCATTTAAGCAAGCTGATAAAGTCTTAGAACGTATTTATGAAGCACCATTTTTGCCTCATAATTGCTTAGAACCTATGAATTTTTTCGCAAATGTAACACCTGAAAAAGTACATTTGGTTGGGCCTGTACAAACA
Organism: Jejuia sp. G7-7; assembly: GCF_055808955.1. Lineage (NCBI taxonomy): Bacteria > Pseudomonadati > Bacteroidota > Flavobacteriia > Flavobacteriales > Flavobacteriaceae > Jejuia > Jejuia sp. G7-7. Next base: position 513,321 of record NZ_JBVVSZ010000001.1, read on the forward strand.
CCAGAAGATGCTGCTAAAGTAGTTGCAGATCTTTTAGGAAGAGAACTTGATGATGTTCATATAGAAATGACAAGAATGGGTGGTGGATTTGGAAGACGCTTATATGGTGACTTTGTATATGAAGCTGCTGAAATTTCAAATGCAATTCAAAAACCAGTTAAAATGGTATCTTCTAGAGAAGATGATATGACAACTGGAATTTACCGTCCTGCTTCAAAATATAAAATTTCGGCATCAATTAAAGATGGTAAATTAACAGGATATCATTTAAAAGAGGCAGCTGTTAATATTAACATGTATGGTTTAATTCCTAATTTCTTTCCAGCAGGAGCCATTGAAAATTATCAAGTAGATACCGTAAACTATCAAAGTAATATTACTACAGGAGCTTGGAGAGCTCCATACACTAACTTTTTGGCAAGTGCAGAGCAAAGTTTCTTTGATGAATTAGCTGAAGAATTAGGCGTTGATCGTGTGCAACTGCATATGGATTTATTAGAAAATGTAAAAAATAATCCAAAGCCTAATATAGAATACAATCCAGAGCGTTTACAAGGTGTTTTGAAGTTGGCAGTAGAAAAGTCCAATTGGGGGAATACTAAAGAAGGTGTTTATCAAGGTCTTTCAGTCTATTATTGCCACAATACCCACGTTGCCGAAGTTGCAGATATAACCATGGAAAATGGTGTACCGTCCGTTAAAAAAGTAACCTGCGCTGTGGATTGTGGTATTGTAGTGAATAAACTAGGAGCTTTAAACCAAATTAAAGGTGGTGTAATTGATGGTATTGGTCATGCATTATATTCCGATTTCGGATTTAATAATGGCGTGCCACAATCCAATAATTTCAATAGTTATCAATTAATTCGTATGGGACAAACACCAAAAGTAGATGTTCATTTTGTCGAAAATGGTATGGATCCTACAGGTTTAGGTGAGCCAACGTTGCCCCCAGTTGGAGCAGCAGTAGCAAACGCAATTTATAAGGCTACAGGAAAGCGTTTGACAAAACAGCCTTACATGAACAATCTAAATGTAGCATCTAAAGTTTTAGGATAATTAAAAGTAGCATTTAAAAGAGCCTTTGTTACGGAGGCTCTTTTGTGATTAATAATTTCAATGACACACGAGTTTAAGAATATTGTTGAAGCAGCTTTAGCAGCAAGGGATAAAAATATGTCTTCTGTAATTGCTTCTGTTGTGGCACTAGATGGTTCATCTTACCGAAGGCCAGGAGTAAGAATGTTAATTCTCGAAAATGATAAAATGATAGGTGCCGTAAGCGGAGGTTGTGTTGAAAAAGAAATTTTACTACAATCGCAAACTGTTTTTAAAACAGGGAAATCTAAAATAATGGCTTATGATGGTAGATATCGTTTAGGTTGTGAAGGTATTTTATATATATTATTAGAACCTTTTTGTCCAAATGAAAGCTTTATAAATTCATTTTTCAAGTGTTTAGCAGAAAGAAAGTCTTTTGAATTACTATCATTTTTTGATAAATCAGAGGGAGCTCTAGACGATATTGGTTCTTATTTAAAAATAGGAAAAGATACATTTCCAATGTCAGGAAATCTCCTAAAACCTAAGCCTGATTCACTTTCCGTTTTTAAACAACATATGCCGCCATGTTTTAAATTAATTGTTATTGGGGCAGAACATGATGCGGTACAATTATGTAAGTATGCTGCATTTACGGGTTGGGAAGTTACAATTATAGCAGGTTTAAAAGAATCAAAATCTATTCAGGATTTTCCTGGAGCTCATACATTTTATGCTACTACCGCAGAGGCTATGGATGTGAGATTAATTGATAATCAAACAGCAATTGTATTAATGACGCACAATTTTGCAAACGATTTAAGATTTTTGGTTGCTTTAAAAACTACAAACCCTAATTATATTGGTCTATTAGGTCCTACAAAACGAAGAGATGATGTATTGTCTCAGTTTATCGAATATTGTCCAGAAATTGAGGACGACTTTTTAGAAAAAATCTACGGGCCTGCTGGTTTAAATATAGGCTCTGAGACTCCTCAGGAGATAGCAATATCAATAGTTTCAGAAATATTGGCTATAACTAGAAAAGAAAATCCAACATCCTTAAGTCAGAAATCAGGAAGTATTCATTCAAAACGCTAATTTTTTTGTCTCAGCCTTCAAATATTGCATTAGTTATTTTAGCAGCAGGTGCTTCAACAAGAATGGGAAGTCCAAAACAATTATTAAAATGGAATACTACTTCATTAATTCAACATGCTTTAAAAATTACACAAGAAACAAAAGCATCTAAAGTTTTTGTAGTTTTGGGCGCAAATTCTGAGATTATCAAAAAAGATATAAATGATACCAACGCTTCTATTATTTTGAATCCAGAGTGGGAGTTAGGTTTAGGGAAATCCATTGCATGTGCAGCTTCTTTCATATTAAATTTAAAAGAAAATTTTGATGGTATTTTGATTACGCTTGCAGATCAACCATTTGTAACTACCTCATTTTTAAATAGAATGATGGATGAGTTTAGTATTGACAAAAATCAAATTATTGCGACATCTTACCATGTTAGAAAAAATGGTGTTCCTGCTTTATTTGACAAGATTTATTTAAAAGATTTATCAGAATTGTATACAGATTTTGGAGCGAAAACAATTTTGAAAAAACACAAAAAAATCGTGGAATCACTTACTCCAGATTTTAATAATCTAGATGTAGATACTAAAGAAGATTACGATTACTTAGTCAGTAAGAACTTTAAAAACTAAACAAAAAAGTTAATTTTCCTCGTCTCAACATACTATTTATGATGATTTAGTTTATAAAATCGTCAAGATTGAATAAACTCCTCCATTAAAATAAAAGTAATTTTGCCACCTTTAATCCAATATTTGTTATCTTAGAAGTATGGGTAAATCTCCAATTGATAAAGCACTAATACCAGAAAAGTTTGAGAACTTAAAAACAAAAACACCACCTACAAATACAGCAGGTATAGGAGGTTTGAAAGCTGCTACATCTCACGCTATTAAGTACATTAAGCCTAGTAATATTTTTAAGATTTCTACCAAGATGAATCAAAAAGGAGGTTTTGATTGTCCAGGTTGTGCATGGCCAGATCCAGATGATGAGCGGTCTTCACTAGGAGAATATTGTGAAAACGGACTTAAAGCGATGTCTGAAGAAATGCAAAACAAACTCATTTGGCGTGATTTTTTTGCAGAGAACTCTGTTGATGAATTGTCTAACTTATCAGATTTTGAAATTGGTAAATCGGGGCGAATAGCAGAACCTATGTATTTACCCAAAGGAGGAACTCATTATCAACCTATAAATTGGGAAGATGCTTTTAAAAAAGTTGGAGAACATTTAAACGCTTTAGATCATCCAGATGAAGCAGCCTTTTATACTTCAGGAAGAACCACCAACGAAGCAGCTTTTTTGTACCAATTATTTGTTAGAGAATTTGGTACTGCAAATTTGCCTGATTGTTCTAATATGTGTCATGAAGCAAGCGGAAGCGCGTTATCTGAAACATTAGGTATTGGAAAAGGTTCGGTAACTTTAGACGATTTATACAAAGCAGAATTGGTAATGGTAGTAGGGCAAAACCCAGCAACTAATCATCCCAGAATGTTATCTGCATTAGAAAAGACAAAAAAGAATGGTGGTAAAATAGTAGCCATTAATCCGTTGCCAGAAGCAGGGTTAATGAAGTTTACAGATCCCCAAAGTCCAATTAAAATGCTAACAGGAGGCACCAAATTATCAGATGTTTTTGTACCCGTTACTATAAATGGAGATGTTGCTTTTTTCAAAGCACTATTGCTAAAATTATTGGAAAAAGAAGAACAAGACGGTAACGTATTTGACAAAGAATTCATAGCAGAATATACCAGCGGATTAGATGAATTTATTTCAGATTTAAAAACCTATGATTTTGAAGACTGTCTTAAAGCATCAGGCGTTTCAAGGGAAATTTTCAACCAGACTTTTGATTTAGTCTTGAACAAGAAAAAAATCATCATTTGTTGGGCGATGGGTTTAACGCAACATGAAAATGCAGTAGATAATATTAGAGAGATTGTCAACTTATTATTATTAAAAGGTAGTATAGGAAAAGAAGGCGCAGGCACCTGTCCAGTTCGTGGACATTCAAACGTACAAGGCGATAGAACGGTTGGTATTTGGGAAGCAGCTCCTCAGGCATTTTTAGATAAAATTGAAGAAAAATATGGTTTTAAACCTACAGTTAAACATGGATATTCTGTAATTGAAGCTATAAAAGCCATGTATGAAAATAAGGTTAAGGTGTTTTTTGGAATGGGAGGGAATTTTATTTCTGCAGTTCCAGATACTGTTTATTCTGCTCAGGCAATGGCGAATTGTAATTTAACGGTACATGTGAGTACAAAACTAAACCGTTCGCATTTGGTAACAGGAAAAGAAGCTTTAATTTTTCCATGTTTAGGACGTGCAGAAAAAGACTATCAAAAAACTGGTGTACAAACACAAAGTGTAGAAAACTCTATGGGCGTAGTGTCTTCAACAAAAGGTGTTTTAGAACCTTGTTCTGATGCCCTTTTAAGTGAAGTTGCCGTAGTTTGTGGTATTGCAAATGCTACTCTAAAAGAACGCTCTAAAATTAATTGGTTAAAGTATAAAGATGATTATAGTTTAGTGAGAGATGATATTGCTGAGGTTATTTCAGGCTTTACAGATTATAATAAAAAACTAAAACAACCCTCAGGATTTTATTTGCCAAACGGTGCAAGAGAACGAAAATTTAAAACGAAAACAGGAAAAGCAAATTTTACTTCCAATAAACTTCCAGAATGGGAATTAAAAGATGATGAATTAATCATGATGACTATTAGAAGTCATGATCAATTCAATACCACAATCTATGGTTTAGATGATAGATATCGAGGTGTTTTTAATGAACGGCGTATCATTTTTATGAATCGTGATGATATGAAACTACGTAGTTTAAATGAACATCAAGTAGTTAGTCTTAAATCTGAATATAATGGAGTTAATCGGGAAGCTAATAATTTTAAAGTAGTAGGTTATGATATCCCTAAAAACTGTTGTGCTACCTATTTTCCTGAAACTAATGTATTAGTACCATTGGATAGTTTTGCGCATACAGCAAAGACCCCTGCATCAAAGAGTGTACGAATTACTATTGAAAAAGTTTAAGATTTCAACAAAAACTAATCCTTAATTTTCTTAATAATCAATTATTGTTATTTCAATTTGAGAAATTGATAATAATAGCCTTTCTACGTAAATTTCTACTTAAATCAAATCATAAAATAAGTATAAATACTTAGTTTTGTTTTTAAATACGTAATTATGAAGCACATTATTGTTGTTGGAAACGGCATGGTTGGTTATAAATTTTGTGAAAAATTTGTAGAAAAAGCTGAAAGCAAAGATTTTAAAATCACAGTATTTGGTGAAGAGCCAAGACCAGCTTATGATAGAGTTCACTTGAGTGAGTTTTTTGAGAATCAAGATGCGAAAGCCCTAGAAATGGCTCCAGCAGAATGGTATGTTGAAAACGGTATTGATTTGGTTACCAATGAACGTGTGGCTGATATTAATAGAACAGCAAAAACAATTACAACTGCAAAAGACCGTGAGTTTTCTTATGATTATTTGGTGTTAGCAACAGGATCTTCGCCTTTTGTACCACCAATTAAAGGTGTTGAAAAAGAGGGCGTATTTGTATATAGAACTATTGAAGATTTAGAAGGCATGTTAGCTTACGCTGCTAAACTTAGAGAAGAAAAACCAAATGCAAGAGGTGCTGTTTTAGGTGGTGGCTTGTTAGGTTTAGAAGCTGGTAAGGCGGTTATGGATATGGGCTTAGAACCATATATTGTGGAGTTTGCATCTAAGTTAATGCCAAGGCAATTAGACTCTAGAAGTTCTCAGGTTTTAAAATTAAAATTAGAATCTATTGGTTTAAATATTCACTTGAGTAAGGCAACCAATCAGATTTTAGGTGATAAGTTCATCACAGGAATGGAGTTTGGAGAGGATGATATTTTGGATGTAGATATGCTTGTTATTTCAGCAGGTATTCGTCCAAGAGATGAACTAGGACGTGCTTGTGGTTTAGAAGTTGGTGTTCGTGGAGGTATTGTGGTTGACAACACCATGAAAACTTCAGATGAAAATATTTATGCTATTGGTGAAATTGCCTTATACAATCAAATGATATATGGCTTAGTTGCTCCTGGTTATGATATGGCTGCAGTAGCTGTTGAACAGATTATAGGACATACAGATACGGTTATGCCAGCAGATATAGACATGTCTACCAAATTAAAATTAATTGGTGTAGACGTGGCTAGTTTTGGAGAGCCATTTATGCCTGCTGCAAAAGGACATTCCATCATTTTTGAAAATAAAACACAGCATTTATATAAAAGAATAAATGTGAGTCTTGATGGTAAATCCTTACTAGGAGGTATTTTAGTTGGTGATGCAGCAGATTATAATATGTTACATCAAGTGTATTTAAATGGCATGGCTATTCCTGAAGATCCATCACAATTAATATTGCCAGCAAGTGAAGGCGGTGCTTCTTTTGGAAGTGTATTAGATTTACCAGATGATGCGCAAGTATGTTCTTGTGAGAGTGTTTCTAAAGGTGATATTTGCTGTTCAATTACTGAAGGAGATTGTACAAGTTTAGGTGATGTGGTTACAAAAACCAAAGCGACTTCAGGTTGTGGAGGTTGTAAACCTATGGTAACTGATTTGGTAAACGAAACTCTGAAATCGTTAGGAAAAGAGGTTAAAGAAACCATATGTGCGCACTTTAATTTTAGCAGACAAGAGCTTTACGATTTAATAAAAATTAATAAAGTACCCAACTACCAAGAAGCATTAAATTTATTTGGAGAAGGGCATGGTTGTGAAACTTGTAAGCCATTATTAGCGTCGATATTTGCAACGATAACAATGGAAACGGCAAATAGGCAACCAACAATTCAAGATACAAACGACAGATTTTTAGCAAACATTCAACGTAACGGAACGTATTCTGTGGTGCCAAGAGTTGCTGGTGGCGAGATTACCCCACAACAATTAATTGTGATTGGAGAAGTTGCTAAAAAATACGATTTATATACTAAAATTACAGGTGGACAACGTATTGATTTATTCGGTGCGCAGATTCATGAATTACCAATGATTTGGAAAGAGCTGATTGATGCTGGTTTTGAAAGTGGTCATGCCTATGGGAAATCACTACGTACCGTAAAAAGTTGCGTTGGTTCTACATGGTGTAGATACGGTATGCACGAGAGTGTAACCTTTGCCATAAATATTGAAAATAGGTACAGAGGCTTACGTTCTCCGCACAAATTAAAAGGTGGTGTTTCAGGATGTATTAGAGAATGTGCTGAAGCTAGAGGTAAAGATTTTGGATTAATTGCCGTTGAAGGCGGCTGGAACTTATACGTTTGTGGAAACGGAGGAGCTACGCCAAAGCATGCGGTATTGCTTGCAGAACAGCTGGATGACAAGACGGTTATTAAGTACTTAGACAGATTCCTGATGTACTACATCCGTACCGCAGGGCCTTTGGTTAGAACTGCTCCTTGGTTAGATAAATTAGAAGGTGGTATTGAATATTTAAAACAAGTTGTTATTGAAGATTCTTTAGGTATTGCTGATGATTTAGAACAAGAAATGCAAGGTCTGGTTAATAGGTATAACTGTGAGTGGAAAGAGGTTATTGAAAACCCAGAAATGATGAAGCGTTTCAAGCATTTTGTAAATTCAGATGATACAGATGATAACTTAGAGTTTGTGCCAATGAGGGGGCAGAAGATGCCGAAGCAATGGGTTTAGGAAAGGTTGATTTGTTGAGTCGTTTAAAGGTTATAGTAATTAAACAAAAGATAATTCTCAACTTCTCGATACAATTTCGATGGAAAAATGAAAATCACTAGAAGTGACGTGAAAAATAAAATATAGAATTATGGAAAATATATTGGAGCAGTACAAATCGGTTACAGAAAAGGAGACGAAAACTTGGTTTAAAGTTGGTGTAACTACTGATTTTCCAGAGAATAGCGGCGCGTGTATCAAATATAAAACTAAGCAAGTTGCGGTGTATAATTTTACGCGAACTGGAAAGTGGTATGCAACTCAGAATTTGTGTCCGCATAAAATGGAAATGGTACTTTCGTTAGGAATGATAGGTGATAAGGATGATATTCCGAAGGTGGCGTGCCCGATGCATAAAAAAATTCTCGTTGGAAGATGGTAGTAATTTAGCTGGCGAAGATTTGAAAATTGCCACTTATCCTGTTAAAATTGAGGACGGAAATGTGTATATTGGCTTTTCGGATTAATGAACAGACCAAAACACGAATTTTATGAAGCCTACCAGATTTGAAACAGCAATTGCTCTAATTGATAAAGCGAATTCTGAGGACGTAAACACATACGAAGTTGCTGATATTAAGTATCCTAAGGAGTTACTTTACTCACAGCGAATGACTAGAAAATTGTTGCAATTTAAACCTGATGCATCCAAAGCATTACAAATTGCAGCGCGTGCACAACATATATGCAGATGGAAAATTGCACGAGATGAATATCCAATGGACCGTGTTGGTTATTTAAAATGGCGTGAAACATTGAAAAAAATGCATGCTGATTTAACTTCAGATATTTTAAAACAAGTAGGGTATGATGACCAGTTTGATGATAGAATTAGAAAAATCATTCTTAAAAAACTGATTAAGAAAAATGAGGAATCTCAAGCCTTAGAAGATACCATTTGCTTAGTGTTTTTAGATTATTATTTTGAAGAGTTTGCTGCAAAACATCCTGATGAAAAGGTCATTGATATTCTCCAAAAAACATGGGTTAAGATGAGTGACGAAGGACAACAAGAAGCTCTGAAACTTAACTTCTCAGAAAAGTCATTAGCTCTAGTAAAACAAGCTATTGCTTAAAAATCTTCGTGAGATATGACAAAAAACGGCAACTCATTAGACCAAAGGACTTTTGATAAATTACGCCGTTTATACATCATAGGATTTAGCACAATTGCACTTTCGGTAATTGTAAGTCAGATTTTAATTCGTACACATCTTAGCGGTCAAGAAAGTGATTCTAGAGTTATTAATGTTGCTGGCCGTCAACGTATGTTGAGTCAGAAACTGACTAAAGATATTGTATCGCTTTCTGCGGAAACCAACCCAAAAAATCGTATCCTTTTAAAGGATAATATTAAGGAAACCTTGCACATTTGGGAGTTGTCTCATCATGCTTTGCAAAACGGAAACGATAGTTTAAGGCTTCCTAACACCAATAGTAAAAAGGTGTCTGATAAGTTTCAGGTTTTAAATCCTGTTTTTGATACTATAAGTAAAGCTTCAAAATCTATTATTGATAAGATTGAAAACAAACCACCTTTAGTTTTAGAGTTTTACGCATCGGATATTGAAAAAGTGAAAGCTAATGAAGGGTCTTTTTTAATGATGATGGATGATATTGTAAATCAATATGATTTGGAAGCGGAAGAAAAAGTGGCTTGGTTGCGTAATCTAGAAATGTGGCTAACAGCATTAACCTTGTTGATTCTGTTAGGCGAATTTTTATTTATTTTTTGGCCTGCGGCGAAATCGGTAAAATCTGTGTTAGTTGAGTTATTGTCTGCTGAAAAACATGCTAAAAAAATGGCGTTTGATGCAGATGAATTAAGTGTAGCCAAAGAAAAATCAATTAAAGAACTCCGTGCTTTAAGTCGTGCTATGGATGATACATTACTCTTTGCGCGTATACTTCCAAACGGAAGTGTTGTTCACATGGGGAATAAGTTTTCACGACTTTTTAGCTTTTCAAAATTTAACGATGCCACTTTGTTTTGGACAGTTTTATCTACTGAAGAACAGGAGCAATTGGCAATTGAAGACATTATTAATAAACACAAGAAAACAGGTTGGCAAGGCGAAGTTAAAGCGACTACTAAAACTGGCGAAAGCATTTGGTTAGAAATGGCTGTTATACCTTACAGTCCGACGGATGAAAAATCAGAACTGCTAATTATTGCATCGGAAATCACAAAACGGAAAATAGCACAGTTAGAAATTGAGCGCTTGACTGAAAAGAGTTTTGAGGAAAAAATGAGTCAGCAGAAAATCATTTCTAGCAAAATTATTGAAAACCAAGAGAAGGAGCAAAATCGTATTGCAAAAGATGTACATGATGGGATAGGGCAGATGCTTACAGGTTTAAAATATAATTTAGAAAGTATCGATACCAGTAATGTTGAAAAAGCAAGTGCTAAAATTGAACATTTAAAAGAGCTTACGACCAACATTATAAAAGGGGTACGTACAGCCACTTTTAATCTAACACCTCCAGAATTAACTGACCATGGAATTGTGCCAGCTTTAAGTAAATTAACTTTAGAATTAGCTAAACTTACTGGTAAAGAAATTGTGTTGTTTAATAAAACCGATTTCAATCAACGACTAGATTCATTGGCAGAAATTAATGTGTATCGTATTGTTCAAGAAGCTGTTAATAATGCCATAAAATATGCAGAATCTACACATATTATTGTGTCCTTATCGCATAGCAAAAATATATTGAGTATCGTTATTGATGATAATGGTAAAGGGTTTAATCCAGACAAAGTAAAACGTGTAAAAACAGGCGATGGTGGTATGGGTATGACCTTTATGCAAGAGCGAATCAAGTATATTGAAGGACGTTTATTTTTAACTTCGGAAGTGGGTAAAGGCACTCGGGTTACTTTGAATATTCCTTTGGAAGATAATTAAACTCAAACTTAAACCTTAAATATTAGGTTGAGCGTAGTCGAAACCAATTAAATAAAATAATCAAACCATGAAAAGTAAGCTAATAAGTTCCGGTTCTACATTTGAAGAAAAAATTGGTTATTCCAGAGCTGTTGTACATGGCGATTGGATTTTCGTTTCAGGAACTACAGGTTATAATTATGAAACCATGACCATTAGTGATGATGTTGTAGAACAAACCGAACAATGTTTTTTTAACATAAAACAAACGCTAGAACAAGCTGATGCAAATCTTTCAGATATTGTTCGCGTGACTTATATTTTACCAAATGTTGTTGATTTTGAGCAATGTTGGCCTGTGCTAAAAAAATACTTAGGAAACATTAAACCCGCTGCAACCATGTTTTCTGCTGGACTTGCAGATGATAAAATGAAGATTGAAATTCAGGTTACTGCACTAAAAAGTTAAAAATACGTAGTATTACGTAATTTTATTACTTTTGTACTTATAATTTGTTATTTATGGATATAATCAATGTTGTACTTGCAGACGATCATGTTTTAGTTAGAGATGGTATTAAAGCCCTTTTAGAAGACCAATCAGGAATTGTTGTAATAGATGAAGCCTCAAACGGAAAAGAAGCTTTAGAAGTGATAACTAGAAACAAACCCCATGTATTGATTGTGGACATTAGAATGCCAGAAATGAATGGTATTGAAGTGGTTGGAGAGATGAGTAAGTCGCATAAAGATGTGAGAACATTGGTATTATCTATGCACGATTCCGAGGAATACGTAGTACAAGCTATTCAAGCTGGTGCTGATGGCTATTTATTAAAAGGAGCAAGTAAAGAGGAATTTTTAAAAGCGGTAACTAAAGTAGCTTCTGGAGGTAAATATTTTACAGGAGATGTATCAGCAATTATCATGAATAATTTTGTGAATGGCAACACCAATTCAGCAGCTACAGCAAAAGCAACACCAAAAGAAGACCCTTTTAAATTAACCAAACGCGAAAAGCAAATTTTAGGTTTGGTATTAGAGCTTAAAAATAACAAAGATATTGCTGATGAACTTCAAATCAGCAAGCGAACCGCAGAAGTACACCGTTTTAACCTCATGAAAAAATTAGAGGTTAAAAACTTAATGGAATTGAGCCATAAGGCTAATGAGTTTGGTTTGGTATGAAATTATTGTATTTATATCATAATGAATCTGGCTTCCACTTTTGATTAATCATATTTTTTAGCAAATCAAAATAATTCCATTCAATTCCTCTTGCAGCTAAGGAACTAAGACTATCTTGATTTTTTCTATGAGAGCGAGAAGGTCCAGTCATATTAGGTTTAAGGTTTATATCAAATAAGTAATATTTACCATTTTTATCTGCTCTACAATCTATTCGAATAGGTGCTTTGACATTAAGTAAACTTGCAGATTTACTACAATATTTGTATAATTTTTTTATTTCAGAACTATCCTGTTCATCTTCTTTTAATAACCTACTATTTTCTATTACAGCTACAATTCCATTATATGGTGCAATACCATTTTTATGGTTAAACCGCATAATTGCTGGTAAACACCAAGGTTCATTGAAAGCTTTTGTTTCATTTTGTATCTCATAATAACCTGCAGGCATAACGGTTATGGTTAATTCATTGCCATCTAAATAGTCTTCTATATATACTTGGTTTCCAAATTTGTCGCTAGAAAATAAAATATCAAGTTCTTTTGCTAAATCATTTTGATTTTGAATGAGCCCAACACCTTGACTTCCTCTCCCTCGTATTGGTTTTAGTACTAATGGGTAGTTTAAGCTACTATAATCTTGATTTAAATTATTTTTTTAAAATTCGTCCATGCGGTATAGGTATATCATTTTTTTTAAGAAACTGGTTTGTTTCCCATTTGTCATCATAAATATCTACGGTATCAGGTATTTGACCGATAACTTCAATGTCTGTATTAAAATAATTAATAATAGGGTGTTTTGAATATAAAACAGTATTCAACCAAAATACTTGAGCTCCTTTATCTATCGCATATTGAATGCCTTCCTTTGTGTCTGGAAAAACCCAGTCTAAGTCATTCTCTGTTTTAGGTTCAAGAGCAGGAGTTACTACTGGAATTCTGTTTTTTATTAACTCATTAGCAATGTCTGCGCCACTATCAGAATATCCTCCTGGTTTTAAAGGTTTTTGAATTTCATTTTTTTTGGGAGGTATTTGAGATTGATATAGTATTGCAATTTTTTTCAAACGATTTATTTGATTGAGATTTTATATAAATATATCATTAAAATCTGATAAATTTCACATAACATTTTACCAAATCCACAAATTCCTCATTCCTAAATTATCAACATCATAATTTTTTACCATTACGTAATTTTTAACAATTAAAATTAAGTATAAATACGTAGTTTTGTACGTATAAAAATACTTAATTATGAATTCTACAACTCAAACTAAGTCCACCACATTAAAATTATTCAATCTTAAGAACGTATCGATACGTACATTTTGGATAACAGCCATATCATTTTTCTTATGCTTTTTTGCATGGTTTGGTATTGTACCGTTTATGCCAGATGTGGTTAAAGATTTGGGGTTAACTCCAGATCAAAAATGGAACTCTATTATTTTGGCAGTTTCAGGAACGGTGTTTGCCCGTTTGCTTATTGGTAAATTATGCGATAAATATGGCCCAAGATTGTGCTACACTTGGTTATTGATGTTAGGCGCTATTCCAGTTGTTTTATGCGGATTGGTACAAACGCCAACACAGTTTTTAGTATGTAGATTATTCATTGGTTTTATTGGGGCTTCTTTCGTTATTACACAAGTGCATACCTCTTTAATGTTTGCTCCTAATATTGTAGGAACTGCAAACGCAACTTCTGCTGGATGGGGAAACCTTGGTGGTGGTGCTAACCGTTTGGGGATGCCATTAATTGCTGCTGCTGTTGTAGCATTTGGTGTTGCCGAAGGCGAAGCTTGGAGATACTCTATGGTTATTGCAGGTGTGGTTTGTTTCTTAATGGGTATTGTGTATTACTTCTTTACGCAAGATACACCAGAAGGAAATTTTAAGGATTTGAAAGCTTCAGGTATCAAAATAGAAAAAAAGAAAGATCAAGTAGGTTTTGGAACTGTTTTAAAAGATTATAGAACATGGATTTTATTTGTAGTTTATGCAGCATGTTTCGGAATAGAATTAACCGTTTATGGTACCATGGATGATTACCTGCAAAACACCTTTCAGTTAGAAAGAGTCACGGCTGGTAATATTGTATTGTCATTTGCATTAATGAATATTTTTGCAAGAACATTAGGAGGTTTTTTTGGCGATAAATTTGGAAAATTAAAAGGCTTAAGAGGTCGTGTGTTATTCTTAGCGGGTATTCTAGCAGTGCAAGGTTGTATGTTAATGACGTTTTCAACAACTACAAGTATTGTTGTAGGAATCATGTTCTTAATCTTATTTAGTTTATCAGTTCAAATGGCAGAAGGCGCAACGTTTTCTGTTGTACCATTTATCAATAAAAAAGCAATTGGTTCTGTTTCAGGTATAGTGGGCGCAGGCGGGAATGTAGGCGCATTTTTAGCAGCAATGTTATTAAAATCACAATCAGCAGTTGCCGAAAAAGCTGCTATAGCAGCAAATCAAGGTTTAGGAGAAGAGGCTATAAGTGCAGCACAATCTGCGGCATCAGCTTCAGCGGTTTCTAGTGGTTATTTCATCATTGGTACTGTGGTTCTTGTAACGGCTCTTGTTTCGTTAGCAATTCGTTTTTCAACAGAAGATGAAAAAGTGGCAAAAGCAGATTCAATTGTAAATCCTGAGGATTTGATTCCTATTAAAGTAAAAAGCTAAATGAGAATAAATTGATTATTTGACGGACTAGTTTTTATCAAATATGAAATAAAATCAACCTTTTTTATGGTATTCAGAATAATGAAGTTGGTATTTGTTTTCTGAAATTAAATAATGTTATTTAGTATAAAATGTTAGTCTGAATGATGAAAAACGAAATAAAAACAACGTGTTCCTACTGCGGTGTAGGTTGTGGTATTATTGTTAAAAAAGATGCTAACAATACTGTTTTTGTCGAAGGCGATAAAGATCATTCAGTCAACAAAGGGATGCTATGTTCCAAGGGCATGAATTTGCATTACGTAGCAAATGATACTTCCGATAGAATTTTATACCCAGAAATGCGTTGGAGTAGATCGCATCCTCGTGAGCGCGTGAGTTGGGATGATGCTTTAGATAGAGCAGCGAGCGTTTTTAAATCCATCATCAAAAAACATGGACCTGATAGCGTTGGGTTTTACGTATCTGGACAAAGTTTAACTGAAGAATATTACATTGCCAATAAACTAACTAAAGGTTTTTTAGGCACAAACAATATTGATACCAACTCCCGATTATGTATGAGTTCTGCGGTGGTTGGTTATAAAAAAACCTTTGGGGAAGATAGTGTGCCGATTTCGTATGCCGATATTGAATTGGCAGACACCTTTTTAATCACGGGAGCAAACCCTGCTTGGTGCCATCCTATTTTATTTAGACGCTTAGAAAAACATAAAGAGGACAATCCAGATGTTAAAATCATCGTGGTAGACCCTAGAAAAACAGATACCGCTAATTTTGCAGATTTACATTTACAACTCCTTCCAGGAACGGATGTCATTCTTTACAATGCTATTGGTCGCTGTTTATACAAACGTGGATTAATCGATGAGAAATTTATAAAAAACCATACGCAAGGATTTCAAGATTATAAAGATTTAATTTTTAAAACATCTTTAAAGCAAGCTTCAAAATTATGTGGTGTTCCTGAAAAGGACATTCAAAAGGCAGCAGATATGATAGGGCTTTCAAAAGGTTTTATCAGTATGTGGGCTATGGGCTTAAATCAAAGTGTAGTAGGTACCGATAAAAATGTATCCTTATTAAACTTATCTTTAATTACAGGGCAAGTTGGAAAACCAGGTGCTGGTCCGTTTTCATTAACAGGACAGCCTAATGCGATGGGCGGACGAGAAGTAGGAGGTATGGCGAATCTTTTGGCGGTTCATAAAGATTTAATGAATGAAGAACACCGCAGAGAAGTAGCACAATTTTGGGGTGTTGATAAAATAAATCCAAAACCCGGACTCACAGCAACCGAAATGTTTGATGCATTAGAAAGCGGTAAAATGAAAGCGGTTTGGATTGCATGTACAAACCCATTGGTAAGCTTACCCAATTTGAATCGTATTGAAAAAGCCATGAAAAACGCAAAATTTGTCGTGGTTCAAGAGATCTCTCATAAATCGGATACGGTCGCTTTCGCGGATTTAGTATTGCCAGCAGCTGCATGGTTAGAAAAGGAAGGCACCATGACGAATTCTGAGCGTCGAATTTCATATTTACCTAAAGAAATAGAAGCTCCAGGAGAAGCCAGACCAGATGTTGAGATTTTTTGTGATTTCGCACAGCGTATGGGCTTTAGAGGATTCAACTTTAATAATGCTAGCGAAATTTACGATGAGTATGCATCTATGACTAAAGGGACAAATATTGATGTATCCTATTTAAATTACGATAGATTAAAAAACGAAGGCACCTTTCAATGGCCAGTTCCTGAACATAGGCATCAAGGAACGCCTCGCCTTTTTGAAGATAAAAAATTCTATACACCATCACAGAAAGCACAGTTTAATTTACCAAGTACTATTGAAAATACTTCGGTTCAGCCTAATGAAACCTATCCTTTAATTTTAACAACAGGACGTGTTCGAGACCAATGGCACACCATGACGAAAACAGGAAAAGTATCTAGATTAAAAACGCATTACCCAACACCTGTTTTAGAAATACATCCTGTAGATGCGTATTTGAATAAAATAAAAGATGGTACTATTACTGAAATTACAAGTGAGAATGGTGTAGTTCGAGTGCGTGCAAAAATTACTGAGAACATTAAAAAGGGTGTGGTGTTTTTACCAATGCATTGGGGCAAACAATTACAAAGTAATTTAAACCGTGCTAATAATTTAACGAACACACACGTTGATCCAACATCAAAAGAACCCGATTTTAAGTTCACACGGGTTTCAGTTTCAAAATATAAAAAGACAGCTGAAAAAATTATAATCGCTGGGGCAGGAGCTGCAGCATTCCGATTTGTTCAAAATTATAGAGAACAGAATGAAACAGACGAAATTCATGTATTTTCAAAAGAACCAAATTTGTTCTACAATCGCGTATTGTTACCAGAATATGTTACTGAAGAATTATCATGGGAGCAACTTCTAAAAATTAAAGAAAAAGAACTTAAAAAGCTAAATGTTCATTTACACCCTGAAACTTTTATCACAAAAATTGATAAAGATCAAAAAGTAGTAACAGATAGTAATGAAGCTACACATAACTTCGATAAATTGATATTGGCAACTGGTAGTCGCGCCTTTATCCCAAAGGATGTGCAAATAGATTTACCAGGGCGTTTTACGATGCGTAATAAAAGTGATGCCGATAGTTTTAAAGCCTATTTAGAGGCTACAGGATTACCTCCAGAAGAGCAGCATGTGGTTATTGTTGGTGGTGGATTACTTGGTTTGGAGTTAGCAGCAGCCATGAAACATAAAAATGCAAAAATTACAATTGTACAACGTGGATCGCGTTTGATGGAGCGTCAGTTAGATAAAGTGTCTAGTAAATTATTGGCTTTAGATGTTCAAGAACGTGGTATCCAAATTTATTTTGATAATGAAGTAAGTACGGTGTTTGATGATGAAGATACAGGCGAATTAAATATCACACTAAAAAGTGGAAAATCGATAACAGCAAATGCTATTGTATATGCTATTGGTACAATTCCAAATGTAGAAATTGCTAGAGAAAATGGTATAAAATGTATAAGGGGTGTGAAAGTAAATCAACATTTACAATCGTCTCATCCTGATATTTTTGCTATTGGAGAAATTGCAGAATTTAACAATCAGCTATTCGGTATTACGTCTGCTGCAGAAGAGCAAGCCAATATTTTGGCAAACTTTATTGCTGGAGATGTGAGTTGTTCATACAATGGTTCTGTACTCATGAATATTCTAAAATTCAATGATTTGAATTTATGTAGCATTGGAAATATTAGTGTCCCCGAAAATGATGATAGCTATGAGGAAATTATTTTTACAGATATTAAAAAGCGCTATTATAAAAAATGTATTGTAAAAGATGATTTGTTGGTAGGTGCAGTTTTAATGGGCGATAAGAATGAATTTGCCGAATTTAAAACCATGATTGATAGTAAAATTGAAATGGCTGAAAAGCGTGATAAATTACTTCGAGGGTCTTCAAATGATGTGCCCGTTATAGGTAAGTTAGTGTGCTCTTGTAGTCAAGTTGGCTCAGGAAATATAGAAGAAGCTATTTCAAAAGGATGCACAGATTTTACGACGCTTTGTGATAAAACAGGAGCAGGTTTAGGTTGTGGAAGTTGTAAAACTGAAGTTAGAGAGATACTTCAAAACTCAAAAGTATTAGCATAATGGAAGAACCGTATAGATTAATGATAAACGGTGGTGTATTATCGCCAGGAGAGTTGAAATATATTTGTGAAGCTGCAGAAAGTTTAGGACTTGATGCTATTTCTTTTGGGTCTAGACAAGATATTATTTTTCCAGAGGAAATTGATAAAAGTAAGTTTAGTCAGTTTGATAAAATTCAATTTGTAAAGCCTAAACGAGATGGTGTTGAAAATATAGCATCCTCCTATGTGTCTACCGAAATATTGCCAAGTACCTCATGGTTAACAAGTGATCGTTATTTGTATATTTTAGAGCAGTTTAAGCACACACCAAAACTACGTATTAATGTTACAGACCCTATGCAACGTTTGGTGCCTTTGTTCACAGGAAATGTGAATTTTATAGCCTCTGAGCATGAAGATTATTGGTATTTATACCTGAGATTACCCGATTGGAAAAAAACAGAAATGTATCCCGCTTTAATTTATAGTTGGGATATGGATAAGATAGAATTAGCCATTGAAAATATTTTAATTGAAGAACCAGAAACTATAGATATGGTTTTCGATTTAGTAAGCGATGCTACCGACACAAATAACCGTACTGTAGACAAACCTTTAGAGGTGCCATTTTACCCATTTCCATATTACGAAGGGATGAATCGTATTGGTCAAGACCGTTATTGGTTGGGGTTATATTGGCGAAATAACAGGTATGATATCCCGTTTTTAAAAGCCATGTGCGATTTATGTTCTGAAAATAAAATTGGTAAAATTTCCATCACGCCTTGGAAGTCTTTTATTGTAAAAGGAATTCCCTTAAAGGCTAAACTACAATGGGAAAAGTTCTTAGGAAAGTTTGGGATTAACGTGCGTCATTCCATGTTGGAAATGAATTGGCATTTACCTGTAAACGACAAAGAAGCTTTAAATCTTAAAAAATATTTGGTTACTAATTTCGATCAAAATGATATTAGTACTTATGGATTAACCTTCGGAATTACGAGTTATGACAGCGATACCTATAATTTCACATCTATCGTAATAGAAAAAAATAGGCCACCAGAAATTAAAGGCGATTTTACAATCCGAGACACGTACAATTTGTTATATGCTAAAAATTTCGACCCCAATACTAGAAACTACATTATGCATGTTCAAGATGTTGATAAGCTAGAATTACCAGGTTTGTTAATGGAATTAAGCCAGCTTTATTTTGAGCAATTAGGAACAGAAAAAGAAGATGAAAATATTCAAACATCAAATAATGAAACCTTTGAAGAAGAAGTGCATCAATGTTCAGAATGTATGACAGTTTATAACGAAACTTATGGCGATATTACTCAAAATATTCCAGCAAACACTTCTTTTGAAGACTTACCAGAGGATTACGAATGTTCACTATGTGAAGCACCTAAGAGTAGTTTTGAGAAGAAGATGTTAGTTAAATCTATATAAAGTAAAAAACCATTCGTCGACACTTATCCGTCATTCAGCTACACTAAATATCAAACTACCGAAATATAATTCATATTCCTTTTACTTCAATTAATTTAACACTTTAAAATTGGAGAAAGTTATGAGAAACTTAAATATATTACTTATCGAAGATGATATGATTGAAGTAATGAAATTAAATAGAACAATTTCAAAACTACAATTAGGACATAATATTGTGGAAGCCAACAATGGAGAAGAAGCCTTAAAAATTTTAGAAAAAAAAGACGAATTACCTGACATTATTTTATTAGATTTGAATATGCCTAAAATTAATGGCATAGAGTTTTTAAGTATTCTAAAACGGGATGACGTTTTAAAGTACATACCTACTATTATCTTAACAACTTCTAATAATCAAAAAGATTTATTAGAATGTTATAAAATTGGTATTGCAGGTTATGTTTTAAAACCTCTTAAGTATGAAGATTATGTTTTCAAAATTGAAAAATTGTTGGCATATTGGAGTATTAATGAATTAAAAAAAGGTGTAATGAAAGGTATTGTTTTTACTGAGTTTTTAGATTTAGTTGAAGATAAATTTGGATTAGAAGTTCTTGATAAAATTATAACTCAGTCAGATTTGGAATCTGGTGGTGTTTACACTTCTGTCGGAACTTATAAGTTTTCTGAAATGTTACAATTATTGCAGCATTTAAGTGAACATACGGGTATTTCAATTGATGATTTATTATTAGTATATGCTGAACATTTTTTTAGTGTTTTAGAAGAAAGTTACCCAGGGCTCTTAGCTACTTATAATGATCCTATTGAAATGATATCTTCAATAGAAAATCATATACATGTAGAAGTTAGAAAAATATATCCTGATGCTGAATTGCCAACGTTTGAGGTTGTTGAAAGAACTGAGAACTCATTAATAATTATTTACAAATCAAGTAGAGCGATGCATCATTTTGGTTTGGGACTAATGAATAAGACTTTTGAGCATTTTAATTCAACAGCTACTATTGTTTTGGAAAAAATAAAAGAAGATGGCACAGAAGTAAAGTTTTTAATTAATAAAAACTAATGAGTCAAGATAAAATTGACATGTTACAGCGTGCACTTGCGCGTGAAAAAGCTGCCAGAAAACAGGCAGAAAAAATTCTTGAAAATAAATCTGCCGAATTATATGACGCAAAGCAAAAACTAGAAAAGTCTTATTCAGAGTTAGAAACTTTACTCAATAAAACAGATTCTCAGTTGCAAGGTGTTTTCGAAAATATAGTTGACGCCTATGTTATTATAGATTTAACAGGCAATGTTTTAAAAATGAATGATGCTGCGGTGGGCCTATTAGGTTTTGAAGACTCAAATCAAGATTTTAATCTTATTGAGATGGTTCATCCAAATGAATTAGAGCGTGTTGCTGAATCTTTTCAATACCTTTTTAATAATGGTACGCTTACTGATTTTAATGTAATTATTATTACAAGAAAGAAAGAAGAAAAATTGGTGCATATAAATGCCAGTATAATTTATGACAATGGTTCTCCAGTTGCAGCACAAGGTATAGTTAGGGATGTAACTGAATTAAAAACTCTTGAAATTCAAAAAGAAAAACTATTAAAAAAGCTAGAAAAGAGTAATGACGAACTTCAAGAATACGCTCATATTGTATCACACGATTTAAAATCTCCATTACGAAGTATTGATGCTTTAGTAAATTGGATAAAAGATGATAATAAAGATAAGTTGGATGAAGTTAGTCTTCAAAATTTTAAACTTATTGAAACGACATTAGAAAAAATGGAACAACTTATTTCTGATGTTTTAAGTTATTCTAGTGTTGGTACAAATGAAAGCGAAAAAGTAAATGTAAATTTAGATGAGGTTATTACTGATTTAATTGAAATCATGTATAAGCCAGATCATGTAACAGTAGAGGTGTTAAACAAACTACCAACATTAAAAGGAGATAAAACGAAGTTGCAGCAATTGTTTCAAAATCTTATTAGTAACGCTATTAAATTTATAGATAAAGAAAAAGGCTTTGTTAAAATTAATGTTGAAAACCTTCAAACCCATTATCAATTTTCCATAGCAGATAATGGTATGGGCATTGAAAAAAAGTTTCATGATAAAATCTTTAAAATATTTCATTCACTCAATAAAAGTAAAGATTCAACAGGTATAGGATTGTCAATAGTTAAAAAAATTATTGATTTGCATGAAGGCGAAATTTGGTTAGAAAGTGAACCAGGAAAAGGAACAACATTCTTTTTTACATTAAAAAAATAATTTATGAAAACGGTTCAATTAAAAAAAATAGAGCAGGTAGTTGGGAATATTTAAGTGATAATATTAGACTTATAAAACCTCTAGTTTTAGTTTTAGGTAACAGATATTTACTAGAAAATGATACAATGTATAAAGAAGTAAAACAGTTGTATCCAGATGGTCATATTGTATTTGGCTCAACAAGTGGAGACATTACTTCAGAATCTGTTGATGATGAAAGTATTTTAATAACAGCCATTGAGTTCGAAAAAAGCTCATTTTTAATAAAAAATAGTAATGTTTTAAATTCAAATTTGGATAGTTTTAAAACTGGAAAAGATCTTATAAATCAGTTTCCAGAAGAAGGGCTAAAATATGTTTTTGTGCTATCAGAAGGTAGTTTTATTAATGGTAGTGAGTTAACTAAAGGTATGAACTCTGCTATAGATGAAAATCTTCTAATAACTGGAGGACTTTGTGGAGATGCAGCACGTTTTGAAAAAACATTAGCATCATATAATGAAAACCCAAAAACAGGAGAAATTATAGCTATTGGTTTTTACGGAGAATCATTAGAAGTCTCTTTTTCAATACATGGTGGTTGGACTCCTTTTGGTCCAGAACGTATTGTTACTAAATCTAAATCTAATGTATTGTTTGAATTAGATAACAAGCCTGCGTTAGATTTATATAAAAAATATTTAGGAGATAAATCAGCAGAATTGCCTGCAGCTGCATTATTATATCCTTTAAATGTAAAGTCAACTGAAGAAAAGCAAGCATTTGTTAGAACGATTTTAAATATAAATGAAGATGATAATACCATGATTCTTGCGGGTGATATCCCCGAGAATTCTAAAGTGCAACTTATGATGACTAATGTGGATAACATTGCCAATGCATCTGAACGTGCTGCAAGACAAGCATTAGAGTTAAGAACTAACAAGCCTCAATTGGCTTTATTGGTAAGTTGTATTGGCAGAAAGTTGGTTTTAGATCAGCGAGTAGAGGAGGAAATTGAAGAAGTTGTTGCTGTTGTTGGTAGCGAAACAACTATGTGTGGTTTTTATTCTTATGGAGAAATTGCTCCTTTTCATGGTGAAAGTAACTGTCAATTGCATAATCAAACTATGACTATAACGCTAATAAGCGAATAATGAATTCATTACTTAAACGTCAAATTCGAAAATATCTATCAGAAGAACAAGCCTCATCTGAAGATTTAGAGCAGTTTCTAGATGCAGTAAATAGATCTTTCACAAATTTTGATGAGCAATATGTAATGCAACAACGTGCTATGACTATAAGTTCAGAAGAGTTATTTGTTGCTAATGAACAATTGAAATTAGAAGCTATAGCTCAAAAAGAAGTTATTGATAAGTTAAAACACGTTATAGAAACTCTGAAATTTTATGAACTTCCTGAAAAACAAAAGCTAGAAAATACAGATTTAGATGGATTGAAGTTGGTAGAATTTATTGATAATCAAACCAAAGAAATAGTTGAAATAAATAAGCAGAGAGAAAAGCTTTTGAACGAATTAGCTTATCAAAATCAAGAATTAAGTGATTATGCTCATATGGTATCACATGACTTAAAATCACCTTTAAGAAACATTGATACATTGACTACCTGGTTAAAACAAGACTATGAGGTTGTTTTTGATGAAAAAGGGAAAGAAAGTTTGAATCTTATTAGAAATAATGTAGAAAAAATGGATACACTTATAAGTGGTATTTTAAATTATTCTACCATTAATAAAAACAAAACAGAATTTTATGATGTAAATGTCGATAAATTAGTTGATAATATTATATCTACAATGCTGACACCACAACATATTACAATAAAAAAAGCCCATAAACTACCAGTTGTTAATGGCGATAAATTTAGGTTACAGCAGTTATTTCAAAACCTTATAGATAATGCAATAAAATATAATGATAAGGCTAAAGGACTTATTGAAATAGGCGTAGAGGATGATAATGCATTTTGGAGATTTTTTGTAAAAGACAACGGCAAAGGTATTGATGATGCCTATTTTGATAAGATATTTAAAACGTTTCAAAAACTTGAGAATAACCCAGAATCTTCGGGGATTGGGTTGTCTATTGTAAAAAAAATCATAACACTTTATGGTGGTGAAATTTGGGTGGAATCTGAATTAAATAAAGGGACAACATTCTATTTCACTTTAAAAAAATAATTATGGAGCAACCTAATTTATCTTATATAAATCAATTATCAGGAGGCGATAAAACCTTTGAGGAAAAACTAATATCTATTATAAAATTAGAATTCCCTGAAGAGAAAGCAATCTATTATAAGAATATTGAAAGTGATAACTTTAAAGAGGCTGCAGAAAATGTCCACAAACTTAAACATAAAATTAGTATTTTAGGGCTTGAAAAGAGTTATGAAGTTGCTGTTGACTTTGAAAATAATTTATTAGAAAAAAGTACAGCAGGTAAAGAAGAATTTGACAATATTATGCAAATGATTACAAACTTTCTAACTACCCTATAAAGTAATTTTATGAATTGTATTATTATTGATGATGAGGCTACAGCTAGAGCAATTATAGCTCAACTTTGTACAAATATTCCTAGCTTAAATATATTAGAAGATTTTCCTAATGCGATGCAAGCGATAAAGTATTTGAATCAAAATGATGTAGATCTTATATTTTTAGATATTCATATGCCTGATTTCACAGGTTTTGATTTTATTCAAACATTAAAAAATCCTCCTAAAATAATTTTAACTACTTCAGACCCTCAATTTGCAATAGAAGCTTTCGAGTATGACTGCATCGTTGACTATTTAGTAAAACCGATAGCATTACCTCGTTTTGAAAAAGCCATTCAAAAAGCTGAATCGATTTCAAATAAAACTCAAGAAACAACTGCCGCTGCTTCAAGTCAAATTGAAGCAAGCTCTGGAAACGATTTATACGTTAATATAGATAGACGCCTCATTAAAATAGATATACCTAGTATTTATTTAGTAGAAGCCAAAGGCGATTATATTCAGGTAAAAACAGAAGACAAGAATTATACAGTACATTCTACTTTAAAAAAAATTGAAGATAAATTGCCTAATGATTTATTTTTAAAAATACATCGTTCTTATATCATCAATGTTCAAAAGATTATTGATATTGAGGATAATAGTGTGCTTATCAAGAAAGATGTTATTCCGGTAAGTCGTTCTAATAGACCAGAATTGATGAAACGATTAAACTTACTATAATCGTTTAACTTGTTAATATTTCCATTCGTCTACACTTAATTTTCATCTATCGAAAATTACATTTTAAGGTGCCTTAGTCATATATTTTTGTGCTATAAATAAATTATATCATGAAAAGATTATTACTATTATTACTCGTTATTGTATCACAAGTTAATGCTCAAGTAGGAGTTGGTTCAGAAGATGTTCCGTTTAACTGTGATTACAATGCATACTTATTTCAATACAATGATGTGTATGCTATCGATTTAGCCTCAGGAAATTCATATACAGTTGCAACTGATGTTACAGAAGGCAATATAAATGCAACAGCATACAATCCTGCTGATGGTTTTATTTGGGGGTCTTTAAGTACACCAGCAAAATCAATTGTTCGTATTGGGAAAAACTTTAAAACCACAACGTTTTATATAGATGAGTTACCAACTAGTGGTCGTTATGTAGGCGATGTTAGTGCTGAAGGTATTTACTATTTAAAAGGTGGTGGAACAACATATTATGCTGTAGATTTAAACCCAGATTCTGATAACTACGGAAAATATATTAAAACGTTAAACCTATCTAAGAATATTAGTATTCACGATTGGGCATTTAATGCTGTAGATAAAAAATTGTATGCAGTTGAAAAGAAAACCAATATTCTATATAGAATAGAAGCCGAAACTGGAGCTATGGAAAGTTTGGGAGAAGTGCCGATTCTTTCAGGTTTAAATTACACTTATGGTGCGGTTTATTTTGATGCTTCTGGTCGTTTTTATATATCGGCAAACCAAACAGGAACTATATATGTTATTCAAAGTGTTCAAGAGTTAAATGGATCAAACTCTATGGAATCTAATTTATTTGCTTTTGGACCGTCTAGTGCGCAAAATGATGGTGCACGTTGTCCTACAGCTCCAGTACCGCAAGAAATTTGTGATAATGGTATTGATGATGATGGCGACGGATTAATAGATTGTGAAGATCCTTCATGTTCTGGTTATGCAGGGTGTCCAGTAATTGAGTTATCTACTTCTTCAAGTGCAAACCAGGGTGGTTTAGAAAGTAATAACAGACTCTCTCAACAAATCAGCAAACGTAATTTTAATAGAGCAAAGAGCAATTATAAATTTGACAAAACAGCTGCTAAACGTTTTTCAAAAACATCTAAATATGGTAAAACTAAAGCTGGAAAAGGTAACGGATTTCAATTATCAGATTTTATTCCATTAGATGTTATCAATGAAGAAGATGTTATAGAATCGTCTCCAAAAGATTTAATAAACATTACAAACGCAACCGATATCTATTCAGTTGATTATATGCGAAATAACGATGCCGTAGCTTCTATTTTATTATTAAAAACAGATAAAGGCGTTTACGAGCATACCAAATACATTTGCGATAGATTATTAGGAGCGCAATTAATTTCGGTATCTACAATTGAAATTAAAGAACAACAATTTATTAAATCATTAATCAGAACTATTGATGGCTCTTTAGAGTTTGTTTTAAGTCTGTCAGCAAAATCAATAAACAATGGTGCTAATTTCGGAATTGAAAGCCATTGGAATTTAGATAAATACGAGAATAATGTTGGCTTTTATAATTTCCAAATCTGGTCAAATTCTTTAGACGATTTATTACGTCTTGGAGAAGAAGTAGTAAGATTATTAGATGTTCAAAAACCAGTTACTAGTTATAACAACTCAACACCACCAACAGTTTTTGTTAGAAAAGGAACATACCGTAACGGAAAACTAGATTTACAAATTGTAAATACTAATAGGAGTGAAGCTATTGTTTTTGATGGCGGATTAAGAGGAACAGAAACAGAAACCGTAGACTATGTATCATCTATTATTGAATTAAACGGCGATTACATTTCTAATGTTCAAGTAGAAGCTGGAAACCTTTTTGATATAGGTTTTAGAATTGGAGACGGTATACAAACTCCAGATGATTTGTTTATGTCTGATGGTCCTTGGGGATACGATGATGCTGCACCAACTACAACCGTTACAAACTATACTGTAGAAACAAACGAAACTCAGTTTGATGACAATGAATATGCTGTAGAACGTAACATTAATTTAGAAGCAACAACTAGCGAATACATTGCGGCTTACAGAGCGTTAACACCAAAGTTTAACCCCATAGATTTATCTGAGTATAATAGCTTTAAATTACAAGCTAAAGGTACAGGAACACTTATTGTAAGATTAGTAAAAGAAAGTGTTACCAACTGGGAAACACAATACAAAGCAAGTATAGATTTAACAGAAGAGTTAACAGATTATAGTTTACCATTTTCTGAATTTAAATCAAGCAACGGTACACCATTAGAAGTAAACGATATAACCTCTATAGTGTTTACCATGTTAGCCGAAAATGGTACAGAAGTTACTAAATCCATGACATTAGAGCAATTGCGTTTCTCAACAAGCAGCACATTATCTGTGGCTAGCTTAACAGAAACTAAAGCTTTAGATGCTGTGGCCATACCAAACCCAATGCGCTCTCAAACAACCATACACTTTACAGCACAAAACTCAGAACATGTAGAGTTGTTAGTTTACAACCAAGTAGGGCGCTTAGTAAAACAAATACCATTTTCTGCAGTATCTGGTAAAAATGAAATAAAACTAGTACGCGGAAACCTAAGTTCTGGTATCTATTTCTGTAAAATTAGAAGTAACCAAACCAATTATAAAACCACAAAACTACTCATGGATTAATAGCAAATTATTCTAGGTGGTAAGGCAAAAGACGTAAGTTTTTTGCCTTTTTTTGTTTAAATTGTAGTATATTTCACCTACAAAGGCTAGCAAATGATTGATACTAATGTAAAAGAGTTTTTTTTAGATCTATTTTATCACGATATAGAGGACTTAGAATTAGACAAATCAAATAAGATTAACGTCTTTACATTAAAAGTGAAAAATAATGCATTTGCTTATGACGAACTGGTAAAGCTATTATCAAATCAACTCTATCATTTTGCATTATCTAGAACCGAAGTTCAAAAACTAATTGATGCTAAGGAATATGCGACACTAGTTTCAAAGGCACAAGATAAACTTAGGCGATATTCATCAAATGAAGGAGAGCTAGGTGAAATTTTACTTTATTGTTTATTAGAATCACATTTGAACGCTCCTAAAATTTTAACAAAACTAGAAATTAAAACAGCAAAAAATGATTATGTAAAAGGAGCAGATGGAGTTCACTTATTAAAAATAACAGAAAAAGATTATCAATTAATATTTGGTGAATCAAAGCTTAATTCAAGTTTGCAGGCTGGAATATATGAGGCTTTTAACTCATTATCTAAGCTTTTAAGTGAAAATAAAATTGAGTTTGAAATTGGTTTAGTCAATAGTCAATTAATCAAGGAAACAGCTAATCCTGACCTATATGAATTTCTTAAAAAGGTAATAATTCCAAATGCTCGTGAGAATGATATAAATACAGATCATTCTTTTGGAATATTTTTGGGTTATGATGTTGAGATAAGTGAAGAAGAAAATAACAAATCGAATAGTGAATTTAGAACTCATATCAGGCAAAAAATAAAGCAAGAAATAGAAAGCATAGTAAGTTCAATAAATTTCCAAATAAACAAGTCAGAATTTACTGGTTACAATTTTCATATGTATGTTATCCCTTTTTCAAATTTAGCAGAGAAAAGAAAAGAAATCATTAAAAAGTTAACTTAAAACTATGACAATAATTGAAAAGTTAACTAAAGATGTTTTGAACGATGAATACTTCAAATACATACTCAATAAATGTTCATTAATATCAGCAGAATACAACTTAAAGGTTAAATTCTCTAAAAATATTTTAACTAACAAAGAACTTACAGATGCTTTAAGATTCTCTGATATCCTTTCCAATTCAAAAAATTCAGAAGCACGAAATAAAGCATATCAGATAATAACATACTTGAATCATGAATATAAAAATGATGAAATTTACAGAACTGTTTCCAAAGCTGTCTATTCAAAATTGGGAAATTTTCCAGCTATTAACTATTTAATTAATTATAACGAGAACGTTGCAACATTGCCTTTTTTTAGAAATATAGAAGTTGAAGCAAAAAAATCATTCAAAAAGTTCCTGATTCAAAAATTTCGTATTTACAGATTCACAGTTTGAATTGTACTCACAATTAAGCAATACACTTGAATATAGTTTTTCTGGTCCAACATCAATGGGGAAATCATTTATTATTAAAGCTTTTATAAAAAAAGTGATGAGAAATAGTCCTCCTGAAAACTTAGTGATACTTGTTCCTACAAGAGCCTTGATAAATCAATTTACACTTGACTTAAAAGATGAGATAAGAGAACTTTCGGAACAATATAAATATCGAATTCTGACAAATTCAAACGTTAATGATTTCATAGGAGATGAACCTCATAACTACATTTTAATATTAACACCTGAAAGACTTATCAGTTATGTATCTCAAGAAAATAATCCACCAATTGGATTTATCTTTGTAGATGAAGCTCACAAATTAGCTAATGAAAAAGATTCAAGAAGCGTAACAACTTATACAGCAATAGAAAAGACAATTAAAAAATATGGGAATATAAAACTATATTTTTCCTCTCCAAATGTGTCAAACCCAGAAATATTTCTAAAATTATTTGACAGAAACAAACCAAATAGCACATTTAGAACAAATGAGTCTCCTGTTTCTCAAAACTTATTCTTTATAGATTTATTAAGTCAAAATATTGAATTAATTCAAGCAGATAGCGTTGTAAATATTGAAAACAAAAATTTATTTCAAGTTGCAAATTCTACTACTGAACTTATTCAGCACTTAGGTTTAAATAAAAATAATTTAATTTACTGCAACAGTAAATCTAAAACTATTTTTGAAGCGAATGAATTTTCAAAAACAGTAAAAGAAGCCGAATTGAGTGAAACTTTGAAAAAAGCAATAAAGCAGATTAAAGAATATATACATCCGCAATACTATTTAGCAAATTTATTGGAACATAAAGTTGCTTTCCATTATGGAAAACTTCCTCAACTAATTAGAAATCTTGTAGAAGACTTATATAGAAATGAAGAAGTTAGAAATGTATTCTGCACTTCAACACTTTTGGAAGGGGTAAATATGCCAACTCAAAATATTTTCATATTAAATGGTCAAAATGGACGTAAACCTTTATCTCAAATAGATTTTTGGAATTTATCTGGAAGAGCTGGTCGTTTATCAAGAGAGCTGTATGGTAATATTTTTGTGTTCAGCATGAAGATTGGGTTTGGAAAAACAAGGAATTACTTAACAAAACTGAAATCATTTTAGAGCCTACCGTTTTAACTAAAATAGATAAAAACTTACGTAAAATAGAAAAAATATTAAAAGACCAAACAATATCAGGTTCACAAGAAGAACAAGCAATCTTAAGATATATAGCCAATATAATAAGTGTAGATACACTTGAAATTCAATCCAACTATAAAAGCCCATTAATTGAGAAGCTAATAGAGAAAAAGAAAGATAAAATCATTGAATTGGCTAAAGCTAAAGTCAAGGATTATGAAATTCCATCCTATATTCTCAATTCAAATCAATCAATTAGTTTAGATATTCAAAATAAAATATTTAAGTTTTTACAAAAATCACATAAAGATGGAAAAAACATAAAACTTCCAAGTCATCAAATTAATTATGAAATATGTCTAAACACTCTGAAAGAATTATATGTTTTATATGAATGGAATAAGGCAGATAAAAAACTCAATAAAGAAGCAAGTCTAAAGTATTATGCCTTATTGATGAATCAATGGATTAATGGATTCGGACTAAATCAAATAATTAAAATGTCAATACAACATTATGAAACTAGTAATAGTTTAATTCATTTGGGTTACATTGATAATAAGCCTAACTATGTTAATTATAAAAAAGGTAATACTGAACATATCAATGCTCTAATAGAAAAAATAATAGATGACATAGAATATGTCCTTAGATTTTTATTTGAAAAATATTTTAATCATTATTATCAGGTTACTGCTAATATTTTAGGAGAAGATTCTGCTGGAGAAAATTGGGCTTCTTTACTTGAATACGGTACACAAAACAGAATTGCAATTGCGCTTCAGAATATTGGTCTTTCAAGACATACAGCATTAGCAATTTACCGAAAATGCAGACATGCACTTAATGTAGAAGATGGGAAATTAAAAGGGGTAAATAAAAGTTTGATTTTATTGGAGTTTAAAAGAGGAACACTTGAACATGACGAAATAATTAGAATACTTTAGGTAAAACCATTAATATTCAAAATGATAATAAAATTTACTCTCTAAAAACAGGAGTATCAAATAAATACCACTTAAACCTAACTCCAATTTCATTAAAAGTAAAGCCAGCAGCCGTAGCAGAGGCAATATTACTTCGGGTACCATACAAGTTTAATAAAGCACGTTCAGTAAATTTATACCCTAATTTTCCTTGTACACGGTAGGTGCTTTGGCTGGTATCGTCTTCAATATATTGTAAACCTGTGGCAGCAGTTAACTCATAAAACCACGCCTTAGGTTTTGTAACTGCTTCATCTTTAATAATATTTACAAATACTTCGGCAGCATTAAATTGTTCTGGGCTAAAATAAATAGTAGGTACTTGGTTTTTAAACGTAATGTATTGGTAATTTAAACCCGCTTTTAAAGCAGGTTTGGCTAGTATGTTGTAGTATAGCGAGGTAAACAATAAGTTTCTAGCATTATCATCGTTTTGCCACGTGTAAAAATATTGTGTAAACCAACCTAAATTAAAGTTGGTGCTTAGGTTATAATTGGCGTACAGGTTATTCATCACAATTTCCCGATCTAATAATTCGGCATTAAAACTTTGTATTTCACTTTTATAGCCAATATCTAAAACTTGCAGTTTAAAGGGTTTTATGTTTAAGGCTAAATCGGTTACCAATTGCGTGTAATTGCTTGTGTTTGCTTTTGCAGAGGTTACACCCGCAGTTCCTTTAAACGTAATATTTGGTAACAGTTGGTAGGCTAAACCTAAAGAAAAATCGTTTGATGTGGCATCAAAATTAGTGACTTTATTGGTTGTTGTTCTATAGCCATAATGCGCCAACCACTTAAATTTGGTTGAAGTTGGGAATTCTATATTCGTTTGTACCGCGAAGGCTTTGTTATCACCATTGTCGAAAGAGTAGGAGGCTTTGGTTTCCCAAAACGGTGTAAAACTTGTGTTTAGGGTTTTAATAAAATTGGTGGCATCTTTTTGCTTGTCGTAAAATTTTAAGGTGTTTTCTGCCGATTGGTAGGCGTCATCATATTTACCTAAAGCTTTTAAGGCATTTGCTTTTCCTAAATTACCATCAAAAGAACTGCTATCATTTTCTAAAATACGATTGTAATCTGCCACACTTTTCTTAAAATCACTTTTATAAATATTTAAGGTAGCACGTAAGGCTAAAATCCAATTTTCGTTGGGTTGCGCTTCATATAATTCATCTATTAAAACTTGAGCATCTTTATATTGTTTATTCCAAATAAGCGCTTGAATGTAACGCTCTTTGGTTTGTTGTATAAGTGTTGCATCATTTAAGTTTGAAATCGTATTGTAAGCTTCCTCACTAATATTTAAAGCTTCTTTTTCTTTGCCTTTTAAATGTTTTACTAAGGCTAATCCGTTTAGTGCTACTGTCTTGTTTTCTGGCGTATTGGCTATGGTGTTGTATGTGGTTTCAGCGTTATCAAATTCGCCAGCAATTAAATAGAGGTTGGCAAGATTTAAAAGTGTGTCTTTATCATCTTTAAAAAGATCTAAATTTTCTTTTAGTAAACGTTCTGCTTCCTCGTAGTTCTGAGCTTGTTGATTTTGATACGCATAGCCCAAATAAATATACTTTTTTGAGGTTAACGCATTTGGGTTTCCTGGTAATACTTCCAAAGCTTTATTTACATAAATTAAGGCGTCATCATATATTTTAAGGTTAGATAGGGTATTGGCATAGCCTAAAAGCGCAGGGAAACTTTTATCATCTTCTTTAATTAAATTTTCATAAAACGCTTTAGCATCGGTATAGTTTTTATCCCAAAGTAAAGACTCTGCATAGTTTAATTTAATTTCAAAGTCGTTGGGATATAATTTTAGTAAATCGGTAAAAATAGTAACAGCCTTTTCTGATGCGCCTTGTAAACCCACAGCACGCCCATAACATAGTTTTGCTGTTTTATTATCGGGATAGTCTTTTAAAATAGTTTCAAAAAAGGATTCTGCTTCTTGGTATTTACCAGTTTCTAAATAGGTAAAACCTTCTTGCATGTTTTGTGCATAGGTTAATACAGAGATAAATAAGACAATTAAAAGTAATAACTTTTTTAAGGGCATATTGTTGAATTTATTACAAGTGCAATTTAGTCAATAGTATTGAATCATTAAGCCACAGTAGCTGTTTACTAAACTAAACAAAAAGCCCATTGGTCTTTAAAAATTTAATTATTATCTGTAATGTATTGCTATTTGCCCAAGTTGCCCAACAATTTGAACCGAGTCTTTCATAGATAATTTAGATCCATCTGCATGAATCCATCGTTTAAGGGGTTGTTCGCAGATATACGAAATCGCTTTTTCTTTTCCGTAATGTTTACGCATCCTCATAAATATTTCTACATCAAAAATCCAACGCGTAATAAA
The DNA here is from genome assembly GCF_055808955.1 of Jejuia sp. G7-7. Lineage (NCBI taxonomy): Bacteria > Pseudomonadati > Bacteroidota > Flavobacteriia > Flavobacteriales > Flavobacteriaceae > Jejuia > Jejuia sp. G7-7. Next base: position 547,285 of record NZ_JBVVSZ010000001.1, read on the forward strand.
CTTATCTTTAAACATATGTTTAGCAATATCTTTATCCATGATTTTTGCACCGCATTGTGTATCATTAAATGACATTCCTAAAATAGTTCTAATAATAAGGTTTATAGTTTTGCTGATTATGGCACGGGCGGACTCTTTAGCAATATTGGCACCCATTCTAGTCATTCTAGAGCCACTCACAATTTTAAAGTCTGAAGTTTCAATGGTTTTTACTAAATCATCAAAATCTCTAAAATCTGTAGATAAATCGGCGTCTAAATAGCCTAAATAATCCAATTGAGGATCTTCAGCTAAGTGTAAAATGCCTTGCCTTACAGCTTCAGCTTTTCCACCGTTTTTTTCACAATCATAAACACTAATGTTAGTTTCTCTTCCTTTTCGTAAGTTGTTTAATACATCTAATGTATTATCCTTACTGCCATCATTTACAAAGCATAAATGGTAGCCTAAGTTACTGTCAATAAAATCTAGAAATTCTTTACTTGATAGTCTTTCCTCTTCGTTATAACAAGGTATAACAACCCCAACGCAACGCTTTTGAAGCATTTGGTCTTTTTTATTATTACTTTGTGACTTTATTGTTTTTAATCCGAAAATTTTATTAATTCTAACCGTTACTTCATTTAGAGAAACAGGTTTTTTCATATAATCATCAATACCTAAATCAAAACCATCAATAATAGTATCTTCATTGGTGTTTCCTGAAAGTACTAAAATTTTGGTATCAGACTTTTTTTCAATTCTAATCGTTTTTACAACCTCTAGACCAGACATACCATCCATATTAATATCTACAATCACTATGTCTGGTTTATATGAATCAAACATTTTTATTCCTTCTTCACCAGAGTTAGCACATTTAATATCAAATCCTAAATCGGTTAAGTGTTTTTCTAATGATAACAATATTAATTGTTGATCATCTATAGCTAGAATTTTAATCATGATTATTGGTTTTTTTTGGTTGTTTCTTTATTTAAAATATAGGTTTTAAATAGATATTATGTGGTAAATATAATATATTTATGAAAGAAATGTAGTATAAATATTATTTATTTATCGATAAAATGTTATATTTGTTCGATATTATGTTAATTTTTATACGATTTTACAGTAGTTAAAAGGATGTTGAATTTGATGAATTAGGTTGCGTAAGAATGCTGGTTGCTTAATAGTTATATAAATACAATAATGTTAAAAAGCTATAAATAAACAAAACCAAGTGCTGTTCTATTTAATTTATGATTCATGAAATTTGGTGATAAAAAGATAGCTGTTGTATTAAGCTTAGTGTTGCCATTAATGGCAAGCTTAAAAAGATATCAAATTTTGCAAAAAGTATTTAAGAAGATTAGTTGCTAGTAGCAATTATAGCCTTTTAATCATTAAACAACCTAATTGATTCATTCGTCTAAAGCAAGATGCAACTGAACGAAATTTAAAAACCCTCCATAGATTATTAAGAGATATTTGTATCAGAATCAAAAAATATATTAATAATAAAATAAACATTATGGCACTTACAATCAAAGAAAACAATGGAGCATTTTTATTAGAAGGCATTATTAATACTACAACGGTTAAACAGTTTAAAAACCATTTAGAGTTTCTAATTCTTTACACAAATGGACTTACAATTAATATTGATGGTGTAAGTTATATTGATGCTAACGGTATGAAAGCATTAAGAGATTTATATACTACAGCGATTATAAGTAATAAAGACTTTGTTATTGTTGGTAATGGAAGCAAAGAGATATTTCAAGATTTTGAAACTAATATTGCAGCCTAAAAAGATAAAATTTCAAATCTAAAAAACTGAAGTACATGCAACTTATAGCTACTTTAAAATCTAAAAAAATTACGCCAGAGCAATTATTTATGTTAAGTGTTCTTGTTGTAAACGGTGGGAATTATTTATACAATTTAGTTCTTGGGAGACTATTAGGACCAGCGCAATTTGCAGATGCGGCAGTACTTATTACATTTTTATTAGTATTGAGTTTTGCAGCTATGACGTTTCAGTTAGTTACCGCAAAATTCTCTGTACTTTTTGAAAACGAAGTGTTTAAAAGTTTCATTTCTAAAGTTTATAAAAATGCACTTTTGGTTGGCGTTTTAATGGGAATACTCATTATAATGTTTGCAAACCAATTGCAAAACCTATTTAATACATCATCATCAAATATGTTTATTGTTTTTGGTTGTGGTGTACCGCTATATTTTTTAATGAGTGTAAATAGAGGTGTTTATCAAGGTAAAAAAGCTTTTAAAGCATTATCTATAACGTATCAAGGCGAAATGTTAAGCAGATTGGTAATTACCCTTGGACTTATTTTAATTTTCGATATCCAATCGTCAGTTGTTATTGCGGTTGGTATTCTAGCATCATTTGTATTTGGGTTGATTCCTTTTAAATTCCCAAGTATCATTCCAAGAAAAGCATTGGTATTAAGTAAAACACATTCAAAAGAAATAAAAAGTTTCTTTATAATAACTGCATTTTATGAGCTCACACAAATCATAATAAATAATAGTGATATTCTTTTAGTAAAGCATTATTTCGAGTCTTACGAGGCTGGTTTATATGCGTCTTTAGCCTTAATTGGTCGCATTGTTTACTTCATTGCTTGGATGTTTGTTATGTTGTTGCTGCCAACTGTAGTTCAACTTAAAAAAGATGGTAAAGAAACAGCACCAACACTTTTTAAGTATGTGGGTTATATAGCAGCTATTTCAATAAGTATTATTGTGGTTTGTTTAAGTTTTCCAGAAACGATTATCACGCTGCTTTTTGGAGATAGTTACATAGCCATGGCGCCTTTGTTGTGGAAATATGCTGTTGCTACCTCAATGTTTGCTATCTCTAATATTTTTGCATATTACTACTTGTCTTTAGATAAATATGTTCCCGTAGTAATTTCAGGGCTATTTGGAATGCTTCAAATGGGATTAGTTATTTTTTATCATGATAGCTTAGAACAAGTGGTGCACATGCAAATTATAGCTATGTTATTATTATTGTGCATTCAATTATCCTTTTTTAAATACAATCAATTAAAATCTAAAACAGCTTAATCTAAAGAGAATTACCATTCGTCTACACTAAAGGTCATCCGGTCTACAAGTGACTGATTTTAGATGAATAAAACCCCAAATTTGTAGAATAATTAATAAATAACATTAAAAACGAAACTTATGAAATTAGCAATCGTAACAGCATATCCACCAAGTAAAGTAACTTTAAATGAATATGCATACCATTTGGTAAAACACTTTAGACAAAAAGAAGATGTTACAGAATTGGTATTATTAACAGATACTACTGAAGGTAAAAAAGATGTTGAATTTACAGAGGCAGGTTGTAAAATAACGATAAAAGAGTGTTGGACATTTAATAGCTATGCAAACATTTTAAATGTAACTAAAGCTATAAACCAAGTTAAACCAGATGCTGTTTTATTTAATTTACAGTTTATGAAATTTGGAGATAAAAAAGTGGCTGCTGCCTTAGGTTTAATGTTGCCATTAGTTTGTAAGCTAAAAAAGATTCCAAATATTGTGTTATTACATAATATTCTTGAAGAAGTTGATTTGGGAAGTGCAGGGTTTACAAGTAATAAATTGATGCAAAAAATTTACGGATTTATAGGTTCAAGTTTAACGCGATTAATTCTTCAAGCAGATACTGTTGCTGTTACGATGCAAAAGTATGTTGATATTTTGGAAGAAAAATATAATGCAACAAACGTAAAGTTAATTCCGCATGGTACGTTTGAAATTCCTGAAGAACCAGATTATAAAGTTTCAACTTCTCCTATGCAAATTATGACTTTTGGAAAGTTTGGAACGTATAAAAAAGTTGAGGGTATGATTGAGGCCGTTGAAAAAGTAAGACAATCTACAGGATTAAATTTAGAAGTTGTAATTGCTGGAACCGATAATCCAAACGTACCAGGTTATTTAGCTAAAGTACAGGAAGATTACAAGCATGTGCCACAATTGCGTTTTACTGGTTATGTAGAAGAACATGAAGTTCCAACTTTATTTAATGAAAGTGCTGTAGTTGTATTTCCATATACATCAACAACAGGAAGCTCAGGCGTACTTCACCAAGCTGGAAGTTATGGTAAAGCGGTAGTAATGCCAGATTTAGGAGATTTAGCGTTGTTAGTACAAGATGAAGGGTATAGAGGGGAGTTTTTCGAGCCAACATCAGTAGAAAGTTTAGCGACTGCTATTGAAAACATAGTGACAAACGAAACTTATAGAACGGCATTAGGTAAAGCCAATTATAAAGCGGCTACGGCACACCCGATGTCAAAAATTGCAGATATGTATTTAGAGTCCTTTGAAACTATTATTTCAAAGAAAACAAAATCTAGTGTAGCAGTTGTGTAAAACTATTTTTTGGAAATATATTTAAAAGCGGGCTTAGTCTCTCCATTTTGGTCAATAAATCCAAAATGTTCTTGGGCCTGTTTTCGCCAAGGGAGTCGTCCAACGACTTCTTTTGGTATTTCAGTAAAGTCGTAAAGTGTCCAAGACATAAAATTGATATCGTTTTCACTAAAAATACCTTGTGCTTTTTTATGATAGTCACTTTGATCGTCTTCATTATTCCCAAAAGGATTCCAAAATCCTTTGTAAGACGACAGCCCGAATTCTGTAATAGCTATAGTTTTATTAGTAACTTCAGATTTTAAATGCTTGTATGTAGCTTCTAAATCATCTAAATCTTCGTAATAATGAAAACTAATAAAGTCTAGTTTATCTTTTAGAATTGTAGCACTTTCTGCATTAGACCAACCAATGGTTACGGGATGTTTTGGGTCTGTAGATTTTACTAAATCAATCATGTTATCAAGCCATGCGATTACTAAATCTTTATGTCTTGATTCAAAATCTAAATTAGGTTCGTTTTTAATATCCCAAGCCAAAAGAGCGGAATGATCTTTTAATGCAGATACTATTGTTTCAGCGTGATGTTGATTCAACGTCCAATTTAAAACTGTGTAGTCGCCATAAAAATCAAATAATGTGGCTACTACTTTTAACTTTTCAGCTTCAGCTAAATTTAAAACAGTTTTTAGTTTCGTTAGTTTTTCAGGTTTCACATTGGCTTTTCCAAAATCTTCATAAGGAATAAATATTCTGATACTGTTTAAGCCTGCTTCTTTTATGATTTTAAAATCTTTAGTAATAATAGCAGCATCAAACTTATCGCCATACATGTCCCAGGGAGAAGCTTGAGGATAATAGTTAATACCTTTTACTTTTGAAACTTCAGTACTGGCATGAGCAAATTTATTTTTATAATCTTTGCTTTTTTCCTTTATCATGTGTCGGATACGCCAAAAGCCATCTTCTAAAAGAAAAATAAGTTTATAAGTAGACTGCTCTTTGGTTTCTAGTTGGAGCGTGTCATTTTCAAAAACACGTTTAAATTCAATAACATTTTTATCTGTAACAACAGCTAATTGGCCATCTTCACTAAAAAAATCAAGCGAAAGATGATGCTCTAAAGTAGTGCCCTCAATAGCAATATGATTTAATTTATTTTGAGCTACAAAGGCAGTTATGTTTTTTCTAGCATTTTCAGTATAATAATCTTCAATACCTGCTAGTGTATTCGTTTTATAGGCCACATGTTTTACATACCAAGCATCTAAATAATCATTTTGAAGTGCATTTAGAGTTTGTGCATCCATAGGTCTGCCTTCATTATTTAAAGGCGCCCATTCCAGTTTTGGTAAGTATTGGTCTATCTTTTTAATTTCGGTATGCAGCATAGTACTTCGGTCGGCTCCCGTGTTTAAATAGCTGTATAAACTGCCAATGCCAAATAGTACCAAAGCAATAATAGCGATGTAAGACAGCACTAAAACACTACGCAATATGTTTTTATTTATACCTGTCATAGCTTTACATTCGGATATGTTTTCTGTACACCAGCGGTTTCAATTTTAAGCGTATAGTTTTCACTAGGGAAGTTGTTGGTATCTAATTTGAATGTGGCATAGCCTTCAAAAGAACTTTTAGTAAGTGTATTTAATTTTATCTCATTTTGAAAAACTGAAAGCGATACTTCTAAGCCATCAGGCACCATTTGATTCATGAAACTTTTTAAAGGCCCTATAGTTACCGTTCTATAATCTTCTGAAAATAGCACGTTAAAATCTGAGATGATCGTTTTGTATGCTAACTCAATGGGTTTACTTTCTGCCATACCTTCTACAAAGGCTTTAACTGTCCATTGGTCTTCATGATCTGGATGAATCATTTTTGCAACAGCAATCCCTTTTATAGTTGTGCTAGAAGTTTTTAAAATATGGTTTGAACGGTTTGTGATAAAAAAATCAATATAAGTGCCATCACTCACTAAATTCCCGAATTGATCTTTAATTATTGACGTAGAAAATGTGGTAATTTGATTGCCATCTGCATAGTCATGATTTCTACTATGCGAAATATTAAAATCTGTTGGTATAGCGGGAAGTACATTAACCGTATATTCTTTTGAATTGAATCCCAAACATTCTGAAGACACTAAAATTCGACCTGTTTTGGTTTCTGAATAGATGTTTTTATAAGCAATTCTGTTTTTCATAAGAACGACCTCTTCATTTTGATTGTCTAAAAACTGATGTTTAACGGTAACCTTGGTGCTATCAGCTAAAGGGTTATCTAAATAATCTGTGGGGATAACAACAAGCATGGAGTAATCTGTTCCGCCAGCTTGAATACTTGGTGGTCCTAAATATGTTTCTAGAGCTACTGCCTTTTGTTTGGATATAATTGTAAATGCCCCAGAAAGCGAATTATTTGCTAACAATTTCCAATTAACAACTCCTGTTTTATTACTTATAGATTGTGGGATTTGATAATTTAGAATTCCTGAATCTTTTTCGGGCTTAATTATAGTAGAGCCATAACTGTTACTTACATACAAACTTGGTGTCTCGTTATCAGTATTAGAAAACTTTAAGCTAATAGATTGACCAGCTTCAAATTGAGTGGTTTTAGTAATCAATTCTATAGCTCCATTGTTTGCATAGGAAGGCATTGATAGTAAAACCATCCATCCATAAAAAAGTAAATATGTATATTTCAATGTCATTAATTAGGGTTTCCTATATAGGTGTTTATTTCAATTTTAATAAAACTATAGTTTTTATTTTCTATGGGTTGCAAAACGGTGTGTGTTTGATTTTCAATTCTGTTTGGAACAACTTTGTTAGAAATAGATACATTAGGTAACCCGTTTACAAAACAGTTTTTCATATCCTCGTTTATAACCTGAATCGTGTCATTTTTAAGAATGGGATAATCAAACGATTGTTGACGCTGCTGCCTGATACCTTCTGCAATAAATTGATGATCTACCCAAAGCATATTTTTATGTTGATCATAATACGTAAATAACAATTGCGGAATGGTAACTTCTGCTAATCCAGAATTAAACAGTTTACCAGTAATCTGTTCTTCAGAAATATCTAAATCACTTATTGAGGTTCCTTTGTATAAATCTGATCCTGAAACATTTCCTGCTACTTGTAAGTTGAATTTTGTGGGTTGTTCTTCAAATTCAACAGGTGTAAATTCATCTGGATTAAAAGTTTTTGGAATAGAATCTTGTGTTCTTGACCATGCAATGCCTTCAAAATTAATTTTAAAAGAACTTACTTCTTTAGGCATCAGTTTATGCTTTACGTGATATTTAGCATTATAAGTTGCTAGTTGTTTATTGTCATCATTATATAAGGTACCTTTTAATACTACATCGGCAGGAACATTATCTATATTTTGAACTTCTCCAATTAGTGCATAACTACCATTATGTTTCACCAGTTTTGCTGATAAGATTTCTAAAACAGGTTGTTTTAAAACATCTTCGTGGTGGGTTTGTTCTGTAGTAATGCGTCGTCGTCCTTGGTTAAAATATTTGGTAACATTATCTGAGTATAACTGGTCTGGTGGTAAATCTAAATCAATATCCTCTGGGTTTACATACCATTTCCCTTTCAGTTTTACTAAAGTTTTATAATCGGTTTTATTAATTTTTTCTAAAGGTGTAATCCACTTAGTATTCACTTTTACAGTTGCTAAACTATCGGTTTTTGAAGTTACTATAGTTTCAATAGCATCTAGTTTAGCATAAGAACTCAATAATCCATCAGTAACCGAAATCTCTAACATATACTGTGCAATAGGTAAATTACTTTCTGGGTTTATAAGACTGTGAGCTGTTTCAAATTCTTTAAAATCTAATGCGTCATAATACGCTAGCAATGCATTTTCTGGAGAATGATGCGCATCATTTTTAATGTAGAATAGGTGTACACCATAAAATACTATAATTGCTAGAATAATAGACCAAACATGGGTAATTCTAAGCAATCCTCTTGAGAACTTAGTATAATTATTCTGAAATTTTAAAAATTCAGGAATAGCTTTTGCTTTAGTCTTTAACGTATTTATCCAAAGCATTTGAATGTTTAATATAAATGCAATAAGAACTGTTAAAAAAGGCATAATGCCCCAAAGTATTTTCAGCCATTTTGCAACATCTTCTTTAGGTAAAATAGAGGATACAGGAGGTACATTTAATTTTTCCCAAACTTGAATTCCGTTTTCTAGTTGACGAAGTCGTTGCCAACCACAGAAATATAAAATTGGGTCGTAAAATTTATCATTAGAGAATATATATTTGAAATTATATTTTTCAGGTGTGGTTAAAAATTGCTGTAATGAACCAATACCTTCAACACCTTTAAATTTTGAGTTCTCTAAACGCTCAATAGGTCGGGTGGTTAATTCTGGTAAGCGTCTTGCAGAATGGTAATTACCATCAACACTCATGGCGTTGGTTTGTGCAGATAACCAAGCCATTTGGTCTCCAAAACCTAAAGTCATATACCGCCAATTATCATGCTGATCTTGATTCAGGAAATTAATAATAGGCAACATTTTTATTTGCTGAGGTTGAGAGGGTCTAAAATAACTGAGACTCATTGTAAAAATGGTCATGAATAAAAAGAGACCTGCAAGTATGCCTCCAATTAATCGGTGGTAAATAGCACCAAATTTATCTTGAATTAGTTGTTTTAAATCGCCTTCAACAAATCGATATACAAACTCCCCAAAAAGTGGTAAAGACATGATAGATGCCCAAAGTGTAAAACGGTCTAGAGTAAGAATGTTAAAAGCTGTTTCTCCTAAAAATAACCGTGGAATAACCGTGGTGCCTCCAGTTCCTAAAACGGTAAGAATTGTTATTGAGAGTCCAAAAAACAAGTAACGCCTACTGTAATATCTATAGAATATGTATGGCAATAAAATGAGTAAAATACCCCATGGAATTAAAAAGAACACCAAGCCAGATGATGTAATCTCTAAAAAATTGTCTCTAGATCCATGTGGAATGGGAACTTGAGTTATTGGATTGTTCTTAGAATTTATCCAATAAGGAAGAATACAACCAACTATAATAACTAAGGATAGCATTCCAAAACTTATAATACGTTTAAAAAGTTTAAAAAAGCTATTAATAAATACCTTGAATGTAATGGCTTTAACCGAATCCACTTGTTCTCTTGATACATCCATAATAACCATACCTATTAATGGGAAAATGAAGAATATCATTCCAAATATTGGCGTAACATGATGAGAAGTAACCGTAACAGATATTAGAGAAAGTGATGTAAATAGGTATTTATAACGCCCTGTTTTTAGCCATAAATAGATTTCGGGTAACGCATGCATTAAAACAGAAATTCCAATAATACTTGGCAATTGACCAAATATATGCAAGGTTTCTACAAAAGACGATGAGAAAACAGCCAAAATGGAAGCATACCCAGCAACAGTTCTATTTGATGTTATAAGTAGCGAAAAACGATAAACACCAGTAATAAAAAGCACAATGCTTATTAAGGCTACAGTAAACATACCAAACTTCAGTCCGCCTATTAATGAAAGTGCTGCAATAGACTGATGTACTAAAGGCGGGTAACTCATTACAGTAAAACCCGTGTACCATTTATAATTCCAAGGCTCAAACCAGCTATTGGCATAATGATCAGCAAAAAACAAATGGATTAAAGCATCGTAGGTAGTCTCTAAGGTAAAGAAAATAGAAGTGCCATGAAATGCTATTCCTATTAGTAAGGCAACTATTAAGTATTTATTTGAGGTTTCTTTCATTAATTTTTTGAACGGTAATCGCTACATGGTAAAGATAAATAATTTAATTACTGCTTGTAATTTTATTTATCTACACAAATCTACCATTCATCTACACATACCTATACCTTAAGCTAAATATTAATTTTTAAAGTCACTTCAAATGTAAATTTGTCCTGTAATTAAAAACAAAAACACCTTAAAATGAAAATATTAGCCATAGACGATCAACAATTAGTTTTATTGCCTTTACAAAAAAATTAGAAGACTTAGGTTATAAAGTTAAGACAAGTACTGATGCTAATGAAAGTATAGGTATATACGATAGATTTAAACCAGATTTAGTAGTTGTAGATATTAACATGCCAGATATGTCTGGTATAGAATTTATCAAGTATATAAGAATAAATAAAAGTTCATCCACTCCTATAATAGTCTTATCAGGTAACAATAGTAGTGATATTATTGCTGAAGCCTTCAAATTTGGAATTAATGATTACATAAAAAAACCAATGGATTTAAATAATATCTGCGAACGTATTAAAAGATTAAATATTTTTTTCCAAACATATTAATTAAACATTTTAAAAACTGAAATCATGAAAATATTAGCCATAGACGATCAACAATTAGTTTTATTACCATTACAAAAAAGGTTAGAGGAATTAGGTTATGATGTAAAAATCGAAACAGATTCTAATGAAGGTATTTCTCTTTACAATTCATTTAATCCAGATTTAGTAATTGTAGATATAAATATGCCAGGTGTTTCTGGTTTAGATATTGTAAAGTATATCAGAAATTCTAAAAATGCAGACACACCAATAATGGTTTTATCTGGTAACACTCAAGATGATATTATTACAACTGGTTTTGAATTAGGTATTAATGATTATATGAAAAAGCCATTAAGCCTAAATGAAATTTGTGCACGTGTTAAGCGATTAATTGGAGCTCCAGAAACTCAAAACGCTAATGCTAAAACGAATGTTATGATTCAAGAACGTTGTGTTGGTGTTGTAATTCCATGTTATAACGAAGAGGAACGTTTATTAAGTACAGAATTTACAGATTATATAGATAAGAACTCTGGTTACCATTTATGTTTTGTAAACGATGGAAGTAAAGACAGAACTTTAGAAGTTTTAAAAGAACTACAAAAAGGGAGAGAAGACTTTATAACAGTTTATGATTGTGATAAAAATGGAGGTAAAGCAGAAGCTGTTCGTTTAGGAATGTTGCACATGGCTAAAAAAGAAGATTTAGATTATATAGGATTTTTAGATGCCGATTTATCTACAGATTTAGCAGATTTTGACGACTTAGTTAAAACAATTGAGCATTCAGAATTTAAAATTGTAAGTGGTTCTCGAATTGCAAGAATGGGAGCAAATATTACTAAAGAGTCAGCTAGAAAAATCATCAGTTTAACTATTAATTTCATAATAAGAAAGATTTTAAAAATGGATTTTAAAGACACGCAATGTGGTGCTAAAATTTTCCATAAAGATGTTATTAACATTGCGTTTAGTGAAAAATTTGTTACACAATGGATATTTGATGTTGAAATTTTTAAGAGAATGAGCCAGCATTTTGGATTAGATAAAGCAAAATCTATGCTATGTGAGCAGCCATTAAAAAGATGGATTCATGCTGATGGTTCTAAGCTTTCAATGAAAGACTCTGTTAAAATAGTTGGGCAGTTAGGACAAATTGTTTGGGTATATAGAGGAAAAAAGCAAACTCTAAAACTATTGTAGCTAATGCATTAAAAGTAGCTTAATACAATAATTAATAAGAAATGAAAATAGGAGTCATTATAATATTTCATAATAATGAAAATGATATTGATACTGAGTTTTTTATTGAATATCTAAATCAAGTAAATAACTTAGAGCTATGTTTAGTAAATAATGCCAGTAGAGATAATACTTTTCAATTACTCAAAGAAATAAAAGCATATTGTTCAACAACCGTTTCTTTAGTAGATATAAAGAAGTTTAAATCAGATATTTCTGCAGTAAGATCAGGTGCTAGATTTATGTTTAATCAATTTGATTTGAATCACATAGGGTATATAAATACCAATGAAATTAGTAATAAGCCATATACACTTAGTGGTTTAATTAAGGCAATGAGTAAAAACCAGAATATTATTTTAGAATATAATATTAGTGTAATAGAAAAAAGGAAATAAAACAAACTTTGTTTCAAAGTGTATTTTCAATAATCGAGTACTTAGAAAAATTAAAAATTAATAATCAGCTTGTTAATTATAAATTAAATTAACAATAACATATATAGTTATGAAAGTATATCCAATAAAATTCAACCCAATTTTAAAAGAAAAAATTTGGGGAGGAAATAAATTAAAAACTGTTTTAAATAAAGAAACTCATAAAGATGATGTTGGAGAAAGTTGGGAAATCTCAGATGTAGAAGGCAATGTTTCAGTTGTTAAAAATGGTGTTTATAAAGGAAGTAGTTTAAAAGAATTGATTAAAACACATAAGTCAGATTTTTTAGGGACTCATAATTTCGAAAATTTTGGTTATAATTTCCCTTTACTTATTAAGTTTCTAGATGCTAAAACAGATTTATCTGTTCAGGTGCATCCTGATAATGAAATGGCAAAAAAATATCATGATTCATTTGGTAAAACAGAAATGTGGTACATTATGGATAGCGATAAAAATGCTGATATTGTTTTAGGTTTAAAAGATGAAACTACTAACCCAGAGGTTTTAAATCATATTACTTCTGAAAATGTTGATGAAATTTTTAACAGAGAACAAGTTGCCAAAGGCGATAGTTTTTTTATACCTGCAGGAAAAATTCATGCTATTGGCGCAGGTGTTCTAGCAGCAGAGATCCAGCAAACATCTGATATTACATATCGCGTTTACGATTGGGATAGAAAAGATGCTAATGGACAAAAAAGAGAACTACATACCAAACTAGCAGAACAAGCTACGAAACAATTTGATTCAAACGGAAAATCTGATTATACAATAGAAAAAGACAGTTGTTCTAATTTAGCTAATTGCGAATACTTTACAACTAATATTTTAAATTTTACTAAACGTCAAGAAAAAAACTATAGTAATTTAGACTCATTTATTATTTATATGTGTGTTGAAGGTAAAGTAGACGTAGAAACTGGGGAACATATAGAAACTTTAAAAACTGGCGAAACTATTATTTTGCCTGCGAATACAGATCAAGTAGTATTTAATACTAGTAATGCTAAATTATTAGAAGTATATATAAATTAATGATGATACAATACAAGAGCTTAATTAGTTTTACCCTCCAATAGTAATCATACTTCGATTATTAGAATGTAATTTAGGCTCTTGTAATTTTTCCAAAGTATCCATACCACCACGAACTTTAAATTTGGCTTGTACTGCTTTTTGAATAATTGGCTCAACGGATTCTCCTGCTCTAAGTGTAGTCAATAAATCAGATTCTCCAGAAGAAAACAAACAGTTTTTAAGTTGCCCATTAGCTGTTAAACGCAATCTATTACATGAATCACAAAACGGATTTGTGACCGAACTGATAATAGCAAAACTACCTTTGTAACCTTTTATTTTGTAATTTTTTGCGGTATCGTTTGGAGCATCTTGTAAACGCTCTACTTTATCTTCCGCGAAAGCGTTATTTACATAAGTCATCACTTCAGCATAAGATACCATTTTACTCATATCCCATTTATTACCATCAAAAGGCATAAATTCAATAAAGCGAACTGAGATTGGTAAATCTTTAGTGAATTTAATAAAGTCTATAATTTCATTATCATTAAAACCTTTCATTAATACAGCATTCACTTTAACCGTAAATCCTTCTTTGACTAGTAATAAAATATTGTCGTAAACTTTTTGAAATTCATGACGTCGTGTAATATGTTTAAATTTTGAAGCATCCAATGAGTCTAAACTCACATTAATTTTATTGACATCATTAGCTTTAAGTACATCAATAAACTTATCAATAATCACAGCGTTTGAAGTAATAGATAATTCAACAGGAAGCGTTGCTAATTTTTCTAAAATTACAGGAATATCTTTTCTAATTAAAGGTTCTCCACCAGTTAATCGGATTTTGGTAACACCATGATCTACAAAAGTTTTAGCGATTTCATAAATTTCCTCATAGGTCATTAAATGACTCTTAGGAGACAGTTTTACACCTTCTTCGGGCATGCAATAGGTGCAACGTAAATTACAACGCTCTATTAAGGAAATCCTTAAATAGGCATGATCTCTACCATGTGAATCTTGTAATATGTTTTTATTGTCGCTCATATCTTCGCTCTGTTTAATTGTTGAATCGTTGAAATGTGTAATCGCTTAAACAATTTAACAATTCCACGAATAAACATTTTAGTCATGTCTAGCACCTTTTAAAATTCTAAAACTATGTAATACTGCCGGAAATATAGCGTCCATAGATTCCTTTGCTCCATTCGTTGAACCTGGTAAGGCCAAAACTAAAGTATCTCCAATGGTTCCAGCAACACTTCTGGAAAGCATCGCAAAAGGCATACGTTCTTGTCCATAACTTCTAATGGCTTCTTCAATACCAGGAATACGTCTATCTAACAGAGGCAGTAAAGCTTCTGGAGTAACATCTCTTCCTGATAACCCTGTGCCACCAGTATAAATGACCATATCGATGCCTTGTTCCTGATAAGTTCTTGCTTTTTGCTGAATATCTTCAGTTTCATCAGGTATTATAACATATTCAGAGATTTTTACATCGCAATTTTCAAGTTTGTTAATTATGGCTTTTCCGGCTTTATCTTCTTTATGACCAGCAGAAATAGTATCGCTACACACCACAACGGCTGCGTTTAAGTCTTTTCTGAAGGTGTCTTTGAAATCAGATTTTCCACCTTTCTTCTTCAAAAGTTTAATAGCGTGTATTTCAATGCCTTTATCAATAGGTTTGAGCATATCATACATATTTAAAGCTACAACACTAGCACCATGCATCGCTTCAACTTCAACCCCTGTTTTGTAAATGGTTTTTACTGTGAACAATACGGTAATTTCTAAACCATCAACTTTATATTCAATCCCTGTAAATTCAATAGGTAAGGGGTGGCAATCTGGCAAAATATCTGGCGTGCGTTTTACACCTAATAACCCTGCCGCTTTACTCATAGCGAATACATTGCCTTTAGGAACGGTATCGTTTTCAATGGCAGTAATCGTTTCTTGTTTACTGACCTTTACGACTGCTTGGGCTACGGCAGTTCTTAGTGTGGTGTTCTTATTTGTAATGTCTACCATATTATGTTGATGTGTTGAATTGTTTATTTGTTTAATTGTGATTTGCGCAATGCATTGAGCTTATTGGAAATTTTTTCAATTTCTGTTCTTAAGCTTATATATTCATTTTTGTTTACAAAGTGTAATTCTCTAGCAATAATAATTTGATTTAGTACTTCCATTAATGAGCTAAATGCCATAGTTGAAAAATGAGCTTTGTCTTTATTTGTATTTCTTGAAGTACCTTCTGCTAAATTCGAAGCTACAGAAATTGAAGCTCGTCTTAACTGATTAGTTAACCCAAATTTTTCTTCACTAGGAAATTCTTTAGTTATCAGATATATCTGTTTAACTAATTCTTTGGAATCAACCCAAACATTCAATTTTTCAAATGAAAACGTATATGCCATGTTTTACTTTTTTACAATTAAACGATTTAACAAATCAACAATTAAACATTTAGGAGTTTACTTTCCATTGGTGACTTTCATCCTCAAAAATCTCTTTTCCAAAAACAGGAACATCTGCTTTTATAGCTTCAACAATATATTCTAAAGCTTCAAATACTACTTTTCTTCTAGGGAAGACACAAACACAAAAAGACAAATTTCCCCTGCTTTTACGGTACCTAAACTGTGGTAAATATGCATACATGTTAAATCAAATTTTTCAAAAGCTGATTCTCGTATCTCATGGAATTTTTGATTTGCCATATCTTCATAAGCTGTATATTCAATAGCGGAAACTGTTTTACCATCAATCTCATCTGCACGAACTTGCCCCAAGAAAATATTATGGGCACCGATACTTGTTTTTGTTTGATGTTTATAAATAGAATTCCCTATAAACTCTGAAGTTATCGCTCCTTCTTTGAAAACGCTTTTCATTGGTTTTTTATCTTTCATAATTATATTTTTTCATTTCCGCGAAGGCGGAAATCTTCTGTATTCACCTTACTGTGTTCTTTTAAATAATTGTTTATTTCTGAAGTACCTTGCGGTATACTAAAACAATTATTAATATTTAATCCTTGCAATACTTTTACAGCATGTTTACTGCGCATTCCCGATTTACAAAAAAGAGCTTTCTTTTTTGATAAATCAATTTTATGTAAACTAGTTTCTAATTCACTTAAAGGAATGAAGGTAACGTTTAAATGGTCTACTTTGGGTTGTTCGTGTATCTCTCTAACATCAATAAACTGAACGTTTTTTTCTGAAATCACCTCGGATATTGAAACTTCTATGACTTCGATTTCACAGCCTATATTGATTTGTTTGTTCTCAAAGCTATCTTGCTCATCTAAAACAGATTGAATACTAGTTTCGTTTCTGTTTATTTTTAAAGTTGACGTTTGGGATGTCAAAGCATTATAGCAAAGCAATTTCCCTGAAAGTACATTACCAATACCTAAAATGATTTTTAAAACTTCGTTGGCTTGCATACTACCAATTATTCCAGGAAGCACTCCTAAAACACCAATATCAGAGCAATTAGGAATAGTATCTTTTTGTGGTGGGTTAGGGAATAGGCATCGGTAACTTGGTCCATTTTTATAATTGAAAACCGAAACTTGACCTTCAAACTTATAAATGGCTCCAAAAACTAGTGGTTTGTTGGCGATGATACAAGCGTCATTTACCAAATACCGTGTTTCAAAATTATCAGAACCATCAACAATAATATCATATTGATGAAATAAAGCTATCGCATTTTGATAGGTGAGTGGTTCTGGGTAAGCAGTAATCAAAATATCATTATTTAAATCTTGTAAGCGTTCTTTAGCTGCAATGGCTTTATTTTTTCCTAAAGACGAAGTTCCAAAGAGCACTTGACGTTGTAAATTGGATAATTCAATAACATCAAAATCTATAACACCAATAGTTCCAACACCAGCAGCGGTAAGGTATTGCAACACAGGGCATCCTAAACCACCAGCACCAATAACCAAAACTTTGGCATTAGAAATTTTATCCTGACCTTCTTGTCCAATTTCTGATAAAATGATATGTCTGTTGTATCTACTCATAATAATCAACCACCAGCAAAAGGTGGTAATAACGCAATTTCTGCTCCTGTTAGTTCAGTTTCTAAACTTACTAATTCTTGATTCTGCGCTATTTGAAAATCTTTATCATTTAAAGTGTCATATTTAGAATGTAACA
Organism: Jejuia sp. G7-7; assembly: GCF_055808955.1. Classification (NCBI taxonomy): domain Bacteria; kingdom Pseudomonadati; phylum Bacteroidota; class Flavobacteriia; order Flavobacteriales; family Flavobacteriaceae; genus Jejuia; species Jejuia sp. G7-7. The sequence goes on from NZ_JBVVSZ010000001.1 coordinate 564,920, forward strand.
CATTTAAAAGCGCTGATATATTACCTTCAGAAACTTCTAATTGTTCCTCTTCTTTTTGAGTCACTTCTGCTATTTGACCAAAATATTTAATCGTTATAAGCATCTTCAATTTGTTTTAATTCTTCTTTTGTATTCACGTTTAATGTTGCATTTTGAAAGGATTCATCTAAAACAACATTTTTATAGTTACAGGCTTTTATGGCAATTCTCAATCTTCTTTCATCTTGTTTTAAAAAGTTTTTGAACCTGTCTTTTACACATCGTTTGTATAATGCAATTAAAGGCATTGTTTTGCCATTACTTTCAGCTTGTATGATTTCTGATTGATTGTCAATAGCGTTAATCAATTTTTGTAATACTTCTGAAGTTATCAATGGAATGTCACAGCTTAAAACTAAATTAAGCTCAGTTTTAGAGGCTTCTAGTCCAGAATAAATCCCTGAAACAGGTCCTGCATCTTTAATATCATCAGTAATACGTTGTAATCCAAAAAAATCATAATCTGGGTTATCAGAAACGATTATAATTTCTGAAACTAAAGGCTTTAAAGCATCCATGCTATATTGTACAAAAAGTTTGTTGTTCAACATTAAAAAACCCTTGTCCGTTCCCATTCTTGAGCTTTTTCCTCCAGCCAAAATGATACCTGTTATGTTTGTTTTGTTTATCATTTTATGTAAACATAAGTTTAGCACAAGCTATAATTAGTACAAAGGCTAAAATATATCTCAATTTCTGATTGTTGATTTTTTTACTGCCATAATAACCACCTAAAACACCACCAATAAGTGCAATAGCAACTAATAGAAACGATTCTTTTTCTAAAGTAACACCAACGCTAAATTGTCCTAGTAATGCCGAAGCAGAATTCACCCATATAAAAAGCGCTGAAACAGCTGCTGCTTCCTTCATTTTCCCCCAATGAAATAATAGAATGAGTGGTGTTAATATGATGCCACCTCCAATTCCTATGAGTCCAGAGAAGAACCCTATAACAGCACCAACAATTAATCCTTGCCAAAGTTTTATGTCTTTAATTTTATCACTTTCTTTCCCAAAAACATTCAACATTTTTAGGATGGCAAATATTAATAAGATTGCTAGTATTTTTTTATATAAAGATGCATCAATATCAAATCGACCACCAATTAAAGAGAATGGGATTGAAGTTATTGCAAATGCTAAAAATAATTTTTTATTAAAAAAACCTTCTTTATAGTAGTAGTAAAACGAAATGCCTGCTACAAAAATATTAAGTAGTAGGGCAGTAGGCTTCATACTTTCTGGTGCAAATGAAAATAACGCCATAAGCGCTAAATAGCCGCTAGCACCACCATGACCCACACTAGAGTATAAAAACGATACTATTGGCAGTATGAGTAAAAAGATATATATGTTTTCGGTTTGAAGCATTTATATCCTTTCAATTTTTTTAGTTCATTATCCAAAAAATTCCAACAATTTTTATTAATCTCATCAAAGACTTTAACTAAAGATTTCCCGTATTCTGTTAATTCAGCACCACCACCGCCTTTACCTCCAATACTATTTATAGTAACAGGTTTTTTTGCCGATTTGTTTACAGAATCCAATAGTTGCCACGCTTTCTTATAAGATATATTCAACGATTTTGCAGCTTTAGAAAGTGAACCTGTTTCTTGAATGGCTTTTAATAAATGTACACGACCTTCTCCTAAAAGCACATTGTTTTCAGATTCAATCCAAATTCTACTTTTTATCTTATATCCCATAGTTATATTTTAATTTGGTAATAAAATAACTTCAATAGTATCACTAGGTTCAATAGTGTTCACATCTTCAGGTGCAAAAACCAAAGCGTTAGACAATGCAAATGTTTGTAACATGGATGAATTCTGTCCATCTAAAATTTCAACTTGACCATCTTTGTATATGCCTTTTAAAAATTGGGGTCTGTCGCCTTTCTTTTGGAAACTATTTATGGTTTTAGCTTTTGCTCTTGGTAATTCAGTTACATTACGATTCATTAGTTGTTGCAATGCTATATACACATATATATAAAAACAAGATAGAGCAGCAGCAGGATTTCCTGGTAAAGCAAATATTTGAGTATCTACTTTTTTACCATAAAACAATGGTTTACCTGGTTTCTGCTTCACTCTATAAAACAGTTCTTCAACTTGTAATTCTTTTAAAGCTTTTCCAACAAAATCATAATCACCAACAGAGATTCCTCCAGTAATTAAAACCAAATCATTGTTGCTAATAGCTGAGTTAAGAGTTTCAACTGTTTTATTATAATCATCTTCAACTTTATAAAGCGTCACATCATAATACTTCAAATTATAAAGTGCACTCAAAAGCATTTTAGAATTACTTTCGTAAATTTTTCCATAGGTTAAATCTTTACCAGCCTCAACCAATTCATTACCTGTGGTAACAATTGCAATATTTGGTTTTTTAAATACAGAAACTTCAGTAATGCCTAAAGAAATTAAATACCCAATAGCAGCGGGAGTTAGTTTAGTACCTTTTTTTAAAGCAATGTCACCAGTTTTAACCTGTTCCCCTAAAGGACGTATATTATGTTGTAAAGGGATTTGTTGCTCAATAGTAATAGTATTATCATTAACGATAACTTTCTCCTGCATCATCACAGCATTTGCTGAATCTGGAACAGGAGCGCCTGTAAATATTCTAATAGATTCTCCTTTTTTTAACTTGGGTTGATAACCATCTCCAGCTTTTACTTCTCCAATTAACTTATAAGATAAACTATCATGCAAATTTAAAGCATACCCATCCATTGCAGATTGTCTAAAAGGAGGCATATTAATAGAAGAGAGGATATCTTTAAATATCTCATAACCACCAGCTTTTTCAACCTTTTTAATAGTAGATTCTAATAAAGGCTTGCCGTTTGCTTTTACAATAGAAATGGCTTCAGAAATAGAAATCATAAATTATTTTCGTTATGTCTCAGCAAATATAACGATTTGATTTTGTTATTTTTTTGCTCTGCTATAAATTTTAAAATTTATGAAAATCACACATTTTTTATACCGCAATAATCCGAATATCAAATTTCAACTTCTAAATTTTACTAAACTGCTAAAAATTATTAATAATTATAAAAACTAAGTAGTATTACTTACTTTTGATTAAAATAACTAGAATTATGCCTGTGGCTGTTCCAAATACATATTCTAAACACAAATCTACAACAGATATGTCCTGTGCATCTTGTCTTAATGAGAGATGTATTATTAGGAATAATTTACAAGTACTTTTGGATACTGAATTTGTAGATCAAAAAAGCACGCTTCGATGTAAAAAAGGACAGCAATTTATTATGGAAGGCGCTCCTGTTAATGGTCTTTTTTTATAAAAAGCGGTACAGTAAAAGTCTTTAGGACAGGTATTAATGGACGCGAGCAAATTGTTCGTTTTGCTAAAGAAGGCGAAATTATTGGGCATCGTGGTTTTGGTACAGAAGAGTATTATTCTATAGGTGCTATAGCATTGCAAGATTCTATGTTATGTTATTTTTCAAAAGAAAACCTACAAAAGGAATTACTTAATAATTCACAGTTTTCATACGATATGATGCTGTTTTATGCCAATGAATTAAACCGAAGTGAAAACAAGGTAAAATCTATTTCACAAATGACGGTTCGCGAACGTGTTATAGATTCCTTATTATATCTACACCGAAAGTTTGGAGACCTTAAAGGCTTTATCGACCTGACTTTAAGTAGGCGCGAATATGCCGATTATGCAGGTACCACAGAAGAGCAAGTTATTCGTGTGTTTTCAGCACTCAAAAAGGAAAATCTAATAACGGCTCAAGGAAAAAAATAGGTATTAATAACGTGCAACTCCTTAAACAAGAAATAAACGATCATAACTACTTCTTAGATAGTTAATTGTGTTTTGTTTATGTAGATTTTAGCCTAATATAATTCGAAGGTAAAATCCCGTATGCATCTTGAAAACATTTAGAAAAATAAGTTGGACTACTAAATCCCGTTTGATAAGCTATTTCAGAAATATTTAGCGCTTCTTTATCTAATAATTCAATAGCCATATTCAATCTATAATGTTTTAAAAAACTATTTGGAGAAACACCTACTGTAGCCATAATAGTTCTATATAATTTCGATTTACTATACCCTAGGTTTTTTTGAAAATCTCTAACGTTTATATTTGAATTTGACCATACGCTTTCAGTATATTCAAATAATTGTAATAGAAACATCTCTTTTTGAGAGTTAATATCATTGAATATGCTGCTGGAGTCTATTGTAATTTGTCGATTTTCACTTTCATACAAATCCTTAACTTCACTTGTAATTGTGATTTTATCATTTGAAATATATGATAAATAATTAGCTTTCTTTATGGTATCTTCAAAGATACTTTCTTTATTAGTTACAGGTATTCCGGCACTAATGCCAATTTGAAATTGCAAATCAGGTGTAATTACGCAGTTATAAATTTCTTCAATTTCAAGAGCGCTTTTAATAGCATTTGTAACTGATTCAAAAGACATTAAATACGTATTTGCTTTTTCTTTTACAATACGCCCTTTATGCTTACTAGTTATATTGGTAATAGATTTATTGTATCCACGAATAGCAGCATTTAAAGTTTCGTAGCCTTCCTTCCTTAATTTTTTCTTTTTTACAGTAACCACCATTAATGTTCTAAATGCAGGATCATTTATGATATTAAGTTTTGTGTTTTGCGATTTTTTTGGGTCTTTAATTCTGCCTAAAAAAGACTCTACTATAGTGTCATTTACTTCAATAATTCGTTGCGGAACTGCGCCATGTGCTTTTTGATGTAAATCTATAATGGCTTGTTCATTTGGAGCTTCAATTAAGCAAAAGGCGGTTTGTCTTAGTTCATCACACCAATAAGTTAATCCGCGACAATTATATTTATGCTCAATTTTTAAATCTGCCTGATGCATCTCTGCAACATGAGCTGCGGTAACCCCTTCAGGCAAATCATGAAAGTCCATATATATTGGCATAATCTCTTTTTTGTAAGATACTAATTTAAATAAACAAGAAACCATTATAATTTTGATAGCATCTTGTTTATTAAGTTTTAAATTATAATTCAGCTGTTACTGGGCTAATTATTGTTGCAACTTCACTTATTGAATTTGCAGGGAAATTGCCTTTTTTGGCATGTTCTTCAATTAATTCTTTGTTCTCTGCTTTGTAAACACAATACACTTTATCACCAGTAACATAACTGTGTTGCCATTCAATTATTGATCCCATTTCTTTTAAAACTGAACACGATGTTTCAGAGATTCCTTTTAGTTGTTCTGCTGTTAAGTCTCCAGCTCCTGGGATTATACGTTCAATTACATAAGTTTTCATTGTGGTATTGGTTTTAATTATGGATTGGTTTTCTTTTTGTTGTGCTTGTGTATAATTAAGAGCAAAAACAAATAGGACTAAAATTAATTTGATTGTTTTCATAATAAATGATTTAAATTATTAATACCTCAAAACTAAAACAGTTTATAATCAATCAATTATGCTTTTAGTCCAAAAAATCACAATTTTGGTTCAATACAATTTTTTTATACTGGGAATTAAATCATACGGTGTTTAATAGAATGAACTTTATTGATTCTTAAACTATTCATTTCAGCTAAACTTTTTTATAATAATTGGCATGATTCAAATTATAACTCATTTTACGTATTAATTTAATGAGTAATAAGTATTCCTGTGAAGTTACTTAAGTAATTCTAAAAATCATATTTACAATGGATTAAAAAGAATACCTGCTAAAAAGCAGGTTTTTTTATGGATTAAAAAGAGGTTTAAACATGGAAGTTTCCATGATTAAAAATTAAAACTACGTATATATTTGCATCATATAAGTATAATTACTTAGTTTAATTTTAAAACTCATATATAAAAATGAAGACTCTATTAAAAAGAACAACTTGGATTTTACCCGTAGCTGTATTACTATTTGCTTGCGGTGGTAAAGACAAAAAGAAAGAAGTAGCCGAAGTTGCGGTTGCAGAAACATCTAAAACTAAAACCTTAGACATTGAAAAACCACAATTAACTTTTGGTTTTATCAAATTAACAGATATGGCACCTTTAGCCATTGCAAAAGAAAAAGGCTTTTTTGAAGATGAAGGTTTATTTGTTTCTGTTGAAGCACAATCAAACTGGAAAAACGTATTAGACCGTGTCATTGATGGTCAATTAGATGGTTCACACATGTTAGCGGGTCAACCTATTGCTGCAGGAGCAGGTTTTGGTCGTCAAGCAGATTTAGTAACACCATTCTCTATGGATTTAAATGGTAATGGTATTACAGTATCAAACGATGTGTGGTCTAAAATGAAACCAAACGTACCAAAAGGTGCTGATGGTAAACCTATCCACCCAATTAAAGCAGAAGCATTAAAACCAGTAATTACTGAATATAAAAATGCTGGTAAAGCTTTTAAAATGGGTATGGTATTCCCAGTTTCTACTCATAACTATGAAATAAGATATTGGTTAGCTGCAGCAGGCATCCACCCAGGAATGTACACAGCAGATAACGTGCAAGGACAAATTGATGCAGAGGTTTTATTATCTGTAACGCCTCCGCCACAAATGCCAGCAACGCTTGAAGCAGGTACTATTTACGGGTACTGTGTTGGTGAGCCTTGGAATCAGCAAGCCGTATTTAAAGGTATTGGTGTCCCAGTTACTACCAACTATGATATCTGGAAAAATAACCCAGAAAAAGTATTTGTAATGACAAAGAAATTTGTTGAAGATTATCCAAATACTGCCGTTGCTGTTACTAAAGCATTAATTAGAGCAGGGAAGTGGCTAGATGAACCAAGTAACAGAGCAGAGGCTGTAAAAATATTAGCTATGTCACAGTATGTTGGTGCTCCAGAAGCTGTATTAGCAAACTCTATGACGGGTACGTTTGAATTTGAAAAAGGAGATAAAAGAGACATGCCAGATTTCAATGTGTTCTATAAGTATAACGCAACTTATCCTTTCTATTCTGATGGTATTTGGTTTTTAACGCAAATGAGACGTTGGGGTCAAATTCCTGAAGCTAAACCAGCAGATTGGTATGCAAATACTATTAAAGATATCTACAGACCAGATATCTGGACAAAAGCTGCAAAATTATTAGTTGAGGAAGGTAATATTCCAGCTGGAGATATTCCAACAACAGATGGTTACAAACCTGCAACTGCTGATTTTATTGATGGAACAACGTACGATGCTAAAGATCCGATTGCATATATAAACAGTTTTAAAATTGGTAATAAGGATAAGGCTGTACAGTAATATTATTTGTCATTCCGATGAAGTATGAGGAGGAATCTCATTACTTATGAGATTTCTCGTCACTCGTACCTCGCTCTGTCGAAATGACGAACAATTAACTATAGTTTTTTAACACTAAACGAGATAACGATGAAGCAAAGTATAACATTAGGAAAAGTAACCAAATTTATGGGACTAGGCTTTTTAAGCACTTTTAAAGACCTATTTACAGGGAAGCTAGAAAAGGAAGATTTTAAAAACTTTCTGCGTAAGGTAGTCGTGCCAATTGCTTCCATTTTATTATTTATTGGCTTATGGCATATGGGCTCTCAGAGTTTGTATAATATAGAAGCCGAATTTAAAATTGAAAAAGCATTAAATGATCAAGGACCTGCAGCAGCAGAAGCATTACGCGCTTGTATTGCATCTGGAGATTCTAGTTGCCAACCAAATACGTTGCCATCGCCAAGTCAGGTTTGGGGCTCTTTTGAGTCGTTATTAAGAGACCATGCTTTAATTAGTGCGGATAAAGCAGCTTTTATTGAAAAGACTGCTGCTTTAAATGAAAAACGTTTAGCGGAAGGTAAAGATGCGATTACTTATACTGGAAGACCATCGTTTGTTGATCAGATTTTTAGAAGTTTAAAAACGGTTTTTGCTGGATTTTTATTGGCATTATTTATTGCGGTGCCTTTAGGGATTTTTATAGGATTGAGTCCGACGTTAAAGAGTTCGTTCAATTGGTTTATTCAGATTTTTAAACCGGTATCGCCAGTAGTTTGGTACTTATTGGTGTTTATGATTGTGAAAACATTGTTGATAGATTCTAGCGAAGATAGCTCGTTTACCATCTCTTTTATTAGTGTGGGATTATGTTCTATGTGGGCAACTTTAGTGAATACTGCTATGGGTGTTTCTAGTGTAGATAAAGATTATATAAATGTTGCCAAGGTTTTAAAACTTGGAAATTTTCAAAAGATATTTAAAGTGGTATTACCATCGTCTTTACCATTAATTTTTACGGGTTTAAAAATCACATTATCTGTAGCGTGGATGGTTTTAATTGCGATTGAACTTTTAGCACAGAGTCCTGGTTTAGGATTGTTTGTTTGGGAGGAATTCCAGAATGGCGCAAACGACTCTAATGCGAAAATTATTGTTGCCATGTTTGTTATTGGTATCATTGGTTTCTTGTTAGATAGATTGATGTTAACGATTCAGAACTGGGTAAGTTTTGATAAGACGGATGCGATATAATAAATATGTGGATTTGTTTAAATGTTTAATCGTGTATTCGAATAAACACATCAACAAATAAACAGTTAAACAAAAAAGAAGATGGCATACTTAGAATTAAATAATATTTATAAAACGTACGGACAAGGCGGGAATGAAACCGAGGTGTTGTCGAACATTAATTTGCAGATTGAAGAGGGCGAGTTTGTGGCGATTGTTGGGTTTACGGGGAGTGGAAAAACGACTTTAGTGAACTTGATTAATGGTTTACTTGAACCGACTTCGGGCGAAGTGTTGTTTAAAGGCGAACCTGTGCAGGGGACGAGCCATGAACGTGGTGTGATTTTTCAGAATTACTCGTTGTTGCCTTGGTTAACCGTGGGGCAAAATGTTTATATGGCGGTGAAGGAGGCGTTTCCGAAGAAGAGTAAAAAGGAACTTAACGCTATTGTTGCCGAGTATGTGGAAATGGTAAGTTTGACGCCTGCTATTAATAAACGCCCGAAGGAATTATCGGGTGGGATGCGCCAACGTGTGGCTGTTGCTCGTGCTTTAGCCATGAAACCTGAAATGATTATTATGGACGAGCCACTTGGAGCTTTGGATGCTTTAACACGTGGTAATCTGCAAGATGAAATTTTGAACATTTGGGGAAAAGAGAAACGTACGGCATTATTGATTACTAATGATGTGGATGAGGGAATTTATATGGCAGATCGTATTATCCCGTTGCGTCCAGGACCAAATGCAACTCTGGGTCCTGAATTTAAAATTGATATTGAGCGCCCGCGTGATAAAACTGAAATGAACGATAATGAGAATTTTAAGGAAACACGAAATGCGATTATCGAATATTTGATGGATATAGGAAATGAGCGAAAATCTCAGGCTAAAGAAGAATATGTGCTTCCGGAATTGACTCCGAAAGATTTTGTTAACCGATTTAAATAAGCATCAAGATGAGCACTATAATTGAAAATAAAACAAAAATTATTACTGAAGCGAGTGGTTTCCCATCTAGAGATGTGATGCTGGATTTAAAGGATTTAAAGAAAGTATACCCAACACCAAAAGGTGATTATGTGGTACTTGAGGATTTGAATCTTCAAATACGTAAAGAGGAATTTGTGACTATTATTGGGCATTCGGGTTGTGGTAAAACAACCATGCTCTCTATGATTGCGGGATTGAATCCGATTTCGGGAGGTAATATTTCGGTTCTTGGAAAACATATAAAAGGCCCAGGACCAGATAGAGGTGTGATTTTTCAAGCGCCTAGTTTAATGCCTTGGATGACGGCATTACAAAACGTAATGTTGGGTGTAAATCAAGTATTCCCAGATGCTACAAAAGGACAACGTAACGACATTGCTAAATACTATTTACAAAAAGTAGGTTTAGAGGATGCTTTTAATAAGCGTGCTTCGGAATTATCTCAAGGGATGCAACAGCGTGTTGGTATTGCTAGAGCCTTTGCTATAAAACCAAAGGTATTATTGTTGGATGAGCCTTTCGGGATGTTAGATTCTTTAACACGAGGCGAACTTCAAGATATTTTAATAGAAATCTGGAATAAAGAAAAAATTACAGCGGTAATGATTACTCACGATGTGGATGAGGCTATATTTTTAGCGGATCGTGTGGTGATGATGACTAGCGGCCCTCGAGCTAAAATTGGTGATGTTCTTGATATAGATTTTGAAAGACCAAGAACTCGTAAAGCGGTTTTAGAACACGACGATTACTACAAATACAGAAAACATTTAATTGACTTTTTAGAGCACTAATTAATAAAGAAGATATAAATGTCTTATTAGGTTATGAAATATGAGAAATGTCATAATCTCAGGATAACCACAACCATATATTTGCATTACAAAATCATAAAATTACAATTAAAAATAATAAAATAACTAATAGTAAATCAAACTTAAAAACAAGTAAAGAATGAAAAAACAATATGTATTAATAGGCTTGATGGCATTGATGATTCAATTTGCACAAGCGCAGTTTACTCTAGAAGGCGAATTTAGACCACGATCAGAATACTTTGGAAACGGTGGTAATTTTACAGGAGGATCTTTTCCTGCACAAACAGCAACAGATGCTGATGAAGGTTTTATAAGAACAACGGTAAGAGCAGCTTTAAAAGCTAAATATAAAGCAGAAACGTATACTGTGTTTACGAGCTTCCAAGAAGTATTTGCTTTTGGTGATAGACCGCAAATTGCTACTGCTGGAAACGGGAATTTTAGAGTTCAAGAAGCTTGGGCTGATTTAAAATTAGGTGAGTTTTCAAGTTTAAAATTAGGGCGTCAACCGTTATCTTATGATGATCAAAGAATCCTTGGTGGACTAGGATGGGCGCAACAAGCAAGAACACATGATGCGGCAGTTTATAAATACAAGAAAAATAAATTTAGCTTAGATTTAGGTGGTGCTTTAAACACTACTACAGATGAAATCTACAATACAGCTAACTTGTTTTCTTACAGAGATATGGTATTTGCAAGAGCAAATAGTAAAGGCGAGAAATTCAATATTTCTTTCTTAGCGTTAGTTAATACCTTTCAAAATGGAGGCGATAACAATCCAGTAACGCCACCTACTACAGATAGAAAAGCAACGTTGCTTACAACAGGTGTGCACGCAGGTTACAAAGTAGGTAGTTTAGCATTAACTGCAAATGTATTTCTTCAAGAAGGAGAAAGAGTAGGAGGAGTAGATGTTAAAGGAGCGCTTTTAGCTAGTATACTTGCTAAGTACAAAGTTTCTGATAAATTAACTTTAGGAGCTGGTTATGAGTCTATTTCTGGTAGAAAAGATGATTCGGCTGCGTTTTTCCCATTATATGGAACTAACCACGCTTTTAATGGTTTAATTGATAGATTTTATGTTGGTAACCATGCTAATGCTGGAGGGTTAAATGATTTACAATTATCTCTTGCTACTAAAATCTCTGGTTTAGCGGTTAGTTTAACAGGTCATATCTTTAGTGAAGTTGAAGATGTTGATGGTTTTGATGGTAAAGAATTAGGCACAGAAATAGATTTAGTTATCGCTAAAAAATTCAAAGAATTTAAGTTAGTTGGTGGGTATTCTCACTTCTTTGAGCCAAGTGAAATCGCAGATATTCCAGGAGTAAAAAGTACTCAAAATTGGGCTTGGGCGATGTTAATTATTCAGCCTAAGTTTTTGAATACAGCTACTAAATAATATTAAACTTTTTTAATAAGTGAATTGGAAATAATTTTCATAATATAAAAGTGTTAATTAGTTTGATATTCCAGTTTACGAATCCCGCTTTGGCGGGATTCTTTTTTTACTTAAATTATATCACTATTGTAAAACGGTTGTTTACTCATTCAAAAGTGTAGTTAACTAAATGTAAGTAGTTTGTTCTTGATGTTCTATTTAGTTTCGAGATATCTAAAAACAAAAATCATGGAACAAAAATTCAATCTTACAATTAGTAAACCGTGCTCAGAAAAATTCAGTCAGTTTAATAAAACTAAAGCTGGCGGATTCTGTAACTCATGTCAAAAAGAAGTCGTTGACTTTAGGCAAAAGAGTGATGAACAAGTGATCAATTATTTAAATAAAAAAGAAAAAAACATTTGTGGGTATTTTAAAGCTCCTCAATTAAACAGAACTATGAAACATTCAAACTTTAAAAATCAGCATAAATTAAGATTTTTACGAATTGCAGCGGTAGCTATTTTGTCCTTAACGTATTTACATGGTATTCAAGCACAAGATAAAGCTACAAAGTCAGAAATTGTTCAAGATAATTCTTTAACAGGGTTGGTTATGGATGAAACTGGGCCACTTCCTGGAGCTAACATTACATTAAAAGGTTCTAAAATAGGAACGACTACAGATTTTAATGGTAAGTTTAAATTCCCAAAAATTCTAAAAGAAGGCGATGTAATCCTGATAAGTTTTATAGGTTACGAAACTCAAAAAATCGTTATTAAAAAAGGTCAAAAGTATTTAAAGGTTGAATTGGGGAGCGATGATATTGCACTTATGGGAGAAGTTGAAGTGAATCAAGTATATAAGTCTAAGCACTAATAAGATATTTTCAATCTTTATGAAGTTGTTATTTATAATAGTATTTCTAGTATTAAGTTTTGAAATTAATGCTCAAAAATCTGATTTTAAGCATATCGATTTTGAAAAAGCAGATAGCATTGCAAACTCCTATAGTAGTGCTTCATTAAGAAATATGCCACTCTTAGTACATCAACTTACAAACAACTTAAACACCCAAGTAGAACAGTTTAGAGCTATTCATACTTGGGTGTGCTTAAATATAGAAAGTGATCATTATTTTAGTGAAACCACACTTAAAAAGCGCAGAAAACTACATCAAGATACAATTGCGCTAAACAATTGGAATTCTAAAGTGCAAAAGCGGGTATTTCGTAGATTGGTAAATGATAAAAAAACACTTTGCTCTGGTTATGCATATGTTGTTAAAGCCTTAGCTAGTATTGCAGACATAGAATGTGAAACAGTAGATGGTTATGCACGAACTGTGAGAACTAACTCAGATAAAGTAGACTTCCCAAACCACTCTTGGAATGTTGTAAAACTAAATGGCAAATGGTATTTTGTTGACACTACACAAGCTAGTGTTTTTTATAATTTAGATGACCATGAGTTTGTCAAGAATTATAATGATGGTTATTTTTTAGCTGAACCCGAATTGTTTGCCAAAAACCATTTTCCGTTAGATAAAAAATGGTTGTTTTTAAAACATGAAACCTCTTTAGATGAATTTGTAAGTGCTCCAATTATTTATGGAAGTACTTATAAATATGGTGTTAGTCCTCAAACTCCAAATAAATTAGTAACTAGGATTATTACTGGTAATGAAGTAGTTTTTCAATTTAAGTTACTGGATGAAAAAATTTTGAATGACATAAGCCTTGTGCTAACTAGTGGTTTAAAATATAAAAAGATAAAGCCAACGTTAACCAATTTTAAAAATGGCATTCTAGAATTAAAATATTGTTTTGAGAAAAAAGGGCAGTACGATGTGCATGCTAAAGTTGAAAAAGATATTTTAGTCTCGTATACTGTAATTGTTGAAAAAGATGATAAAGATAACTTGTAGGTTATCAAAATCATTTTCAATTCCAAATACATTTCTTACATTTAAGCATTAAACAGAATATATGCTTAAAAAAGTTTTTGCAAGTGCCGTGTTTGGTGTGGAAGCTTCAACGGTTACTGTTGAAGTAAATGTTGACAAAGGTGTTGGTTACCATCTTGTAGGTTTACCAGACAATGCCATTAAGGAAAGTAATTTTAGAATCGCTGCTGCACTTCAGAATAACGGTTATAAAATCCCAGGAAAGAAGATTATTATAAATATGTCGCCCGCAGATTTGCGCAAAGAAGGTTCTGCATACGATTTAACTTTAGCTATCGGAATTTTGGCCTCCACAAGTCAAATTAAAGCCGAAGATTTAGATCAATATTTAATCATGGGAGAGCTTTCATTAGATGGAAGTTTACAACCCATAAAAGGTGCATTACCAATTGCGGTTAAGGCTAGGGAAGAAGGTTTTAAAGGATTTATCCTGCCTGCAGAAAATGCTAAAGAAGCTGCTATAGTTGATAACCTAGAGGTTTACGGTGTAGAAAATATCGAACAGGTTATCAATTATTTTGATAGAGGAGAACCTCTAGAGCAAACCATCATAAACACTAGAGAAGAATTTGAAAAGAGTTTGGATTTCCCAGAGTTTGATTTTTCTGATGTAAAAGGACAAGAAGGTATAAAACGTTGTATGGAAATTGCAGCGGCTGGCGGGCATAACATTATTTTAATAGGCCCACCAGGAGCTGGAAAAACCATGTTAGCGAAACGCTTACCAAGTATTCTACCACCAATGACACTTCATGAAGCCCTAGAAACCACTAAAATACATTCCGTTGTTGGTCGAGTTAAAGATTCGGGGTTGATGGCACAACGTCCGTTTAGGAGCCCTCACCATACAATTTCGAATGTGGCTTTAGTAGGAGGCGGTAGTTATCCGCAACCTGGAGAAATTTCTATGTCGCATAATGGCGTTTTGTTTTTAGATGAATTACCCGAATTTAAGCGAGAAGTTTTAGAAGTAATGCGTCAGCCATTAGAAGATAGAGAAGTCACGATTTCCAGAGCAAAGTTCACGGTAACCTATCCATCATCGTTTATGTTAGTGGCGAGTATGAATCCGAGTCCGAGTGGTTATTTTAATGATCCAGATGCGCCTGTAACCTCAAGTCCTGCAGAAATGCAACGCTATTTAAGTAAAGTTTCTGGGCCGCTGTTGGATCGCATTGATATTCATATTGAAGTGACGCCTGTACCTTTTGAAAAGTTATCTGATGATAGAAAAGGAGAGACCTCTGTTGAAATTAGAAAACGTGTGACTAAGGCTAGAGCAATTCAAACCAAACGTTTTGAAGGTTCTGATGCGGTGCATTATAATGCCCAAATGAATGTGAAACAAATTCGGAAACATTGTATTTTGGATGATGCTTCTAAACAACTTTTAAAAACCGCCATGGAACGTTTGAATTTATCGGCTCGTGCTTATGATCGAATTTTGAAAGTTTCAAGAACTATTGCCGATTTGGAAGGTGTTGCAGAGGTAAATGGTTCTCATATTAGTGAGGCTATTCAATACAGAAGTTTAGATCGTGAGGGGTGGTTGGGATAGGATAAAATTAAGATGAATTATGAAAATAAAGGATGAACAAAAGATTGATGTAGTAAAGTATAGACATCAAGATCAGTCTCTCTTGTCTCAAAAATTGATTGATATTGATTTGAAAATATTTTTTGGATTTATTACAATTCAGCTTTTATTAGGTGGGTTTTTAATTAAAGAAAAAGAATCTATTGAGCTAATCGAAAGTATTGGAATTGCTATTGTTGATATTGTTTTTGCTATAGTTTGCCTTATTTTTTTATTGTACAATACCAAACGAAGAGTAGAAGTTATTGAAACAATAAAAAACTGTAATGAAGTTTTGCATTTTAACGATAGTAATTATTTTAAAGAAGGAATCATTTTAAATGGTCAGTCAAAAATTAAGAAGCATAGTTATATTTATGGTTATTATATTGGGGTAATAGGAACAACAATTGGAATTTTAATTATGATTACTTCTAATTTGATAAAATAAGTATACAGTAATAAAAAAATAGACCATAATGAGCATATTAAAAAGGTTGTTTTCTAAAGAAAAGGTTAAGCCTATAAGTAGTTATAAAGATTTTTGGGAATGGTTTACTGAAAATGAAAGCAAGTTTTATAAAGTCATTAAAAACCAAGGTAATGTCCAAAAGGTGTTTTTTGAGAAGTTATCGTTCAGTTTAGATCAAATTAGAGAAGGCTATTGGTTTCTGGTAGGAATGTATGATGAAAATACAGCTGAATTGATTTTAACTGCTGATGGAAATCTAAAAAATATTGTTTTTGTTGAAGAATTGGTTGCTGCAGCTCCAAAAATTGATAGATGGAAATTTACAGCATTAAAACCAGAGTCTAGTTCTGGAGTATCATGTATAGAAATGGCTGGGTACAAGTTTGATGAAAATACCATGAGTTTTTATGAAAATACTCTTAAAGATTATCCTGATGAAGTAGATATCACTATTACTCATAAAGACTTAACAGATGAAAACAAACAAGATATTATAAATGGTGCCTTTCTTTTATTAGATAATACGATAGGAGAACTTAGGTCT
The DNA here is from genome assembly GCF_055808955.1 of Jejuia sp. G7-7. Lineage (NCBI taxonomy): Bacteria > Pseudomonadati > Bacteroidota > Flavobacteriia > Flavobacteriales > Flavobacteriaceae > Jejuia > Jejuia sp. G7-7. The sequence goes on from NZ_JBVVSZ010000001.1 coordinate 581,210, forward strand.
GTAACCGCTATTGATAACGTAGATTTTGTAAATTCTGAAAACACTAAAAATGAACTAGTATCTCTAGATAAATTGAAAGATTTTTTAATTTGGAGAGAGAAAGAATTTATTGAAAAGTATGAAGGCGTAAGATATAATACAGAAAATGATGCTTACTCTAGCATGGAAGCAACCCTAAATAATGGATTGCCATTACTAGCCATAATAAATACTGATTTATTGGAGTGGGATAGTAAGGCTTCCCATCCATGGATAGCAGAATTAATTGTAAAGTATGATGGATCAAATTCTAATGGAATGCCCAATTCCGAGGATTATGAACTATTAAATGTTATTGAAGATGAAATAATGCTAGATTTGAAAGATTCAGAAGGCTATCTAAATATAGGAAGACAAACTGCCGATTCCGTCAGGACTATTTATTTTGCTTGCAAAGATTTTAGAAAACCAGCTAAGGTTTTCGATACTTTGAAGTCAAAGTATAAAAATAAAATTGACATACATTTTGATATTTATAAAGATAAATATTGGAGATCTCTTGAGAGGTTTAGACCACGTTAATCTTGCGATGTTTGTCCATTTAGCTAGCGCTCGTTTGTAACGAGTGCCGTCAAAGATTTTGATTATAAAAACTAGCTTAATATTCTGTTTTAAAATACTTAAGTATGTGTAGAAAGTATAAATTCCATAACAAATAAGGGTTATATTTTGTGAGTTTTGCTACTGTATATTGGATAGACGTTTTTACAAGGCAAATTTATTTTGATGTATTAGCTGAAAGTATAGCATATTGTAGAGCAGAAAAAGGATTGGAGCTATATTGTAATTGTATCATGCCAAATCATATGCATTTTATTTTTAGGTCTAGTAAAGAACAGCCAATGGAATTATTGAGAGATTTTAAAAAACATACTGCTAAAAAAGTTATTGAAGCCATAGAAAATAATCCACAAGAAAGTAGAAAAGAATGGTTGTTATGGATGTTAAAACGAGCTGGTAAAAAAACAGAAAATGTTAGTAAATATCAATTTTGGCAACATCACAACAATCCAATAGAGTTATGGAGTACAGATGTTATAAAGCAAAAAATAGAATATATTCATAATAACCCTGTTGATAGTGGTTTTGTTACAAATGCTGTAGATTGGAAATACTCAAGTGCTAGAAACTTTCAAGATGATGATAGCGTTTTAGAGATTGATGATATTGGGTTTATTGGTTGACGGCACTCGTTACAAACGAGTGCTAGCTGGGGAGGCTTTAGAGCAAACCATAATCAATACCAGAGAAGAGTTTGAAAAGAATTTAGACTTTCCAGAGTTTGATTTTTCTGATGTAAAAGGGTAGTAAGTTATATTTTTAAACCTTTGTTTTTGAGAAGCTTGTAGTTATTTGATGTTAAAACGTACAACAATTACTTTAAAACTTCTTGGATTATTACGTGATAAGAGTTAATTGTTCTGCTAATTCTATCTACGCATCTATGAAAATTTTGCATAACCATATATCCACCAACTCTAATTTCTATACTAATTCTAGTCGCTAGGTTTTCAGATACGTTAGGACTGCACATTTTTACGACATGTTCCATTACATATCATCTATATCTGTTTATATTAGTTTAAATCTGTGCATCTTCATCTATATCTGTATATATTAGTTTATATCTGTTTATATTAGTATATATTTGTATATATTTGTATATAATTTGTATTTACATTGTATGTATTTAGTATGTATATAGTCTATACAAAAATACCCCACCTAATTAATAAGTGGGGAATGATTGAAACATTTGATGTTTCGGTCTTGTATTACTTTTAATTGCTGGTATTATCTTAGCCTGTAAACTAAAGCGATAGTACTAACAACGTAAAAAATAATAGCTGCAATCCAAAAAACGGTTTGCAGTTTTTTTTGTTCTCGACTTTCATCTTATAACAAATCTATTTTAAATTAAACATTCATTTTATGTTGTAACCTAATTAGTTACAAATTAAGACCTCAAAGCCTGTTTTCAAAGTTAGGTATTAATAATACTTGTTTAAAACGTAGTTATTAACAGTTGTAAACATAAAAACTGTTAATATTTATGCATATTTGTTAGTAAATATGCATCCCTAAATTTTATGATATTGCAAAGAACGGAACTTAATTCCGTTTTAAAAATTATGTTAATTTATTTATTATGCTAAATTTAGGCTATACTTCTAATTTAGTACATCAACCGAACATTTATAGATGATTGTATAAAACGAAGTGGAACTTTGACTTATGAATTCTTGTGTGTATATTTGGATAAAGCGTTTTAATATTAGTATTCTTTCAAATATGAAATTTAGAAATATTATATTTTTTATTATTCTATTTAGTTTATGTTTTAGAATAAATAGCCAAGAGTTTATTACAAAATGGACATTACCAATTATACCAATCAGTATATCTTATGGTACTGATAGCGGATGGAGAATAGGATTTGAACCGCGGGTCGTAACACCAATAGGTACTTTTTCGGCAGGATACTCACATGGCTTAGATAATAGTCGAGAATTTCGTGAAGAATTTTATCGAAAATATAATATCAAAAGAAACGACTTAATTGTTGTAATTAGAAATTCACGTATAGAGAAAGATTATTATTATCTAGTAAAAGACGGACAAAGTATTGCCGTAAAGACATTTGGAGAAGCAGAATTCAAAATTACCAATAATAAGATAACAATCGATTTAGACAAAGCATCAAATTATGAAATAGTTTTCAATAAATTAAACAGTAATGAACGAATAAAGTTTTCCTCAATTAAAGAGGTGGAGTTCAGTTCTACTCCAATTGGAGCTTTAGTTTATGTTGACAATAAACTGGCAGGAGTGACACCAGTAAAATTAGAAGTAGCGGGAGAGCATAATATTAGGTTACAGAGTAACCCTAATTATCGTGATTATGTTACAACAATAAATTCTCTAGACAAACAAAATAAGTATGATTTTAAAATGGAATCAATATTACCAAAATTGACCATTGAATCCGACCTTTTAAATGTTAATTTACGCTTAAATTCTAAGCCAATTGGACATACTCCACAGTCATTGTTTTTAAGCCCTTCAAAATATAGAATTAAAGCTTTTAAGAAAGGTTATAGGAAAACTAAAGAGTATGTTATCCTTAGGAAAGACGAAAAGATAAATTTAGATTTAAAGAAGAAGAATATTTTCGCTGGTGGAATAAATTATAGCAATAATCAATTAATTGGTTATGAGGTTGGTCTTAAAGGGATAAAAGGTTTTGATAAAATTTATTTTAGTTTATCTGGTTCTTCTGGTAAATTTGATGTTAATAATAAACTTAAAGAAGTCTTTATAAATTCTTCGGAGCGAACTGAATACGTAGACACTCGTAAATTATTTTTAAAAGAATCAAAAAACTATATGATAAAAATTGGTATTCCAATTATTAATCAAACTCTATTTACTTCTTTTGGATTTGGTAATGGAAAAGACAGATATAGGAAGATATTTGAGGTTCAGGAAACAAATACATCAGAATTAGACATTGGAGATCAATTTATTATTGATTACCAAATTAACCTGCCAAATGAAGTGGATGACAATGATGAAGTATTGTATTCGGTTGGATTATTATATGATGCACGTATTTTAATCTTTACTGCTGATTATCAGCTTAACTCAAATTCTAGCTTAAAATATAATTTTGGGGTTTTAATAAACCTATTAGGGTTTTAATCTATTATTTGTGGTGTCAAAAGATTTCCTGAAATAACCTATAGTATTTGATGGGGACGTTCAAAAAAAACGGCTTGTAGGGGGCTTCTATTTTGAATGATGGATATAGATTCAATACCTCTCATAATTTTTAGAACTGTAGACCCATAAAAAAACCTATATTTTCATTTTATAAAAACAGGCAATTATAAATCTTATAATTTTTCGAAAACCCTTTTAATTACTGGTGCTTACGAAGCATTGAGCTGTAGTAATATCTTGTATAATTTAAATAAAAGTTATTAATCGAATTTGCCATTATTTAGCCCCCGCTACCGCTAGTTTGTAACTAGTGGAGGTAAGAGTGTCTAAACAAGAGAAATTATATATAATACATTAGCAGCGTTAAGTCCACGTCCGTTTTACGACTCACTTTCAAAACCTATTTATGATAAAGAAACTCATTTTAATATCTGTATTTGCCTCACTTTTGGTTAACTGCAAAAAGGAACTTCAAGATGCAGATATAGTTGTTCAAAAATCTATTGCGATATCTGGTGGTAATAAAACTAAAAAGTGCCACAATTAGTTTTGATTTTAGAAACAAACATTATAAAGCAACTCGTGATAACGGGCAATTTCAGCTAGCAAGAACGTTTAAAGATTCTGTAAATAGTATTAGGGATGTTTTGTTTAATGATGGATTTCAGAGGTTTATAAATAATAAACCTATTGACGTTTCTAAAGAAAAAAAAGAAAGTTATTCAGCTTCTGTTAATTCAGTACATTACTTTTCTGTATTGCCTTATGGATTAGATAGTAAAGCTGTTAAGAAAAGCTATTTAGGAAAAACGAAGATAAATGGAACCGATTATCATAAAATTAAAATCACTTTTACTGAAGATGGAGGTGGCGAAGATTTTGAAGATGTGTTTATTTACTGGATAGAAACCGAAACTTTTAAAGTTGATTATTTAGCCTATTCTTATGCTGAAGTTCATGGTGTTGGTTTACGCTTTCGCGAAGCCTATAACGAACGTTTTATAGAAGGGATCAGGTTTGTGGATTATAATAATTACAAACCCAAAGATAATAATGAAGTTTTAGAGCATTTAGATTCTAAGTTTGAAAATGATGAATTAGAATTACTTTCGAAAATTGAATTAAATAATGTATTGGTTTCTATAAATAAAGACCAATCCCTATTCCAGATAACACCAAAAAAATAATAAGCTAGGGAATTCCCTTGATAACATAAGTTCTTTTTACAGAGTTATACCCATAAACAGCTTTGTAATATATAGTTTCTTCTACAATAGTATCTGCAAAAATATTGCCTTGAGTTATTATGTTTTCTTCGGTTTGCACAAACTTTCCTATGGCACCATCAATCCAAACTTTATCGTAGATAATATTTAGTCCGTTTTTAACAATTATAACTTGTTTAATGGATTTAATACCTCCTTTTAAAGCTTTGAAGGTTGCTTTAATTTCATTGGTTAAGTTAGGGGTTTTAGTTTTTTCTTTTTGTGGTTCTGTATGTCCTATTGAACTAAGGTTAATAAACGTAGTAGTTTTTTTTCGAGATTTAGGAGGTTTTTTAGGAGCAGGAGGTTTAATATTTGGATTATTAGTGGTTAGAATATTAATTTTAAAAACTTCTGAAGCAGAATTACATAAAGAGTTTAATAAGTTGGTAACACCCTCTGCAATTAACACCCGATAATACGCTTTGCTATTTATATTTGATATGGAAAGGCTATTTTTGTTTTCACCTTCAATATTAAACCAATCTATACTGTTTTCACTTTTTTGCCATTGGTAATAGTGCTCTGAAAATACCGAAAAATCTGGAGTAGCTTTGAGTGTTGTAGTATAAGGTAGTTCATTTTTGTACAATGAAATGTTTCTTGCTTTTTTTTCTGAATCTTCTATAGTTACAGCATCCCCACAGGTTTTAAAAACAATATCGTCTATTGCTAAATCGTTACCACAACCGCCTTTACCGTTATTTCGCATTTTAAGAATTACAGATGTTTGTCGGGGTTTTGTTTGAAACACCAGACCGTATTCTTGCCAATTTGGAGTATTTGAGCCAAAAATATTACCCGTACTTCCACTTTTTAACAAGGTGGTGCCTGTATTATCCCAAATTTCGAAAGTAACGTTTATAGGAATTCCAGTTTTATTCTTAGCACAAGGTTTATTGTAAGCAGGGAATAGGTTTACTAACCAAGCCGAAAATTCATAAGTTGTGTTTTCACATAATCCTGAAACTGGCATCCTAAAAAACTCACCAGGTTTTTTACTTGCGTTTACAATTAAAGATCTTCCGTTAATGTCTCCAGGTGTATGGTCGCTCTCTGAAAACCATCCAAACCAATTTGAATTGCAGGATACTTTATAAGAGCCATCTACTGGCATACCTTTGGTAAACCTGTAGGTAGTAGTTCCTGAAGGTATAGGAACATCTTTTTTTCCAGACCCAAAATTTTCGATAAAAATTGGGTCGCCAGAATTGCCGGTACAAAAGCCTAATTGTGCCTGTGATTTTAAGCTAATTAAAAAAATAAGATTAAAAATATTATGTAGAGATTCTTTTTAACAGCCTGTATATTTAAAAAATAGGAATGTTCTATATTAATAAAAATAATTTCATTAAATGTTAATTTTACTACAATGTTTAAACAAATTTAAAGACTGTAAATAAGTTAAAATGTTACATCTTTTTATATTAGAAATATTAATTTTCGATGCCGTGAGTTTTTAGAACATTGATAAATCTAGAATCGTCTTTTAAATAATCAAAAAAGTCCATGCGTTCACGTTTTATGACACTAGTGCGTTTGTTTCGTATAGTATCTAAATGAAATATTACGCTGTCTGTATTTTTTAAACCTGCATAAACAATAGCTAATTGATGGCTTTTGTTTCTTGGATGAGCCTTTTGCCTAATGGTGTCTATAATTCTATATGCACTTAAAGTATCGCCTGTTTTGGCATAACAATACCCTAAAAAACGATAATAAACGTTTTCTTTGTTTGCTAACTTTTTAAGCGGATTTATAGCCTTCTCATATTTTTTTTGATCTGTATATAATCTAAAATAAGAACGGTTAATTACAAATTCATTGTTGCCTTGTTTATTGATTTTAATGTCATTTAATAGCCTTTCAGCTTCATCATATTTTTTATTAGAGTTTAAAGCGTTAAAATAGCTGATTCTTATAGGAAAAGATAAAGGGTCTAACCTGTAAGCAATTTTAGCTTGCTCTAATTGTTTTTCGTACTGTTGCGAATAATAAAAAAATGTGGAATATTGATGCCTTGCTGTTAAATCATTTGGAGATAATTTAATGGCTTTTTGAAAAGCAGCTTCGGCAGCTTCATGATTACCTTGTATATTATTTATGAGGCCTTTTACTGAATATATTCTTGAGACCTTATTGTTAATTTTTTCAGCTTTTTCTAGGTATTCGTTTGCAAGTTTTGATGCTTCTTTGGAGCTTCTACCAGAATAATAGGTTTCTAAATAAATAGAATTTGCAATTTCCGCATAAGCCTCTGCATAATTAGGGTCTAATAAAATGGCTTCTTTATAAAGTAAAATACTCTCTGCTAGACTTCCTGCGTTTCTTTTATCTGCCTCGTCTCTACCTTTTAAAAATAACTTATAGGCATCAATATTTTGAGTGGGGATTTTAGTTAAACTTTGCAATTCTTCAAAAGACAGATTAATTTGTAATGCGTTTACAATTTCTTTAGAAATTTCGGTTTGAATACTAAATATATTTGTTAAAGTTTTATCATATTTCTCTCCCCAAATATGTTTATCGTTTTTGGTATCTATCAATTGAGCTGTTACTCTAACTTCATCTCCATATTTCCGAATACTACCTTCTAAAATATAGGTTACACCAAGCTCTTTAGCAATTTCTTCAATTGTTTTTTTAGTGTTTTTATATTGCATAACCGATGTTCTGGAAATAACATGCAACTCTTTTAATTTTGCCAATTGTGATAAAATATCTTCGGTAATACCATCTCTAAAAATTTCTGAATCGTCGTCAGTACTTAAATTATCAAAAGGAATTACAGCTATTGATTTATCTGTAAAAGTTACCTTCATTGTAAATAAGCCTGCGTAATAAGCAACAAATAAAACGGCCAATGTTAACGCTAATCCTACCATAACATTTTTAAGACTTAATTTGGCTTTTTTGGTAGAAACACTAGTTTTTAATTTCCCTTTTACATCTTCTGGTTTTGGAACTACTAAGCCATCATTTGAGATAGCAAATATAGGCATGGCATCCTCAACATTTTTTAACTCATAAGCGTCTAAAAATGTTGTTTTTATATGTCTGTGGCTTCGAATTTGATCGTGAACTTTATCTGAAATTAAAATGCTCCCTGAGACCGCACAAGATTCTATTCTTGAAGCCACATTTACGGCGTCTCCAATAATATCATCTTTAGAATGAATAATATCGCCCACATGAATCCCAATCCGAACAGGGACTTTTGGGTCTTCAAGAAATGCTTTTTGTAATTCTATGGCGCAATCTACCGCCTCTACGGTGCTTTTAAAAGTACTTAGTGTGCCATCGCCAAAATATTGAATGATTTTACCATTGTATGCCTCGGTAGTCATTTCGAACGTATTTCTATGACGCTCGCGCATTTGTACAGCCTCTTTTTCATTGCTCTGCATTAAAGAGGTGTAGCCCTCAATATCAGTAAACATGATGGCTGCTAGTTGGCGGTTGGTTGACATTTTGATAATAGCATTAGGTGCCACTAAATTAATTAAATATCTTTAATTGATAAATTTAAAAATTATTCTACTCAAAATAATTAATATCTTTAGCTTTAAATAACCAACTTATTATTGACGTAGTGACCGAAGATCATATTCAATTTTTATCTGAAATTCCTTTTTTTCTGAAGTTTCCAGAGCGTCACTTCAACATTTATCTGAGAATATTACAGAAGAAACCTTTATTAAAAACGAAGTGATTTTTGAAAAGAATACCATTGGCAATTCTATGTATGCGGTTTTGGAAGGTTCAGTAAAAGTTCATGATAAAAAACATATTTATGACACCTTAGCTGAAGGGGATTGTTTTGGTGAATATGCGCTAATTGATAACGAAACACGCTCCGCAACGGTTACTGCCATTGAAAAAACAAAGGTTTTAAAAATTGAACGCGACCACTTTTTAGATTTACTACAAAACGATAGCGGTTTTGCCCAAGGGATTTTATCGGTGATGATAAAACGTCATCGTGATCTTGATACTATTCAGGAGCGCTTAGCATCTTCAAAAATTGAAATTGAAAATGCTAACGGGAAATTAAGCGGTCTTATTAATGGTGCTATGGACGCTATAATAATGTTTGGTAGCGATTTTAAAATTATTCTTACCAATCCTTCCGCCAATAAGTTATTAGAAAATGATGATGTGTTACAACGTAACGTTTTATTCTTTTTTGATGACGAAAGTGCTGATATTATTGAAGGTATTGTAAAATCTGAGGATGACAATAAAGCCGTTAATACATACCTTCCAGATGTTGTTAAAGTGATAGGTTCTGGAGATACTGAAACTTTAAACGAAGGTACAATTAGCAAATATGGTTCGGATACTAATCCATTTTACACCCTTATTTTAAGAAATATTGAAGAGCGATTAATTGCTGAGGATAAAATAAGTTTACTCACAAAACAAACTCAATATTTAGAAGAAGAAATTCAAGAGCTTACCAGCAGTTATGGCATTATAGCTGAAAACAAAAAGATGAAAGAGGCTCTAAATCTTATTCATCAAGTTGCTAAAACGGATGCTACCGTTTTAATACATGGCGAAACTGGTACCGGAAAAGAGTTGGTTGCTCGTGCTATTCATAAAGAAAGTAATAGAAATGATAAACCTTTAATCAGGATTAACTGCGGCGCAATTCCTTCGAATCTTATTGAAAGTGAATTGTTCGGTCATAAAAAAGGGGCATTTACAGGAGCAACTGTAGATAGAAAAGGACGTTTTTTATTGGCAGACAAAGGCACAATATTTTTAGATGAAATTGGTGAGATGCCATTAGAGTTGCAACCTAAACTATTACGAATTATACAAGAAGGCGAGTTTGACCCTGTTGGAAGTTCTGAAACTATTAAAGTGGATGTTCGTATTATTGCGGCATCGCACCGAAATCTTTTGAATTTTCTAAAGAAGGTAAATTCAGAGAAGATTTGTATTATCGATTGAATGTATTTCCTATTAACGTGCCTGCTTTACGTGAAAGAGGAAACGATATTTGTTTGATTGCTGAGGAAATGATACAGCAGTTTTCTAAAAAACTTAATAAACAAATTCTAGCTTTATCTGATAACGACAAGGCTTTGTTAAGTAACTATGAATGGCCAGGAAATGTTCGAGAACTTCAAAATTTAATTGAACGCGCGGTGATTGTATCACAAAACGGATCTATTAATTGGCAAGCTATTATACCTAATAATACAGATATTACTGAAATTCAAAAAGAAGCATCTCAAGAAAAAATACTAACCTCAAACGAGTTAGTGGCTTTGGAAAAAGAAAATATCCTGAAAGCACTAAGGCAAACCAAATGGAAAATATCTGGTGCTAATGGTGCCGCTTCTTTATTAGACTTACCTCCAACTACTTTAGCTTCTAGGATTAAGGCGCTGAAAATAGAACGTCCGATTTAAAACTTACGACATTTCATAAATTTAATCACGATATTTCGTTAATATTCGAATTATCGTAACATTTAATTATGCCTAAAAATCATGTAATTATCTGATTTTCAATTTATTAAAATGTTTGGCATGCCATTAGCATAATACCAACCAAATAATAATGTTTAACAATTTAAAAATTAGAAAAATGATTACAACAGCAAATGTAAAAAACGGAGTAAACGTAGATCAATTAGTTGAAACTATCAACCACATTCAAGAACAGCCAGAATTAGCAAAATTCGAATTCAGAGCTAAAAACAACTGGATTGATGGCGGACATTGTGTATCTAGTATCAAAAGTTTTTATGGTGCAGGACAAGAAGATTCTACTCGTGAAGAAACATTCACAATGGAATGTAGCCACCCACAAGTATTATTAGGAGCAGATGAGGCTGCTACACCTCCAGAAGTATTATTGCACGCATTAAGCTCATGCTTAACTGGAGCTATGGTTTATCATGCAGCAGCTAACGGCGTTGATATTGAAGGTGCAGAATCTAGCATCCAAGGTAATGCTGATTTACACGGGTTCTTAGGATTAGATCCTGAAGTACGTATGGGATTTGACGGTATCAAATTCAGATTAAATGTAAAATCTGATGCAACTGCAGAACAATTAGAAAACTTCGCAAAGTTCTCTCCTGTTTTTGACATGATTAGCAACCCTACTCCAATTTCAATTGAAATTGTAAAGCAGTAGTAAAAACCTTTAAAAAATGGCTACTCGAAAACTATTAGGAGTAGCCATTTTTTATTTCAAAACTTCATTTCACACACCACCACAAAAATGAAAACTTCAACTCACAGCATCTTAAACGCAAATCAAGCCGTTGCACAAATTGCTTATAAAACTAATGAGGTATTCCCCATTTACCCCATTACACCAGCCTCAGAAATGAGTGAACTGGTTGAGCAATGGCAAGCAGAAAACAAACCAAATGCTTTTGGGAATCACACTTCTGTATTTCAAATGCAAAGTGAAGCCGGTGTTGCTGGTGCAATGCATGGTGCATTACAAACAGGAAGTTTATCATCAACATTTACAGCATCTCAGGGCTTACTTTTAATGCTACCAAACATGTATAAAATTGCTGGAGAACTTACTCCAAATGTTATACATGTTGCCACAAGAAGTATTGCTACTCATGCGTTATCCATTTTTGGAGACCATAGTGATATTATGGCGGTTCGTCAATCTGGTTATGCGATGTTAGGAAGTGCGTCGGTTCAAGAAGCACATGATTTTGCTTTAATTTCTCAAGCGGCTTCATTGGAATCTTCAATTCCTTTTGCACACTTTTTTGATGGCTTTAGAACCTCACACGAAATCAATACAATTGAATTAATTCCAGATGGTGTTATTCAATCTTTAATAGACCAAAATAGAATAAAGAGCCATAAAGACAGAACTTTAAATCCAAATAATCCTGTTTTACGAGGCACATCACAAGGTGCTGATGTATTTTTCCAAAGTAGAGAAGCTATCAATCCTTTTTATGATATCTGTCCAGAAATCGTTCAAAATACCATGAACAATTTTGCTTCATTGACAGGAAGACACTATAAACTTTTTGATTATGTTGGACACCCTGAAGTAGAACACCTCATTATTTCAATGGCATCTTCAACAGAAACTATTGAAACTACCATCAATCAACTTAACGAAGAAGGTGAAAAATACGGACTTATAAAAGTTAGATTATTTAGACCTTTTAGTACAAAACATTTAGTTCAGGCTTTACCTAAATCGGTTAAATCAATAGCTGTATTAGATAGAACTAAAGAACCTGGTTCTAGCGGAGAACCTTTGTATTTAGATGTGCTTCAATCTATTTCTGAAGCTTTTCAAAATAACAAACTATCCACTTTTCCAAAAATAGTTGGTGGACGTTATGGCTTGTCTTCAAAAGAATTTACACCATCTATGGTTAATCCTATTTTCAATAATCTAAAAGAAGATCAACCTAAAAACAATTTCACTATTGGCATTAATGATGATGTAAAAAATTTAAGCTTAGATTTTTCAGAAGCCATCAAAATAAAAAATAACTTGTACGAAGCTATTTTCTATCAAGAAAAAACGGAACATGATAGTTTTTCAAATACTTTGAAACTTATTGCCAAAAAAGAAAACACCTTCGTTCAAGGCTACACACAATGTGATTATAAAAAATCAAACTCATATAATACGGCTCATTTAAGAATTGGAAGCACACCAATTAAAGCGCCATACTTAATAGAAGAAGCTGATTTTATTGGCTGTCAAAATGTAAACTTCACTTTAAACGACAACACATTACACAAATTAAAATTTAAGGGAACACTTTTAATTAACACTTCGCAAACGTCTAAAGCATTTTGGCAGTCGCTATCGGTTAAGAATCAAAAGTTAATCAATGAAAAACAAATCAACGTATTTGTTGTAAACATTGAAGAATTAAAAGCAAATCAGATTTTAAAAGACATAAAAATTTCTGAATTTCACGCTTGCTTTTTAGCTATCAAAAAGGATTTGTTTTATGATGAAAACAGCATCGATTTAAATGAGTTTATTTATAAAGTAGACACTTCTGCTGAAAGCATAAAAACAAAAGAGTCAACAACATTTGACAATACGTTTAACGACAGTTTTTTAGGTAAATTATTAGCAAATAAAGGGAATGATATACCTGTTAGCATGTTACCAGTTGATGGTACATATCCAACAAACACATCGCAATTTAACCCAATTCAAAAGAGCACATATTTACCAAATTGGAATACAGATTTATGTACACAATGTGGTGCTTGTAGTATGGCTTGCCCTCAAGCTGCACTTAGAATTAAAGTGTATGACGATGCTTATCTAAACGATGCTCCAAAAACTTTTAAACATATCATTTCTGAAGATTTTGATTTGATGAATTACACGATTCAGATTAACCCAGAACAATGTAATGGATGTAATAATTGTGTTGATGCTTGTTCTGTAAAAGCTTTAAACTTGGTTGACAAAAATGATAAAAAGGATGAAAATAAAAACTGGAACCACTTTGAAACTATTCCAGAATTTGACAGAACAAAAATTGATGTTTCAAAAGTAAGTCAGCAACAATTACAAGAACCCTTATTTAAATATTCAAGTGGTGTTGAAGGTTGTGGAGAAGCGCCTTATCTAAAATTGATGTCTCAATTATTCGGAGACAGGCTATTAATAGCTAATGCAACTGGAGCCAGTTCAATTTTCGGAGGCGCTTTACCCACAACACCTTGGGCTAAAAATGAAGACGGACAAGGTCCAGCATGGTCAAATTCATTATTTGAAGATAACGCAGAGTTTGGTTTAGGATTCAGAATGTCTATCAATCAACAAGAAAAACAATCACGTTTTCTTTTAGAAAAACTAAAGTCAGAATTAAACCCAGATTTAGTCGAAGCTATTTTGAATACCGAACAAACTACAGAATTAGAAATAGCAAAACAGCGAAAAAATATTGAATTACTAAATAAAGAATTATTAAAATTGAATTCAAACGAAGCGAAACAACTTTTAAATATCTCGGATAATTTAGTTAAAAAAAGTGTTTGGATTGTTGGTGGCGATGGTTGGGCATATGATATTGGATATGGAGGATTAGACCACGTTATCGCTTCAGGAGAAAATGTAAATATCTTGGTTTTAGACAACGAAGTTTATGATAACACGGGTGCTCAAACCTCAAAAGCAACACCTTTTGGAGCTGAAGCGAAATTTGCTTTCAACGGTAAACAAAAGCAGAAGAAAGACTTAGGATGTTTAGCCATGACTTATGGTAATACATATGTAGCTTCCGTAGCTATTGGCGCAAATCAAGAACAAACTTTACGCGCCTTTAATGAAGCTGAAAGTTTTGATGGACCTTCAATAATTATCGCCTATACTCATAGTGAATCTCACGGTATTGACATGAAGCAACCTAGAAAATATCATAAAGCTGCAGTTGATTCAGGGCAATGGTTATTGTACAGAAATGACCCCAGAAGAGCTAAAAAAACTTAAATATTTTACTATTAGATTCAAATGCGCCTTCAATAAAAATTCAAGAGTATTTGAAATTAGAAAAGCGTTTTTCAAAACTTATGAATTCTAATTCTGAAGGGTTCAATTCTGTTATGAGAGCTATTCAAAAGCAAGTTGATAATAGATTTGATAGATATCTAGCAATGAGTTCATTTAATTTTAAAATCAATAGAAACAAATTACTTCAAGAAAATAGAATCAAACAACAATTAAAATATATAAAATGAAAATAATAAGTAAAACAAGACAAATAAACCTCTTAACGATTTGTGTGATAATAAATATAATCATGCTTTTAACCATGATATTAACTTTATAATATCCAACTAGAAAATAATATAATTACTACACAGTAATTAGATATAATTCATTCTTCAAATATAATTTAGAGATAATCATTATTTTGAAATTTGCATAACCAAAAGCGGAATATCCATTTTAAAAGCAAACAATTTACTCCATTAGCTTCAAAAAAAATGACAAACATTATAAGTACCATTCAGTATTAGTTTATAAATAAAAAAACCAGAACAATAAATGCTCTGGTTTGATTAAATATATTTACGTTGTCCGTCTAATTTATGACGACTCAATTTAATTTTACTACTGTCCCATCATTTCTTGAATTTTTTCCTGCATTAATTCTTGGTCTTGTAATCCTTCTAATCCAACTACAGATATTAACCAAACAATGTATATTATTGTTAATGCGCTTAATATAATACCAATTATTGCTAAAATTTTACCAGTCTTCACATTTTGAAATCCAGAATATTCGTCAGGATTAGCAATATAAATTTGAGTAGCCTTATTTGCTAATACAATAGCAACTATACCCAAAATTAACCCTACAATACCATAACAGCAGCAGGTAACAATTGATAAAATCCCGAAAACGAGAATGAGTGTTGAATTTGGCAGTTTTTGTTGTTCCATTTTGTTTTTATTTAATTAAGAAAGTTTTAAAAATAAAGCTTGTTATAATAATTACCGCATTTAATAATGCTAGAAATAAAATTGTTTTATATCCATGTTTTATGGGCTTAAAAGCATTAATACCAACAACTAAAAACATTAAAACAAGCGTGTAAATAGCGGGATACATTTTAAAAGCTTCAATAAATTCGCCATGTATTAATAGAGAAAAACTACGTTGCATACCACAGCCCATACAGTCTACACCAAAAAGTTTTTTGTTCAAACAGGGGAGCATGTATTGTTCAAGGTCACTCATAATTACTACCTAACAGGTGCTATTAATAAGTGATAAATATAATAAAAATGAAAATACCTTTACAGACTAATTATAGAAATACAATTTTTTAATGTCCAGAAATAATTACTTTTTTGTTAAGTATTTGGCTATTTTTTAATTTAATTTCAACAATATACATGCCTGAATTGAGTCTTTTTGAATCAATTACATATTTGCGTTTATTTAAAGATTGTATTCGTTTTGTAATTAGTTTTCCTGAAACATCATACAGAGTAATTGCTGCTATGTCTAATAATTGTGAGTTATGAATTTCAAGTTGTGAAGCCCTTGTGTTTTCAAATACTTTAAAATCTTCGGTTGATATAGTTTCTATACTTAAACTACTCTGGTTATTGAAGGTAATTTCAAAACGGTCATTGTAGGTACCTTTTGGTAAGGTAATTTGAAATTCTCCATTTTTAATATCTGTGTAACTATCCTCGTTTTTGTCGAAAAGATATACATTAACATCGCTTGGTATATCATTAAATTTAAAAACCTTCACACTAAAAGCTGTTTCAATTTCATTTGCCTTAAATCCAATAGGAATTCGAGTAGTGCTATCATACTTAATCGATTTTATAACCAAATTATTGTCTTCAGAAATTAAATAAGCATCGTTAGACAGCCCTTGAGCAGGGTTTAGGGCATCAAAATTCCTATTATAAGTGTTATTGTTAGGAGTGCCTTCTCGAAAAGCGATAAGATTTTCTTTATAGAATGTATTATTTATATGTGTATGAATCTTTATTTCAGGAATTATAATGGGGTTGTTTAATATACTTTTATAGTCAATACCGTTATGAGACATAGCTAAAACTTCCTTTTTTTAGAATCATCGGTTTTTTTAGTATTATTATTCTTTGCAAAAATAGAACCTGAACCAGTAGGAGTGGAGTCTTCTGCTAAATATAAACGCATTGCATTTGTGAAAAAAGCTTTATTTCCGGCTGGTGAGGCTGCATTCCCAGGGTTTAATTTACTACTAATTATAAAACCTTGACCTACACCTGCAAAGCGCCTGCTGTTATTTGTACTGTAATCTGCTCCTGTTCCAACATTGTCTCCATTGCTATTTCCGTAATTATTATACGTTGAAAATGTAGCTGGTACATAACTACCATTATCCATATCATCTGTTAAATCCCCTGCTGTGTATGTACCGTAACCTCCTTGATATTCATGTAAAAAATGAGAACCCACAGATGATTGTTCCCAAAAATATATTTCTCCGTTGATGTAAGATATTGTTGGGTGGCCAGTTCCGTCATCAACAACACTTGTGTTTGCCTTAACAAATTCTTTTAAATCTAAAGCTGATGGATAAGGATTACCAGTTAGGGTTTCTACTTGATAATCTGTCCCAGAATTAGGATCGAGGTCTGTTCCTGTGAATTCACAATCAACTGAAATAGTACCATTGTTCGGTCGTCCTCTAAAATCTAGCACATTATTAGTGTTTGGACTGCCTTTCATTGAAAATCCGTATCCTGGTTCTATATCTCCTGTATCCAATTCTTGAACCCAGCCGTTATAGCCGCCAGCAGAAATTAAAGTAAATATCCAATAATTTGCAATTTCTGTAGCTGTGCCTTCATAAGCGGTTGTAAATCCATAAGGAGTTGTCGTTACATCAGATAAGTCTGAGGCATCATTTGGATCATGAATATTACTCCCATTAAAATCAACATTTGCATCTAGTGAAGTATCACTTACGCCAACAGGAGAACACCAAAAATTATATTCATAAACTCCAGTAGTTTGATTTTGGTAAATTGAAAGTTCACCTTCATCAGAATTTTGTGTTGTATCAGTATTTTGAATTAACTGAGCGTCTCCTCTCATATATAGCATAGAGGTAGCCGTCTCTAATCGTATATCATCATTTACAAAAAGTACTACATCTTTAGCATATAAATAGGTGTCATCATCAATATATAAATCTTGTGAATAGGATGTTAATGTACATGCTGCTAATACGGCAAATGCAATGATGTTTTTTAAAAAGTATTTTATGCTTTTAGAACAATCAATGCTAATAATTTTGAAATTTGAGATTTGGGGAATCATTTTTTCAACAATTTTACCAGCAAATATAAGTAAAAATATCATTACAGCGTATTTTTGTGTATTTAATCGATTATAGTGTGCTTTATATTTAAAAAAGATAATTTCTTTTGGTTAGTTTATTTCATGTAAATTTGCCTAATTCTATCTCTTATTTATGAAATATTTTAATTACATCTTAGTTATAATTGGGGCTATTGTAGCGTTATATGCCAAAGCAGGAGCAAACCAAGATCAGTTTGTTTTAATTAGTGGTATAGTGATATTAATGGTAGGTATTTACAGAATCTCGAAAACAATACCAAGTAGAAAAGACCATGAGAATGAAAGTGATATACAATAGTGATAGACTTTAAAATAGGACATAAGGTTTCGGTTTTAGACGAAGAATTAACAGGTGTAGTTCTACAGATAAATAATAACACAGTTACTATAGAAACTGAAGATGGTTTTATGTTAGATTTTGAAGCGAATGAGTTAGTGTTTTTAGATGTTAATAATGATTTGACTGATGCACTATTTTCAAATTCAAATGTAAATGAAGTAATTTCTGAAAAAGAGGGCTCTAAACGAAAAATAAGCAAAAGAGTAAAGCCAAAGGAACGTTCTCAACCTGCAATGGAAGTAGATTTACATATTAATCAACTGGTACGGTCTCCAAGAGGAATGACGAATTTTGACATGCTAAATTTACAATTACAAACCGCAAAACGTCAATTAGAATTTGCTGTCAAAAAACGTATACAACGTATTGTTTTTATCCACGGTGTAGGAGAAGGGGTTTTAAAAGCAGAGTTAGAATCTTTGTTTAGACGCTATGATAATTTAAAATACTATGATGCCAATTATCAGAAATATGGTTTAGGTGCTACGGAGGTTTATTTTTATCAAAACCAATCTTAGTTAAAATCAGGGGTTAATTCTCTGGTGTTTGTTAATTCACTTGATCCTTCTAAAAAACCAAAACTCAATTCTTCTTGTAGAAGAAAATCTAGGGATATGTCTTCCACAGTCATATTAACCGTGTAGGTTTGATTAATAGTATGTTTTCTGTACGCTGTTGCAGGAAATACATCATCAACATTAGCATTTAAGTAATCTGCACCTATATCAGGATTTCTAATATCATTTAATGGATTTTGATCTTGAGTATTACTTTCTTCATCTCTTGTTAAAGTACCATCATTGTCATCATCAGGATCTAAATAATCTGGCATATCCTCACCATCAGTATTTTGCGCATCGGAAGGATTTCCATCACCATCAATATCAGGGTTTTCATTTATTGTGAGTACATTGTCGCCATCATCATCTGCATCAATAAAATTTGCTAAACCATCTCCATCGGTATCAAAACCTGCTTCAATTTTACCATCATCATTCTTGATGTTTTTATCATTAGAGTTATCATCAAGGTAATTATAAACACCATCATTATCATCATCTCCTAATGGATCAATACCGTTTGGGCCTTCAAATTCACTAGGAATACCATCATTATCATCTTCAATAAGAATTCTGATAATTTTTGCGGTACAAGAACTACTTTCATCAATACCAATATTTAAATTGGCTGGTGGTACTATGGTGCAAAACAAATCATTTGGTAAATCTGGCCTGTTGTAGGTTCTATAGAAAAAAGTCGCGCTTTCTTCAAACCTTAACGTATCTACTTCTGTTTCAAAAAGCTTTGCAAGTGTTAAAGATGTGAAAAGTACAGAAAGGGTTTCAGTAGGATCTTCTTTTGTCTTGTAAAATAGTAAATCACTTTCTTCACAAGCTTGAAATGTATCTTCAAAATCGAATTCAACGGTAAAAACATCACCATCATTACATGAAAAAATGAACAAAAAACTTATGAAACTAAGTAGAAAAAATAGATTACGCATTGGGTTTTTATTTTACACAAAAATAATAGAATTGTATTTATAACGTGACATATTGATAATAATTTTATTTCAAGTATTTTTGAGCTTTAAAAGTTATTTGTTTGTCAAATATTTCACTAAAATTTATGCTTATGAGATCAGTTTACTTGGATAATGCAGCGACAACTAAAATGCGTGACGAAGTTATTACCATAATGACTGAAACGATGCGAAATAACTATGGAAATGCCTCATCTTCATATAGTATAGGTAGATTATCTAAAACATTAATTGAAACATCTAGAAAAACAATTGCTAAGATTTTAAATGTTTCTGCTGGAGAAATTGTGTTTACTTCTGGAGGAACTGAAGCAGATAATTTAGTGTTAAGAAGCGCAGTAAAAGATTTAGGTGTCACCCATGTTATTACAACCAAGATTGAACATCATGCCGTATTACATACCGTTGAACAATTAAAAAAAGAACATAATATCAATGTAAGTTATTTAAAGTTAGATGAGTTTGGTACGATAGATTTTAACGAACTTGAAAGTTTATTGAAGGCCAATCAAAATGTTTTGGTAAGCTTAATGCATGTGAATAATGAAATAGGGAATATTTTGGATTTAAAGCGTGTTGCAGATTTATGTGAAGAACATAATGCCTTGTTTCATTCAGATGCTGTACAATCTATTGGGCATTACAATTTAGATTTGCAAGATGTGCAAATTGATTTTTTGGCTGCAAGTGCCCATAAATTTCATGGCCCAAAAGGTGTCGGGTTTACTTTTATTAGAAAAAATAGAGTTTTAAAACCGATGATTAGTGGAGGTGAACAGGAACGTGGATTGAGAGCAGGTACTGAAAGTGTGCATAATATTGTAGGATTGGAAAAGGCTATTTCTCTAACATATGCTAATATTGAAAAAGAGACTAATTACGTTAAAGAACTAAAAACATATTTTGTTTCTAAACTTAAAGCTGAAATCCCCAATGTTGTATTTAATGGCTTATCTGGAGATTTAGAAAAAAGTACATACACGCTTTTAAATGTACGCTTACCTATTGAAGCAAGTAAATCTGCTATGTTTTTATTTCAATTAGATTTAAAAGGTATTGCTTGCTCTAAAGGAAGTGCATGCCAAAGTGGTAGTAATCAAAAATCTCATGTGCTTTCTGAAATTTTAACCGAAGATGAGCTGGATAAGCCATCTGTTAGGTTTTCTTTGAGTATATATAATTCCAAAGATGAAATTGATTATGTAGTTAATTGTTTAAAAGATTACATAACTGTATGATCTATGCATTTTTTTAAATAAATTCTTTCTTACACAAAACAATACAACATTTAATCCTTTAAAAATTGTTTTTTATCGATTTTTTTTAATAATTTCGTTAGGCTATTATATTAAAGAAAAGTCTCTCAACATAACCCAAATCATTATTATGATGAGAAGATTTAGAGTTTTAATAATTAGTTTTTTCTTTTTGTTTTGTTTTTTACAAAGCGTTTATTCTCAAATAGGAATTGGTAATACTGATCCAGATCCTACATCTATTTTGGACATAACATCAACTACTCAAGGCGTGTTGGCTCCAAGAATGACAACTACGCAGAGAAATGATATAGGTTTACCAGGAACACCTGCAAATGGTTTATTGGTTTATGATATCGATGAAGAAGCTTTTTATTATTATGGAAATGGTACATGGAATCAACTACAGAGTGAAACAAGAGATAATTATAAATTGATAAAAAGTGCTGCTGATTTGGCTGATGAATTAACTGCAGGCGGAGGTACTAACTATCAACTAACATCTAATACGTATTATGAAGTAAATGGGGCTATTACGTTAGCTTTTCCGATAGATTTAAATGAAGCTTATATATCTGGTTTGGATGCTAATGAAGATAGGTTAATTATTGCTGGTAGTACTATATTTTCGGGTACTACAGGAGGTAGTATCAGGAATTTAACTTTAGTTGGAGTAGGGAGTTCAATCTTTAATATTACTGGAACTGGTACAGAAACTCTCGTTTTTCAAAACTGTATTGTTGGTGGTTTTGGAGCAACTACTGATACATTTGGAACCATATCAAATTTTGATATTGTATTTATGAATATAATCAATATTGGTAATCTAGATGTTGGAGTTACTTACAATAATATAAATAGTTTGTTATTAAGTAATGTGGCTTGGTTTGGAACAAATAGTGGTACTTATGAAACGTATACTGGTACTTTTGATTTAATTGAAAAGATAAGTGGTTTTTGTAATGTTTCAGCTAGTGCTACAGGAATAGATGTAAGTTCAAATCCTACGGTTGCAAAGGGAGTAATTAATAGCACAACTTTTTCAGGTGCTGGAACTTATATTAGCCGCTATACAACAGGTTCTTATACAGGCTATAATTTTAATAACTCTTGGGATGTGAATTGTCCTGGTATTCCTGTAGAGTCTGATGCATCTGCAACTGGATATTATTATATGACTGGTAATACCACAAATACAAATTTTGTGACTAATAATGTTGCTGTTAAAGTTGGAGGTGCAACAACTTCTGATGGTTTATTCAGAATGTCAGCAATAGATAATAGATTGGTTTATGAAGGAAGAGAGGCGAGAGAGTTTCAAGTTATTTGTACTGGTGCATTAGATCATGGAACTACAGCCACTCCCAATGGAAGAATATATGAGTTTTTTTAAGTAAAATACCTAATGGTGGTTCTGCCACCCTTGTTCCAGCTATATCTTCTGAAAGACGTTTTTCTAATAATGATGTTGGTAATTTTTCAATGGTAGGTTTGATAAATCTTGAGCCAGGCGATGCTATAGAAATATGGGTGTCAATTAACAGAGCTGATAATGTTGATACTGATTTTACTAGATTAAGCGTGGTGTTAAAGTAGAAAAGCTATTTTTGATTTTTTCTAATATCTACCAAAATCTCTTTAATATCTTCTAATAGTTTAGTTGTTTTATCATCATTAGAAGATATAGTAGTTTTGGTATTTGATTTTGATTGCAACTTTTCTCGTTGTTCTAATACTTCAGTTTTAAAATCAGAAGCATCAATAATACCAGTAAGTTTCATATCACTACCTTTTGGATTACTATTACCAGCAGTTTCAATCTTTAAAACTCTTAAATCTAAATATTTTAATAGAGGGTTTTCAATAAAAGTTAAATCTTGAATATTTTCTAGTGGAATTGTTTTTTCAACTCTAAAAACACCCCTTTTTAAACTCTAAATGTTTGGTAGTTAATTTACATTCTAAACTATTATAATAACGTTTACCAATGTGTTGACCTAAACCTAAAAGCCAGATGATTAAAATTGGAATTCCTAGGATTGAAATCAATAAAAAGAACGCAACAACAATTAAAATATAAGTTTTTATACTTTGATTGAATTGAGCTTCTCTAATAGTTTTGGGTGCGTTGGTCATGTATTTTAAAACTTCATTGTAGTTCTTACATTAAATACGCGAGGTGTTAAATAATTAGGAATAGCATATTGCCTTTTACTATAAACATCTCTTACCCAAGTATTGGTAATTGAATTTTGAACATCAAAAATGTTAAAGATTTCAAACCCAAAAGCCAATTCTTTAAATGGTTTTTTCCATCCGCTTTTAAACTGTTTCTTTTCATCTACTAAAACAAATTGAAATCCAACATCAGCACGTTTATAATCTGGTAATCTTGTTTGATATTGGTAAGGGTCTGCATAACTTGGGGAGCCCCTGGTAATCCTGTATTGTAAACTAAGTTTAAATACATTTTCATACTCGGGATATTTGGAACATAATCTTGAAACAAAGCAGCAAATTTTAAGCGCTGATCTGTTGGTCTGGAAATATAACCTCTACCTTCAATATTTTCTTCAGTTTTTAAATAGCCAAAACTAAACCAGGATTCAGTCCCAGGAACAAATTCGCCATTCAATCTCATATCTAAACCATATGCATATGCCTTTGCATTGTTTTTTGCTCTGTACCTTATACGTACATTTTCCAAAGTGTATGGGTTAACATCACTTAAATTTTTATAATACACTTCTGAAGTTAGTTTAAAAGGTCTGTCCCACATTTTAAAACTATAATCGTTACCTAAAACTAAATGAAATGATTTTTGAGCTTTTACATTAGGTTGAACCGTTCCAGTAGAATCTCGCAATTCACGATAAAAAGGCGGTTGATAGTACAATCCTGCAGCTGCTCTAAATAGCATATCTTTTTCCCAATTAGGTTTTATAGCGAATTGTGCACGCGGACTAAAAACAGTTTGATTTGATGATGCAATACCATCTCCTTTTACACTCCAATTATGTACACGCATCCCAGCATTGTACCAAACATCACTATCTCCAAATGTAGAGCGTTTGCTCCATTGTAGGTAAGCTTGTAACCTATTTATTTGTGTGTTGTTTTTAGCTCTAACATTTGTAAATGGTGTTAGAGGGCCTTCATAGGGTTCATAAGGTTGTTGGTTATTGGGTAGTGTTTTTGGAGGTCTAATTGAAAATCCTGCAGAATCAATAACTTCCCATTCTACAAGTCTGTCACGAATATCTTCGTTTGTATATTTTACAGACCATTCAATTCTATTACCCTCAATTTTTAAATCGCCCTTTTGTTGAATAGTAGTTATCAAAGCATCTAAATCATTTCTACCATGATTTAATTGACTCCCAATACCTTCACTAAACTCTACTTCTCCTAAATCTTCGTCTCCAATATTCGTATTTACCTCGCCTAAATTATACTGTGCTAAAATATCAAAATATTCCTCTTCGAGTGGTATGATAGGTTGATGCAGTTAAGTTTAAAGTTAAATCATCATTTGCAAAATAAGTACCTTGAAATGCACCAAAAGCAGTTCTGTACTCATCTTTTTCTTGTCCTTGATAAAATACCAAAAGCGCAACAGGATCTGCTAGAGTTCCAAAATTAGTTTGTCGTGTTAAAGGTTCGTAATCATATTTATTTAAAGAAGCATTTCCTAAGAAACTTAAATGAAATTTATTAGTGAATTTATAAGTGAAAAAACCTTGAATATCTGCAAATATTGGTCTAAAGTTAGTTTCTGTTTCTTTAGCGTTTACTAGTAAATTGTTGTTTCTATAACGTGCTCCAACAATACTTGTAAACTTAGAATCTTTACTTACGTTTTCAACTGAAACTGCTGCTCCTAATAAACTTAAATCTGCATTTACTTCAAATTGATAAGGTGTTTTGTATGTAATATCTAAAACCGAAGATAATTTATCGCCATATTTAGCTTGAAATCCACCTGCTGAAAAATCTACATTTTGTACTAAATCGGTATTTACAAAACTTAAACCTTCTTGTTGTCCAGAGCGAACTAAAAAAGGGCGATACACTTCAATACCATTAATATATACTAAGTTTTCATCGTAATTTCCACCTCTTACAGAGTACTGCGTACTTAATTCGTTATTATTGTTAACACCAGGTAGCGATAATAATAAATTTTCAACTCCAGGGTTTGCTCCTGGAATTTTTCTAATGGTTTCTGGTTCTAGAGTTACTATGCCTTCAACATCTTTTCGTCTTGAACCTTTTACAATTACAGTTGCAATTTGCTCACTAGATTCATTTAAAACAGGATTAAATTCTTCAATTACTCCATTTTTTAAATTAAAAGTAACCACTACTTTTTTATATGAAATATGTGTGAATTCTATGGTTACATCTTGGTTTGCAGGAATTTCAATTGTGTAAAAACCATTTTCATTAGTTTCTGTTCCTAAATTTCCTGCTTTAATTGAAACTTTTGGTATGGGTTTGTTATTTTCGTTAAGTATAACACCTTTAATAGTAGCTTCTTGTGCAAAACCAATGGCAAATGAGAGCAATATTATAAGTAGGGTTAGTTGATGTGTTGTTTTCAAGAGCAATACAATTTATTTTCGGTAAAATAGTGTTTCAAAAGTAGAACTATTTCCAACATTATCGGTAACAATTACTTTTAAATTGTTTTTTGTTTCGGTAATTATACTATCATTAAAATCGTGAGTTAATGTTTTGGTTTTATAGTCGTACTCCATTAAAATCCATTTCCCATTAACTGTTGCCCTATAATTTGAAATACCAGATGCATCATCATCAATCTTAACTTTTAAAAAACGAAACTTGCTTAACCATTGTCCGTTTTTAAAGTTAACAGGCTTAATGGTTGGTTTGGTGTCATCAAAAGCAAGCGTAAACTCTCCTAAATTTTTGGTGTAGGTGGTTAACGTATCTCCATTTCTTTTAGTAAACGAATAATAAGGTGTTTTCTTGTATCCAGAGAGTTTTGCTATGTAAAGTTTTCTTTTTTCGGCATTGGCATATTTGCTAATGTTGTATGAAATACTAATGCTTTTTTAAGTGGAATAACATCTTTGTGCAACTTTAAGGTATCATTATTCACGTTATAATCTAAATAAAAATCGTTGTAAAATGTATCTGGATAAATAGTAACATTAATATCTTTTTCTTTTAATTCTGTGCTTTTATCAGCATAGATGTAGTAAGGGGTTTTCTTTAAGTTTTTTGGGGTTATATTTTTTGCCCATTGAGCCTTTGATAGAAACCGTTATCCAAGACGTATTATTTTTAAAATCACTAACTTTTATTTTATATACCGAATACGTGCTGTCTTCAACCGACAGCATACCATCGTTTTCAACTTCTTTATAAAGACTTAACGGATTGTTGTCTACATAGAGTTTTTGCACCCTTTGTCTATTTGTTCTATAATGTTCATAATCTATTAATTGATTGATGTGTTTGGTTTCATCAAATGAAAATCGTCTAAAATCTAATTCAAAATTTTTACTCCCATTTACAAAAGTTTGAATGTTTGAAACGCCATTTTTATTTGTGGCCATATCTTGTCTATCCCAAGTAGAAATACCAAAGCCAATTTTCCCGAAAGCATTTATGTTTTTGACAACATAATCTCCATTTTTTAAAGGAATTAATTTTAGTTTTTGTTTTTTGTTAGAATTATTAATGTGCGAACTTTTATTAATAGGATAAGCGTATATTGAAGTTACAGTTGGTAATGATGTGTCTTTAATATCAATGCCGAATAGCATTGGGTTTATAGGACGTTCCGCATTGTCACGAATTTCAAAATGAAGATGTGGACCGCCAGAACCTCCCGAATTACCACTATATGCTACCAAGTTTCCTTTTTTTACTGAAAGTTCATCTGGTTTTGGAAACAGTTCAATTTCATAAGATTCCTTTTCGTACTGTTTCTTTTTAATATAGCTTTCAATTTCAGGGCTAAACTTTTTTAAGTGTGCATAAACAGACGTATAGCCATTGGGATGGGTAATGTATAATGCTTTACCATAACCGTAATGCGCAATTTTTATTCTGCTTACATAGCCATTGGCAGCGGCATTCACTTTTAAACCTGTACGCTGTTGTGTTTTTATATCCATTCCAGAGTGAAAATGGTTAGAACGCAATTCGGCAAATGTTCCAGATAAAACCAAGGGAATTTCTAACGGACTAGAAAAATAGTCTTGCGGATATTGGGTTTGGGCACTAGTAAATAATGAAAAAAGTAGTAAAAGGGCAAAGATTAATCGCATAATAGTGTATTAGGCTAAAATATTAATTTGATAGTAATTACCAAAGAACAAAACAAAAATCAAGCCATTTAGTTGAATTTCAAATGTGAAAATATTTTCAAAATATATAGAAAAACTATTGTAATTTAGAGTGAGGTATGTTAACTTTGTGTATTAAGTATTGAATTTTGTAAATGAGTAACATTGAAGGAATTGTCGATTCTTTAGAGAATAAAATTAGTAAGGTGCTACATAATGTAGACAATTTAAAGCTTACTAATTCAAAGTTAAATGAAGAATTAGCTTCGGCAAGACTAGAAATTCAAACCCAAGAAAAGTTAAATTTAGATTGGGAAGAAAAATATGAAGCTCTAAAAATGGCAAACTCAATGCTAGGTAGTGACGATAATAAAAGAGAAACTAAGCTTAAAATAAACGCATTAATTAGAGATATTGACCATTGTATTGCGCAATT
Source organism: Jejuia sp. G7-7 (assembly GCF_055808955.1). Lineage (NCBI taxonomy): Bacteria > Pseudomonadati > Bacteroidota > Flavobacteriia > Flavobacteriales > Flavobacteriaceae > Jejuia > Jejuia sp. G7-7. The sequence goes on from NZ_JBVVSZ010000001.1 coordinate 608,994, forward strand.
ATCGGATTAATGTAACATAAAATCAATGTCAGAGAAGCTTAAAATAAAGCTATCTATAGCTAACAGAGTGTACCCCTTAACTATTGATGCAAAACAAGAGGAAGGGTTGCGTAAAGCCGCTAAGAACATTGATACTATGATTAAACAATTTGAGCAGAGTTATTCCGTTAGAGATAAACAAGATGTTTTAGCCATGTGTGCTTTACAGTTTGCATCTCAAGTGGAACAAAAAACAATAGATAAAGCGATAAGTAGTGAGGTGGTTGAAGAAAAACTTGATGCCATTAACAAAATGTTAGAAACTCACTTAAACGCTTAACGTTCTTTAAAATAAGTAGAAAGTTACTGCCTACATCGGTTATTTTTTTGATAAACTCAACGTTAATTCTTTAAAAAGGGTGAGTTGAAGTTGTAAAAGCATGCTGTTAGTGCCAAATTTATTTGGTATCTCGAACAGACCCTTGATCAGCTTGTTAGCCCTAAACTTGTTTTTAAGGAGTTTATACAAAACACTATACTGATGTAGGCTTTTTTATATACACAAATCAACTAAATTAAAATGGATAACCCAATTATATTAATTGTAGGAGGCGTAATTGTAGGGCTTATAATAGGATTTATTATTGCCAAAGCAATGGAGAAAAACAATGCTTCAAAACTAATTAAGAGTGCTAAAAAGAATGCTGCTTCAATATTGAAAGAAGCAAAAATAGAAGGCGAAGGCTTAAAAAAAGACAAAATACTTCAGGCAAAAGAGAAGTTTATAGAGCTTAAGGCAGAACACGAAAAAGTAATATTTTCTCGTGATAAAAAAATGGCTGAAGCTGAAAAACGTACCAGAGATAAAGAGTCTCAAATATCTAACGAACTTTCAAAAAATAAAAAGTTAAATTCTGAGATTGAAAATAAAATTAAGGACTATAACCATAGGCTAGATGTACTTGATAAAAAACAATCTGAAATAGATAGATTACACAAAAGTCAAGTGCAACAACTTGAAGTTATTTCAAGTTTATCTGCAGAAGAGGCAAAAGAACAGTTAGTGGAATCTTTAAAAGGAGAAGCTAAAAATGATGCGATGGCATACATTCAAGGTGCTTTAGAAGAAGCAAAGTTAACTGCTGAACAAGATGCCAAAAAAGTAATTATAAACACCATACAGCGTATTGGCACAGAAGAAGCGGTTGATAACTGTGTATCTGTATTCAACATAGAATCTGATGATGTAAAGGGGCGGATTATTGGCCGTGAAGGACGAAATATTAGAGCTATAGAAGCAGCAACAGGAGTTGAGATTATTGTTGATGATACCCCTGAGGCAATTATACTTTCTTGTTTTGATTCTGTACGAAGAGAAATTGCAAGACTATCTCTCCATAAGTTAGTGACTGATGGAAGAATCCATCCTGCAAGAATTGAAGAGATTGTAAAGAAAACTCAAAAACAAATTGAGCAAGAAATTATAGAAGTTGGTAAACGTACTGTAATTGATTTAGGGATACATAATTTGCATCCTGAATTGATTAAAACTGTGGGTAGAATGAAATACCGTTCGTCTTACGGACAAAACTTATTGCAACACTCTCGTGAAGTTGCTAAACTTTGTGGAGTGATGGCTGCGGAATTAGGATTGAATCCTAAGCTTGCTAAAAGAGCTGGATTATTACACGATATAGGTAAAGTACCAGATGCTGAAGCCGATATGGAAACACCACACGCTATTTTAGGGATGCAATGGGCTGAGAAATATGGAGAAAAAGATGATGTTTGTAATGCTATTGGAGCTCATCATGATGAAATAGAAATGAAATCTTTATTAGCGCCTATCATTCAAGTTTGTGATGCTATTTCTGGAGCACGTCCAGGAGCGCGTCGTCAAGTATTAGATAGTTATATTCAACGTTTAAAAGATTTAGAAGATATTGCTTTTGGATTTACAGGTGTAAAAAAAGCGTATGCAATTCAAGCAGGTAGAGAATTACGTGTTATTGTTGAAAGTGAAAAAGTAACTGATGACAAGGCAGCAGATTTATCATTTAGTATCTCTCAAAAAATACAAACTGATATGACATACCCAGGTCAAGTAAAAGTAACTGTAATTAGAGAAACTAGAGCAGTTAATATTGCGAAATAAAATTTCTGAGAATTCAGGAAATTAAATTAAATCACAATAAAAAAATTCAGCTTTTGCTGGATTTTTTTAGTTTTACTAACAACTAACATTATTATTTTCTAGGATGATATTTCTCGACAACCTCAGTTAGATGGCTCTTGTCAACATGGACATATATTTCAGTAGTTGTAATACTTTCATGCCCTAACATTAATTGAATAGCCCGTAAATCTGCATCGTTTTGTAACAGATGAGTGGCGAACGAATGTCTAAAAGTGTGTGGAGATACATTCTTTTTTAAACCAATTTTTTCAACTAATTTTTTTATAATTGTAAAAATCATGGCTCGAGTTAATTGTTTACCACGTCTATTTAAAAATAAAGTGTCTTCAAAACCAGACTGAATTTTAATATGGTTTCTAACTTGATTTTTGTATATATTTATATACTTAACAGTTGAATCTACTATAGGTACAAAACGTTGTTTATCTCCTTTACCAGTTACTTTAATAAATCCTTCATCAAAAAATAAATCTGATAATTTTAAGTTAGTCAATTCACTAACGCGTAAACCACAACCATATAAAGTTTCTAACATAGCTCTATTGCGTTCGCCTTCTGGTTTACTCAAATCAACAGCCTCAATGATTTTATCTATTTCATCTTCTGATAAAGTGTCAGGGAGCTTTCTTCCAATTTTTGGAGATTCAATTAATTCCAAAGGATTGTCTGCCCTGTAATCCTCAAAAACTAAATATCCAAAAAAACTTCTTAATCCAGAAATTAACCTCGATTGAGATCTAGCATTTAAATTTTTAGCTGAACTATAAATAAATTGCTGAATGATTTCAGATGAAATAGAAATAGGGGATTTGCTTATGTCGTTTTCTTCGATATAAGAAATTAACCTTTTAATGTCAAGACCATAGTTATCGATGGAGTTTTGAGATAAACCACGCTCTATTTTTAAATATAATTGATAGTCTTTTAGTGAGTTTTTCCACTTCATAATACTCAAAAATAATGAAATATCTATCTAAACTAACATAGTTTGTACTTAATATATTTTTAAAATTGTTTATAAGTTAATTGTTAAATATCTCTTCATCAGTTAATTAAAATTATGTGTTAATAAAAATGTTAATAAGTCGATTTAAAATGTTAATTATTACAGAAAAATTGTATTTATTTGTAGTAATCAAACTATAAATCTTATAACATTATGAAAAAAATTATTTTTATTGTCTTTTGTTTTTCTTTTAGGTTAACAACTATGAATGCTCAAGAGCAAGCCATTGCGGTTAACCCAATTGGTTTAGCATTTGGCATAGCTAATGCTGGTTACGAATTTTCTGTTAATGACACACAGACGCTTACGATTGCTGGATTGTATGTGAACATTTCAGATACTTCTGGTTTTGGAGCTGGTGCAGAGTACCGCTTTTATTTTGCAGATGAGGCTTTGAGAGGCTGGCATGCAGGACCTTCTGTAGGTTATTTTGGTCTAGAAGACGATTTTAATAATTCTGCAAGTTTTTTCTTCGGTTGGAGGAGAAGCTGGGCATCAATGGATTTCTTTTTGGAGAGCATTTTGCGCTTGATGTTTTTGCGGGTTTAGGTTTTGTTTCTGGAAGCTCGGATGACCTTGCTGTATCGGTAAGTTCTACAGCGGTTAACTTAGGTGTTTCTATAGGATACGCTTGGTAATTTAAAATACCTTATAAATATATTTAACCGAAGCTTTTAAGCTTCGGTTTTTTTGTGTCATAACTTTTACGTATTTTTACATTATGAAAAAACTAATCATCATCAACGGTCCAAACCTAAATTTATTAGGTAAGCGTGAACCAAATATTTATGGGAGTTTAACCTTTACTGAGTTTTTAGACGAAGTGAAAAGTAAATATCCAGATGTAGATTTGGACTATTTCCAATCTAATATTGAAGGAGAACTCATAGATAAATTGCAGGAAGTAGGGTTTAATTATGATGGAATTGTACTAAATGCGGCCGCATATACCATACTTCAGTTGGTATTGGAGACGCTATAAAAGCTATTGAAACACCAGTTATTGAAGTTCATATTTCAAATACTTTTGGCAGAGAAGAGTTTAGGCACCAATCTTATATATCTCCCAATGCAAAAGGCGTAATTTTAGGTTTTGGATTACAGAGTTATGAGTTAGCTATTCAAAGTTTTCTAGATTGAAAGATTAAAATGAAAAATATATTTACCCTTTTTGTTGTTCTATATTTTTCAATAGTATTTTCTTCACAAGCCCAGTCTGATTTGGAATTTGGAATAAAAGGAGGATTAAACTTAACGTTTTTTAAAGTTGTTGAAGGTAGTTTTGGAACAAGTCCTGAAACAGCTACAGGGTTTTATGGTGGTGTTTTTGTAGATTTTAAAGCAGAAGATAATTTTTCTATTCTAACCCGAATTACTTTACATTGTTTTAAATGATTTTAAATTTATCAATGCTCCAATATATTTAAAATATGAAGCAACACAGAATTTATATATTCTGGTTGGCCCTAGTATAAACTACTTTTTTGATTTTTTTTCAAATAAATTAAAAATTAGGGCTGATATTTCAACGTTATTTAATATTACTTCTAATTTGAATGCACATATAAAATACACTATTGGATTTCAAGAAATCACGCCTAATGGTTTGTTTGTTGGTTTAGGATATAAGTTTTAATTCTATTTTAATACCAGTTTTTAACATCTTCATGAAATTTCTTTGTGATATTTTTATGGCAATAATTTAGCCATAGCTATATTTTTGTAATTAATGATAATGTTAAAATTTTAAATACACCACATTCTTTTTACAATTATTTTTCTGAATACCGATTAAATAATGTTTCCTTTTAAGAACAGGTTTAAGAGAAACAAATATATATAGTGATAGTTTTTTGGAAGTACCAGTACTTGTTAAATATTTTATTACAGAAAAGTTTAGTTTTATTGCAGGACCTAAACTAGATATAGTTAAATCTAATGGAAATATTCAAGGGACAGTATTATTTTCAACTTTAGGTTTTTCAGTATGATGTAAATAAGCAATTTTCTATTGAAGGGCGTGTAAATTTCATGTTAACAAAACCATCGGCTACTACAGTAGATCTGTTTGAAATGAATACTACTATTATAAACTAGGAACAAGATTTAGGTTTTAGACAAAAAAAGTTCCAGAATTTTCTGGAACTTTTATATAAGATTACCTTAAAAGTATGAAACTTATAATTAGCTTTATTATATATGAATAACCTCGTCATATGCAGCAGCAACAGCTTCCATTACCGCTTCACTCATAGTTGGGTGTGGGTGTATAGCTTTTAATACTTCATGACCTGTAGTTTCTAGCTTTCTGCCTAAAACAGCTTCAGCAATCATATCGGTTACTCCCGCGCCAATCATATGGCAGCCTAACCATTCACCGTATTTAGCATCAAAAATTACTTTTACAAAACCTTCTTTATTTCCGCCAGCGCTAGCTTTACCAGAAGCAGAGAAAGGGAATTTTCCAACCTTTATATCAATACCTTTTTCTTTTGCTTGCTTTTCAGTTAAACCAACAGAAGCAATTTCAGGAGAACAATATGTACATCCAGGGATATTTCCATAATCAATTGGCTCTACATGTTGTCCAGCTAATTTTTCTACACACAAAATACCTTCAGCAGAAGCAACGTGGGCTAAAGCTTGACCGGGAGTAACATCACCAATTGCATAATACCCAGGGATATTTGTTTGATAAAAATCATTAACTAAAATTTTATCTCGGTCTACAACAATACTAACATCTTCTAAACCAATATTTTCTATATTCGTTTTAATGCCAACAGCAGATAAAATAATATCAGCTTCAAGTACTTCTTCTCCTTTTTTAGTTTTAACAGTAGCTTTCACGCCTTTTCCAGATGTGTCAACAGAAGTCACTTCAGCAGAAGTCATAATATTGATACCGCTCTTTTTGAAAGAACGCTCTAATTGTTTAGAAACATCTTCATCTTCAACAGGAACAATTCCAGGTAAATATTCAACAATTGTAACCTCAGTTCCAATAGAATTGTAGAAATATGCAAATTCAACACCAATAGCACCAGAACCTACAACTATCATTTTTTTAGGTTGCTTTTTTAAAGTCATCGCTTCCCTGTAGCCTATAACTTTTTTACCATCTTGCGGTAAACTAGGTAATTCACGAGAACGTGCTCCAGTAGCAATAATTATATTATCAGCGCTATATTCAGTACCGTCAACATCAACCTTTTTTCCTGGTTTTAATGTACCGTATCCTTCTATAACGTCAATTTTATTTTTTTTCATTAAAAACTGAACACCTTTGCTCATACCATCAGCAACACCTCGGCCACGTTTTACAACTGCATCAAAATCATGGTCAGCATCTTTAACTTTTAGTCCGTAATCCTCAGTGCATGTTTAAGATATTCAAACACTTGGGCAGATTTTAAAAGGGCTTTTGTTGGAATACATCCCCAATTTAAACATACTCCGCCTAGGTTTTCCTTTTCAATAACAGCAGTTTTAAAACCTAATTGAGATGCTCTAATTGCTGTAACATATCCACCAGGACCACTTCCAAGAACTATAATATCGTATTTATTCATCTGAAAAATTTTAGGGTACGAATTTACGAAATCGTATTTGAAAAAAGAATAATACCACCTTATAAATTTATATCTTTTATTTGGTATTGCTACCTTTGCGCTGCAATTTTGATGATATGAATATACCAAGGACTAGTTTTCCGAGAGTTGTAATAATAGGTGGTGGTTTTGCTGGAGTAGCCTTGGCAAAAAAATTATCAAAACAAGAGGTTCAAGTTGTTTTATTAGATAAGAATAATTACCACACGTTTCAGCCACTATTATACCAAGTTTCTACAGGAGGTTTAGAGCCCGATTCTATTGCATATCCTATTCGAAAAATATTAAAAGATTTTCCTAATTTTTATTTTAGATTAGCCTCAGTTGAAGAAATTGATACTAATAACAACAAGATTAAAACTAATATAGGAAATTTAAAATTCGATTATTTAGTGGTTGCTTCAGGATCTAAAACCAATTATTTTGGTAATTCGGAAATTGAAAAATACAGTATGGCCATGAAAACCATACCACAATCTTTAAACCTCAGAAGTTTAATTTTAGAAAATTTTGAAGATGCATTATTGACTTCTGATTTAAACGAACGAAATGCGCTAATGAATTTTGTGATAGTAGGAGGAGGGCCAACAGGAGTAGAGTTAGCTGGTGCTTTGGCTGAAATTAAAAAAGGCATACTACCGAAAGATTATCCAGATTTAGACACCCGTTTGGCACAAATACATATTGTGCAATCAGGCGATTGTATTTTGAAAGGTATGAGTGCAAAGGCATCTCAAAAAGCCGAAGATTTTCTAGAAAAATTAGGCGTTAACATTTGGAAAAATGTTCGAGTAACCAGTTATGACGGGAAAAAGGTTACCACAAATACCGATTTAACTTTTGAAACTGCAACAGTAGTTTGGGCAGCAGGTGTAAAAGGTGCTACTATAAAAGGACTAAATTCTGAAGAGTTTGTAACTCATGGTAACCGAATAATAGTCAATAAATTCAATCAAATAAAAGGTTTTCAGAACATACTTCGCCATTGGAGATATAGCGAGTATGACTTCTGAAGAACACCCACATGGTTTTCCAATGATGGCACAACCTGCCATTCAACAAGGCGATCAATTGGGTGATAATCTACTACGAATAATTGAAGAAAAACCACTTCAACCTTTTGAATATAAAGACAAAGGTACTGTGGCAACTATTGGCAGAAATAAAGCCGTTGTAGATTTAAAGAATTTTAAATTTCAAGGTGTTTTTGCTTGGTTTGTCTGGATGTTTGTACATTTATTTTTCTTAATAGGTTTTAGAAATCGTATGGTAGTTTTCGTAAACTGGGTTTACAATTATGTGAGATTTGATAGAGAGGCACGATTAATCATTAGACCGTTTAAGAATAGATAGTCATCTTTATTTTATCATCTTAACATAGTATAAGATTTACTGACAGTTTTTTAGTTAAATTGTAGGATATTAACTAATCCAAAATTTAATTAAAATGAAAAAACTAACTATCATTTCAATGATACTGTTATCTGGTATTATCTATTCTCAAAAGAAAAAAACGGAACTGTTTACAAGGAACATCCTGCAATAAATATTGTAGAAGCCATGGAACAAGCAGATGTGGCTGGAGATATTGAAAAATTAGGACCCCTATTAGCCGATGATTTTAAGTCTTATAGTGGAACTTCCACCAATAAAAACGCTAAGGGTACTAATAAAGAAGACTTCATAAAATGGTCAGAAAACAGAACAAAATGGGTTTCATACCTTTCTATAGCACCTCATGGTGAAGCATATCCAGATGCTATCGAATATAAAGATGGTAAAATTTGGGTGCAAACTTGGAATTATATGGAAAGGAGTGCATGATAAAACTGGTGTGAAAATAGAAATGCCTGTTCATAGTTTGTATCGATTAAATGATGATAATAAAATTGAATTAGCCATTAATTATAATCACCCTATTGGTCAAGATATTAGAAAAGCTTTTTCTACTAGAACAAACGGTACGATTTATAATGAACATGAAACTATAAATAAAGTAAGGAGAATGATGGCTGCTTTTGAAAATATGGATTTAGAAAAGGCGTATAGCTATTTTGATGAAAAAGCACAATTTAGTAGTTTAGAAATGGGAATAGATGAAAGTATGAATCTAGATGAACTTAAAAAGTCGCATAAGGGGTTTTTTGAAAATTTTGAAATTACTAGTATTGATGTTGTTGGTTATCCTGATGCTTTAGAATATGAAATTGGTGGTGGCGGTTTAACAGTACAGTCATGGTGGAACTTTCACCTTGTTAGAAAATCTGACAAGAAGAAATTAACTATGCCTGCAATGTATACACATGACTTTAATGATGATGGTAAAATAGCTAGATCAATTGGATATTTTAGCACTAAAGTTTTGGATTCAAAATAAGATTTTAAACATTTCCATAAAAAAACTCCTTTACAAAAATTAAAGGAGTTTTTTATTTTAAGTCATCAGTAAAATGACGTTTCCCTTTTTCTTGACTAAACTTGTCTTTATTGTATTTAGTAGAATCTCCTTTAGCAATAGAAAGTGATTGCCAATTTTTACCTTTAAGCAACTTCCCAAGAAACACAATTTGTCCAACATGATATGCATAATGTGGCAATTGCCTATTAATTGCTTCGGTAACGGTATGCCCTTGATTTCTAATGTAAATAATTTGTTCTAAATTATCTTCGGATAAAGGTTTAACTGCGCCAAATAAGCATTGCCAACCTTTATTCCAATTAGCAATCAATTCTTCTTTTGAAGTGTAAGTGTCTATAAATTCTTCATCACGATGCCGCCATTCTTTTTCGCCATCTTCAGTCAAAAAATCAGTCCATCTACTTAACATATTGCCAACGATATGTTTCACGATTATGGCAATAGAATTCGAGTCTTGCTCAAACTCTTTTTGTAACTCTTCAAAACTTAAATGCTTGAAAGTTTTATCTCCTAAAGATTTATAGTATTCAAATTGCTTAATAATACTTGTTAAGTAGCTTTCCATGTACTCAATATACACTATTTTTTTGGAATAAATTTTAAAGATACACCATTAATACAATGCCTTTTACCAGTTGTGTTTTTAGGGCCATCATTAAAAATATGCCCTAAATGTCCACCACAAGTAGCACAATGTTCCTCTGTTCGGGCGTAGCCCAAATCACGGTCTGTAGAATACGCAACATTGTTTTTTATTTCTCTATCAAAACTAGGCCATCCAGCGCCAGAATCAAATTTGTCTTCACTTTTAAATAAGGGTGTTTCACAAGCTTTGCATACATAAATACCTTTGCTATAATTTTTATTTAAAGGGCTTGAAAAAGAGCGTTCAGTTCCAGCTTTTCTTAGTACATAATATTCCATATCAGTTAACTGAGATTTCCATTCTGCTTCAGTTTTAGTAATCTTATAGGTTTTCTTAGTTTCATTTTCTTTAGTTTTTTTTTGAGCTGAAGAGTTGCAACTAAAAAGAAGTGTAGTGATGAGTATTACAAATATTTTATTCATGGTACAAAGTTTGGTTTTATTTCTATGTTAAGTCGGTCTTTAATGAAATTCTTAACATGCTATTAGTTAAATATTTCACGATATAAATTAACAAAATGAATATAATTCATTTATTTTTGATAGAGATTTTTAATAATAAGGTGTTTTTAGTGACTATTTTAATTAATTTGTGTCTCATAATTAATTATCGATTTTGTACATTGTAACTTTAATTTATAAATCATGAAAGTAAAAATATACTATTAAGCTTATCTCTTGTATTGCTGATAGTTGCTTGTGCAACTAATCCATTTACAGGAAAAAAAACAATAGCATTAGTACCAAATTCTCAATTATTTCCAACTGCCTTTGCTCAATATAGTCAGTTTTTAAATGAAAATAAAGTAATTACAGGGACTAAGGATGCACAAATGATTACAAGAGTAGGGCAGCGTATTGCTGTAGCTGCAGAACGTTATTTAAATGCTAACGGGCATCAAGGCTATTTAAAAGATTACAAATGGGAATATAATTTAGTAGATGATAAAACAGTTAATGCTTGGTGTATGCCAGGAGGAAAAATTGTGTTTTATACTGGTATTTTACCAATAGCAAAAACTGAAGCTGGAGTTGCCGCTATCATGGGGCACGAAGTAGCTCACGCTTTAGCTAACCACGGGCAACAACGTATGAGTGCTGGTATTCTACAACAAGTTGGAGCAGTAGCAGGAAATGTTGCTATTAAAGATGATCAAACTCGTGCTATATTTAACCAAGCTTATGGAATTGGTTCTCAAGTTGGAATCATGTTACCTTTTAGTAGAAGTCATGAAACGGAATCTGATTTAATAGGTACTTATCTAATGGCTATAGCTGGATATAACCCAGATGAAGCTGCAGAACTGTGGAAGCGTATGAAAGCGAATAGTGGCGGACAAGCACCACCAGAGTTTATGAGTACACATCCTTCAAACGATACAAGAATCGCGAATCTAACTAAATGGGCTCCTAAAGCTAAAGAAGAAGCAAAAAAATATGGTGTAACAACCTTTAGAAATAAATAACATCTAGAATAAAATATTTGTTTATTTTAGAAGCTGCTCAATAAAAGAGCAGCTTTTTTTTATGGATCAACTTAAAAAGGGAAGTAGTAAATTATTAAATGCTTGGGCGTTTTATGATTGGGCTAATTCTGTATATACGTTAACTATTGCTTCTTCAATATTCCCTATTTTTTATTCGGCTTTATTCCTTTCCGAAGTTAAAACAGTTCCTGCATTTGGAACTGAATTTAAAAGTACTGCACTCATAACTTTTGTAACTGCTTTTACATTTTTGGTGGTAGCTATAATATCTCCTATTCTTTCAGGAATTGCTGATTATGTTGGTAACAAAAAGAATTTTTAAAGTTTTTTTGTTACCTAGGAAGCGCAGGTTGTATAGGTTTGTATTGGTTTCGTTTAGAGCAAATCCATTTGAGTTTGCTATTCTATTTTATGGGATTAATAGGTTATTGGGGAAGTTTGGTTTATTATAATTCGTACTTGCCAGATATAGCATTTCCAGAACAACAAGATAAAATTAGTGCAAAAGGGTTTGCACTGGGATATGCAGGTAGTGTATTATTACTCATTATTAATTTAGTAATGGTTATGACTCAAGATTCTAGTGAAGCTAAAATGGATATGATGCGTTATTCGTTTATTACAGTAGGAATATGGTGGGCAGTATTTAGTCAATATTCATTTTATTGGTTGCCAAAAGGAGTGTCATCTGGACATAAAGTTACTAAATCTGTGGTTTTTAATGGCTTTAAAGAATTACGTACAGTTTGGAAAGAACTCAAGCAAAATTTAAGATTAAAACGATATCTCAATGCCTTTTTTGTATTTAGCATGGCAGTTCAAACTATTATGTTGGTTGCTGTTTATTTTGGAGAAGAAGAAATTGCATGGGGAGATGATGATGCAAAAACTCTTGGTTTAATAGGAAGTATTTTAATCATACAAGTAGTTGCTATATTTGGTGCCTATTTTACTTCAATGGCGTCTTCTAAATTTGGAAATATAAAAACGCTTATTTTTATTAATGTTCTATGGATGTTACTTTGTGTTTACGCTTACTTTATGAAAACCCCTGGGCAATTTTATTTTGCTGCTGGTTTTGTGGGCTTAGTAATGGGAGGTGTTCAAGCTTTGGCACGGTCAACCTATTCTAAATTTTTACCCGAAACCGAAGATACAACTTCTTACTTTAGTTTTTATGATGTAGCTGAGAAAATTGGAATTGTTATTGGGATGATGATTTATGGCACAATTGACCAAATAACTGGAAGTATGCGAAATGCTATATTGTTTTTAGTGGTGTTCTTTTTTGCTGGAATTTTATTGTTGTTTAGGGTTCCGAGAGTTTCACATAAATAAAAAAATCCTTCAGTTTTTAATTAACCAAAGGACTTTAATTTACGGTTTATAAATCTATCTAAGATTCAGTAGGCTTTTCAGCCTTTTCAATCTCAATATTTAATTCGTCTGTCTTCTTATCTAAATCGATAATAATTTTATCACCATCAGATATGTTTGATGATACTATCTCTTCAGCTAAAGCATCTTCAATGTACTTTTGAATAGCTCGTTTTAAAGGTCTTGCACCATATTGTTTATCAAAACCTTTGTCCGCAATATAATCTTTAGCAACTTTGGTTAATTTTAATTCGTAACCAAGGTCTTTAATTCTCTTAAATAACTTTTCTAACTCAATATCAATAATTAAGTTGATATCTTCTTTTTCAAGAGGGTTAAACACAACTACATCATCTATTCTATTTAAAAATTCTGGTGCAAATGATTTTTTAAGTGCATTCTCAATGACTTTAACAGCATTGGCATCTTCTTGTGCTTTTTGAGACGCAGTACCAAAGCCAATTCCAGTTCCAAAATCTTTCAATTTTCTTGCTCCGATATTGGATGTCATAATGATAATTGTATTTCTAAAATCAATTTTTCGACCTAAACTATCAGTTAAATGGCCATCATCTAGAACTTGCAATAGCATATTAAATACATCAGGATGTGCCTTTTCAATTTCATCTAAAAGAATAACTGCATAAGGCTTGCGGCGTACTTTTTCAGTTAATTGTCCGCCTTCTTCGTAGCCAACATATCCTGGAGGTGCACCAACTAAACGCGATATGGCGAATTTCTCCATGTACTCACTCATATCAATTCTAATTAAAGAATCTTCACTATCGAATAATTCACGTGATAAAACTTTAGCTAATTGTGTTTTTCCAACACCGGTTTGTCCTAAGAAAATAAATGAGCCAATTGGTTTATTTGGATCTTTTAATCCCGCACGATTACGTTGAATTGCTTTTACAACTTTAGCAACCGCTTGGTCTTGTCCTATAACTTTACCTTTTATAAGGTTTGGTAATTCAGCTAATTTATTAATTTCGGTTTGTGCAATTCTATTAACAGGAATCCCTGTCATCATTGAAACTACATCAGCGACATTATCTTCTGAGACAATTTCACGATGTTGTTTTGTTTCCTCTTCCCATTTTTCTTGAGCAACTGATAAATCTTTTTCAAGACGCTTTTCATCATCTCTTAATTTTGCAGCTTCCTCATATTTCTGCTTCTTAACAACAGAGTTTTTAGTTTCTCTAACTTGTTCTAATTGGTTTTCAAGTTCCAAAATTTGTTTTGGGACTTCAATATTTGTGATATGTACACGAGAGCCAGCTTCATCCAAAGCATCAATGGCTTTGTCTGGAAGAAACCTATCAGTCATATATCGATTAGTTAATTTTACACAAGCCTCAATTGCTTCGTCTGTAAAATCTACGTTATGGTGTTCTTCATATTTACCTTTTATATTGTGAAGAATTTCAATAGTTTCTTCAACAGTTGTAGGTTGTACAATTACTTTTTGAAAACGACGCTCTAATGCACCATCTTTTTCAATATATTGTCTGTATTCATCTAAAGTGGTAGCTCCTATACATTGAATTTCTCCACGCGCTAGGGCAGGCTTAAACATGTTAGAAGCATCTAAACTTCCAGTAGCTCCACCTGCACCAACAATGGTGTGAATTTCATCTATAAATAAAATAACGTCGTCATTTTTTTCAAGCTCGTTCATTACAGCTTTCATGCGTTCTTCAAACTGTCCGCGATATTTTGTACCCGCAACTAAGCTCGCTAAATCTAAAGTAACAACACGTTTATTAAATAAAATGCGAGATACTTTACGTTGCACAATTCTGAGTGCTAAACCTTCTGCAATTGCAGATTTGCCCACTCCTGGTTCTCCAATTAATAAAGGATTGTTTTTCTTTCTTCTACTTAAAATTTGAGAAACACGTTGTATTTCAGCTTCTCTACCTACAACAGGGTCTAACTTGCCTTCGTCGGCAAACGCTGTTAAATCACGTCCAAAATTATCCAAAACAGGGGTTTTAGACTTCTTGTTAGACTTTCCTGCAGGCGAATTAAAAATATTATCTTTTGAAGATTCTTCGCCTAAATTATTATCATCATCTTGAAAAGATTCAGATTTAGGTTCTATAAAATCGTTTTCGTTTGTAATCATTTGTTTAAATTGTTCTTTAACATTATCGTAGTCAACTTTGAGCTTATTCAATAGTTTGGTTGTGGGGTCATTTTCGTTTCTAAGAATGCACAACAGCAAATGCGCCGTGTTGATAGATGTGCTTTGAAATAATTTAGCCTCTAAAAAAGTAGTTTTTAGGGCGCGTTCGGCTTGTCTTGTTAAGTGTAAATTCTTTTTTTCATTTGAAGTCACACTTATATTGGGATTAGCAGGGCTTAAAATTTCAACTTTTCTACGTAGATGGTTTAAATCGATGTCTAAGGCGTTTAATATATCAATCGCCTTACCATTACCATCGCGAAGTAAGCCTAACATTAAGTGCTCAGTACCAATAAAATCGTGACCTAAGCGTAATGCTTCTTCTTTGCTATATGCTATTACATCCTTTACTCTTTGGGGAGAAGTTATCATCCATAATTAAGTTCCTTTCTGCATTAAAAATACTAAAACATTTTTACTAACGGCAAAAACTATACCTGAAAATGTAGTAATGATGCTAATTGACGAAAAAATATTCATAAAATCAAAGTTTATGGGTTTAGAGTTATTAACTAAAAAAGGGGGTAAAATTGTTAATAAAAAGTACCAAAAACGAAACTGAAATCTCTTATTCTCACTAGAGGAATTCGTATATTAGCCTGTTTTGAATTTTTGATAAAAACTAAATTAAATTTTATATGGCAGAAGGAGAAAAACTGATACCTATTAACATTGAAGATGAAATGAAATCTGCGTACATTGATTATTCAATGTCGGTCATTGTGTCACGTGCATTACCAGATGTAAGAGATGGTTTAAAACCCGTTCACAGACGTGTGCTTTATGGTATGCATGAGCTTGGTGTTAGAGCAAATTCGGCTCACAAAAAATCTGCAAGAATTGTAGGAGAAGTTTTAGGTAAGTATCATCCACATGGCGATACTTCTGTTTACGATGCAATGGTACGTATGGCTCAAGAATGGAGTTTACGTTACATGTTGGTTGACGGACAGGGTAACTTTGGTTCGATTGATGGAGATAGTCCAGCAGCAATGCGTTATACTGAAGCTAGAATGCGCAAAATATCTGAGGACATGTTGGCAGATATTGAAAAAGAAACTGTAGATCACAAATTAAATTTTGATGACACCTTACAAGAACCAACAGTTTTGCCAACTCGAATTCCAGGGCTTTTAGTTAATGGTGCATCCGGAATTGCTGTGGGTATGGCAACCAATATGCCACCACATAATTTAACCGAAGTTGTTAATGGAACAATTGCTTATATTGAAAACAATGATATAGAAATTGATGAGCTTATACAGCATGTAAAAGCGCCAGATTTTCCAACTGGAGGAACTATTTATGGGTACGATGGGGTAAAAGAAGCCTTTCATACTGGTCGCGGACGTATTGTAATGCGTGCAAAAGCAAACATTGAAGAGGTTAACGGTCGTGAGTGTATCATTGTAGATGAGATTCCATACCAAGTTAATAAAGCAGATATGATTAAGAAAACTGCTGATTTGGTAAACGATAAAAAACTTGAAGGTATTTCATTGATTCGTGATGAATCTGATAGGAACGGAATGCGTATTGTTTACGTTTTAAAACGTGATGCTATTCCTAATATTGTGTTAAATAAATTATTTAAGTACACTTGCGCTACAGTCTTCATTTAGTGTAAATAACATTGCATTAGTAAATGGCCGTCCGCAATTATTAAACTTAAAAGAATTAATTCATTATTTCGTAGAGCACAGGCATGAAGTTGTTGTAAGAAGAACGACTTATGAATTACGTAAGGCAGAAGAAAGAGCGCATATTTTAGAAGGATTAATAATAGCTTCTGATAATATAGATGAAGTAATTAAAATTATTCGTGCATCATCAAATGCAGATGAAGCTAGAGCTAATTTAATTGAACGTTTTAAACTGTCTGAAATTCAAGCAAAAGCTATTGTCGAGATGCGTTTGCGTCAGTTAACAGGCTTAGAGCAGGATAAATTACGTTCTGAGTACGAAGAAATAATGAAAACCATCATCGACCTTAAAGATATTCTAGATAAGAAAGAGCGTAGAATGGATATCATTAAAGCAGAACTAGAAGTTGTAAGAGATAAATATGGTGATGAGCGTCGTTCGCAAATAGAATATGCTGGCGGAGATTTAAGTATTGAAGATATGATTCCTAACGAGAAAGTGGTAATCACTATTTCTCACGCAGGTTACATTAAACGTACATCTCTAACAGAATATAAAACTCAAAATAGAGGAGGGGTTGGGCAAAAAGCATCAACTACTCGTAATGAAGACTTCTTAGAACATTTATTTGTTGGTACTAACCATCAATATATGTTGTTTTTTACTCAAAAAGGAAAATGTTTCTGGATGCGGGTTTATGAAATCCCAGAAGGAAGTAAAACTTCAAAAGGTAGAGCTATTCAAAACTTGATTAATATTGAACAAGATGATAAAGTGATGGCTTTCATCTGTACTCAAGATTTGAAGGATGAAGATTATATCAATAGTCATTATGTAATTATGGCTACCAAAAAAGGTCAGGTTAAGAAGACCTCTCTTGAGCAGTATTCTCGTCCAAGAACTAATGGTATTAATGCAATTACTATTAAGGATGATGATGTTTTATTAGAAGCTAAGTTAACAACAGGCGAGAGCCAAGTGATGTTAGCATTAAAATCTGGTAAGGCCATTCGTTTTGAAGAAGCTAAAACTCGACCAATGGGACGTGGTGCTTCAGGAGTAAGAGGTATTCGTTTGCAAGATGAGAAAACTGATGAAGTTATAGGAATGATTGCTGTTGATGATATGGAAAGTAATGTGCTTGTAGTATCAGAGAATGGCTATGGAAAACGTTCAAGTTTAGAAGATTACAGAATTACCAATCGTGGTGGTAAAGGTGTGAAAACCATTTCTATTACTGAAAAAACAGGTAATTTAGTATCTATTAAGAATGTAACTGATGATGATGATTTAATGATTATCAATAAATCAGGTATTGCTATAAGAATGGCGGTTAAAGATTTAAGAGTCATGGGACGTGCTACACAAGGTGTCAAATTAATTAACCTAAAAGGAAGTGATTCTATAGCTGCAGTAGCAAAAGTAATGCACGATGAAGATGAAGTTGAATTGGATGAAGATGGGAATGCAATAGTTAATGAAGGTGCTGAAAATACTGATGTTACAGAAGATGGCACAACTCTTGATAATTCTAATACTGAAAACAACGATAACGAATAACACAAATTAATTTAAAATGAAAAAACAGATTATTTTAACATTAGCTTTGGCTATCACTTTATTTTCTTTTGGACAAAAAAAGAATTTAAAACAGCAGAAAAGGCCATAAAAAATCAAAATTATGCTGAGGCATCAGCAGCACTAAAGCTCATTGAGCCAATGCTTGAATCTTTAGAGGGTAAATTGAAAGATAAGTATTATTATTTTAAAGCTGTAACTCTTTTTGCAGATGGTAAAGGGAATTTTGGTGAAATGACTCAAGCTGAAAAGATTCTCGAGAAAATTGAATCTGGTTATGCTAAAGAGGCATCGGATTTGAAATTTAGAATGATTAGCGATTATTTAAATAAGGCTAATAAAAATTATGAAAAAAAGAAATATAAGCCTGCGTCTTTGTTCTTCGAAAAAACATATAACTTAAGTCCAAAAGATACGGTTTATCTCTATTACGCAGCTGCCACTGCTGTAAATATTCCGGATTATGATCGTGCTTTAGGTTTGTATGAAAAACTTAAAGATTTAAATTATGATGGTTCTGAAAAACAACTTTTTGCTGTTAATACAAAAACAGGCCAAAAAGAATCTTTTCCAAATGCTCAACTTCGTACTGCTGCTATAAAAACTAAAACTCATAAAAGTCCAACAGTTGAAAAGTCTGCTTCCAAAAGAGGTGAAATAGTTAAAAATGTTGCGCTAATTTATATTTCCAATGGAGATAATGATAAGGCAATACAAGCCATTAAAGATGCAAGGGCTTTGGATCCAGAAGATGTTAACTTAATACTTTCTGAAGCAAATATTTATTATAAGATGGGCGATACTCAAAAGTTTAAAGAGCTTTTAGAAATTGCAACTCAAAAAGATCCTGAAAATGCAGAATTGCAATACAACTTAGGTGTTATTTCTGCAGAATCTGATCATCCAGAAGAAGCTGTAGCCTATTATAAAAAGGCTATTGAGTTAGATCCTAACTATATTAATGCCTACATTAATAGTGCTGCATTAATTTTAGGAAAGGAATCTGGAATTATTGAAGAAATGAATGGTTTAGGAAGTTCTGCAGCTGATGATAGACGTTATGATGAATTACGAGCAAAACGTCAAGATTTATATAGAGAAGCTATACCATTTTTAGAAAAAGCTTTAGCAATTGATGAGAATAACAATAGTGCAGCTACAACGCTAATGAACATTTATAGTGTTTTAGGTGAAACTGATAAGTATAAAGCTATGAAAGCTAAAGTTGAAGGACAATAAGGTTCTAGAAACTAGTTTTTAGATTGTAGATTAAAAAAATCCAGAGTAAGTTTTACTCTGGATTTTTTTTGACTAAAATTTCGAATATTTTCTATACTTCAAATTGTTTTATAGTGCTTATTATTATCGAAATACAATCCATTAGTTGTTCTTCTGTAATTACTAATGGAGGAGCAAATCGTATAATGTTTCCGTGGGTAGGTTTTGCCAATAATCCATTATCACGAAGTGCTAAACAGATATTCCAAGCGGTGTCACTATCTTCACTATCATTAATAACAATAGCATTTAGCAAGCCTTTACCACGAACTAATTTTACGATAGTACTTTTTTTGATATATATGTTTAATTCACTTCTAAATAATTTACCCAACACATAGGCGTTTTCAGCAAGCTGCTCTTCTTTAATAACCTCTAGAGCTGCAATGGCAACTGCTGCTGCAACAGGATTTCCACCAAAAGTACTGCCATGATTCCCTGGTTTAATAACATTCATAATACTATCATTTGCTAAAACTGCAGAAACAGGATAAACACCGCCGCTAATGGCTTTACCTAGAATTAAAATATCTGGCTTAACATCTGGAGTATTGGTACAACCTTTATTTTCACAAGAACAGTTTCCACAAGTTGCTAATAAACGTCCTGTTCTTGCTACACCAGTTTGTACTTCATCGGCAATAAATAATACATTAAACTGTTCACATATTGCTTTGGCTTTCATTAAGTAATTTTCACTAGGTACATAAACACCAGCTTCCCCTTGAATTGGTTCTACCAAAAACGCCGCAATATTCGAATTGTTTTTTAAAGTGTCTTCTAATTCTTCTAAATTGTCATATTCAATTTTAATAAATCCGTTTGTGTAGGGGCCAAAGTTTTCACGAGCCACAGGGTCATTAGAAAATGAAATAATAGTGGTTGTGCGTCCATGAAAATTATTTTCACAGACCACTATCTCTGCTTCATTCTCAGCGATACCTTTAACTTCGTAAGCCCATTTCCGTGCAACTTTTAAAGCAGTTTCAACAGCTTCAGTACCAGTATTCATGGGGAGTAACTTGTCAAATCCAAAAAGCTCGCAAGCAAATTTTTCATATTTACCTAAAATGTCGTTGTAAAATGCTCTAGAAGTAAGCGTTAATGTTTTTGCTTGTTCAATCATGGCATTTACAATTTTAGGATGGCAATGTCCTTGGTTTACTGCAGAATACGCAGATAAAAAATCGTAATACTTTTTTCCTTCAGCATCCCATACATACACACCTTCTCCGCGACTTAATACAACCGGAAGTGGGTGGTAATTATGAGCACCGTACTTGTTTTCTAATGCAATTGCTTGTTGAGACGTTAGTTGTTCTGAAACAGCCATTTTAAAATAATTTAAATAGTTAGTATCTGTATTTAAAACAGATAATTAAATAACTATTCCTTCTGTACCTTTTTTTCTTCGAAGAATTCGAAAAAGCAGCGTGGGAGAGAAATCATCCCCGGATAGGGCCGCAATTTAATGAATAATAATTGTTTATAAAAATTATTCAGTCACTCTGCTTGATAGAGAAGATACTTGTAGTTCTAGCCTTTTTAATTCTCGCATAATGGCATTTTTATCCATTTGCATCCAAGCAAAAATCTTTAGCATACTTACTCCAATTAAAAAGACGATACTTCCAAGTCCCCATTTTAGCATATCAAAAGTTAGTTCTGCTCTAAAAAACATCACTAAGCAATAAATAAACAATCCAAAGAAAACTAATGTCATAAGATTCATG
Organism: Jejuia sp. G7-7; assembly: GCF_055808955.1. Taxonomy (NCBI): domain Bacteria; kingdom Pseudomonadati; phylum Bacteroidota; class Flavobacteriia; order Flavobacteriales; family Flavobacteriaceae; genus Jejuia; species Jejuia sp. G7-7. The sequence goes on from NZ_JBVVSZ010000001.1 coordinate 630,142, forward strand.
AGGTACATGATCCATTTATTTTTTCCTTTAAATAAACCCCATACCATTTCTAGTACGTTTTGTTCTTCCAAAGTATCGTAAAATTTTGCTTCTTCTTCAGAAAGAGTTTCCTTAATTAGTTTGTCAATATCTTCAATATTATTTTTCATGACTTTATATTTTTATAAGTTGTTTTAATTTTTCTCTAGCGTGAAACAATCTGGATTTTGTAGTTCCAATTGATATATTTAGAATATCACTAATTTCTTTAAGTGAATAGTTTTCGTTATAGAAAAGTTTTAGCACTATTTGTTGATGCTGTGGCAATATTTTAAAGGTTTCTAATAGTTTCAACTTTAAATCTGAAATTTCGTTCTCATCTTTTTCATCGCTAATAGTTTCTTGTTCATGCTTCACTTGTTCAATATGTTTTTGAAGTCTCTTCTTTTTATTTATCCAGTCGAATGCGTTATTACAAACAATCCGTAATGCCCAACCTCCAAAGCTTTTAGGGTTTTTTAAAGTGTGGATTTTTTTATGATAACATTCCAAGAATCTTGTGCAATATCTTTAGCAACATCAGCATCTTTAACCAACCAATATGCCTTTTCACAAAATCGCTTGTGCCATCTCTTTACAAGCATATTGAGTGCTTTTTTATTTCCAGATTGAAACTCTAGAACCAAATCGCTATCTGATGTCTCGTTATTCACTTTTTTTATTTCAAAATATAGCGCCATATGCGCACCCAAATATTCCATTTAGTAAACACTTTTCGCTTAGAAAAGTTGTTTTCAATGGTATCAAAAGCATTTTCAATTAAAGCATTGTGTAACCATTTAATAAATAAAACCCATTTTAAAGTTGCAAAGCCTTCAGTATGCATATTGATACTGTGCTTTATTTCTGTTACTTCATTACTAACCTTTGTAATTTCAAATTTATGAATCCCTTTAAATCCCTTCGGACTTAAAAATCGAAATACAATATACTCTTCGCATTTATAATCTTTAATATCATAACGAATAATTCCATGGCCTCCTTTAGCTCCAATTAGTAACCCTTCGTTAAATCGTATTGCTGGCCAATGTGCATTTGGCCAAATTTTATCATCTTTGGTAGAGAGTGTTTTTAATAATGCCGAGACCTTATGTTTTGGTTGATTAATGTTTCGTTTATGGATGTTTATAACCTTCATGTCTTATGATAAAGACAGTAAAAAAATAAAAAGGTTCAATTTTATTTCAAATTAATATAAAAATCTCTTAAAGATAATTTAAATAACAAGTATTTTATTTCTGGCTATTGTTATTTTTGCAGCATGGGAAGAAGGAGAAATTCTAGAAAAGTTGTTTTTGAACAATTGGAAGTTATTGATGCGGGTGCAAAGGGAAAAACTATTGCTAAAGCTCCAGACGGTAAAGTGGTTTTTTTACCCAATGCAGTACCCGGCGATATTGTAGATGTACAAACTTTTAAGAAACGAAAAGCGTATTATGAAGGTAAAGCTACTAATTTTCATAAGCTTTCTGATAAGCGAGTAGCGCCTGCTTGTGAATATTTTGGGACTTGTGGTGGCTGTAAATGGCAAGATATGGGTTATGAGCATCAATTGTTTTACAAACAGAAAGAGGTGGTAAATAATTTGACGCGAATTGGACATATTGAACTACCTGAAGTTACGCCAATTCTAGGTGCTGATAATCAATATTTCTACAGAAATAAAATGGAATTTTCGTTTAGTGATAGCCGCTGGCTAACGTTAGAAGAAATCCAATCAGATAAAAATTTAGGAGATAGAAATGCATTAGGATTTCACATTCCTGGTATGTGGGATAAAATTTTAGACATTAATAAATGTCATTTGCAGACAGATCCTTCAAACACCATAAGAAATTCAGTTAAGAAATTTGCTATTGAAAATGGTTTAGAATTCTTTAATACAAGAAATCAAACAGGGTTATTGCGTACCATGATGATTAGGACATCAACTACAGGCGATATTATGGTAATGATTCAGTTTTATAAAGAAGATGTTGAAAAGCGTGAATTATTGTTAGATTTTATTGTTGAAACTTTCACAGAAATCACTTCATTGCAATATGTTATAAACGGAAAAGCAAACGATACTATTTACGATCAAGAAGTGATTTGTTATAAAGGAGAAGACCATATTTTTGAAGAAATGGAAGGTTTGAGGTTCAAAATAAATGCGAAATCGTTTTATCAAACAAATTCTGAGCAGGCTTATGAACTCTATAAAATAACTAGAGATTTTGCAAGATTGAAAGGGGATGAGTTAGTGTATGATTTATATACTGGAACAGGAACCATCGCCCAGTTTGTGGCAAAAAAGGCTAAAAAAGTTGTTGGTGTGGAATCTGTTCCTGATGCGATAATAGCTGCTAAAGAAAATGCACAATTAAACAACATTAATAACGTTGAATTTTTTGTTGGAGATATGAAGCAGGTTTTTAATGACGATTTTATTATTACTAATGGGCAACCAGATATAGTAATTACTGACCCACCACGAGATGGTATGCATAAAGATGTTGTAGCACAATTATTAAATATTGGTGCAGAAAAAATTGTATATGTAAGTTGTAATAGTGCAACACAAGCAAGAGATTTAGCTTTAATGGACACCATGTATAAAGTCACAAAAGTGCAAGCAGTAGATATGTTTCCACAAACATTTCATGTAGAAAATGTAGTGCTTTTAGAAAAGAGATAACAGTTTGTATTTCGTAGTTAATACGGAATTTATTAAAGATAAAATGAAATATATAAAACTATTAATAGTAGTATTGGTTATCGGGCTTATCTATATGAGCTGTGAACGTGACGATTTATGCCCTGATACAACGCAAACTACTGCAAAACTAGTAATGGAAACTTTTGACATTTCAATTCAAGAGGATAGTAAAAATATATTTGGTTTGCGAATTCAAGGCGTTGATAATGATAAGGTTTTGGAAGGTTACAACGTAGTTACCACTAATTCTCTAGTATTGCCTTTGAGGACAGATGTGGATGAAACACAATATAAGTTACATCAAGATTATTCTGAGGATACAGATGGGAATGTAAATGGAGGAAATGAGGATATTATTACAATAACTTATAATAGAGAAGATGTGTTTGTATCTAGAGCATGTGGATACAGAACAATTTTTAATAATGTTATAGTTCGTATTGAAGATGATGGAGATAATTGGATACAACTAATACAAGCTGAAAACGACAACCAAACTGTAGAAAATGAAACAGAAGCACATTTTAAATTATTTCATTAGTATAGGACTATTGGTTTTAGTTAGTGCTGGTTCAGTTCAAGCACAGAATGATAGTATCCCTAAAGTAGAAAACGATTCTACTGTTATCAAGCAGAAGTACGGTTTTCGTTTTGGAATCGATGCTGGAAAATTAATTCGTTCGTTTTTAGATGATGATTATACAGGCTTAGAATTGATTGCTGATTATCGTATTACTAACAAACTTTATGTTGCTGGAGAAATAGGTAATGAAGAACGTATTTTAGTTACTGATTTTTTAAATACTACCACAAAAGGTACTTACTTTAAAGCTGGGATTGATTATAACTTATACCAAAACTGGTTAGATATGGATAACATGGTTTATTTTGGTTCAAGAATAGGAGCAAGTACATTTAGCCATACCATTAATAAGTATAGTGTGTATAGTACCAATCAATATTGGGATCCCCAAAATTTAGTTTCAGAAAGCTTTGATAAAGATGGATTAACTGCTCTTTGGTTAGAACTTATTATTGGTATAAAAGCAGAATTATTTAATAACTTATACATAGGTTTAAATGCTCAGCTAAAGGTGAAATTGACAGAAACTGTGCCGGATAATTTTGAAAACATATACATTCCTGGGTTTAATAAAACTTATGATAGTACACGTATTGGTGTTGGGTATGGTTACACTATTTCTTATAGAATACCACTTTATAAGAAGAATAAGTTAGTTGCGCCAACTGAGTAATTGTTTTTATCTTTTATCTAAAATTTTCTGTCTGTTTTCTGTTTTGCCAGTTAGTAAAATGTCTTTTTCTTCTGGAATATTTAAAGTATAACTTGCATCAATAAATATTGTAGCCACAGAAGGCCCTACAATTGGAGCTTCTCTTTTAGCTCTCCATTATCAAAACCATGGTTTGTATCCTCAGGAATATAAGTAAAATTTGGAGTTTTATAAAGCGGTTTCAAAGCCTCGGGTATAAATCTACTATAATTTTTATAAGATAGTGTTGCGGTATCATCTGTAGCATTTAAGCTTAGATTACTAAATTTAGAGTTCGCTGCAAAATTACCTTTACTTCGCCTAGCTGAATCTGGACCTACAAAACCTTCTTTTAAAAACAAGGTCCATGAACTACCTTCAGATTTAGCAATATCAACCAAAACACGGCCGTTTAATACAGAGTGTGGTTGAAGTAAAACAGCAGCTTTTCCTTTAATACTGGCTACATTTTTTATCACAATATTATCTACTCCTAAATCGTATTGCCTGCCTGTATGTGCTTCTATTCTACATGTCATTCCGCCTTGGCATGACAAGTTTTTTAATAATACATTTTTTCCAACATTAGTTTGTGCTAGGCCATAACCAATAGAAGCTCCTCGCATTTCAACATTAGTAATTGTAATATTTTCAGAAATATTTGCTGTTGTATCATCAACTTTCACAGGATTTAAAGCAATAGCGCTACCTTTAGTTAACTCATCGATAATTGTAATATTTTCTACAAGCACATTTTTTATATAACCTATGGCAACAGCACGATAAAATGTGTTATTAAACTTTTCTAAAATTAATTTTGGTCTATTTTCTACTGAACCCAATCCTATAATTCTAACATTTTCTACTAGTGGCAAATTTTCTCTCATTCCTAAATTAAATAAGAAGTTTTTTCCACCTCTAGTATTGTCCATTCTTATCGTTGTTCCTTCTGCAATAGAAATATGGATGTTAGATTTTATATATACTTCTTTAAACTTATAATCACCTTTTTGAATTAGAATTTTACCGCCACCTAAATTATTTAAAGCATTAATCATTTCATTTAACGCTTCAGAGTCATTTTTCCCATTAACATGAGTAAATATTAGATTTCTATCATTTGATAAATTTACAAAATCAGCACCTTGGTAACCAGCACCATCTTCAAAATATGGATTAGAAGGATATAAGGCTAAATCTGAAACATTACCAGCTGATATTATTGTGTTGGGAGTTTCTTCTTCTTTTTCTTCTTTTTTTCATTAACAGCTGAATCAGAAGAAGAACAATTCATTAAGAGAGTCAGAATAAATATGGATAAGAAATTTTTCATGGTAAGCTATTGTGTATTGATAAAAAAATGATTTTTAAAATTAATTTAAATAAATTATTTTATGATAGCTTGAAAATTCCTTTATTGATACTTAATTACCTTTTTTGTTAAAATCTTAAATTATTAATCAGTTTATATATACGTAGAAGTACTTATATAATAGTTCAATAAAAAGTATTAATTTAAAGATTTATATAATATTATCATTTTTCAAAAGGTAAAATATAGATATATCTACTTTAAATAGTTTATCATGGCAACAACTAAATACATAAAAAAAGACACCGCAAAAGTATACACATCTAGCGATGGAAATAAAGTACTTTTAGAAGCGCTTTGGGGAGATGGAGCAGTATTAGTTTCTAACACCAAAACAAATGGGCGATACAAAGTCAACATTCGTTGGGCAAAAAATGTATATGTAAAAGCTGAAGATTTAGGAGATACACCTTTATTAGAACTTTACTTTATAGATGTTGGTCAGGGCGATGGTGTTCTAATTGTAACTCCAGAGCGAAAACATATTTTAATAGATGGTGGTTACAAACGTTCCAAACAGCCACATGGAAAAAGTGCTGCAGACTTTGTGGATTGGAAGTTTTTCAAGGAATATAAAAAGAAAAATATAGAGTTAGATGCCATGATTTGTTCCCATTGTGATGCAGATCATTACGGTGGTTTATGGGATTTATTAAGTGATGACCCTGAGGACAAAAAGGAACTGGATGCTAAAACAACTAAAGTAGATACTTTTTATCACGCAGGAGTATCTTGGTATAAAACGGATGAAAAAAGACGTTTTTTAGGGAACGAAACTGATGGAGTGCTTCATAATTTATTAACAGGGAAAACATCAATTAAAAAAGGTCTCAATAAAAATTCAGATTTACGCATACAAGGGGAGTGGGCCGATTTTTTAAAAACGGTAATTGCAAGTGATGCATCCATAAAGCGATTGGCCCATAATCCAGTTAAAGGATTTAAATATTTACAAGGCTTTGAAGAAGATAAAGAAACTACTATTAAGATTTTAGGGCCAATTGAAACTACTGTAAAAGGGAAGCCGACCTTAAAAGATTTAGGAGGGTACAGTACTAATACCAATGGTAACTCTATATTATTACGATTAGATTATGGAAGAGCTAGAATATTATTGACAGGTGATTTAAATAAGAAAAGCATGCAACATATTATAGCTTCTTTACAAGGAGATTTAATTGAGTTGGCAGCTGATGTTGCAAAATCTTGCCATCATGGAAGTGACGATTGTTCTTATGAATTTTTGCAATATGTAAATGCTGCAGCAACAGTAATTTCTTCAGGTGATGATGAAACCCATGCACATCCTCGACCAAATATTGTAGCAGCTTCTGGTGCCACAGGGTTTAAAAAGATTGAAAATGATGAAATGGTAACACCATTAATATACAGCACCGAAATTTCTAGAAGTTTACGAATGGGAGATCCGTATGAAGTGAACAGAAAGGGGTATGATACACCAAATGGAGATATTGATGTAGTACTTACCGATGAAATCAAAACTAAAAATACGCTACAAGCACACAACTTCTGGTGCTTTAAATCCAAAAGATAAAATAAAAGCTATGAGCCGACTAAAAGTGGTTGACGGTATTGTTTATGGTTTGGTAAATGTGAGAACCGATGGTAATAAAATACTTTGTGCTACGCTAAATGAGGGAAAGAGCAAATGGGAGGTTAAGACATTTACTTCACGGTTTTAATGTGAAGTAATAGAAAAAGTACGATTATTTAGTAATTATAATTTAAAAAGTAACAACAAAAAAATCATATAAAATACCTATAAATCTTTCCTGTAAGTCTTTCGGCGTCTATAAACTTCTGGATCAAAATGTTTCCAAATTTGGTGTATTGCATAATTATCTTCTAATTCAGGAGTCCGGTAACATGTTTGTATGCCTTTTTCAGTAAATGTGTTATAGTATTCATTAAAAATAACAGCATGTACACCTTTGTTTTGATAATCTGGATGAATACCAATTAGATAGAAAATAACGTCTTTACTGTTTTTCTTAGCTTTTAAAATTTGAGCAAAGCCGAATGGGAAAAGTTTTCCGTTAATTTTTTGTAAAGCCTTTGCAAAAGCGGGCATAACAATAGCAAAACCAATAAGTTTGTCGTCATTATCAACTACGAACTTTATGTATTCTGGGTTTACAAAGCTTATGAATTTTTTCTTAAAGTATTCCTTTTGAATATCGGTTATGGCGACAAAACTTGCTAAAGAGGCGTAACTCTCATTAAATAAATCAAACATTTGGTCTACATAGGGCATTACTTCTTCAGTCTTAGTAAATTTTAATGCTTTTAATTTATAACGACGTTTTATAAGTTCTTGTGCTTTAAAAAAGAATTCAGGTTTTACATTTTTAAAAGGAAACCTACTTTCAGAATACGCTTTTTCAATTTGATAACCAGCAGAGGTGTAGTGTTTTGTATAGTAGGGATGATTGTACCAAGTAATCATAGGCGCAATGGCTTCAAAACCTTCATCTATGACGCCAACTTTATCTAAGTTTGAAAAACCAACTGGGCCTTCAGTAAATGCTAAATTGTTTTCTTTTCCAATGGTTTCAACTTTATGTAATAATGCTTTAGAAACCTCTAAATCGTCAATATAATCAAACCAGCCAAAACGCATTTTTTTCTGATCTTGACTTTTTACTTCTAACCAATTGATAATTGCTGCCACTCGACCAACAACCTCATTGTTTTTGTAAGCTAAAAATAGACGGGCATCAGCATCTTTAAAAACTGGGTTTTCATTTTTATCAAACGTTTTAAGTTCCTGATTAATAATTGGGGGCGTCCAATATTTAGAATTCTTGTAGAGTTTAAAAGGAAACTTTACAAATGTTTTTAAATCTTTTTTGTTGGTTACTTCTTTTATTGAAATCATAAATTATTTCAGCAAAGTATTAGTTGTTAAAATCCTCATCTTCTCGTTTCTGTTTCTTTTCTTTTTCCTTTATAAGATCCTCATCTTTTTTTCGCTTCTTCTTTTTTTAGTTTTCTTGTTTCTTGATTGACGTTTACTTTCTTCTTTAGCAGAGTTTCCATTATCAATTTCTTTGTCTTTATGAAAATCTAATCTATAAGAAGCACCTAAAGTAATATTTAATACTGAAGGTGTGTCTTTTGTGTTAAACGTAATTGCAGTATCTAACTGGAAATTTTTATCCCATAGGTAGGCACCACCAAATCGTAGTAAATTATCTGCATAAAAATCGCTTTTAACGCCTTGGGTTTCTCCGAAAATGACCCATTGTGGGCTAAAAGAGTGGGTAAGTGTTAGTATGTATGAGAAATCAGATTGGTCGGTTCCAATTCTATCTTTTATTAAATTCATTACAAATACCCAGCCTCCATTAAAATTGTTTTGGGTGGCAATCATCACTTTTGGGCTAAAACCTTCAATGCTCGTAGCAGTATAAGGATTGTTTTTAGTATCATAATTTGCACCAACATAAACTGCAACTGCTGGAATTAATGATTTCCATCTAAAACTATGATTTGCTTTCCAGCTGTAAAGGTTTGGTTTTTCATCTGCTGCATTTTTGTAAGGATCGAAAACTAAATATTTAGCTCCTAGAGTCACATATTTAAAGTTAGAACGTTTGTCTTCAGTAGTAAAACCTGAAAAATTTGTTTTAGTATCATTTTGGTAATTACCTTCTATATTAATTTCTAGCTGCTCCCATAGTAAACCATATCTAGCTGCAAAATCTACTCCCAACCCTGACACTTCATATTGTGGTAAAGGCGTTCTCTTCTCTTTTAAGAAATAAGGGCCAACTTCAAACTGAACTACATTAGTACCTACAGAGAATGCACTTCTAGATAGTCCAGGTCTGTTAGAATTTATAACTTCAGTATATTGAGCAAAAACAGTAGTACTACTTGCTACCAGTAAAGTAATAATTATGTATTTAAAGGCTTTCATAAGAATGATTTAGGGTGAAATTTTTATGATAGTAGATGTTTTGATTCATTTCAATGCTACCAAATATAGATATTTTATCTTTTTTTTATGTTTTTTGAACGTTTTTTAAATGATTAGAATTGTATTTTTGTATAAATTTATTTTTTATGCTACAACAAGCATCTTTTGTAGGATTAATAAAAATGGTACTTATCATTTTATTAATTTATTTTGGGGTCAAGATATTGGCTCGTTTGTTTGCACCTTTTTTAGTGAAGTATGTTGCAAAAAAAGCAGAACAAAAATTTGGGCAACAATTTAATCAACAGCGTCAGGAAGCGCCAAAAAAAGAAGGAGAGATTTCAATAGATAAAGTCCCTAAACAACGACAATCAAATAAAGATGTTGGCGATTACGTGGATTACGAAGAAATTGAGTAATTTCATCCCTTGTCGATTTAACCTTTTTTCATGCAGATTTTATTAAAGAAATCACTTTCTCATTTACTTATTTTAGCAGGTTTTGTACTTGTATCATTAGCTTATTTTAATCCAGTTTTACAGGGTAAACAAATATATCAGAGCGATATTGTTCAGTATATTGGCATGTCTAAACAACAAAAGGATTTTAAAGCTGAAACTGGTAAGGAAACCTATTGGACAAATAGTGCTTTTGGTGGTATGCCAACATATCAATTAGGTGCAAGATACCCACATAATTATATAAAAAAACTAGATTTAGCCTTACGGTTTTTACCACGACCTGCCGATTATCTATTCCTTTATTTATTGAGCTTTTATGTGTTGCTTTTAGTGTTGAAAGTTGATTTTAAAACTCGCTGCACTTGGGGCTTTAGCTTTTGGGTTTTCAACATATTTAATAATAATTTTAGGTGTAGGGCATAACAGTAAAGCTCATGCTATTGCTTACATGCCTTTGGTTTTGGCTGGTATTCTTCTGGTATTTCAAAAGCGCTATATAGCGGGATTTTTATTGACAGCTATTGCGATGGGGTTGGAATTGGTGTCTAATCATTTTCAAATGACCTATTATTTGCTGCTCTTAGTGGTAGTTTTAGGAATTGTTTATTTAATTGATGCCTATAAGAAGAAAATGTTACCACATTATTTTAAATCTATTGGTATTTTAATTGGTGCAGTTATTTTAGCAATCAGTTTAAATGCTACAAACGTATTGGCAACACAAGAGTATGTTAAAGAAAGTACTCGTGGTAAAAGTGAATTAACCATAAACCCTGATGGTACTACTAAGGAAGTGACTTCGGGTTTAGATAAAGACTATATTACTCAGTTTAGTTACGGTATTACTGAAACATTTAATTTGTTTATCCCACGATTTATGGGAGGCGGAAGCTATGATAATGTTGGAAAAGATTCTGAAACGTATGAGTTTTTTAGAAAACTAGGAGCTTCTCCGGCTCAAGCTATGGAACAAGCTGAAAACGCACCAACCTATTGGGGAGATCAACCAATAGTGGAAGCGCCAGCTCATATTGGTGCCGTTGTCTTGTTTTTGTTTGTATTCGCTTTGTTTTTAGTGAAAGGTCGCTTAAAATGGTGGTTGGTGGTTGGTGTACTGTTATCTTTATTACTTTCATTTGGAAAAAACCTTAATTTTTTAACCGATTTCTTTATTGATTATGTACCGCTTTACAATAAGTTTAGGGCAGTAAGTTCCATACAGGTTATTTTAGAATTATGCGTTCCTATTTTAGCAATTTTTGGATTGGTTAAATTGTTTAATGAATTTAATAAAGACGAAGAAAAACTTAAAGCGTTAAAATATGCTACTGGAATTACTGGAGGATTAGCATTGTTGTTTTTGCTTTTTGGATCAACTTTATTTGATTTCGTAGGAATGCGAGACGGACAATATATCCAGAACTATGGCCAAGAATTTAGTCGTACCATACAAGAAGATAGAAAATCAATTTTTACTACAGATACTATTAGAACACTTGTTTTAGTATTAATATCGGCGGGATTAATTTTTGGATATCTTAAAAACAAGATTAAAGAGCAATGGGTTGTTGTTGGTTTTGTAGTGCTTATATTATTTGATTTAGTTGGAGTAAACAGGCGTTATGTGAATGAAGATGATTTTGTGTCGTCCATAAAAATGAACAAACCTTTTTCGGCAAACGAAGTCGATAAACAAATTTTGAAAGACACGACACATTTTAGAGTATTCGATTTAGTGTCAGGGCCTTCAAAACCGTCCTATTATCATAATTCATTAAATGGTTATAATGCAGCAGAGTTAAAACGTTACCGAGAAGTATTTGATTGGTATGTGTCTCGAAATAATATTAATGTGATGAATATGCTAAACACAAAGTATATCATTGCTCAAGATGAAAAAGGGAATGTATTTCCTTATGTAAATGATGAAGCTAATGGTAATGCTTGGTTTGTTGAAAAATTACAAAGAGTAGATTCTGCAAATGAAGAAATCAAGTTGTTAGATAGTTTAGATAATAAAAGAAAGGCGGTATACACTTATATTCCTCCAAAAGGCATCCTTAAAAGAATGCCTGAGCCAGTTGTGATGGATTATCAATTAGATTCTTTAGCGTCAATAAATTTAGTTGAAGTAAAACCTAATTATTTAAAATATCAGACTAATAATTCTAATGACGGCTATGCAATTTTTTCAGAAGTTTATTATGGAAATGGTTGGAAAACTTTCATAGACGGAAAAGAAACATATCATAAAAGAGTTAATTATATTTTAAGAGGTATGGCTGTTCCCAAAGGCAAACATATCATCGAATTCAAGTTCGACCCAGATGTTGTTAAAACCGGAAGTGTTATATCTCTTGCAGGCTCTGTTTTTTTAGGGATTCTAGTTATTGTTGGATTATTTTACAAGTTTAAACAAAAAAAGAGTGCGTAAAAAGGTGCTCATAGTCACATATTATTGGCCACCTGCAGGTGGGCCAGGAGTACAGCGTTGGCTAAAATTTGTAAAATATTTACCAGATTTTGATATAGAACCTATTGTTTTTGTACCCAAAAGCGCAAATTACCCTATAGTTGATAATAGCCTTGTAGATGAAGTTTCCAAAGATATTGAAGTTATTAAGTTTTCCATTAGCGAACCTTATAAACTAGCGCAACTCTTTTCGAAACGAAAAGTAAATACTATTAGTAAAGGAATTATCAATGAAAACAAAAAGCAATCATTACTAGAAAAAGTGATGCTTTATATAAGAGGTAATTTTTTTATTCCCGATGCTAGAGTAGGTTGGGTAAAGCCTTCAACTACATTTCTTTTAAATTATATTTCTGAGAATAATATTGAAACTATTATTACTACAGGGCCTCCGCACAGTTTACATTTAATTGGGTTAAACTTAAAACAAAAGCTAGGAGTGAAGTGGTTGGCTGATTTTAGAGATCCATGGACAACCATTGGTTATCATAAACAATTGAAATTAACAACTTCTTCTCAAAAAAAGCATAAATCGTTAGAAACACAAGTTTTATCAACTGCTGATCAAATAATAGTGACTAGTTTTGTTACGAAAAAAGAGTTTCAGAATATAACAACGAAGCCTATTGAAGTTATTACTAATGGCTATGATGATGAAATTTCAGAACCTTTTGAAATGGATTCAAAATTCACATTGTCACATATAGGCTCATTATTATCAAAACGAAATCCTGAAATTTTATGGAAAGTTCTTTCAGAATTAATAGAAGAAAACAAAGATTTTCAGCAAGATTTTCAACTAAATTTAGTAGGTTTTGTTAGCGAAAACATACATCAATCTATTGCCAAATATAGTTTAATTGATTATATGAATGAGGTAGGATATGTTTCACATAAAGAATCAGTTAGATATCAAAAAAATCACAAGTATTGTTATTGATAGAGATTGATTCCGTTGACACTAAATGTATTATACCAGGAAAACTTTTTGAATATATGGTATCTCACAGGCCAATACTTGCTATAGGTCCAAAAGCATCGGATGTAGAACGAATTATTAAAGAAACCAATACAGGTTTCTATTTTAACTATCAAGATTCAGAATCCTTAAAAAATAGTATCTTAGAACTCTATATGAACTATAAGAAAGGAACTTTGAAGTCACACCCCATCGGCTTGCAAAAATACCACAGAAAGTCCCTTACGAAATTATTGTCACAACTTGTATAATGGGAATAGTTGCTTCACAATCATTTAAGAATATTATTTCCACATATCTTGGGTTTGCCATAGGTGCAATAAATACCTTGTTTTTGTATACTAATTTTATGAGTGATGCTTATTACGGAATGGTAGGTTTTATGCTATCTGCAGCATTTGTGATGATGCCGATAATGGCATTTGGTGTTCATAATACACTTGTGAAATTTTATGGATCATTTAAAACTAGAATTGCTCTCAATAGTTTTTTAACATTGATGTTGTTTCTACCTTTATTAATGATTATTCCGTTGAGTATTGTAGGGTATTTTGGTTATGAAATCATTGGGGATTATCTATCTTCTGAAAACGCTATAATTAAAGACTATTTATGGCATACTATAGTAATAGCAATTGCGTTGGCTTATTTCGAGGTGTTTTATGCATGGGTTAAAGTACAATTAAAAACTGTTTTTGGCAATTTCATGAAAGAAGTGTTTCATAGGGTTGGTACAATGGTTTTGTTATTTCTGCTTTACTTAAATTATTTGAGTATAGAACAGTTTATGATTGGGCTTGTAATGGTTTATATTCTGAGAGGATTAGTGATAATGGTATATGCTTTTAGTGTAAAATTACCAGTAATTATTTTTAAGAAAATAAATGGAATTAAAAGTATCTTAAAGTATTCTACTTTAATTATTATAGCGGGCTCCATTGCTACTGTGCTTTTAGATGTAGATAAAGTGATGATTGGCAAGTATATACCAATTAAAAATATTGCATATTATAATGTGGCTATTTTTATAGCTGCAGTTGTTGCTGTACCTCAAAGAGCGATGCATCAACTATTATTGCCACTATCGGCTAAATACTTAAACGAGAAAGATTATAAAAGTTTGGGGGATTTGTATAGACGAAGTTCTTTGAATTTATTTATTGTTGGTGGGTTAATGTTTTTGTTAATTACATTGAATATCAATCAGTTGTATTATCTCATTGCAGAAGAATATAGAATAGGCTTATATGTAGTGCTATTAATTAGTCTCTCTAAACTTTTTGATGCCTTGTTGGGAAGTAATAATGCTATTTTGTTTAATAGTGATTATTATAGAATAGTATTACTTTTTGGAGTATTGTTAGTGATTTTAATGGTATTATTAAATACAGTATTCATTCCTTTATATGGTATTAACGGTGCTGCTTTTGCGACATTTATTGCTGTATTTTTATACAATACAACAAAAGTAATTTTTGTTTACAAAGCTTTCAAGATAATTCCTTTTTCTATAAGTACTATAAAAGTAGGAGTAGTGTTGGGGGTTATGGCATTATTAGGCTATTTCTGGGATTTTAAGTTTCATCCTATTCTAAACATCTTTTTAAAATCCGTTATAATTACTGGAGTTTTTAGTTTAATTGTCTACAAATTCAAATTTTCAGAAGATATTAATGGATTAATAGACAAATTTTTAAGACAGGGTAACGAATAAAAACAGAAAACCCCACAATGTTGCTTTGAGGCAAACATATTGCAGGGCTTCCTTAACTAACCAACCAAAATTTTAAATCCTTCTTCGAGAGGTGGATCTTGTATTGTTGTTTCTTGAGGTACTTCTACTTTGAGTAGCTCTAGAATTTGTGTTTCTTGTTCTTGTTGTAACACGTGAAGCAGGTTTTGATGTGCTTCTAGAAGACCTATTAACTGTTTGTCCAGAACTCCTGTTTGTGCTATTCCTGTTATATATACGAGAGTTAGTTGCTTTTGGTTTTTTTACAACTGTTGTGCTTCTGTTTCTCGTTACTTGAGTAGACGTGCTTCTTTTAGGAGCTTGTCTAACCGCAGTACTAGACTGTTTTCTTGTTGTTCTTTGACTATCAGTATTTACACGTGTTTTAGGTTGTGTGCTTCTAGTGTTTGCAGAGCTTTCTCTTCTTGTATTAGTGCTTCTGTTTTCAACTCTAGAATTAGACCTTTGCATTGTTCTATTAGTCGCAACTCTATTGTTACTATTAGAAACTCTTCTAGAATCACTTTTTCTTAATGTTCTATCATGAGTAGTATTTCTTCTGCTTTTCGCAAGATTGTTGACAGTTGTTCTATTTCTAGAACTTCTATTTACAGTTGCATAATTTCTGTTTCTAGAAATTGTGTTTCCTCTTCTACTAGCTATTGCTGTTCTTGGTCTAGTATTGTTATAAAACGGTCTTCTGTATGTGTAACGCACAGGGTTATAAAACTGTCTGTAAGGTCTGTTGTAAACTACACAGTAATCAAAAGCAGGAACGCTGTAAAAACGGTGCCAAGGTCTGTAAATATAACCTCTATTAAATGTGTTAATAAAGCCCGTGAAGTGCGTATATCTATTAAACCTGTTATAATGTACATACAATCCACCAATACGATTTATACGACCAAAATTGTTGTAAAAAATGTTTACGTTTCCAGCTTGAATAATACGCCCAAAATTATCATAAAATATAGGAATGTTTTCTATTTGAATAATTGCTCCAAACTCATCATATTGTACATATCCGTTATAGTTGTAACCAGAATTAAAACTAATATTTGTATTTCTAGAATTAAAATTTACGTTTAATCTTGAATTACCTCTTAATATATTAAAATCAAATTGTCCGTCTCTAAAAACAGAAAACTCAACACCATTTTCTACAAATATGAATGAATTACTATAGCCTCCATAAAATGTGGCTGTTGAATTTATTTTTAAATTGTTTGTGTCTGCATTAGTAGTAAATCCTACTAGGAATAAACTTGCTAATAAAAATGCTATTTTTTTCATAATTGTAAATTTTAAGGGTTACGATTATGTAATTACAAACAGCGTGCCAGAATTATTTCTTCCTTTTTAAATCATATATAGTTTGTTGATTGTTAATGTTTTAGATATTTTTTTATGGCTATCGAGATTACGGTTAAGATAAAGATTACAAAATCTTAGGTTTGTCAAGTTATAATCAAGTACATTTTAAGCTTTAGACGTGTTTGATTAGTTATTGTTCAGTTTTGATTTTGATAATATTTGCGCCGTATTTTTAATTTTATCACAAACAATTAACTAAATATTTATTATTATGAAAAAAATTACTTTTATGTCTATGTTAATGATCCTTGCATCTTTAACTTTAACAACAAATTTGAATGCTCAATTGGCGGGTGAAACATACTATTCTGTTTCTATTGATGGAGGTACTACTACTTATCTGTCTTCTTCTGCAGGGAATAGATTTGCAGATTATCCTTTTGGAGGGGCTGAAGGAAATCACGTATTTAGTAACGCGAACAAAGATATTACTATTCAAATTACCGATTATGATCAAAACAATCCAGTTGTTGGACCTGAATTGTACATCCGTTTTTCTAGAGTTGGTTTTGGAAATGCTCCTCTTGGTTGGGGTTCTGATAACACCACTTCCCTAATGACTTTAGTGCCAGGAGATTTTACAGCTGGTGCTGCAACTGTAAACGTATCCATACCAGAAGGTACTACTCCTGTAGAAAATACAACGGATTATGTTAATGGTTATAATTGGATTATGCAAATTGTTGGTGCTAATGGAGGGGCTTATAATGATTCGGAGCATGCTTACATGAATTATGTTATTGATGTAACCGAGAACATATTAAGCACAAGCGATTTGAACAAAAGCAAGCTAGGAGCTTTTTATAGTTCTAATATAGATGCTGTTGTAATTAAAGATAAAGCAATTAGCGGGAGCGATTATAAAATCTACGACTTAATGGGTAGAACAATTATGAAAGGTGAAGTTTCCAATGAAATTAGTGTTTCAAATTTAAAAACAGGACTTTATATTTTATCGACAGATAGAGGTTTATTAAAGTTTGCTAAATAATAAATATAAAACTTATATTTAAAAAGGGTTAACTCACTCGTTATCCCTTTTTTGTATTCTTAAAAATAAAAACCTCAAAGTTGTAATTGCTTTGAGGTTTTAGTTTTTAATAATTTAATTTCGAAAGTTTAGCTTATATTCTTTTTGTGTTTCTTCACTTTACCATTTTATTTATAATAATAGTAATCATCATCATAAATATCGTTAACATTATACCTGCTCTTTAGCTTTTTGGCTTTCTCTGTTGGTTACTAATTTTCAATATGCGTGCCAAAGATGTGATTATTTGTATATCAGAGTTCTAATATTCTACATTAGTAAATACTTTTTTATATTTTTATAAAACCAATCATTTTAAATGAAAAAGAAAAAAGAAACTTGTAAAAATTGCGAAAAGCAGTTTAAAGATAGTTTTAAATTCTGTCCGCATTGCGGTCAACAAGCTAAGGATGAATTAACCGTGAAAGTGTTGTTTTATAACACGATTAGCAACTATTTTTCTTTTGATGCTCGGTTTTTCAAGAGTTTTATTCCTTTATTATTTAAACCTGGATATTTAGCAGGTAAATTTATTGAGGGGAAGCGGTTGCTGTATTTGCACCCAGCGCAAATGTATTTGTTTATAGCTGTTGTATTTTTCTTTTTGTTTTCATTTATTCAACGAAATCAAGTACAGACTTTAGATGAAAAATTAGCCCAGACTTTAAAGAAGGAAAATGTAGTTGATAAGATATCAGATGTGCATGTAAGAGATTCGATTAAAGCTGTAGAATTGTTAAACCAAAGAGTAGAAGATTCTATTGCTCGTGAAAAGTTACGCAAGACTTTAGAGGATAATAAATATATCCACAGGTTTTCTGATGCGCAAATGGATTCTATAGTTAATGCAGATGATTTTAGAAAAAACGACATCGCTAATTTTGATTTTGATACCGAATCTTTAGATTCTTTAATTGATGTAAATGCATCTGAATCAATGCTTTATAAAGAAATGGGAATGAAAGACGATGCTGGGTTAGTTAAAAGGCAAATATACAAGCAAGCATTAAAGTTTTATAAATCTAGAAAAGGTGGAAGTATACTCCAAACGTTTTATGATACTATACCTATTGCAATGTTTTTTCTGTTACCGATTTTTGCACTTTTATTAAAGCTATTCTATAGAAAAAGTGGACTGTATGCACATCATTTGGTGTTTAGTTTTTATTATTTTTCGTTTCTGTTTACAGTATTTAGCTTAATTATTGGCATTAACTTTATAGTTGATATTCCAGATTGGATAGATTGGTTAGTTGCTTTTTCGACATTTGTGTATTTGTATTTGGCTTTGAAGCGATTTTATCAACAAGGTAGATTTAAAACATTTATAAAGGCTAGCCTAACCTCCTTCTTGTTTTTACTATTTGTGGCACCGTTAACAGCATTTATTCTGGGAATGTTTGCGTTTTTGTTTTATTAATTAAATTGATTGGTTTTAGATAACTCGTAACTATTTGGTTTTTAGCGTTTTATTTCATAAGTTTATAGGAGCTAATCAATAACTTTTAATCATGAAAAATTTTAACACCTTAATTTCATTTAGTATCGTCGTTTTATTATTTACTTCTTGTGCTACAAGAGCTGGGCTAATTGCAGCATCTGAACATTTTGCTTCCTCGTCAAGCGGTAGTGGAGGAAATGTAGTGGCAGAAGCTCAAAAATCATCTTTGAGTAAATCATCAACTTCAAACACATTAAATTTATCTAATAGGACATCAAAAACTGGTTTTTTTGTTGGAATTTATTTTACAGATATTGAATTGATGGATAAGCTTGAGATACAGCCAGAGATTGATTTCATTATGCTTAAAGATTTTAATCAAATTCAAGTACCAATATTGGCAAAATATGAAGTTGCTGATAAAATTAATGCTCTAGCAGGACCTAACTTCGGTTACCTTTTAGATGCCGGAGATGGTATTAAATCTCTAAACATAGGTCTAGACATTGGTGCTGCTTATGATATTGCAGAGAAATTTAATGTTAACGCTAGGTACGGTTTTGGCTTAACTAATTTATTGGAAAACCCTGGGAATAATTCAATAAAACTAAGTGGTTTTCAAATAGGCGTTGGGTATAAATTCTAAATACTCTGTTTGAAATAAATAAATTAACGGTGGCTATTTAAGCTGCCGTTTTTTTTGTGAGGTGCTAAATTTTCTCTTTTAAATACTTTCCGGTTTCTGAAGCTTTCACTTTTACGATGTCTTCTGGAGTACCTGTTGCAACTAAATTGCCACCATATTCTCCACCGATTGGTCCTAGATCAATAATGTAATCAGCGCATTTTATCAATTCTAAATTGTGTTCTACAACAATTATAGAATGGCCTTTTGCTATTAAAGCATTAAAGGATTTTAATAATTTTTGAATATCATGGAAATGTAGACCAGTAGTAGGTTCGTCGAAAATAAAAAGGGTTTTTTCTTTGGAGTTTCCTTTACCTAAAAATGTTGCTAATTTAATGCGCTGCGCCTCGCCACCAGATAGGGTGGAAGAACTTTGTCCCAAAGTCACATAGCCTAAACCTACATCTTGTAGTGGTTGTAATTTGTTTTTTATTTTGGTTTGCTCTGTAGCTTCAAAAAATGTTATGGCATCATCTATAGTAAGATTTAAAATATCATCGATGGTTTTGTCTGCAAAAGTAACCTCAAGCACTTCTTTTTTAAAGCGTTTGCCTTTACAAGTTTCACATTCTAAATGCACATCGGCCATAAACTGCATTTCAATAGTTACTTCCCCTTCGCCTTTACAGGTTTCACAACGTCCGCCATCTACGTTAAAAGAAAAGTGTTTTGCTTGATAGTTTCTAATCTTGCTTAATTTTTGTTTTGAGTATAAAGCACGAATATCATCATAAGCCTTTATGTATGTAACTGGATTGGAGCGAGAGGAGCGACCAATTGGGTTTTGATCTACAAATTCTATGTGATTGATATTACTAAAATCACCTTCTAAACCTGAAAACTGACCTGGTTTATCGCCAAAATCTGTTAACTTTTTTTGTAACGCAGGAAATAAAATCTTTTTCACCAATGTGCTTTTTCCGCTTCCTGAAACGCCTGTAATAACAGTTAAAACTCCTAAAGGGAATTTTACATCTATATTTTTTAAATTGTTTTCTCTTGCTCCTTTTATATTTACAAAATATTTTGAAGTACGCCTTGTTTTTGGAACTTCAATTTTTAAATCTTCATTTAGATATTTTGCAGTTAGGGATTCAGACCTTAAAATATCCTGATACGTTCCTGATGCTACTACGTTACCTCCAAAAGTCCCAGCTTCTGGGCCAATATCTATGATGCTGTTGGCAGCTTTCATGATGTCTTCATCATGTTCAACTACAATCACAGTATTTCCTAAATCACGCAAAGATTTTAAGACTGAAATTAAACGCTCTGTGTCTTTTGGATGTAGGCCAATACTAGGTTCGTCTAGAATATACATCGAGCCTACTAAACTGCTTCCAAGTGAGGTTGCTAAATTAATACGTTGGCTTTCTCCTCCTGATAATGTATTAGATTTTCGATTTAAAGTCAAATAATCCAATCCAACGTTAGCTAAAAACGATAATCTGTTATTGATTTCTTTCAATAAGCGATTGGCTATTTGTGTGTCATGGTCATTAAGTTCTAATTCATTAAAAAACTGAATGAGCTTTTTAATTGGCATTTCAACTAAATCTGTAATCGTAATGCCATTTATTTTAACGTAATTAGCTTCGGGCCTTAAACGTTTGCCATTACAGGTTTTACATTTAGTTTTTCCACGGTAACGCGATAACATTACTCTGTTTTGAATTTTATAGGCTTTAGATTCTAATTCTGCAAAAAAAGAATTTAATCCTTCAAAATATTGGTTTCCAGTCCAAACAAGTTGTTTTTGGATTTCAGATAATTCAAAATAAGGTTTGTGAATTGGGAAATCGAACTTATGAGAATTATTAACCAATTGGTCTTTATACCAACTCATGCTTTCTCCTCTCCAAGGAAAAACAGCACTTTCGTATATTGAAAGGCCTGTGTTTGGAATGACCAAATCTTCATCTATCCCTATAATATCGCCGTAACCTTCGCATTTTGGGCAAGCACCATATGGGTTGTTGAAACTGAATAAATGTGGACTCGGCTCTAGAAATAGTATATCATCTAACTCAAACTTATTGCTAAATTGATGTTGTTTATTGTCTTTTAAACTTTCTATTATGCATTCTCCTTTACCTTCAAAAAATGCAGTTTGAATAGCATCTGCTAACCTATTTTTAAAATCTTCTTCATTTTTTGTGATAACTCTATCAACAACTAATTGAACGGTATCTTTTTTTAAAGTTGATGTAATGTCGTCTATTCTTAAAACAGAATCGTTTACTTTAACTCTAGCATAACCTTGTTGTTGTAGGGTTTTGAGTTTATCTTCTATTGTGCGGCCTTCTTCTAAATAAATAGGAGCAAGGAGTAAGAGTTTTTCTCCTTCTGGAAATTCAAAAATATATTCTAAAACATCAGAAACTGTATTTTTTTTACTTCATCTCCAGATATAGGTGAGTAGGTTTTGCCAATTCTAGCAAATAATAATTTTAAATAATCATAAATTTCGGTTGTTGTACCAACTGTAGAACGCGGATTAGTGGAATTTACCTTTTGCTCAATAGCAATGGCTGGTGCAATGCCTTTTATATAATCTACTTTTGGTTTGTTTAAGCGTCCTAAAAATTGGCGTGCATAACTGGAAAGACTTTCTACATAGCGTCTTTGACCTTCTGCATATAGTGTGTCAAAGGCTAAACTAGATTTTCCCGAACCTGATAAGCCTGTAATAACTACTAGTTTGTTTCTGGGTATTACAACATCAATATTTTTTAGGTTGTGCAATTTAGCACCTTTTATAATAATGTTTTCTTTTGGGTTTACTTCGGAAATTGCAGTATTCATAGGCTTTAAAAGGAAATAATTTTGCAAAGATACTACAAGTAAATGAGCATAAAAAATGAAGGATTGTTCAATAAATTGTTAAAAAAAGTTATTATTTTTTGCTTTTTAGGAACGATTGTTGTTATATTTGAATTCTGTAATAACCTCAAAAACACTTGTCTATAGTATAATATTACTTTTGAAATTAAATAACCCCAAGCTACGAAGTCTCACTTCGAGCATTAAAAGTAAAATATTATGCAACGAGAACTTATTACCGATGCTACATTGGTTAGCAACTACATCAAAGGACAAGAAAGTGCATTAGAAACCCTAATAGTTAGGCACAAACAGCGTATTTACAGTTTTATTTATTCTAAAGTATATGATAAAGATATCGCAGAAGATATTTTTCAAGATACATTTATTAAAGTGATTCGTACTCTAAAACGTGGTGCTTATAACGAAGAAGGGAAATTTTTGCCTTGGGTAATGCGTATTGCGCATAACTTGGTAATTGACTTTTTTAGAAAAAGTAATAGAATGCCTAAGTTTGACAATGCAGGAGAGTTTAGCATATTTTCTGTGTTAAGCGATAATGCTTTAAATGCAGAAAAAAGCATAATTAAGGAACAGGTTGAAAATGATGTAAGACGTTTGGTTGAAGAGCTTCCTGATGATCAAAAAGAAGTATTGATGATGCGTATTTATCAAGATATGAGTTTTAAGGAAATCTCTGAAAGAACAGGCGTTAGCATCAATACGGCTCTAGGAAGAATGCGCTATGCATTAATTAACTTAAGAAAGATAATTGATAAGCATAATATTGTGTTGACCAACTAATACAATAAAGTAAATTTTGTTGCGTTATTAGTTTGAATTAACCCTTAAATTAATAAAATGGCAAAAATTTACTCTGAGAAATCATTAAAAAACACAAAAAACCTTAAGCCTAAAAAGGAAACCATTGCGTTTCTGTTGAATTACTCAAAAGCATACAAGGTTGTAGAAGGAAAGCATGAAAAGTATGATTTGCTTCTTAATTAATATTAAAAAAAATCCTGATTTTAAATCAGGATTTTTTGTTTTTATAATAATCGTTTAAAATCGATTTTCTCCCAACAGTCTTTGTGATAACATCTTTCTCTAAATCCCAACCACGGGCAGGGGAATATTCACGTCCGTACCAAATAATCTGTAAATGTAAATCGTTCCATAATTCTTTTGGGAATAATCGCTTAGCATCTTTTTCAGTTTGTACTACGTTTTTGCCATTGGTTAAATTCCAACGGTACATTAGCCTATGAATATGTGTGTCTACAGGAAAGGCGGGAATTCCAAAAGCTTGTGATAAAACTACGGCTGCAGTTTTGTGTCCTACTGCTGGTAATTCTTCCAAGGCTTCGTAAGTTTTAGGGACTTCGCCATGATATTTTTCAATTAAAATTTTTGATAAACCATGAATGCCTTTGCTTTTCATAGGAGATAAGCCAACTGGTTTTATGATTTCACGAATTTCTTCAACTGAAAGTTTAATCATATCGTATGGGTTGTTTGCTTTGGCGAAAAGTAATGGTGTGATTTTGTTTACACGAACATCAGTACTTTGAGCAGACATTAAAACAGCAATTAGTAGTGTATATGGGTCTTCATGGTCTAACGGAATTGGTATTTCAGGGTATAAGTCGTCTAATGTTTTAATAATGAAGTCAACACTTTCTTGTTTGGTCATTCAGTTGTATTTTTGCTAAACAAAGTTATGAAAGAATAAAATATAAAAGACTAATTATGATAACATTAAAAGCTGGGGATAAAGCCCCGAATTTTAAAGCTCTTGACGAGCAAGGGAATACGATTCAATTAAGTGATTATAAAGGAAGAAAATTAGTAGTTTTCTTTTACCCAAAAGCAAGCACTCCTGGTTGTACAGTAGAAGCCTGTAATTTGAATGATAATTTTGAACGTTTTCAAGCTCAAGGTTATGAAATTCTTGGTGTAAGTGCTGATAGCGCTAAAAGGCAATCTAATTTTAAAAATAAATATGGATTTAAATACCCGCTTTTAGCTGATGAAGATAAAGCTGTAATTGAAGCTTTTGGGGTTTGGGGGCCAAAAAAGTTTATGGGTAGAGAATATGATGGTATCCATAGAACTACTTTTGTTATTAATGAAAATGGGATTATTGAAGATGTTATATTAAAGGTAAAAACTAAAGCGCATGCCGCTCAGATATTAGATGTATAAAAAAAAGAGCCAAATGGCTCTTTTTTTATTTTATTTCTTCTTTTAATTGTTCTGCGTTTAAGAGTTAATGGTTTCAAAGGTCTTCTGGTGTAGCCAAATAACCTGAAGTCTTTTATTAAATCGGCTGTGCCTTCAGGTAGCATATCTTCCCATCCGTGTTCGCCATTTTCAATCATTTGTAGAGCTTCTCTTGAGAAAATATTCATAATGCTCTCATCGTAATCAGTTATATCAATTACTTTACCGTTGTATTTAAAGAATTTGTACAATTCTTTCATACGCGGATAGACTTTCAAATTTTCACTATTAATAAGTTCTCCTGTTTTAGGATCAAACATTGGATATAAATAGACTTTAAGGTCTTTAAAGAATAATTTCCCAAAGGCTTCTAGAATCCCACCGCTAATATGTCGATAATATTTTTCATCAAAAATATCTACTAAATTACTAACACCCATAGCAAGTCCCATTCTGGCTTTCGTGTAGTTAGAGAAGTACTCTACCACCTTAAAATATTCCTGAAAGTTAGATATCATAACAGATTGTCCTAGAGCACATAATAAATCTGCTCTATCTATAAAATCTTGCTCGTCAATTTTTCCCTCAGCACGCAAATTAGAGAGTGTGATTTCAAAAACTACAACGGTTTTATTTGCATCAACTTTATTTTCTTTGATAAACATTTCATATGATTTCTCATACATAGCCATGTTTACCTTGGTTACGGGTCTAAAACTTCCGCGAAGTGCTAAAATGTTTTTCTTGTAAAAAATTCTTGCTGGTAAAACATTATTTCCGTCAGGTCCAAAAACTACAGCGTCTGTCATCCCGTACTTAACAAGCTGTAAGCTCATTAATCTATTGTCAATATTCTTGAAAACAGGGCCAGAAAAATTTATAGTATCAATTTCGAGTTGATCATTATCTAAATGGTCATAAAGGTAGCGTAGTAATTTTTTTGGTTCGTTGTATTTGTAAAAGGCGCCATAAATTAAATTAGTTCCTAAAACACCCAGAGTTTCTTGTTGTAAACGGGCATCAGTTTCTTTAAATCTAATGTGAAGTATAATTTCGTTGTAATCTGCTCCAGCTTCAACTTGGTATTTTATACCTACCCAACCATGGCCTTTAAATTGTTTTGCAAAATCTATTGTTGCAACTGTATTGGCATAGGTGAAAAATATTTTATTTGGGTTATTGTCTCTTGTAATACGCTCTTCCATAAGCGCCATTTCGTGAGTTAGCATTTTTCGTAATCTAGACTCAGTAACATAGCGCCTATCATCTTCAATGCCATAAATAGCATCACTAAAATCTTTGTCATAGGCAGACATTGCTTTAGCAATTGTTCCAGAAGCCCCACCGGCTCTGAAAAAATGTCTTGCGGTTTCTTGACCTGCCCCAATTTCAGCAAATGTGCCGTAAATATTTTCGTTTAAATTTATTTTAAGTGCTTTTGATTTTAATGAAGGGATATCATCAAACTCCTTGTCGCCATGAATGCTAATTTCCATAAATTATATAGGTTAGAAACAATTTATGGTAAAGATATTAAATAAGGGAGCATACAAAAAAATAACCCTATTTTTGTTATAAAATTAAGCGTTTTGAAGGTTACTTTTCTTGGTACTGGAACATCTCAAGGTATACCCGTAATAGGTAGTGAACATCCTGTGTGTTTAAGTACTAATAGTAAAGATGAGCGTTTGAGATCTTCAGTTTTAATTGAATGGAATACGAATAGTTATGTAATTGATTGTGGTCCAGATTTTAGGCATCAAATGTTGCGCTCTGGATGTAAACGAGTTGATGGTATTTTGTTTACACATGAGCATTCAGATCATGTTTTAGGCTTGGATGATATACGTCCGTTTTATTTTAAACAAGGCGCTATTTCAATTTATGCTCATAAGCGTGTTTTGAAATCTCTAAAAAAGCGATTCGACTATATTTTTGCGACTAAGAACAAATATCCAGGGGCGCCCTCTGTAACGATTCATAGAATTAAAAACAAACCTTTTATAATTGAAGATATTGAAGTTTTGCCAGTAAAAGGTTTGCATATGGATTTGCCTGTTTTTGGATTTAAATTTAATGATTTTGCATATTTAACAGATATGAAAACCATTGAAGATGTCGAAATTGAAAAGATTAAAAATGTAAAAGTGCTTGTGATTAATGCGTTACGAATAGAACCTCATTATTCGCATTTTAATTTGGAGCAAGCTCTTGAGTTTATAGATAAAGTGAATCCAGAACGTGCTTATTTAACACACATAAGTCATATGCTTGGTTTTCACGAAGAAGTTGAGCGACAATTGCCTAAGCATGTGTTTTTGGCTTATGATAATTTAGAAATTACTATATAATAGATATGAAACAGAAAATTTTTATGTATTTATTCGTGTTTTCAATACTGCTGGTGTTGTTTCAATATGTAAATGCGAAACGTATTTTTGAAGATCAAAATATAAAACTAAAAAATGCGAGAGCTAAAGTTGAAAAATTTCAAGATTCAATTGTAAAGTTGAATGATGAAATTTCTACTAAAACACATTTTAACTTAGAAAAAAATGAAGATGCAATAACTTATTTTGAAAAAGATGGTTATGATGTTAGTCAATTAATTCCTTTTATTAAAGATGAAATTTATACGACTAATGAAGTAAAAGAGCAGCACCCAATTGTGCCTTACGCATCATCTGAAGGCAGAAAAATGTTGATAAATACAGTAAAACTATTAAATCATAAATGGATAATTGCTGATTTCTCTGATGGAGAGTACTGGGGAGAGGTTTTTGTGAAATATTACATTAATGAAGATAAAACTATTGACTTTGAGATGGTGGAATCTTTTTTATATCCTTTTGATTAGTTTTTAATTTATTTTAAAAGCTGTTCCTTTTTCTTTTTGAGTTTTGCCTACATATGAATATTCATAGGTGTATGAGGAGTCTGTTGTGGTAAGAATTTTGAAATGAATATCTTTTTGCTCTGCCATGTTTTTAGGGTTAATGGTTTTAAAAACAGCTTCGCAATCATTAATCCATCGTACTTCGGATGAATCTATATGATTATTGTAAGTTTCAATTTGAAGTGTTTTAGTTCTTTTAAATTCAGATTTAAGTATTACGCCGTTTATTTTTGTTTTACTGTAAAACTCGCCTATTTTGTAGTTGTTGCAATTGCGTTCTGCGTTATAGCAAGAAGTTATTAATACAATGTTTAATAAAGTGAATAGTGTTTTCTTCATGTGTGGTAGAAATTTATTGCAAAATTAAGAAACTGGGAGTTTATTTATTAAAACTTTCAAAACTTCCGTCAGAATAAAAAATAACAATGCGATCAATTCTCTTTTCGCTTGATGTTTTTGTGTCTTTTTGTTTTTCAATGCTGCTAAAAGTTGAAAGGTTAGAAGAAGTATTTTCGGTAGTTAGTTTTTTTGGAAAAGAACCTTTGCCATTTAAAAGCCAATACAATTCAACTTCAGGAAAAGTATTTAAAATCTTCAATACAAATTCTAAGCTAGGTTTGTTTCGCCCAGATAAAATGTGAGAAATACTAGAACGTTGCACGCCTATTTTTTCAGCGAAAGAAGATGCGGATTCTCCGTAATATTCAATGACTTTTTGGAGTCTTTTTGTAAAATCTTCGCTGTTTATCATTGTAAATTAGGCATGGGGCTATTTTGTGTTACAAATGTAATAATTTTGCTTTAATTTAAATTGAAAAACAAATTTAAATTAAAAAATAATTATATTATATGTTTAAATAATACATGTTAAATTTATGATATTATGATGATTACGCCTTTGTTTATAATTCAACTGTTTTTGATGCGATTAAACGTGGAAAACTACACCAAGAGCGTTTAGTATTGTATACAAATTAAGCAAAAAGCATGTTTACAATTGTAAAATTGTAAATGTTTACATTTGTGTTTTAATTAAAATATATGTCAGTTAAAACATTACAATCCTTATTTCAAAAACACAAAGAATCAACTTTATTTCACAGGTATATTACCAATGAAAATATAGTGCCACTTCTTCCTAATTTTGAAGAATATGCTGAGGTAAAAGTTGTTGGAAAATCTGTTTTAGAGGATTCTATCTATTCCATAAAAATTGGAAATGGCGATAAAAAGATTTTGATGTGGTCGCAAATGCATGGCAATGAATCTACTACTACAAAAGCTATTTTTGATTTTTTAAATACATGTATTTCAGGTAATGATTTTACAGATGCTATTTTAAAATCATGCACTATTTTAATTATTCCAATATTAAATCCAGATGGCGCAAAGGTGTATACACGTGTAAATGCTAATGAAGTGGACTTAAATAGAGATGCGCAAAATCGTTCTCAACCTGAAAGTAAGGTGTTGAGAAAAGTTTTGAAGCATTTAAACCAGATTTTTGCTACAATTTACATGGACAACGCACTATTTTTAGCGTAGGCAATACTAATAAATCGGCTACCGTATCATTTTTAGCTCCAGCGCAGGATAAAGCCTGTACAGTAACACCAACCAGAAAAGTAGCTATGGAAATTATTGTGGAAATGAATAAGGCATTACAAGTACAGATACCAAACCAAGTTGGGGTTTATGATGATGCGTTTAACTTAAATTGTGTTGGGGATACATTTCAGAGCGAAAATGTACCAACTATTTTATTTGAAGCCGGACATTTTACTAATGACTATGCAAGAGAGAAAACTCGTGAATTGATATATATGTCTTATTTAACCTCTTTATTTTATATAGCTAATAATGAAGTTGATGGTAGTAATTATGAAGCATACTTTGATATTCCTGAAAACGGGAAATTCTTTTTCGATGTTATTATAAGAAATGCAAAACTTAATATAGATGACAAAGAAACTACTGATATTGCTATTCAATTTGAAGAACGTTTAATTAATCATGAAGTAACATTTATGCCTATTGTAAAAAAATTAGAAGATTTATCTAATTATTTTGCTCATAATGAGATTGATGCTAGTAGGGGTGTGGTTTCAACAATTGATGATGAAATATTGAAAATAGATTACGAAAACGTTTTCGTAAAATTGAATAATGAGAAAATCGCATTATTTTCAAAATAAAATGCATCAATTATGCGTAATCTTTAGAGAAAATGTACTATTTTTGCTTTTTATTTAAGAAAAGTTAATTATGGCGAAAATAAAATTAGACGAAATAGATCACCAAATTCTTGACATGTTAATTGATAACACAAGAATTCCCTTTACAGATATAGCAAAAAGCTTTTAATTTCTGCAGGAACAGTACATGTTCGTGTTAAAAAAATGGAAGAATCTGGAATTATTAGAGGTTCTTCTCTAACTCTTGATTATAAAAAATTAGGATATTCTTTTATAGCATATGTAGGGGTGTATTTAAATAATACGTCGCAAACTCAGTTTGTTTTAGAGCGTATTAATGAAATACCTTTTGTAACTGTAGCTCATATTACTACAGGGAAATTTAATATTTTCTGTAAAATTAGAGGTAGAAACACAGAACATGCTAAAGAAGTAATTTTCAAGCTTGATGAAATAGAAGGAGTGTATCGCACAGAAACTATGATTTCTCTTGAGGAAAGTATAAATGACAAAAAACGATTGATGCATTCAATATTTAATGAAATGTAAATGTATGATATTGTTTCTATTATAAAATTAAAGCTCCTTTTTAAGGGGCTTTTTATTTAATAATTTGCCTAATTGTGTTTGTGAAGGTAATTATTATGCAATTCATAGAAAAATTTTGATTTAGTACATTTGTTAAAAGATATTTACCCAGTATTTTTTAATACACCAAATAATAACCTACTTATAATTACTTTATATGTTATTTAATTCTATAGAGTTCTTTGTATTTCTGCCAATAGTTTTTATTTTATATTGGTTTGTAACAGCAAAGTATTTAAAAGCCCAAAATCTATTAATAGGTATTGCTAGTTATGTGTTTTATGGCTGGTGGGATTGGAGATTTCTTTCACTAATTGCTTTTAGTTCTTTAGTAGATTATAGTATTGGTTTGCTTCTAAAAAAGACAGAAGCTAAAACAAAGCGTAAGACTTTACTATGGATAAGTATTTGTGTAAACCTTGGTTTTCTTGGTTTTTTCAAGTATTACAATTTCTTTATTGAAAGTTTAGTAGATTCATTTACCCTTCTAGGACAACCGTTGACTATTAATTCTTTAAATATAATTTTACCAGTTGGGATAAGCTTTTATACGTTTCAGACATTAAGTTATACTATAGATGTTTATAATAAAAAGTTAGAGCCAACGCGAGATTTTATTGCTTTTTCAGCTTTTGTAAGTTTCTTTCCTCAGTTAGTAGCTGGTCCAATAGAAAGGGCGACAAATTTACTTCCTCAATTTTATACTAAAAGGAAGTTTGATTATGCCTTAGCTATTAATGGTATGCGTCAAGTATTATGGGGCTTATTTAAAAAAGTTGTTATTGCCGATAATTGTGCAAAATATGCAAATATAATTTTTAATAATTATGATGATTATTCAGGAAGCACATTGCTTCTAGGGGCATTCTTTTTTGCATTTCAAATTTATGGAGATTTTTCAGGATATTCAGATATAGCAATCGGTGTCTCAAGATTATTTGGCTTTGATTTAAAACGAAATTTTGCGTTTCCTTATTTTTCAAGAGATATTGCAGAGTTTTGGAGAAGGTGGCATATATCATTATCAACATGGTTTAGAGATTACCTTTACATACCACTTGGCGGTAGTAGAGGTGGCACAAAAATGAAAATAAGAAACACATTTATAATTTTTATTGTTAGTGGTTTTTGGCATGGCGCAAATTGGACATTTATTATATGGGGGGCTTTAAACGCCATATATTTCTTGCCATTAATGCTTGCTAATAAAAATAGAGTGAATACTGATATAGTTGCTGAAGGAAAATATCTGCCGAATTTTAAAGAGTTTTATCAAATAGGAATCACATTTTTATTAACACTCATTGCTTGGGTGTTTTTAGGGCAGATTCAGTATCTCACGCATTGTTGTATTTAAAAGGTATGTTTACAAGCTCGTTGTTTTCATCTTTTGAAATATTTCCCACAACTATATTGTTATTAGTGTTATTTTTTATTGCTATTGAATGGCTGGGACGAACTGGAGAATATGCTATTGAAAAAGTCGATTTTATGAATAAACCACTAAGATGGGGTTTTTACATTATGCTCATCGTTTTAATGTTTAGCTTTACTGGAGAGCAGCAAGAATTTATTTATTTCCAATTCTAAGTTATGGTTAAGTTTATACGAAATATAGTTTTGTTTATCATTACAATAATGATTGTAGGTGAAGTAGTTGTTAGGCTAACTCATGCAGTATCTGATTTACCGCAGCGTACAATAGATGAAGATGGTATTCAAAAGTATTATCCCAATCAAACAGGGTCTTGGGTAGATGGGACTCACACTTGGCTAATAAATGAGTTAGGATGGCCTGGTAAATTACCAAAAAGTTATGATAACTTAATTATGGTAATTGGAGACTCTTTCATAGAGAATTTTATGAATGCCAATGAGTGCCACCAATCCACTTTTCTAGAGGAAAGAATGGATAATTTTAATTTTTTAGAAACAGCGCGTTCAGGTGTCTCTTTTATTGAGGCTTTTGAAATAGCTAAACAAATGGATTCTTTGCAGCCTGTGAAAAGTTTGATTTATGTAAATGATAGTGATTTTTATGAGAGTGTTAAGGAAATAAAGATCAAACAGGATATCACTCAATTAGATATAGAAAAGAGTACTATAGTTTACGGCGAAATGAAGGCACCTGGTTTAAAAAAGATTTTATACAATTGGAAATTGTTATATTACTTTTATAATAGATTCCCATTAAATTTTAGTTTTAAAAAATCTCAACAAAAACCTATCAAAAAACATGTTGGTATTAAAAAAGAGTTAAAACATGCTTATGAGATTGAAGCGCTTTTAAGTTATACTAAAAACAACTATAAAATAAACGACAAAGTGTTGGTGTTTCATCCAAATTCTAGTGATGAATTAATCCAAAAATGTGCTGATATAGGTTTTGATGTTATTACTTTAGATTCGAGTAAAGACAGTAATAGTTGGACTTTTGATTACGATCACCATTGGACTTGTTATGGGCACGAGCAAGTTGCAGAACAAGTTGCTAGTTATCTTAAGAACTCAAAATAACATTTTTTATGTGTTATTGATTTTCATTTAATCTGTAAAGAGGGAAATAATTAGAATTTTCATTTAAAACATTATTCTTTTCACAAATAGTATCATATACAGTTTTATTTGTAATCAATTTCCAAACAAAAAAAGGATGATACTCATTAGCAAATGAAGATTTAAACTTAAAAAGAGTGTCATTTTCATTAGCTCCTAAACCACCACCTAAATTAAAATTGGTGTAGCCTTGTTCTACTGCTTTTAAACGCATTTGATCTATAAGAAATTTGGTGCCATTGTATTCTAAAAATTCATCTATAGATCCTGACAAATGATATTGTATAGTGGTTTTTGTTTTAATAAACATTGCACCGGCAATTATTTTTCCACTTTCATTATGTATAGCAAAGTAAGGTTTCAGTTTCAAAATCACTTGAAGACCTTAAACTTTCAAAATAATTATCATTGAAATAGTAAAAGCTTTTTGCTTTTACTCTCCCCATAGTTTTAATATACATTTCTTTGAAAAACTTAAAGTCTTCTTTAGAATTAGCTTCTCTCAAACTAAGATTTCTATTTGCTTTGTTGATATAAGTTTTGAGCCTTCTATGATAATTTTGTCTTTGTTCTTTGAGTGTTAAGCTAAGGTTTATATTAACTACCCTGCCTAAATTAGATAAACTCCCTAAACTTTTGAGAATAGTGTTTTGAAATGGTAAGAAGGGGTGTAATCTAACAAAAACACTAATAATATTTTCTTTATTAAAAAAACTCATTAAACATTCTTGAAAATCGGCTGGATTAAAATTTTC
Organism: Jejuia sp. G7-7; assembly: GCF_055808955.1. Lineage (NCBI taxonomy): Bacteria > Pseudomonadati > Bacteroidota > Flavobacteriia > Flavobacteriales > Flavobacteriaceae > Jejuia > Jejuia sp. G7-7. Next base: position 663,682 of record NZ_JBVVSZ010000001.1, read on the forward strand.
CGGTAAACTGTTTGAAATAGGACCACAATAACCATATACAGATATAGCGTCAAAATATTCGGAATCCTTAATTTTCCTTATTATTAAAGGTAAACCAATAAGAATGTCATTTTTCTTATACTTTATTAGTATAGCAGTATCTGAGCTTTGTTTAGATATTTGATGGTAATCATATGTATGATAAACATCGTGTTCATTAACAGTCTCTAAAAAACTATTCCATTCAGGTTTAGTTTTTATAATTTCAATATTCTTTTGTAGTGTAATTATATTTTTATTTTTCTTAGCGAAACCTAAAATAATATAAATTCAACAAATAAATTTAAAAGTTGCTAATTATTCGTTGTAATAGGTGTTTTTAAAGAAAAATGAATTAAATATTTTCATTTAACCTATATAAAGGGAAGTATGAAGAATCGTTTTGAGTTATTCCATTTTTTTCACATACTTGATTATAGGCTACTTCGTCTATAACGAGTTTCCATATGTAGAATGGATGATGTTCATCGGAGAAAGAGGATTTAAACATAAACAAAGAATCATCACTTGCACCCAAACCTCCTCCTAAATTAAAATATTTAAAACCTTCATCAGAAGCCTGGACACGCATATGGTCTAGTAAAAACTTCATTCCATTAAGGTAAAGGTGTTTTGTAACAGAGCCAGATAAATGGTATTGTACTATATCTTTTGTTTTTACAAACATACTTGCTGCAACAGCTTCTCCTGTTTCATTATCAATTGCAATTAAAACATCTGTTTTAAAATCATCAGACATTAGAAACTCATGAAAATACTCTTCACTAAAGTAATAAAAGTTTTTAGCGTTAAGTCGCTCCATGTTTTCATAATATATATCAATAAAAGTTTTGAAATCCTCGGGAGTAGAGGCTACCTTAAGAGATAACATTCTTTTTGCTTTGTTAACTCTTGTTTTTAAACTTTTCTTATATTTTCTTCGTTGTTCATCTAACTCTAACGTTAAGTTGATATTTACAACTTTACCTAGATAAGACAAATCACCAAAGTCTTTTAACGCCATATTCTGAATCGCAGAAAAAGGATGTAATCTAGCAAAAACACTAATTATTTTGTTGGTAAGAAAGTGAGATTTTAAAGCACTTTGATAATTACCAAAGTTGAAATTTTCTGAGATATCATTACAGATTGGACCAGAGTAACCATAAACGGATGTAGCATCAAGATAATCAGTACCTTTTATCTTTCTAACAATTAAAGGTAAGCCAATTAAAGCTTCATCTTCTTCATAAGTGATTAATACACTTTCTTCATCATCTTTTTTTGATAGTTGATGGTAATCAAAAGTATGATAAAAGTCGTAGAATTCTACACATCCTAAGAATTTATCCCAATCCGACTTTTGTTTTATGACTTTAATTTTCAACTTATTAGATTTTATTATACAAAAATGTTAGTTTCTTGTTTTACTACAAAATTAAATTAAATTAATAAGAAAAGTAATCTTTTTCGTTAAACTGTTAGTTTTAATTTTGAATAACTAATATTAAGGCCTAATAATTAAAATTATGTTTTTTAGATGGTGTTTTTTCGAATTTCATCTAAAAAGGGTTCAACATTGGTTGTGTCCACAGATACTTCTTTAGGCACTAAAACCTTATGTACTGTTTTGAAAATAATCCTAACATCGTTAATAAATGATAAATTCTCAACATACTCAATGTCAAGTCTTAGTTTTTTATCCCAACCAATAAGGTTTCTTCCATTAACCTGAGCTAAACCTGTAATACCAGGTTTTACTGTATGTCTCTTTTTTCTTCTTGACTATAATATGGTAAATATCTTGGTAATAGTGGGCGAGGCCCAACTAAGGACATATCTCCTTTAAATACATTTATTAATTGCAAAAGTTCATCAAGTGAAGCTTTTCTAACAAATTTTCCTGGGCGAGTTAAACGCAAAGTATCTGGTAATAATTCCCCATTTTTATCTGTTTTATCGTTCATTGTTTTGAACTTGATGATGTTGAATAATTTTTCATTCTTACCCGGTCTTTTTTGAAAGAAAAAGGGTTTTCCATCATTTAAGAAAAATAGAGTTACAGTAATTATCAATAATAATGGCGAAAGCATTATTAATCCAAATAAAGACAATACGAAATCTAATAGCCTTTTAAATATATTTTTATACATAATTAATTAATTTTATAATTGGCGGTATTCATCTAAAATCGATTTCCAGACATACTCTTGCTCATAATTATTTACTATAATCTCCCTTGATTTTTTACCCATAGCGTTAAGTAAGTCTTGGTTTGTTATTACTAATTCCATGGCATTGTAGAGTGCTTCTTTGTCCTTTTTTGGAATAATTATACCATTCTCATTATGTTTAATAATCTCGTTACAGCCATTAATATCAGTTACAATACATGCCAATTCTAAGGCACAGGCTTGCATTACAACATTAGGAAAACCTTCGCGATAGCTAGGGAATGTTAAAGCATTAGAAATAGAAAAATAAGGTCTTACATCATCAACCCAGCCAGGAGTAACTATGTTGGTGTTTTTATCAATAATGTTTGTTGTTTCAGGTAATAGTGGATCTAATTCAGCCTCATAACCTCCCAATAGTAATAATTTTACGTTTTTAAATTTTTCGTTTAATTTTGCAAAGGCTTGAATCAGTTCATTAATCCCCTTGTCTTTAACCATTCTTCCAGCAAAAACATATACAAAATCATCTTGATGAATGTTTAAATTTTTTCTAAGGGCTAGATTATTTTCTTCAGAAAAATGATTTTTATTGAAATAAGCTGTATCAATACCGTTTGAACTTCCTTTTCCTAAGATTTTCAACTTGGATGGTTTAGTTATTTTTTCATCTAAAATAATATCCTTTAGTCCATATGAATTAGGATAAATTTTGGTAGCACAGGCATAAGTGATTTTTTCAACAAACACCAATAATTTTTTCTTAAACCCAACAGCTTCAACCAAAGGTAGACCTGCTATGGTGTGTAATCTATTTGGTACACCAGCAAGTTTTGCAGAAATCATCCCTAAAGTACCAGCTTTAGGAGTGTGTGAGTGCACTATAAATGGTTTTTCTTTTCTTAATATTTTGTATAATTTAAAAACAGCTACTAAATCTTTTAAAGGGGTAATTTGCCTAGTCATATTTACGGCAATGGATTTCATTCCCTTTTTTTACCCAAATCTTCTAACCTGTTATATTCATCACTAGAAGATATGATAACCATATCATAATCTTTTGCAACAAAATCTAATTGCCCTTTAAGTAATGTGGTTAAAGATCCGGCTACTGTAGTAATTCTAACTATTTTTTTCTATCAGAATCCATTTATTTATAGGTGTTATAGTACCATTTTTGAAAACAATAGAAGGACCAAACTTTAAATGTATTGTCCTTACTGCCACTTAAATGATTTTGTACTAAACTTATAATGTCGGTAGTTTTAAATATACCTTGTTGCTCTAAGCCTTTTTTATCAATAAAACTTTCTAATTCTTTTTTAGAATAGTTCTTAACCAGTTTCCTACTGGTACACCAAATCCACTTTTAGAAATGTCTAAAAATTTTTCTGGAAATTGATCTCTAAAAGCATCTTTTAGAATTCTTTTTTTATCCCATCTATTTAGAAGGTAATTATCAGGTAGGGTTTTGGTATAATCCCATAATTTTTTATTTAAAAATGGTGCTCTACATTCTAGAGAGTTAAGCATACTAGTTCTATCAACCTTAACAAGTAAATCTCCTTCTAAACTAATATGTCTATCAATTTTTCTGAAATCATTTAAGGTTTTTGGCTTTTCTAATCCAAATGCAGATTGATATTCCTTAAATATATTTGTAATATGCCAATTAGGTTTTATAATTTCAGAAACCTCATTACTAGTATTGGCAAGTGAAATTATATCCCAATAAAATTCACCATCATAATCTATACTATTTATGAGTCTCCTCAATTGATAGCGTCTTCCTCTATTATCATCGCGAGTTTTGAATAAGTTGTCTGAAGTTTTTAAAAGTAGTTTATGTCCAAACTTAGGAATGTAAGAGGTATAAAGCTTATTTAATTTACCAATGTAATGTTTGTTGTAACCGCCAAAAACTTCATCACCACCATCTCCAGTAAGTGCAACTTTTACATGTTCACTTGTTTTCTTTGAAACTAGATATGTAGGTAGGGCAGAGGAGTCAGCAAAAGGCTCATCAAAGTTTAAGATAATTTCAGCAATGTTGTCCTTTAAATCGTTTTCATCAATGATAAATTCATGATGATTACTATTAATAAGTTTGGCAACTACTCTAGACTTTTCGGACTCATCAAAACTTGCCTCTTTAAAACCGATTGAGAATGTATTTATTTTTGATTCTACACCTTGCGAAAGACACAAAGAAACAACTGACGAATCTACGCCACCAGATAAAAATGTACCTAAAGGTACATCAGATATAGACCTGCTCTGAACACTTTCATACACCATATCCTTAACTTTTGCAGTAGCATCTTGATAGGATACATCAATTTTATCTGAAGTTTCAAAATCATTAATACATCTTATTTCATGCGTATTTTTAGAAATATCTAATTCTATATAATGATTGGCTTCAAGCTTATGAATACCTTCATAGATGGTATGAGGTGCAGGTATATAAGTTAATCGGAAGTAAAGATTAAGGCCTTCTTTACTGATTTCAGGTTTGTTTCCTATGGTATTTATTAAAGATTTTAATTCTGAACCCCAAATTAGTTGATTGTCTGTTTTGTAATAATATAAGGGCTTTTCTCCAAAGAAATCTCTTGCTATATAAAGTTTGTTTTTGTTTTTATCGTAAATACTAAATCCAAACATGCCATCTAAATCTTTAAAAGATTCTGGGCCATATTTTTCATAGAGTTTTAAAATTACTTCGGTATCACTAGACGTATGGAATTTAACACCTTCACCAACTAATTTAGATTTTAATTCTCTATAATTATAAATTTCACCATTAAAAACTATGATGATATTTTTGTTGTCTGAATAAATAGGTTGTTTTCCAGAACTAAGATCAATAATGGATAATCGTCTCATACCCATAGCAATAGAATATGTACTGTTAGATTCAGTAAACACACCATCTTCATCAGGACCTCGATGAAAAATGAGGTCATTCATAGCGTTCATGTCAGCTTTAAGCTGAGATTCACTCTCTTTATTGAATTTTATATATCCGTTAATTCCGCACATTTGTACTAGTTTTTAGGTAAAAATTTTGCAAGTTTCTCGCATTGTTTTCAATGTCGTATCCACCGCTTTTGATTTGGTTAATTGTATTGATTCTGTTGTAATTTATTTCTTCTAAAACTGTTTCGGCCCATTTTTTTGGTGAGTCTTTAAGATCTAAAAACGTAATTAAATTAGTAATATCTACTTCTGTAGTTACAGTATTAGAAGTCACAATTTTTAAACCAGCAGCTTGGGCTTCTATTAAAGTTACTGGTAACCCTTCGTAAAGTGATGGAAATAGAAATAAATCAAAAGCTTGTAATAAATCTGGTATGTCTTTTCGTAAGCCTAAGAATAATACATTTTCTTTTATATTTAATCTTTCGGCCTCTTTCTCTATTTGTTCTTTAAGGTTACCATCTCCAATAAGTAATAAAACACAGTTCTTATCTTTTTTAACTATTTCATTAAAAACTTTTATTAGAAAGAAATGGTTTTTCTGTTCGTTAAATCTACCTACATGGCCAATTATTTTTTTATCTACTAGATTTAGTTTTTCTTTAATAGATTTTGCTTTTTCTGGACTGTAAATAAAGCTATGCGAATTTATAGCATTGTTAATTACCGTAACATTTTTAGATTTTTTTGCCAAAAAGCCATTCTCCTGCTTTTACTCCACAGGCAAAGTAATGTGACGCTACTTTAGGTACTTTAGATTTTACCAAAGATTGGATGGAATCTTTAATAGTGGCCTTAATATCTGTATTCTTTTTGAATATTTTAGTTAAAACCAAGGCCTCTACAGCCAAATGACTATGAGCAATTCTTACAGGTATACCTTTGTTTTTTGCAACACTTAAAATAATACTGCTAAGTGCATTTAAATGAGAATGTACAATTTTATATTCTGTGTGCTCATCAAAAAACACCTCTAATTTTTCTTTATATGAAAAATAATTTTTAGGGTTTATTGCTGGCATAATATGTATTTTTCCTCCTAAAGCTTTTATTTCTTCATCAAAAGCACCTTTGAATGGACGATGTAGCATAAAGTCAAACTGAACTTTGGTTCTATCAACATTTCTATAATAATTCATAATCATGGTTTCTGCACCGCCAAGATCCATTATTGTTAAAACCTGTAAAATTCTAATAGGTTGTTCCATATCGATTATTAGTTGAATAATGCTTCGAACTGTTTTAAAATAGTTTCTTTATTGAATTTTTTTTCAACAGATTCTCGTATCAATTCCGGGGCTAAATTAAGCCTATTATTTAAATAATGTAAATACTCTTTCTCTGTGTCTACTAGGTAACCGTTTTTCTCATGATTAATTATCTCTTTGGTTCCACCAGGAACATTAAATGCAAGAACTGGTGTGCCAACTAAACAGCTTTCTAAAACGGTGTTTGGAAACCCCTCTACGTAAGATCCTTGTAAAAACATATCGTGTTTTGATATATGTTTAAGAACTTCTTTGGTATAAGGAATGTATTCTATTTGGTTGGTGAGTTTTAAGCGTTCAATTTCTGAGAATATTTCTTCTTTGTAAGGACCACTTCCTATAATTGTGTACTTAAAATTAAATTCTAGTTGAGATAATAACTTTAGAATTCTACGATGCCCTTTCTCTTTACTCAAACGGCCAACAGTAATAAATTTAATAGCTTTATCAGAATTATCACAACTATTTTTTAAAGGAAAAGTATTGGTAATAGGGTTGTTGATAATGACCATTTTTTCATCTGGTAAATTGAAAATATTTTTAAAGTCGGTTGCCATATCTCTAGATTGACAAATAACTTTATCAATCATTTTATAACTTAGATGGACTAATTTTCCGCCCAATTTATGAATTAAGCTCACATTGTTATCATCAGCACCATGTGCCTCACTCATAGCAGAAATTACACTTGCTTCTCTTATGATGAATTTTGTTTTGAAGAAGAAAGGAGACATCAAACCCATTAAAGTATTTAAGTGCCCAATAGAGCTCACTACTACATGAGGTCTGTGCCTCAATAGAAAGCCAAAAATACTTGGAGCAGCATTTAAAACCCTAGATTTTTCTAGAAATTTAATCTTTATGCCATTAATTATGTAAGCAGCATCGTTTTTATGACCAGTAATTAATAACGTGCTCTCAAATCTGTTTTTATCTATGTTTTGAGCAACAAAAGATATAACACGTTCGGCACCACCAGCGGTTAATGTTGGTAATATGAATAGTACTTTAGTTTTACTCATTTTTATGCTTTGGATAAAAACCAAATTCTTCGTACCATTTACGTAGTACGTATAATTTCCAAATGTTGGTTTTATAGTCCATATGCTTTTGCATATGGCTATCTAATATTTTTTTAAATTTTTTAGTATTTAAATTAGGTACAAAATTTAAAAAGTCATCATCGAGATTATTTAAAATTTCATCTTTAAGTTCGTTTCTCATCCAATTTCCTAGAGGGATACTAAACCCTTTTTTGGGTTGATCAAATACATCTTCAGGAATATATTCACTCAATATATCTCTAAGAATTTTCTTTCTTGTATTGTTTCTGAACCTATAATCAACTGGAAGAGTTCTGGCTTTTTCTACAACCCTATAATCTAAGAAAGGGCTTCTTACTTCAACAGAATATGCCATGCTTGCTCTGTCAACCTTTACGTTGCTATCATTTTCTAACCAAAGTTTAATATTCAAATCTGCTGCTCTTTGAAGGTAATGTTTGGCATGTAATTTAAAACTAGAATAATGCTTAAGCCAACTTGTAAATCTTTTTTCTTGAAAACTATCGTAACCTGTAAAATGACCAATGATATATTGATTAATACCTTTGGTTGCAAATAGCTTTTTAGGTATATTTTTTTTTGTTAATAGTCTTATTAAATCTAGTCCTTTGATTCCAATAATTAGTTTTCTTATACTTAAAGGGAGTGTGAAAATTGCTTTATTCTTTTTAAGAAATGAAAAATAATTGTAGCCTAAAAAGCTTTCGTCACCACCATCACCTGAAAGCGCTACTGTTACATGTTGCTTAGTAACAGAATTTAATAATAATGATGGTAAACCAGAGCTATCAGCAAATGGCTCGTCATAAACATCAATATAATTTGGTATTAAATTTAGAACGTCTTCAATTTTACAAACAATGGATTTATGATTTGTATTTAAAATTTCTGCATATTGTTCGGCAATCTTACTTTCATCATATCTAGGATCTTCAAAACCAATTGAAAATGTATTAATAGGATCTTCTGAAATTTTTGACGCTATTGCCGAAACTAGAGCAGAGTCTATTCCGCCAGATAAAAATGAACCAATAGGAACATCTGATCTTAAACGAATTTTTACGGCATCTTTTAGAAGCTCATGAACCTCTTCCTTGGCATCTTCATAACTTGCTGTCGTTAAATCAACTTTCTTTAAATCCCAATATGGTGTTATTGAAAATTGATTTTTATTTAAATCAATTTCCATATAATTACCTGGAGGTAATTTAAAAATATTTTCTATAGCTGAATATGGACTAGGGATGTATCCGCAATCAAGAAAAATACTTATAGCTTGCTTATTAACTGTGCTTTTTTCGTTTATTAAGGGTCTTAGCTGGCTACAAATTTCAAAAACGCCTTCATTCCAGTAGTAATAAAAAGGCTTAACTCCTAATCTGTCTCTGGCAGAAAAAATAGTGTTTTTCTTAGTGTCGTAAATAGAAAAAGCAAACATTCCGTTTAACTTTTCAAGAAAGTTTTTACCCCACTCATGGTAAGCTTTAAGTAATACTTCAGTATCACTTTCAGTATCAAAACTATAGCCCAATGTAATTAATTCTTCTTTTATGGTTTCATAGTTATATATCTCACCATTAAACGTAATGGAAAGGTTGTTAAAAACCATTGGTTGATGAGATCTGTTATTAAGATCTAAAATTGATAACCTTAGATGACCAAGGGAAATGTTATTTATTTTTTCAACACCAGTATTGTCTGGACCTCTAAACTTGATTTTATCAAGCTTATTAACAATTGTTTCTTTTTTATAATCTATGTTGGTTATGTATATGCCACACATAAAGCTTTTCTTTTTACGTTAATAGTTTTTGTTTCTTTTCTAGTACTATTTGATGATGTATCCATAGGGTTACTAACGGAAATATGTGTATGTAAAAGTAACCATGATCTGCCATTAGTGTTGCTATTAAAGCCAGAGTCATCATAAATAAGTAAGGTGCTTCTTTAAAAAATTTGTAAGACTTTATCAACAAGTAAATAAAATAGAATACAAATATTGAAAACGGTAAAACTCCAGCCTCGCCAAGGATTAATAAAAAAGAATTATGAACTCCTATTTGTACTGATCCGATATGACCGCCTTGGAAATAATGAAAACCATTACCAATGATTGGTTTTTTGTATATATAATCATAGTAGTGGCTCCAAGTATCTGACCGTGAATCTTTAGTTAAACCTTCGGCTCCCTTCTTATCGTTTGAAACCAACGCCGAAAATTCATCAATACGTTTTACATTTAGATCTAATACTTCTTTAAGAGAAAAAACTACTATTACTACTATTACTCCATATCCAAGTATTTTAATATTTTTAATATTATGCTTTATTGAAAGTAAATTCATTAAAACCCACATGGCTACAAATGTTCTCGAAAAGGTCATTAATCCTCCTAAGCTGGATGCTAAAGTTTTTCCTGTTTTTAGTAAGCCTTTTTTATAAGAAAATGTTAAGGCAAATGAAGTCATAGCTATATATCCTGCAACATTAGGGTTAAAGTAAAAACCACTATACCTACCATAAAAATTATCTTCAAATAGCCAAGGATGTAAAATAACACTAATACTACCTATTGTAAAAAAATAGGACATTTCTTTAACGGTTGTATGCTTAACTAATTCATTCAAACCAATTAAAGCTATAAAAAACTTAACAGCATGAATTGTAATCTCTAAAAGTTCATATTGACTTTGAAAACTTGAGATGAGATAATATAAAGTACCAACAATAAATAAAGGTTTGTTTAAACTGCCTCGATCTTTAACGAATAAATAGTAAATTATGATAAATAGAAAAACGGAATAACTAGTTACGGTTCCTAAAGCAGTCCCTAGGTTTCTAACAACAATCTCTGGGATATTAAGAATGATAAGAGCTAGTATTATGTATTTTAATATTTTCATTACTTAAATTAAACTTGCTATAAGTTTTTCCCAAGATTCTGAAACCGAATCAATATGGAACTTTTGTGCTGTTAAATTCGCTTTTTTAGACATTTTAAGCCTAACATCGTTGTTTTTAATTAAATAGTTTAATTTTTTAGTTAATAATTTATAATCATCAACTGGTATTAAAAAACCGTTTTCTCCATCACTTATTAGTTCTGAAGGTCCGGAGGGACAATTTGTTGAAATGCAAGGTAATCCAAAAATAATGCTTCAATCAATGCATTAGGAAATCCTTCTGATTTTGATGTAAATGCAAAAATTTTAGCTTGATTGTAATATTCTTCTGGTTATTAATTCTTCCTGTAAAAATCACTTTGTCTTCAAGACTAAGGGTTTTGGTTAAATTTTCATAATATTCTCTTTTGAATCCATCACCTACTAAAACAAGTTTCCAGTCATTATTGTTTAAATTTGCAAAGGCTTTCAAAAGAATATCTTGGGACTTATTAGCATCTAGTCGAGCAACATATAAAATAATATTTTCTTTTTTAACTAAATTATTTTTCTTTTCTACTAATTTTTTGGATAGAGGATTAGGAAGAATTTTTAATTTATTATCTTTTAAATGAGAATAAAACTCTTTACTTAATTGAGATTGAACAACCAAATAATTGCTCATTGGATAAACTATATATCTAACGGTTCTCCAAAACTTACTTAGTTTAGTCACATACGGATTTGAACGATCACTAATGATAGATGGTAATTTATTTTTTGGAACAAATAACGCTTAAAATGTTACATGTAGTAGTAAAACCAATAAGGATATCTATATTTTCGTTTTTTACAAACTTAGATATAGTCTTGATGTTTTCATTGTGATTTTTAAAGCTTGTATAAAACTATTGCTTTGTTGTAAATATTCTGCACAATAATGAATTGTGATTCTTCTATCAATATCGTAAAGTATATTTTGCTCTTTATATAATAAAATTAAAACAATATTATATTTATTGCATAACATGTTTGCTAGTGAAACCACAACACGTTCAGCCCCACCAGGGCCTAAACTTGGAATTACAAAAGCAATGGTTTTATTATTCATTTGTAATAGAGGTTTGCTTGGTTAATTTATAATTATGATAAGTATATCCAAAATAGATTAATCCACTAATTATCAAAACAAATGTTGTACTTAACGCAATACCATATACTCCATGGGTTTTGATCAAAATATAATTTAATACTAGATTAACAATTAAATTAATCAATGATATTAAAGCCATAAAATTATTTTTATTGATACTAGTTAAAAATTTAACTAAAATTAATGTACAGATAAAGAATGGTACTTGTATAAAAAATATTTGTTGAAGTTTACCGACTATAGCTGTATCTCCACTATCAAATTCACCTCGTTCAAAAGTATAATAAATTATGTCTTGAGAAAAATAGGTAAGCACTAAAATAACCACAGAGGAGGCTAAAAAGACACCTGTTAAAATTTTAAACAGCTCTTTATATGCCTTTTTTATATCGTCAGTTATTGATTTTGAAAAATGAGGAAGTAATACATTGCCAATTGCTATCATTGCAATTGATACTCCAAATTGAGGAATTTTATTACCATAATTAAGAGCCGTAATTGAGCCAATAGCCAATTGAACTGCAAAAATTTGATCAACAAAAGGGTTTATACCTGTTAAAAGCCCTGAAACAGTTTTTGCAGGAATTTGTTTCAGCATCATTCTCATGTTATCATTAATTGAAAATATAATAATTTTTTTAACCTTAATTAGCTTGTAATAGTAGGCACCAATCCATAAGTACAAAAAACTTGAAAAACATCCAATTAAAATACTTACAGCTAGAACTTTATCACCTAAGGCATCTTTAAAAAAAACAACATTAATAATGGTAATAACCGAAACGAAAATTGGAGAAATAGATGTAAATAAAAATTTGTTAGATATTTCTAATAGTGCACTTAAAAAACCGCTATACCCCCAAAAGAAAAGACATGGGAGTAATATATATAACTGAACCTTTATAAGGTCGTAATACGATTCTGTATGATTATCAAATAAAGCCTGTAATAAGAAGTTGTTAAAAATTAAAACAATAATAAGAAAGAAAACAATTATTACAGTAATTATTCCCAAAACTAATAATTGAAATTCTTTAATTTGTTTGGTTGTTTTTTGTTCTGCTATGTAATTTGGAATAAAAATATTTTTTACTGCGCCAACAAAAACATTTTGAATGAATGCAGGAATTAAAATAGCTAAGGCAAAAGTATCTAAAAACTCAGAAAGGCCATAAGTACTTCCTATAAGTAATTCTTTAAAAAAACCTACTAAAGAAGAAATTAATGAGACAGATGCAACAATCATCATATTAATGATCATTGGATTGTTGTAGGCTATTTTTTTAGGTTTAGGTTCAAGATTTTGGGTATTAGTTTACTTAAGTTACAAAACCATCAGAAGTAATTTGTTTGACAAATTAACGTTCATAGATGGCGAGGCTAACCTTAGCAATAAATATTTAATGATTTATAAATTCAACATTCAAAATATTTTTCATGTGCAAATATGATTAAAAGATGGGAGATAGTCTTTGTTTTTATTTCAAAACCACATTGTTTTGATAAATCTTATATTTATTCATAAGATAAATCCTATTTTTATTCATTAAGTTTTACTTTCTAGAGCTTTACCTGACAATATTTTTTGGCTTATTTCTTTTAACTTTTTCTTTATACTTAATGCAAAAGGTTTTTCCAACTTGGTACTTATAAAATATGAACCATATAACATAATTGATATGGTTATAAGTAATAAAACGTATTTATTGATAGTTCCATTAAAGTGATTTAAAATAATATAACCGATAAATTGGTGTAAAAGATATAAAGGATATGTAAGAACACCTAGTTTAAGAAACATTGATTTGTTCAAGAAATTTAATTTTCTACAACTTAAAAGAAAAAAGAATGTATAAAATAAAACAATGAACCATATTATAACATATAATGAAAAACTATCATCGTAAGCCTTGTTTAAATAAACATATTTTTTCTCAGCATACATTATAGACAAAGTTAAACAAAATATTAAGGGAATAATTTTATCTTTTATTTTATGATCTTTCCAAGATAGAAAAAAGCATACCTGCTACAAAATAAGAATTCCACGAAGGAATAAAAAAACGATTGGTAATTGATAGAAATATATTCCAATCATTACTAGAAGCGAAGTAATAATAATAAGAAAGAGTTAACCAAGCAAACATAAAAATTTTTAAATACTTTATTTTTTAAATAAAAGCAGTATTCCAATTAAAATGTAAAACTTTAATTCAACCAGCAAAGACCAGTAAACACCATCTACATAAGGTATTTCAAAAAAACCATTAAACATAGTAAGATTAGTAAAAAACAAATGGAGTGAATTGAAATATTTCACTTCCAAAAAAATAAATAACAATAGCTGTTAAAGCTAAGCATATCCAATATGCTGGATATAATCTACTAATTCTTGAAATTATGAAAGCTAAAATATTCGAGTTCATTGCAGACATGAGTATCACAAAGCCACTTATTATAAAAAATAGGTCGACACCTAAATACCCATATTTTGAAAAAATTCCATATCCTGATATTGGATATCAGAAAAATTGTTTTTGTAATAACCTCTAAAACAGTAATGGTAAAAAACAACATAAAGTGCTGCTAAGAACCTGATTAAATCTAGTTGGTAAAGTCTTTCTCGTTTCATTGGGACATTATTTTCTCAAATATTATTTTTAAATTTTCAATAAAAAAATATTTAGATGAAATATGATATTATTCTGTCTAATGATAGAATAGCTTATAATTTCCAAAATGAATGGTCATTATTATCGATAAAACATATGTATTAATACAAGCTACTGAATTACTAATAATCAGCTTAAAATACTAAGCTTTTAGCTTTAAAATTAATTATTTATACTGCTTATTGTCACAGATTGTCTTTAAGCTTTTAATCATATACTCTTTAATTGTAAAAAAAATATCTTCTAAGAAATCCAAACATATAAACTACTCGTATAAGGAGTAAGTAAAAATTCTTCAAAATTACACTTTAACGATATATTTTGCTTTTAATCGATTAATAATGTTTTGCATGTAGCTTTTTACCGAAAAAAATGTATTTGGGCGATAATAATTCTATTATTGCCCTGTAAAAAAATTGTTTACCCCAAAATCTAAAATCATGATTACTATTTTTGCCCTAAGAATTAATTACAAATTAACCATGCTAGCTGTTTTATTAATTAGTATAACGTTTGCTTTTTCATGTACTAATGATATAATTTATTTAGAACCAGATCAAGTTCAAGTAGAAGAAACTGATAATACTGAGGATGAAGCTACACCAGAAGATGAAGATGAAGTTGAAGATGAAGATGATGAAAGTAATATTGTAAAAGATGAAATTGTTTCAACTGAATTAAGGGCTTTTCCTAGAGCAGAAGGAGCAGGAGCTTATACTACTGGTGGTAGAGGTGGTAAAGTATTACACGTAACTACTTTAGATGGTGGAGAGCAAGAAGGTACGCTTAGATGGGCATTGAAACAAACATATCCTAGAATAATAGTATTTGATGTTTCAGGAACTATTGAATTAGACAACTACCTAACACTTGGTGTTGAAAACAGTAACTTTACATTAGCAGGTCAAACTGCACCAGAGGGAGGTATTACAATAGAGTCTCCAACAGTAGGTTTTTTAAATGTAGAAAACTATATAATGAGGTATATAAGAATTGTTAATACCAACTGGTTTAAGATTTTACGGCAGTACAATGGTGAAACTATTGGTACAGTAGGTGCCGCTTTTACTGGATCTGGAAGTAATAATGCAATTATAGACCATTGCTCGTTTAGATATGTTGTTGGTACTTCTTGTGTTGCCTTTCAAGATAATAACGATCAAGCTAATGGTCAAGGAAATATAACATTTTCACGTTCAATTGTAGGGGATGCAACTACTGGTATGTTAGTTGGAGCAGTTGCAGTAAAGGATGACAGGTCTGTTCTAGCTGGAGATAATAGTGTATTAGATAACCTTTTTATAAATATATCACATCGTTTTCCTAATGTTTCAGGTAATGCTAATGCTGAAGTAATCAATAATGTTGTTTATAATTATTTACATAGGTTGTCTAGTTTATTTAATGATAGTAAAACTAATGTAATTGGTAATTACTATAAGGGAGGAGCTATGTCTTACGCTCCTTATGGTGGAAATATTCAATTAGGAACTTATTTAGGTGCTGTATCAAGTTTTAATTCTCCAAAGGTTCACATGGCAAATAATATTATTACTGATGAATGGCATGATGTTAAAGCTGGTGATGATAACTGGAATAACGTTGTTTTGTGGTATGAAGCTAGGCAAACAACAAGTGATTTTAATAAAAGTTTATATAGGTTAACTGGAAAACTTCCAGATTTAGGACCATTAACTATAACATCACCTGAAGATGGATTTAGATCTGTACTTAGTGACTCAGGAGCCAACAATTATTTAAATGCAGATGGTTCTAAAGGTTTTTATTTAGATGAAGTAGATGCTATGTATATTAGAGATGCTGAAAATGGAGGAAGTGAATCTTTAACACCAGATCAACGTTATAAAAAAACTACTGATAAATCTCAGTTAATATATCCTGAATTACCAACCTCTGTAAGAGATGAAAATTATGATACCGATAGAGATGGTATGCCTGATGTTTGGGAAATTGGTATGAAGCTTGATCCAAATGTAGATGATAGTTCTTTAGATTTGGATGGTGACGGATATACTAATATTGAAGAATATTTAAATTTGGTTGATTTACAACAACAAGCATAAAAACAAATTTAAACTAAAAAAACTCCTGTAATTTTAAAATTACAGGAGTTTTTTTATTAATTAAAAGGCAATTTATTAAAACACCTTTTTTAAAGTATTATGAATAAGCATATCTGGTCTTAAATTAAGATTATAATATTTATAATTAGAAAACATCATAGTGCTTAATTCATTTTTATTTTCTAATAAATAACTAACATTGCTAATTAAATCATCAACAGAATTAAAAACCTTAAAGTTTTGGTTTTGTTTAAAATCTCCAGGAACTTCAAAGTGCAGAGGTTCAGTAATAATTGCTCTAGATGCAGCTACATACTCTGAAAGTTTCCATCCTGTAGAATCATGTAATCCAGTTGTAGCAATACAAATTGCACAATTTTTCATGATGTTTAAATAGTTTTCTCTATTTGTAAATTGAAAAGGCAAGAGGTACTCGTCTTCTAAAATGGAAGATGAGTATTCGTCTTTAGCTATTCCTCCAATAAAACTATTTCCAAAAGTGTTTCTTAACCTTTTAACCGTTTCTATCCTGATTTCATTTATCTGTTCTCGATGAATTCTACTAGCTTCATTTTTAGCAGAACCTGGATTCCATAGTCTTGCAGAGAATAGTATATTAACATTATTTAAATCTATATCTGGATAATGAGATAAAGAGTTGGCTGTTATGTTATAGGAGTTAATCTTGAATAAGTTAATAATAAATTTTCTCTTCTTTAATGAAGTTATAAGTCTTTCTTTTAAGCTTCTACCAAAAGGGCGGATAAAGTTAACGCCAAAGTTTAATCCTAAAGGAAATACTGGGAATTTTGATTTTTCATCTAAAATCCCAGTATAACTTCTCTTAAAGTAATAATCACATTCAAATGTATCCGAAAAAAAAGTTAAATTTTCAGTCAAGCTGCCATTTATCCAGTTTAATCCATCCAAGGTGTCATAATAAATAATTATTTCGTCATTTATAATGACTTTAATCACAGGAATGTTTTTAATTTCTGAAGTAGATAATTCAGTCGTAAATGTTAAATCTATAATATTTGCTTGTTGAAGTTCACTAAATCCAGCATATAGCTGATTTAGATGTGGAATATTTTTATATTCAACTAAACAGGATACCATAATTAATAACTTAAAAAACAATTCAATTCACCAAAAATTCAGAAACTATCTTTGTAATACTGATTATTTTTTGCTAGAGTCTACCATCAACGTCTTTGGTTAAAACGCCTTTTACATCATAGATAATACCTTTAGCGTTTAACAATTCACTTAAATTTAAACCTAAAAACTCATTATGAGAAACAGTTAATACTATCGCATCAAATTTTTCATTAGGAAGCTTTTGAGTAGTGTTTAAGTTGTATTCGTGTTTCACTTCATCAGGGTTCGCCCACGGGTCATATACCGTAACATTGGTTCCATAACCTTTTAGTTGGTCAATAACATCTACAGCCTTAGTATTTCTAACATCTGGACAGTTTTCCTTAAATGTTATACCTAGAGCTAAAATTTTCGCATCTTTAATTCTAATATCTTTTTGTACCATCAGCTTAATGATTTCTGAAGCAACATATTGCCCCATACCATCATTAACACGTCTCCCTGCTAAAATAATCTCAGGGTGGTATCCAACCTCTTGAGCTTTTTGAGCTAAATAATATGGATCAACACCTATACAATGTCCACCAACTAAACCAGGTTTAAATGGAAGAAAGTTCCATTTTGTACCCGCAGCCTCTAAAACAGAATGTGTATCAATATCCATCAGGTTAAAGATTTTGGCTAATTCATTTACAAAGGCAATATTTATATCTCTTTGAGAGTTTTCAATAACTTTTGCTGCCTCAGCAACTTTAATAGTAGGCGCTAGGTGAGTTCCAGCTGTAATTACGCTTGCATATAATGCATCTACTTTTTTACCAACTTCAGGAGTTGACCCTGCAGTAACTTTAAGAATTTTTTCAACAGTATGTAATTTATCTCCTGGATTAATTCTTTCTGGAGAATAGCCTGCAAAAAAGTCTTCATTGAATTTTAAACCACTTACTTTTTCTAATACAGGAATGCATTCATCTTCTGTTACACCGGGATAAACAGTAGATTCGTAAATAACAATATCTCCTTTTTTTAAAACATTACCTACAGTTTCACTTGACTTGTAAAGCGGTGTTAAATCTGGTCTGTTGTTTTTATCAATAGGTGTAGGTACTGTTACAACGTAGTAATTGCAATCTTTAATGTCATCTAAATTTGATGAACAGATCAATCCATTTTCATCATTTTGTTCTTCTTTTAAAACAGATTTTAAAACTTCAGGTTCAACTTCTAAAGTTGCATCATTTCCTTTAGAGAGTTCAGCAACTCTACCTTGATTAATGTCGAAACCAACAACGTTAAATTTTGTTGCAAAAAGTCTAGCCAAAGGCAGACCAACATATCCTAGCCCAATAACGGCAATTTTGTCTTTATTCATTTTTATTAATTTATTGTCCGATTGAATAATATTCAAATCCAATCTTATTCATTTTATGTTTATCTAATATATTTCTGCCATCAAAAATAAAAGCAGGTTTTTTCATTTCCTTGTAAATTCTTTTCCAGTCATAGTCCATAAATTCATCCCATTCTGTTAAAATTGCAACGGCGTGGGCATCTTTGGTGCAATCATAGGGTGAATTACTATAAGTAATTTCTAAGGCGTTTTCTTCTTTAGTTCGAGTACTTAGATTATCAATATCTGCAAGAACTTTTTCTTTTGAAACTCTAGGATCAAAGACAGAAATACTTGCCTGTTCATTCAACAAATAGTCTGTTACATAAATAGAAGGAGATTCTCTAGTATCATTCGTGTCCTTTTTAAAGGCCCAACCCAAAACTGCTATTTTTTTTCCAGAAACAGTATTATATAATGTTTTAATCAATCTGTCTGAAAAACGTCTTTTTTGGTAATTGTTCATTAATACTACTTGTTCCCAATAGTCTGCAACTTCATGCAAATTATAACTTCGAGCAATATACACTAAATTTAAAATATCTTTTTGAAAACAGGACCCTCCAAAACCAACTGAAGCTTTTAAAAATTTAGAACCTATTCTTGAATCCATACCAATTGCTTTTGCAACTTCAGTTACATTAGCTCCTGTTTTTTCACATAATTCTGAAATAGCATTAATAGATGAAACTCTTTGAGCTAAAAAAGCATTTGCTGTTAGTTTCGAAAGTTCAGACGACCAGACATTTGTTCGTAAAATTTTATCTTGTGAAACCCAACTTTCATAAACCTTAGCTAAACTTTCAATTGCTTTATCTGATTCTCCTCCAATTAATACACGGTCAGGATTTAACAAATCGTCTATAGCAGTTCCTTCGGCTAAAAACTCTGGATTTGAAAGAACGTGGAAATTAATATCACTTCCTGTATTATGCAATATATTTTTTATAGCTTCTGCTGTTCTAACAGGTAGTGTAGACTTTTCAACTACTATTTTGTCTTTGGTCGCAACTTTAGCAATATTTCTAGCACAAAGCTCTACATATTTTAAATCAGCTGCCATACCTTTTCCTTTACCATAAGTTTTGGTAGGTGTATTTACTGAAATAAATATCATTTCAGAATTTTCAATAGCATCATCAATATCAGTAGAGAAAAATAAATTTTTATTTCTAGTCTCTTTTACTATATCTGCCAAACCAGGTTCATATATAGGAAGTTTAGATAAATCATCATTATTCCAAGCTTCTATACGCTTAGAATTTATGTCAACTATAGTGACTTTAATATTTGGGTTTTTCTTTGCAATTACGGCCATAGTTGGACCACCAACATATCCTGCTCCAATGCAACAAATATTTTTGACCAACATATATTTATAGGTTTTCCCAATACCATGATACAGCATCTTTCAATCCGCTACTAATATCAAATTTAGGGTCATAATTTAGTAATTGTTTTGCTTTATCAATAGAAGCTAAAGAATGAGGTATATCACCAGCTCGGTTATCTCTATGTTTAATTTCAACATCTTTGATTTTTACATCAAACTCTGTGAGATATTTTTTTAATAAACTGGTTAATTCAAGTAGTGTTGTTCTTTCACCATATGCACAGTTATAAACATTGTTTAAAGCATCTTTGTTTTCAGTTGTAATCGCTCTAAGATTCATTTGCACTACATTATCAATGTAAGTAAAATCACGTGAATACATACCATCACCATTAATCATAGGTGATTCATGATTAATGAACTGTTTTACAAATAAAGGAATTACTGCAGCGTAAGCACCATTAGGATCTTGTCTTTTTCCAAAAACATTGAAATATCTTAAACCTATGGTATCTAAATCATAAGTAGTATGAAAAATATCAGCGTATAGCTCATTAACATATTTAGTTATAGCATATGGGGATAATGGTTTACCAATAACATCTTCTACTTTAGGAAGAGCCTCATGGTCACCATAAGTAGATGAACTTGCTGCATATACAAAACGTTTTACTTTAGCATCTCTTGCTGCTACAAGCATATTTAAGAACCCCGACACATTAACATCGTTAGTAGTAACAGGATCATTTATTGATCTAGGTACTGAACCTAAAGCTGCTTCGTGTAGAATAAAATCTACTCCTTGGCATGCTTTATGGCAATCTTCTAGATTTCTAATATCACCTTCTATTAACGTAAACTCGGTATTTTTTAAGAAAGGTTCAATATTTTTTCTTTTTCCTGTAGAGAAATTATCAAGGCAAACCACTTTAACATAGTTTGCTAATAAAGTTTCACAAAGGTTAGAACCTATAAATCCAGCGCCACCAGTAACAAGTACGGTTTTGTTTTGTAGTTTGTCAATCATTTGATTTGGGTTTATTTTTTTAATCTGGTGCAAATATGTGAAAAAATATTGTAAGAATTAGGATAATTATATAAAGGAGTTGTTTTTAACGATGAAAATCATAATATTATGAATACTTGAGGTTTAAATCGATGAAAAGTGGTTATTATCTATACAACACAAAAATTATAATAAGATATTGATGCTTTAATAGCAACGCACCATTAAAAAGAAAGTTTAATACTACATAAACACAGAAATAGTTAAAAATAATCGATAAAAAGTATAAAAACACAGTTAAATGTATATATTTGCTTTCAAAGCATAAATCATTTAATGATAAATTATAAAAGTAAAATGAAAACCAATTTTTTTATATCATTATTTTAGTTTGAATAAATATGGGTTTTATGTTTTTTAGTTATCAATAATATGTAGTTAATTTGCATCGCAAAAAAATTCTCGTTTCAGATCTATGATTTTTAACTCTCTTGCTTTCTTAATTTTTTTTCCAACGGTTTTTACATTGTATTGGATTATTCCTAAAAAACATTTTAATTTACAAAATGTTTTATTGTTAATAGCAAGTTATGTATTTTATGGGTGGTGGGATTGGAGATTTCTGTCACTCATTGCGTTTTCAACTATTGTAGACTATTGTCTCGGAATTCAAATTTCTAAATCTGAAACAAGAAAAAAGTTTTTCCTTATTTTTAGCTTAATTACTAATTTAGGGTTATTAGCTACTTTCAAATATTTTAATTTCTTTATAGATTCATGGCTGTCTCTATGGTCTGCATTTGGGTATGAAATGTCAATATCTACCTTAAACATTATTCTGCCAGTTGGTATTTCTTTTTACACCTTTCAAACAATGTCTTACTCAATAGATATATATAGAGGAGAAATAAAGCCTACAAGAAATTTTATTGATTTTGCTACGTTTGTTAGTCTGTTTCCGCAGCTAGTGGCAGGACCTATAGAAAGAGCATCAAATTTAATACCTCAGATAGAGAGAAGTAGAGAATGGGATCATAGACGATTTAAAGATGGTTTTTTTCAAATATTGATAGGTTTTTTTAGAAAAGTAGTTGTAGCAGATGCTATAGGTGTTGTTATAGATAATATATATAATGAACCAGATATACATAATGCATCAAGTATATTAATGGCTGTTATCTTGTATTCTTTCCAAATATATTTTGACTTTAGTGGTTATTCTGACATTGCTATTGGTACGGCAAAACTATTAGGGTTTGATTTTAAAAGAAATTTTAATTTGCCTTATTTTTCTGTATCGATAACAGAGTTTTGGAGACGTTGGCATATTTCACTATCAGGTTGGCTAAGAGACTATTTATATATACCTCTAGGAGGTAATAGGAATGGTGTTAAAATGCAATATCGAAATTTGTTTATTACCATGTTATTGGGTGGATTATGGCACGGTAGTTCTTGGAATTTTGTAATATGGGGCGCTATTCATGGTATATTGCTAGGTATTGAAAAAAGATTCAGCTTAATACCAAAAAAGTATAATGTGATTAACAATATAATTATATTTTTTATAGTTAGTTTTATTTGGATATTCTTCAGGGCGCTAAGTTTTGACGATTCTGCCATAATATTTACTAAATTATTTACAGGATCGTATTTAATGCCATATGTTGGCGATTTAAATAGTCTTGTAATTTTGCTTTATGGACTCACATTTGCACTTATTTTTGACATTATATTGTTTAAAAAGGATGTACCCTTAGAAAATCTTGGGTCTTCATTAAAGCCCATAACATATGTTATTCTATCAAATTTTATTTTGATAAACATAATATTGTTCTTTTCTAGTTCTAACAACTTTATTTATTTTCAATTTTAGATGAAAAAATCTTTAAAATTTTTATTACTCATAGGTTTACTTTTTTTGTTGCAGATAGATTAGTTTGTAGTGGGCTTAAGTTGCTAGATCAAAAGGTTTTTACAGGGCAAAGTGTAGGTAAAGTAAATCATTTTTTATTATTAAAAGATTCTGTGAATTTATTAACCTTTGGCAGTTCAAGAGCTAATCATCATGTTGATGTTAAAGTGATGGATTCGCTTTCTTTTAACACAGGGGCAGATGGTACTAAAATTGCTTATAGTGCAGCACTTATTTCAAGTTTAAAAGAAAAACCAAATTATATTGGTGCATATAGATCAAAGCACCTTGTTTAACGAAGATTATGATGGTGGAGATGTTATGGGACTTAAAAATTTAATAGGAAGAAATAAAGATATTGAAAGTTTTATTAAAGATGTGTTTCCAAAAGAAGTTTGGTTATCAAAAATTTTTAATTGTTATAAATATAATGGAAAAGTTTTAGGGGCAGTAAAGAATTATATATCTCCAAATCATGATTATAAAGAGTACTATGGTTATGACCCAATAACCCCAAGTATTGAGCAAGAACAAATTTTTAATAAATTAATTGCAAAGACCGATTTTGCAGAGTTTGTAAATGAATCTTCCTCAGAAACTCCTAATTCCCTTGTAGATAAATGTATTACTTTAATTAGAGACAAATGCAAAAGCAATAACTCTAACCTTGTTTTCTTTACTTCTCCAACACTAAAAAAGAATGATGATAAATTACGTCTAAACACTAATAATTACTTCAAATCTAAAGGTTTAATATATTATGATTATTCTGATTTTATAAATATATATGATACTAGTAATTGGAAGGATTTTACCCATTTATCTAGTAAGGGTGCTACGCATTTTTCTGAAGAGTTGTATCGCAAAATTACACTTCATCTTAGCGGTATTAATTAATTAGTAGTTTTTTTAAGATTATACCTCTTTGATTCTCTAGTTATTTATAATTTACACTATGAAAACACTAATTTAAGCATATTTTAAAGAAACAATTATCGATAATATGTCAAGATTATCCATCAAATTTTTTCGCTATGTAGTTAGCCGATTTTAATTATGCTTTTAGCGAAATATGTAAATTCTACATGTGTTCAATTAAAACAATTACTAAATTTACACCGTAAAACACAAAGTTAAATTGATTAGTAGCAAAATATTGATTTTAACTGTAATGGTGAATTATGTATAGTTATTCTATTCCCTCATTAGTAATAGACTATACAAAGTAACTTTTACAAATAAAGTTTTGAAAGTTTTGAATATTAATTATTGATTTTGACTTCTTTTCTTAATGGGGGAATCATAGCAATACAAATATTAAGCTGGATGAAATTTTTTTAACCAAATTTTGGTTTTTAATATAGTTTAAAAATTTATGCTAACAAAAACAAAAATATATTTATCGTCTCCTCACATGGGAGGAACAGAACGCAGTTTTGTTGAAGAGGCGTTTAATACCAATTGGATTGCACCACTTGGTCCTAACGTTGATGGATTCGAGGATGATATAAACAATTATCTTGGAGGAGATAAATATGTTGCAGCCCTTAGCTCTGGAACGGCTTCAATACATTTGGCATTAGAATTGCTTAATGTTACAAGAGGAGATGAGGTTTTATGCCAAAGCTTTACTTTTTCAGCATCTGCAAATCCAATTATGTATTTAGGAGCAACACCTATATTTATCGATAGTGAAAGAGAAACTTGGAACATGTCTCCAGAACTTCTTGAAATAGCTATTAAAGATAGGATTGAAAAGTATAAAAAGCCAAAAGCAATTATAGCAGTTCACTTATATGGAATGCCTTATAAAGCTAATGAAATTAATAGGATAGCAAAAAAGTATGATATTCCAGTAGTTGAGGATAGTGCCGAAGCATTTGGCAGTCACTACTTTAAGCAACCTTGTAGTACTTTAGGTACTCTAGGAATTTTATCTTTTAATGGAAATAAAATAATTACAACTTCAGGTGGTGGAGCGCTTATTGCAGCTAACGAAGATTATAAAAAGAAAGCCATATTTTTATCTACTCAAGCCAGAGATAATGCACCTCATTACGAGCACTCTTCAATTGGTTACAATTATAGAATGAGTAATGTATTGGCAGGTATAGGAAGGGGGCAAGTTCAAGTTTTAGATGAAAGAGTTGATGCACGACGTAAGAATTTTGAATTTTATAAAGAAAATTTAGGAAAATTAGAACATATAGAATTCCTAGAAGAGCCACATGGCTTTTATAGCAACAGATGGATTACATGTATTTTAACCCCATCTTTTGAAATGCGAGAAAGTATTCGTCTTGAACTATTAAAAGACGATATAGAATCCAGGCCTCTATGGAAACCTATGCATGTTCAACCAGTATTTAAAAATAATTTACATTTTAGTAATGGAACTTCTGAAGATTTGTTTGAAAGAGGGCTGTGTTTACCTAGTGGCTCAAATTTAACATTGAATGAATTAGAAAGAATTTCAAATATAATATCAAAAATCCCAAACTCATGATAAAAAATTACTTTACACACTACTCGCAAAAATATGCCTCAAAATGGCTTGTTTTTGGTATAGATTTATCCCTCATTTTAAGCACTTTTGTTTTAGCTTATTGTGTGAGATTTAATTTTACTTTTAATTTTGATTCAAGTCAACTGGCAATTCAAATTCCTTTAGTTCTTCTTATAGCATCCATTAGCTTCTTAGCTGTTGGTTCTTTTAAAAGTGTCATTCGTCATACAGGATTTACTGATGTTATGAATGTATTTAAGGCAGTTGTATCTATGGCTGTATTGTCTATTTTATTTATTTTAATAAATAGAGTTACAAATTTAATTCCTGAATTTACAATTCCAAAATCAATTATAGTTACACATGCTTTGTTTAGTTTTGTAGCTTTAGCAGGGTCTAGATTGTTATTCAAAATTTTATATAAACAGTTGAAATTCCAGTTGTTATCTACAAAGAATATT
Source organism: Jejuia sp. G7-7 (assembly GCF_055808955.1). Lineage (NCBI taxonomy): Bacteria > Pseudomonadati > Bacteroidota > Flavobacteriia > Flavobacteriales > Flavobacteriaceae > Jejuia > Jejuia sp. G7-7. Next base: position 689,691 of record NZ_JBVVSZ010000001.1, read on the forward strand.
GTTATTTATGGCGCTGGAGATTCTGGTTTAATCACTTATAACGCTTTATTGAACAATACTAAAATAAGTTATAATGTTGTTTGTTTTATGGATGACAACAAGAAGAAAGAAGGGAAGTTGATTAATGGAACACCAATTTTTACACTTGATAAGTTAAATCATGAGTTTGTTTCTGCAAATGGTATTGACGAAATTATTATTGCTTCGCAAAGCATAGATTCAAGTAGGTTAATTTCTCTTGTTGATAGCTTAATTAATTATGATATAGCAATTAAAAAAGTACCTCCATTTGAAACATGGATTGATGGAGAATTAAATACAAATCAAATTAAGCAGTTTGAGGTAGAAGACTTACTAGGTCGTGCTCCAATCAGTATTGATAATCCAAACTTGTTAAACGAGTTTAATGGAGAGACTATTGTTATTACTGGTGCTGCTGGTTCTATAGGAAGTGAGTTAGTTAAACAATTGGCAAATTTTGATGCTAAAAAATTGGTTCTTATAGATCAAGCTGAGTCTGCACTTTATGATTTACAACAAGAATTAATAAGAAATAATAAAAGAAATTTTGTAGCTATTGTAGCTGACATTAGAGACGGTTTAAGAATTGATAGTGTTTTTCAAGAACACAGGCCAACAATGGTGTTTCATGCAGCGGCCTACAAACATGTTCCTTTAATGGAAAAATCGCCTTATGAGGCAATTAAAATTAATGTTAATGGAACAAAATTATTAGCTGATACTGCATCACGTTACAATATTAAAAAGTTTGTTTTTGTATCAACTGATAAAGCTGTTAACCCAACAAGTGTAATGGGAGCTACTAAGAGAATGGCTGAAATGTATATTTCTTGCTTGCAGAAAGAGAGTAGAACCAAATTTATTACAACGCGTTTTGGAAATGTTTTAGGCTCTAATGGTTCTGTAATTCCTTTGTTTAAGAAGCAAATAGAAAAGGGCGGTCCATTAACATTAACTGATAGAGAAATTACTAGATATTTTATGACTATTCCTGAAGCTTCACGTCTTGTTTTAGAAGCTGGAACTATGGGTAAAGGAGGAGAGATTTTTATATTCGATATGGGAGAGTCTGTTAAGATTTTTGATCTTGCCAAGAACATGATAAAATTATCAGGACTAAGTTATCCTAAAGATATTGATATTGAAATTACTGGACTTAGACCAGGCGAAAAACTTTATGAAGAGCTTTTAGCTAACGGAGAAAACACGTTATCTACATATCATAAGAAAATAATGATAAGTAAAACTCGTGAGTTAGACCATGATAAGATTAAAGCTGAGATTGAAGAGTTGTGTATTACAAATCGTTTTCAAAACAATAATATTGTAATGAAGATGAAGAGCTTGATTCCTGAGTATAAATCAAATAACTCTGAATATGAGAAGTTTGATTCAAGAGTGAAAATTTATCAAAAAGCTAAAGGAATTAGAGAGAATAATACATCAAATAAAGTAGAATATAAGTCATTATAGTAGAGTCAATATAATGTTAATTGTATGATATTAACATTATATTGATTAAATTTGAAGCTTTGTAGTTACTATAACAGTAATTCTTGGCTTACATTACAGCCCCAAATACATTATTAAATGAATACATTTTTTATTAAGAAAAGATTCGCAGTACTATATCTTATAGTTTTTTCGTTCCTATTTTCTTCATGTGGATCTAGAAAAACGTAGTTTACTTTCAAAATGCTAAAGATTTTGAAACGATAGTAAATACTGATACATTCACACCAAGATTTAAAGTAAATGATATTGTCAGTATTTATGTTTCTACTTTTGACTTGGATGCAGTAAGACCATTTAACTTACTAAAAGGTCAGTCCCAAAATGGTGGTTTGGAGTATATAGACTATTTGGTTGATATAGAAGGTAATATAGATTACCCTGTTTTAGGTAAAGTTAAAATTCTAGGCCTTACAGTTGAAGAATCAAAAAATCTTTTTAAAGAAAAGCTTGCTGACTATTTAAAAGATCCTATTGTCAACATTAGAATCTTAAATTTTCGAGTATCTGTTCATGGAGAAGTACGAAACCCTGGAATATATGAAGTTTCAGGAGAGCGTGTAACCTTACTGCAGGCATTAGCATTAGCAGGTGATTTAAAACCTAAAGCCAAAAGAACTAATGTTATGGTCGTTAGAGATTTTAATGGAAATAAAACGTTCACAAGAATTGATTTGACTAATAAAGAAATCTTTAATTCACCAGTATATTACTTAACTCAAAATGATATCGTATATGTTGAACCTAATAAATCTGGGGTAAGTGAATCATTTTTTGACGGTAGGATTAATGCTGCGATTTCGATAGCTTCTGTTCTTATTACCTCAGCTGTAATTATATTAACAAGGAATTAAGCAAATATTTTATGGCGGCAATACCAAAACTAAAAAAAAGCGAAGCTACTACTAATTCAAGTGAGGATTTTGATATAAAAAAATGATTCGCACCTACACAAAACAATGGAAATGGTTTGTGTTAAGTTGTATTCTAACCCTTACATTAGCTTTTTTTCATTTGAGATACGCAACTCCTGTATATAATGCGTATTCAAAAATTATGTTGATGCAAAATGATGAAATATCAAATCCAGCAGAAACTATTCTCAAAGATTTAGGACAAATATCTGGTACAGGTGAAACGCAAATTGAAGACGAAATTGAAATTTTACAATCAAGAACATTAATGACGGGTGTTGTTGAAAAATTAAATCTTAATATTCAACATTTTGCTAAAGGAAGATTTCATGACACCCAGTTTTTTCCTAATGAAAAATCTCCAATAAAATTAAATTTCATATCGTCTGATTCGTTAATTAATAAAGTTAACTTTCTTTTTAGTATACGTATAACTTCTGACACCACATTTAAATACTTATTTGGTGAAGACGAAGAGGGTATTGATAAATCTTTTGGAGAGAATATATCTACTTCCTTTGGAGATATGGTAATTACACCTAACACAAAAAATCTGTTAAGCCTAATAGATCAAATTATTTATGTTAAAATAATTCCTGTAGACCTTGTTGCTGAAAGTTACAAGAGCTCAATTGTTATAACACCCGCAGATGAATTTTCTAAAGTAATCAACTTATCATTAGATGATGCTTCAGCAAATAGAGCTAAAACTATAATAAATACGTTGGTAGATGAATATATACAAACTTCTTTAGATGAGAAAAATTTAAAATCAACCTATGCGACAGAATTTATTAATAAAAGAATTGATTTTATCAATTCTGAACTGGCTGAGGTAGATAGTCAAATTGAAATATTTAAAAAAGGTAATAAATTAACGGATATAACTTCAGAAGCAGATATATACTTGACAACTAACGCTCAAACAGAACAAGAGCTTGCTGAAAGTAGGACTCAGTCTAACATGATTAATTTTATGAAAAATCAAGTTAGTGATGATTCTTTTGATAGAATACCTTCTAATGTTGGTTTAACAGATGGTGGTATTAACTCATTGGCTTTAAAGTACAATGAATTGTTGGATGAAAGAGATAGGTTACTTAAAAGTTCAAATGAAAAGAACCCGATTATTGTTAATTTAAATCAACAAATTAAAAATGTAAAAGGAAGTTTACGTCAAAGTATAAATAGTTCGGCTAAAACAATTGGTCTTAAAATTAGTAGTCTTGAAAATCAATCTGCAAAAATCAGTTCAAAAATTTATGCTGTTCCTGGTCAGGTTAGACAATCTAGAGATATTCAAAGAGAACAAGGCATTAAAGAATCATTGTATCTATATCTTTTGCAAAAACGTGAGGAAGCAACTATTTCAACAATATCTACACAACCCAATGCAAAAATTATAGATAAAGCTCATTCTAGTTATATTGCTGTAGCACCCAAAATACCCTTAGTTTATTTTGCGTCAATTATAGCAGGTTTATTAATTCCATTTGGTTTCTTTTATGTCAAAGACTTTATGGATAATAAAATTCATAATAAGGAAGATTTAGAAAAGATAATTAAGAACATTACTGTTCTTGGAGAAATTCCACGGATTTCTGGAAGTGATAGAAAACTGGTTGAACGTAACGATAGATCTATATTATCAGAATCCTTTAGGATAGTAAGGACAAATTTGGATTATGTAAGAAGGCGAGAGGTTAATAAACCCAATGGTAATGTGATTTTCACAACTTCAACGATTAACGGAGAAGGGAAGTCTTTTGTTAGTTTAAATATGGCGCTTACTTTTGGGAATACTGGTAAAAAAGTACTCTTAATTGGTGCTGATGTAAGGAACCCTCAAACACATACTATTTTAGATGCACAAAAAGAAGAAATAGCCAAAATAGGTTTGACAGAATATTTGTCAGATAATTCAATTTCTTTGAATCAAGTTATAAAATCTCATGAGGTAAATAATATAAACTTAGATCTATTAATTTCTGGTAAAGTTCCACCAAATCCAGCTGAATTATTGATGAGTGATAGATTGAAAGATTTATTTGATAAAGTATCAAAAGAGTATGACTACGTAATAGTAGATACTGCACCATCAATGTTAGTTACTGATACATTATTATTTAGTCAGTATGCTGGGTATACTATATATGTTACTAGAGCAGATTATACTGAGAAGAAAGTGCTTAATTTTGCTAAGGAGTTATATCATGAGGATAAGTTGAATGGTATGATGCTTGTAGTAAACGATGTTAACCAATCAAATTTTGGTTATGGTGCTAAATATGGTTACTATGGTGCTCCAGAAAAGAAAGGTTTTTTAGAAGAAAAAGAGCTTAAGTTTTAGCTATAAAAGTTAGCTTATGAAATTAGTAAAATATTACATAATCATTCTAATTTACGTTTGCTCATAATATTCAAAAGCTTCTAGAATTAATTTTTCTTCAACTAAGCAATCTATTTTTGTAATTCCAATATCTTCAAGTAAAACAAAATTAATATTACCGTGAGAATTCTTTTTGTCGTATTTCAATAATTCTATTATTGGTTTATAATCACTTTTTTCAAATGTAACTTTACCGTAGTACTTGGTAAATAATTTTTTGATGTGATTTGTTTTCTCTTCCGGAAAGCCTAATAATTTAGTAGATATATAGTTCGCCAAAATCATACCAATTGCAATGGCTTCACCATGTAATAAGTCAGTTTTGTTTGTGCTACTTAAAAAGTAAGATTCAATGGCATGTCCTAGAGTATGACCATAATTGAGTGTTTTTCTTAAACCACTTTCAAAAGGGTCTTCATCAACAACAGCTTTTTTTATTAGTACTGATTCATAAATTAAATCATCTAAATCACTTAATGTTAATTCTGATAAATTTTCAAATTTATTCCAGTAAGATTCCCCAGTAATTAAACCATGCTTCAGCATTTCAGCCAGTCCAGAGCGCATTTGTTCTTTAGGAAGCGTATCTAAATATTGTGTATCTATTAATACGATATCAGGAGTACTAATTACACCAATTTGGTTTTTTAATGTGCCCAAATCTACTCCGGTTTTTCCGCCAACAGAAGCGTCTACCATTGCCAACAATGAGGTTGGGATATTTATGTAAGCAATACCTCGTTTAAAAGTAGAAGCTACAAAACCACCTAAATCTGTTACAACACCACCACCAATGCTAATCAACAAACTTTTTCTATCTCCATCTAATTCAGACATTGTATTCCAAACACCTACACAAGTGTCAATTGTTTTGTAGATTTCTCCTGCTTCAATCTCAATAATTTCAATGACCAGATTACTTTCTAAATTAGCCAAAAGTCGAGGTAAGCAATATTTATGTGTGTTTGCATCTACTAAAATAAAAATTTTAGAAAAATTATTTTCTTTAATATGCCTATTTAGATAAGGGTAACATAATTCGTTAAAATGAATTATTCCGTTATTTGCAGTTATGGAATCCATAAATTGAGATCGGTTAAATTGACTGCGAAATTAAGGAGATTTTAACAAAAATGATAATTCAGCAATAATTATCTTTGTTTAAAACATAATGAAATGGTTAATAGAGATATCTTCAACAATACTGAAATTGCTTTTAGTTTAAAAAGTGATTCAGAATTGGAGCGTGCTTACTTTTTATTTAAAATGATTTCAATTGAACCACTTGTTAAAATTGGAACTGCTGCGACAAATTTTGCATTAAAAGCCAATTTGCCTATTGAAGGTTTGATTCGCTCATCAGTTTTTGATCATTTTTGCGGTGGAGTTAATGAAGAAGATTGTTTGCCTGTAATTGATAAAATGTATGGAAAAGGTGTTAGTTCTGTGTTGGATTATTCTGTTGAAGGAAAGGAAAGTGAAGAAGAGTTTGATAATGCTCTTTCGATTGTTTTAAATATCATTGACTTTGCAAAAGCTCTAGATGCTATTCCTATAGCAGTTTTTAAGCCTTCAGGGTTTGGACGGTTTAAATTATTTGAAAAGAAAAATAAGGGCGAAGAATTTGATGAAATTGAAAAGGTTGAATGGAACAAAGTAGTTGAACGTTTTGATATAGTTTGTAAAAAAGCAAAAGCTCATGACGTTGCGATTTTAATAGATGCAGAAGAGAGTTGGTACCAAAATGCGGCCGATGAAATTGTGAATGATATGATGCAAAAGTACAATACAGATAAGCCAATTGTTTACAATACATTACAGATGTATCGGCATGATAGAATGGATTTTTTAAAGCAGCAGCATGAGCTTGCAAAATCTAAGGGCTATTACTTGGGATTTAAATTGGTAAGAGGTGCATACATGGAAAAAGAAAATGATAGAGCTGAGGAAAAAAAGTATAAATCTCCTATTTGCACAAATAAAGCAGCAACAGATGAAAATTTTAACACAGCACTTAATTACATGATTGATAATTTAGACTGCATGTCCATATTTGCAGGTACCCACAATGAAAAAAGTTCATATCTTTTAATGGATTTAATGGCAAAAAAAGGGATTATTAATAATGATTCAAGAGTTTGGTTTGGGCAATTGTATGGCATGAGTGATCATATTAGTTTCAACTTAGCCCATATGGGATACAATGTTGCAAAATATATGCCTTTTGGTCCAGTAAAAGATGTTATGCCATATTTAATTAGACGAGCTGAAGAGAATACGTCGGTAGCAGGACAAACAGGGAGAGAACTATCACTTTTAAAAAGAGAAAAAAACGAAGAAAATTAGATTAAGAATAGCATATGTTCTTCAAAATTAATTTAACATCTTCATTTTTAATTGAAGTATTGATGTCTTTAAGGGCTTTCAGGTTTAACATTATATCACCTTTATTTTCTACATAATAAATATCTTTGTCAACGCTAGGAATTAGTTTTTCATTTTTAGCGAGCAGAGATTCATTAATTTTTTCTTCAGAGGAAAGTTTAGTTAATTCAACTGGGCTTTTTAATCCATTATTGACTGATGATACAATAACTTTTGCAAGATCCATAATTTTAATAGGTTCCTCCATATTAAAAGAAATTAAATCATAATGTTTATTATTCATAATTGCAACTTTCAAAATTAAATCACATACTTTTCTTTTGTCAATAAAAAAATAGGTTGCCTTTTTATCTTTAATCGTTAAATTTTGTCCATTTTCTAATTGCCTTAAGAAAAGTGGTACTATCGAACCATTAGAACCAAATATATTTCCAAATCTAGTGGTCAAAAATATTGTAGTGCTATTATTATTTAAAGTTTTTAAATAATTTTCTGCTATAAATTTAGTCATACCAATAACGTTAATTGGGGTAATAGCTTTGTCCGTTGAAATGAATATGAATTTTTTCACACTATATTTGACGGATAATTTGGCGAGACATTTTGTGGCATTAATGTTTAACTTTACAGCCTCGTATGGGTTTTGCTCCATCAATGTAACTTGTTTATAGGCCGCTGTATGAAAAATTAATGTCGGATTATAGGTTTCAAAAATCCATTCCATATATTCTTCATCTCTTATGTCCATTAAGATAAATTCTACATTATTTAATTTCTTAGTTTCAATTTCGCGTTTTAGATAAAATAGAGGTGTTTCTGCATTATCAATTAATATTAATGTTTTAAAATTAGAAACTAGTAAATGATTGGTTAATCCACTACCAACTGAGCCTGCTGCACCTGTTATTAAAATAGTTTCATCTGGAAAATTATAAGAATTATATTGAAATTTAGATGCGGAATCTGATCTTAATAAACCAGAGTAATCTAATAATTGCTTTATACGATTTTCTGAAGAGTAGCGCATTTGAGAAGGATTTGGATGAAGTACAGATTTATTGGTTAATTAATCTGAAAAGTAGGAATAAAGAACTGTTATTCCTAGAACTTGTTGATAACTACTTAAAAATCACTCTAATAATTGTTGTTCCAATAAGTTTTAAATCGAAAAAGAAGTTTTGTTTTTTTAAATAAAGCTTGTTATATCTAAGTTTATCTGGAATAATAGTGTTAATAAAATAAGCTTCTGGGTCTTTAGCTTTTTTTAACAATTCAACCTCATTTCTATATTTTAACGAAGCTAAACCGGTAATACCTGGTCTAACTCTAAATATAATTAGATCTTCTTCTTTATAAAAGTTGACATAATATCTAAGCTCAGGTCTAGGTCCCACAAAACTCATATTACCTTTTATTATGTTTAATAGTTGTGGAAACTCATCAATTTTATAACGCCTTAAGAAATATCCAACTTTTGTAACTCTCAAGTCATTGTTTCCAATAGTTAAAAGCCCCTTTTTTGAGATTGGACGCGCATTGTACGGAATTTATATATATTAAATTCTTTATTGTTTTTGCCCACACGTCTTTGAATAAACAATACTGAACCACGAGAATCAATTTTTATAACGATTGCAATAATAATTAAAACAGGAAATAGTAGAATTAATCCAGTTACGGCAAAAGTGAAGTCAAAAATTCGCTTCATCATTCTTCAAAAACTAAATTGATGATTGTAGCAATACTATCACAGTTTTCAACTAAAACTAAAGCTTCTTTATCATTTAAATAGCCTTCTATGGCATAAATAGAACAGGGTTCACGTCTTGTTTTGCTTTTCGAGAAGTTTATATCTCCCTTTTTTAATAATAAATTAATTGCTGTTGTGTCAATTTCATTTTCAGAAATATTTTCTAAAAGCATATTACTATACACTATGTGTTTAGAACTTATATTCTTTAAGACTCTTGCATCTGGCCCATAAGCACAAGAAGTTTTTTTCCACCTAAAAAAAATGCTAGAATAACTAATCCAATAGAAAAACCACCAAAGTAATAACCAATACGTTGTATTAATTTCATTTAAAAAATTTAGAAGAAATCTAGAGTGAAAAACTATTTTTAAAATACAAGTAGATTAATATCACTATATTTTAAATCGAACCATTCGCCAACAGATTTACTAGTTAAAATACCGTGGTAAAAGTACAATCCATTTTTTAAACCTTTATCAAATCTTAAAGAATTTTCTATCCCACCATCTTCAGCAATTTTCATTAAGTATGGTGTGAAAATATTACTAATAGAAATCGAAGCTGTTCTAGAATATCGTGCAGGAATATTGGGTACACAATAATGAATAACACCATGCTTAACAAACGTTGGTTGTTTGTGTGATGTAACTTCACTAGTTTCAAAACACCCTCCCATGTCTATACTTACATCAATAATAACAGCACCTCTTTTCATGTGTTGTACCATACTTTCAGATACTACAATTGGTGCGCGATTAACACCCCTTACCGCACCAATTATTACATCACAGCGTTTTAACGCTTTAATAAGGTTTTTAGGCTGAATTGTAGATGTAAATAAAGGACGTCCTAAGTTGGTTTGTAATCGTCTTAATTTGGTAATTGAATTATCGAACACTTTAATACCAGCTCCCAAACCAATAGCACTTCGTGCTGCATACTCTCCAACAGTTCCAGCTCCTAATATTACTACTTCAATTGGAGGCACTCCACTAATGTTACCAAGCATTAAACCAGAACTATCTTTACTATTTGATAATAGTTCAGAAGCAATTAATACAGAAGCGGTTCCAGCTATTTCACTTAAGGAACGAACTGCAGGGTAAGTACCATCTTCATCTTTAATAAATTCGAATGCTAGTGCAGTAATTCTTTTAGAAGCCAAGGCTTCAAAATATTTTTTTCCTGAGTTTTTAATTGTAATGCTGATATTAATATAGTTTGAGGGTTTAGCAACTTTATTTGCTCTAAACTTGGTGGTTCAACTTTTAAAACCATTGGGCAAGAAAAAACTTTTGCCGTGTCTTTTGATATTTCAGCTCCTGCTTCACTATAATCCTTATCGCTAAATCTTGAGCCTTTGCCAGCTCCAGATTCAATCAAAACACGATGCCCATTATTTACAAGAGCTGAAACAGCATCAGGAGTTAAACAAATGCGGTTCTCTTGATACGATGTTTCCTTTGGAATACCAATAAACAATTGTCTTTTGTGCTTAAATATTTCTAATGTTTCTTCTTGAGGAAGTAATTGTTGCTTAGTAAATGGCGACAAAGGTGTAGACATAATTGTTTATTTATCAAGTTTGAAATTACAAATATTTTTGGGTTTTATAATTAGTTGTATATAAATTTATTTCTTTTCCCTTATTAAAAAATCATTTTAGTAAGAAAAACCTTTGGAATTAATGAGGCCTTTGTGTACTAGGGTTTAAATTAATTAGCCTAATTTTGTCTTGAAAAAACTATTTATGCAGTCTAAATATTTAGTCTATTTATTTTTCTTTAATTCTTTATTAATCTTCTCTCAAAGCCATATATTGAAAGGAAGAGTGGTAGATGAAAAAAATACACCTATAGCATATGCAAATGTCGTTATAGAAATTCCAGAAACTGCTGAAATTATTGATGGTACTACAACGAATAAAGAAGGTTTTTTTGAATTTACCGCTCTAAAAAACAATAAATATTTATTAAAGATTAGTTTTTTAGGTTTCGAAAATTTTGAAAGTAATGTAGAACTTAACAAAAATTTAGTTCTTCAAACAGTAATCTTAAAAGAGAAAACCGAAACTCTAGATGGAGTTATAGTTTCAGTAAAGAGACCAACAATAAAACGTATGGTTGATAGACTGGTATTTAACGTTGAAAATTCTACCTTATCAAATAATAATATTTTAGATGTTTTAAAACATACTCCAGGAGTTATAGTCAGTAATGGCTCAATTTCTGTAAAAAATACTACTCCAGTAGTTTATATAAATGATAGGAGAGTACATTTATCTGCAGAAGAAGTGCAACAGTTGTTAGAGGCAACTCCAGCTAACAATATTAAGTCTATAGAGGTAATTACAAATCCTCCAGCAAAATATGAAGCTGAGGGTGGAGCAGTACTAAATATTAAAACTAGTAAAAATATAATTTCGGGGTATCATGGAAGTTTTTTTGGTAATTATAAACAAGGATCTGAGTTTCCAAAATATTCGTTTGGTACAAGCCATTTTTTTAAAACAAAAAAACTAAGTACTTACATCAATTATAATATAAATCCTCAAAAATATTATAGAAACAACCTTGAAGACATAAATTTTATTAATAATAACACAGTTATTTCTAGTTGGAAAACTGATTTAGGAAGAACGATTAAGTCTGCAAATCAAAACATTTCAGCAACAATCAATTATGATTTTAATGATTTTAATAATTTGAATTTTTCTGCAAATACATTGTTTGCACCTAGAAAGGTTTCAAAAACTGCATCAAATAGTTTGACTAAAGTTTTTGGAGTTAATAAAGTCTTAGATTCTACTTTTAGAACATTTAATAATTCAGTATTAGAAAAATTTAATTTAGCGTTTTCTCTTGGATTTATTCACAAATTTAAAAATGAAGGAGAAAAAATATCTATAGATTTACACCATACCAATTATGATTATTCAGATTTTCAAGATGTAAGTACAGGGTATTTTCTTCCCAATATTAATAATTCATTTAGAGACAATAAATTTCAAACATTTTCAGAACAAGATATTGAATTAATCACAGGACAAATAGATTATACGTTACCTACAAATGATAAGTCGTTGTTTGAAGCAGGATCAAAGATTTCAAAAATTAATTCAAATAATATACTCAATCAGTTTGTTTTTGAGAACGGTATTAAAACAGATGATATAGAAAATTCTGACACTTTTTCATATAATGAAATGAATTATGCAGGTTATTTAAGTTTTGAATCAAAATGGGAAAATTGGAACTTAAAGGCGGGGTTAAGAATAGAAGTTACTGAAACTGAGGGAAAATCTGTAAAAACAAATACCTTAAGTACTAATAATTACACAAGCCTATTTCCATCTTTTTATATTTTGAATAGTTTAAATAATGATGACGACCTCTATTTTAGTTATAACAAGCGTATTTACCGACCAAGATATCGGCAATTAAATCCATTTAAATATTTTTTAAATGATAATGCATTTGTTACTGGTGACCCTACTTTATTGCCTGAAATAGATGATAATTTTATTTTGGGATATACAATTAATGATACATATACTTTTGAACTCTATTACCGTTATGAAAGAAATCCCACTCTAGAATTCCCATTTCTAGATAATAATAATAGAATTTTAAAACACACATTTACTAATATAGATAATAACGTCTCTTATGGTTTAGATTTTACGACCTATACTGCAATTGTAAAGGATTGGAATCTTTATATCTTGTCTTCATTTTTTTATTATGAGAATAATTTTTTCGCTATAGAAGGCAATAATGAATTATTGAAAAATGAAAAGTGGTCTGTGTATACCAATATTATAAATTACTTTAGTTTGTTAGAAGACAAAAGTTTAACTGCTGATGTTTCTTTAGATTTCATTGGGCCTGTTGTTATAGGGCCAAGTGATATAAGTAGTAGGCTGGGTGTAGATTTTAATATTAATAAAACACTTTGGAAAAACAGAGCTTCTGTTAGTATTGGTGTACAAGATATTTTCAACACACTTAATTATACTAAGAAAACCAAATATGCCAACCAAGATCTATTTATAGATTCTAATTTTGAAAATAGATTATTAACCTTTGGTTTTAATTACAAGTTCGGTAATTACAGGTTAAAAGAGAAAAGAGAAACTATTGATTTAATTGAGCGAGATAGACTTGAAAAAGATTAAATGTTAAAAATACTGTTTGATTTTTTCCCAGAAATTTTTTGGAGAAATTTTTAATTCATCTTCTAACTCTTGTAAACTTTTTGTTGCCTCGTTTATCTTATTAAATAGCCTTGCTCTTATTAGATAAATAGAAGGTACTACAAATGCCATAACTGGTAATAAATATAAAATTTGATTGGTTTCTGTAAAAAGAATTTCGTCATTGAGAATCTCAATGATTTGATAAATATACATCGCTATTGGAACTAATATAACATGATACCACCAATGTCTATTTGTAAAAACCCAAACAAAAAGAAGTATTAAAGGCACTATTCTACTTGATAATGTCCATGTGAATACTTGTACATCTTCATAATAGTTGCTTGTGAATACACCAAAAAAGTATCCCAAGTCTTTTGACTTGGGACACTTTGCCATAAATTTATGATAAACGGTGTTAATGCTATAATAGTAGCTAAAATTGCGCCTACAGCTAGGTCTTTTTTGCTACTAAAACTTCTATTTGTACTTACCGTTTGCTTCTCCTGAGATTTTAACTTTTCTCTTGTCAATTTTTGCTGTTTGTTCTGCATCTAGGTTATATTGGTTAGCGGCACTAGCCATAAACAACATACCTCCGAAAATTGCTATTGCAATTACATACTTTTTAGTTTTCATTTTTTAAGGGATTTAATTAATTAATTATCTACCTCAAAAATAGATAAAGACTAAGGTGAAGACTTTGTTGAAATGTTAAAATTATGTTAAAAACAATGATTTTTAAATTTTCTGCTGTGGCTTTCCCGTAGTTTTTAAGTAAAAGTGGAGTTATGCGAGTTTAATCATATATTTTGCTAGGGTTTTGGTTAAGTTTTAAATCTTATTTACAAACGAAATACTTCTCTTTTCGTTAGATTTTTCTTTTAAAAAAATCTCTGTATAATTGTCAGCTAAAATGGGTTTAATGATTTCAGGCCATTCAATGATAATCCAGTTCTCTGAAAAAATATAATCTTCTACTCCAAAGTTATAAGCTTCTTCAATATCATTTAATCTATATAAATCAAAATGATATAATAGACCATTGTCAACTTCATATTCATTTACAATAGAATATGTAGGGCTGCTTACTTCGAGTTCATTTCCACCTAAAGCTTTTGTTATACAACGTACCAGAGTTGTTTTACCAACCCCCATAACGCCATACAATAAAATTATCTTAGAATTTACTTGGTTAACAAGCTGTTCTGCAACATCATCAACTTCATTTAGAGCATAAGTAATTTCCAAATCTTACCGTTATTTTTATGCAATAATAAGTATATAATTTGAGAAATGCTAATAAAAAGTGTATTTCATCGATGTTTTTAGTATTACAAAGATTTATTTGGGATTGAAAACTACAAAAGGAATAATCATTTCTTCTAAAGATACACCACCGTGTTGATAAGTATTTCTGTAATAACTAACATAATGATTGTAGTTATTTGGGTAAGCAAAAAACAAATCTCCTTTAGCAAAAATAAATGAACTACTCATGTTTATAGAAGGTAAATGTATACGTTTTGGATCATCTGCTAAATGCACATCCTTTTTGTCATAAGTTAAGCTTCTACCAGTTTTATATCGTAAATTTAAACTAGTATCTCTATCACCTATTACTTTAGATGGATTTTTAACGTTAATAGTACCGTGGTCTGTGGTTAAAATAAGTTTAAATCCAAGATTGTGAGCTTGTTGTATCATCTCTAAAAGTGGAGAGTTTTTAAACCAACTTAAAGCTAAAGACCTGTATGCTTTGTCATTTGATGCTAACTCTTTAACCACTTCCATTTCTGTTTTAGAATGAGAAAGCATATCCACAAAATTATATACCACAACTGTTAAATCATTATCTTTTAAAGATTTGAAGTTGTCAACTAAACGCTTGCCATTTTTTAGATTCGTTATTTTATGATAATCATAGTTTAGATGAGTTAAGCCCAAGCGTTTCATTTGAGTTTCAAGAAAATCTGCTTCATGTAAATTTTTGCCACCTTCGTCAGTATCATTTTTCCAATACTGAGGAAATAGTTTTTCCATATCACTTGGCATCAAACCTGAAAATATTGCATTTCTAGCATATTGTGTTGCTGTAGGTAAAATGCTAAAGAATGCTTCTTCTTGTTCCTTTTTATAATAGTTATTAATTATGGGTTCAAAAACTTTCCATTGGTCATATCTTAAGTTGTCGACAACTACGAGTAGTGTTGGTTGCTCTTTACTCAATTCTGGAGCTATTTTTTCTTTAAATAGAGTATGGGACATTATTGGTGCATCAGCATCATTATCAAACCAATCAGGATAATTTTTATCAATAAATTTGCCGAATTGAATATTAGCTTCAATCTTTTGAGATTCTAATATTTCAAACATACCGGCATCTTCTATATCTTCTAACTGTATTTCCCAATAAATTAACTTCTGATATAAATTAACCCATTCTTCATAAGAATTTACCATTGCCATATCCATCGCAATTTTTCTAAATTCCTGTTGGTAGTTGGAAGTCGTTTTTTCAGAAACTAACCTAGAATGGTCTAAATTCTTTTTTAAACTCAGTAAAATTTGATTTGGGTTAACTGGTTTTATAAGGTAATCAGCAATCTTATTACCAATAGCTTCTTCCATTATATACTCTTCTTCACTTTTAGTAATCATTACAACAGGAAGATTAGCTTTCTTTTCTTTTATTTCATTTAAGGTTTCTAATCCAGTAAGCCCTGGCATGTTTTCATCTAAAAATACAATATCAAAATTGGTGTCATCAATTATATCAATAGCTTCGGTACCACTATTACAGGTTGTAACCTTGTAGTTTTTCTTTTCAAGAAATAAAATGTGTGGTTTTAATAAATCAATTTCATCATCAACCCAGAGTATATGTATCATAATTAATTCAATTTTGTTGCTAAATGTCTTTTGATGGACATCATATATTTATATTTGTAAAAATTTAATGTAAAAACTTAAGCTTGAACAAACTTAAAATCTTAAACGACCCAATTTACGGATTTATTACAATTCCAAATTCGTTAATTTTCGATTTAATTCAACATAAATATTTTCAAAGGTTAAGACGCATCACTCAAATGGGGATGTCTTATTTGGTTTATCCTGGCGCACATCACACACGTTTTCACCACGCTATTGGTTGTGTGCATTTAATGCAAAAAGCGGTTAATGTACTTCGTTATAAGGAGGTTACGATTTCTAAAGAAGAGGAAGAAGCACTTTATATTGCTATTTTATTGCATGATATTGGTCATGGTCCATTCTCACATGCTATGGAGCATAGTATTGTAAATGGTGTTTCTCATGAGCAAATTTCACTACTTTTTATGGAACGTTTAAATGAAGAATTTAACGGAAGTTTAACGCTTGCTATCAATATTTTTAAAGGTGAGTATGAACGTTCATTTCTTTGTCAGCTTATTTCCAGTCAGTTAGATATTGATAGGGCTGATTATCTAAAACGTGATAGTTTTTATACAGGAGTTGCTGAAGGAAATGTAAATAGTGAACGCTTAATAACTATGCTTAATGTGGTTGATGATAATTTAGTAGTTGAAGAAAAAGGCATTTATAGCGTAGAGAAGTTCATTATTGCACGTCGTTTTATGTATTGGCAAGTGTATTTACATAAAACAGGTTTGGTAGCAGAACAATTGTTGATGCGTGTTTTGATGAGAGCAAAAGAGCTAACTAAATTAGGAGTGAAATTGCATGCAAGTAAAGCATTACTCTATTTCTTAAATACTAATATTTCAATTGAAGATTTTACAGAAGATACCTTAAATATTTTTCAAGAGTTAGATGATTATGATATTATTTCGGCAATGAAATTATGGAAAAATCATAATGATTATGTATTGAGTAATTTATGCGAAATGATTATAAATAGAGAGCTTTTAAAAATAAAGATTAAGAAAAAAGTTGTTAAGAGTAAGCAATTAAATAAACATATTGAATCATTAATGGTTTCAAAAAACATCAGTAAACAAGAAGCATCATACTTTGTGTTTACTGGCAGCATTCATAATCAAGCATACGAAGTAAGTCATCAAAATATCAATATTTTATACAAAACAGGCAAAATACAAGATATTGTGAAAGCATCCGATCATCTTAATTTAAAAGCATTGTCAAAACGAGTTACAAAGTATTATATATGTTACCCTAAGTAGTAAGGTCTATATCTTATTTGTTAATCTAATTGAAAAATGAATCTGAAATTGTTTACAACCTTAGAATATCTAAAAAAATAGAACGTTAAAACTTTAGTACATTTTTCCTATTTTTGCTCAATCAAATTAATCAAAAAACAAACTAACTCAACTCGTGTGAAGTTCACAGCACAACAAATAGCAGATATTCTAGAAGGTGATATTGTTGGTGATGCAGATATACAAGTTTCTAAACTTTCTAAAATAGAAGAAGGTGTAGAAGGTTCACTAACATTTCTTGCCAATCCCAAATACACACCTTATATATACTCTACAAAAGCATCTATAGCTATAGTAAATAAAACTTTTGAGCCTGAAGAGGAAGTGACTACAACTTTAATTAAAGTTGATGATGCTTATAAATCTTTCTCAAAACTTTTAGAATATTATAATCAAGTTAAGCTTAATAAATTTGGAATTGAACAACCTTCTTTTATTGCTGAATCATCAACTTATGGTGAAAACATATATATTGGAGCGTTTTCTTACATAGGTGAAAATGTTATAATCGGAGACAATGTAAAAATATTTCCAAATGCATATATAGGAGATAATGTCAAAATAGGAGATAACACCCTTGTTTTTGCAGGCTCTAAAATTTATTCAGAATGTGTAATTGGAAATAATTGTGTTATTAATTCTGGAGCAATAATAGGAGCAGACGGATTTGGTTTTACACCAAATGAAAAGGGAGAGTATAATAAAGTACCTCAAACAGGAAATGTTATTTTAGAAGATTTTGTGGATATAGGTGCAGCAACAACTATTGATAGAGCAACCCTAGGATCAACAGTAATAAGGAGTGGTGTAAAATTAGATAATCAAATTCAAATAGCACACAACGTAGAAATTGGAAAAAACACAGTAATTGCAGCTCAAACTGGAATTGCTGGATCTACTAAAATTGGAGAGAACTGTCAAATTGGTGGTCAGGTTGGTATTGTTGGACATATTACTATTGGAAATAATGTACGCATTCAAGCGCAATCAGGTATTGGCAGAAATGTGAAAGATAATGAAGTACTTCAAGGTTCGCCTGCACTAGGATATGCTGATTATAACAAATCCTACGTACATTTTAAAAACTTACCTAAACTAGTCAAAAAATTTAACGATATAGAAAAAAGCTATGGCAATAGTTAATACAGAAATTAAACAAAAAACAATAAAAAGCGAGGTGTCACTTACAGGAGTGGGTTTGCATACTGGTAAAAATGTAACATTAACTTTTAAACCTACAACTGCTAATTCTGGCTTAGCATTTAAGCGAGTAGATTTAGAAGGAGAGCCAGTTATTGAAGCTGATGCTAATTATGTAACTAATACCCAACGTGGCACTTGTTTAGAAAAAAATGGTGTTATTATTCAAACTTCTGAGCATGTTTTGGCAGCTTTGGTAGGTTTAGATATTGATAATGCGATTATTGAGTTAAACGCCTCTGAACCTCCAATTATGGATGGATCTTCTAAGTTTTTTATTGAAGCTATAGAAAAGGCAGGTATTATAGAATTAGATGCTTTTAGAGAAGAATTTGTTATTTCTGATGTCATTTCGTATACAGATGAAGAAAGTGGAAGTGAAATTTTAGTAATGCCTGCTAAAGAGTACCAAGTAACTACTATGGTAGATTTTGGCACTAAGGTTTTAGGTACACAAAATGCTACATTAAACCAAATTTCAGATTTTAAAGATGAAATTGCTAATTCTAGAACTTTTAGCTTTTTGCATGAAATTGAAATGTTATTAGAACATGGTTTGATAAAAGGAGGAGATTTAAATAATGCTATTGTTTATGTTGATAAACCACTTTCTCCTGAGACTATGGAGAAGTTGAGAGTAGCTTTTAAAAAAGAGCATATTGCAGTAAAGCCTAATGGTATTTTAGATAACCTTACGTTGCACCACCCAAATGAAGCTGCACGTCACAAGTTGCTTGATGTAATTGGAGATTTAGCTTTGGTTGGTACTAGAATTAGAGGTAAGGTAATTGCAAATAAACCTGGACATTTTGTGAACACACAATTTGCAAAAAAACTATCTAAAATTATAAAAAACGAAAGACGTAATAATGTTCCAAATATTGATTTGAGTCAAGACCCATTAATGGATGTCACTCAAATTATGGACATGTTACCACACAGGCAGCCGTTTTTATTGTTAGATAAAGTTTTTGAATTGTCTGATAGTCATGTTGTGGGTATGAAGAATGTGACAATGAATGAAGAGTATTTCAGAGGTCATTTCCCAGGAGCTCCAGTTATGCCTGGTGTTCTTATTGTTGAAGCTATGGCTCAAACAGGAGGGATTTTAGTATTGAGTACCGTGCCAGATCCTGAAAATTATTTGACATTTTTCATGAAAATGGATAAAGTGAAATTCAAACGAAAAGTAAGTCCAGGAGATACTTTAATTTTTAAATGTTCTTTGATAACACCTATCAGAAGAGGGATATGTCATATGCAAGGATACGCTTATGCTAATGGGAAATTATGTGCCGAGGCAGAATTAATGGCTCAAATTTCCAAAGTAAAATAAATAAAATCTAGAAAATGAATCAACCTTTAGCATATGTTCACCCTGGTGCAAAAATTGCAAAGAATGTCGTAATTGAACCTTTTACAACTATAAATAATAATGTTACTATTGGAGAAGGTACTTGGATTGGGAGTAATGTAACTATTATGGAAGGTGCTAGAATAGGCAAGAACTGTAATATTTTCCCAGGTTCGGTAATATCAGCAGTTCCTCAAGATTTAAAATATAATGATGAAGACACTACTGTTGAAATTGGTAATAATGTTACCATTAGAGAGTGTGTTACCATCAATCGTGGAACAACTGATAGAATGAAAACTGTTATTGGTGATAATTGTTTAATAATGGCATATTGCCATGTTGCGCATGATTGCATAGTTGGTAATAACTGTATTTTTTCAAATAATAGCACGCTTGCTGGACATATCACAGTTGGTGATTATGTGGTTTTAGCCGGTATGACAGCTGTTCATCAATTTGTATCAGTCGGAAATCATGCGTTTGTTACCGGAGGTTCTTTAGTTAGAAAAGATGTACCACCGTTTGTGAAAGCTGCACGAGAACCACTATCTTATGTTGGGATTAATTCTGTAGGATTAAGACGAAGAGGTTTTTCTACTGAAAAAATTAGAGAAATTCAAGATATCTATAGAATTTTATATCAAAAGGCTTACAACAATTCTCAAGCATCTGATATTATTGAAGCTGAAATGCAAGCTACCCCAGAACGTGATGAAATTCTTCAATTTATTAAGAATTCACATAGAGGTATTATGAAAGGGTATTTCAAATCAAATTAAAACATCTCAAATATTTTTAGAGTAAGCGTTGACAACTCAACGACAAACGAATAAACAACTTAACAATAAAGTATGGCAACGACGAGTGATATTAGAAACGGATTATGTATAAAGTATAACAACGATATTTATAAAGTTATTGAGTTTTTACATGTCAAGCCAGGAAAAGGTCCGGCTTTTGTAAGAACAAAATTAAAAAGTGTAACTAATGGAAAAGTGATTGATAATACCTTTTCTGCGGGACATAAATTAGAAGATGTTCGTGTTGAAACTCATAAATTTCAATATTTATATAATGATGGAGAGTTTTATCATTTTATGAATGAAGCAGATTATACTCAAATTCGTTTACTTGAAGCAGCTTTGGATAACCCAGGTTTGATGAAAGAAGGAGAGGTGGTTACAGTAATTATAAATACTGAAGATAATATGCCATTATCTGTTGATTTACCTGCTAGTGTTATTTTAGAAGTCACGCATACTGAACCCGGAGTTAAAGGCAATACAGCAACAAATGCCACCAAGCCTGCAACTGTAGAAACTGGTGCAGAGGTGAATGTTCCTTTATTTATTAATGAAGGTGATAAAATTAAAATTGAAACAGCAAAAGGTACTTATAAAGAACGTGTTAAAGAATAGCTTTTGAAGTTTCCAAAACCACAAACCCTAAAAAACATAGCACAGTTAATTAATTGTGAATCTGTTGGTAATGACAATTTTCCTGTTTTAGGTATGAATGAAATTCATGTTGTAGAACCAGGAGATATTGTTTTTGTAGATCATCCAAAGTATTACGATAAAGCTTTACAATCTGCAGCAACTATTGTTTTAATTAATAAAAAAGTAGAATGTCCTGATGGAAAAGCGCTTTTAATTAGTGATGATCCGTTTAGAGATTTTAATAAGCTTTCAAATTATTTTAAACCTTTTCGTGCTTCAAGCGCGTCAATTTCTGATTCTGCTAAAATTGGAAAAGGTACAATAGTCCAACCAAATACATTCATTGGGAACAATGTTGTAATTGGAAAAAATTGTGTCATTCATTCTAATGTAAGTATATATGATGATGCAGTTTTAGGGGATAATGTTACCATTCATGCGGGTACAGTTTTAGGAGCAAATGCTTTCTATTATAAAAACCGACCAGAAGGTTTTGATAGATTATTATCTTGCGGACGTGTTGTAATTGAAGATAATGTAGATATAGGTGCATCTTGTACTATTGATAAAGGAGTTACTGGAGATACAACTATCAAGGCAGGTACCAAAATTGATAATTTAGTCCAAATAGGTCACGATACCATAATTGGTAAAAAATGTTTAATTGCATCTCAAGTAGGTATTGCTGGTTGTGTAGTTATTGAGAATGAGGTAACCATTTGGGGACAAGTAGGGATTACTAGCGGCATTACAATTGGAGCTAAAGCAGTTATTTCTGCAAAAGCAGGAGTGAGTAAATCTCTTGAAGGTGGTAAAAGTTATTTTGGAATTCCAGCAGATGATTTTCGTTCTAAATATAAAGAAATTGCAGCTATCAAAAAAATTCCAGAAATACTAGAAACTTTAAAAAAACAAAATAGTAAGTAGCTAAATATTTATTCAAAATAAATTACATTTGTTTAGTTCAAATTAATAATCGAAAAATAATCACTTATGAGTGTTTTAGTAAATAAAAATTCAAATATAATAGTACAAGGTTTTACTGGTAGTGAAGGCACATTTCACGCTGAACAAATGATTGAATATGGTACTAATGTTGTTGGTGGTGTAACGCCAGGAAAAGGAGGTCAAACACATTTAGGTAAACCTGTTTTCAATACAGTTGAAGAAGCAGTAGAAAAAGTTGGAGCAGATACTACTATTATTTTTGTACCACCAGCTTTTGCTGCAGATGCTATTATGGAGGCTGCTGACGCTGGTATTAAAGTGATTATTACCATTACGGAAGGTATTCCTGTTGCAGATATGATTACTGCAGCAACTTATATAAAAGGAAAAGAGTGTCGTTTAATTGGCCCTAACTGTCCAGGAGTTATTACCCCAGGCGAAGCAAAAGTTGGTATCATGCCAGGATTTGTTTTTAAACAGGGAAAGGTAGGGATTGTTTCAAAATCTGGAACATTAACCTATGAAGCAGCAGACCAAGTTGTAAAACAAGGTTTAGGTATCACAACTGCAATAGGAATTGGAGGAGATCCAATAATTGGAACAACTACTAAAGAAGCTGTGGAATTATTAATCAATGATCCAGAAACCGAAGCAGTAGTTATGATTGGAGAAATTGGTGGTCAACTAGAAGCAGATGCTGCGCATTGGTACAAATCAAGTGGTAGTAAAAAACCCGTAGTTGGATTTATTGCTGGAGAAACTGCTCCTGCAGGTCGTACTATGGGGCATGCTGGTGCAATTGTTGGTGGTAGCGATGATACTGCTCAAGCAAAAAAAGCAATCATGAGAGAATGCGGCATCCACGTTGTAGATTCTCCTGCAGAAATTGGAAAAAAGATAGCTGAAGTTTTAGGGTAATATAATTGCTTTAAAAAACATATAAAATTCTTTAGCTAGTCTAGTTAAAGAATTTTTGCGTTTTTAAAAGTTAATAAAAATAATAAATACACATAAGTTTACTTTAATTATCTTAATAAGAGATTAGAAATACCCTTTACTAGGGATTGTAGACATATTAAAATTAAGATATTTTTGATTTTAAATTTAATAGTTATGAAACCTAGATTTATTATGCTTTTATTGATTTTATCCGTATTTTCAATAAAATGCTCACTTATAGAAATTGAACATGATGATGATTTAATTGTCCAATTAGAAGGTAAATGGAAATTAATTTCAATAACATTTGATGGTAAGCAAGAAATAACTTCATGTGATAAAACTACAGTTTCTGAATTTAGATTAGATGAAGATGAAAACCCTAAAGACACTAATTTTAATCGTACAGGGGGATACATTGGTACAGTATATTTTTGGACTGAAGCATTAGATTCATGTAATCCTGAAACATTTTCTGGTAAATGGAAATGGGATGATGATGAAGTTAAATTAATATTAACTATTAGCGGCAATATTAATAATATTAGTTATTCTAATGATTTTGATATAAGTTATTATTACAGTAATGGGACTGATAATGGTGAGTTAGCAGATAAAATAGATTTTACATTTAAGAATGATGACGAAGATTTCGAAAGAATATATCTATATGAAAGAATTAATTAGTTGAGTTTAAGAATAAAATTTTGATCTTAAAAAAATTAGCCAATTTTATTTAAAAGAAACAGACTGTATTTATAAATTAAAAACCTTGCAAAACTTGTGAGGTTTTTTTATATGAAAACAGTTCTATTTGTTATATTTGAATATAGCAAGAATAAAAACAAACTAACTTATTATAAATGAAATTATTAGAAGGAAAAACAGCGATAGTTACTGGAGCTAGCCGTGGTATAGGAAAAGGAATAGCGCAAGTTTTTGCAGAACAAGGTGCAAAAGTAGCGTTTACTTATAGCTCATCGGTTGATGCAGCAAATGCTTTAGAAAAAGAATTAAATGCTTTAGGTGTAAAAGCTAAAGGATACAAAAGTAACGCAGCAAGTTTTGAAGAAGCTCAAAAATTAGCATCAGATGTAGTTGCAGAATTTGGAAGTATTGATGTATTAGTCAACAATGCAGGTATTACAAAAGATAATTTGTTAATGCGTATTTCTGAAGAAGATTTCGATACAGTTATTGAAGTAAACCTGAAGTCAGTCTTCAACATGACAAAAGCTGTTCAAAGAACTATGCTTAAACAGCGTAAAGGTTCAATTATCAATATGAGTTCTGTAGTTGGTGTTAAAGGTAACGCGGGACAAACCAATTATGCGGCTTCAAAAGCTGGTATTATTGGTTTTTCTAAATCAGTAGCTTTGGAGTTAGGCTCGAGAAATATTAGAAGTAACGTGATTGCTCCAGGTTTTATAGAAACTGAAATGACTGCCAAATTAGACGAAGAAGTAGTAAAAGGCTGGCGCGCTGGAATCCCATTAAAACGTGGCGGAACTCCAGAAGATGTAGCAAATGCATGTGTATTTTTAGCAAGCGATTTAAGTGCCTATGTAACAGGACAAACATTAAATGTTGATGGAGGAATGTTGACATAATTGTCATTCCTACTAAGGCAGGAACCTCATCAAAACATATAGAATTTATTAATGAGTTCAGAAACTCTATTATACATAATATTATCTGGAATAATAGCGCTACTTGTAGCGCTTTTTCAGTATAGTTATAAATCTAAGCAAAAAACTAAGTTATCTTTCATCTTTGCTTTTTTAAGATTTCTGACTATTTTTTCGATACTCTTACTTTTAATAAATCCAAAATTCGATCAAGTAAAAGTTTATACTGAAAAACCAAATCTTATTCTTGCTCTAGATAACTCAAATTCTATTAAGCATTTAAAACAAGAATCAAATACATTAGAGTTTTTAAAATCTATTCAAGGTAATTCTGAATTATCTAATAAGTTTGATATTGAGTTTTTTAAGTTCGATGCCGAAATTCATAAATTAGATTCACTTCAATTTAATGCAAAAGAAACTGATATCAATAATGCATTACACCAGTTATCAGATATTTATAAAAATGATGTTGCACCAATAGTTTTAGTTTCAGATGGAAATCAATCTTTCGGAAATGATTATTCAGTTTCAAATAAAAATTACAATCAACCAGTATATCCAATTATATTAGGGGATACTGTAACTTATTCAGATTTAAAGATTCAACAGCTAAATGTTAATAAGTACGCATTTTTAAAAAATAAATTTCCTGTTGAAGCAATTTTAGTTTACCAAGGCAATACTACAATAAGCACAAACTTCACGATAAAGCAAGGCAATAGAACAGTATTTTCAAAAAATATTCAATTTTCAAAAGCTAAAAATTCTACAATTGTAAATCTAACGTTACCAACAAATAGAGTTGGTGTAAGTAGTTATTCGGCAAAACTAGAACCGCTGCAAAGTGAAAAAAATAAAATCAACAATTCAAAGAATTTTGCGGTTGAAGTTATAGACGAAAAGACGAAAATCGCTTTAGTAAGTAGCTTTCCGCATCCAGATTTAGGAGCCATAAAAAAGAGTATTGAAAGTAACGAACAGCGTTCTGTAGAAATTTTAGACTCATATAATGTTTTGAGTAAAGTAAATGATTTTCAGTTAATTATGCTGTATCAGCCAAACAAAAAATTTAAACGTTTGTACGAAATTTTAAAAGTAGAAAACAAAAATAGATGTACCGTGATAGGTGCTAAAACTGACTTAAGTTTTTTAAATAGTACGGTTTCAGAATTCCAATATGATATCACAAATCAAACTGAAGATTTTCAACCAAAACTCAACCTTAATTTTTCGCCATTTATCATAAATGATATTAATTTTGAAACATTTCCACCATTAAAATCAAATTTTGGAGATGTGAATTTTAATGTACCCTTCGAAACTATTCTAGAAAAAACAGTTTTAGGAGTTTCAAAAGAGCAACCTTTGTTAGCAACTTTTGAATTGAATAATAGGAGAGAAGGATTACTTTTAGGAGAAAATATTTGGCAATGGCGAGCTCAAAGTTTCTTAAATGAAAAATCATTTAATGCCTTTGATAATTTCATGGGGAAATTGATTCAATATTTAGCATCGAGTAAACGGAAAAGTAGATTAAATATAGACTATGAATCATTTTACACAGGAAATACTAATATTGTAATCAAAGCCCAGTTCTTTGATAAGAATTATGAATTTGATGCACGTCAATCATTGGAATTAGTACTCGTAAATTCAGATTCAAAAGAAAAAACATAATTCCATTCGTGCTTAAAAACAATAATTACCAAGTTAACTTAAATGGAATAGAAGCTTCAAAATACAATTTTACTGTTCGCTCCAAAGACGAGAATATCTCAAAATCTGGAAGTTTTGAGGTATTAGAATTTAATATAGAACAACAATTTTTAAATGCAGATGTAACAAAATTGAAGCAATTGGCAACTAATACAAGTGGTAAGAGCTATTTTATCAACAACGCTTCAGGTTTTGTATCGGATTTAATAAATGATGAACGCTATAAGCCCATACAAAAAAGCCATAAAAATACCATACCTTTGATAGATTGGAAATATCTGTTGGGGTTAATCATTTTAACGCTTTCAACAGAATGGTTTTTAAGAAAATATAACGGATTAATTTAAATAAACAACAATGGAAAAATTACCAAAAATTGCATTACCTTTTATAATTCTAGCAATTGTTTTATTTGTACTAGTAGCAAAATCGGCTGTAACAATAGACTCTGGAGAAGCTGGAGTACTTTTTAAAACCTTTGGAGAAGGTGTAGTTACAGATGAACCTCCAATGGCAGAAGGGTTTCACATAGTAGCCCCATGGAATAAAGTCTATGTTTATGAAGTACGTCAACAAGAACTTTTTGAGAAAATGAAAGTACTATCATCAAACGGATTAGAAATTCAAATTGATGCTTCTGCTTGGTATGAACCAGTATATAATGATTTAGGGAATTTGCACCAGTCTCTTGGTCAAGGTTATTTACAACGTGTAATTCAACCAGCTATTCGATCTGCAGCAAGAAGTGTTGTTGGCCGTTATACACCAGAACAATTATATTCTAGTAAGAGAGATGCTATTCAAGATGAAATTTTTGCTGAAACTAAAAAGATTTTAGACAAGCAATATGTTCAGTTGAATGAAGTGTTAGTTCGTGATGTAACATTACCAAACACTATTAAAGAAGCTATTGAACGTAAATTGCGTCAAGAGCAAGAGTCTTTAGAATATGAGTTTAGATTGGTTACAGCTGAAAAAGAAGCTGAAAAACAAATTATTGAAGCTGAAGGTAAAGCAAAGTCTAACAAAATTTTAAGTGCATCGCTAACTGATAAAATTTTACAAGATAAAGGTATAGAAGCTACCATGAAATTATCAGAATCTCCTAATAGTAAAGTAATTGTAATAGGTTCTGGAGATAGCGGATTACCTATTATTTTGGGAAATCAATAAAATAATAAATTCAGGAAATATGACGTTCTTTTAAAAATTATTAATTTTTAATTACCTAAATATTAATAATATTGAATTGTTATAAGAATTGTATTTATAATTTGGATTTAATCATATAAATTATAGATATTTGCAGAAATAAACAAAGAACATGACTTTTATTCAATTACATCATCATTTTCATATTTGCTCTCAAGCGAAGTGAAAATGTATTGAGTAAAATCAACATATATTTTTAAACCCGTTTGAGACAATCAAGCGGGTTTTTTAATTTTATTGCCAACTAGATTGTTTCAAACTCATAAAAACAACATAATGAGTAAATTAAGAATTGCAGTACAGAAATCGGGTCGATTAAACGAAGACTCGATGAGATTATTAAAAGATATTGGTATTTCTATAGATAATGGAAAAGATCAATTAAAAGCTTCAGCAAAAGGGTTTCCTGTAGAGGTTTTCTATTTGCGTAATGGGGATATTCCACAATATTTAAAAGATGGTGTGGTTGATGCAGCCATAATTGGCGAAAATGTTTTAATAGAAAAAGGAGAAGGTATCAACATCGTTGAAAAGTTAGGCTTTTCTTTTTGTCGTGTTTGTATTGCTGTGCCAAAAGCTGACAATTACTCTAGTATTAAAGACTTAGAAGGGAAACGTATTGCAACTTCTTACCCTAATACAGTTAAACAATTTTTGAATAAAAACGGTGTAAATGCAAATTTACATATTATCAATGGCTCAGTTGAAATTGCACCAAATATAGGTCTAGCTGATGCTATATGTGATATTGTTTCTAGTGGAAGTACATTGTTTAAAAACAATTTAAAAGAGGTTGATACGATTTTAAAATCTGAAGCTGTTTTAGCGATTTCTCCAAAATTAAATGCAGAACGTCAAGCTATTTTAGAAACTATTCAATTTAGAATTCAATCTGTTTTAAAAGGAAGGAATTCTAAATATGTATTGCTTAATGCACCTAACGATAAAGTACAAGATATCATTAATGTATTACCAGGAATGAAAAGCCCAACAGTATTGCCTCTAGCAGAAGAAGGTTGGAGCTCAATTCATTCTGTAATTAGCAAAAACCAGTTTTGGGATGTTATAGATGAATTAAAGGCTAAAGGCGCCCAAGGTATTTTAGTGTGCCCAATTGAAAAAATGGTGCTTTAATAGTTTTGATATGCAAATTATAAATAATCCAAATAAAGAAAACTGGTCTCAGATATTAAAACGTCCTACACAGACCGTTGGCGATATAGAGGGTAAGGTAACTCAAATATTTAATGAAGTCTCTGAAAATGGAGATGTAGCTATAAGTGAGTATACTAGTAAGTTTGATGGTGTTTCATTACAATCAAATATTGTAACTCTTGATGAAATAAGTGAGGCAATTAAGCAAGTTCCAGAAAAACTTCAAAATGCTATTAAGTTAGCAAAAGAAAATATTGAAGTATTTCATAAAGCACAAAAAACATCAAAAATTGCTATTGAAACGGCTAATGGTGTACAATGTTGGCAAGAAAAAAGACCAATTCAAAAAGTAGGTTTATATATTCCCGGTGGTACAGCACCTTTATTTTCAACAGTATTAATGTTGGCTGTTCCAGCACAAATAGCAGGATGTAAGGAGATTGTGCTATGTTCACCTCCCAATAAAGAAGGTAATCTAGCACCAGAAATACTATTTACTGCCAATCTTTGTGGTGTTACTAAAATTATAAAAGTAGGAGGGATTCAAGCTATTGCGGGTTTAACATTTGGTACAGAAAGTATTCCAAAAGTGTATAAAATTTTCGGACCAGGAAATCAGTTTGTAACAGTAGCAAAACAATTGGCAACTAAATATGGTGTAGCAATCGATATGCCAGCTGGACCAAGTGAATTGTTGGTTGTTGCAGATGAAACTGCTAATGCGTCCTATATTGCATCTGACTTATTAAGTCAAGCAGAACACGGTATTGATAGTCAAGTGATTTTAGTTTCAACATCTGAATCTTTGATTAATGATGTTTCAGTAGAAGTCTCTAAGCAATTAGATGTACTTCCTCGTAAAGCTATAGCTGAAAAAGCTATTGAAAATTCAAAATTAATTTATGTTAAAAATGATGATTTAGCTTTAGAATTAATTGATGAATATGGTCCTGAGCATTTTATTATTTGTAGCAAAAATGAAGACTTATATGTAGATGGTATTAGTAATGCTGGTTCTGTTTTTATAGGTGATTACACACCTGAAAGTGCTGGAGACTATGCTTCAGGAACTAATCATACATTGCCAACTAATGGGTTTTCTAAAGCGTATTCTGGTGTAAATCTAGATAGTTTTACAAAAGAGCATGACATTTCAAAAAATATCAAAAGAAGGACTTTTAAATATTGGAGAAACTATAGAGTTAATGGCCGAAGCGGAAGGCTTACAAGCACACAAAAATGCAGTATCAATTCGATTAAAGGATTTGAAATAATGAATATTAATGATTTAATAAGACCAACTATAAAGGCACTAAAACCTTATTCATCCGCAAGAGATGAATTTCAAGGTAATAGCGATGCTATGGTGTTTTTAGATGCTAATGAAAATCCGTTTGAAAATGGAGTAAATCGTTATCCAGATCCGCAACAACGTACTGTAAAGTCTTTACTTTCAAAAATAAAAGGAATAGCTCAAAAAAATATTCTTTTAGGCAATGGTAGTGATGAAGTTTTAGATTTAATATATCGTGCAGTTTGTGAACCTAATCAAGATAATATCATCACATTACCACCAACTTATGGAATGTATAGCGTATTGGCTAATATCAATGCTGTTGAGATCAAAAGCGTTCAATTAGATGAAAATTTTCAACCTAAGGTTGATAAAATATTAAGTATAGCCGATTCAAATTCAAAGCTATTGTTTTTGTGTTCGCCTAACAATCCTACAGGAAACAGTTTTGAAGCTGCTTCGATTGAGAAGTTGATAATTGAATTCACAGGTATTGTAGTTATAGATGAGGCTTATATCGATTTTTCAAATGAGGAAAGTTGGGCTAGTCGGTTAGAAGAATTTCCTAATTTAGTCATAACACAGACACTTTCCAAAGCCTATGGAATGGCTGGAATTCGTTTAGGGATTTGTTATGCTTCTGAGGAAATTATTTCGGTATTAAATCGAATTAAGCCTCCGTATAATGTCAATGAATTAACACAGCAAAAAGCAATTATTCAATTAGAGCAAAACGAATTAACTAAACAACAAGTTTCTGATATTTTAAAAGAACGTGATGTTTTAGTAAGCAAGCTGAAGGCTATAAAGTATGTTTCGAAAATATACCCTTCAGATGCTAATTTTGTTTTAGCAAAAGTTGATGATGCAACTAAACGTTATAATCAATTAATTGAAAAGGGGATTGTAATTAGAAATAGAACAACACAACCAGGTTGTGAAGATTGTTTACGATTTACAATTGGCACCCCTGAAGAAAATAAAATATTAATAGATACTTTAAATTCAATCTAATGAAAAAAGTACTTTTTATAGACAGAGACGGAACTTTAGTGCTAGAACCACCAGTAGATTATCAATTAGATAGTTTAGAAAAGTTGGAATATTATCCAAAAGTGTTTCAATACATGGCTAAAATAGCTAGCGAATTGGATTATGAATTGGTAATGGTAACTAATCAAGATGGTTTGGGTACGGATAGTTTTCCTGAAGATACGTTTTGGCCAGCTCAAAATAAAATTATAGATGCTTTTGCTAAAGAAGGTGTCGTGTTTTCTGAAATTCACATAGATAAAACATTCCCACATGAAAATGCTGAAACACGTAAACCACGAACAGGCTTGTTAACCAAATATTTTTCTGAAGATTATGATTTGGTAAATTCTTTTGTTTTAGGAGATAGAATTACTGATATGGAGCTTGCTAAAAATTTAGGGGCTAAAGGTATTTATCTATCTGAAGATCCAGAATTAGGTGCTGATGAAATTGAAAGTTCTAAGAAAGATATCATAGACTGTATCGCTTTAACAAGTACAGATTGGGCTGAGATTTATGCATTTTTAAAAGCCGATGAACGTTCTGGTGGTTTAATTAGAAATACAAATGAAACCAAAATTGCTATTCAGTTAAATCTTGATGGTACAGGGAAAAGCAAAATAGATACAGGATTAGCTTTTTTTGATCATATGTTAGATCAAATTGCACGTCATGGACAATTAGATTTAAATATTAAGGTTGATGGAGATTTAGAAGTTGACGAACATCACACTATTGAAGATACAGCTATTGCCTTAGGCGAATTGTTTAATAAAGTTTTAGGAAATAAGCTAGGAATAGAACGCTATGGGTTCTGTTTGCCAATGGATGATTGTTATGCACAAGCAGCAATAGATTTTGGAGGTAGAAATTGGCTAGTTTGGGAAGCAGAGTTTAAACGAGAAATGATTGGTAAAATGCCAACAGAAATGTTTTATCACTTCTTTAAGTCTTTTACTGATGGGGCAAAATGTAATTTGAATATAAAAGCAGAAGGCACCAACGAACATCATAAAATTGAAGCTATTTTTAAAGTGTTTGCAAAAGCAATTAAAATGGCTGTTAAGCGTGATATTGAAAAAATGATTTTACCATCAACAAAAGGAATGTTGTAAAATAGTTATTAGTTGATTGTTACTAGATATTGATTTTCTAATAACGAGTAACAAATAACCAACAACCAAAAAAATGAAATTAGTCATAATAAATTACGGCGCAGGAAATATAAAAAGTATTCAGTTTGCATTTAAACGCTTGGGCGTTGATGCTATTTTATCAAACGATCCAGAAGAAATCAAATCTGCTGATAAAATAATATTTCCAGGAGTTGGAGAAGCAAGTAGTGCTATGAATATGTTGCGAGAAAGTGGGTTAGATAAATTAATTCCAACACTTAAACAACCTGTTTTAGGAATCTGCTTAGGTATGCAATTGCTTTGTAAGTCAACTGAAGAGGGTGATACTGAGGGGATTGGAATTTTTCAAACCCATGTAAAACGTTTTTCTGATGATGTAAAAGTACCGCAAATGGGATGGAATGTTATTAAAGATTTAAAATCTGATTTGTTTAGAGGTATCAAAGAAAACGAATACATGTATTTGGTTCATAGTTATTATGCTGAACATTGTGATGAAACCATTGCTAAAACAGATTATGGCATTAATTATGCTTCAGCTTTACAGCATGAAAATTTTTATGGGACTCAGTTTCATCCTGAGAAAAGTAGTACAGCAGGAGCAAGAATATTACAAAATTTTTAGAATTATAATATGAGAATAATACCAGCAATAGATATCATAGACGGAAAATGTGTTCGCTTAACAAAAGGGGATTATGATACTAAAAAAGTGTATAACGAAAACCCGCTTGAAGTAGCAAAAATGTTTGAAGCTTCGGGGATTGAGTATTTGCATTTAGTAGATTTAGATGGTGCTAAGGCGAAGCATATTGTAAATTATAAAGTACTTGAGCAAATTGCTTCTAAAACAAAATTAAAAATTGATTTTGGAGGTGGTTTAAAAGCAGATGAAGACTTACACATTGCCTTTAATTCTGGAGCACGACAAATTACAGGTGGTAGTATTGCTGTAAAAGATCCTAAAACTTTTGAGGGCTGGATTTCTAAATATGGTAGTGAAAAAATCATTCTTGGTGCAGACAGTAATGCGGGGAAAATAGCCATTAGTGGTTGGCAAGAAGATAGTAACGAGGATGTTATTCCGTTTATAAAAGACTATCAAAAGAAGGGGATTCAGTATGTTATTTGTACTGATATTTCAAAAGATGGTATGCTTGAAGGTCCTTCCTTTGATTTATATAAAAGCATAATTGGTGAGTGTAGTAATAGTAGTAATGATCAATCTATAAAATTAATTGCTTCTGGTGGAATTTCTAATATTGATGAATTACCAAAGTTAATTGAATTAGGTTGTGAAGGTGTTATCATTGGTAAAGCAATTTATGAAGATAGAATCAGTCTTTACGAACTAGAAAAATTTGTATAATGCTAACAAAGAGAATTATACCTTGTTTAGATATAAAAAACGGACGTACAGTTAAAGGTGTCAATTTTGTTGATTTGCGTGATGCTGGAGACCCTGTTGAATTAGCAAAACAATATGCTGACCAAGGTGCTGATGAATTAGTGTTCTTGGATATCGCAGCAACATTAGAGAATAGAGGAACTACTTTAGATATGGTTTTGCACGTTGCAGAACAGGTAAATATTCCGTTTACTGTTGGTGGTGGAATTTCAAGCGTGGAGCATGTTGATGCTTTGTTGCAATGTGGAGCAGATAAAGTATCTATCAATTCTTCAGCAGTTAAACGTCCTGGATTGGTTAATGAATTGGCTGATAAATTTGGAAGCCAATGTGTTGTAGTTGCAATTGATGCTAAACAAATCGATGGCGAATGGTTTGTGCACCTTGCTGGAGGAACTATTCCAACAGATATTAAATTATTTGAATGGGCTAAAGAAGTTGAAGAACGTGGTGCTGGAGAAATTTTATTCACATCTATGAATCATGATGGTACTAAAAATGGTTTTGCAAACGAAGCTTTAGCTAAATTATCAGAATCCTTGAATATTCCAATTATAGCTTCAGGAGGAGCGGGGAATGTTCAGCATTTTATAGATACTTTTGAAAAAGGTAAATCTGATGCGGCTCTAGCTGCAAGTGTATTTCACTTTGGGGAAATCCCCATTCCAGAATTGAAAAAAGAATTAAAAGCAAATAATATAGAAGTACGACTTTAGTCGTCATGCTGAACTTGTTTCAGCATCTCATAAAATAAAATTATGACAATTAAATACGATACAAACGGACTAGTGCCAGCAATCATTCAAGATGCTACAACAAAAAAAGTTTTGATGCTAGGCTATATGAATGAAGAAGCTTATCAAAAAACTTTAGATATTAAAAAAGTAACTTTCTTTAGCAGAAGCAAGCAACGCTTATGGACTAAAGGGGAAGAAAGTGGTAACTTCTTAAATCTTGTTGATATTAAAAACGATTGTGATAACGATTCATTGTTAATTCAAGTAAATCCTGTTGGACCTACTTGTCATACAGGAACGGATACCTGCTGGAAGGAAAACAATAATGCGTCTTATGGGTTCTTTTCAACTTTAGAGGATGTGATTGCAGAACGTGTTGCTAATAAAAACACCAATAAATCTTATGTGGCAAGTTTATTTTCAAAAGGCATTAATAAAGTTGCCCAAAAAGTAGGAGAGGAGGCTGTGGAAACGGTTATTGAAGCTATGGATAATAATGATGAATTGTTCTTATATGAATCGGCAGATTTATTATTTCATTACCTTATGTTATTACAAGCTAAAGGCTTTACTTTAAAAGATATTGAAGAAGAACTGAAAGGAAGACATAAATAAAACACATTTGTCATTCTGAACTTGATTCAGAATCTAACTCTCTCAAAAAAAACCCTGAAACGAGTTCAGGGTGACAATACTTGCTTTTACCTTTTTAAGATAACCACCCATTAGCTTCTGATTTTCTGGCAAACCATACAAATAGTAGTGCGAAGACTATTATCATAATGGTCATAACCATACTAGAGACATATCCGTTAATTAAAATGTATCCCATTTGTACTATTACAGCAAGTAGTGATAGTAACCAAAGTTTAACTGCCCATGATTTTCTAAGTAATAAACCAATGGCACCTAAAGCACCTGCGAAAACGGCAATTGCAAAAGCAGCAGTTACCCATGCAGGCATATTTGCAGCAATTTCAAGTTGTTCTTCGCTATACATTGCTCTGTGACTTTCTGTATTATATGCCTGTTGCAAATAGGCATTAACTCCCATAGCGTTCCAAATTAGTGCAATTACGCTTACTATCCAGAACCAAATTGGTGGCTTGTTTGATGAATTTGTCATAATTAGTGGTTTTTAGTTAGTATTAAACTAATACAATGTATAAAATTTTTGTAACAAATTATAAATACACTAATTTTCGAGCGGTTAAAATTCAAGATGAAAAAATTTTTCTACGTTATTAATATTCAATATTTAGGGTATCGTTTTCATGGTTGGCAAAAACAGCCTGATGTAAAAACATTGCATTTAATGGTAGACCGAACCTTGAATTTTATTTTAAAGGGTAAGTATTTTAAAAGTTTAAGTTCTGGCAGAACTGATGCCATGGTTTCAGCTGAAAGTGCTGCTTTTGAATTGTTTTTATCTGAACCTATAGAAGATGAAACGACGTTTCTTGAGCTCTTTAATTATAATCTTCCGCAAGATATTAGGGCTTTATCTATTCGAGAAGTAGATTCGAAATTCAATATCATCAATAACCCAAAAATTAAAGAGTATTTATATCTTTTTACTTATGGCGAAAAATGCCATCCGTTTTGTGCACCTATAATGACAACTATTTTAGATGATTTGGATATTGAACTCATGAAACAGGGTGCGAAGCTTTTTGAGGGTAAAAATTATTTATGGTCGTATTGTTATAAACCTACTGATAATGGTATTTATACTCGAGAGATTTTACAATGCGAATTAGTTGAAAACACTATTTATACTGCAAATTACTTTCCGAAGCAATCTTACACTTTAAAAGTGAGAGGTAAAGGGTTTATGAGAAACCAGATTAGATTGATGATGGGCACCCTTATTGATTTAGGAAAAGGTAAATTGACACTTGCTGATATTGAGCGAAGTATGATTCCTGATAGTAAGGTAAAGATGGAATATATTGCTCCGGCATCGGGTTTAATTCTTAATACTATTGAGTTTGAGTAATTTTTTTTTTGCTTTAGCAAGTAAGAACTGAGTTGATTTGTTGTGTATTCTATTGCGGATTTACCCACGCTAAGGATTGCAGAGGAAAGCCCACAGCCCGACGTAGGAGGTGCGAGGACTTGTAACGTAAAGCCTGACCCCTTGTGGGTAGCGCCCAAATAATTCTTTTTATTTTCTTAATACGTTTTAACATTTTAGATTTTTTTAACATAATTTAAGTTAAATGAAAATAAAATCCGTTAAACCCTGTTAAAGGGCTTGACAAAATTGATATAGCCCATATATTGAAAGTGAACATTTAAAAAACAAAATAATGAGCTATTTAAATATGAATGACGAAGAATTATTACCTGTGGTGGTGGAATTGAATATTTTATTAGCTGACTACCACGTGTATTATCAAAAATTAAGAAGTAAACATTGGAACATTATTGGTGAGCATTTTTTTGACTTGCATGAGAAGTTTGAGGAATTATACAATGATGCTAGAGTGAAAATTGACGAAATTGCGGAACGTATCTTGACTTTAAGATATCACCCGATGAGTAAATTGGAGGATTATTTAAACACATCTTCTATCTTAGAGGAAACGCCTTTAAAATCTGATAAAAATATGGTTGAAGAAACCTTGGATGATCACAGATTGCTGTTGGCGCAGATGGGAAAAGTAATGAAAAAAGCAGAATCTGTATCTGATGAAGGTACTATGGATTTGATTGGTGCTTATATACGAGAGCTTGAAAAAG
The DNA here is from genome assembly GCF_055808955.1 of Jejuia sp. G7-7. Classification (NCBI taxonomy): domain Bacteria; kingdom Pseudomonadati; phylum Bacteroidota; class Flavobacteriia; order Flavobacteriales; family Flavobacteriaceae; genus Jejuia; species Jejuia sp. G7-7. The sequence goes on from NZ_JBVVSZ010000001.1 coordinate 727,041, forward strand.
CTAGTTGGATGCTGAATGCTTGGACTAAAAAATCTTCTGAAACTTTAAAAAACGATGTTGTAGAAGTTAGTTAGTTGCTGTTAATTTTTTTAGAAAAATAAATTATTAATCTTAAAAAAATTAACATCATGGAAACAACATTAAATGAAGCATTTGCTAGCTTAATTTCTAAATTAGAAAGTTGGTTAATGACTTTGATAGAATATTTGCCCAATTTTGGTTTGGCACTTTTAGTACTGTTAGCGTCTTATATAACTGCTAAGTATGTAAACAAATTCACTTATAAATTAATTTCAAAAAAAGTAGAGCAGGAATCTGTATCTCAAATGATTTCTAGAGTATCAGCTGTTGTTTTGGTACTAATTGGGCTTTACATTTCGCTAGGTATTTTAAATTTAAGTAAAACGCTAACCTCTTTATTAGCAACTGCCGGTGTAGCTGGTTTAGCTATTGGTTTAGCGCTACAGAATACACTTTCAAATACTGTTGCTGGTATTGCGCTTTCGTTTAGAAAAAAGTACAGATTGGTAACTGGGTTGAAACTAATGGGTATTCAGGAGAAATTATGGATATCAATTTAAGAGAGTTTGTAATTAAGGAAGCTGATAATAATATTGTGATACTTCCGAATAAAATGATTCTTGAAAACCCAATTAAAAACTATTCGCTTACTACTAGAATGCGTGTATTTTTAGAATGTGGCGTTGGCTATGAGTCTGATTTAGAAGAAGTAGAGCGCCTTACTAAAGCGGTTATTGCAAATACTTTTGAGCAAGTAAAAGGCACAGAAGAAGTAGAGTTTTATTTTACAGAATTTGGAGACAGCTCTATTAACTATTTGTGTAGATTTTGGATTGATGCCGAAAGCATGCTTGAAAAACTACGTGCAAAAACTAAAGCCATTATAGAAATTAAGAAGGCTTATGATAAAGCAGGAATTAATATTCCGTTCCCAATCAGAACATTAGAGTTTAACAACAAGTTGTCTTTTGATGACGCTGTTTTGGAAAACCAATTCTCTAATAACTAGAGTAGATTTATCGGATCTGATAAATTATTATTTCAAATTTTTAAAACTATAAATTATGTTACGTTGGACAATAACGTTCGTTATTATCGCTTTAATAGCAGGAGTTTTAGGATTTGGTGGAATAGCAGGAGCATCAGCAGGAATTGCTAAAATATGTTTCTTCATATTCATCATACTATTTGTACTCTCTTTATTAAAGGGATTATTAAAAAAATAGAAAATTATATTAACCTTAAAAATCAAAATAAAATGAAAAAAATCATATTAACCTTGGCCTTATTATTTACAATTTCAACCGTATTTACAAGTTGTAGAGAAAAGAAACCAGCAGATAAAATTGAAGAAGCAGTAGAGGAAGTTGGAGATGAGTTAGGAGATGCTGCTGAAGAAGTGGAAGATGAAATTGATGATGCAACACACTAAGAATAGTTAGTTTTTGTAATCATTAAAATAAGAAGTTTAATTAATCTTAAAAATTTAAAAGCAATGAAAAATTTAATATATACGATGGCATTACTGATTTGTGGTACTGCTTTCGCACAAGAAAAACCGACAGAAATAAAAAAAGAAACTAAAGTTAAAACTGTAAAATTTAAAGACGGTGATACAACTAAGGAAGGAAAAATTAAAGTAATTTCTAAGGAAACAGCACAAGTGAAATTAGATGCAGACGATGTAAATAAAGTAAATCAAGATAGGGTAGCGGCTACTAAAAAAGTACAAACTACTGTTTTGATTGATAATGACAAAGATGCTGCTTATGATTTATTGACTAAAGAAACTTATTATATTAATGAAAATAAAGACTATAAGTTTAGTCCGAGTCAGTCAGGATTTATGATGGCGCTTAGTGATGATAAAAATGAATTTGTAGAAATAGGAAAAGCTTGGAACACACATAGTCCTGGAAGTTATATTGTTAAAGGTGAAACTTATAATGGTATTGGATACTTTGATAAAGATGGAAGTTTTGTTGTAGAATATTATGATGAAGATACTGAAAGTATAAAAACCATCAGATACGATGAGAAAAAAGACCTTATGTAATAGCAGTTTCTTGTTAAGATAATAATAAAAGTCCCGATTGATTCGGGACTTTTTGTATTTTAGAACATTGTAAATTAATAGAACTTATGAGTGTCACTTTACCAAAATCTGTCTTTACATTTTTTAAGAAACTTGAAAAGAATAATAACCGCGATTGGTTTAATGAAAACAAACCAGAATTTAAAGCTATTGAAGGCGAAGTGAAGTTGTTTTATAATGCTATTCTTGAAAATTTGAATAAACATGACGAGATTGATAAACTCAAGATTTTCAGAATTTATAGAGATGTGCGTTTTTCAAAAAACAAACTACCTTATAAAACCCATTTTGGGGGTTCGTTTCATCGTCCAAAACCAAGATTAAGAGGCGGGTATTATTTACATATTCAGCCCAATAATGAAAGTTTTATAGCTACAGGATTTTGGGAACCAGCCAAAGAAGATTTGATGCGTATTAGAAAAGAATTTGAAATGGATGATTCTGAAATTCGTGAGATTTTAGCAAATAAAAAATTCAATTCAGTTTGGGGAGATTCGTTTGTAGGGGATGAAGTGAAATCTGCTCCAAGGGGATTTGCTAAAGATCATAAAGCAATTGATTTAATTAAGAAAAAGCAATACATCTTCACTAAAAAATATACAGATAAAGAAGTGCTTGATGCTGATTTTTTAAATGAAATTGATACGTCCTTTAAAGCCATTCGCCCATTTTTTGATTATATGAGTGATGTGTTGACTACGGATTTGAATGGGGTGTCTTTGATTGAATAATTATATTTTTTAGATATGTTTGAAAAATTAAAAGAGCACTCTTTAGATAATATAGGAGATGGTACTGATGAAGATTTGATATTGAAACTTGAGAAAATGTGGAATATTGAATTCCCTAGCTCGTATAGACAATATCTATTAGAAATTGGTTATGCCGAATTATTTGGAGAGGAAATATATTCGATTTATGATGTTCCAGATTTAAATCCATGCAATGGTTTACATTGGATGAACCGAGATAACACTTATCTGTCCCAAGGTTTTATTCAATTCTTTTCAAATGATATTGATGGAGAGTTTTATATTAATAATATTACTGGCAAAGTTTATCTAAATTCAATAGATCAAGAATATTCTAAGGATTTTATTGAATTCTATGAAAATTTTTTAAATTCTTAGTATTAAACATCTAAACCGCCACCAAAACCTCAGGCTTCTCAAACAACTGGATATGACTCAATAAACGTTCTTTAACAATATTCATCATACGTTTATTTAAAGCCGAAGAGTTTTCAATATAAATACTGTATTCTTCAACAGTAAAATGACCTATAATCATCCCTTTCATGGAGTTACGGAGTTTCATATCTTTTTGAATCGCGTTTTCAATATAAATCATGCGCTTTTCTAATGATAGGTCATAAAAAACAGATTTATGCTTAGTAATGTAATTTCTAAAAACAGCAATTAATAAATCATTTTGAAATTTAATAATAGGGCGCAAAACCAAATTCTGGAAACGTTCATCAGCACTCATATTATCATTAATAGTTGCACTTAAAATTTCAGGTCTTATACTTTTAAGATTGAATTGTCTGGAGTCCATGTTGTAGATTTTCACTAAAAATATCGATTAATAATACTGTATTTGTTTTGTCAACTTCATAATTGTTAACGAGTTTATTAACATTGAAGTTTTCTATCTTTATAAAAAATTAAATAAATGAAATTTGGAAGCGTTGATAATCCAGAATTAATAGACTTTACATTCCCAAAAGATCATCCTGATACAAAAAAAGTACTTGGAAAAGTTAAGGATGATAATATCCCAGAAATCTATGTGGGTTGTGCGAAATGGAATAGGGCAGATCTAAAAGGTTTTTATCCAAGAGGCACAAAAGACGAGTTGGTTTATTATTCGTCTCAATTTAATGCTATTGAGATGAATGCCACGTTTTACAGAATATTTCCTGCGGAACAATTCTCTAAATGGTATGATAAAACACCTGAAGGATTTAAATTTTTTCCGAAGCTAAATCAAGAAATCAGTCATTGGAAACGCTTAAATGAAACTCAAGAAATTGTTGATAATTATTTGTATAATGCTTCAAATTTAAAAGAGAAATTAGGCACAATATTTTTGCAAATGCATTCTAATTTTGCGCCTAAAGATTTTGATAGAGTTGTTACTTACGTGGAAAATTGGCCAAAAGATATTCCGTTAGCTATTGAATTCAGACATACAAACTGGTACAATGATAAAACCATTGCAGAAGATTTATATCAACTTTTAGAAGCTCATAATATATCTAACGTCATTGTTGATACAGCTGGAAGACGTGACTTAATGCACATGCGTTTGACCAATGCTACTGCTTTTGTACGTTATGTTGGTGCCAATCATCCCACAGACTATACGCGTTTGGATGATTGGATTGAACGCTTAAAATTATGGAAAGATCAAGGTATTAAAGAAATCGATTTTTTCATTCATCAAAACATTGAAAAGGAATCGCCATTGCTGTCAGCTTACTTTATTAAAAAACTGAATAAAGAATTAGGTTATTCACTAACCATTCCTAATGATGATGAGCAACAAAGTCTTTTTTAATTCTCAAAAAAGTGAGTTTAAAAATTATAACCAATATTCTACTTTCATTGAATAAAATTCAAATAACACGTCATTCATTGGCAATTTTATAAAAATTCAATAACAATAGTGCCTAATGCTTTGAATAACTGTAATAAAATTTAAATTTGTGCTACTTACAATGTCCTTAGAGACGTTTAATCACAATAATTAAAGATATTTATGAGCAAATCATTGTTTGACAAAGTATGGGATTCGCATGTGGTGCGAAACATTGAAGATGGACCAGACGTCCTGTATATTGATCGTCATTTAATTCACGAAGTTACAAGCCCTGTAGCTTTTGTTGGATTAGAAAGTAGAGGTTTAAGTGTTTTATATCCACAACGCACATTTGCTGTGGCAGATCATAATACTCCAACTATCAATCAACATTTACCGGTTCAAGATCCTTTATCTGCTAATCAGTTAAAAACATTAGAAGATAATGCAAACAAATACGGTATTAGCCATTGGGGATTGGGTCATGAAAACAATGGTATTGTTCATGTTGTAGGGCCAGAAAACGGTATTACACTTCCGGGGGCAACAATAGTTTGTGGAGATTCTCATACATCAACACACGGTGCATTTGGAGCTATTGCTTTTGGTATTGGTACTTCTGAGGTTGAAATGGTGTTAACTACACAATGTATTATGCAGCCTAAGCCAAAGAAAATGCGCATAAGTGTTAATGGTACTTTAAATAAAGGTGTTACACCTAAAGATGTTGGTTTATATATCATTTCTAAATTAACAACTTCTGGTGCAACAGGATATTTTGTAGAGTATGCGGGAGATGTTTTTGAAAATATGACTATGGAAGGTCGTATGACGGTTTGTAACTTATCTATTGAGATGGGTGCACGTGGTGGTATGGTTGCTCCAGATGAGAAAACATTCGATTATATTAAAGGTCGTCCAAAAACACCTAAAGGTGCAGATTGGGATAAGGCTATGGAGTATTGGAAAACATTAAAAACAGACGAAGGCGTTGTTTTTGATAAAGAATTAACTTTTGATGCTAGTGATATTGAACCTATGATTACATACGGTACAAATCCTGGTATGGGAATGGGAATTTCTAATAACATTCCAACTGCTGAATCTGTTGAAGGCGGAAAAGCAACTTACGATAAGTCTTTAGCTTATATGGGTTATGCTGAAAATGATCAAATGATTGGTAAGAAAATCGATTACGTATTTATTGGTAGTTGTACTAACGGACGTATTGAAGATTTTAGAGCATTTGCTTCCATTGTTAAAGGTAGAAAAAAGGCTGATAACGTAACAGCTTGGTTAGTTCCAGGATCACATGTTGTTGAAGCCAAAATTAAAGAAGAAGGATTACTTGATATTTTTGAAGAAGCTGGATTTGTGTTAAGAGAACCTGGTTGTTCTGCTTGTTTAGCGATGAATGATGATAAAGTACCTGCTGGAAAATATGCAGTAAGTACATCAAACAGAAACTTTGAAGGTCGTCAAGGACCGGGATCTAGAACATTATTAGCAAGTCCACTAGTTGCTGCAGCTGCTGCAGTTACTGGAGTTGTAACGGATCCAAGAGAATTACTTTAATAATTTAGAATACAAGAAAATGGCTTACGATAAATTTACAAAATTAACGAGTACTGCAGTGCCTTTGCCAATTGAGAATGTAGATACTGATCAAATTATACCAGCACGTTTTTTAAAAGCTACGAAACGTGAAGGTTTTGGAGATAACTTATTTCGTGATTGGAGATATAACGGTGATGATACACCAAAACAAGATTTTGTTTTAAATAACCCTATTTACAAAGGAAAAATATTAGTAGGAGGAAAGAACTTTGGTTCTGGTTCTTCTAGAGAGCATGCTGTTTGGGCGGTTTACGATTATGGATTCCGTTGTGTAGTATCTAGTTTTTTCGCAGATATTTTCAAGAATAACTGTTTAAATATAGGTGTTTTACCTGTACAAATTAGCCCAGAATTTTCAAATGAAATTTTTGAATCTATTTATGCTGATCCAAATACAGAATTAGAAGTTGACTTAGAAGCTCAAACAATCACATTATTATCAACAGGTTCAAAAGAATCTTTTGATATTAATGGTTATAAAAAAGGAAACATGCTGAATGGTTTTGATGATATAGACTATTTACAAAGTATGAAAAGTGAGATTGAAACATTTACTGAATCTCGTCCTTTTTAAATAATGGGTGTAAAGCACATAGAAATAATGGATACGACATTGCGCGATGGTGAACAAACCTCGACGGTGTCGTTTTCTGCTTCAGAGAAATTAACTATTGCCAAACTTTTACTTGAAGAATTAAAGGTTGATAGAATTGAAGTGGCTTCTGCTAGAGTCTCAGAAGGGGAGTTTCAAGCTGTAAAAGATATTACAGATTGGGCAGCTGAAAATGATTATTTAGATAAAGTTGAAGTATTGACTTTTGTTGATAAAGGCGTATCTATTAATTGGATGATTGAAGCAGGAGCTAAGGTTCAAAACCTGCTTACTAAAGGTTCTTTAAATCATTTAACTCATCAACTCAAAAAGACTTCTAGTCAGCATTTTAAGGGAATATCAGAAGTGATTTCGCTGGCTTCTAAAAAAGGCATTGCAACTAATGTGTATTTGGAAGATTGGAGTAATGGAATGCGAAACTCTAAAGACTATGTTTATGAGTTTTTAGACTTTTTGAAAACCCAAGATGTTGCTCGAATTATGCTTCCTGATACTTTGGGTGTTTTAACACCTAAAGAATCTTACGATTTTATAAAAGAAATAAAGGATACTTATTCAGATTTGCATTTTGATTTCCATGCGCATAATGATTACGACTTAGGCGTATCGAACGCTATGGAAGGTTTAAAAGCTGGTGCTGATGGTTTGCATTTAACTGTAAATGGTATGGGCGAGCGTGCTGGAAATGCACCTATGTCTAGTACTATTGCTGTGATTAATGATTTTATGCCTGATGTAAAAGTTAGTGTAAATGAAAAAATGCTTTATACTGTTAGTAAATTAGTAGAGAATTTTTCTGGAGTTATGATTCCTGCGAATAAGCCAATTATAGGTTCTAATGTATTTACGCAAACTGCAGGAATACATGCTGATGGCGATAATAAAAACAATTTATATTTCAGCGATTTGATGCCTGAGCGTTTTGGTAGAACACGCCAATATGCTTTAGGAAAATCGTCTGGGAAAGCCAATATTCAAAAAAACTTGCAACAATTAGGGCTTCAGCTTGATGATGAAGACTTAAAAAAAGTAACGCAACGTATTATTGAGTTAGGCGATAAAAAACAAGTGGTTACTAAAGAGGATTTACCATATATTATTTCGGATGTTTTAGATAGAACGTATGAAGAAAAGGTAAAAGTAAACTCTTATGTATTAACACACTCTAAGGGTTTAAAACCTTCTACAACGGTTTCCATTACTATTGAAGATGAAACTTTTGAGCAGAATTCTCAAGGTGATGGTCAGTTTGATGCTTTTATGAATGCCGTAAAGAGTGTTTTTAAGAAAAAGAAAGTGATATTGCCAAGTTTGATTGATTATGCGGTAAGAATACCACCTGGAAGTAACTCTGATGCGTTGTGTGAAACCATTATTACTTGGAAGGCTGTTGATAAAGAGTTTAAAACTAGAGGTTTGGATAGTGACCAAACGGTTTCGGCTATTAAGGCTACAGAGAAGATGTTGAATATAATAGTAAGTTAGAAGTTTGAAGTATGAAGATTGGAGTTAGCTTATATGTAGGTGTAATTATGATGTTGAATCGTTTATTTGTTGATTTGTGTAATCTGAAATTACGACTAAACAGTTAAACTAATAAACGCATAAACAAAAGGTTAGTGACGATTGCAAAAAAACTGATACTTATTAATTAAGAATAAAAACAGTAAACAGTTCCCGCGTTAGGGATTGAGGCATTTGTTGAAGCTCCCCGATCCCGATAGCTATCGGGAGAGGGAGCGACTGCCGAAAGCCCGACTTTTTGCGATCCTGCAAGGTTTTAAAAACCTTGTAGGTATGAGTAAAAAGTAACGCCCAAAGAATTAAAATATTTAAAAATTAAATTATATAAAATGAAATTTAATATAGCACTATTGGCCGGAGACGGAATAGGACCAGAAGTTATTGACCAAGCAGTAAAAGTGAGTGATGCGGTTGCTAAAAAATTTGGACATGAAATTACATGGAAACCAGCTTTAACAGGTGCTGCAGCAATTGATGCTGTAGGAGAGCCTTACCCTGATGAAACGCATGATGTTTGTGTGGCTTCGGATGCGGTATTGTTTGGCGCTATTGGTCATCCGCGTTTTGATAATGACCCTTCTGCAAAGGTACGCCCAGAGCAAGGTTTATTAAAAATGCGTAAAAAATTAGGGTTGTTTGCTAATGTAAGGCCAACGTTTACGTTTCCTTCTTTATTAGATAAATCGCCTTTAAAGCAAGAGCGTATTGAAGGTACAGATTTAGTGTTTTTACGTGAATTAACTGGAGGTATTTACTTTGGTGAAAAGGGTAGAAGAGATGGAGGAGAAACGGCTTTTGATAACTGTGTTTACACAAGAGAAGAAGTGCAACGTTTAGCAAAAAAAGGTTTTGAATTGGCTATGACACGCGGTAAAAAGCTATGTTGTGTTGATAAAGCTAATGTTTTGGAAACTTCAAGACTATGGAGAGAAACTGTTCAAGCTATGGAAAAGGATTATCCAGAGGTTGAAGTGAGTTATGAGTTTGTTGATGCTGTGGCGATGCGTTTGGTACAATGGCCAAATAGCTACGATGTGTTAATTACTGAAAACCTATTCGGAGATATTTTAACTGATGAAGCGTCTGTAATTTCGGGCTCTATGGGATTAATGCCATCTGCATCTATGGGAGCTGATATTGCTTTGTTTGAGCCTATCCATGGGTCTTACCCACAGGCAACTGGACTTAATATTGCTAACCCAATGGCTACTATTTTATCAGCAGCTATGATGTTTGAAACCGCTTTTAACTTACCTGAAGAAGGTAAAGCTATTAGAGATGCTGTAAATAAAGCATTGGCTGAAGGTATTGTAACTGAAGATTTAGCCGACGGAGGAAAATCTTATGGTACCTCAGAAGTTGGAGATTGGTTGGCTAGTAACATCTAGTCTTCTATAAATTATATTAAAAAGCCCTGTAGAGTTTATACTTTACAGGGTTTTTTGTTGTTTAGAATGCATTTGGGCGTTACCCGGAAAAGGGGTCGGGATTTTCGCTGCAATCTTTAAAACGGGTAAATCTGCCAAATTAGTATTAGGAATAATTTCTGTAAAATTCTGCTAGATTTTATGGCTTCTTAATAGTTATTTATTTTGATTTATAAAATATTAACGACGTGGATATCCAGAAACGAAAATAAATCCGTAAATTTCTGGTAACCTTTAACTTAGAGATTATGAAAACAACTTTGCACTTTTTTTAGTGTCTTCCTTTTTTGGATTTTATTTTATTGATGCACAAAATATTGGTGATTTTACATCGGTTACACCAACAGCTCAAAGTTCACAATTTGTAATTCCCTCAAGTCATACATTTCAAGTTATAGCAGAAGCAGGTGATCCTATTACTGGAGGTACATTACCAAATACTCCAGATTTTTCGGGTTATGTTCCTATTTCTGATAGTAGTACTAATGGGTATTTAAGTTTAAATCATGAAATATTTCCTGGAGCTGTTACTATTTTTGATATAAATTTTGATACTCCAAGCAAGTTATGGCAAAAAACAAGTATTCAACCCATTGATTTTACAGCTACGGGGGTTTCAATAGCTAATTGCTCTGGAACAATAACGCCATGGGGAACTATTGTAACATGTGAGGAAGTAGCAACTCAAGTTGATTTTTTTCCACCTAATAATGGATATGGCGATACAGGGTGGAATATAGAAATAGACCCTATATCTAAAACGGTAGTCAATAATAAAAAATTATGGGCTATGGGAAATTTTCGGCATGAAAACATCTCAATTCATTCAAACAATCGAACTGTATATCAAGGAGCAGACGATTTAGACGGATTTGGATATTTGTATAAGTTTGTAGCAACTAATGCAATGGATTTGAGTAAAGGAGATTTATATGTTTTTTCAGGGTCAAAAAATGGTACTGGTTCTTGGGTATTAATAAACGATAGTACTTTACCTAGTGGGGCTCATGAGTTACCAAATCACAGAAACAATACCATGGCGCTAGCTCAAAGTGCTTTAGCTACTGATTTTAGGGGTATAGAAGATGTTGAAATAGGTCCAGATGGGTGGGTGTATTTTGCAGTTAAGGGTTTTCCAGATCAACGTGTATATCGATTTCAAGATAGTGACCCTCTGGAGGTGTTGACATCAACTGTGACCATGGAAACTTTTGTTGGTGGACCTAATGTGAGTTATACTATAGATGATGGTGCAAATGTTACAAGTGTTGATTGGGGTACTGGAAATGATAATTTAGCATTTGATGGTGATGGTAATTTATGGGTTATGCAAGATGATAGTAGTTCTGCTATGCAAACATACATTTGGGTGGTGAAAAATGGGCATACACAAGCGAATCCAAAAGTTGAATTGTTTGGTATTACGCCCATAGGTTCTGAACCTACAGGTATTACTTTTACTCCAGATTATAAATATTTGTTTATGTCTGTTCAACATCCAAATTCAGGTAATACTGCTAATCAGATTGATGCAGCAGGTCAAACAGTTAATTTTGATAAAGGCACAACATTAGTGATAGCATTAAACGAAAATTTAGGCACATCATTATCTATTGATGTTGAAGGGTTTAATAGTGAATTTAATTTTTATCCTAACCCTATTAATCTTTCACAAAAATTAAAGATAAAGGGGAGTAGCATTGATAGTGTAAAACTATACAATATGCAAGGCAAAAAACTTCTTGAAAACAATTATGGTGAATTAGACGAGGTTGAATTGGATCTAAGAAAAATAAGTCCAGGCTTGTATCTACTTAAAATTAATAACCAAGAAACCGCGAAGTTACTTGTTAAATAAAACATATGTTTGATTATATTTTAACATTTAAGTGTATTAGTAATTTAGATGAAGAATGGTGAAATTGACTTTGATTTCGATGTTAACTATCAGTAAAACAACAATCTAATTAAAAAGTGTAAGTGTTGTTTTTTAAGTATTGAGTTTTTTGGATAAGGTAATTTAGTGTCATCTAAAGATAAATTTGATTAACTATTAATGTTAGTAAATCTTTAATTTTGAGTCAAATAAAACTAATTACTAATTAAAAATTCAAAACATGATGAAAAAATTACTTAAAAATTATTTATTTGCAGTTGCTTTATTAGCTGCTTCTTTTGGATTCTCACAAGGGATATCTAGTGTTACTTTAACATCAAACGGTTCTACTGGAACTGTGGTTACCACGGATCCAGCTGGGGGAGCTGTTATTCAGGTAGAAACAGGAGGTTCTCTAAATATCGAATTTACGCTCACTGCACCTGTAGCAAATGGAGATGTTCAAAGAACATTTTCTGTCTTAAAAGTTGGAACTCCTTTTAATGGTGGTTCATCAAATTTTTTCAATGCTCTAAATGAACAATATAACCCTGGTACTGGAACATCTCAAGTACAGACGAGAACGTTTAACATACCAACCGATGGTGGAATGACTGGAGCTACTAGTCAACCTGTTAATATAGGTGATAGTCATAGTCTTAGAATGTCTGGGAAGTATTACGATGCGGGGACTACTGGGTCTAGCACATGGTGGGGTACACCTCTTGATGTTACAATTGAACTGGTAGCTCCAGCTACACTTTCTACAAATAATGTTGAAAATATAAAACCAGTACTTTTCGTTTCTAATGGACAATTAAACGTTTCTAAAGCTGCTGATTATAAAATCTACAGCATTACTGGAGCAACTGTTGCACAAGGAAAAGCATCTAGAACTATTGATATTAATGCATTATCTTCAGGATTATACATTTATAAAACTTTAGAAGGAACTGCTAAGTTTGTAAAATAATATTATAAATTTATTAAGTTTAATTTGAAAGACCTGCTTTTAGCAGGTCTTTTTTTGTGGTATATATTATTTATTTTGATTTATAAATTGAATGACTTCTTCCACAAATAAGTCAGGTTCTGTAAACATTGGGGAATGCCCAGATTTTTCAAAAAACACTAGTTTTTTCTCACTTGAGCCCAAATTATCAAAGGCTTCTTGAGCAAACTTTGGAGGTACAACCATATCGTATCTACCCCAAAGTACCAAAGAAGGAATAGTAATTTCAGAAAGTCTATCTGTGTAATTTACTTTTTCAAAAAGATTACTATCTAAAATAGATTGCGTTTTTAGCATGTTCCATATTAACGTTAATACGTTATATTTAAAAATAGTTTTGTCATTTTCAATATCTATTTTATTAATAACTTTGGTTTTCTCTAACGTAAATTCAGCCTCAAAAGCTTCATTATTTAACTTGTACATATCATCAATATTATATTCTGAATCAACTTTGTTGTTTACCAAATCAATAACAGAATTCCAATAATCAACTTTATTTTCAAGAGCAATTTGTTCTGCAGCTACGCTTTTAAAATTTGCAATGTATTCCGAATACAAACTACTGGTATTATGAGAACCATCTACATTAATCCATCCTAAAAAATCACTTTGATTCTTTAACAGTGCAGCAGGGCCTAGTGTACCACCCCAACTATGTCCCATTAAAAAAACTTAGCATTATCTCCATATTTATGTTTGAGTACTTTTACGAGTGCTAAAACATCTTCTGCCATAATATCAATACTAATTCCATTTTCTGAGTAGCTTCCTTGAGCCATTCCAGATCCTCTTTGGTCAAAATAAACAACGGCACATTCTTTTTCAATTTTGCTCTTAATAGTTGAATTTCTATAGGATAATCCTAAGCCTCCAGGACCACCGTGAAGTATAATAAGGAATGTGTTTTCAGAAGCATTGCCATGAATATATGCTGGCATATCAGCATCTTTGTGGCGTACAAATATAGTGTCGTCTAGATTGTTTAAGTTCTCATCTTTAGTACATGAAAAGAAGTATATAAAATAACGATTAATACTAATATTTGCGAGTACTTATTAATTGATTTTTTCATCTCTATTTTTCTTTTTAAAATTAAACCGGTAACCATATTGGAAATTGAAAGCAGGTAAAGTACCTGCGTTATAAGGTGTTCGTAACATGAAGTTAATATTAAAATAGCGTCCTGTTATTTTTTTACCTAGTCTTTGTTTGCCAATGCCAACAGAAATGGATGGTGCATAATAGCCTCTACCTGGGAGAAATACTTTATCAACATTATCACCATTAACTTCATAAGTTTCGGGTAAAAATGAACGGTAGTAACCTAAAGGGTTAAACTCTATGCTAAATTGTTTGCCTTTTGTTTGTTCGTCTCCAAGTTACCCCGTAATTGGTAAATACACCTGTATCAGTCTTTGATGAGAAATTAGTAGTGAATCCGATATTCCCATTTAATAGAAACTGATGTGTATTTGTTCGCTGTCCACGGTTTCTGTTTTTAACTTTTATATTCTCTATCAAAAGATATTCAGCTCCAAAATCCAACCCATTGTTCCAGAATATATTACCAAAATAGCTGGCTTTAAATTCTGTTCTTTCTAAAAATGGTCTAGAGGATAGGCTAGTAGAGGTATCATTGTCCTCTAGATTTTGTGTGAATCCTACTTTTGAAAATAGTATTAAACACAGAATGAGCAAGTGTAGTTTTAATGTCATAAATTATAGATTGATTGTTAAATAGGCAACAAATCTATCTTTATAACTTATGTATTCCTGTTAAAGTATGTGTAATTAAAACTTAATGAATTAATAAAAAAAGTAGAATTATGTTAAAATTAACATAGCACTATTTAATTATAAGAAAACTTAGTAGGCAACTCAAATATTTCCAAATCAAAATAAGGAACAGCAGAAAGTACATGATCAAAGATATCTGCCATAACATACTCATAATTTACCCAGCGTTTATCTGAACTAAACGCATATATTTCAATTGGTAAACCTTGAGAGGTTGGTGCTAATTGGCGCACCATAATTGTCATGTCTTTATTGATAGCAGAATGATTTTCAATATACGTTTGAATGTATTTTCTAAATACGCCTATGTTAGTTAGGTTTCTACCATTTAAAAGTAATTCTTTATTGATTGTATTTGTCGTGTTATATTCTAAAATATCTTTCTGCCTTGTTTTTAAATAAGATTGAATCAACTCGATTTTTTTAAGTGCTGCTATATCTTCTTCTGAAAGGCATTTTATACTATCTTGTTTGATGTTTAAAGCACGTTTAATTCGTCTACCATCAGCATTAGTCATACCCCTCCAGTTTTTAAAGGAATCTGAAATTAGTGCATAGGTTGGAATAGTAGTAATGGTTTTATCAAAATTCTGAACTTTAACTGTTGCCAGATTAATTTCGATTACGTCACCATCAGCTCCATATTTTTCAAAAGTAATCCAGTCACCAATGCGAACCATATCATTTATAGATACCTGGATACTGGCTACAAAACCTAGTATAGTATCTTTAAATACAAGAATAACCACCGCAGAAATAGCTCCCATACCTGTAACAAACTTTAGAAATGGGATATTTGTAATGATTGCAATGGCAGACATAATACCCGCTAACCAAGCAAATATCATGAAGACTTGAATGTAGCTATCTATAGGTTTATCTTTTAACCTTGGAAGTGTTTTTAAGTAATCTTTTAATGCATTTAGTAAGCTTCTTACCACCCACAATGTTAGAAGTATGGCGAATACTTTAAGCCCTTTTTCTATAATAATTTCAGAATTCCCAAAATCTGAAAATACATCTGGTGCAAACTCCAATGCTATTAAAAATGGGACAATATGCGCTATGTTTCGTGGTACTTTATTGGAGATTAAAAAATCGTCAAAGTTTGTTTTAGATTTTGATGCGAATTTTGTGAATGCACCAATTAATAATCTTTTAATGATAATATCAACAATAACGATTATTAAAAGCAAACCTAATAATAAGATGAGCATATTAAGGTATTGGGCAACTTCTTCAGATATACCAATTTTCACTAAATAGTCAAAAACTATATGTTTTAAGCCATTAGTTTGTTCAGTAATGTTTTCTATAGTGCTTGTATTGTCCTGAATCATTTTGCAGGTCTTAAATATTTTTTATCAATATAAAATGTTCCAAAAGGAACGAGCGATGCTAATAATACTATTCCGAATTCTTTATTAGTCCACTTGAAATCATTTTTTATTATGAAAGCTAAGGCTATATAAGCAACAAATAGTAATCCATGTGGCATTCCTAATAATTTTACATATTGAGGGTCATTTGCTAAGTATTTAATTGGAGTAGCTATGAATAATAATAAAATATAGGAAAGACCTTCTAAAACTGCTACAATTCGAAAGATATTTAAAAATGAAAACATACTATTTTTTTGTGCAAAAGTAGAACACATAAGACTAAAAACCGTATGATTTAAGATTTATTTAAAGGGCATTAAATATGATAAGTCCATAAATAGCAAACCTAACCAATCTAAGTGAACCATAAATAATTACGTTTTTAAATGGAAACTTAATTATTCCCGCCGCAATGCAAGATATAGAAAAGGGTAATGGTAATAGTGCACCAACAATTATTAGAAAACCACCCCATTTTTTAGAGTTTTTTAATTGCTTCTCCATCTTAACTTCCAAATAATTATGTACTGAAGGAATTTTGGTGATTGTACGTCCCATCCAATACGATAGCAATCCGCCACCGTAAGATAGAAAAGCCAATATACCTAGGTAAAACCAAGGATTATACATTTTTCCAGCCCACGCAATAAATATTTCAGGAGGAATAAGACCCAACAATGTTTCTGATACAAAAAAGAAACTTAAAACACCATAGGATGGTAATATTTCGGTAAGTCTTGTTAAAGCTGCATTGATGTCAAAAAAATAATTAATTGCATAAATTGTTATTACAATACCAATAATATACGGTAATGCTTTTTTTACGGCTTGCCAAACAAACGTGTAAAACCCAGTATAACTATAATACTGATGTAGTAATTGCAAGCGTGATTTTTCTGTTTTTGGTTTTTGCTTCGGTTTCATGTGTAAATTTCAGAGAGAGGGGAAGCAAATATAAGTTTGAATTTTAATATCTAAAAATAAAGAGTGTTAATTAAATATTATTTAACTGAAATAGATAGTTGTTTTTTTATCTAAAAGGTCTACTTTTTATAAGTCCCATTAGCAAATTGAGTTACCAATCTTCTATCTGCTGATCTGCACGTAGTAGGGAAATCAAAAAAGTATAAACATTCTGGTAATCCTTCAGTAAAAGTAATTCTAACTGAGCCTGTTTTTTCTCCGCTCCAGCCAATAAAACGGTATCTTGCTGTCATTTCTACAGGTCTATTTTGATTGTCTTTTTTTGTTACAATTGCATTCGAAATACTACCACGTTTATATCGGTTCATTGCCCATTTTTTTGAATGCTCAAAAACCAAATCTTCAGCTAATCTTGTAAAGTTTTGATTGCTGATAGAAATATCAGTTTTCTTAATAGTTTTTCCAGAAATAGGAATTGGCTGTTTATTGATAGCAAAGCGTCTCAAATTTTCTTCAAATCGCATTAAACCAGCACTTTTGCAACCATTTATTTTAATTAATGCTGCCAAATCTGCTTTTATGGCTTTTGATGTTTCAACCAAATTTAAAGCTTCTCCAATAGGATTTTGTTGTTGCATCATTTTAAACATATTCCGAAATGCATCTACACTTTGAGATTTTTCAAGTGATTTTTGTGCATTACGCATTTCTGGTTTTGCAAAAAGCCCCCTCGGTACATCAACCCATTCTATACATGTTCTACTAACTTCCCATCCGTACCCATCTTTAGTTACTCTTTCAGTAACACATTCTGGTCGCATTAATTCTATTTTATTAGTTGGTAGACTACTCGCACAATTTACAGCGTAAGCATCTATATATTCATTTAAAAGTAATACGAATGTGGTTTCATCCTTATCAAAAGGAATGTTGATAAAGTCGCCACGAAAAATGTTTATAATAAGTTTTTCATTTTGAAGTCCTTTTGTGGATAAGGTAGGAGATGTTGTTTGTGCAGATAAATTTGCAAATGAAGTACTGAAGAAAGTTAAAGCAATTAAAAGTGCAAAATATAATCTTTTTAGGTGACGAAGGGTTTTCATGTGTATTCTAAGTTATGATTGTAATAAAAATCTAGCAATTAAATATACAATAAACTTGTATAAAACGTTAATCTAAAACACTAATAATATGAGGTTTGTTAACTTGAGTATTGATGAAATGAAAATGCTTTTTATTGAAAGCACCTTGCGAATAAAATGAAAGGTTATAGGAAATCGTTAAGCCCTTAAAAGGTTTCAACTGAGCTTAACCTGGTATTCGATTTTTTAATTATAAACTATTCATTTTAATAGTTTGGGATTATTAGTAATAATACCGTCAATACCTAGAGCGATTAACTCCTTTGCTGTTTCAGAATTATCTACTGTCCAAACATTAACTTTTTTCCATTGGATTTTAAAATATCAATAACCCCTCTATTTGCAAACACATAATTAATACTATACTCATTAATATAGCTGTACTTCGTTAAATCCAATCTATCAAATCTATTGGAATATATAAAAGAGGAAAACTTAAAATTCCCAACAAATAATTTATGTAACGGAATTTTAGGATTTAATGCATGAATAGTTTCTAAAACCATATCATCAAACGAATGGATAATTACCCAATCTTCGGCATTATATTTTTGAATGCTAAGGAGTATGTTTTGTTCAATATTTGGATAGAACGAATTACCCTTTTTAATTTCAATGATAAGTTGACATTTGCCATTAATTAATTGAATGGCTTCTTCTAAATTTGGAATTCTTTCGTCTTTAAATACATTTGAAAACCAACTCCCAGCGTCTAGTATTGAAAGTTCTTCATATGTTTTTTCTTTTACGAATCCTGAACCATTTGTAGTTCTATCGATTGAAGTATCATGCATCAATACGACAACTTCATCTGAGGTTTGTTGTACATCTATTTCAATTCGATCTGGGTTTAGTTTTAAGGCTGCTTGTATGGATGCTAATGTGTTTTCAGGAGCAATGTTTGAAGCACCACGATGGGCAATGATTTTAGTTTTATGAGAGGGAGCGTTATTAGAAAAATCTTTAAAAAAAATAGGTGAAAGTGATAAGCAGATATAGATAAAGCATATTAAAATTAGGGCTAGTAGTTTGTAGAATGCTTTTTTCACTTATGGTTATTAAATTGAGTTAGTATTCAAGTTATTTGTTGAAATATAAAAATCTATTCTTTATCAAACTTCATGTATATTGGTTTCAAACCAGATTTATCTGAGACTAAATTTATTATTTTTTCGTTTTCATGATAATTTTTAAAACCACTATTTCTTGTATTCCATTTAAGACCATCTTCAAAGACCAATATAAAGTGTGCTTCATTAATAATATTTCCATTAGGAGCTTTAAATTTTTCAATATTCCTGATTTCCAATACTTCATCATAATCATAAGCTTTGGTACCAAAACTAAAAAACCCGTTAATTTTAATTTCATTATTTTCAAATGATGTATACCAATCAAATACCATAGTAAGTAAAAAAGTAATTAAGACTATTATTATCTTGAAGGCATATTTAGTTGCTTTGATGTAATTGAACTTAAATTTTTGGTTGTAAAATAAGTTATTGAAAGCTAAAAATTCATGCCAGTTTTCACCAAGTTTATTCATGCTAATAATAAAGATACTTAATGAAGCGCAAACCATTCCAGTAAATATTGCGCATGTTAACCAAGCAGCGTTTTCTGGTAGAACCAGGATTATTATGCCTAAACTATTTGAATGTATAGTTTTTGAAAACTCAATAAACCCAAAATAGAAACATATTGAAAATCCTACTGAAAGTAAAACATAACCAAGAACCATGAGGTTTTTTGTTTTGTTATACTTCACATCTAGTTCATAAAAGCTTTTATTGGTTTTGTATTCTGAATGATTGGATGGTAATACTTTAGTCAATAATTTAAATATCAAGAAAATGATAATTGCGCTTACTAATGAAGTATATACACTCCCCATTTACTTTTTACTTTATTTAAGAATGAATAAGTAAAAACCCCTTCAAATCCTCATAAGTAGTAATAACTTTAGACACTTTTTCTCTTCCCATAACAGCTTGTATTTGTTCAGGTAACGGCTGTTTTTCTTTAATCACTTCTTCAACTACATCTAAAAATTTGGTAGGATGCGCAGTTTCTAAAAATACACAATGCGTTTTTGGGTTTTCTTTTAAATAGGCTTTGCAACCTAAATAACCAACCGCACCATGTGGATCTGCAACATAGTTGTATTTATTATAGATTTCTAACATTGCTACTTTAGTTTCTTCATCTGTAAAACTATAAGAAGACACGTTTTCTTTTAAAGATTCAAATTTGTTTTTATAGATTTCTTGAATACGAATAAAGTTACTTGGTGCTCCAACATCCATAGCATTACTAATGGTTTGAATGGATGGCTTTGGTTCATATAATTGGGACTGTAAATATCTTGTCACAACATTATTTACATTATTTGAAGCCACAAAATGGTGGATTGGCAATCCTAATTGTTGCGCCATCATACCAGCACATACATTTCCGAAATTTCCACTAGGTACAGAAAACACAATATCATCATAAGTGTTATGTAATTGCTTATAAGCAAACATAAAATAGAACAACTGTGGTAACCACCGCGCCACATTTATAGAGTTTGCTGATGTTAACTGCATTTTGCTTGTTAGCTCTTCATCTAAAAAAGCGGTTTTTACCATGGCTTGACAATCGTCAAACGTGCCATTAACTTCTAAGGCTTTAATGTTTTGACCTAGCGTAGTTAATTGCATTTCTTGAATATCGCTCACTTTTCCGCTTGGATAGAGAATTACAACATTAACACCTTTAACGCCTAAAAAACCGTTTGCTACAGCACCACCAGTATCGCCTGATGTTGCCACTAAAACAGTAACTTCATTGGTGTTATCTTTATTAAAATAGCCTAAGCAACGTGCCATAAAACGTGCGCCAACATCTTTAAATGCCATTGTAGGTCCATGAAATAACTCTAAGGTAGAGATATTATCATCAAGTTTTACAACAGGAAAATTAAAAGACAAGGTTTCCTCTACAATCGTTTTTAAAACATCCTCAGGAATTTCTGGAGACACAAACTGTTTAATGGCTTCAAATGCAATTTCAGAATATGATAAATTATCGATGTTATCAAAGAACGACTTTGGTAATGGTGTTATGCTTTCTGGGAAATACAAACCTTTATCAGGTGCTAATCCTTTAATTACAGCATTTTTAAAAGTTGTATTTGGTGCTTGTTTGTTTAAGCTATAGTAGTCCATTGTTTCTTAAGTTATAATTTTAACTCCTTCAGTATTAATCTTCGACACATGCATGTCAAAATCAATCACTAAATCGGAATACACATTTTCAATAATTGTTTTCACTTTTAATGCAGTTTCTTCTCCTTTACATAAAGAAAAAATGGATGGCCCAGAACCTGATATTCCACAACCTAAAGCGCCAAAATCTAAAGCAGCATCTTTAACTTCTGCAAAAAGTGGAATAAGTTTGCTTCTATGAGGTTCTACAACTACATCGTGCAATGCAGATTTCATTAATTCGTAATCGCTTGTATGTAAAGCGTGCACCAAACTTCCAAGGTTAGCCCATTGGGTTATGGCTTTACTTAATTTAACTTCTTTTGGAAGTAAACCTCTAGACTCCGAAGTTTTTATTTCAATTTGTGGATGAATGATGGTTGCATACAAATCATGAGGGGTTGGAATTTCCAAAATCTGCAAAGGCGTTACACTTTTTACTAAAGTAAATCCACCAAAAAGAGCAGGGGCTAAGTTATCGGCATGTTCACATTTACTGGCTAATGCTTCTCCTTTTATGGCAAATTCTGTTAATTGTGTTTTATTGAATGGTTGTCCTAAAAGTTCATTCATTCCAAACACACTTCCAACGGCACTTGCTGCACTACTACCAATACCACTACCAGGTTTTATGTTTTTATAGATTTCAATTTCAAAACCAAAATCCACATCAATAGCCTCATACATTGCTAAAGCTGAGACACCAGCTACGTTTAATTCAGCTTCAAAAGGCAAATCAAAACCTTCTATTTTAGTAATAAAAACACCTCGTTTGTCGGTTTTTCTAATAATCATTTCATCGCCAACGCTATCTAGGCAAAAGCCCATAACATCAAACCCGCAGGATACATTTGCTACGGTTGCTGGTGAAAATATTTTTATTTCGTTTTTCATTTTAATCTAATTATGTGATTTCTCACATGCATTCGAAATAACTATAAACAGGTTGTTTTTAGTTATTTCCAAGTCTAATAATATCTGCAAATAAACCAGAAGCAGTAACATCTGCACCAGCACCAGCACCTTTTATAATCATAGGTTGTTGTGCATAGCGTTCAGTATAAAACATCACAATATTATCACTACCCTCTAAATTATAAAATGGATGTCCTACTGGGATTTCTTGTAAACTCACACTTGCTTTTCCATCATCAAATTTTGCTACATATTTTAACTGGCAGTTATTCGCTTTCGCAGAAGCATATAAACTTTGGTAATGTGCTTCGTCATCAATCAATGTTTGGTAAAAATCATCAACCGTATCACTTTTTAAACCTGAAGGCGATAAGAATGTCTTGTTTTCAATATCTTCCAAATTCATTTTAACACCACTTTCTCTGGCCAAAATTAAAATTTTACGTGCCACATCTACGCCACTTAAATCAATTCTTGGATCTGGTTCTGTATAACCTTCAGCTCCAGCTTGTTTTACAACATCGTAAAACTTAGTTGAATCATTAAAATTATTAAATACAAAATTCAAACTTCCAGATAATACTGCTTGAATTGATGTTACTTTATCTCCAGAAGCGATTAAGTTATTTAGAGTGTCAATTACTGGTAAACCTGCACCAACATTAGTTTCAAATAAAAATGGTGCATTATACTTAAGCGATAGTCGTTTTAACTCTTTATAGTTATCATATTCACTTGAACATGCAATTTTATTACAAGCTACAATAGCAATACTTTCTCTTAAATACTTAGCATATAATTCCGAAATATCTTTATTTGCCGTAACATCTACAAAAATACTATTGCGTAAGTTTAATGATCTAGTTTTTTCAAAAAAGCCTTCTAAAGAAGCTTTTTCTCCGTTTGCTAATTGTTCTTTCCAGTTTTTTAAAGAAATACCACTTTCATCAAAAACCATAGTTCTAGAATTTGACAAACCAGCAACACGTAAGTTGATTTTAAGATGTTCTTTTAAATATTTCTTTTGTTGTTTAACCTGTTCTACTAAACGTTCTCCAACATTACCAACACCAGTAATAAATACGTTAAGTTGTTTTGTAATCGTTTCAAAAAACACTTCATGTAAAGTATTTAAAGCCTTTTTTACATCAGTTTCATCTATAACAATTGAAATATTTTTTTCTGAAGCACCTTGGGCTATAGCTCTAATATTGATATTGTTCTTTCCTAAAGTGCTAAACATTTTTCCACTAATACCCTGGTGGTTTTTCATATTATCGCCTACTAATGCAACAATAGATAAATTAGTTTCAACTATAATAGGGTCTATTTTATGAAGTTCTATTTCATTTTCAAAAGTAATATCAATAGCAGTTTTTGCGATTTCAACATCTTTTTCCTCAATACCTAAACAAATAGAATGTTCTGATGATGCTTGAGTAATTAGAATAACATTTATTTTTTCATTGGATAATGTTTCAAACAACCGTCTAGAAAAACCAGGAATTCCAACCATTCCGCTACCTTGTAGTGTCAACAAGGCAATGTTAGAAATGTTACTAATACCTTTTACAGGATTAGAAGACACATCTGCATTGTTAGAAATGATTGTACCCACAGCATCAGGCGCCATAGTGTTTTTAATATGAATAGGAATCTCTAAATTTAAGACAGGTTGCACCGTTGGAGGATACAACACTTTTGCGCCAAAATGAGATAATTCCATAGCCTCTTGATACGAAATCGAAGAGATAGGGTAGGCTTGTTTTACCAATTTAGGATTTGTGGTAAACATACCGCTAACATCTGTCCAAATTTCTAATTGTTCAACTTTTAACGCAGCAGCGATAATTGCAGCTGTAAAATCGGAGCCGCCACGACCTAATGTTGTTTGTTCTCCATGTGCTGAATTTGCTATAAAACCTGGCATTATAGTTACTTTTTCTTCTGCAGAATCAAAATAATTTTTGATGTTTGCATTGGTAACTTTATAATCAACTTCAGCTTTTGTAAAGTTTGAATTTGTAATTACTATCTCTTGAGAATTCCTTCTATCAGCCGATAAACCTCTGTTTTTCATTGTTTCAGCAATTATAAAAGAAGATAGCAACTCGCCAAAGCTTACTAGTTTATCGGATGTTTTTGGAGATAATTCATTTATTAAATAAATACCTTCCAATAAACTTTTAAGTGCTTCTAATTTTTCTTCAACATAATTTAAAATAGAAGTGTTTTCGTCAGGATTTAATTCTTTGATAATATTGAAATGGCTGTTTTTTATGATATCAAAAGTATCTTTAAAGGTATCATCTTTACTTTGTGCTTGTCGCCCAGCGAGCAATAATTTATCTGTAATACCGCCAACTGCCGAGACTATACATACAACATTACTGCCTTTTGAATACGCATCTAAAATGCTAATAACTTTATTTATATTTTTTGAAGAACCTACAGAAGTTCCTCCGAATTTTAAAACCTTCATTTTTTAATGAATTGAGAATTGAATGTAATAATTAAATGGTTGTAATTATAGAAATTACAAAAATAGTCCGAAGAATATATAACTAGTAACCCCAAAGGGTTGTAATATTTGTAATTGTTGCTAAAATAGAAGTTTCTCTTTCTGTAACGAAAGTTTGAAGTGTACCCATATTTTGGCTTAAATAATTCATTGTTGTTATATAAAACACCTCAAAAGTATTACATTTAGCCTTATAAAAAAACTAAAACTATTTTTTTATAATATTCTTATATTCGGTTAATATTCGTTTAAAAAAACGACTATTCTTAAAAAGAACTGAAAAATCAATAATATATTTAAATGAAGGTATTTTCTAAAGAACAAATATACGCAGGCGATAAACTGACTGCTGAACGCCAAAATATAACATCAACAGACTTAATGGAGCGTGCAGGTACTCAAATTTTTAATTGGATACATATGCGTATGCAAGGTGCACAAGTACCTATTCATGTGTTTTGTGGCATTGGTAATAACGGTGGCGATGGTTTGGTTTTAGCGCGACATTTAATTTTAGATGGTTATAATGTGAATACTTACGTGGTAAATTGTAGTGATAAGCGTTCTAAAGATTTTTTGATTAACTATGATAGAATTAAGAATGTTACCAAAAAATGGCCAACACTTTTAAGTTGTAAAGAAGATTTTCCTGAAATGCATCCAGATGATATTATTGTTGATGCGGTTTTTGGAATTGGGTTAAATAGACCAGTTGATGATTGGGTTAAAGGCTTATTTATGCACTTTAGAGCGAGTAAAGCATTTACACTATCAATTGATATTCCTTCAGGATTGCATACAGATAAGGCAGTTAAGGATGAGGATGCAGTAGTTTGGGCAGGTTTTACATTAAGTTTTGCATCGCCAAAATTAGTGTTTTTTTTACCCGAAACTGCTAAATATACTGTGCAATGGGAAATTTTAAATATAGGATTAGATCCAGAATATTTATACACTACTGTAACCGAAGTAGAATTAATTGGAAAACATGAAGTGTTGCCAAACTACATACCAAGAGAAAAGTTTTCGCATAAAGGCCAGTTTGGTCATGCCTTAATTATCGGAGGGAGTTATGGTAAAATAGGAGCTGTTACTTTAACAAGTAGAGCTGCTTTATCTGCTGGTGCTGGTTTAGTTTCTGCTTATGTTCCTAAATGTGGTTATGTGCCTTTACAAACTTCTTTTCCTGAAGCCATGGTAATCACAGATACAGATGAAGAAAAAATAACTTCAATTAAATTTGATATTGAACCTACCGTTGTAACTTTTGGAATAGGAGCGGGGACTGATACAAAAACGGTAAGTGCTTTTGAAAATTTTTTGAAAACAAATAAAACACCATTAGTTATTGATGCTGATGGCTTAAATATGCTTGCCAAAAAGAAAGCTTTATTAAAATTATTGCCGGAATTATCAATTTTAACTCCGCATCCAAAAGAGCTTGAAAGATTGGTAGGCAAATGGAAAGATGATTTTGATAAGTTGAAAAAAGCGAAAGCCTTTACTAAAAAATATAAAGTGATACTCATCGTAAAAGGTGCAAATACTATTACTATTTTTAATGATATCTTTTATATCAATACCACCGGAAATCCTGGGTTATCAACAGCAGGAAGTGGGGATGTGTTAACTGGAATTGTTACTGGATTAATATCTCAAGGCTATCATCCTTCAGTAGCTGCAATTTTTGGAGTGTATTTACATGGTAAATCTGCAGATATTGCAGTTGAAGATTTTGGGTATCAAAGTTTGATTGCAAGCCATGTGATTGATTATTTGGGAGAAGCCTATTTGGATTTATTTAAACAGCCAGAACAACCGCAGCAAGCTACTCAAGAAGAAGAGGAGCCCTCAAAATAAGAGTAAAATTGATAGCATAAAAAAAGCCGCATATTGCAGCTTTTTGTAGTTATGTTAATATTTCTCAAATTAAATATTCAATTGGGAAAATAATTCTGTTAGTCCTGGACTTGAAGGTCTAGGAGCATCTGGGTTTACAATGTTTCCTGCAGGGTCTATTAAAATAAATCGAGGAATACCTTGAATTTTATAATCTTGTACAAATTGAGACATGCCTCCGTTAGGCGCAAATAATTGGATACCTCCAAGTTGTTTGTCTTTTATCATAGCTTTCCAATCTTCACGAGCTTTATCCCAAGAGCCGCCATGAGTTCTATCATCATCGATAGATAAGCTTACAAACTGAATATTTTTACCGTGATATGCTTTTTCTAATCGTTTTAATGCAGGGATTTCTGCTTTACAGGGCCCGCACCAAGTTGCCCAAACATCAATGTAAGTATACTTTCCTTTTAAATCTGATAAGGAAGTAGTTGTACCATCATAATTTTCATAATCTTCAAAAACAGGAGAAGGGCTTCCTTTGGCAAAAGTCTCTAAAAGACCAACTCTTTGTTCAAGAAACTTTTCATACATAGTTTTTAGCTTCTCATAATCATTATCTGGCTTTTTGAAAAACTCTACTCCTAAATCTTTGTTTTTTTCTTTTAAATCTTCATATGCAAGAGTTAGGTCTTTAAAAACATTCTTTAGCTCATCAGGAGATTTAGACATTAAATCTGCACTTAAATGTTTTTCTTGAAGTAATACATTTTGAGCGTAAAAATTACTTTTATTCGCATTGTCTCCAGAAAATTTTAAAGTCTCATCAAATTTATTAATATCAATTTCAAATGACATATCATTATCATTTTTTAAATAGATATTTCCAAATTCTTCTCCTAATTTAAACGTATATTTTCCTTCTTCAACTTTAAGTGTGTCTCTAAAAGTCCCATCTTCATTAATTTTGATGTCTTTTTCAAAACCACGTGCTCTATTAAAAACTGTGAAATTAGAAATGTCGCCTTTATTATCAATTTTACCAGAAAGCGTTGCGTAATCTTTCGGTTCACTTTTACAGCCTAAAATTGTAAGTATGGTTAATAGGCTTAATAATTTTTTCATAACAGATTATATTTTTAAAATTCAAAATTAAATAATTGGAAATTAATTAGTTGAATTTTAACACTAGTTTATAGATTTAGGTTGTAGGTTAACGATTCGTAATCAACTATTTCTGGAATAATATCCAAAGCTTTTAATTGCTTTTGAACATTCATAATAGTTGGTTTATCAATTAATTCTTGCGACCATTCTGTGATTTGCAACCAATCTTGAACATCTTCAATTTGTTGCTTGTAACGATTCGCAATAGTTCTATCAATACTTGGTATGTCTTTAAACTCTGAAGTGGTACTATTTATAATCTTCAAAATAGTTTTAAGTGTTGCTTTATCTTTTTTAATAAAATCTTCATGAACAGCAATTACGAAACATGGCCATGGAGATGGACATTCATCAATTCTTCTAAACACACCATCATCAACTATTGGTTTTGTAGTGTATTTTTCCCAAAGAAAATAGTCAGCTTTATCATTTGTAAGTCCTTCAATAGCACCATCTAAATTATTGATAATTTCAAAATTTAAATCTTTTTCTAAATCCCAGTTGTTATTTTGCGCGTTTATGTATGCCATTAAATGCGATCCAGATCCATAGCGACTGATGGCCGCTTTTGTACCTTTTAAATCATCATTTTTTTATATGAGGCATGATCTGCTACATGTACACCCCAAATAAGTGGTGTTTCCACAAAAGTCTGTACTATTCTACTAGGGTTGCCAGCAATGATATCTTTAATAACACCTTCAGTTAAAATAACAGCAATATCTATATCGCCATTTCTTAAACCTTTGCACATAGCACCAGTACCTCCATGGTAATCTTGCCATCTTAAATTAATACCTTCTTCTTTGTATTCGCCATTCTTTAGGGTTAAGTACCAAGCTAAATTAAAATGCTCTGGCACACCACCAATATTTATTGTCTTCATTTAAATTCTATCTAAAGTATATGTAATTAAACGTTCTGTAGTTTGAGTTGGATTTATACTAAAACTACCATTTGCTCGATTAGCTATTATTGCATTTAATGATATGGCATGATGCCCTAATAATTTTGATAAGCCATAGATACCAGAAGTTTCCATTTCTAAATTTGTAACTCTTTTACTATCAAAATTAAAACTATCAATAAGGCTATTCAATTCTGGGTTATTTATTTGAAGCCTTAATATACGACCTTGAGGGCCATAAAACCCATTAGCAGTTGCCGTTAATCCTTTAAAGGTTTGGTTACTTTCAAATTTAGAAAGCAGTTCTTTAGACCCTTCAACTATGATTGGATTTGCTTTATTTTTATTCCAATTTGTTTGTTTTATAAATGCTGCTTCAATTTTTGGATTAGAAATAGTATTGGTGTAATAGGAGTGTAGCATCCCATTTAAATCTATGGCATGTGTGTTAATTAAAAAAGAATCTACAGGGATATCTTCTTGTAAAGCTCCTGAAGTACCAATTCTGATGATAGTTAATTTTGTTAGCTTGTCCTTAATTGTTCTTGTTTCAAAATCAATATTAACTAGAGCATCAAGTTCGTTTAAAACAATGTCAATATTATCTGTCCCAATACCTGTGGAAATAACACTTATGCGTTTACCTTTGTAAGTTCCAGTTTGTGTTTTGAATTCTCTTTTTTGAGTTTCAAAATCAATACTATCGAAATGTTTTGTGACCAATGGAACTCTATCTTGATCTCCAACAAAAATTATGGTGTTACCAATATCTTCAGGTTTTAAATTCAAATGATAAATACTACCATCTGAATTCAAAATAAGTTCTGAGGCTTTAATTGACATTAAGTGGCGATTTAATAAGTTTATTTTCAGATTTACTAAATTGAAAATCTAATTTTTTAACGCCACCAAAAACCATATTATTTTCAATGTCATTTGAAAAATTATGTTGTCCAATTAATGCTTCGTGCCCTTTTCTATTCAAGGAAATACTTTCATCAGCAATAGTAAAAAAGACACTTAAATTATTGATAATGCGTTCCAGTTGCAAATCGCCATAACCGTAATATCCTTGGTAGTTTAAAGCGTAACCTAATAAGTGATGTTTAGATTTGATATCCTCATTTTTAACCAAATTTAGAATGTTGGTTTCTAAAATATTTAACCCTGTTTTAGAGTCTGGAAAACGTTCCAAATGAGCTTTTAAACAGTTGCTTAAATACTTAAAAGATGAACTTTTTACAATATAAGGCTTAAATAAATTATGATCCTGACCATTATAAATACCCCAAAGTGTTTCTGCTAAATCAATATCATCAGGAGTTAACTCAACTTTGTTTTTATAATGATTCATTAACTGGTTGGGTTTTAATTCTGATAATCCTTTTAACGTATTACTTCCGGAAACTCTTCCGCTACACACTAAGTAAAGTGGTAAATCTATATGTTTTTGTTGTAATAGATTTATAACGGCAATCATGTTAATATGGCAAAATAAATCATATTCAAACCAAAGTACTATTTCGGAATAGCGTTCTGGGTTACTTAATTGACCTAATGCAAATTCAACTTTATTTAAATCTAGTTGTATGCTATAGAATTCGTTTAAAAAAAGTCGTCGAGATTCAATGAATTCATCTGCATGAACTATTTCTTGAGTAGGACCTTCGCATAATATTTCTTGCCAAGTGAGTTTTTCTCCTTTAATTTCTAACTCATTCAAATACCCTGTTAGAATACCTCCATTTGTGATGTGCAATGTTTGTTTTTTCATAAATTATCCACCAACACGTTTTACCGCAAAGCCTTTATCTTTTAATATTTGCATTATTTTATCTCTGTAATCTCCCTGAATGATAATTTTATCGTCTTTAAAACTTCCTCCAACACTTAACTTGGTTTTAATTTCTTTTGCTAGAACTCTAAAATCTTCTGTAGCACCGGTATAACCCTCAAGTATTGTAGTTGGTTTGCCTTTTCGCTTTTCGTATTTACAAATTATAGGGTCGTCTTGCATCCATATATCAGAAGTTTCATTTGCAGTATCATCTGTTTCTTCAGGAGTATGATCTGGGAAAAGATTTTTTAATTGGTCTTGTAAATCCATGTGTTCAGTTTACAGTCTAAGTCACAGTCTCAGTAATCACGTTATGCAACTGCTTACTGAGACTGTGACTGTAAACTATTTTTTTATCAATCCTAATTCAATTAAACGTTCGGTTAAAAATTCGCCAGCAGTAATATCGTCAAATTGTTTTGGATTATTTTCGTCAATACATTCATCTAGAACATCCAGTTTCATAGCACTAATTGGGTGCATAAAAAACGGAATAGAGTACCTTGAAGTTCCCCAAAGTTCTTTTGGTGGATTAACCACGCGATGTATGGTAGATTTTAATTTGTTATTAGTATGTCTAGACAACATATCGCCAACATTTATCATTAATTCATCAGGTTGTGCAATAGCATCAATCCATTCGCCTTTGTGGTTTTGTACTTGCAAGCCTTTACCTTGTGCCCCCATCAATAATGTAATTAAATTTATATCGCCATGTGCTGCTGCTCTCTCTGCAGCTTCAGGTTCTTTTGTAATTGGAGGGTAATGAATTGGCCTTAAAATTGAATTTCCATTATGAATATAACTATCAAAATAAGTTTCTTCTAGTCCTAAATGTAAGGCTAAAGCTCTGAGCACATATTTTGCTGTTTTTTCGAGCATTTCATAAGCTTGCCTACCTATTTTATTAAATTCAGGTAATTCTTCAACTATTATGTTATCAGGATATTCTTTTTTTAATTCGTTATCATCTTCAACATATTGCCCAAAATGCCAAAACTCTTTTAAATCTCCTTCTTTTTTACCTTTTGCACTTTCTTTTCCAAAGGAAACATAGCCTCTTTGACCAGCAATTTCAGGAATTTCATAGTTCTGCTTAACTTCTAATGGTAATTCAAAAAAGTTTTTAATTTCTTCGTATAGATTATCAACAAGATTGTTGTCTAAAAAATGACCTTTAAGCGCTACAAAACCAATCTCTTCATAAGCTTTCCCTATAGCATCAACAAAGCCTTGTTTTTTGCTTGTGTCATCAGATGTAAAATCGCGTAAATCTACACTTGGAATGGAATTCATATAGAATTTATTAAAAGATTGAATCACAAATGTACAAAAGATTGTAAAGAATTTAAGTAGATTAAAAACGCTCTTTTTATTCTATATTTGAAATACTAAACGTTACTAATGCATAAAGTAAACTTCAATTATAATATCGAAAAACTTTCTGAAGACACATTAATTGGTCTTTATAAAAACATGCTAAAACCTAGATTAGTTGAAGAAAAAATGCTTGTGCTTTTACGTCAAGGTAAAATTAGTAAATGGTTTTCTGGTATTGGTCAAGAAGCTATTTCAGTTGGCGTTACAATGGCTTTAAATAAAGATGAATATATTTTACCAATGCACAGAAATTTAGGTGTTTTTACTACTCGAGACATTCCGCTTTACAGATTGTTTGCGCAATGGCAAGGCAAAGCTTCTGGCTTTACTAAAGGTAGAGATCGTTCTTTTCACTTTGGTACACAGCAATATAATATTGTTGGTATGATTTCTCATTTAGGTCCGCAATTAGGTGTGGCTGACGGTATTGCTTTAGCTTCAAAGTTGAAAAATAAGAATCAAGTAACTGCAGTATTTACGGGAGAAGGTGGTACTAGTGAAGGCGATTTTCATGAAGCTTTAAACGTAGCTTCTGTATGGCAATTACCGGTTTTGTTTTGTATTGAAAATAATGGTTATGGTTTATCTACACCCATAAAAGAACAATACAATTGTGAAAATTTAGCTGATAGAGCCTTAGGCTATGGTATGGAATCCCACATTATAGATGGCAACAATATAGTTGAAGTATATACTAAAGTTTCTGAAATAGTTGAGAGTATTCGTGTAAAACCGCAACCAGTTTTAATTGAATTTAAAACATTCAGAATGCGAGGACATGAAGAGGCGAGTGGTACTAAATATGTACCTCAAACACTTTTAGATACTTGGGCAACTAAAGATCCTATCTCAAATTTTGAATCTTTTTTAATAAATGAAGGTATTTTAAGCATAATAGATAAAAGTAAAAATACAGATGAAATTACATCTGAAATACAAGAACATTTAGAGATAGCATCTAATGAAGACGATATAATTCCAAATGAAACAATAGAGCTAAATGATATCTTTAAAAGTTTTGAATATGAAGCAATTACACCAAATAACAGTTTAAAAGAAATTAGATTTATTGATGCAATTTCTGAAGGTTTAAAACAAAGTATGGAACACCATAATGATTTGGTAATTATGGGTCAAGATGTAGCGGAATATGGGGGTGTTTTTAAAATAACCGAAGGTTTTTTAAAACAGTTTGGAAAGGAAAGAGTTAGAAATACACCCATTTGTGAATCTGCAATTGTTGAAACTGCTATGGGATTATCTATTGCAGGCATTAAAAGTGTTATGGAAATGCAATTTGCTGATTTTGCGTCTTCGGGTTTTAATCCTATTGTAAATTATTTAGCAAAATCTCATTATAGATGGAACCAGAAAGCCGATGTTGTCATTAGAATGCCTTGTGGTGGAAGTGTTGCAGCAGGTCCGTTTCATTCACAAACAAACGAAGCTTGGTTTACAAAAACTCCAGGATTAAAAGTTATTTATCCAGCATTTCCTTATGATGCTAAAGGTTTATTAGCAACTGCAATTAACGACCCAAATCCAGTATTGTTTTTTGAGCATAAAGGTTTGTACAGAACAATACGACAAGAAGTCCCTGATGATTATTACACGTTGCCTTTTGGAAAAGCCTCAGTTATTGAAACAGGAAAAGCTATTACTATTATCAGCTACGGCGCAGCAGTTCATTGGGCATTGGAAACTTTAAGTAATAATCCTGAAATTTCTGCTGATGTTATTGATTTAAGAACTTTGCAACCTTTAGATACTGAAACTATTTACACCTCAGTAAAGAAAACAGGAAAAGCTATTATCCTGCAAGAAGACTCGTTATTTGGAGGTATTGCAAGTGATATTTCAGCTTTAATTATGGAACATTGTTTTAAATATCTGGATGCACCAGTAAAACGTGTTGCAAGTCTAGAAACTCCAATACCTTTTGCGAGTCAGTTAGAACAACAATATCTTTCTAAAAATAAATTTGAAGAGGAGTTGAAAACGTTATTAGCGTACTAGTTTTTATTCATTATCTTTAAAATAACTAAAACCCTGTTTTGAGACTAATTACTTTAATTATTGTATTTCTGCTATTTAGTTGTAAAAAGAATACATCTACCATTGAAGATTCATTCAATTGGAAATCAAGAATTGTAACAGCAACAGCATACAATTCATTGGTATATCAAACTGATGCGGATCCTCATATTACTGCCTTTGGAGATAGTTTAAAACCCGGATTAAAATATATTGCTGTTTCTAGAGATTTACAACGTTTAGGTTTAAAACACAATACCCCAGTAATCATTGAAGGATTAGAAGGGGTATATATTGTGAAAGATCGCATGCATTCTCGTTGGAAAAACCGAATAGATGTTTACATGGGCGAAGATGTAAAAGCTGCTAAACAATGGGGCAAACGAAAAGTCTGCATCGACTATGGGATTCCAAAGGATGACTAAAACTATCTCGTTTCTGCTTCTGAAAGAATAAAAGGGTAGGCTTCTTTAACCTCTTTTAATTCTTCTTTTGTTAAATTATCTATTGCTTTATTTAATACTTTCTCACAATAAGTTTTTCGTAATTCAAAATAGGCTTTTGTCAGTTCATCTTGAACTTCAATAAATTTATTATAGCTTGAATTTCTATCAGTTTGTAATGAGATTACAGCCTCAGATGGATTGTCAGAAGATGTTTCATCACTATTGCCATTACAGTATGTGCAACTCCCGTCTGCATTATTATCGATAAAAGTTTTAGCTAAATTTTTAATGTCATCAACAGTAGCAATTTCACTATCTACCATAATTTCATTTTTAACATTTATGGCAATTTTTAAAATGTTTCGTTCTGGAATATCTACATTGCAATTGATTCCTGGAGGACATTCTCTTGGAAGTTTTCGATTGATGCCTTTGTCTTTTGGAATTGCAGAAGTCACTAAAAAAAACATTAATAATAGAAATGCGATGTCTGCCATAGACCCCGCATTTACTTCTGGACTTGATGTTGTTCGTCTCATGATTTTTGTTTTATTGTTAATGGAGTGTTAAATCACAAAAACAATACCACAATAATTTGAGACTTTATTTAGCGCATTTGATGATGCATAGGTTTCCAATTGGTCTGATTGGAAGAGAAATTTAAAATACGTTTATTAGAAAATAAATTCTCTCCCGTAATGCCTTTAATACGTTTTGATATTTTCATAACTGTTCTGGTTTTTGATTGATTGATCGATTAAATTTTTAGAAAGAAAACGTTACGATCTGTAACGTCTTCTGCTATTCCATGCATTAGACTTAGTACTATTTAATGTTTCTGTTAATTGGTTACTGTTTAAAGTTCTCATGATTTTTTGTTTTTGATTGATGAATTTGATTGATGAAATGTTTGGAAAATAAATGTTACGATCTGTAACGTCTTCTGCTATTCCATGTGTTAGACTTTGTTGAGCTTAATGTTTCTGTTACTTGATTTGTGTTTAATGTTCTCATGATTTTTGTTTTTTAATTGATTATACTAGATAGACGACGCAACTATTATTTTGTTACAGTACTATGCATAACAAAATAGCAATTTAACATATTTTAACAATTAAATGGGTTTTTGAATAGGTTAGGAGGGTTTATAAATACTATTTAGGTATAGTTATTGTTAAATAGTTATAAAATTTAAGTGTTAGAGTAATAAGTTTTAGGATAATCAAATATCTTTGAAACATCTTTAGGTGCTTTTAAGAAAAGTAAAGGATACATGAAATTTGTAATAACCTGTTTTATAATTATTGTTTTTGCATTAGCTGGAAATGCCCAGATAGACTCTAAGAAAAAATCTGGAGCTATTATTCCTGCAGTTGAATCTCCAAAAGATACTTTGGATAGCAAAAAAATATTACCTGTTAAACCAAAAGAAAACAATCAATTTGATGGTGTTTCTACTCCAAAAGTTACTGGTAAACTAAATCTACCCAAAAAAGAATTTTCTATGTTTCCTGATGAAGAGTTCAAGAATCCTGGAGAATTATACACTAAAAAACTAGATAAATTAGAGAAAGAATTACTTCCTGAAGGTCATGGTTTAAATGCTGGTTTAAAAGAAGATGCGTATTGGGGAGATTATAGAACTAAATCTAAATACATAGATATTATGTATAGAGACCATGGGAAAATTGATGGGGATGTAATTCACATCATTATTGATGATGATATAGTTAAAGCTAATATTGGTTTGAATCATGGATTTGGTGTTTATAGATACATTCTTAAAGAAGGACTTAATAAGATTGAAATCTTTTCTGTAAGTGAAGGTTCTTTAATTCCAAATACCGCTCAATATGTTATAGCTGATCAATGGAGTAAAACCATAACAAATAAAGTATGGAGGTTATCAAAAGGGGTTAAAACTACATTGATTATTATTAAGGAATGATTTTGATATTTATAATATTTCTCTCAATTATTCAATCATTGAGTTATTTCATCATTAATAAGTATAGATTTAAATTCCCGAAAACAATAATTTTTCTTATAGTACTATCTGGTTACTATTTTGTGTTTCCTCAATATTTTAGAGATTTATTAATTACTGAAGATATTAAATGTGGATTACCAGTAATGAGTATATGTTTTTTATTTTGGATATTTGGAACTATTGCAGCATTGATAGTACACATTCTTTGGTTGATAAAACTTCAAAAGAAATATAAGAATACACTTTTTTATAATAATTAACCAACAATTTTATCAATTAACTTTAACTCTTCATCAGTAAAATTCAAATTATCTAAAGCTTTAACGTTCTCTTTTAATTGATTTGAAGAACTCGCTCCAACCAATACAGAAGCCACTTGTTGATGCCTTAAAATCCAAGCAATTGCCATTTGTGATAATTTTTGACCACGCTTTTGTGCAATTTCGTTTAAACTTTGAATTTTTTTAATATTACTATTAACAGTATCTGTATCTAAATATGTTAAGTTTTTAGCTGCCCTAGAATCTTTTGGAATACCATTTAAATATTTATCGGTAAGCATACCTTGTGCTAAAGGCGAAAATGTAATACAACCCACACCATTATTTTCTAAGGTTTCTAAAAGGGCATCTTCAATCCAACGGTCAAACATAGAATAACGCGCTTGGTGGAGTATAAATGGTACATTAAGCTCTTTTAAGATTTCTGCAGCTTGTTGTGTTTCTTTTGGTTGATAGTTTGAAATAGCAACGTAAAGCGCTTTTCCTTGACGTACAATATCTGCCAAAGCTCCCATAGTTTCTTCTAATGGTGTATCAGGGTCTGGTCTATGATGATAGAATACATCAACATAGTCTAAACCCATGCGTTTTAAACTTTGGTCTAAACTCGACATCAAGTATTTACGCGAACCCAAATTACCATAAGGTCCAGGCCACATATCGTAACCTGCTTTTGAGGCGATAAACAATTCATCTCTATGAGATTTGAAATCTTTTTGAAAATAGTACCGAAGTTTTCTTCTGCAGAACCATATGGTGGTCCGTAATTATTTGCTAAATCGAAATGCGTAATACCTAAATCGAATGCAGTTCTTAGAATGTCTCTACCGTTTTGGATGCTATCTACAAATCCGAAATTATGCCAAAGCCCCAATGAAATAGCAGGTAATAACACACCGCTTTTTCCAGATCTTTTGTAGGTCATTGTATTATAGCGCTCGGATGAAGGTATGTATGCTGTGGTTTGGGATTTATCGTTGATTTGCATGCTTTTTGGTTTTCTTCAAAAGTAAAAATTAATTTTTGAGTAGAGTAGGATGTTTGTTAAATTAACTCGCAGCTTGACTTTGTCAGAAAAAATAGCTAATTTCGTTTAACTCATGATAAAAAACATTGAAACGATTTTTTATCAGAGAATCATTAAACGAACCTCTACAAAAACATACCAACTCTAAATTAAAAACCAAATCTTAGCAAATAAGTGCGCTAGGGATTGCAGCGGCATCCTTTTTTTGTGAATCTTTAGAATATCAAAACCGCTATTTGAAACAAAATGTTAATTAATTAACGAGATCCCGAAACAAGTTCGGGACTGCTTCGCAGAAAGATATAGTGGAAAGCCCGACCCCTTTTGGGTAGCGCCCAAATAAAACTAAATATTTCTGAAACAAAAAAAAGCCATCTGAATATTCAAATGGCTTTTCGTAATCTATATATTAAACTATTAACCTTTTATAGGTTGTTTAATTTCTTTTTTAAGATGTTTTGCGTAGAAGCCCATCATGGCCTCATATAAAGCGATACGGTTTTCTTCTTTCCCAAAACCGTGACCTTCATCATATTTTACCATATAAGGCACATCAACACCTTTTGCTCTTAAACCAGATACAATTTGATCAGACTCATTGATGTTTACTCTAGGGTCGTTAGCACCTTGTACAACAAACAAAGGTTTTTTTATTTTATCAATATGAAATACGGGAGAGACCTCTTTCATAATTTCCTTTTCTTCAGGAATATCTTGGTCGTACCAAATTTCTTTTACAATTTCTTTGTAAGGTTTCCAATACTCTGGGAACGAATCAAAAAATGTAAAAATGTTTGAAACACCTACATAATCAACGCCACAAGCATATAAATCTGGTGTTTTTGTTAGACCACGCAATACTGCATAACCACCGTGGCTTCCACCATAGATTGCTGCATTGTCTTTATCTACCCAACCTTTATCTATAACGTATTGTAAACCATCTTCAACATCATCCATGGCTTTTCTACCAATTTGTTTGAAACCAGATTCTAAGAAATCTTTACCATAACCTCCAGAAATTCTGAAATTAACTTGAAGTGTTGCATAACCACGACTTGCAAATAATTGTGCTTCTGGATTGAAACCCCATGAATCTCTTACACCTTGTGGACCTCCATGTGGATTAACTATTACTGGTACTTTTTCGCCATTTAAAGCGGCTTTTGGAAGGGTAATGTAACCATGAATTGTTTTGCCGTCGCGACTTTTAAATGTGATAGGGCGCATTTCTGCCATATCTTTTTCAACTAGATTTGGCATTAAATTGTAGAGCAATTTGAATTTTTTGGATTTAGCATCATAAGAGTAATATTTACCGTATAATTTATCACTTTGAAGGTAAATTAAATACTTGCTTTCATCATCTGTTTTATCTGCGATTGAGTAGTTGTAATCTGGAAACTTACTTGTTATTTTTTTATGAAGTTTTTTAAAATACTTACTAACAGGAACTCTCTCTCTTTTTTCGCCTTCAAAAGAAAAATAATCTAATTCATAATTTCTGTGTCTTGATAGCGCTAATCCAGAAACATCATAATTTTCGTTTGAAAATAACTTTTTAATAACCTTATCTTCTTTAAGATCATATAAATATATTTGAGTTTTATCGCTATCTAAATTTGAAACCACATAAGCATCATGCTCATAATCTGTAGCGTAATTAAAAGAAGAAATACTAAAGCTATCTTTCCAGTTTAATTGTTTTTTAACTTCAAAGTTTTTTCCATCTAGCGTGTAATAAAGATCTACGTTTACACCTTCTCGCATTTTAGAAAAACCTCTTAGGTTTCCATCTTTATCAAACTCGTAACCATTTATTGGGTTTGCTACATCTTCGTTTTTATAAAGTTGCTTTAATTCTCCAGTAACAATATTGATTTTGTATGGCTCAAATATTTGTGGATTGTTTTTATTCATAGAAATAATAATGTGGTCTTTATCCTCTTTTAAACCAGCTAATATATTTACTTTAACACCCTCAAATGGTGTTAATTCTTTTTCGTTTGTACCATCAATATCTACGGCAAATAGATGATAATCTTCATTACCACCT
Organism: Jejuia sp. G7-7; assembly: GCF_055808955.1. Taxonomy (NCBI): domain Bacteria; kingdom Pseudomonadati; phylum Bacteroidota; class Flavobacteriia; order Flavobacteriales; family Flavobacteriaceae; genus Jejuia; species Jejuia sp. G7-7. Next base: position 766,708 of record NZ_JBVVSZ010000001.1, read on the forward strand.
TTATCCATTACATAAACTAATCTGTTATCGTTAGCCCATCCAAACCCTCTGATGAGTTCTTCTTTTTCTTCAATAACTCGCTTAACTTCATCAGTTTCTATGTTTTTAACATATACATGATTTTTAGCGTTTTCATCTTTCTCTTTGTATGATAAATAAGTGCCATCTGGAGAAAAATTAAATGAACTGGCTTGAGGTCTTGCAAAATAATCTGAAACCGCATATTTGTAATTTGAAGGATTCCAATTTGCCAACTTTGCTAAATCTTCATCTGATGTTGGCAAATCTGTATTTCCAGGGAGTGTTTTTTCTGTTTTCAACATTGTTAAAGGTAACTCCATAGGGCCTTGAGAAAAAGTACCTGTTAAAGTATTATCTGCAAGGGTAGCAGTATAAGTTAAACCAGCTTGTTTAAATTTAATGGTTAATGTGTTATCCACAAAAGTGGTTTCATCCATTGGGATATCTGTTGCACCTTGTGATGGACTATCCATTGTAGATGTGTAACTGTCGCCATCACTTTTAATATTGAAAATTAATGGCATTTTTGTGCCTTGTACTGAAAGTTCACCTTTCCAAGAACCGTTGATGTCTTGAGCGTTTACTTGTGAAATCATACCCAAAAATAAGAATAGTGCACCGCTTAGCTTTAAAATAGTAGTTTTCATTTTAACAATAATATTTAAAATTAGTTTCCAAATGTAATTTACAGTTAGAAGCAAACTAAACCTATTTGTTACATTAAAATTGAATTTTATTATTTTCTTAACGTTTAGTTTCTAATTTCTTGAACTTTAGAAGTTAATTCGTCTTTAATTTGAGAATCAGAAGCGCTTAATGGCAACTGATTTGCATTCAATAAATTAGGGTTTTCTAAAGGATTAGTCCCTAAATTATATAAAGCTTCAGAGCCATCACCGAAGTAAATATATTTATGAGTACTATTTCTAATGGTATAATCATCATTTTCTGTGTATACATATTCACGATTTGTTGTGCTAGAGGAACTCAATAAGCTTTTGAAACTTTTACTATCATTAATTTCTGTGGTTCCTGTTCCTGCTATGTCTGCAATGGTTGCAAATAAATCTGTAGTATTGATAAGTGCATCTTCAGAAGTATTAACTCTAGATACATCTTTACCAGAAATAACCATTGGTACGTTTACACCGCCTTGATAAATACTTCCTTTTACGCGTCTTGAGTTATATCCTTGTGCTACTTGCCCTGGAGTGCCATTATCACCTATAAAAATAATGATGGTATTTTCTTTTTCTTCATCAGAAAGCGAATTTATTAATCGTCCCATTTCTGTATCTAAAGCTTCTAGAGCTGCTAAATAATAGGGGAGTGGGTTACCATCTATACTTGCTGTATCTGTGGGTAAGCTGCCTTGTGAGTGCAAATTGTTTGGAGGTAAATGAAACGGTGTATGTGGTGCATTATAGGCTAACCATAAAAACCATGGTTTAGTTTGTTGGTCTACCCAATCTATTGCTAAATCTGTAAATTTTGTAGTTGTATATTCGGTAGAATTACTTGTAGTTCCATTAGTGTTTAAAGTCCAATCGTAATAAGAACTAAGTCCACCACCACGAAAACCAGCAAAATAATTTATTCCCATATCATTAGGATGATTTAAATCTCTAGATAAATGCCATTTACCAATTACTGCATGAGTATATTCATTATTAGTGTTATTATCTAAATATTTCTGTAATGAAGTTTCAGAAGTAGATAACACATCATCTACCTCCATAACATTTGTTCTAAACCCATATTTCCCAGTAATAATAGTTCCTCTAGAAGGCGTGCATGTTGGATTAGCCCATAAATTATTGAACTTAACACCATTATTCATTAAATTAACTAGATTAGGCATATTAGGTTTTATATTACCAATATTATATCCTGGAGTTGCATCAAGTCCCATATCATCAGCAATCACTAATAAAATATTTGGAGAGGTACTTTCTGGGTTTTCCATTTTATCGTCATCTTCTTCCATAACTTCGTTATTAGAACTGCAAGACACTAAGTTTAATGCTAAAAAAAAGATATAAAAGAACTGTTTCATGGATTTAGATTTTAAGGTCATGTTAATTTAGATGTATTTTTTAAAATAAACTTGTGCTTCATTATTTTTTAGTTAACATAAATAGTTAATATTCCTTAATAACTTTCAATACAAACCGCTTTATAATACCCGATAAAGGTGTTATTTTTGCAACTTACCAAATTCTAAGTATGGCGATTTCAAATATAGAACTGCAAGAACGAAAAACAGGAAAGGACTTATACAGTTATCAAAAAGGCGCAATAGATAAAATATTTAAAAGTTTTGAAGAATCGCCTTCAGATTATCACTTATTATATCAATTACCAACTGGTGGTGGTAAAACTGTTATTTTCTCTGAGATAGTAAGACAGTTCTTGAAAACCCATAAAAAGAAAGTGTTGGTAATGACACACCGTATTGAATTATGTAAGCAAACTTCAAACATGCTTACAGAATTTGGTGTTGTTAATAAAGTGGTGGATAGTAAAGCCGATTTAAGCGATCAAGCAGAATATAGTTGTTTTGTAGCCATGGTTGAAACTCTAAACAACAGACTTAATGATGATAAACTTGATATTTCGGATATTGGTTTAGTTATTATTGATGAAGCACATTACAATTCATTTACAAAATTATTTAAGTTTTTTAGTCAGTCTTTCATTTTAGGAGTTACAGCAACACCTTTAAGTTCTAGTATGGAATTACCAATGACTGATAATTATGACGAACTTATCGTTGGGGAATCCATAGAATCTTTGATAGAACGTGGTTTTTTAGCACGGGCTGAAATGTTTAGCTATAACGTAGGGTTAACATCGCTTGTTGTTGGTGCGAATGGAGATTATACGGTAAAATCCTCTGAAGATTTATATACTGATAACGATATGTTGAGTAAGCTTTTACGAGCTTATGAAGAACGTTCTAAAGGTAAAAAAACATTAATCTTTAACAATGGTATCACAACTTCTTTACACGTTTATGACACCTTTAGAAGAGCTGGATATGCTGTTGCACATTTAGATAATACTAATACTAAGAAAGAACGCGCCATGATATTAAAATGGTTCAAGGAAACACCAGATGCTATTTTAACTTCGGTTAGTATTTTAACTACTGGATTTGATGAACCTACCGTTGAAAGTATAATTTTAAATCGTGCAACTAAATCATTAACACTTTATTACCAAATGATTGGTCGTGGGTCTCGTGTTCTAGAAAATAAAGACAAATTTGCCGTTATAGATTTGGGAAATAATTTCCACAGATTCGGCCCTTGGGGCGATAATTTAGATTGGCAACGCATCTTTAAATCGCCTAATTATTATTTAGATTCTTTATTAAGTGATGACGAATTAGAGAGTAATTTTAGATATGAAATGCCAGATGATTTACGTAAAGAGTTTGGTAATTCTGATGATGTTTATTTCGATATTCAAAAAACATATGTTGATTCTATTAGAGCAGGAGAATCCTCTAAAGTTGTTTTAGAGCGTTCCATAGCGCAACATGGTAAAATTTGTATTGAAAATAGCGAAGATGTATATGACGCTCTGGCGTTAGCTAAGAAATTGGGTGATGATATTGACTTTAGAATAAAACGTTATACAAAGTGTATTAGTAAAAGTACATTTAACTTTGTGGAATGGCTAAGAGGGGAATATCGTAAAAAATTGAATTCTTATATCCGTGTTAACTTTGATGAAGTTTTCGAGGAAATTCATGGATATGCTCCTGAAGAATAATTAGAGTTTCCACACATATTTTAAATGGATGTGAATTTTAAATTATGTTCATAGTTTTCATACAAATTAAACAATAAGCATTTGGAGATTAAAAGTGCCATAAAATTTATGCTTTTTAGCACTTTAGCTTTTGCTTGCATGAATGGTATTGTTAAGCATTTGATGCATATGAGTGCATTTCAAATTGTATTTTTAGATCTTTTAGTTGCTTATTTTTACTTTCGGATTTCTCTTAAAAAATAACATTCCATTATTAGGAAACAAAAAAGGGCTACTTGTAGTTAGAGGTTTAGTTGGTGTGACTTCAATGGCATTATTTTTTATGTCTACTAAATATCTACCAATTGGTACAGCTGTTTCTCTACGCTATTTGGCGCCTATTTTTGCTGCATTTTTCGCGATTATTTTTCTAAAGGAAAACATGAAATTGTTACAATGGTTATTTTTTGCTATGGCATTTTCTGGTGTTATAGTGCTAAAAGGTTTTGATGCAACTTTAAGTGGTTATGGGCTAACTTTAGTTTTTATTTCAGCTATTTTTAGTGGGTTGGTTTATATCGTGATTAGTAAAATAGGTAAAGATGATCACCCTGTAGTTGTTGTGAATTATTTTATGGTTATTTCAACACTAGTTGGAGGTATATTGTCTATAAATAATTGGATTCAGCCCGTTGGTAAAGAATGGCTTATGCTTTTTGGACTGGGTGTTTTTGGATATTTCGGACAGGTTTACATGACCAAAGCTTTTCAATCTGCTGCCACAAATATTGTAGCACCCTTAAAATATTTAGAGGTTATTTTTACGCTCCTTTTGGGAGTAACACTCTTTAGCGAAGTGTATTCTTTTTGGAGTTTATCAGGTATTGCATTAATTATTTTAGGGCTTGTTTTAAATGTTTTATATAAATCAAAACAAGCAAGTTGAACCATTTTTTAATTATTTAAAATCTAGTTTACAACAAATATTGTTAATGTTTTTTCAACGATTTGATACGAACTATAAACTATCTTTAAAAAACGGATTTATGCACTCTTTAAATTGACTTAACAGACACTATTTGTATGTGTTTTAACTATATTTGACACTTGTTTTTTTATATTAAGAAACAATTTTAATTACACTAACTAACCAATAACTAAAATGAAGATTGGTATTTTAAAAGAAACTCAAAAAGGGGAAAAACGAGTTTCATTATCTCCAAATATTGCAAAGCAATTAATAACAAAAGGATTTCAAGTCATTATTGAAGAAGAAGCTGGAAAAGGGTCTTCGTATAAAGATTCGGATTTCATCGATGTTGATGCCAGTATAGAAAAGCGTGGTGTTGTTTTTAAAGAAGCTGATGTTTTAATAAAAATTAACCCTTTTGATGAAGAAGACTTAAAACTGGTTGATAAAGGTCAAATCTTAATAAGCCAGCTCTATCATAAATCAAATCCTAAATTAATTGAAGCTATTGCTGCAAAAGGTGCTACAGCATTTTCTATGGATGCAATCCCTCGAATTTCAAGAGCTCAAGATATGGATGTATTAAGTTCGCAAAGTAATTTAGCGGGCTATAAAGCTGTAATTCTTGGTGCTTATGAAATGACAAAAATATTTCCTTTAATGATGACAGCTGCTGGAACTATAACACCATCAAAAGTTTTGATTTATGGTGTTGGTGTTGCAGGTTTACAGGCTATTGCAACTGCAAAACGTTTAGGAGCAGTAGTAGAAGCTACTGATATTAGAAGTGAAACTAAGGAACAAGCTGAATCTTTAGGGGCAAAATTTATTTCTGTAGATAATGAAGGGGAAGAGTCTGAGGGTGGTTATGCTAAAGAAGCCTCAGAAGATTTTGCTAAACGACAAAAAGAAGCTGTAAATAAATCATTATTTCAAGCCGATTTAGTGATTACAACTGCAAATATTCCAGGAAGAAAAGCACCAACTTTAATTACTAAAGAACAAGTAGAACAAATGAAAAACGGTGCAGTTATTATTGATTTGGCTGCGGCACAAGGCGGTAATTGTGAATTGAGTAAGCTTAATGAAACAGTTATTATAAATGGTGTTAAGGTTATTGGTACTAACATAGCACCAGAAAGTGTATCGACAAATGCAAGTGAATTGTTTGCAAAAAATATTTATAACTTTCTAATACATTTAACAGAAGAAGCGAATTTTAAATGGGATTTAGAAGAAGAAATTACTGATGAAACTTTAATTGTAAAAGAAGGTACCATCCGAAAAAACTAAAATTATGGAAGAAATTATTCAGTTTATTAGTGATAATCTACAAATTGTATATATCCTCATTCTTGCAATTTTTGTTGGTGTAGAGGTTATTAAAAGCATCCCTGCGGTTTTGCATACACCATTAATGTCTGGTGCTAATGCCTTGAGTGGTGTGGTAATTGTTGGGGCTATTTTAGTAATGTTACATGCCAGCCCAGATGATTATGTGTCATTAAGCTTAGGGTTTATAGCTGTTGTATTAGGAATAATAAATGTTGTGGGAGGTTTTGCTGTAACCAACAGAATGTTGCAAATGTTTAAAAAGAAAAAATAATGAGTGTTTTATTAAGTGTTATATATTTAATTGCAACGGTTACGTTTATAGTTGGTTTAAAACGATTAGGTCATCCAGATACTGCCAAAAGTGGAAACACAATTGCGGCTGTGGGTATGACAATAGCGATTGTTGGTACTATATTTATTCACGATTTACAAGTTGCGCCTATCATCTATATTTTAATCGGAGCTGCCATAATTGTTGGGTCTGTTATTGGTTATTTAATAGCCATTAAGGTAGAAATGACTAAAATGCCAGAACTGGTATCATTGTTTAATGGTTTTGGTGGGGCTAGTGCTGCCTTAATTGGTCTTGTAGAGTTTAGTAAAAATATTGAAGACTCATTACAAGCTATTACCGTAATTTCAGCTATCATCATTGGAGCAATTACGTTTTCTGGAAGTTTAATTGTTTGGGGTAAACTTAATGGTTCTTTAAAAAGTGTTGTAAAAATACCTCAATACAATCTTATTAATAATCTATTTTTTATTGGAATTATAGCTCTAGCAATTTTCATGATTGCAACTGGGAATCATAGTCCTTTATTTACTTACGGCGTCTTAATTGGTGGTTTAGTATATGGTATTTTATTTGTATTACCTATTGGAGGAGCCGATATGCCCGTAGTTATTTCATTATTGAACTCTTTAACAGGTATCGCAGCAGCTATTACAGGTATTCTTTATGATAATATGGTCATGCTAGTTGGTGGTATTTTGGTAGGTTCTGCTGGAATTATCTTAACTGTAGCCATGTGTAAAGCGATGAATAGAACATTAGGGTCTGTAATTTTTGGAGCTTTTGGAGCAACGGCTGCCGTTGAAGGTAGTAATAAAGAATTAGGTACTATTAAATCTACTACTGCGAGTGATGCAGCAATCATGATGAATTATGCCACTAATGTTATTATTGTTCCTGGTTATGGATTAGCAGTAGCTCAAGCACAACACGTTATTCATGAATTAGAAGAAATTTTAACAGATAAAGGCGTCAACGTAAAATACGCGGTACATCCTGTTGCTGGTAGAATGCCTGGACATATGAATGTGTTATTAGCAGAATCTAATGTAGATTATGGACTTTTAGTTGAAATGGATGATATTAATCCTCAATTCACAAATGCTGATGTAGTATTAGTAGTAGGTGCAAACGATGTTGTAAATCCTGCGGCACATAACGATCCTTCAAGCCCTATTTATGGGATGCCTATATTAGATGTTGAAAACGCAAAACATATAGTTGTGAATAAACGTAGTATGAATGCTGGATACGCAGGTATTCAAAATGAATTGTTCTATAACTCAAAAACATCTATGTTATTTGGAGATGCTAAAGCTGCATTAACTGATTTAGTGAGCGAACTAAAAATATGTAATGAGTTTTAACAGTTGGATAAATGCTAAGCGTCGTGTAATAATGCACGCTATTACCAAAAGTGTAGGGAGTTCATATAAAGAGCCAACTGCTGAAATTGGTAAAAGTATCTCAATTAAAAAAAGTGTTGATTATCAGGCCTAATCATCGATTAGGCAATCAATTATTAACTACACCATTAGTTCAAGAAGTAGAAAACACATTTCCAGATTGTAAAATAGATTTGTTTGCCAAAGGCGGCGTAGCGTTTCCTGTTTTTGAAACTTACGATGCTATTGATAAAATTTACAAATTACCTAGAAAACCATTTAGCAATCTATTTACATATATAATGTGCTGGGTTTCCATTAAGCGTAAAAGCTATGACATGGTAATTAATGGTGACAAGGATTCTTCATCTGGAAGATTATTAACTAATCTTGCAAAAGCTCCTTTAAAAGTTTTTGGAGATGTTCATGAAGAGATTCAAGAAAAGCACGATGATTATCTACATATTTCTAAATACCCTATTTATAACTTAAGACGTTATTTAAGCAAATTAGGATATCCTGAAAACAACAAACCGCTTCCTGTTTTAAATATAAAATTGAAAGCAAATGAAATTTCTAAAGGACAACAGATTTTAAAAGATTTGGTAAAAAATGATAAACCTACCATTTGTATTTACACAAACGCTACTGCAGATAAATGCTATTCAGAAGAATGGTGGGAAGCTTTCTATTCTAAATTAAAGGAAAACTTTGAGGATACTTATAATATCATTGAAATGCTTCCAATAGAAAAACATCTCAAAAATTAACTTTAAAGCGCCTAATTTTTATAGTAAAGACATCAGAGAAATGGGTGGAATTATTGCAAATACATCAATTTTTATTGCTGCAGATAATGGTGTTATGCATTTGGCAAGCGCTACGTTAACGCCTACGATTGGATTGTTTTCAAGAGACAATCAAGCTATTTATGGTCCTTATGGTAATAGCAATATCGCTTTAAACACCAATTTAAATTCTAAAGATGATTGTATTAAGTCAGGCGTAAAACTATTTTAAACAATATTATTTCGGATGTCCAATCCAAATAAGTTTTCCTTAGTTAAACCCAATAAGTCGCCTATATTTTATGGGTATATAGTTTTAGCTTTTGGTAGTTTAGGTATACTAGCAAGTATTCCGGGGCAAACTGTAGGTGTATCAGTATTTACAGATCCAGTAAAAGACGCACTTGGATTAACTCGAAATCAATTTAGTAATGCTTATATGATTGGGACACTTTTAAGTGCCTTTTTTGTTACTAGGGCAGGAGTGCTTTTTGATAAATTTGGCGCACGTTATGTTGCTTTTTTTGCTGCTTTTTTCTTTGGGAGTATCATTATTGCTATTTTCAATATCCTCTTCTATTAGTGAAAGTGTGAAATTGTTTTTTGAAGTGAAGTCGAGGATAGTTGCATTTGTTTTAATAACCTTGTTATTTTTTGCTATTCGATTCTTTGGACAAGGCGTTTTGACCATGTCTTCACGAAATATGGTCATGATGTGGTTTGATAAAAATAGAGGTAAAATAAATGCAATAAGTAGCATTACTATTTCTTTAGGGTTTTCTAGTGCACCAATTTTTATAAATTATTTAGTAGATAATAATGGTTGGGAACTAAGTTGGCAAATCTTGGCATTATGCTTATTTATTTTTAGTTTTTTAATAATTCAGTTTTACAGAAATAAACCTGAAGATTTTGGGTTGATTCCTGATGGATTCTCTAAAAAAAGAGAAAAAACAAAACTATTAATGTTGATAAAAACTACACTTTAAAAGAGGCTAAAAAGGCACGTGCTTTCTGGATGATAAGCTTAATACTTGCATTTAATAGTTTTTTTATAACTGGGTTTACGTTTCATGTAGTTTCTATTTTTGGTAATCAAGATTATACAAAAACAGAAGCCATTGCTGTATTTTTACCTATATCAATAATTGCAATTATAGTATCTACATCATGCAATATTTTAAGTGATTATATAAATCATAAAATTTATTTGTATTGCATGCTTTTTGGCGGAATTTTAGCATCATTAGGGCTTTTGTTTTTATCACATTCGTTTGGCATTTATATTCTTATTTTTGGATTAGGGTTGTTAGGAGGACTCTTTGCAGTTGTAAACGCAGTAACTTGGCCTTATTATTTCGGACGAAAATATTTAGGATCTATTACTGGAAAAGCTATGAGCTTTTTTAGTGTTTGCAAGTGCTATTGCTCCAAGTTTATTTAGCTATTGTTATACTCAAATGGGCTCGTATTCTTATATTGGTTATTTAACATTGGTTTTTTTGTTTTTTTTAATTATTGGCACTTTAAAAGTTAAAAAAAATCAATAATATTCTGTTTTTTCGTTAAGCTTTAATTATCAAATTGGTTTATATAAGTTTCTTAATCTTATTTGAACGCTTTACTATATTTTTGTAATATTAAGTTTCAAATTAAAAGCCCCGAATGAAATTCTTATTTCTCCCAATTAATTGTATTGTTAATTACCTCATTTGGTTTTTCGCAAACTACTGCAATTCCAGATGTTAATTTTGAGCAAGATTTGATAAATCAAGGTATAGATACCAATGGTTTAAATGGCAATATTTTAGATTTAGATGCTCAAGCAGTAACCACATTAACCCTAACGGGAACTAATATTGTTGATATTACAGGAATTAATGCTTTTACAAACCTTACTAATTTAGATTTGGGCAACAATCCTGTAACAGATGTTTCTCCTACTGCATTAACATTATTGACAGATTTTCGTTCAAATGATAATCCTGGCTTGGCAAATTTAGATTTTAGTCAAAATTTAGTATTACAAAATGTATTTATTCATGGTCCTTTTCCAGGAACATCTCCACCAATAACTACTATTGATTTTTCTCAAAATCTAAATTTGGTATCGTTTAATGGCGATTTTTTAGATAATGTAAATAATATTATTTTCCCAGTAACTCCAGCATTAACAACTATTAATGTGAGATACCTTAATGATCCCACTTTTGATTTATCATTATTAAGCGGATTAGAAGATTTAAATATTGGTGGTTGGAGAGGTAATACAGATATAACTTTGCCAAATGTTTTTACTAATCTTAGGCGCTTAAGAATTAGTAGTATTGATATACCTACAATTGATATATCTGATTATATAAATTTGGAGAACCTTTATTTATGGGGTACTTATGTAGAAAACTTGATTTTACCCAATTCTACAACACTTACTGATATTTTCATCATTTTGCATGATATTCAAAATCCTCTTGATTTTTCAATTTTACCAAACCTTACTGATTTAGATATTACATCCAATAGAACCACGCCTTTGGTTGTTGACGTTACCCAAAACCCTCTATTAGAAGATATAGATTTGGGAAGAAATGATATGAATTCTATTGATCTCACTCAAAATCCATTGTTGAAAGAATTAAGTATAGATAATAATAATTTAACAAATTTAGATGTTACACAAAACCCTATTTTAAATAGGATAAACGCCAGTTATAATCAATTACCATCCATTGATTTAACACAAAATATTATTTTGCAATATTTAAATTTGAGTTATAACCAACTTCCTAATTTAGATGTTACTCAAAACATCATTTTAAGATCTATAAATATTAGTCATAATTTATTTACTGGAAATGGTCTTGATTTAACTCAAAATATAGAACTTTCATCTATATATGCATCAAACAATCAAATTGAAGCTTTAGATATTACTCAAAATATAGACTTATATACGCTTGATATTTCGTTTAATATATTTCCAGGTAATGCTTATTTTAAATCAATTTTACACCATTATTTCTAATAGAGGTAGGCTAGGAGGAAGTTTAATTGCAAACAACAATTTATTAACTGGATTAGTGCCAGATTTTCTTGGTTTGTATAATCCATCTGTTCAAACACGGAGATTTCAATTGTTTATCAATGAAAACAGATTTCATTTTGGCGATTTTGAAAATCAGCATATAGGTTTAGTAGATTTAACTACAACAATTTCGATTGGTCCTTCTCCAGATGTTGTTATTAGAGACTATTTGTATGCGCCACAAGCTAAAGTAAATGCAATTGAGGTTTTAAACCAAAACGCTGGAGACGCTGTAACCTTAATAACTACTGTTAGAGGTACACAAAATCATTACATATGGTTTAAAGATGGTATTGCTATTCCTGGAGCACCAGATTCGCCAAACTATACTATCCCTTCTGTTGATAGCTGTGATGAAGGCGTGTATCATTGTGAAATCACTAGTGATTTAGTACCTTTTGAAAACACAAATCCACCCGGTACAAGTGGAAAAAATTTATTATTAATTAGAAATGATATTACCTTAAATGTAAATTTGCCAACTGAAGTTTGTACAACACTTACAAATCCAGTAAATGGTGCTACAAACGTGCCTTTAAACGAGTTACTAACTTGGACAGAAAGTCTAGGGGCTTGTGGCTATTTTTTAAATGTTGGCACAACAGCTGGTGGTACAGATATTATAGATAATGTTGATGTTGGCGATGTTGAGCAGTATAACATAGGTTCGAACTTTCCTGCTAATACCCAAATTTTTGTTACTATTACTCCTTATTTTAGTAGTGGGATTATTTTAAATTGTACAGAAGAAAACTTTACAACAAATACGATAGTAAGCCCTACAACTTGCACAACTTTAAGTTCGCCACTAAACGGTGTTACTGATGTTTTAGTGGATACAGATATTTCTTGGGATATAGTAGATTATGCAGATGGATATTTTTTAAGTATTGGAACAACTTCTGGAGGGACAGATATCGAAAACAATCTTGATGTTACTAATGTAACTACTTTTAATCCAACATCAGATTTTCCTGAAGGAACTGAAATTTTCGTAACCATAACACCTTATAATTCACTTGGTAATGCAATAGGATGCTTAGAAGAAAGTTTTACAACAGAATCATCTTTACCAATTTGTACTGCGCTAAGTATGCCAATTAATGGAGCTACTGATGTTTCGGTTAGCTCAGATATTTCATGGAATGCAATAACAAGTGCAACAGGCTATTTAATTTCTATTGGAACTAGTTCAGGAGGAACAGATTTAGTAAATAACGAAAACGTAGGCAATGCTACTATATTTAATCCACCAACAGATTTTCCTGAAGCATCTACTGTTTTTGTAACTATAACACCTTATAATTCTTCAGGAAATGCAACAGGATGTGCTGAAGAAAGTTTTACCACAGAAACATTAGTTCCAAGTTGTACAATGCTTAATTTACCAACTAACAACGCAACAAATATTCCAGTAAGCTCAAATATTTCATGGAATGCAATAACAAGTGCAACAGGCTATTTTATTTCAATAGGTACTACTTCTGGAGGTACAGATTTAGTAAATAACGAAGATGTTGGAAATTCAACGACATATAATCCTTCTTCTGATTTCCCATCAGATTCTGAAATTTTTGCAACAATAACACCTTACAATCTTGTGGGAAGCGCCATTGGCTGTTTAGAAGAAAGTTTCACTACAGAAGTGCTTCCAGCTGAATGTATCAACATGACTTTTCCTATGTATGATGATACCGATGTTCCTCTTGACACCAATATATCTTGGCCTATAAGTACAAATGCTACTTATTATACGATTGGAATAGGTACAGCAACTGGAAGTGATGATATAATAGCTACTACTAATGTTGGAAATGTAACAACTTTTAACCCACCTATTGATTTGCCTAGCAATACTATAATTTATGTTACAATTACCGCATATAATAGTTTAAATCAAGCAACAGTATGTGGAGGTGATAGATTTACAACCGAAGAAGTACTACCACTTTGTACTGATTTAATAGCACCTTTGAATGGTGCAACTAATGTAAATGTTTCAAGTTCTATTTCATGGAATCCAGTAAGTAATGCTACAGGGTATTATATTTCTGTTGGAACCTTTCCAGCAGGAACTGAATATGCAAATAAGCTAGACGTAGGTAATAATACAACTTTTACACCGAATAGAGATTTCCCAGGGAACCAAATGATACATGTGCTTGTAATTCCTTATAATTCTAATAGGTGAGGCCATACAAAATTGCGATGAAGAAACGTTTACCACAGAAATGGTAGTGCCTAATTGTACAACACTTTCTTTTCCATCTAATGCTGCAACAGATGTGCCTTTAAGTGCTAATATTTCATGGAATGCTGTTATGAATGCTACTGGGTATTTTATTTCCTTGGGTACAACTTCTGGAGGCGCCGATTTTGTTAGTAATGATGATGTTGGTAATACAACTACCTATAACCCTTTTATAGATTTTCCAGATGATACTGAAATATTTGTAACTATCACACCTTATAACTCCATAGGAAATGCAATTGGATGTTCAGAAGAAAGTTTCAGAACAACTGTCATTCGTCCCGTTTGTACCAGATTAACTACGCCTATAAATGGAGCTACCAATGTTTTGGTAAGTACAGCTATTTCTTGGAACTCAATTAGCAATGCTACAGGATATTTTCTAAGTATTGGTACTAATCCTGCAGGTAATAATATAGTCGATTTTATAGATGTTGATAACACAACAATTTATAATCCAACAGATGATTTTCCAGATGAAACTGAAGTTTTTGTTAGAGTAATACCATATAATAGTTCAGGAAATGCTTCAGGATGCCTCGAAGAAAGTTTTACAACACAAGTTGTAATTCCTAATTGCACTACGCTTATATTTCCAAGCAATGCTGCTACCGATGTTAGGGTAGATGCTATTATATCTTGGAATTTAGTTGATAATGCTACAGGCTATTTTATTTCCATTGGAACATCTTCTGGTGCTACAGATATAGCAAATGCAATTGATGTTGGAAACGCGACATCATACAGCCCACCATCAAACTTTCCAGATGGTTCGGATGTTTTTGTTACTATAACTCCTTATAATTCAGTAGGTAATGGATTTTCATGTGTAGAAGAAAGTTTTTCAATTGAAAATAGATTGCTAATAATTCCCAGGTTTTTCACTCCTAATAATGATGGATTTAATGATGTATGGAAAATTACTGATCCAAAAAATGAAGTAAAACGTATCACTATTTTTGATAGATATGGAAAACTTTTAAAAACGATTGTTAGTACCAATTCGGGTTGGGATGGAAGCTCAAACGGACAACTATTACCTACTAACGATTATTGGTGTGTTATTCAACTAAATAATGGTGCAAGACTACAAAAACATTTTACTTTAAAACTTTAAAATAATTTATTAGAAACTTAGTTTTAAGTATTTTAACTAATTTTTATATTAAATTAAATGCTTGTTTTGTATCTTAACTTTATGAATATTTATAAGTACATACAGGCTTTGAGCCTTTACTTAGTTGCTATATTACTACTATTTTTTTCTTGTAAATCGTCAAAAAATATAGCAACTCCTCAACAAATTGAAGCATTACATAAACTCGTGAATTCCCAACAATTCTATATAGAATCCAACTGGGCATATCCACAAGTAACCAATGCAATGCAGCAAGTATTAAATTCGGGCTTATTAATTCCAGGAAGTAATGCTAGTGCCATTAGTCTTATTGGAAACTCTAATTTTTTGAAAATATCTGGCGATAGTATTTATTCATATTTACCCTATTTTGGAGAACGCCAAATGCAAGTGGCTTATGGAGGTAGTGATAGCGCTATTGAGTTTAAAGATGTGATGAAAAACTATACTGTAACAGAAAACAAAGATAAGAGTCTAACTATTTCTTTTGTAGCTAAGAGTAATTCAGAAAATTTTAATGTAATGATAAGACTTTTTCCTAACCTTAAAAGTCAAATGTCATTGAATGGCGCATCACGATTTATAATTCAATATTCAGGAGACGTTGATGTTATTCCAAAAATAGAATAAAGCTTTTCGAAATATAAAATTTCAGGAATTTTACCGATGATTTTTGCGGTTCATAATAACACTCGTTCATTGAACGCGAAATTTTAGCTTTTATACGATTTTTTGTTGTGCACTAATGTAGTTGTTTAGTTTTGAGGTAATTAAATAAACATTGCCCCATGAAAAATTTAATAACACTTATTAGTTTGGCTAGTTTTCTAGCCGTTTGTTTTAATACTAATGCACAAGAATTAGCAGATAATACTTCACAAAATCTTCAAAATAATAAAAAGCGTCACGCTATTTTTGACTACTCTGAAACACAATTAAACAATACAGATACCATTCCGGGTTTTGAAACATTTTCTGAAAAGCTTATGATTTCTGGAACTATATATAAAAGCGATGGTGTTACTCCAGCAAGTGATGTGATTCTTTATATTTGTCAAGCAGATGATGAAGGTAATTATCATTCAACCAAGATAAATGGTAAAAGAGTTGTAAAACATAGAGGTTGGATTAAAACTGATGCTCATGGACGTTACACATTTTACACATTTGTACCAGGAAATTATTGGGGTAGTAAAGCTATAAAACAAATTCATGGTGTTGTAAAGGAACCTAATAATACCGAAGAATATGCAATAAACCATTTTGTATTTGATAATGACCCATTCTTAAAAAATCGTGCAGAAAAAAGATAGCAAAACGTGGCTTAAATAACATTTTGAAGTTAGAAAAAAGAACGGAATATTAGTAGGTAACAGAGATATTGTTTTAGCACCACAAGTTTCTATATAAGATATAATCTAATTAAAAAAGCGTCTAAACTAGGTTAGTTTCAGACGCTTTTTTACTTTCTATTTGTTGTTTTTATTTAATCAAAATTATTCCAAAATAGCCTTCAGCAAAAATAACTCCAGGTTTATTATCTCGCCTTCTGTAGTTTTTTATTAATAGGATTAGGAAATTAACATTAAAAAAAGAACTGTTGTTGTCTATAAAAATTTACCCCAATGCATTACCAATATTTTCAATTCTAAATATATCATAATTATCACCATGAAGTCTTTATGCATAGGGCTTTTGATATAAAAACTACAACATCGATGAAGTAATCTTAATTCTAAATTAATCTTCTAAGCAAGAGAGTAAATTCTGTTTAAAATTAAAAAGAATGTTTTATTAATTTAAAAATAGAAATTTGGTTGATTGAATTAAAACAGACTATTTATAAATTTTTAATATCTGATTACTCATAATAGGTAATCAGATATTAAAAATTATTAGACTTAAATTCTAATGAGTTATAATGATTCGCTTCTGAAATAAAATTCCACCATCATCTAGAGCTTGAATAAAATATATACCACTATTAAAATCATTTACAGCAATTGAATATCCTTCATTGTTTTTAACTGTATTAGCTTCAAATGATTTAATTAATCGTCCTGTCAAATCAAACAATCTTAGTTCAGATAATTCTAATGAATTTTTAAAACGAATATTAACTACTGAATTTACAGGGTTAGGATACAATATAAGTTCATTTTCTTCTTTAACTAGTTTTATATTTGATTTAGGTTTCCCAACTACTATATCAGAATCTATATATTGAATAAGCGTAGCTTTAGGGTTTGTATCGGCATCATATCTTCTATTTGCCACACCACCTCTAGCTCTTAAATGTATACTAACTAAATCATTGATTCCATCGCTATAGATTTGTACCCTAATAGCTTCAGCTACAATAGGAGCTTGTGATGAACCTCCCCATTCAAAGATACCGCTATCAATCCAGCCTCCTTGGCCTTGTTCTATAGTGACCCAGTTACCATCTGTTAGATAGCTAATACGCCACATGGTATTAGGTTGTGGCTGATTAGGGTATGTACCCCCAAAGGTAATATAGTTTACAAATTTTGGTGAGGGCCAATCTACCTGCCAATTAAATCCATCATCTGCAATTGGCTTGCCAAGGTTTTGATTGTAATTTACACCATATTCATTGTAACTTGTCTTTATAAAATAATCTTCTTTTACTGGGTCATATAAAATAGCATCGGGATTACCTCTGCCATTTTCAACGGAACCATTTGTAGTAGCAGAAGGAAGAAGAGCTAAATTCACAAGTGAGTTTGGTGAGTTATCTGCTACTGGAGCTATATAGCAATCTTCAGGAGCAGTAAATAGTGCGTTTTCAGTTAGTGTACAATTGGTATCATCAGAGAAAGCCGCTGTTACATCTACTGGTTGACCATCTGATATTAAACCTGTTAGTTCAATAGTTTGTGGACTTGCTGTAATAGTAAAGGACTGTCCATTGACATTTAAAGTTCCTGTAACTGGTGCATTTTCATAAGTTACCGTTACCTGTTGTGTATAGGTGTTATCTACAGGGTTACAGGCTGTTTGGTTTCCAGCTACCAAGGTTGTTAGTTCACATGGAGGCAAACAGTTTTCTGGTGCTGTAAACAATGTACTTTCTGTTAGTGTACAACTTGGAATATCAGAGAATAGGGCAGTAACATTTACTGGTTGACCGTCTGATATTAAATCTGTTAATACAACAGTTTGTGGACTTGCTGTGATTGCAAAGGATTGTCCATTGACATCTAATGTACCTGTAGCTGGTGCGTTATCATAGGTTATCGTTACTTCTTGGGTATAGGTATTACTTACCACATCACAAGCTGTTTGAACACCTGAGGCTATGGCTGTAAGACTATTACAAACAACATCTAATGGTACATATTGGATAAGGGTTGCCTTGGTTGTGGTAGCAGCATCATTTTCTCCATAAGAGGTGCCACCTCTGGCTCTTAAATGTATACTAACTAAATCATTGATTCCATCGCTATAGATTTGTACCCTAATAGCTTCAGCTACAATAGGAGCTTGTGATGAACCTCCCCATTCAAAGATACCGCTATCAATCCAGCCTCCTTGGCCTTCTTCTATAGTTACCCAATTACCATCTGTTAGATAGCTAATACGCCACATGGCATTGGGTTGTGGCTGATTAGGGTATGTACCACCAAAGGTAATGTAGTTTACAAATTTTGGTGATGGCCAATTTACCTGCCAATTAAATCCATTGCCTGCAGTTGGCTTGCCAAGGTTTTGGTTGTAGCTTACACCATATTCATTGTAACTTGTTTTTATAAAATAATCTTCTTTTACGGGATCATAAAGTATAACATCTGGAGTGCCTCTACCGTTTTCAACGGAACCACTATGCTCGGCTAATGGAAGGAGAGCTAAATTAACAAGTGAGTTGGGTGAGTTATCTGCTATTGGAGCTATATAGCAATCTTCAGGAGCAGTAAACAATATATTTTCGGTAAGTGTACAACTTAAATCATCAGAGAAAGCTGCTGTGACATCTACTGGTTGCCCATTAGAAATAAGGTCTGTTAATGTAACAGTTTGTGGGCTTGCTGTAATCACAAAAGATTGCCCGTTGATATCTAATGTTCCTGAAGGTGGTGCATTTTCATAAGTTACCGTCACCTGTTGTGTATAGGTGTTATCTACAGGGTTACATACTGTTTGGTTTCCAGCTACCAAGGTTGTTAGTTCACATGAAGGTAAACAGTTCTCTGGTGCTGTAAACAATGTACTTTCTGTTAGTGTACAACTTGGAATATCAGAGAATAGGGCAGTAACATTTACTGGTTGACCGTCTGATATTAAATCTGTTAATACAACAGTTTGTGGACTTGCTGTGATTGCAAAGGATTGTCCATTGACATCTAATGTACCTGTAGCTGGTGCGTTATCATAGGTTATCGTTACTTCTTGGGTATAGGTATTACTTACCACATCACAAGCTGTTTGAACACCTGAGGCTATGGCTGTAAGACTATTACAAACAACATCTAATGGTACATATTGGATAAGGGTTGCCTTGGTTGTGGTAGCAGCATCATTTTCTCCATAAGAGGTGCCACCTCTGGCTCTTAAATGTATACTAACTAAATCATTGATTCCATCGCTATAGATTTGTACCCTAATAGCTTCAGCTACAATAGGAGCTTGTGATGAACCTCCCCATTCAAAGATACCGCTATCAATCCAGCCTCCTTGGCCTTCTTCTATAGTTACCCAATTACCATCTGTTAGATAGCTAATACGCCACATGGCATTGGGTTGTGGCTGATTAGGGTATGTACCACCAAAGGTAATGTAGTTTACAAATTTTGGTGATGGCCAATTTACCTGCCAATTAAATCCATTGCCTGCAGTTGGCTTGCCAAGGTTTTGGTTGTAGCTTACACCATATTCATTGTAACTTGTTTTTATAAAATAATCTTCTTTTACGGGATCATAAAGTATAACATCTGGAGTGCCTCTACCGTTTTCAACGGAACCACTATGCTCGGCTAATGGAAGGAGAGCTAAATTAACAAGTGAGTTGGGTGAGTTATCTGCTATTGGAGCTATATAGCAATCTTCAGGAGCAGTAAACAATATATTTTCGGTAAGTGTACAACTTAAATCATCAGAGAAAGCTGCTGTGACATCTACTGGTTGCCCATTAGAAATAAGGTCTGTTAATGTAACAGTTTGTGGGCTTGCTGTAATCACAAAAGATTGCCCGTTGATATCTAATGTTCCTGAAGGTGGTGCATTTTCATAAGTTACCGTCACCTGTTGTGTATAGGTGTTATCTACAGGGTTACATACTGTTTGGTTTCCAGCAACTAAGGTTGTTAGTTCACATGGAGGTAAACAGTTCTCTGGTGCTGTAAACAATGTACTTTCTGTTAGTGTACAACTTGGAATATCAGAGAATAGGGCAGTAACATTTACTGGTTGACCGTCTGATATTAAATCTGTTAATACAACAGTTTGTGGACTTGCTGTGATTGCAAAGGATTGTCCATTGACATCTAATGTACCTGTAGCTGGTGCGTTATCATAGGTTATCGTTACTTCTTGGGTATAGGTATTACTTACCACATCACAAGCTGTTTGAACACCTGAGGCTATGGCTGTAAGACTATTACAAACAACATCTAATGGTACATATTGGATAAGGGGTTGCCTTGGTTGTGGTAGCAGCATCATTTTCTCCATAAGAGGTGCCACCTCTGGCTCTTAAATGTATACTAACTAAATCATTGATTCCATCGCTATAGATTTGTACCCTAATAGCTTCAGCTACAATAGGAGCTTGTGATGAACCTCCCCATTCAAAGATACCGCTATCAATCCAGCCTCCTTGGCCTTCTTCTATAGTTACCCAATTACCATCTGTTAGATAGCTAATACGCCACATGGCATTGGGTTGTGGCTGATTAGGGTATGTACCACCAAAGGTAATGTAGTTTACAAATTTTGGTGATGGCCAATTTACCTGCCAATTAAATCCATTGCCTGCAGTTGGCTTGCCAAGGTTTTGGTTGTAGCTTACACCATATTCATTGTAACTTGTTTTTATAAAATAATCTTCTTTTACGGGATCATAAAGTATAACATCTGGAGTGCCTCTACCGTTTTCAACGGAACCACTTCTAGTAGCAGATGGCAGAAGTGCTAGGTTAACAAGGTTACTAGGTGAGTTTAAAAGGTCATCAGTAGATAATTGATTAATCCATTCTTCAATCATTATTAGAGCGTCTTCATCAACAATAGATTTGGCCAACGGAGGCATCATTATACTGGGATCAGTACTTACCAATTCTATGATATAATATAGATTTTGATGCATCTCCAGGAGTTATGATTTTTTCGCCTTCTACGCCTATTGGATGTATAGTGTTTGCTGTCAATAAGTTTGTTGATTCTAAGTTGTTAAACAAACGTAAATCAAAATCGGAACGATTACCTGGGTTTGTTGATCTATGGCAGTATGCACAGTTTAAATCGAGATATGATCTTGCTTTTTCATCAATGGTTGCATTAGGGTCATAAATTGATTTGCTCGTTAATAAGTTAGGTGTATCCTGATCAGTTATCTGTTCATCTAATATGCCTAGATGACTTAAAGTTACTAATTGATTTGCTGTAATATTTGTTTTATCATAAGTATAATCTTTATTAAGGTAGCGTGTTCGTAATCCTACAGCGCCTTTATTTGCTGGGTTATGACAAGTTATACACTCAGAATTTGATGGAAAATGCCAAGTTTGATTAAAGGTTTGTCCATCCGATTTTGTAATCTGAACAGTCTCATCTAAGGCAACAGTTTGTAAAGTAGCATCTGTTTGATTTTCATTCCAATTGTATGTTGCGAAATAAAACTCTCCATCATTGCCCATAATTGAAAAACGTGTTTCAACTTTTTTCAATGCAGATGGATCATTTTCATTGGTATTTAAATCAAAATGTTTAATTAAAGCACTACCTATAGGGAAATCCCAAACACCATTTTCAGAATATTTAATTTGCTCTGCTGAAGTATCATGAGTACCATTATTAGGTATTGCTAACCACCTTCTTTTAATGCACCATCAGACCAAAACGACTCTACTATGTCGTATGGAACAATACCATCTTTAACTTTAAGGTCTGAAAATTCATTTTCAAACAATCCATTTTCAGAGACTTGAAATACTCCAGTTTCTGATAATTTTTGAGGTAAACTTTGATATTGGGCATTTTGTCCTAAAAACTTGTATAAAGTAGTATTAACTCCAGCATTTAAAATATAAATTTCATTTTCATCATCTTGACCAAACGAAATAATGTCAGTAGGGGTAAAAGCACCTAATTCTGTATACTCACCAGTATTTATATCTATTGACCAAATTTCATCACCAGCACCATAATCTGCACAAATATACTTACCATATAATTCTGGAATGTTATCTCCTCTATATACAAATCCTCCTATGATTGCATTAGCTTCACTACGTGGAAAAACGGTTAATGCCTGTTCATGAGGCATGTTGTTATAGAGTTCAGTTAAGCAACCTGATGGCCCAGGCGCATTACCTTCGTATACAGGCCAACCATAATTTTTATTTGGTTGTAATACATTAATTTCTTCATGTGTATGCATACCTATTTCACCTATGTAAAAAAGACCTGTTTCAGCGTCTTTAAACATTCTGTGTGGGTTTCGAAATCCAATACTATAATACTCTTCATATACATTCCCGTAAAAAGGATTTTCATTAGGAATTAGATACCCTATACCGGATTTTTCATTTGGAAACCCTCCTGAATTTTGTAAGGTTTTGACAGGAGTATGGCTTTTTGAATAATCAAAATCTACATCTAGACGTAATACGCCACCATCAAGATTATTTACGACATCTTGTGCCTTTTTATGAGCCGTTTGGTCACCTGTAGTAAGATATAAAAAACCGTCATCTCCAAAATCCATACCACCACCTCTATGTGTAGTTCCATACATTCTACGCTGAATCATTGTGGTTCGAGTATTTTCGTCTGCTATTAAAGTAATAGGGTCTACTTCAAATCGCTCTAATATTAAGTAGTTCCCCCAATACTCCTCAGAATCACAAGTATATCTTGTGAACATGTTCGGAAAATCATTTCCATTAGCATCTTTTGTTGTATAATAAACATAAAAGTAATTTTTAGGGTTTAGTGGTTTTCCAAAATCTGGATGAATAGCCAAACCTAAAAAACCTCCATCCCAAACAACACCAACCTCATCTGATAGGTCAATTACTGAATGGGAAACAGTTGTACTTTCATTATTGTCAAACCAAACAATCTTTCCATTTAATTGTCCTAATATAATTTTATCTTGATTAGGTACCATATTAAAGGTTATGGGGTAGAAAAAATTAAGGTTAGGAAATGCAGGTCTATATAGTGGTTGTGTACCAAAAAGTGAACCTGGAAAGTTACCATTCACATAAGCACCAATAGGCTCAGGATTTGTAAGACCTGGTCCCATAAATATGGGAACTGCACTACAAAGCAAGAATGAGGTTAAAACAATAAAATATACTTTAATTTTTTTAAAGAAAAAAGTGTAACAATAGAGTTAACGATAGATGAGGGTGAGTTTTTCATCTTAGTTAGGGTTTGGTTAATAGCTATTTAAAGTTAAGTATTTATTTTTCTTACAGAATAATAAATCGTTAAAACAACTAATAATTAGATGAATAGTAAAAAATGATTAAAATTTAGATTCAATAAATTAAATTAAATTTCTTACATTATTTACAGCAAACAAGAATCTGTTGCAATGTAATGATTATCAATTGTTTATACTTATTTTTTTCAAATAAAGCATAGTTGAATTCTAAATCTTTTCTATTTAGTAAAGGTTTTTAAACTAATAGTAAAGTGAAGGAGCAAAATATGAAGTGATTTTCTTTAATTAAGAGATATTAATTTGTAATTTAGACGCCTCTTACTAGAGAATAATATAAAATATCTTTGATGTTGTTTACAAAAATACCTCTCTAAAAGAATTAATTTAAAATTAGTACATGGCAAAGTCGCAACAGACATACAGTAAAAGTGAAAAAGAAAAAAACGTTTAAAAAAGCGAGAGGATAAGCGTAAAAAAATGGAAGCTCGCAAACTTGCAAAAGAAGAGGGTGGAAGTAAAGGAATTGAGTTTGCTTATGTAGATCATAATGGACATTTGACGGACACACCTCCAGATCCTACTAAAAAAATTAAGGTAAAAGCAAAACACATAGAAATTAGTATTCCTAAAACACTTGAAGGTGATAAGGAAGAAGTTGATTATGTTAGAAAAGGAACTGTTTCATTTTTTGATACATCAAAAGGCTTTGGTTTTATAATTGACTCTGAAAACAACGAAAAATATTTTACCCATGTGAGTGGTTTAGTTGATGAAATTGCTGAAAACGATAAGGTAACCTTTGAACTTGAAAAAGGACAACGTGGTATGAATGCTGTTAAAGTTACTTTAGTTAAGTAAGTTTCTAACTTTATAATATTAATAAACCTATTGCTTTTTAAAAGTGATAGGTTTTTTTAATACTGAAAAACAATATTTGGTTAAAACCACCACATCACAAAACGGCTTTTTTTTGCCCTTGAGACATTTGAACAATTTTATAATCCGCTTTCGATTTTTTGAGTTGTTTTTCAATTTTTTGAAGGTTTCCTGCTTTGGCAACCAAACTGGTAAATACTTTAACTTGGTTTTTAAAAAAGACACTTTCCTTAATTAATCGTTTTATAAAAAGTGATTCTCCACCATTGCACCATAGTTCGTTAGCTTGTCCTTCAAAATTTAGTAAGCTATGATTTGTGTTGTTTGATTTACCTAGATTTTTAAGTTTCCTGAATGAACCTTTTAAAGCTTCATCTTTAGAGCTATGAAAAGGCGGATTACAAACTGTAAAATCGAACTTCTCATTGGGTTTTATAATATCTTTGAATAAAAAACTTTTGTTCTTTTGATGTCGTATTTCAATATTTTCCTGTAATGCTTTCGTTTGATTTATATTGACTTTAGATATCTCTACTGCTTTTACATCACATTCAGAGCCTACCATTGTCCAATTGAAATGTTGTGCTCCCAAAATGCAATAAATGCCGTTAGCTCCAGAACCAATATCTAAGCCTCTTAATTTAGAAGTATGTTCTATTTTAAATTCTTCGTAAAGTTTATCTTGTAAATGCAACAAATAATCTAATCTTCCCGGAATGGGAGGGATAAGATAGCCTTTTGGTAAGTTATATACTTTTAAATTAAAATCGGCAATTAGTATTGCTTTATTTAATGCATATACAGCGTCTGAACTATTAAAATCTATCGTTTCTTTTCCTAAAGGATTTAAAATTACATGTTTTTGAAGTTCAAAATTGTAGTTAACCAATTCTTTTAAATTATAACCATCTTGATATGGATTCTTTGGATGCATATCAGCAAAGGTATAAGAAATAAGATATATCTTAATCCTTAATTTTAATAGGTTTTAATTTAATAATACCAAAAGCATTCAATACTCTTATAATCAAATAAGTCATATCAATTTCATACCATTTCACACCAAAATTAGGGCTGCTTGCGTACTTATGATGATTATTATGATAACCTTCTCCCATCATTAAGAAATCAAAACGGAATAGGTTTTTACTTGTGTTTTTCATCTTGAAATTTACATAGCCATAAATATGGCCAAACCAATTAATAATTACGCCATGTATTGGTGCCATTAAAAAAGTAATTGGTAATAAAAGCCATTGCCACCAAGCATCAGCAAAAAGCGCAAAGAAAAAAATATAAAGCGCTCCCCAAAGTAATCTGGAAAAACGAGAACTAGCAAAACTATCAAATGCCTTCCATTGAGGAACATTCTTTGTGAATTTTTCGTCTACTGCTATACGTTGCTTATTAATGTCTTGATAAATTGTTTTTGTTTTCCACATCATCGCAAACATATTATCATCATATGATGGAGAATGCGGGTCTTTTTCAGTATCAGTATATGCATGGTGCATACGGTGCATAATGCCGTAACCATAAGCACTTAAATAACTAGAACCTTGAAAAATCCATGTTAATACAAAAGTAATACGCTCCATTGTTTTAGACATAGTAAATACTTGATGCGCTGCATAACGATGCAAAAAGAACGATTGAAAAAACAAACCGCCATACCAAAGCACCAAAACGAAAAGAATAATTGTCATGATATTTTTTTACAAATATAAGTACACGTTATGTGCAAAACAATGAACCTAGATTCATTAAATGATGCTATAAACGTTTTCTAATTCTGCTTAAAGCTTGAGCCGTTATACCTATATACGAACTAATATATTTTAAAGGAATTTCTTTAAGGAGTTCCGGCCGCTCCTTAAATAATTTCATGTAGCGTTCCTCAGCAGTAAGATTCAATAAATTTAGTTCTCGCTTAGATTTCAGTATAAAAAGACGTTCAGCGGTTAACCTGCCTATTAAGTTTCCTATTTGTGTGTGTTTATAAACCAATTGCAAATCATCATAAGTAATACTAAAAAGCGAGGTTTTAGTAAGAGCTTGCAATTGGTAGATTGAAGGTTTTTGTGTTAAAAAAGAATCATAAGCGCTCACGAATTCATCTTCAAAACTGAAACCAAAAGTAATTTCCTTTTCAGGGTTTTCTTTAGGAATAAATAAGCGTACAACACCAGATTCAATAAAAGAAATATAATTTTCTATGTTGTTTACTTTTAAAAAAACAGCTTTCTTAGGAATCTCACGACGTTGTAATTTTGACATAAAAAACTCCCAATCAGCATCTGATATGGTGGCTATTTGGTCTAAGTAAGCTTTTATTTTTTGCAAGTTTTAAGTTCTAAAAATATTGAAGGGATAAATATACACATTAGTATAACCATATTAAATGATTAATAACATTGAATATACAATACTTTACTTTTCTAGCCTTTAGATTGATATGAGTTGAAAACGGATATTTAATAAATCTCAACACTTATTTCTTGAAACACATCAAAAAAATATTAACTATATCATGGCGTGTCTTATACAATTACTTTGGCACTTTATTAACCCAAAATCAAATCAAAATGAAAAAATTACTACTTATTTTATTTACGTTACTCATGTCTATAACAGGTTATTCGCAATCGGTTGGAGATATCTTTATTGACAATTTTATAACCTACGAAATTACTTCTGTATCACCAAACACAGTTAGAACAGTAGGTTATAATACTGGCGGTGGTACTAGTGTTGCTATACCAGCTACAGTTTCTGATAATTCTTTAACCTATAGTGTTACAAGTATTGGCCCTAACTCTTTTTCTAATAAACAATTAACTAGTGCTTCAATACCTAGTAGTGTTACAATAATTAGAAGTGGTGCTTTTCAAACAAATAACCTAACAACAGTAACCATTCCTGAAAATGTTGGAAATATTCAAGCATGGTCTTTCAAGGGAAACCCACTATCAACTGTTACATGTGAGGGTACAACACCTCCGTTTCTTTCTCCTGCTGGTGGTAATGGTGCTTTTGATGATAGAAGTTTAATTGATTTAACAGTACCTTTTAATACTGCTACAGATTATACTTCGGGTTGGTGGTCTGGTTTTAACTCAGTTACTGCAGCTACAATATTTGTTGTAGATTATATAACATTTGAGGTAACAGCTCTTTCACCTAATACAGTCAGAACCATAGGTTATAATACTGCAGGTGGAGCTAGTGTAACTATACCTGCCACAGTTACAAATAATACTTTAACATATGATGTTACAAGTATTGGTCCTAACTCATTTTCTAATAAACAATTAACTAATATTTCTATTCCTAGTAGCGTTACAATAATTAGAAGTGGCTCTTTTCAAACAAATAATTTAACTAGTATTATCATACCTGAAAATGTTGCAAATATTCAAGCATGGTCTTTTATGAATAACCCATTAACTAGTGTTACCTGCGGTAGTATTACACCTCCATTTCTTTCTCCAGCTGGAGGTAATGGTGCTTTTGATGACCGGAGTTTAATTGATTTAACGGTACCTTTTAATACTGCTACAGATTATACTTCAGGTTGGTGGTCTGGTTTTAATTCAGTTACTGAATCACCAATGTATATTGTAGATAATGCAGTTTACTTATTGCTGTCAACAACCCCTGTCACAGTAAGTGTTTCAGATTACAATGCTTCTGGCGGAAATAATGCTATAATTCCTGAAACAGTTACTATCAATTCAACTACATATGATGTTACTAAAATAGAGCCTAATGCATTTTCTAATAAACAATTAATTAGTGCTACCATTCCTAATACAATTATAGAAATTGGTAGTGGAGCTTTTCAAGGAAACGCTATTACTAGTATATTTTTAAAGAGCTCAATACCTCCAACTATTCCTATGGCAGGCGTTAATGATGCTTTTGATAATCGTAGTAATATCGATTTAATTATTCCTGATACAACTACGGATGAATATGTAACTGATAGTGGTGCACTTTGGACTGGATTTAAAATGATACATGAAGTAACATCTACATTTCCAAATGAATTAAAAATCACACATTATAATGCTGCTAGTGGTAGTAGTGTTACTATACCAGCTACAGTTACAAATGGTGTTGAAGTTTACAATATTAAAGAAATAGGGATAGCAGCATTTTTTGATAAAAGCTTAACTGGTGTAACCTTACCAAACAGTATTACTACTATTGGAACTTCTGCTTTTAATACAAACAACTTATCAAGTGTAATCATTCCGGATAGTGTTACTATTATTGGAGCTCAAGCATTTGTTACTAACGATTTAACTAATCTTACAATTGGCAATAGCGTTACAAATATTGGATTTGGTGCTTTTACAGATAACGATTTGACAAGCATTACAATTCCAAATAGTGTAACTAATATTGGATTAATAGCCTTTGCAGCTAATCCATTAACTAGTGTTACTTCATTAGCGACAACACCACCTATTATTACTACTGGTACTAATGATACGTTTCATATTAGCGGAAACAGAAGTACTATAGATTTACATATACCAGCTGGTTCTATGGGAGCTTATGTTACCAATCCTGGTGCTTTATGGACAGGTTTTAATCAAGTTGTTGAAGATGCATTATTAAGCACTTCTAATTTTGAATTACAAAATGATGTGAAAATTATAACGCATAGAGACGAGTTAAAAATAATCTCAACAGGAAGTGCAAAACTTAAAAACTATACTATTTACAATATTTCAGGTTCTAAAATAAAAAACGGTTCAGAAAATAGTATTGCTATTGATAATTTGTCATCTGGCATCTATATTTTAGAACTAACTTTTGATACAGGTAGGCTAGTTAAAAAGTTTGCAAAATAGTATATTGTTTTAATAAATACTAGATCAAGAAATAAATCCCCATTTCTTTAATTAACCGTAAGCGTTTTCATGAGAAAGCACTTGCGGTTAGTTGTTAATTATATGATTATACTTGTAAACTTTTTGCTAGTAAATTCTAATAGAACTTTTAAAATTTGTTTTTTAGTATTTAAATACAGTAATTCTTGATATGAAAACATTCAAAACTACTCTAGTTTTTACATTTTTATTTTCTTACACGATTTATTCTATATCACAAAATGTAGAAATTGATAGCCTTAGAATAGAATTACAGAATCATAAAGAAAAGGATTCGATGAGAGTGAATCTGTTAAATGCACTAGCTTTTTCTTATTTCAGTAAAGATATGCCTAAAACCCTTGAATATTTAAAAGAAGCAGATTCAATAGCTGAAATTATCGATTTTAAAAAGGGCAAAGCCAGAAGCATCTACATAAAAGGTATAACTGAGGCAATACAATCAAATTATGACCAAGCACTTGGTTACTATAATGAGGCCTTGCATTTGTATGAAAAGATAAATTTCAAAAAGGGAATAGCCAACTGTTACAATGCCACGGGCATAACATATAAAAATAAAGGAGAGCTGAAAAAATCAGTATCATATCTTAAAAAAGCAATCAGAATAGAAGAGGAAATAGGAAGTAATAACCTATCTGCCACTCTAATAAATCTTGGAAATTCGTATCATGAATTGGGGAAATTTGATGAAGCCATTTCACCTTTAAATAAAGCACTTTCTATTGCTAAATTTGATAAAAATGAACAGCGGGTTGCATATAGTTTAAATAATTTAGGCATGGTTTACATGAGCCAAGGTAATTACCCACTTGCCCTCAAACAATTTAAAGAATCTTTATACATTAATGAAAAGCTTGGAGATAGTTTAGGTATTTCCAAACATCTAGCCAATATAGGTAGGCTATATAAGACTCAGAAGGACTATGACAAGGCAATGAAGTACTATGAAAAGGCTTTAGAAATGGACTTGAGGATTGATAGCAAAAGAGGAATTTCTTCATCATTGAATGATATCGGAATCATATATGAGAAAAAAGGAGATTACAAAAGTGCTCTCGACCATTATCTTGAGGCATTGCGTTTAAGTAAACAAATTGGAACAAAAAGTGATATTCCATATATTCTAAATAATATTGGTACGGTATATTTGGCATTAAAAGATTATACAATTGCAAATCAATACTTCATGGAGGCGAAGAAGAATGGTTTAGAAATTGAAAGCAAAGAAGCATTATGTGAGACTTACATAGGACTGGCGAAAACGTACATGAATCAAAAAGAGTATAATAAAGCTAAGAGTATGCATCGAAAGCAAAGGAAATCTCCAAAAAATCAGGTTTTTTAAATGATCGGAAAGAAGTTTTGGAAATTCTTTCTAAAATATATAAAGCTACTGGTAATTATAAGGATGCACTCAAAAGCCACCAACAATTCAAAATGCTAAATGACAGCTTGTTTAATAAAAAATATTGAAAAGATAACCCAATTAGAATATGAATATAAATACAAGAAAGCACTTGATTCTGCAAATATTAGAGAATTACAATTAACTAAAACAGTAAGGGATAAATCTGAGGACTTAGAAAAAACGCAACGTAATTATTTATGGGCTATTATAGGTGTTCTTGTTATTTCTATGCTATTAGGATCTGTTATTTTTTATCAAAAGTTAAAAAACGCCAAAACCAAAACTCAAAATGCGGTTATAGAGCAAAAGTTATTGCGCTCGCAAATGACACCTCATTTTATCTTTAACTCATTATCAGTCTTACAAGGGATGATATTAAATAAAGAAGACAAAAGTCTGTTTCATACCTATCAAAATTTTCAAAATTATTAAGAATTACTTTAGAAAACTCAAGAGATAAAACAGTATTACTTTCACAAGAATTAAGAGCTGTTCAAAATTATTTAACCCTTCAGAATTTAGAAAACGATGTATATCAATCTACACTTTTAGTAGAAGAAACTATAGACATCCCCATGTTTGAAGTACCACCAATGCTAATTCAACCGTTTGTAGAAAATGCCATCGAACATGCTTTTACTGATACTAACGATGATAAAAAAATTGATATTCGCTTAAAATACATAGATAAAAAACTAATATGTACCATTGCTGATAATGGTATTGGTTATATGCCTCAAAAAGAAAAATAATGGGTATAAAAAATCACTATCTACAGCTATAACTTCAGAACGCTTGAAAATACTATCTAAAGATTTTAAAATGGATGGTTCAGTTACTATTGAAGATAGAGAAAAATATAACGCACAAGGTACTATTGTAACTTTAGTTATTCCTCATAAATTTGTTGCATGATGAAGACATTAATAGTAGAAGACAAAGCATATATTAGAAAAGGGTTAATTAATCTATTACAAACCATAGACGTCAAAGTTGAAGTAATAGGTGAGTGTGCCTCTGTAAAAGACGCAGTTGTTGTTGCCAATGCTTGCAAACCAAGTTTAGTTTTTTTGGATATTAACCTAACAGATGGTAATGCTTTTGAGTTTTTATCACAAGTGGACCATCTAAACTTTAAAGTCATATTTATTACAGCTTATGAAGAATATGCACTAAAAGCTTTAAAAATTGGTGCAGTAGATTATATTTTAAAACCTGTTGATATCGAGGAGCTAGAAGCTGCCCTAGAAAAAGTGAAGCATTTACCAGTAACCAGCCCAAAAACAGCAAATTAAAACTGCAAAAGAAGCTTGGACTAACGAAGATTCTAAATTGATACTATCGCTTCATGATAGTTTTCAAGTTATTGATTTAAATGAATTATTGTATTGCGAAACAGACAAAGGTTACACGACTTTTTACTGTAGTGATAACAAAAAATATATGGTTTCTAAAACCTTAAAGGAATTTGAAAAACGCCTTGAAGCATCTAATTTTGATTCATCCGCACCAATCCTTTATGGTTAATCTAAAGTTTATAGATAAATATGAGAAATCAGGAATTATATATTTAAAAAATGGTAGAAAAATACCCGTGTCTTCTCGTAAAAAAGAACACTTTGTAACTTCTTTTTTGAATTGGAATAATAGCTAACAAATTAATAGATTCATATATTAAAAACTCCTCATTAAATTCATATTTCAATAAGGAGTTTTTAAGTGGTAAACTTATTCTACAATTAATTTTTTTATAACCTTTCTTGATCCATCGTTAATTTCCAAAAGGTAAATTCCAGATTCTAGATTGTGGGTGGTAATTTTTTCATTTAATAATGAATTTTTATTTTTGAGATGCAGACTAAACACGTTTTTACCTGTAATATCATAAATATTAATTTTTGGATTGAGTAATTGCACATTGGATGTAATTGAAAAGTTGCCATGATTTGGGTTAGGATATACAATAATATCAGTAGATTCACTTTCAAAATTAGTAGTAGACAACGTACTTTTTCACAAAATAGAGTTCAAATTTTCTTTAACGTACCGCCGTTATAAAATTTATTATCTTCAATAGTTAAAGTCCAAGTACCCAAGCTAGAAATATCGTAAAAACTGCGAAACATTTCTTCAGGTATAAATGTACCAGTATAAGGCGGATAGCTATCTGTAATATTAACGGTAGCTTCTTGGTCAAAAATGGTGTTTACATAACCATCACCGTACGCCACCATTGTTTTCACTTAAAATAATTGTTGTCCCAGCCGGATTGGTTAAAGAAATTGTTAATTCACCAGTAGCCGAATGTGCCATGTCTATTTTTACATCAATATCTTCAATTAATAAATCTTCGGTAACATGCATTAGCGATTGATAGGTGCCACTATTTTCCATACTAGGAATACTAACAGGAATATCTAAAGCATCATCTCTTAAAACAACTCTCAGTTTTAAAACTAAACACTTCAGAGAAAGTACTAACATGGCAACTATTACTGGGACGCACTCGCCAAAAGTATTGTGTGTTTCTTTCAAGAAGATCATTTATAGGCTGAGAACTATAATTTTCTGCTTCTCCTGAAAAAATGGTATTGGTAAACGTTTCATCTGTGGCAATTTCAAGCAAGTAAGTTTCAGCGTTATAATCGGCATTCCAAGATATGGTTAAATCTCGATCAGTATCAATAGCATTGTTTTCTGGTGATACTGTTGTTGGCAGCATAAAATTAGCATCAAATATAATAGTTTCAAAAACGTTTAGATTGGTACGTCCTTCATGAGTTCCTATGATATAAAAACCATAGTATGGGTAATTTATGCCATTATCTATATTGTCAGTATTTGTTAAAGTAAGAGTAACTTCTGTGTTATTTGCGGTTGCAGTAGAAGGGGTAAAGGTTGCTGTTACACCA
Source organism: Jejuia sp. G7-7 (assembly GCF_055808955.1). Lineage (NCBI taxonomy): Bacteria > Pseudomonadati > Bacteroidota > Flavobacteriia > Flavobacteriales > Flavobacteriaceae > Jejuia > Jejuia sp. G7-7. The sequence continues at coordinate 800,464 of NZ_JBVVSZ010000001.1, forward strand.
TCTGGTAAATATTGTGTAGAAAATGTTGTTTCTCCCGTAAAGCCTGAGTATGTATTATATATAAAATTAAAAACACCTTCTTCTGGCGCACATATAGTTTGCAACCCTGTATTTGGTGTTAACGAAAATTCTTTTTCCCTGAAATATATAGCTCTTGAATTCATAGCGAAAAAGATATTGTTATGACCTTCTACTATAACTCTTGCACTATAATCATTATCTGGGTCTCCAACACTTGGTACAGTAATAGTTGCGCTGCCGTTATTTGGAATTTCCGAAGCTAAAACAAAAGGAAAACTTTGTCCATTATCTATTGACAATAGGATGTTTACAGTTGGTGTATTTATAGCACCATCATCGGTACCAGCTACATCCCAAGTAATGGTCTCTTCTGTTCCTACATACCACTCTTCAAAACTGCTTTGTGAGGTTACAGTAAACGGACCAGAAGTTTCATCAACAGTAATTTCCATGGTATCAAAACTAGTTAATCCACTAAGTCCAACAGCATCAGGGGCTCTGTCTCTAACTGTTAGTGCATAATTTAATGTTCTTCCAACAGTAGAAACTGTTTCCCAAGCTGAGTCTGTAGTTGGGTCTGTTTCAGTCAATGTGTTGGCTGCCACTCTTGTTAAGTTTGGTATGTATCTATTAGCGCTTAAACTTGGAGGTAATGAGCGTACCATGGTAGTTCCTGTATTGGTAGGTCCAAAGCTCCAATACCTAACATAGCCACTATCTGTTCCTTCCCAACAATAGGTTAAAATATCGTTAGTATCATCATCTGTAGCGTTTCCTCTTAAAACATAAGCTGTCCCTTGAGGAATTGTATAATCGTTTCCTGCATTAGCAATAGGCGGGTTATTCGTTAGTGCTATTGGGTTATTATTTAACCAACAATCACTTACTGAGAAATTTTCTTTAATTTGTCTAATACTATGATAATGAAAATAGGGGTCTTTTTGGAATTGTACATTATCGTTTCCAGTAGATCCAGCATAACTCATAATTGTAGAACCACTTCCAGGTTCAGAATTGGTATTTGTACCTTCTTCTGTTCTATATGAAAAAGTGTGATTAGCTCCCATTTGGTGACCAAATTCATGTGCAACAAGCAAATTAAAACCTTCTCCTACTGGATTTGTAGAGGAGCTATAACCAGAGCCTTTATTTTTATCTAAATCATCAGTAGTATCATCATCTACACAAACACAACCAATACAACCTGCATTACCTTTTCCACCAGAAGTTTGTAATGCAAATAGGTGCCCAATATCATAAGCAGTATTACCAATAGTAGTTGTTAAGTTATTTTGTAATTGGATATTCCAACCATCTAGTGTACTAGAATTATCAGAATCACTACCAATATCAGCATCAGTATATGGGTCGGTTGTAGCATCTGTATATATTAACTGATCAAAATCCTGAATTTCGAAAGTAGCAGATACATCGGTTTCAAAAATCATATTTACACGAGTCATGGTAGCATTTATCGCTGCAAGTGCATCTGCTACCGTTCCACCAAAATGTGTTGTAAACTCGCCAGTTGCAGAAACAACTAAACGGTATTTTCGTAATAACTGATCGCTAGCACTATTAGTTTTTTGAAATTTTGTTTGGTTTTCACTTTGTTTTGATACCATATCACATGCATAATCCTCCAACTTATTTTCATAGGCTTCTGATGTGTACACCACATAATCTGTTGCTGAGTTTTCTAAAAACAGAATGTACGTTGTGGGTTTGTTGGGATTACTAATTGTGGCTTGTATACCTCGAGCATCTTTACTAAATCGTATAGTTGCACCAGATTTTGAATAGCCTACAAACGATTTAATATTTGGATATTTAGCAGATAATGCTTCCGAAAATGTTGGTGCTTCAAACACCGAAAACAGGTCGAAACTACCATCTGCATTCGGAAAATAAAATTCCTGAGCCCTATTCCGAAAACCTGAACCTCTTAAAGGCGCATCTTTCAAATTTGCATACAATTGATTTGAATCCAAAGAAAACATACTGATGTGTTCTGTCTCTGATGTTTTGAATTTGATGTGTTTTAGTTTAGTTTTTGAAGTTGTTGCTGTCCATGGATTTATTTGTCCAAATACATGTAAACCACTTGTAATACAACAGAATACAATGAGGGTTTGTAATGCGCTTTTCATAATGATGTGGTATTAATTGATTGGTGTTATATAAATAACATCGGAGGTTATGGAAAGTGTCATCAAAAATGTACAATAATTTGGTTTCGTGTAGCCTTTTTGAACTTGATTATGTATTATTTGAATTTTGGGTAAAAGCGAAGACTGTATCTATAGTTTATTGTGCAATACTGATGGAATACCCATTTTAAGAAATAATAGAGTATATAAGCAAGGCGCTATAAAATGATAGTTTTATAAAAACTTTTATTGAATGAAGTTTCAGATGAATTATTAAATACCTAATCTCTATTTTTATTACTCTGAATAACAAAAATTATCAGTCCAATAACTATGGCACCTATAATACCAATAACCCAAAATAATATTGTGGTTAAATTAGAGCCCATATTATCAGTATTAAAAGAGATATTAAAGTTTCCATTTTTTGCTTCACTTTTAGGAATGTAAATATGGTAAGCCATTATTTGTTCTACTTCTTTAATTTTTGAATAGTAGTCCTCAAAATCTTCAGGTTTTACAAAGCTATTTTTATTTTGGTACTCATAATTAAGGTACAAAATATCTCTGCCTGGATTCATTTTAGCTTTCATTGAAAAATCAAAACTTTTAGAATTCACAGTTATATTATCATTAGCAACGCTCCATCGTTTAGGTAATTTAACTGTAATTTGATGTTTTTTATGCGTTGGATAAAAAAGTGCAAATGGTGTTTCCCGTTTATTTTCATCAGGCGAAATAAAAATATCTGAAATACTATAAGGCAAAAACTCTACTACAATATTTTCAGCGTTTGCAAGCATGGGTGTCCATATGTTGTTGATTTTATAGGACTCTTCAACTAGCATTTTATTGGCTAAACTATCATCATCAAAAACTGGGTCTTTTAAAACTTCAACACCATCATAAAGGTTTTCATAATAACTTTTAAAATTTTTACTTAATGATGACAGGCTACTAGATTTATAGAGTGTTCGCATGGCATCAGCTTCGGCATCTCTATATACCGTCATAATGTTTAATGTTCCAGGCCCTCCAACATTAGACAAATCAAAAGTGTCAAATACTTCTACTAAGTCTTCACTTTTAGATATAATTTTTTCCAAAGAAGTCACCCCTTTTTTAATCACTAACCCTTTGCTATAATTTGGAAATGAAACCGACTTATGATTTCCAAATTGATTGCTAATAGTTGGATCATAAAATAAATTAGCTTTAGTACTATCTACAACTTTTACCACAACATGATCAAACACTTTTGGAGATGGTAAAAATTCATGAAGTGATTCACCAAAAGTTGAGTTAGTAAGTACAGGGTAAGCCTCAATACCCATATTCCTCAGCATGGTAACCATAAGCCAACTTTTGTCTTTACAATCCCCAAAGCGTTGCTCTAGAACTTTATTTGGTGAAAATGGTTTATAAGCACCAATACCAGATTCCAAGCCAAGATACCTAACTTCATCTTGCACAAATTTAAGTGTAGCAGTAATGCGTTCCCCTTCATACTCAGAGCTATTTTTTATAGCATCAATTTTTGCTCTAAGTGCTTTTGATGGATTTACATCATCCAGATAAATGCTTAAAGCCCAATCTACAACGGCATTCCAACCATTATAATCACTAATAAAAACGTTTTTATATGGTAAATACCAAGCAGGCATATTGTCCTCAATAATAGGTCTTTTGGTTAAACTCGCTTGCCAATTATAAGTTGTATAGCCGTTGTAGTTTCCTATTTTAGGGATTATGTCTGTATTTTGTGTTTTGTATTGTAATTTATTTTTAGAAATAAGGTAAAAATTAATTTTACCAACAGGCTGAAAATCGTTAAGCGCAGTACCACTAGAAAATTTATTTCCATGGATAGGATTAAACCCTTTAATGGTATAGCTTACATCCAGAATATCGCCATTTCTGATATCGGCTAGATTAGCAATTGCATTAAGGCTACCATCATAAATATAACTTTCAGCATTAGATTCTTGTCTTATGGACTGAAAGTCGTTCACATTAAGCTTATTAATAGTTTTTCCTTGTCGTAAAACAGTAATGTTATGCAAGAAAAGTTGCTGATATGTAGGGTCATAATTAATAGAAATTGTAGAGCCATCTTGCACACCAACATTATCTGTTATTTTCCGAATAGTACGGATATAACGCTCTTTTTTAGGAATATGAATTTGCTCATCGTTTAATAATGTCAATAAACCGTATGAGATTTCATTTAAATCAATATCTGGATTTGTTTCATAAGATTGATAAACAACCCATTGTGGTGTTTTACTAATTTTAATTTGAGCGTAGATGAAGCTGAAACTAAAAAGAAAAAGAATAGTAAAAAAGTATTGGCTGATAGTTTTTATGCGTCATGCACATTATATAATAAACAAATTAACTAAAAAATATGATGTATGTATGAAATTTTTGGATGTAATGTAGGATAAAGGGCTTATGATGTTCTGGTGTAATGTAGCGTGCATTTTCTAAAACACTATTTACCTTGGGAATAAGTGCGCTTTTAACGAAATCGTAGAACAAAAATTCACGACTACCTTTTTAGTAAAATAAGAATGATGTGAGTAAATAGTGGCATCAATATACATCCCTTTTTATGACTAATATCATGAAAAATTGTAGCACCTTTTTTTAATTTTAAACCATTCTAAAGTTAATTTAATTATGAAAAATTCAAACCAATTATTCACTAGAAGTAGCTGTTACAATTTATTTGTTATAGGGGTTCTATTTTTGTTAACTGCTTGTAACAACAATGCTTCAAAAGAGAAAACGAATAAAACAGAAACTGAGAACATTCCAAAAGTAAACAATATCTATTGGAATGTAAAAGCCATTCAGCCAGATGGAAAAAGTTTAGACATTAAAATTTTTGATGAATCCGGAAAATCATTCGATGTTAAGGCAATTCAAAACTCCGATCAAGATAACTTTTTAGATGTAAAAGCTATTGTAAATGATAAAAAATTACCCGTAAAGATGTTGGTGAGTACTGACCAATACGCTCCAGTTACTGCACTAAGTAGAGAAGGAATTACATACGACCTTAAAGCAATAACTGAAGAGGGGGAGCAACTAGATGTTAAGGGCGTAGCTAGATTTGGATATATTGTCTTGATGAAAGCCATTAGCAAAGATGGTAAGTTTTATGGTGTGAAAGCTATTTCACCTACAGGGCAACTTAATGATATTAAAGGCATAAAAATTAATCATCAGGATAGAGAAATGAATTCAAGAGGTAAAGATATCCATGCACATGTTAAAGCAATGCACCCAGCTGCCTATGAAGATAACTTTAAGATACCCAAACTAAGGGAAAAGAAAAAGAATACGAAATTAGTATTTAAAAATAATTTTAAAAGAGTTATCTGGAATATTAAGGCGGTAACTGCAGATGGTAAAAATCTAGATGTAAAAGCTTTTGACGCCGAAGGCAATAAATTTGATGTAAAAGCAACACAAGATTCTAAACAACATAGTTTTATGAATATTAAAGCATTTGTAGATGGGACTGAGCTACCTGTAAAAATAATGCAAAGTGAAGACGAGTATGCACCAATTAAAGCTATAGGAACAGACGGTACTATATTCGATATTAAAGCATTAACTAAAGATAAAGTAAAGCTAGATGTAAAAGGTATTAGTCGATCTGGTAATATTATTAATGTAAAAGCCATAAATGAAAACGGGGAACTCTTAGCTGTTAAAGCTTTTTCTCCAGACGGAAAACTTAATGCAGTAAAAGGTGTTAAGATTTTTGAAAGAGAAGTAGAAATGAACGTACGCGGAAATCCTGTTTATGCACATTTAAAAGCTATTAAATAGTAACCGAAAGTCTTGTGTTAGTAACTATTCTATCTATTTATAACTATCAGTTAAATTTCAAAGTTTAGCTGATAGTTTTTTTGAACTAATTCTTGAAGATAAATACTTAATATGAACGTAAGTGGAAAGATTAATATGCATAGGATGTTAAAAATAAAACTTGAATTTTTATATATTAGACCTAATTAAAAAATGGAGAGATTACTTTTCCATCCGTTAAATTACCTTTTTCGACTATGACAACAACCTATATCATGGTTATATAATAGATTATAAAATGAGAAAATTTCACACTTTAGTATTACTGATAGCACTACTTATTCAAAATTTTTCTGCTAACTCACAAAATTTAAGTAAAGAGGCTAAGAAAAAATAACTCAGTTAGAGAAATTGATGTCGAAAGCCGAAAAAAAGGATTTGATGTAACTAGAGAAGAAACCATATTATGGTTTTCAAATGAGTTTTTGAAAATTGCAAAATGGGATGAAAAAAATGTTCCTTTTATTCAAAATTCTTTTGAAAAATTCACCCCATTAAAGGGCGACAAAGCTGAAATGGCAAAGAGTTTACCTGATTTTGAAAGACAAAAAGTTATTGAGATTTTAGATAAAGGAATTAGTACACTTAATAAGGTTATTGATGGAGCTATTGTAAGGCGGCCAGTAGCAAAAGTAGATTGGGAAAATATAAAAGTTGAAAAAGACCAATTTACAAGTAATGGAAAGCCAGTATTTCTGTATGATTATTTCTCAAAATCAATGGGAAATCCTACTTCAGATAAAAGAATCTATAATGATCATTTGGGAAATATTGATCATATAGGTGGTTTTACGCCGCAATTATTAAATGAAGACCGCACGTTTGTCCCATGGACATTAGATAAGATGGCTAATCATCCAGACAAAAAGGTAGGTTATGCTTTGCTTTGGAATACAAACGTTCCTAAATGGGTGAAAAAACAAGACCCAGAGGTTACTAAGGGGAGGTGTACTTTTATTGGTTTTGATATTGATAATCCGTTAATGCGTGAAGTTTGGAGTGAGATATTGCAGAAAGCAGGAGCAATAACAAAAGGTAAAAAAGGCGTGCAATTAGGGTATATTTTGGCCAACGAACCTCATTGGTTTTCAGAGAAAGGAAATTGGGCGTTTAAACGTGGGGAAATGAATGAGCTTTCTTCATATACCTTAGAAAAATTCAATAATTGGTTAAGTGTTAAGTATCAAAATAATATAGCCGAATTGAATAAAAACTGGAATACAAATTTTAAATCTTTTAGCGATGTAACTTTTGTTTTTCCTTTAAGAAAAGAAACAAAAGGAACACCACTTAGATATGACTGGGATCGTTTCAATATGGATAGAGCTGTTGAATGGTTTTCTTTTTTACAAACAGAATTACATAAAACAAACCCAGATGGTGATACTCATATAAAATTAATATCGCATTTTTCTCTGATGATGAACGTTCTCATGGTATTGATTTGGAATCATTGACTGAATTAACTACAATGATTGGTGATGATGCAAAAACCCGAGAAAGAGACATTCGTTATAATAGAGTAGAGCCTTGGGAAAAGTATTATTCTTACCATTGGGAAGAGCTTTGTGTTTCGTACGATTTTATGGAATCAGTAGCTCCTGAGAAGATTCATGTAAATTCAGAAACGCACTTCCTGTCTAGTGTTGCATGGCGTAAACTAGATACATCACCTGAATATATTAGAAATAACTTCTGGTTGGCAACATTACATGGTATGGATGCAGGCTTGTCTTGGTTTTGGGCTAGAGACCCAGATGGTTCTCCTGAAGCTAGATTTGAAAACAATGTGTATTCAAAAGATGTAGCTCTTGCTAAATCTTTTGCAGCATCTGTTAATATGCAACCTCAAGTAGCTAATGAGCTTACTCAGGTAATGATGGATTTGAATAGTTTTTCGGAGGAAATTATGGCATTGCGTCGTCAGCCAAAACCAATACGATTATTTCATTCCGAAACATCAGCTATAAATAAAAAACATCATATGACTGAACAATACGACCTTTATGAATCATTGTTTTTTGAAGGTTTTCCAGTTGGATATGCAACGGAAAAAATCATTAAAAAACAGGATAACAAGAATTGGGATGTTGTACTTGTTTATAAAACAGAATTTGTAACCGATTCAGAATTTGAGACGCTACAAAATTATTTAAATGAAGGAGGAACAATTATTATAGATAATGAAACGAGTCTTTCAATGAATGAATATGGACAAAAACGTTCAAAAACTCTAAAAAGCAGTAAAGGAACTTTACATACTCTAAACACAGATGAATATGAAGCTTTAAAACTATTGGCATTAAAATTAGTAGACCATAAATTACCTGAAGTTGTTTTATCAGAATCAAACGGTTTAACACATAAAGGGTGTAATTGGAGGGTTGCTTCTAATAATAAAGGGGGGTATATAATGACTATTGTTAATCTAGGAAAAAACAAAGCACAATTAAAGGTGACAATGAAGAATGGTGATAGTGTTACATGTACAAATATGCTTACCAAACAGCCTATGGAAGCATCATTTGAACTTGATGTACACGGTGTTCTATTACTTGAAATAGAAAAATAAATATTTGATATACTACATAAATTCATTATTGCTTATTTAATAAAATTTGAGAAATTTCACTCGCCAAACATAATTCTTAATATAGATTCATTCTCTGGATAATGAATATTATAAAATTGCTATAATGTTCTGCGTTATGTAACTTGAGCTTTGGTTACGTCCGTATGAAAAAAGGTCTAGTAGACCTTTTGAAGTAGGAGCGAAGTGTAGAAAGGCAAAGTTGTTACTACAGTTTCAATACTTAACTAAAAGTCTGCTTCGAATTGTATTTAGCTAATAATGTCCTCAGGACATTCTATTAACGCTAAATAGTCTAAAATATAGCGAATGAGCCGTTAATTGTTTCCAAAATTATATGCAGCCTTGAATTTTTGTTTTAGGTATTTAGCTTTCGCTAAATAGTGTTTCAAGACACTATTTTAAAGAATTGATTGAGTATCAATTTTTAAAATACATAATAATAAAACATAAAAAAAGATTAATTGAAGTTCTACAGTTAACAAGTGTATAGAAATTTTTAAGCAAGGATTTGAGCAAGGGAAAATTTTATACTCTTGTGGCAAGCTTACGAGAATCGTCTAAAATTTTTTATAACGTACATTTTATCGAATACGCGATTTTTAATAAGAGCAAAAAGGTTAGCTTTTATTTTGGCGTTGGCAAGCGTTGGTAATCCCGATATAAAATCGGGACGAGCGCTTGGTAGCGGCTATTTTACATAACGGCAAATTATAGATACATTTTAATTTGTATAACTATGCCACAATTAACTTGTCATAATTACTGTCGATATAAGTCTAAAGACATTATATCTGCAATTATGTCAAATATCGCCAAAAAGCGCTATTACGCTAATTGTTGTAAAATGTACTATAATGTTCTCGCGTTATGTAACTTTGCTTTGGTAAAAGCGAAGTTTAAACTACTACTTTTTCTTATTTTTATATTCTAAAAACTTTTTTTACAATGCTAATGGAATACTTTTTATGCGACGACGTAGGAGGGAAGCGTAATATGTATGGAATGGAAATATATGTTCATAATAATATGATTTTTATTAAAGTATAGATTTTAATTGTCGAGATTTAAGTAATATATTTATTTTTCATTAAATAAAATTGAGTACAATAAATATATATGGGAAGAAAAGCTATAACTGATGCAGTAAAGAAAAAGCTTTTTGCCTTATCTGGTAATCAATGTTGCTTTCCAAGTTGTACAGAACGAGTTTATAATTTAGAAGAAGACATTTTACTTGGAGAAATGTGTCATATAAATGCGGTTAATCCAAATGGTGCAAGGTATGACTCTGAACTACCAATTGATGAAATCAATTCATTCGATAATATTTTACTTCTTTGCCCAAATCATCATGCATTTATTGATAAAAATGCTGAAAAATATGATTCCTCCGCTCTTCGTGAAATGAAAGCTAATCATGAAAACAAATTCTATAATAAAGCGAGTGAATTTGAGGAGTTATTTGAAGAAACTGTACAAGGTATTGCTTCAGACCGAATAGAAGAACTTAAAGCGATAGATGCTTCATTAAAACCAGAGGTGTATGAAGCATTGCCAGAAAAAAATATATTCTAAAGCCAAAGACTATATAACTAGGTATGTTACAACAGTAAGAGGAGAAGGTGAGTTCAGCCTTGAATCTAAAACTCTATTGAATGTCATAGATGAGAAAAAAGGATTACAGTCTTAGGAGTTGCAGGTTCTGGAAAAAGTATTGAACTAGCAAACGTTGCGTTTATACACTCACATGAAAATAGTGAACTGTATCCTGTAAAAATTAGACTTAATACTTTGACCAATCAAAGTCTTGAAGAACTTTTAGAACTTGAGTATGCAGAGTTCAAGAAAATTCCTCATAAAAAGTTATTGATATTATTGGATGCCTTGGACGAAGTGCATGTTGACTTTCTAGATATTGCTGTAAACAATATAACTATTTTAAGTAAAAAGTATAGTGATGCCAAAATAGTAGTTTCATGTAGAAACAATTTTTATATTGCCGAAACTGATAAAAGAAGAGCAAAACTTGAAGGCTTTTCAACATACCTAATTAAACCGTTAGACTATTTTGCTGTCCATTCTTATTTAAAAGGTAAGATTGATATTGAACCTGAAAAATTTATTGAAGACTTATGTAAAAAAAGTTTTATGACTTATTATATTCTCCTTTTTACTTAGTTAATCTAGTTGACTATTATAACTCTAAAAAGAAAATCCCAGAATCAAAGAAAACGGTATTTGATTTTTTAATTAAGCAAAGGATAGAAACGGATTATGATAAATATGAGAATTCTGGCGTAAGTATTCAAGATTATTCAATAAAAATAGAACCATTTATTGAGCAATTAGCTGTTATTGCTGAAAGTATGGGAAAGAATTATTTAGATGAGAGAACAGAAGTATTTCCATTACTATCTGATGCGCATCTTTTGAAAATTATAAAAAGAACATTTTTATTCAATAAAACATCAAAACTAACTCAATGGGAATTTGAACATAATAATTTCCAAGAATATTTAGCAGCAAAGTTTTTATCTAGACTACGAATTGAACAAATTCAAGAATTTGTGTCATTTAAACCTGAATTTAAAAAAATAAAACCCACTTGGTTAAATACCTTGTCATTTCTATTCAGTATTGTAGAATCTAAAAGTGAGAAGCTTGATGATTTAGTGTTATGGATTAAAACTATAGAACCCGATATTTTAATTAGGTTTGAAAAAGATAAAATTGATTTAGAAATAAGAGAGAAATTATTCGAAGATATTTATGAAGAGTATGAATCTAAAGAAATAATAATCAGAAATGAAAAATTTGAATCTGAAGATTTGGCGATGTTTGTTTCGGATAGTCATTCCATAATTAAATATTTAATTACAAAGATTGAAGGTTCAAACTCTATGCTAATAATATCGGAAGCCTTAAGAATGCTTCCATCTTTCAAGAACATCGACAATCATAAAGATAAAATTAGAGATGTTCTATTGTCTAAACTTTCTAACATTGAACTGTCAGATAAAATTAAGTATCATTGCTTATATTCATTATCAGAACTTAAAATTTTTGATAAGAAATTAACTGAAAATATATTAAAATTTAACACCCTTGAATCTGGGCAATATATAAGAGCAGGATTTTATAAATATTTAGACAATTCTGTTCAAATTGATGACCATTTAGAGCTTTTATTGAAAGGAATTGACTTTATACAGAAACCAACTGTAAGAATTAATAATCATACTAAAGATACAGAAACAAGACTTTCCGATGAAAAATATAATCTTGAATTTTTACTTGCTAAAATAGATTCTCCTAAGGGTGTATTGAGTCTACTAGAATGGTCAGCATCTCATGACAAAAACTCTTACCTTGAAGATATTTATTTTGAACAAATAAAATCGACATTAAAGAAAGCTACAAAAGTTTATTTAGATGGTTTTAAAGAAGTCTATAATAGTGTCTTAAATCTATTGGAAGTCTTTTCGAGACGATATTATCGTGAGTTAGGGAATGATTTTAAGCAATTTTTTATAGAAACAAAAACAGAATTTAAAGCATTTATAAAGTTATATAAAGATTACCAAGTAAAACTAAATGGAACAGATTCTCATTTTGACTATGGATTAACACTTGTATGCAATGAAGATGGCGTAAAATTCCTAATAAATGAAATTAAGGAAGGAAAACTTGTTGACCCTGAAACATGGCGTATTCGTAATTTCCTTGCTTTTGATGGTAGAAGTGAAATACATGATTTATACCATAATGAATTAGTCAAAATTGATAAAAAAATATAGTTATAATAAGATAGACCATGAAGCTTTAAAAAAATCAAGACTAAAAAGAGATATTGAATTGCTTTTTGATAAAGATGCTTTTTTTAATGAAGCAAAGTTAATATTTGAAGAAGATGCAAAAGATAAATCAAAAATTACTTCGAATGAATTATATAATTGGAAGAAAAAGAGATTTAATGATGATAAAATGTCAAATCAAATTGTTGTTGATACTTTAAGGGATAAAGCTAGGGAAAAAGAGTATGTTGAATTTTCAGAAGTTGAAGAACTAGTTAAAAGTGAAGATAATTGGAAATGGTTTACTCTTCATAATCTTGTCAAATTTGATAAGAATAATTCTGATTTTGAATATAATGAAAAAGCGAAAGCTTATATTAAAGCTTGGGTAAATAAGGAAATTTTAACAGCAAATTTTAAAACAGCCATTAAATTTTCTGCTGATAATTATAACTATAGATATACTGAACTTTTTATATCTTATTTTTCGCAAAGACTGAATATTAAATTACCCGAAGAAAATTATTTAGATTTTCTTTTTGTAGATTGTTATTTTCTTCCCGTTAAGAATATAGTTAAACAAGATGAAAGTGATTCTAAAATACCAAATACTAGAGATTTTTTAATAGAAAAATTAGGTGTAGATAAAGTTGCAATACAAATTCTTCAAAACCTTGAAAACGATGAAATTACACCAATTGTAAAGAAAAACCACTTTAAATATTGTAAAGAACTAAATTTAATACAAGCAATTCCTTTAATATTTAAAGAAATCCAAAATTCTGATAAGGACAAATTTGAGGTCAATGAACTTATTACACAATATCTCGAACTTGGCGGTAACAATAATGACATTCTCGATATTATTAATAATTTTTCAATTGATGTTCAACTTCATGCAACTAATCTTCTTGCCGAAAATAAATTTATTCCAGTAATAGCATATTTAGAAGCAAAAATAGATGTTGAAGAGAATGATGAAACTTGTTTACGTTATATCCAAAGGATTTCGAAGATAAAGGAAGAAGAAGCCTTTACTTTATTGAAAAAATGGATACTTAAAAACAAACAATTACCAGATAGAATTTTCGGTTTAAAAGGTTTGAAAGGTGCTAAATTGAATGACTTAATTGAAATATTTGAAGATTCATTAATAAATAAATATGGAACTGATGTTTGGACTAGTAGAAATGATTACCTATTAGCATTAGTAGAATTAGGAAGTAAAAATGAAGATGATTATAACTTGGTAAAATCAAAACTAAATGATTGGCTGAGTAAATATACTGAAATGAAGTTCCTACATTATCAATTACAAAAGTTAGAACAATTGTATTATTCAAATAAAATGCAATCTATAACATTTGATGAAGCTAGAGAGTTATTTAATAGAAAAGGTATTTTTCCCAAAATGAAAAAATCAAAGTTTAAAGTCTTTTGGGAGTCTAATAAAACATCTATTGAAATAATTTCAGTTGTCCTTACAATTTTAGGTCTAATAATAGGAATTCTGTCTTTGATGTGATTAAGAATCTCGTCCGACCTCATAAAATTTTGGTAAAACAATAGGTGAGGGAGCGTACATATTTTAGGGGTCTAGTAATACAGTTTCTTAATAGTTGTAACGATAAAATAACTTCAAATCAATCTTAACGAGTTAAAATATTTCCTAAAATATAGCGTAATGAGCCGTAATTGTTTCCAAAAGTTTATGCAGTCATGATTTTTTTGTTTCTTTTTTTATCCAAGAAAAAAGATAATCTTTAAATATTCAATCGTTTTTCAATAACTTCTAGTAATTCTAAATTTGATTCTTCATCCGACAAATTATCTTTTTTTATTATTTTATAACCAATATAAAAATTGATAAGGATTTGATGTGAGAGATTTAATGATGTAACAAACAAAAATATCAATGCCACAAAAAAAGAAATCAATGTTTGCCACCAAAACACATAACCAATTAAAATTAGGGTAGTAAGAATTATTAAGAATGATAAATTTCTCATTAGGGTACGATTAGAATTCACTTTGATTTTAGGGTGACTATAAAACTCAAGAATTCGTTGTATTTCATATCCAAATTTCACGATTTCATTTTTATCAATATCGAAATATTTAATTGTTTCTCCAGCTGAATAAGAAATCCATGATATTTTCAGGAAACGTGACTCATATTTTATAATTAATTTTGCGACTAATATTTCTATAAACCCAAGAAAGAAATAACTAATATTTGAAACAACATTCCCTATTGCAGTACTAGTCATAACTAAAGTAAAGAAAACTCCAATTTTTACGTTATTTGATATTTCAATAAAAATTGACAAGAAATTTTTAAAGTAACCACTAGTATTTAAATAGAAAAATTTAAGCAAAAAGAATACTGTTAAATATGTTATAATTCCTACTGATGTTTCAGTAAGAAAACGATAATAAGAAAATGAAATACCATCTTTAGATAATTGTATATCTTCTTTAATCGTCTTCATCTATAACATTGTATCATTTACAGAAATCAATTCATAAACTTCCTTTTTATTAGTTGAGTTTTTTTGAAATCTTTTAAATAGTATATAATATCCTTACCAAATTCTAATGATATAGGCAAATCTATAATTTTGAACTCTTCTTTATCATTAAATAGAACATTTCTAAAATTAGAATCTTCCCAAAAGATATTATATTTTTTTAAATGTTGTTTTACTTCATTTATTGATGAATAATGTTTGTTATATAAAACCTCTGAAGTTTTCCAACTAGTTAGGTTTTCCATTTCTATCATCAATGATGATTCTCCATCAGTATTATCTAAAAAGATGTCAATTATTTCGCAACAATTAGGATGTCTAAAATTAGTCCAAAAATCCGCCTGTTTTTTCAAAGCAAAAAAGGAATTATCATTTAAATTATCTTGATTAATAAAAAATGAACTCTTTAACACTTTTGTTGGTGATAATTCAAATAATGTAGATGTACCTCCTTTAGCAATTTTTTTGAAATATAATTAGTTTTTAAACTCAAATATCCTTTATAGTTTTTTTTGAATTTGGATTATAAAAATTACCAGTCATAATATATCTTCATTAATGATTATTAATATATCTAAAGTATGAATTTTATTTGATTTTATAAAAATTAATATATTGAGGTAATAAATATATCTTGTAACCTATGAATACTATCAATGAAAACGCTTTAAACTTTATGAAATCAGAGCTTAAAAAAGCTCAAATTGAAGTTTCAGCAAATGAAAGAGGGAGAGAAGGAGTTGATTTTTTAACTAGAAATAAGCAAATCTTCTTTCAGCCACTAGATTTAGATAACATACTACAAAGTTTTAAAATTTTAAAGCATGAGTTAGGAGAACTAAACGATAACTTGTTTATCGCTTTGGTTTTAATCATAGAAAAACAACCAAGAGTTGTTTATATTATTCCATCTAAAAAATTACAAGATTCTAATAATAACTTCTTTATAAACAATGACGTTAGCTTAATGCCAAGTTTATCTAATTGGGAAATTAAAATATCAAGTAAAACCATAGTAGAATTAGAAAAGTATGCTTTAAACAATATGATTGACAAACTTTAAATCATGTCTGTAAATATTATGTAAAATAGAATTTAAAAAAGTTTAATAGGAATTCTTAAATAGAACAAGTGTATAGAAATTTTAAAGCAAGGATTTGAGCAAGGGAAAATTTTATACTCTTGTGGCAACTTTACGAGAATCACGTAGAAAAAAATATGGAGCACAATTATTCAATTACGCTAAAATTTCAATAACATCTAAAAACTAGCTTTTTTTTGGCGTTGGCAAGCGGCGGTAAATTGTGTTTAAAAATAAATGTTATTGAAACATTTAAATTTTTAAAAAGCAATTGAGCGATTGGCAGCGGCAATTTTACATAACGGCAAATTATAATACAAATTTGAAAACGTGAAGTTTCTCGAGAATTGCGTATTTAAAAAAACTTGAACAATAGTTCAGAATATTAAAATTATACGAGAAGTACATTACTAATGTTTAATGACCCAAGTTCAAAGGTTTCTTTTGAATACAACACATTCTGGGATATTTTACATAATACTACATTATAACTATCTAATTTTAATGGAATGAATTTGTACTATAATTTATATTATGTAAAATAGAATATTTTAAGCCCAATGGCCTTTTATTCTAAAGTATATCGAAAATAAAAACTATGACCGTTGAATCTGAGCCAAAATCGTTGGATCTTTAATCTTATTATCCTCTGATAATAATTTCATCTTAGAAATAATTTCTGCAGTTTTAGGGTCATCATCTATAAAGGGTAAAAACAAACGTCCGCGATGTTGACTATGCACAGGAATTATAGACAATTGTAATCCTGTTTTGCTTACAATCCCGCTTCCTAAATGAATACTATAATCTGCCAATGTGCCTTTAATTAAAATATGTCTTTCTTTTACAGTAATATTACTTGCTTTAAATAATCTGGCAGTTTCTCTTGCTAATGCACCTCGCATTTGCATGGTAGAATGACTCGCTTCTGGGTCTACTCCGCCAACATGCGCCACACTTACCACCAAGTCTAAATCGCGCATAACCTCACTAAACGTTACAGCATCAATATCTGTTAAAGGTATTGGTTGGTAGTTATTTCTAGAATGAAATGCCACATGCTCTAATGTTGGTGCTTCTATATCGGCAGGAGAAAACCAGTCTGCCATGGCATAAATTGAGGCGATAAATCCTTTTTTGTGATATACTTTTTGCAAACCTTCCTCATGATTTACCGTCCAACCTCTAGTCCTTAATAATGCTACTGTTTTTTGAGGTTGTATTTGATGGCCTTGATAACGTTCTGATTTTAAACTGCTTTCAATTTCATTTTTAGTAATTACGTACAGCTCTCTAAATATTTGTTTAAAAGGCTGTACCAACTTGGTGTCAAAAGCATGTTTTTGATATAAATCCCAAACAACACTTTGGTATAAATGAGACGGGTGTGCAATGAGAATTGCGTCCTTTTGTTCGATGGGAACTAGATTCCCATCGTTATCTTCTAATTTATCATCTTTATAAAAGCCAAAGGTACCCTGTGTTTTATTAAACAGCACTAATTTGGTTAACATGGCCTTTACAACAGGATGTATTAAGATGTTTTTAAGTTCATCCTTAGTAAATACTTCTTCTCGTAACATGGCATTTTCTAAAGAAACACGAGTTCTAGAGTATTGTTTTCTTAAGTAAGCTTTATTTTTCTGAAGCGCTTTAATGCTCTTATCTTTTCTGTATTTCGCAGGAATAGATTTTTGGGATTTCCCATCTTTAGTAACTTTTGCATCAGCCTTTCCTTGCTCATTTACAAATAGTTCTACAACCACATTATCTATTTCAACAATTGCTTGCTCCATAATTTTTTGGGTAGCCTCCCCTTCCATTGCCCAGGAAAACCGAATACTATCGTCATATCCTGCATTTCTGGCCAAATTATCCAAAGCTATTTCTACAGCATTTTTTTCACTTTCTTGTCGCTGAGATCCAAATTGTTTACTCTCTCTTAAAAATTCCTGTAAAATATTATAGCGATTTAAAAGGTCCTTTTTTCGATTAGCTTTACTTAAAGGAATTAATCCAAAAGCTTTTACATAATCCTTATCTCTTTTATCATGTATTTTAGCTAATGTTTCTCGGATTTTAATTTCTCCAAGAATTACAGAAGAATACAATTTCACAAGTCGGTGTCCATTCCCATCAGAAATATATTTGGCAGCATCATGTAGTACTTTCCAGTTTTGTTTTCCAAACTTAGGATATACCTCGTTAAACCAATCTAGATCTATAACTCCTTTGGCAAAATCAGCGCGATCAATATTAGAATATCTAGAAATAATGGTTTCTTTTTCAGCATTCATATAGTCTGATGCGTGTGCATGAAACCACCAAACGGCATCTTCCAGTTTTTCAATGCCTAAAAATTCGCCAATCCAATTTGCCCATTGTGGCGCATAAATAGCAGTTTCAATCCATCGTTTTTTAGTGATTTTTGAAGTTTTTGCTGCAGATAAAAAATCTGGAAATTCTTCGGTGTTCTTCGGAATACTCTTTTTAATTAAGTTACTAAACACTTCCTTTTTAGAATCAAAACGATACCATGAATATCCTCTATGGAACGTGTCTTTTCCTAAACGTGTTAATAATTCGAATAAATAGTGTGTACCTTCTACAGAACCTAAATGATTCATATAGTGTGAGGCTTCAGTAGATAAATCGCCTCTTTCTAATTCTACAGATAGTAAGTTTTTCTTCAAATCATGTGCAATATCTGAAGGAATAGCATCAATATTAATACTATTATTCTTGTAATATCTGGTCTTCTCTATACTATTTAATAAGCCTGTATTTACTAGTAATTGATATTTAAAATCATCTGCATTAATCACATTAGCTTTGAACAATGCTACTGTTATCCATTCTGGCGGGAAATTTGGTTGTACCGTATTAATATCTGTTTTAGCAATTTCAGAAATATTAATAGGCGTTTTTGGATGGGTTACTTTAGCTGCAAATAAATACATTTTTAAATCCCAATAGCGTTTAAGTAATTTGGTGTTATTCGGAATTTGATGTAATTCTGTAGATAGTGAGTTTAACTCTAAAGTTTGATATTCTATAATGTCAGTCCAATTTGTTACTTTTTGGTTCCAACGGTCCTTAGTCGTTTTTCGTTTTAAATCTTCTGGAATTCTTGCAATAGCATCTTCTAATACATCAATTTTAAATTGAAGTACTGTTGGGTAATCTGCAAAACCTTTAAAAATAAGGTCTAAAAGTCGTCCTACTTTTTTGTTTATAGAATCCCATCTGTTAGATTTAACTAATCGTAATCCATTAAAATTAGGAATGTATTGTTTTACAAAACTAATGTACTGTTCGCTTTTATATAAATAAGGGAAATTGTCGCAGTAATAAATAGCTGCTAACATTTCAAAGTCGTTTAACTTAGAATTTTCATACCAATTTATCCAAACATCAGCTAAAGGGAGAAATTGTAATTTCGCTCTGGCATCTTCCAGATCATGTGCCTTTTTATCTGTATAATTGATACTTCTTGAGAGTAAAACAACTTCTTTTGTGCCATTTTGATAAAAGGCTTCGTACTCGTAATTTTGATGTTTTTCAAACAGACGAATAAGCGAGTTGATTGCATGTACTGTTTTTTCGTTATCAATTAAATTACTGAACAAAAAAGTAGCTTTTGGAGTAAGCTTTGAAATAATACTTGAAAGCAATGATTTATTAGCGTTTCCAAAAATAATTTTAGGAGTGATTAATGGTTCTAAATTATTATAGTCTATAGCACCAAAACCATTTTCGAAACTATAAGCTTGAGTGGTTTTAGAAAATTTATCGATATAAACCTGTTCATTTTTGGATAGTTTTGGCCGTTCTGAATATAAATTAATTTGAGCATCAACAAACGGCACCATACGATTAGTATCATGTAGTACAGACATTATTTCTAGGGCAGCCAACCTTTGATCTACTTTCGGAGATTCTATGAGGTTTGTAGTGATGGCTTCCACCCTATTTTCTTTTTGTTTTAATATCAGTTTAATAATATTTTCTCGTAAATCTTTATGCTTTCTTTGTAGCAAATCTTCGAGAACCAAAATATCATCATCATTCAAATCTATAGATTCAAACAAACTGATTCCTGTTGCCATAACAGACGTGTTTCTATCTTTAATGGCTTGATGAATAACGTCTCTTTTCCAAGGTGCTGTTCTCAAATTAACCTTCGGATTTTTCTTTTGATTTGCATTATAATAAGACCAAGAATAATGATCTGGAAATAGTTTTCTAATTAAATTACTACGCTCATCAGAAGTTATAACACTTAAATTTTTGGCTAATATCTGGTGCTGGTCTTTATTGGCATGATTTACTAAATACTCAAAAAAGTAATTGGGTTTAATGGTGTAAGCAGTCCATGAAAAAACTTGCCCTTTAACAGATTTTCCTTTAGTTGGAAGGCTTTCTCCGTAGTGTTTTATGTTGTTGAACAACTCATCGCTTAGCTTTGGGTTAACTGGAATGGTTTGCAAAACCCAAAAATCTACTTCTAAATCGTTTCCAAAATTTGAGTTAATCCAATCTAAAACTTTATGATTTGTTCTCCCTGTTTGTGAGATAAACATACAGGCTAATATTTTTTTGTCTTTACTAGCATTGTTAATTAAGTCAATAGCTTTCAAATTCGCACCATCAACATCCTCTAAGCCTAAAAACCATAACGCTACATATACCTCTAAATTATCTTTACTTGTTAATGCATCATTGGTTAAAGTAGGATTTTCAAAAAAGGACAGACTTAGTTCTAAAACTCTTTTTATAGTGGCTGTTTTTGGGGCTTCCCATCCAAAGCCAAACCAAGTATCTACAGCTCTTACTACGCTACTAAATCGCATTAAGTTGTGCTCTAAAATCACTTTTATAAAATAATGAAGTGCGCCAATAGAGGTTTCGTCTAAAGCTTCTAAAATGGTTTGCCTTAAGCCTTCTTGGCGTTGAGCTGCCAATAATAAATCTTCTACTAACTTCCAATTTTTAGGATTGTTGGTTAGTAATAATCCTTTAACCAAACCTCTAGTTACACCTCCAATTTCATCTTCACTTAAAAAAATATCTTTTATTAAATTATGAAGTGATTCAGATTGTTTTTTACTATTTAAAGCAGCTGCAAATAGATATGAATGATTCTTGTAATAGTATTCATCGTAAACATCATATTGTGCCAATTCTAAAATAGATAATGTTGAATAGCCCAGAGACCCAGATTTGTATAAATTTTGTAAAAAACGAATTCTATTTACGGTATAGTCATCTGCAGTTTTACTTCTAAATGAACGTCTTGCATATCCACTTTGATATGGAGATTTTAAAATTAAGTCCCAAACGTCTGCTATGTAAATGGCTTGATGTTCTCCAAACAATAATTTTGCTAATTTTAAACCTTCTTTACTTTGCCATGGATTTGTTGATAAGTCAGTTCCAAAATAATCTTTATAAGGGGCTACGTTCAAGTTATTTGAGTAATAACTTTGTGAAGTTTTATTTGAAAGTTGTGTAATTAACAATCCTAATACATTGTATTTTTTGCTGAAACTATCAAAATGACTTCTTCGTAATGCCGAAGGTTTTTTACGTTCAATAAAGGCTTGTGCGTCTTCTAATTTAATCATACTAAAAATTTGGTTTTTACCAATAGGTCCCAGTTAAAAATGTCATTCTTAAAAAGGTAATATTTGTATCTTGGGCAATGGTAATTTTGTCTTCTAAAGCAGTTATTTCATCATCATTTACAAACACTAAAAACATGCCGTCTTTATAAGCTTGAAGTGCAGTTTCTATACTTTCAGCTTCATTTGCCATTTTAAAATTATTGATGTCTCCGAAACCTATTTTTCCAGTTTCTGATTGTTCTTGAATTTGCGAAGGTGTTAAAAAGGATAGAAGTTTATTATGTTCTCTTTTGTAATTATATTGTTTCACTTTACTTGATACACAGGCTACAATTAAATCCTTTAAATCATTAATTTGATACTCTATAGTAATAGTTTCGGTATAAATTTTCCGTTTTCCTAATCGCTTTAAATTGATGAGAAATTCTTGCACTTATTTATAAATTGATTACTGCAATATAGGATAATTTACACAAAAACAGCCTTTCATTATTTGTACTTTTACTTGATGACATTAGAGATTTAGAAAATTAAATATCTATATATTTTCAATACATTTGTGTTCATAGTTATGGAGGATTTTTTAATAGGGATTTTAAAATTTATTGGAGCAACATTTGATGATATTGTTTCTTCTTTTAAATCTAAATATGCAATTGTTGTTATTACTAGTACCTTATTAATTTGCTTCCTAATAGTTTACATTTTAATAAAAACGCATAAATGAAAAATACTGCCTTAACAAAAACGCACGAAGCTTTAGGTGCTAAACTAGTCCCTTTTGCAGGATATAATATGCCTGTACAATATGAAGGTGTAACTATAGAACACGAAACGGTACGTAATGCTGTTGGTGTATTTGATGTGTCTCATATGGGCGAATTTTTGATTGAAGGCGAACACGCTTTAGAATTAATTCAAAAGGTATCTAGTAATGATGCTTCAAAACTCACTATAGGTAAGGCGCAATACAGTTGTTTACCAAATGATGATGGTGGTATTGTAGACGATTTAATCATTTATCGAGTTAAAGAAAACACCTATTTATTGGTAGTTAATGCCAGTAATATTGAAAAAGATTGGAATTGGATTCAGTCTAAAAACGCTATTGGTGCCACCATGCGAGATTTAAGCGAAGCCTATTCCCTACTTGCCATTCAAGGCCCTAAAGCCATTGAAGCCATGCAATCTTTAACCAGCGAAGATTTATCAGCCATTAAGTTTTACAATTTCGTGGTAGGAGATTTTGCAGGGATTGATCATGTTATTATTTCGGCTACAGGTTATACTGGTAGCGGCGGCTTTGAGATTTATTGTAAGAATGATGAAGTAGAGCAAATTTGGGATAAAGTTTTAGAGGCAGGAACAAATTTTGGTATCAAACCTATTGGACTAGCTGCTCGTGATACCTTACGTTTAGAAATGGGCTATTGCCTGTACGGCAATGATATTGATGATACCACTTCTCCTATTGAAGCTGGTTTAAGTTGGATTACAAAATTCACAAAAAACTTTACAAACTCAGAAGCTTTAAAAGCTGAAAAAGAACGTGGTGCAGATCGTAAATTAGTCGGTTTTGAATTAGATGAACGTGGTATTCCTCGTCATGGTTACGATATTGTAGATGGTAATGGCAATAAAATAGGTACTGTAACTTCTGGAACTATGGCACCATCATTAAGTAAAGGTATTGGTTTGGGCTACGTCCCTCCTATTTTTGCAGATGCTGGTAGCAAAATCAACATTCAAATTCGTAAAAAAGCAGTACCTGCTACAGTTGTAAAATTACCGTTTTATAAAGGGTAATCGTTGTTTGCTTGAAGTATGAAGATGAAGCAGGAAAATAAACATCGTATTTTAATTTTAGGAGGTAGTGGTTTTTTAGGGAATGCCATTTACAAAGAGCTGTGCTCCTATTTTAGAACATTTTCAACTTACAGTACGTCAAATAGTCAATTAGAAAAAACCAACACTTTTTTCATTACAATTTTGAAGACGATGATATTTACGAAATTCTAGATATCGTAAAACCTACAATTATTATTTCGGCGTTAAGAGGCGATTTTTCTAAACAAGTTTTATTGCATCAGCATCTTTCAGATTATCTCATAGTTAATAAAACCAAGTTGATGTTCTTGTCATCTGCTAATGTATTTGATGCCTATAGTAAATACCCCAGTTATGAGCAGGATAAAACCTTAAGTAATAGCGTTTACGGCCATTTTAAAATTAAAATTGAAAATATGTTGTTGCGCTTACCAAAAAGACAAGTCGCCATTTTAAGGTTGCCAATGGTATTTGGAACACACTCTCCAAGGGTTCAAGAAATCGCCCAAAATATCAAAGAAAAAGAACCTATTGAAGTGTTTCCTAATTTAATACTAAATGTAACCACAGATTCAAAATTAACACAGCAAATTCATTATATCATTAACCGGAATAAGTCTGGCATATTTCATCTCGGAAGTACTGATTTGGTGCATCACGATGAATTTATAAAAGAAATTATAAACGCTTTAGAATTAAAAGAAAATCCAATTTTCAAAAGAGTATATACCACAAATGATGATAGATATTTGGCGGTACTTCCCAAATACAACAAACTTCCTAAGCATTTACAATTAAATAGCAATTATTTGTTGAATGAATTAAAATTGTAGCTTTAATAATGTTAAAAATTAATTATTTTAGTAGAAATTGCTAAATACATGACAAAAATTAAAACAATTAGTTCGAATTATTAAAATCAAAGCTTTAATAATTCCTCCCCTTTTTTAAGGTGGCAATTGTTAATTCTAAAACATTTTTAAAATGAATAAACTTTCAGAAGAAGATATAGAAAAAAGATTATTGCGATATCCAGATTGGGACTATTTTGATAATGCTATACATGCGGAATTCGAATTTGAAAACTTCAAAGATTGTTTTGGTGCTATGAGCAGAATTGCCTTTGAATGTGAAGCCTTAAACCATCATCCAGATTGGAGTAATGTTTATAATGTATTATCAATTTCGCTCTCTACTCATGACGCCGATGGTGTTACCGATAAAGATTTTAAACTCGCCGAAGCTATTGAAACTATTGTAGAACCTGAAGACGAATAGTACTTGTACTAATATTTAATGACTAAAACTACATTTATATTTGTTACACATTTATTATGTTTTGGCTTTCAAACATTTAGCCAGAACACTACTTTTTGCGAACAGGTTTCTGCATTAAAGAAAGTGGTTGAAAACGAACATTATAAACCAAAAAAAGTAGACGATTCACTTTCTAACCATGTTTTTAAAATTTTCGTTAAAGATTTAGATGATGAAAAACGATTATTTACCAAACAAGATATTGCTACATTTGAGAATGATAGATTCAAAATTGATGATTATATCAAAACTCAGAATTGCGAATTCATTACTAAATATGCACAAGCAGTAGAAACACATATAAAAAACTCAAAATTGTATTTAGAGGAGTTAATTACTAAACCACTAGATTATTCTGGTAAGGATACTTTATATTTTGATGCCAATAAAGATTTCAAATATTTTAAAGACACAAATGCTGCAAAAAAATATTGGTCAAAACGAGTGCGCTACAATATTCTATTAGAAATGATTGAGGACACTACTAACGTTAACGTCATTAAAGCTAATTTTAAATTGAATGAAGCTGAAATTAAAAAAAGAGTCATCGCTAAGGAGATATGTTTATTGAATGAAAAACTCAATAAAAATGGGAGTGTTTCCCAAATGGTAGAACATACATTTTTAAATGCATTTTTAAAATATCACGACCCCACTCCACTTTTTTTAATGCTTCAGAAAAAGATGTATTTGAACACGCACTTAGTAATAACCAAATGTCCTTTGGAATTACAACTTCAAAAAATGACAATGGCGATATTGTTATTTCATACATTGCTCCAGGTAGTCCCGCTTTCAAAAATCAAAATTTAGAGGTTAATGATGTTATAAAATCTATTGAATCTAACAATATTACCTTAGAAGCCTTTTGCGTATCAAACGATGCTGTTATAGAATTTTTAAATGTAGGTTCAACAAACGAAGCTACTTTTAAAATAAAGAAAAAAGCGGCATGGTTAAAGATGTAAAACTCATTAAAAGCATTGTTGAAAATGAAGAAAACTCTATTAGAGGTTATATTATTGAGCAACAAGATAATTCACTTAAAGTAGGCTATATCAACATCCCAAGATTTTATACAGATTTTGAATCTGTTAATGGTTTAGGTATGGCAAATGATGTTGCCAAAGAAATATACAAATTAAAAAAGATGCAATTGATGGTTTAATTATTGACTTAAGATTTAATGGTGGAGGCTCCATAAAAGAAGCTGTCGATTTATCAGGAATGTTTATAGATAGAGGGCCAGTTACCATTATGAAATATCATGATGACTCTACTTTACACTTTAAAAGATACTAAAAGAGGTACAGTATTTACAGCACCAATTGTAGTTTTAGTTAATAATTTTAGTGCTTCGGCTTCAGAACTTTTTGCAGCTGTAATGCAAGATTATCCACAGAGCTATTATTGTTGGTACAACTACACATGGCAAGTCTAGTGCACAAGTGGTGTTACCTCTTAATAACACTAAAGATTTAGGATTTGCAAAATTAACGGTAGAAAGTTTTTATAGAGCTTCAGGTAAAAGCCGCCAATCTATTGGTGTTGTTCCAGATATAAAACTACCTTCATTATATGATAATTTTAAAACAGAAGAGCAATATATAGATTATACCTTACCTAATGATGATGTAGAAGTGTCGTTGACTTTTAAACCTCTAAAAACGATAGATTTAGATACTATTAAAATCCGAAGTAAAAAACGAATAAAAGAAAGTGCTGCATTTGATTTTCTTGTGGATGTAAATAAAAATATAGTAAAAAACTATATTAATAAAAACACTCAATATCCGCTTACATTAGATAATGTATTTCAAGATATAAACGCATATAAAGTACTTTGGGAAAACTTTAAAACTAGTAATACCACAAATAAAAATAATTTAATTATAAAGAATACGTCGGCAACCGACAGAGTATTACTTTATGATACATCAAAAAATGAAATTAATCTTACGGTTTTAAAAGATGTGTCAAAAGATATCACAATACAAGAAGCATTTTTTATTTTAAACGACATCATAACACCAAACAGTAATAATTAATAAAAAACACATGAATTTATTAAAAACATCTATTGCCATTATAGTGCTGGTGGCATCTTTTACAACTACAGCGCAAAACTTTAAAACAGCATCAGAATATTTGGATTTTGTTGGTAAAGAGCAAAAAACCATAACCAAAAAACATGTGGAATTATACAAAAGCAATTGCACATAGTAAAAGTGATAGAACTGTTGATGCCAGAAGAAAATTATTGATTAAATCAGTGGAACGTGCTATTGGAAAAATAACAGAGCAAAAGGTTTTGATGGCGATGATTACAAGAATAAAGTTTTAAAACATCTCAATTTTAATTTAGATTTATTGAGGCAAGATTATGCTAAAATAATTGATATGAAAGAAGTTGCAGAACAATCTTATGATCTTATGGAAGCCTATATGCTGGCTCAAGAATTAGCAGATAAAAAACTGAAAGAATCTCAACAAGAATACGAAACAGATTTTATGCTTTTGCCAACAAACATAAAATTCAAATTATTAAGGCGATACCGATTTAAATGCATGCAATATCCAATGAAGCTTTAAGCATTACAAGATATGTATTTAAAAATATTTTAAAGTTTTTATAAGCGAAGTTTTACCTAATGGATGCCATTGAAAAAAATGATGTTGGCGCCATAGAACAAAGTCGCTTCGCATTAAGCAGTTTCTGCTAAAGAAGGTTTAGAAATTTTAAACGACATAACATTATATAAAAATGATAAAAGTATCATCAATGCAACTAAAGAAGCGTTTAACTTTTTTATAGATGAAGCTGATAATAAAGTGCCAAACATCACAGAGTTTTTGGTTTTAAGTGAAGATTTTGAAACTATTAAAAATACCATTGAAAGTACACCACAAAAAAAGCGTACTAAAAAGCAAATTGATGATTATAATGCGCAAGTAAAAAACTCAATAAAGGTGTTAAAGACTACAATAAAATTAATGCGGAATTAAATAAGAACGAACAAATTGCACTTAATCAATTAAATGGTGCAAACGAGAGGTTTTATCAAAGCACTTCCAAAAGACTAATTTGGTTTATTAAATTTGCAACATCAAAATATTAAGACTTTAAGTACTTTACTAACTTTAACTTAAAACTATGGGAAGAGCTTTTGAATTCAGAAAAGCACGAAAAATGAAACGTTGGTCGCTATGAGCAAAGCCTTTACTCGTATTGGTAAAGATATTGTAATGGCTGTAAAAGAAGGTGGTCCAGATCCTGATAGTAATTCGCGCTTACGTGCAGTCATACAGAATGCAAAATCTGTAAACATGCCAAAAGACAATGTAGAGCGTGCCATAAAACGTGCCTTCGATAAAAGTCAAGGCGATTATAAAGAAGTTGTTTTTGAAGGCTATGCACCTCATGGTATTGCTATTTTAGTAGAAACCGCTACTGATAATAATACTAGAACTGTTGCAAATGTTAGAAGTTATTTTAATAAATGTGATGGAAGTTTAGGTACTTCTGGTTCTGTTGTTTTTATGTTTGATCATACTTGTAATTTTAGAATAAACGCCAGAAGGCTTAGATCCTGAAGAAATTGAATTAGAATTTATTGATTACGGTGCAGAAGAAGTTTTTGCCGATGATGATGGTATATTAATCTATGCCTTTGAAAGTTTTGGCGCAATTCAATCTGAATTAGAATCTAGAGGCATTGAAATTTTATCTTCTGGTTTTGAACGTATTCCTCAAGTGACAAAAACAATTACTCCTGAGCAAGCTGAAGATGTTGAAAAACTTTTAGAAAAACTGGAGGAAGATGATGATGTGCAAAATGTATATCATACCATGGAAGAGACTACTGAGTAATCCATTCTTAACACTTGTTTTAGTATCAAGGTTATTTAAATAAATATATTATGCTGGATAAATTCAGCATAATAAAATTTACGTGTTTTATGACCCCAAAACCTCATGTATGGTTTTCGCACGATGCACTTTTCCAGAAGCGGTTTCTATAAATTTATTTACAAAAAATATAGATTTGAAGCTTTTCCATACGTTTTCTAAGTCATCAAACAATGAATCGTCCAATATTCTTTCTTGACCCTCAATCAATATTATTTTATCTCCTAAAGTATCATCCAAACACTTCCTATAAAAACGATTAGACATATTGTCTTGAAGTTTTGCTTCTAATTGTTCTGGAAACACTTTGATGCCTCCAGTATTAATTACATTATCAAAACGTCCAATCAATTCAAATTCATCTTCAGAATGTATTTTTACAATATCATTGGTTACTATTTTTTCATCACACAAATTAGGAGCATCAATAATCAAGGCATCCACGTTCATCTTGAGAAATACTAACATTTGGTAATACTTTAAAATTTCCGTCAGTATCAGAATCTATAAAATTATTTAGTTTTTTAACTGCGATATGAGATACGGTTTCCGTCATACCATAAGTTTCATACACTTGTGGTTTTATGTCTTTAATCAATCCTTTAATATGATTAGAAACACGTCCCCCTCCAACAATAACAGTTTTTATAGATTTTAAATATTTTTGCAAAATTCTTAAGTTGCATTGGTGTAAACGCGCAAAAATCATAATCTTTTTCATAATCAATTCGAGGTAATGCAGAAGGCACAACCATATCTACTTCTAAACCTAAAACTATAGCTCTTACCATCATCATTTTTCCCGCAA
Source organism: Jejuia sp. G7-7 (assembly GCF_055808955.1). Classification (NCBI taxonomy): domain Bacteria; kingdom Pseudomonadati; phylum Bacteroidota; class Flavobacteriia; order Flavobacteriales; family Flavobacteriaceae; genus Jejuia; species Jejuia sp. G7-7. The sequence goes on from NZ_JBVVSZ010000001.1 coordinate 830,005, forward strand.
TAAAATTTGAAGGCAAACAGTTTAAAACCTCTTACCTGGTGTTAAATTAAAAAATCTCCAGTAATAATAGCAGAATTTACCATCGCCTGCTTTTTAATTTTGAGGGTTTTGGTTTTCCTGTTGAGCCAGAAGTTTTAACATTTATAGAGTCATTTTTGTCTAACCAATCTAGTAAAAAAAGTCCCAATTGTTCTTGGTAAGGATAGCCTTCTTTTACAAAACTGTATGCAACTTCCATTAAATCTTCACGGTTGTAACTAATCCCATCAAGTTTAAATCGTCTGTGTACTTTGGTGTAATCTGGAATCATATATGTTAGTCTTCTAAAATTTTGTAATCTTCTCTTTGGTGGTTCAACTACTGGTCCAAATAATTTATCTTTCCAATTGCTCCACTTGTATTTCTTTGACATTATTAGTAAAATAATTGGATAAACAATTAGTATTGGTGCAATTATTTCTGAAAGAATATCAACTGTTTGCTCAGATGTATATTTGAATAAAGAATCTGTTTGCAATGCCGACCAATCTGAAGTGATTAATATAGCAGCTAATAAATTATTACCAAAATGAAACCCTAATGCAAGCTCTAACCCTTCATCCATTAAGGTCATAATTCCAAGTAAAAGTCCAGTTCCAATATAAAACACCATAATTACTGGTCCTATTTCAGCTACTTCGGGATTTGCACTATGTGCAATTCCAAATAAAACTGACGTAAGAATTAAAGGGAACCATTTATTCTTCACCATGGTTCCAATGTGTTGCATAAAATAACCTCTGAATAAATATTCCTCTAAACCTATTTGAAAAGGAAATAGTATTAAACTTATCAGTAGTAAAATCACGAATTGTGTTGGTTGAAAATTCCAAATTATTTCTGAAGAATCACTATAATAAGAAATACCAAAAGAATTAAAGTAATACTTACAATTAGTGAAAATGAAAATAATACCCGACTCCAATCTACTTTGGGTCTGGAAGTCGTAAGCGATAATATACTTCGCTTATGTATGAACTTTACCAGAACAAACAAAAGCCCAAGTAGAATTGCAAATGGTATTAAATTAACGAGCAAGTTCAAATTTCCTGGAATTGATTTCATCAAATCATATGCAGCTTCCATATCTTCTTTAGAAGTAAATAGAAATATTATAAAATTAAGGATGAACATTCCGGAAATTAAAATAGATGTTAAAATAAACATCCATAGTTCCCTTTCTCCTTTATAAGCTTGTTGTATATATTTCATTATAATTTAATTTTCCAGTTTTTATTAGTATTGTAATTTAAACATCCTTTTTCTACACACAAAGGCGATTCAAAATTATTAGAAAATAAACCGCCAGTCCCTAAACCTTGGGGTAATTTATTGTTCTTTTTATAAGTATATTGTGCAATAGCATTAAGTCCAATATTGCTTTCTAAAGCACTTGTGATCCACCACCCTATTTTATGTTGTTCTGCAATAGTAATCCAATCATCGCTACCTTGAAATCCACCAACTAAGGTGGGTTTTAAGATAACGTATTGCGGGCGAATTGTTTGTAGCAATTCTTGTTTTTTTGTTACTGAAAGTACACCTATTAGTTCTTCATCTAAAGCAATTGATAATGGTGTAGCTTCACAAAGATGAGCCATGTCGCTAATGTGTCCTTGTCGGATTGGTTGCTCGATAGAATGCAAATCAAGTTCTGAGAGTATCTTTAACTTTTCTAAAGCTTCACTTATTTTAAAAGCACCATTTGCATCTACTCGTAATTCTATATCTTTTGAAGTGAATTCTTTTCTTATGGATTGTAATAATTCTAATTCCGTTTGAAAATCGATAGCTCCAATTTTCATTTTAATACAATTGAAACCAGCATCAATTTTATCTTTTATTTGCTGATTCATAAAGGCTTTAGTTCCCATCCAAATGAGTCCGTTTATAGGAATGGAATCTCTGCCTTTTGTAAATTCTGAAGGTAATACATCAAATTTGTATTCGCTTTCTAAAGATTTTAAAGGCCATTTCTAATCCAAACTGAATACTTGAATTCCATTAATTCACCATATAAATACGCTAAACCTTTGCTGATGTTGTTGCAAGTCCATTTTAGTTTAGCTTCAAAATCTGGTCTGTCATCAATTGAAAGTCCTCTAAACATACCACGCTCTCCTATGCCTTCTTTTCCTTCTGAATTTAAAATAATAAACCATGTTTCTTTGGTTTTTAAAATGCCTCTAGAAGTCCCACTCGCTTGTTTAAAATTCAGAATGTAATTATGATAAGTTGCAGTCATTACCGAATATTAAAAACTATGATGAAAACTTAATTGTAATTGTCCTTTGCCCCAATTAACTGTTTTTTGATTCATCCAACCTAATTGAAACTTCATACCTTGCTTTAAAACATAACCAAAACCTAAATATGTTCTATTTCTATCGAAGAATCCAACTGTTCTATCATTTCCAATATTCGTTTCTCCATTGATAAATAACTCATTATACAAAGCAATATAAACTGATTGTTCAGTAAGTTCCTTTTTATTCAAAGGAATATTCAAAAATACATTATAACGGTAGCGTGTTCTAAAGTCTTGATTTTCAACAAAACGTTGCTCGTATCTAAAGCGATGCGCTAAGTAAAATCTACCACCCAATTTTGAGGAATCAAAGCTTCCTGATAAATTCTACTTTCAGAAGTTGTAGCATTACTATCCCCAAATTGTCCTGTTGTGATATTCCCATAGCCTAAAGTGAATAAAATATTGGCGTTTTTTGGAGTATATGTTACTCCAGAACGGATTAAAAGTTGTTCTAGATCTCCGAAAGTATTCCAATTTCGGTATTGCAAATCACCTTGAATTCCAAACTGACTATTTTTAAATTGATGCTTAAAAAAGTACATGTACCAAGCACCAGTTTTTGATTGATCTATCTGAGCATTTGATGAACTAAAAATCAAGCAAGCTCCAATTAATAATAAAAGTTTACGCATGTATAAATTTTAAATTATAACTCTATAGATGTACCAATATCTAATAACATTAAGTCTTTGTTTTTTTCAAAGAATTTGCGTTTTGCGACTTCATGGTCAATTTCTATGTAGCCAAAGGTATCATAGTGATAGCCGAGGATTTTATCACATTCTAAAAAATCGCTCGCTATGATGGCATCATCAATGCCCATTGTAAAATTATCGCCTATAGGTAAAATGGCTAAATCCAACTTTGTTTGGAGTGAGATTAACTTCATATCAAAAGTTAAAGCCGTATCTCCAGCTATGTAAATGTTTTTATGTTCGCCCTCAATTACAAAACCACCTGGTTGTCCACCATAACTACCGTCCGGAAATGAAGATGTATGAATTGCATTTACGTATTTAACCGATCCGAAATCAAAATCCCATGTACCTCCATGGTTCATAGGGTGCGTTTCATACCCTAAACTATCATAATGCGTTGCTATTTCATAATTAGACACAATAACTGCACCTGTTTGTTTTGCAATAAGTTCTACATCAAGAATATGGTCTTGATGGGCGTGAGTAATTAGAATATAATCAGACTTAAGTGATTCTATATCAACACTAGAAGCTTTGGGGTTTGCAGATATGTATGGATCTACAATAATTGTAACATCCCCAATTGAAATCCCTAAACTGGCGTGACCATAAAATGTGATTTTCATATACTTTAATTTTATCTAGTAAAATAATGATTTTACTCCAAAATTAAAAATTGTTTTTTACCACCTCTTCCACTTATTGTAATAAAACGATTGCCATTAAAAACACCATAGTAAGGTGTATAAAATGTGTTACCCTTATTGTCTTGTATTTTATTATAACTAACTTCTCCTTGATTATCAAAAACTATATCATACAATGATGTGGACTCAAGCCAGCCTTTTGATACTTTTACTCTCCCATCATCTTTTTCAGTTAATCTTTTGCCTGAATTCAAAATAACATGAAGCTCATTATTTTTAATAAAAGCATTGTATGATGGTGCATTTGCCATTTTAAATATACTTCTTCCCCAAACTAATTCTCCTGAAGTATCAAGTTTTAGAACTAAAACATTATTATAATGATAAACAGTTTGCCAATACCCACCTCCATTTACTCCATTAGAAACATAAATTTGGGTTATAAAAAATTGTTCAGCTAGTAAATACGTATTGCCTTCATCATCATTTATAATATAATCTACGTAATAGCTTCCAAACTCTTTATTCTTTCCTTTCTTTCGCTTTGCAGTCCTTTCAGTATATAAATCTTTATAAACATCTTCTGGAAGCTTAAAAGATTTACTTTCTACAACACTTAAATTACTTGTTTCTACATTAAATATTAAAGTCCCTTTTATTTTACCAGCCTTTTCATTAGAATAAAAACCAATTAAACGAATGTTATTATCTATGTTAGAAATTATCAATGAACTTATATGTGAATCTTTACTGACATCTACTTTTGTTGTGATAGTCTCAGATTTATTTATTTTATTGAGTACAAACTCATAATTTGCCTTGCCTCCCTTTTTTCTTTACGTCCTTCTAAAAATAATTTCCCTAAAGCAAATACATTTTTATCATCATCAATTGATAAATCATTGGGTTCATAAAATTTCTTTGTATTTTTTTGATATGATCTTTTATAGATTAAATCAAGTGTTAAAGAATTATAAACGTGGATGGTGAATGAATTTGAATTTTTCTTAATATCATCGGTTGAAACAACAAAATATTCTCCATTTGGCGATAAAGCAAAACCTGTTTCGCGCTTGTTACTCCCTGAAAATATGCTTTGATTTTTCTCAACATCTGCACTAAATAATTTTGTCTTTTTATGAGAACCATCGCTCAGATTAAACTCATGACAATATAGTATGCGCTCTTTATTAGATGGTGCATATACTGTAAAAATTTTTATGGTATTATCAAAAGTTAAATCGCCGCGATAACTTTCTTTTTTATCTTTTGGAATCAGGCGGTTTTTTATACGACCTAATGATTCATTAAATACATCAAAAAGAAAGCTTTTTTTACTGTATCTTACAATGCCTGTTAAACCTGAAGGAGAAGTGTGCATTGATAATACAGCCCCCGATTTGACTTTATCTTTAAACTCAGCACTCTCCAGTACTTTTAAAGTGGTTTTTTGAGAATAACTTAATAGTCCTGTTACTAATAATAGACAGCAAATTATTTTTTTCATAAAATTATTTTTTTGTTTAGAATAAATACCCTAAAGCCATTAAAATTGACAACAGAAAAGTGGTCAACGCTATTTTCTTTAATTCAGGATCTAATAACTTAGGGTTTTTGTTTACTTTTATTTTTTTAAGATGAAGTAATAAAGGAATATAAGCAAGAACGAAAATTAAATTGAAAGGAGAAGTATAATAAAGAATTCCAAAAAGTCCCGAAACCACAATAGCAGAAATGATTAAAAAGAAATGGTAAATTTTAGATTTTTCTTGACCTAATTTTACCGCCATTGTAATTTTATTAGCTTTTTTATCAGATTCTATATCTCTCATATTATTAAGATTAAGTACGGCTGCACTTAATAAACCTATCGTTATAGCTGGTAAAAACACTAAATGATCTATGGTTTTTGCATATAAGATATAACAGCCTACAACACTTACTAACCCAAAGAATATAAAAACAAAAATATCTCCCAAACCTCTATAGCCATATGCTCCTCCACCAATTGTATAACGCATAGCAGCAACTACCGAGGCAATCCCCAATCCAAAAAATAATAGTGTAAGCAAAAAATGCTGTGAGCCAAATGCTGTAAAAATTAGCAAAAATGCTAGAGCGATACAAATGAGAATATTCAATTTAATAGCATCAAACATGGCTTCTGGAGAAATGGCACCACTCTGTATGGCACGTTCTGGCCCTAATCTTTGATCGTTATCGGTACCTTTTAACACCATCACCATAATCATTAGCCAAGTTAGATAGTATTTGTAAACTTATAGTTGTTAAGATTGCTAGTGTAAACACATACCAATTAAAACAACCATTATAAGCAGCAAAACTAGATGCAATAATTATTCCCGATACCGAAAGCGGAAGCGTTCTTAAACGCATTGCTGAAATCCAAATAGAAATATTACTCATTTAAGGAATCCATTTTTTATCAAAATTAGGCTTACGTTTTTCTAAAAACGCATTACGCCCTTCTTTAGCTTCTTCGGTCATATATGCTAATCGTGTGGCTTCTCCAGCAAATACCTGTTGGCCAACCATACCATCGTCAGTCAAGTTCATGGCAAACTTAAGCATTTTAATAGATGTAGGAGATTTTGCCAGTATTTCTTGAGCCCATTCATAGGCTGTGACCTCTAATTCATTGTGCGGAATTACAGCATTTACCATTCCCATTTCAAAAGCCTCTTGCGCAGAATAATTCCTGCCTAGAAAAAATATTTCTCTAGCTTTTTTTTGTCCTACCATTTTTGCAAGATAAGCAGAACCATACCCTCCATCAAAACTTGTAACATCTGCATCTGTTTGTTTAAAAATAGCGTGTTCTTTGCTTGCCAAAGTCAAATCACAAACTACATGTAGGCTATGACCTCCTCCAACTGCCCAACCTGGAACTACTGCAATAACAGCTTTTGGCATAAAGCGAATTAAACGTTGTACTTCTAATATGTTTAAACGATGATAACCATCTTCACCAACATAACCCTGATGCCCTCTTGCTTTTTGGTCTCCACCACTACAAAAAGAATACACACCATCTCTTGTTGATGGGCCTTCAGCAGATAGTAGTACTACTCCAATGTTTACATCTTCATTTGCATCGTAAAAAGCATCATAAAGTTCGCTAGTAGTTTTTGGTCTTGAACGCATTTCTAACATCAGGTCTGTTAAAGGCTATACGAGCAACACCATTATATTTCTTATAGGTAATGTCTTCGTAATCCTTAACAACTATCCATTTTGGTTCTTCCATATTGACATATTTTAGCCAAAATAAATTTTATTTCTTAAGACTTTCAAGTATTTAGTTAACGAATACAGTAATTGCTCTCTTAACAATTGATAGCTAAATGGTTAGTGAGTTGATTGTTACTATATTGTTAAAAATTACTTTGTATGAAAAATACGTACTTATACGCATTGTGAATCATTAAATTTTTATTAACTTTGACAAAAGTTTAACATTTCAACCAAAAAATTTGCATTTCGTCGAAATTTTATATACTTTTATCGAATAAATAATACCCCATGCCTATGTTATTTAACATTACTCTATCTATTTTTGCTTTAATTGCTTTAAATGTTGTGATATTCTTAGTCGTTAAATTTTTACCTAAAAATGTAAAAGTTGTTAAGGAAGAATTAATCAATTCTATTGAACCAATTCAATTGAATAGTACTTTAGAAGTTGAGACTACTAGCCAAGAACTTGCTCCAACAGGAAGCTAATTACTACCATTTTATCATAGCTTTATTTTGTGCAGCAAGTAGTTTATTTGTTTTACTAAAATGCTTGTTACCATACCAGTATCCTCTGTTTGCACTTAAAGGAGAAGGATGACCTGATGTTAACACATAATGTTTTGAGTTATCTATAAGTTTCGTTTTTTGTTTTGCAAAACCTCCCCATAATAAAAACACAACATTTTCTTTTGAATCACTAATGCACTTTATAACTGCATTTGTAAAAGTTTCCCATCCCTTTTTTGATGACTCCCTGCTTGATGAGCTCTTACCGTGAGTGTTGCATTTAAAAGCAATACACCTTGTTTAGCCCAACGAGATAAATCTCCACTTTTTGGATATGGATTTCCGAGATCTGAGTCAATTTCTTTAAAGATATTTATCAATGAAGGTGGATGAGCAATACCATCGTTTACAGAAAAGCATAATCCGTTTGCTTGTCCAGGACCATGGTAAGGATCTTGACCAATAACCACCACCTTTAAATCATCAAAATGACAATAATTAAAAGCATTAAAAATTTCTTTTCCCGGAGGAAAGCATTGATAATTCAAATATTCATCTTTAACAAAACTTGTTAAACTTTCAAAATAAGGTTTATCAAACTCGGTTTTTAAGTGAGATTTCCAACTATCGTGAATTGCTACATCCATTAATTTAATATTCTAACTAATAATTCTTTTAATAAATCCCCTTGTGGAACTGCATTGGCTCCTACTCCTTTGCTTTTAACATCAAAAGCCCTTAAAGTAGATACAACTGCACTTACCTTGCGCATCGGGAAGTTTCTTGCTGCTGTAACATATTCGTTAACGAAATATGGATTTATTTTTAGCGCAGAAGCTACACTTCGAGGCGTTTTATCTTTTAATCCATGAAAATGTAACAATTGTGAGAAGAAATTAAAAAGTAAAGACACCGTAACCACCATAGGATTATCTTTTGGATTTTCAGCAAAATAATTCACTATTTGATGTGCTTTTACAGCATTTCTATTACCAATTGCCTTGCGCAATTCAAAATTATTATAATCCTTACTAATACCAATATTTTCTTCAATTACCTCTGGTGTAATTTGACTATCCTTTGGTAATATAATTTGAAGCTTTTCAAGTTCATTATTAATTTTACTTAAATCTGTACCTAAAAACTCAACTAGCATTTGTGCTGCTTTTGGTGTAATGGTATAGCCTTTTGGAGATAGTACGCGTCTTATCCAATCAGCTACTTGATTTTCATAAAGCTTTTTACTTTCATATACTACTCCAGTTTTTTTAAGCGTTTTGTATAGTGCCTTACGCTTATCAATCTTTTTGTATTTATAGTTTATAACTAAAACTGTTGAAGGTTGCGGATTTTCTGCATAAGCTGCCAATTTCTCAATAGTACGGGATAAATCTTGCGCTTCTTTTACAATTACCACTTGATATTCTGCCATCATCGGGTAACGCTTTGCATTACTTACAATATCATCTACTGAAATATCTCTGCCATACAACACCATTTGATTGAAACCCTTTTCTGCTTCAGTTAAAATAGTATCTTCTATAAAATCTGAAACTTTATCTATATAATAAGCCTCCTCGCCCATTAAAAAATAAATAGGTTTTAAATTTCGATTTTTAATATCTGTTACTAGTTGTTTAACTTCGTCCAAATCTCAAGAAAATTTTCTGTAAAAAGTATCTAAAATACTATTAGAATGATAAATTTGTGATGTGCAAAAATTGAATTTCCCAACATGTGCGTTTCGATTCAAAAATAGCGAAAATAAAGTTTCTATTTTTGATATCATCCGTAAAAAATTTGTGATTTTACAACCCGAAGAATGGGTACGCCAACATTGTGTGCATTATTTAATTGAACATAAAAACTACCCTAAGTCTTTAATTAATGTTGAAAAAGAATTGAAGGTTAATGATTTAAAGAAACGTTATGATATTGTTATTTTTAAATCTAATGGCGAAATTAACTTAATAGTAGAATGTAAAGCACCAAAAATTGACATTAAACAAGCTACTTTCGATCAAATAGCGCGATATAATATGGTATTGAAAGCAGATTATTTAATGGTTACTAACGGATTTAATCATTATTATTGTCGAATGGATTTTGAAAGAGAACAATATATATTTTTAGAAGATATTCCAGATTACAGTAAATGAAGATTGCAATAGTCATATTAAATTGGAATGGAAAAAAACTTTTAGAACAGTTTTTGCCTTCGGTAACAAAATATTCTGAAGAAGCAGACATTTACATTGCTGACAATGATTCAACTGATGATTCGGTGGAGTTTATTAAAACCAATTACCCAACTTTAAAAATCATTCAAAACAAAGAAAACGGTGGGTTTGCCAAAGGTTATAATGATGCCCTAACGCATGTTAAAGCTGATATTTATTGTTTATTGAATAGTGATGTAGAAGTAACCAAGAACTGGCTTAGTCCAATTCAAGAAACATTTAAAGAAAATGCTGACATCTCTATTATTCAACCTAAAATATTAGATTTTAAAAAGAAAACTCATTTTGAATATGCAGGTGCAGCTGGTGGTTTTATTGATAAATTCGGTTACCCTTATTGCAGAGGACGAATTTTTGAAACTATTGAAGAGGACACTAAACAATACAATGACACCGTCCCTATTTTTTGGGCTTTCTGGCGCATGCTTTTTCATAAAAAGCAGTGCTTATCAAGAATTAAGTGGTTTTGACGAATCTTTTTTTGCTCATATGGAAGAAATAGATTTATGCTGGCGGGCACATAATAAAGGTTACAAAACAGTATATGTTGGAGCATCTGAAGTTTTTCATGTAGGTGGTGCTACTTTAAACAATATAAAACCTAAAAAGACTTTTTTAAATTTTAGAAATAGTCTTTTTGCCTTGGTTAAAAATGCAAACGGCAATTTATTTTTCTTGGTATTAGCAAGGTTGATTTTAGATGGAATTGCAGGCATTAAATTCTTATTCCAATTAAAGTTAAATCACTTTATTGCAATTATAAAAGCCCATTTTAGCTTTTACGCACACCTTTCTAGTTTACTAAAAAAAAGAAAACAATTCAAAGCTAAGCGAAAATATTACACCATAACATCCATTGTTTGGGATTATTTCGTAAATAAAACCAAGAATTACAAAAGTTTATAACTCGGTTAGTAAAAGTTTTGTTAACAGTTCTATATTCAACCTATTTTTATATACTTTTGTCGAAATAATTTGCAAATATTTAATCCGAAAATAACCATTTATTATTATGAAAAAAGTTTTATTACTTAGTTTATCTACATTATTACTGTTAAGCTCATGTGTATCTAAAAAAGATTTTATGGCACTTGAAGAAAAACAAAAAGAAACTCAAGATTTGTTAAACTCAGCAACAGTAAAGTTAAACTCTTGTTTAGAAGAGAGAGCTTCTGCTACTGCAAAAGTTTCTGTTTTAGAAGAAAGAGTTAAAGATTTAAAAGATGCTAATGATAACCTTGGAATAATTTCGGCTAAAGGTGCGAGTAATGTTGAAAAAACATTAGAAAGTTTAAAAGAAAAAGATTTAAAAATTACACGATTACAAGATGCTGTAACCAAGAAGGATAGCGTAACATTAGCATTAGTAACTAGCTTTAAACGTGAGGTTGGAATTAACGATCCAGACATTGAAGTAAATGTTGAAAAAGGCGTTGTATTCATCTCTATATCAGACAAATTACTATTCAAAAGCGGAAGTTACAATGTAACTACAAGAGCTAAAGAAGTATTAGGAAAAGTTGCTAAAGTTGTTAATGCAAAACCTGATTTTGAATGTATGGTTGAAGGTCATACAGATAGCAGATCATACTCTAGCGGTGTGTTAATAGATAACTGGGATTTAAGTGTTAAACGTGCTACTTCAATTATTCGTGTTCTAGAAGAGTTAGATGTAAATCCTAATAGACTAATTGCAGCAGGGCGTAGCTCATATGTTCCTTTAGTAGATAATGATACTGCTGAAAACAGAGCAACAAACAGACGTACACGTATTGTAGTACTTCCAAAATTAGATCAGTTCTACGATTTAGTTGAAAAGGAAATGAAAAACTTAGAAGGTAACTAATACCTTAACTTATAATATTTGAATCAAGCCCGACTTTTATAGTTGGGCTTTTTCTTTTTTAAAAATTTGGGCGTTACTCCGAAAAGGGGTCAGGCTTTCACTACTCGCTCCTCCTCCGTCGGGAGCTCAAACATGCCGTTCAATCCTTAACGCAGAAGAATATCCTGAAAAATTATTGTTTACCTTTTAGAATGTTTAATGTAGAGTAAAAGATTATAAATTGTATTTTTACTTAGCATTCGCAGTATACAAACCGTTAGGCTAGAATAACCACAAGTTGTGAATTGCTTTCAGAATTGTATTTTTACTTAGCATTCGCAGTTTTCTAAAGTTGTAATATTAATAGTAGCTTGTTGTGAATTGCTTTCAGAATTGTATTTTTACTTAGCATTCGCATTAGTTAGTGATACTATTGTACATACGTTAACGTTGTGAATTGCTTTCAGAATTGTATTTTTACTTAGCATTCGCAGTTCCTAATAGTACAGACCGTTACCTAGACATGTTGTGAATTGCTTTCAGAATTGTATTTTTACTTAGCATTCGCAGTCAATAATGGTTGGTATTTGGTTTACACCCCGTTGTGAATTGCTTTCAGAATTGTATTTTTACTTAGCATTCGCAGTACAAGAAGTTCAAGATAGAACGTACAACAGGTTGTGAATTGCTTTCAGAATTGTATTTTTACTTAGCATTCGCAGTATTTTATTAGTAGCCTTAGAGCGTTGGTTAGTTGTGAATTGCTTTCAGAATTGTATTTTTACTTAGCATTCGCAGTATGATTGGATTTGGGAAAAGAATAACGCAGTTGTGAATTGCTTTCAGAATTGTATTTTTACTTAGCATTCGCAGTAAATACTTCGTCATAAAAAATTAGAAACTAGTTGTGAATTGCTTTCAGAATTGTATTTTTACTTAGCATTCGCAGTATACCAAAGTGATTTATTCAACAACTGGATGTTGTGAATTGCTTTCAGAATTGTATTTTTACTTAGCATTCGCAGTATACAACATCTTTAAACGCCGCATCCTATAGTTGTGAATTGCTTTCAGAATTGTATTTTTACTTAGCATTCGCAGTTTCCATAATGGAATCGGTTAATCACACAGGTGTTGTGAATTGCTTTCAGAATTGTATTTTTACTTAGCATTCGCAGTATGTCGAAAAAGAAGATTAAATACGAAATAGTTGTGAATTGCTTTCAGAATTGTATTTTTACTTAGCATTCGCAGTTAACAATACAAACTTATACAGCGTAGTTTAGTTGTGAATTGCTTTCAGAATTGTATTTTTACTTAGCATTCGCAGTTAAAGAAAATGGGAAAACAGATGAAATGTAGTTGTGAATTGCTTTCAGAATTGTATTTTTACTTAGCATTCGCAGTAACGACAAAGCCGTATTAAACCGCTCTTCTGTTGTGAATTGCTTTCAGAATTGTATTTTTACTTAGCATTCGCAGCCATTCAATTATGCATTATATACAGCCGTATAGTTGTGAATTGCTTTCAGAATTGTATTTTTACTTAGCATTCGCAGTACACAGTTTTGGAATGAGATTATACAACCAGTTGTGAATTGCTTTCAGAATTGTATTTTTACTTAGCATTCGCAGTCGATTATTTCAAATTGATTGAAACTTATTAGTTGTGAATTGCTTTCAGAATTGTATTTTTACTTAGCATTCGCAGTAACTACTAATGATAAGCGTGGTATTATCAAGTTGTGAATTGCTTTCAGAATTGTATTTTTACTTAGCATTCGCAGTAATGAAATGACAGAAGATGAATATGTAGGTGTTGTGAATTGCTTTCAGAATTGTATTTTTACTTAGCATTCGCAGTAAAACCACTCCAATAAAGAAGTGATATCCAGTTGTGAATTGCTTTCAGAATTGTATTTTTACTTAGCATTCGCAGTAAAACCTGTCTTAAAAACAAACCCGTTAAAGTTGTGAATTGCTTTCAGAATTGTATTTTTACTTAGCATTCGCAGTAATGAAGGATGTGTTATTGTTAGTCAAGGTGTTGTGAATTGCTTTCAGAATTGTATTTTTACTTAGCATTCGCAGTTATTTTAGCGTTACGGGTGCGGCTTCTTATGTTGTGAATTGCTTTCAGAATTGTATTTTTACTTAGCATTCGCAGCGTATTGAAAAAATGCGTGAAGCTTCAGCTGGTTGTGAATTGCTTTCAGAATTGTATTTTTACTTAGCATTCGCAGTACTACTGGAGGGGCTGTTGCAGGGTATCAAGTTGTGAATTGCTTTCAGAATTGTATTTTTACTTAGCATTCGCAGTAAAAGCTGTGCTACCCATTTGTACGAACTAGTTGTGAATTGCTTTCAGAATTGTATTTTTACTTAGCATTCGCAGTAAAAGAAATGTTTTACCGTTTTGACTGTCTGTTGTGAATTGCTTTCAGAATTGTATTTTTACTTAGCATTCGCAGTGCTTGGTTGTAGGTAAACCGTAGCTGGACAGTTGTGAATTGCTTTCAGAATTGTATTTTTACTTAGCATTCGCAGTTATAGTATCTGATTCGTAATACTTACTGCTGTTGTGAATTGCTTTCAGAATTGTATTTTTACTTAGCATTCGCAGTGCTTGCGGCCTTGTTGGTTGCGGCCTTGTTCGTTGTGAATTGCTTTCAGAATTGTATTTTTACTTAGCATTCGCAGTATATCAAGTTTTAAAATATTGATATACTGCATGTTAAGTGCTTTTGTAGGATTTAATATTTGTACGTTTTAAGAGGTTTCGACTGCGCTCAACCTGACATTTCAATTTCTAAAATAATTCCAGTTGTTGTGAAGGTGTTTCTAATTCAGTAGGTTTTTGTCCGTGAAACAATTGCATCATCCCGAATTGCTTATCGGTTATTTGCATGACGCCTATTTTACCATATTCGGGCAAACTTTTTTTAACACGTTTGGTATGTACTTCAGCATTTTCTCTACTGGCACAAAACCGCATATAAATACTAAACTGAAACATGCTAAACCCATCATTCAATAAGTTTTTTCTAAACTTTGTAGCACGACTTCTATCCCTCTTTGTTTCAGTTGGCAAATCAAAAAAACTAGTACCCACATACTTCTATATTGGTTTAATCGTGAAAATCTATCATTTCTCATAGTGCTACCTCAAACTAAGTCTAAAATTTTAATCGAACTCTGGATATAAAACCTTTCTACTTAAACCAGTAAAGCATTCGTATAAACTATTAGTGGTTCTACTCATGGCTATCATCAACGGACTTTGCTTTCCATCTATAAAAACATCCATTGCTGGGATCATTAATAATTCGCTTTTAATTGCTGTTGTAATTTCATCAATATCCAAACCTCTTTCTAAAATATCAAACACCAAAGCATCCACATAAGGCCTGTAAGGTTCCATAATATCATCTGCCAAACAAAAGGCATTGTATTTATTACGATGAAATACACCTAATGATGGCAATAATCCACTTCCAATTAAAGCTCTGGCTGTTACCGCACGCAAAATAGCATAGCCATAATTCAGTAAGTTGTTTGGAGGTGTACCATGTTGCCCTCTTGTAAAATCTTCAATCCCAAAAATATGCTGCCAGTAATACACCGCAGCTCTACTCTCATGGTTTTCGACATCACCACTTTTTACTTCGCTTACCCATTTGTACATTTTACGGGTTGGTATGTTATTCTGATCCATAAACCTAGCCTGATTATAGATTTTCGCACTTATGGTTTGTTGCCAAATATTCTTTTTAAGTGGTACACTAGCGTTAAATTGATGACGCATACGTTCCGTTTGTTCACTATGCCCTATTAATGGTTGTAAAAATGAAATAGGTAAATGTTGTTTATTGCAAGTAACAACCCCGTTTTATTTTCCACTAATTTCATCAACAATCCATTGGTAATAGTGATTTGCGGATCTTCTAAAATGATATAGCCTAAATCTTCAATGGGTATAGTCGCTTCTTTTTTATCCGCTTCAGGGAAATTAACCACCAATTGTTGATTTTTGGTGCTTAAATAGGCTGGGTTACCGAAGAATAGTGTGCGTTTTATCATAATTAGTATTCTCCAATTTTTACGATTTGTCCTAGATTATTTATTTGAACTTTTTGACATTTACTAATGAATCTCCCATAACTTCTAATATTTATCGTTGCAAACTCATAAATATTATCCAGAGTGGTTTCTAAATGGTTTCGAAAAACTATATTAGGACTACCTTTTGCATCTATTGATAATTTTTGAACCCTAAAAAGACTTTTAGAAATAAGTCCATAATTATTTTCATCTAATAAGTCAGTCTCTATTGTCAATTCATCATTATAAAACACGAAATAGTCGTTAATTTGAATATTAAATGAATAATCCCACCCGAGTTCATGCTGTCTTTTTACAATTGGCAAGTTTTGTTTTGCGCGTTCTACAGCTTCAAAAAAACTTACTTTCTCTCCATGAATCTTTTCGTTTTCATCTTGGTAAATTGCTATATGATGATTATTGCCCAAATTCACGTAGCCCCTACCCACATCTTGCAAATCTGTATATCTAGCTTTTATTTTTACGCGTTTAATTTCAATAGATTCATTTTTATCTAAATATATTGGGTTATCCTCTAAGTTAGAAAACGCCAATTTTTTATTACCATTAAAAGCATCTAATCGATTTTTTAAAATTGACTGTATACCTTTATCAATAACATTTTCAATATTTAGCTTGTCATCTATTGGTTTTCTTATAACAAATGTATTTTCATAACAAACAACATTTTTAATTGGTTTTCCATCTATTAGTAAAGGCGTTTTTTTCAAAACCTTAGTATCAAAAGCTTTTACAGGATTATTATCAAATTTCTCTAATTGCGCTTTTACTAAAGTTTTAATAGTATCATTAACAATCAAATCCGCATATTCAACAGGAAATCGTTTATTTAAAACTAAAGGTTTATCTCTTAGTTGCTTTATTTTTCCATATACAGTTTCTTCATGTAATTGTCCTCTGGGTGTTAGTGTTGTTTGTATATGTTCTCTTTTACTAGCTTTAGTTTTATTTATATTCTTAGTGACAACTTTATTTTTTTGTTTAAATGAAATTAAAGTATTGTCCAGAGCATGTTTTACATCTCTACGTAAACTAAGCCATGGCATATCAAATTTTTGTGCAGCAACTTTAACATTGTCCTCATTATCGCTGTAACGTTCTTCAAAAGATGCGTTTAATGTATTTAAATGTTGAATGTGTTTTTGTTTGGTAAGCGCCACCACAATAGCATCAAGAGCATGATGACGATGATCGTTTCTTTTACTCCAAAATGATTTATTTCCTTTTTTATCTAAATGAAAAATTTGCTCTACTTTTTTAGTTTTGTTTCCATTTGTTTTTATTTCTCTAATTTCTGTTTGATCAATTCCTTTATATTTATCTAAGTTTAAATCTTGAATTATAAATGGTAATTCCCATTGCGATTTTAATAAATCGGTTATTGAGCCACTAGTTGTTGTTACATTTTTAGAAACTGAAACTAAAAGCTCTTTTGCCTTTTTAGCGATGTATTGGGTTTCACTTAATTGCCTATTAATAAAATCATCTGGAATATTATCAGAAGTCATTAATAGTTTTTCACGTTTTGGTTTAAATATTTTCTTGTTACCTTTTATTAGCGAAACATAATTGTTCAAATTATTTTCCCCTCTAGAACTCATGTAATCAAAAGCAGTTTGATTACTTTTTTCTCTATTTAATTTTGATTCGCAAAGAGTTTTGTTTTGAAAAGAATCATCAAAGAGTCTTGCTTTAGGTATAATATGTTCTATATCATAATCTTGTGTGAATAATCGAGAAGGCTTTATAGGGTTACCGGAGTATAAAGAAATCCAATTTGTTTCTTCAGCAAGCTTATATTTAATAATATCATTTCTACTTGGACGATTAATATTAAACTCCTCTTTTAATTTTATTCTTATAGATTGATGCCGTTTCGTACTATCATTTATACGTTTTGTTAAAACTTTTCTCCTTTTTGCATTCATGTGCAATTCACGAGCCATTTCTATTCTTATTTCATCTGGTCTGCCTAAACTATCATCTTTAATAATTGCATTAACAACATTAATCAATTGGTTAATTACTTTTTCCACAACAGGATTTCTCAAACTATTTTTCTGTAATAGTTTTAAGTCTTTAGGTTTCCAGTTTTCTTTTTCTTCATTTGTAACATAACTTGAGTGCCTATAACCTGCTTTTTCACATGCATCAGTATAATTATAACCTTGTTGCATATATGGCAAAATCTTTTTTATAGCTCTTGCTGATAAACTTCCATACTTTAATTTATAAAGAACTTTATTTGAAATTTCTTTGGCCTGTTCATCATTAAAACTAAATTTCTCCTTTAAATTATCTATAAGTTTATCCGTTGATTTTGCTGCATATATTAAATGCCAAAGTTGAAGTACTGGTTGTTTGTCGTAATTATTTCCAGCAATAGAAATATCTAAATCTAAAATATCAGTTGTATCGTAACCTGTTTTTGCTAAAATTTTTAATAACTGTGCTCTTGTAGTATTGCCATCTATCTTCTCAAAGTTTAAATTATACTCATAAGGATTTGAGTTTAATTCTCTTAGAATCTGTTTATCTGTAAGTTTTTCAACTTCTTGAAGTTTATCAAATAATGCCTCTTTCTGTTCTTGTTTTAAAGTATATTCTATAGAAAATCTATCCTTCAAAACTATATCATGCAATTTCTGCCAAATTCTAAATTCTTGAAATAGTGGAGATGATATAGGAATAACTTTATGATGTTTCTCAAACTCGCATTCTGAGAGTAAACCTTTTTGAGATTTTAAATCACGTTGATAAAAGATAATTTCATCTTTAATAGTTTTTTTTAAATCATCGGTAAGTTTTGGGTAGTGTTTTGATTGTTCGTTCCAAATAGCATCAAACTCTTTCACATAACTTTTGCGGGAATACACTCTATCTTTTAGTCTTGCCAAAGAATTCATTTGCAATAACTCAAAAAACTTTTGTCCAATAGTTATATTTTTTTCTATTAATTCTTCATCACGATCTGAAATTTTAGAAAGATAATCAGAGTCACTATCATCGTCATTTGTTTTTCTGTTACTTTGATACCCTCTTTTACCATTTAATAAGAACAAAACTTTTGCTAAATCTTTCTTTTTAATTTTGCGTTCTACGGCTAAAGCCCTATTTTCATATAATTCGATTGATTTATTTGATTTTAAATCTTCTTCAGATGAAATAAACTTTAATTCAATTAAAATATTAAGGAGTTTATTTCTACGTTGTTTAAATCTTTGATTATTTCTACGCGCTCCTCTTTTTTGTGTACGCTCTAAATTAGTAGAAAGTGCATTTCCTTTTGAAAACTCATCCTTTTCATTAACTGTTAAAGGAATAATTCTAACTCCTGTTTTAATTATTGATGATGTTTCTTTTTTGTTTTCTGCTTCATTAATAAAAGCCCAACCAATCGAAGTGCTGCCTAAATCTAATCCTAATATTTTTTTCATTTAAGTTTATTTCTATTTTTAAACTTATAAATATATATATATATATATACTTTTAAGATTTAACTGACAAAAATCAGCTACATTTAATAAATTTTATATAAATTTGTAATACAATTCTAAAAGCAATTCACAATAAGGATTATTCCGTTGTGAAAACATTCAAGGTGGTAGATTAATTTCTATCGCCTTTTCTTTTTTTGTTATGTGCTACTAATTACAAGGAAGAGTTTAAATGTAAGAAAATTAACTTTAAAAATTGAGATTTTTTTAATATAAGAGAAAAATTTTCTTCTGCGCTAAGGATTGAACGGCATGTTGGAGCTCCCGACCTAAGGAGGAGCGACTAGTGAAAGCCTGACCCCTTGTGGGTAGCGCCCAAATAATTTTAAAAAATCTCCAAATCCCCCTTGCCTTCTCTAACAATAACAGGTTCATCTTCAGATAAATCAATAACAGTAGAGGCTTCATTGCCGCCATATCCACCATCAATAACTAAATCGACTAGATTATCCCATTTTTCTAGAATAAGCTCTGGATCTGTGGTGTATTCTAAAATTTCGTCTTCATCATGTATAGATGTAGAGATTATAGGGTTTCCCAATTGTTTTACAATATCCAAAGCAATAGTATTATCAGGTACTCTTATACCAACTGTTTTTCGTTTTTTAAATGGATTTGGTAAAGATTTAGATCCTGGTAGAATAAATGTATACGCACCAGGAAGTGCACGCTTTAATATTTTAAATACCGAAGTATCAATTTGTTTTACATAATCACTAAGATTACTTAAATCGTGACAGATAAAAGAAAAGTTCGCTTTTTCTAACTTAATACCTTTAATTCTAGCTACTTTTTCTAAGGCTTTAATATTAGTAATGTCACAGCCTAAACCATAAACAGTATCGGTTGGGTAAATTATAAGTCCACCTTTTTTAAGCACATTTACCACCTTAGAAATTTCTCTGGGGTTTGGGTTTTCCTCATAAATTCTTAAAAACTCAGCCATAATAAGTATCTTGTAACTTCGTTTACAAAGTAAAGTATTTATTTATGAAAACTTTAAAATTTCTATGCGTTAATCTAATTGTTGTTCTTTTTTTATTGGATGTTCTGAGGATGACTCCAATCAAAATGTACCTAACACTTTAGATGTCACAAAAATTTATGAAGCTTTGGACGTGCCTTACGGTGCTCACGGACGTCAAAAACTTGATATTTACCTTCCTGCAAATAGAAACCAGTCTACTAAAACCATGATTTTAATTCATGGTGGCGGTTGGTCATCAGGAAATAAAAGTGATATGAATGCCATCGCACAATTAATCCGTAATGATTTACCTAATTTAGCAGTAGTTAATATAAATTACCGACTAGCAGATGCTGATAATCAACCCTATCCCATGCAAATCGATGATATTACCAGCGTAGTCAATTTTCTAAAAGAAAACAAAACGAAGTATTCTATTTCTGATGATATTGGTTTTATTGGTATTAGTGCTGGTGCACATTTATCACTATTGTGGAGTTATGCATTTGATACCAATAAACAAGTTGACATGGTATGTAGCATAGTTGGGCCAACAAATCTTAATGACCCTGCGTATCTAAATACTACAAGTGAACCGCTTCAAGAATTATTGGATTTATATGGTGTAGATGCATCTACTGAGTTTCTTAATGAAGTAAGCCCGCTACATCATGTTAAAAACAGTTCACCTCCTACTATTTTATTTTATGGCGGACAAGACCCATTAATTCCAACTTCTCAAGGAGTTGATTTAAAGGATAAATTAGTGTCTTTAAACGTAACGCATGAGTTTACGCTGTACCCAAATGCAGGGCATGGTTGGATTGGTTTAGAGTTACTGGATACTTGGAATAAATTGAAATTATTTACTGAAACACATTTATAATTATAAAGCTGTAACATTTTAGTGTTTTAATAGTCTTTTATATATGCAACGAGGACTAAGTTTTCTATTCATTATTTTCTTTGTGGTTATTTTTACTGCAAAAGCTGAAAATAACGCAAATCCTCCTATTTATTTTCCAAAAGCTGAAGTGCTTAATCAATATACTACTAGAATTCCCTTTAAACTAATAGACCATCTTATTGTTGTTGAAGCTGAACTTTTTGATAAAAAAGGCAATTTTATTATCGATACAGGATCAGAAACCTTGATTTTGAATAAAGTTCATTTTGATAAATTATATGAATTTCAAAGAAACAATACAGATGTTTCGGGAGTAAACCAAGTACTAGATTATTCCTATAAAAAACAAGTTAAAGAATTTGATTTAAATGGCTTTAAACTTCAAAACAAATCATCTGATGTTATTGATTTATCCCATATTGAAACCAGTAAAAAAATAAAGTTACTTGGTGTTATTGGCTATAGTATTCTTAAAGATTATGAAGTGTTTGTTGATCTACATTTAAATCAAATCACGCTTACAAAAGTTGATAAATATGGTCATAAATTAAATGATAAAGTATATTTGGAAAAAATAGTAGATAGTTTAGATTTCAAATTAAAAAAACATACCATTATTGTAAACGGATTTGTCAATAATCAAAAAGTGAAGTTAGGTATTGATACTGCTGCTGAATTTAATCAAATTAACAAAAGTATACCTAAGAAAGCATTGCGTTATTTTATTCCAAAAAAACGATTAAAGCTAAGTGGCGTAAGTAATAAAAGTATTCATGTTTTGGCAGGGAAATTGCATCGTGTTAAATTGAGCAACACAATTTATTTTGGACCAATGTATACCGTTTTAACTAATTTAAATCAAATGAATGAAGCCTTTGGAACGCAACTAGATGGTATTTTAGGTTACGAGTTTTTTGCTCAAAAACGTACCATTATTAACTATCAAAAAGAAAAATTATATTTTATTGATTATCCTTTAAACACCAAATGAGTATATTAAAATCACATATTATATTTTTAGTAACTGCGCTCACTTGTTTAGTTATGATGGGGCAAAAACAGGTATTTAAAGGTTATCAAATTGAAAATGATACTGTTGTTTTTACATTTGATGTTAGAGATTATTCAAAATTTACAAAAGAACATACAGGGCAAACACTTGAGTTTTCTGACTTTAATATAGAAAACGTTGTGGTTTCAGGCGAGTTTAATTTATGGTCTAGAGATAGCTGGAAAATGAATAAAGTAAATAATTATGTTTACCAACTCAAAAAAAATGTTGATGATTTTGAAGATTCATTTTCTTGGGAATTCAAGTACATCATCAATAATTCGTATTGGGCAGAACCATCACGGCATGATTCAAATGTTACCAAAGCCATTAAAAACGGTAGAAAGTTAAGAGGTGTTTATAATTTGAAAATGTTTACGGCATATCCTGATAAAAATGGAAATGCTAGTTTTAAATTAAAAGGCTATCAAAATGCTAAGCATGTTATTTTAGCTGGTTCTTTTAATAAATGGAACGAGCATCTTTTTAAAATGAATAAAACAAATAATGGTTGGGAACTCACTCTAAAAATGAAACCCGATGTGTATCAATACCGATTTATTGTAGATGGGCAATGGATGGAAGATCCTCACAATTCAAATAAAACAGAGAACGAATTTGGAGAATACAATTCAGTTTTAGATATAAAGAAACATACTACTTTTAAATTGAAAGGCTATTCTAATGCTAAAAAAGTAATTCTAGCGGGTTCATTTAACAATTGGAGTGAACATGATTTAGTGATGCAAAAAACAACTCAAGGCTGGGAATATAGCATACCTCTTTCAGGAGGAAAACATCATTATAAATATATTGTAGATGGAAATTGGTTAGTTGATCCTGATAATAAAGTTAAAGAGTATGACGGAGAAGGTCATGTTAATTCTGTTTGTATGGTTAAGTAAACTGAAAATTAAAAAAATCTCACGTAAATACGCTGAGGCGCAAAGCGTTTTTGTGGTTAAATGATACAACAGAAAAAAATGTGAATTTTAGTAAGAATATAAGATATCTAACCAAGACTGTAAACTGAAAACACCTACCCAATAACCTCTAGCTTAGCAAAACGCAACAATAACTTCTTACTCCCTCCTACTTCAAATCTTATTTCTGCTTTAGTATCAGCGCCTTGCCCTTCAATTTTAAGCACTTCTCCTTTTCCAAAACGAATGTGTTTTACAATATTCCCAACCACTAATTTATTATCAAATAAGTTTGCGGAGCCATTACTAGATTTAGAAACAGGTTTTAAGTTTTTAGGTGTAGAAACCTGAAATTTTTGAGGTTCAGATTTCAAAGTTCCCTTTTTACGTTCTAATGTTTTTGCAGGTTTGAAACGAATTTTATCAGGAGAAGCCGTTTTATTTGGTGATACATCTCCAAAAATATCTGCGGAAAGCATAGGGTTAAATCTACGTTCTTCAATAGGCGTTACAATATCTAGGTATTGCTCATCTATTTCTTCAATAAATCGGCTAGGTTCAGCATCAATTAATTTCCCCCAACGGTATCTTGATAAAGCATAGGTTAAATAGGCTTGCTTTTCGGCTCTAGTTAATGCAACGTAAAATAAGCGTCGCTCCTCCTCTAGCTCGCTACGCGTATTCATACTCATAGCACTCGGGAATAAATCCTCCTCTAAACCAACAATAAATACATAAGGAAATTCTAATCCTTTTGCTAAATGTATCGTCATTAGTGCCACATGGTCGCTATCGCCTTTATCAGCATCTAAATCGGTAGCGAGTGCAACATCTTCTAAGAATTCAGCTAAAGAACCTGTTGAATCTGCAATTTCTTTTTGTCCTTCCACAAAATCTTTCATACCGTTTAAAAGCTCTTCAATATTTTCCATTTTAGCAACACCTTCTGGTGTACCATCTTTATTGAATTCCTTAATTAAACCTGTAGTTCTGGTAACATGTTCAGCCAATTCAAAAACATCAGCGGTTTGATTCAGCACTTGAAAACTTTCAATAAGCGTTACAAAATTTTGAAGCTTGATTTTAGTCCCGGAGTTGATTTTAACATCGGTTTTATCAATGTTTTTCATCACTTCAAAAATGGTACGTCCGTAACCATTAGCAGAAACTATCAATTTATCAACTGTGGTTTGTCCAATACCACGAGCTGGAAAATTAATCACACGTTTTAAAGCTTCCTCATCCGCAGGATTTATAATTAAGCGTAAATAAGACAATACATCTTTAATCTCTTTCCGTTGGTAAAATGATAATCCACCATATATTCTATAAGGGATGTCTCGTTTTCTTAACGCATCCTCTATGGCACGAGATTGCGCATTGGTTCTGTAAAGAATTGCAAAATCACTATTCATTAATTGATCTTGCATTTTATTTTCCCAAATAGTGCTTGCTACATAGCGTCCTTCATCTCCATCAGTTAATGAACGATTCACTTTGATTTTTTCACCTTCATCATTGGCTGTCCAAACTATTTTATCAAGCTTGGTTTGGTTTTTATCAATGATGGAATTTGCAGCATTTACAATATTTTTAGTAGAACGGTAATTTTGCTCTAATCTAAATACTTTTACATCATCATAATCCTTTTGGAAATTCAAAATGTTATTGATATTTGCTCCGCGGAAAGCATAAATACTTTGCGCATCATCACCAACTACACATATATTTTGAAACTTATCAGATAGTGCACGCACAATCAAATATTGTGAATGGTTTGTATCTTGATACTCATCCACTAAAATGTATTTAAAACGGTTTTGGTACTTTGCTAAAACCTCTGGAAATCGTGTTAGTAATTCATTGGTTTTCAATAGTAAATCATCAAAATCCATTGCGCCAGCCTTGAAACAACGGTCTACATAAGCTTTATAAATATCTCCCATTCTTGGGCGACGTGCCATAGCATCAGCTTCTTTTAATTCTGGATTTTGAAAATAAGCGCGTACGGTAATTAAACTATTTTTATAAGAAGAAATACGTGAACGCACTTGCTTATACTTATAAATATCTTTATCCAACTGCATTTCTTTGATGATTGAAGCAATCAACCTATCAGAATCCTGAGTATCATAAATTGTAAAGTTGCTTGGATAACCTAATCTGTCAGCTTCAATACGTAAAATTTTAGCAAATACAGAGTGAAATGTTCCCATCCATAAATTCTTTGCTTCGCTTGCTCCAACAATAGAAGCAATACGCTCTTTCATTTCGCGAGCTGCTTTGTTAGTAAACGTTAACGATAAGATATTAAATGGGTCAATGCCCTTGCTCATCATATAAGCAATACGATAGGTAAGCACTCTTGTTTTTCCAGATCCAGCACCCGCTATAACAATCATAGGGCCATCAACCTGAATGGTAGGTTCTAATTGTGCGCTATTTAACTGACTTAAATATTTCTCCAAACTATATTCTTTTTCAACACGTGAAAATAACCATTGTAAACGGTAAATAATATCAGAATTATCAATAATTATAAACAATTCATTTTAATTAAATTTTGAATATATTTAGGCTAATTTTTAAACCCATATAATGGATACAGTTTTAGAGTTTTTATCAAATATCTCATGGTGGTTATGGATTGTAATAGCGTTAGTTTTAATAGCGCTTAGAGATATTTTTCAAAAAACACACTATCATACATAATTTTCCTTTAGTAGGACACATTCGCTATATGCTAGAAAGTATTGGTCCGGAAATGCGTCAATATTTTGTAGCTAATAACAGAGAAGAATTGCCTTTTAACCGTATAGAACGTGGTTGGGTATATGCATCAGCAAAAAAGCAGAACAATTACGAAGGGTTTGGAACTGATAGAGATATATATGCTCACCAACATATTTTTATCAATAACGCGATGATGCCCTTCAAAATAGAAGATAACCACCCTAATGCAATAGATAAAAGTTTTTTACCCTGTGCTAAAGTCATGGGAGAATTTAATAAACGTAAGAAGCCATACCGTCCTGCATCAATTATCAATGTTTCTGCTATGAGCTTTGGTTCTCTTTCAGCTAAAGCAATAGAATCTTTAAACAAAGGGGTTAAAATAGCAGGGGCTTATCATAACACAGGAGAAGGTGGTTTATCCCCGTATCATAGCAATGGCGGAGATGTTGTATTTCATTTTGGAACTGGATATTTTGGTGTTCGTGCTAAAGATGGAGGTTTCTCCATGGAAAAAATGGCAAAGTTAGTTGAAGACAATCCGTTTATAAGAGCTATTGAAGTCAAGCTTTCCCAAGGTGCAAAACCCGGAAAAGGCGGTGTGTTACCCGGCGCAAAAATCACAAAGCAAATAGCAGAAATAAGAGGTGTAGAAGTTGGTAAAGATGTTTTGTCTCCACCAAACCATAAAGCGTTTTCTGACGTTCCTGAAATGGTAGATTTTATTGAGGCTATTGCTGAAAAAACAGGACTACCTGTTGGAATAAAAGCCGCTATTGGGAAATTAGAACAATGGGAAGAGCTTGCTGATATCATGAAGAAAACAGGTAAAGGTCCAGATTTTATTACCGTTGATGGTGGTGAAGGTGGTACTGGTGCTGCACCACCTAGTTTTGCAGATCATGTATCGTTGCCATGGGTGTATGGATTTAGTGATTTGTATCGACTGTTTAAAACTAAAGGTCTTAGTGAACGCATTGTATTTATTGGTAGTGGTAAACTTGGTTTTCCTGCAAAAGCAGCTATGGCATTTGCTATGGGTGCAGATTGTATAAATGTGGCCAGAGAAGCCATGTTAAGCATAGGTTGTATTCAAGCTCAAATATGCCATACAAATAAGTGCCCTACCGGAATTGCAACACAAAGTAAGTGGTTACAAAATGGAATTGACCCTACTTTAAAATCTGAAAGACTAGCACAATATTTTAAAACGTTTAGAAAAGAATTAATTGAAATTACCCATGCTGCGGGATACGAGCATCCATGCGAATTCAAAATGAGTGATATAGACGTTAATGTTGAAGACCATAATCTCTCAAAAGAATTGGATCTAGCTTATAAATACCAAAAAACACCTGTTATTTTTAAAGGAATGCAACATTTGAAAGATTGCGTATATTTGGGAGGTAACAAAAAGTAGCTCAAGAAAATTAACTTAACCAATATTGATATGGATTCTAGTAGAATTATAGACTTATTTTTATTTACATTACCGTCCCTAATTACAGGACTAATTGCCTATTATTTTTTTAAAACGCATACTGCTAATGAAGATGGTAGACGTAGATTTTTATTAAAAAAGGATTTACAAACCAAATCACTACCTCTACGCTTTCAAGCTTATGAAAGATTGACATTGTTTTTAGAGCGTATTTCTCCAAATAAATTACTACTAAGAGTTTCTCCAACATCTTCAGATAAAGATGATTATGAGGCTTTATTAATACAAAGTATTCAACAAGAAATGGAGCACAATTTAGCACAACAAATCTATGTAAGCGAAAAATGTTGGAGTGTTATTAGCACAGCAAAAAGTGCAACCGTACAATTAATTAGAAAAGCAAATCTCTCTGAAAAAACAGATTCTGCAAATAAACTTAGAGAGGTTTTATTAACTGAAATGATGGAACGTCATTCTCCAAGTGATGCAGCAATTTCAATTTTAAAAGAAGAGGTTAGAGATTTGTTTTAAAACTCTATTTGTCTTCCAGCCTTAATTCATTAGATCTTGCTTGTTCACATTTTCCTTAGCATAATCCCAACCTTGTTCCCACCAAGAAGTCATCAGTTTTTTATTGAAGATTAGTGAGTTTTCAGTTAGTTTTGATGGTGTGTAGTACAGATTGAGTTTTACATCTTTATTTTTTGCTGCCAACTTACCAATCATAATATCATTGCGTTCTAATTGATCTGCTAAATGCCCAAATAGGTTAATCATCAATGAAAAAGGATTCTTACCCAAAACCTTATTATATTCCAAAGATTCTGATTCTAAAACAATCGCATCTACCTCTGTTGCACCTCTCAAAATAGCCTCTCTAATAGGTATAACACAACCTAATCCGCCATCAGCATATTCAAAACCATTCTTTTTTACTAAAGACATGAATGGAATGTAATTACATGAAATCCATATCCATTCACAAAACTCATCATAATCAAAATCCTTGATAGACTTATACTCTACCCTATTTTTAGAAAGATTTGCTACTGTAACAACAACATCATCTTTAGTGGTTTTAATTTTATCATATTCTTCTTTTGAAAAATGCTTTTTTATATGACGCTTTAAGGCTTTGCTTTCACCAAAAGTGCGTTTCATTTTAATAAACTGCCAGATGGTGTTTAAAAAATCAATAGAAACAAATTCTCGATTCCCTTTTTTCCTGATATTGAATGGGTTTACACTAAATATATCATGCTGCTGTACATTAGTATAGACATGATACAATTTGTCAATTTCTCCAGCGGCTAGATGAGGCACCAACAAACTCCCTGTTGAAGTTCCTAAAAACATATCATAATCACGCCCCTCAACTTCCATTAAATATTGAGCAACACCTCCTGCATAGGCACCTTTACTTCCTCCTCCTGATATGACTAGGGCTTTCATAGTTAAATTTAGCTCATAAATATAATCATTATGGGTTTAGTATTAAAAATTGGATAATATATTTAAACTTTCATACCTAGTATTAGGTATTTTAAAGAGAAAAAACAGCTTTATTCCGAAAAATTTAATTTTAGGTTGAAAAGAATATATATTTTAGTATCAGCTATTAACCTAACTTTTTTTATGCTGAAGAAATCTTTTCTTGTTGCATTATTTTCAACATTAATAATTGCTTCTTTTATTACTTTAAATTCATTAGAACATGAATTTTCTAGTTTTATAGATAAAGAACTATCGATTGTAAATTATAATAAATTAGTTTTACCACCTTCTGCAACTATTTCTGGAACTACAGAAGTTTGTGTAAATACAGCTCCTCAACCAGAAATCACATTTACTGGTTCAGCAGGAACTGCTCCTTACACGTTTACTTATACTTTAAATGCTGGTGGTAATTTAACCATAACTACAACAGGGACAAACAATTCAGTTAATTTACCTGTTAGTACTGCAACAACTGGAACATTTACTTATCAGTTAGTTTCGGTTAGAGACAATACTGGAGATACTACAAACGTAAATAATTCAGCAACTATTACAGTTAATGAATTGCCAACTATTGATTTTACATTTGATAACAATAGCGCATGTTCAGGAACTGCAGTTAATTTCACTCCTAGTGCAACTGGAGCAGCTCCATTTACTTTTGCGTGGAGTTTTGGTGATGGAGGTACTTCAGCAAATAATAATCCTTCGCATGAGTTTACGTCTTTAGGATGCGGAAATCAAATTTTCAATGTAACACTTACTGTTACCGATGACAATGGATGTACAGCTTCAATTATAAAACAAATCACAGTAAGACAAAAACCTCTATTGGAGTTTATTGATGTAGATAGCAGATTTGACCTGTTCAATAATTGTGGTAACAACACCACAGATCCTTCATACACTATTAATGTTGGCTTACAAAACGCATCTCCATGTGTTAATTCTTATGATGTAAATTGGGGAGATGGTAGTCCAGTTGAAACAGGCGTTACATTTCCAGCTACCCATACTTATACACAATTAGGTTCTTTTAATATGGACATTACGGGTAATGGCACCAACTGTGATAATACTGTGCGTTATCTCATAAAAAATTCTAGTAACCCTACGGGCTCTATAGTAAACCCAGGAAATACTGTAAATTTATGTACACCTGCAAATCCACTTGAATTTGCCATCGGCTCGTGGGCTACAAACCCTCCTGACACCAATTATTCGGTTGATTTTGGGGATGGTAGTACTGAGAATTATACACAAGCGCAATTAGAAGCTTCTACATTTTTTAATGCTGCAGACCCAGTAAACTCGCAAGATTTTCCAATACCGCACACATACACAACAACTAGCTGCCCTAATAGTTACACGGTAATTTTATTAATTACAACATCATGTGGACAAACAAATTTAACAGCAGGACCTATAATTATCCTACGAAAACCTGAAGTAGATTTTGAAGACCCTCCAAATAGCTGTGTAAATACTCCTGTTCTGTTTGAAAACACATCATTAGATGGCTATACCAATAATTGTGCAATTAATGATGGCTATTTTTGGGATTTTGGGGATGGTCAAACATCAATGGATAGAAACCCTTCGCATACATACACTACTACTGGAACATTTACGGTTTCTCTTTATGCTGAAAATTCCTGTGGCGTCACCAATACGGTCACTAAAACAATTTGTATTGAACCTGAATTGGTTGCAGATTTTACTTTAGATAGTGATAATGGCTGTACACCACTCGCAATACAAGCAACAAACACTACAGATTTAACAGATAGTTGTGGAGGTGTTGCATATTTATGGGAAGTGACATATGCTCCAGGTTTTTGCGGAACTACTTTTGGGCAATGGAGTTTTACTAATGGTACAGATGAAAATTCAATATCTCCTTCATTTGAATTTATTAGCGCAGGAACTTATACATTAACGCTTACCACAACTAATACCTGTGGAAACGATTCTGTTTCTCAACAAATTGAAGTTAAACGACCACCAACAGCTACAATCAATGCTATTGCAGATTTTTGTGGTACTGCTTCCATAACACCTACTGCAAATGTAAATACATGTGCGCCAACAACAGAAACTATTACTTACAGTTGGGGATTTCCAGGAGGAACACCAGCAACAGCAAACACTTTAGACCCAGGAACTATAGTTTACAATACACCTGGAAATTATCAAGTTACGTTTAGTGTAACTTCAAGTTGTGGTACTACAACAGATACTGAAGATTTTGTAATTAATGAAATACCTACAATAACAAATACTAATTTAGCGCAGACTATTTGCTCTGGAACAGATACTGCTGAGGTTAATCTAACATCAGATGTTACAGGGACAACTTACACGTGGACTGCAACTGCTCCAACTGGAGTAACTGGGTTTATTGCTAATGGAACTACAAGCACTATACCTGTTCAAACTATATTCAACTCTAATACAACTTCAGAAAATGTCACTTTTACCATTACACCTTCAAACGGAACTTGTGCTGGATCATCTGTAAATTTAGTAATAACAGTAGATCCTGCACCAGAATATACAACTCAACCACAATCTGAAATAATTTGTTTAAACGGTCCCATAAACCAATTATCAGTTACTGTTAATGGCCCAGGGACACCAACCTATCAATGGTATAGCAATACAGTTAACAATACCGCAACGGGAACTGCTATTGCCGGAGAGACCAATGCAACATATACACCACCTAATAATCCAGTTGGAATTGTTTATTATTATGTAATTGCTTCTTTTACATCTGGTGCTGGTTGTGACGAAATCACATCAAACGTAGCGGAAATAGAAGTTGTTGACGGTATTCAAATTGATACAAACCCGTTACCAACACAAAGTATTTGTGTAGGTGGAGCTATTAATAATAACTTAGAGGTAACACATTCTGGAGGCACAGGAACTGTTACCTATCAATGGTATTCAAACACAACTAATTCTAATACTGGAGGTACTGCAATAGCGGGAGCAACAAATAGCAATTACCAACCTCCAATATTTACAACATCTGGAAGTTATTACTATTACATCACTATTTCTATTAGCGGAAGTGGATGTGCACCCGTTACAAGTAATGTTGCTGAAGTTATTGTTGTAGATGACCCCACAATTTCATCACAGCCATTAGCAACTCAAACCTTATGTCAAGGAACAGCACCTCAAGATTTAGAAGTAATTACAACTGGCGGACTAGGAACTACCTATACTTATCAATGGTTTGTCAATACCGGAAATAATAATGCTGGAGGATCTTTAATAGCTGGAGCTACAAATGCAACTTACACACCACCTACAACAACAGTAGGCACATTATATTATTATGTAGAAATATCGCAACCAGGCTCTGGTTGTAGCGTTATTAGCAACGCTTCCGAGGTCATCATAAATCAAGCACCAACCATTACTACACAACCAATTTCTGAAACCATTTGTTTTGGAGAAACGTTTAATACCCTTTCGGTGGCTTATGCAAACGGTGTAGGGACACCAACTTATCAATGGTATAATAATACAGCAAATGATAGCACAACAGGAACTGCAATTGGAGGTGCAACTGGAACAACTTATACACCACCTTCTGGAACTGTTGGCACGATTTTTTATTATGTGATTATTACGTTTTCGTCTGGAGGGTGTACAGAAATAACATCTCAAATTTCTGAGCAAACGGTAAATGAAACGCCAAATATTAGTGATAAATCGGATGTTATATGTAGTGGAAATGCTTTCAATATAACTCCAGATAGTTCTGGTGGAGACATTGCTCCTACTGGTACAACATACACTTGGACGAATCCTGTTATTAATCCAGCAGCCACTATTACTGGAGCATCTGGAGAAACAAATCCACAGAGTTCAATTTCTCAAACACTTACAAACACAACAACTAATCCATCAACCGTAACATATACAGTAACCCCTACTTTAGGAACTTGCATTGGTGCGGATTTTGAAATTGTCGTTACAGTAAATCCATCCATAAGCATCGTAACAAACCAAACGAATAGTGATTGTTATCTCGATAATGGCGGTGTGTTAGAAATAGCAATTTCAGGAGGCGTACCTTTTGCAACAGGAAATCCGTATCAAATAAATTGGACAGGACCAAACGGCTATTCAAATACAAATCAAGATATTTTCAACTTAGCACCAGGAGATTATACAGTTTCAATATTAGATGATGGTGGCTGCCCGTTTTCTGAAACATTTACCATTACAGAACCAGATGAACTTATCTTTAGCATGATAGATTTTGATCCTGAAACCATTTCATGTTTTGGCGCAAATGATGGCGAAATTGGTATTGAAGTTTCGGGAGGGACAGAACCTTACTCCTATGCATGGACAAGAAATGGGACACCTTTTGCTACTACCGAAGATTTATCTAATTTAGATGAAGGCACTTATGAAATTACGGTTACAGATGCAAAAAACTGTACACCGATTGTACAAAATTTTACGGTAATTGAACCGCCTGAATTACAAGCAAGTTTAATAAATCAAGTGGATATCATTTGTTTTGGAGATGCCACAGGCGAAATAAATGTTAGCATTTCTGGTGGAAGACAAATTGAAAGCTCTCCGGGTGTTTTCGATTATTTGTACAGTTGGACTGGGCCAAATGGGTATACAAGCACCAATCAAAATTTAACAGGATTAATCGCTGGAACTTATAATTTAACCGTTACTGATAAATCGAATTGTACGGATACTTTAGAGGTTATTTTAGATGAATCTGATGAAATAATTATTGATTATACGGCCACCGAAATTGAATGTTATAATGATAACGATGCATCAATAACAATTAATTCTATTTCTGGCGGAAATGGACCATATACAGTAGCTTGGAGTAATTTAGGGTCTGGCTTAGTACAATCTAATTTGTCTCCCGGTACATATATAATTACAGTAACAGATAATACAAATTGTGAAAAACAAGCCACTATAATTATTGCTGAACCTCCAATTTTCAGAATAACACCAGAAGTTACAAACGTATCTTGTTTTGGAGAAAATGACGGTCGTATCATTCTAAATTTAGAAGGTGGTATAGATCCAGTAAATTTAAATTGGGACGATGACCCAACTGCTGGAGTAGAACGAAATAATATAGGGCCAGGAACTTATACTGTAACAATTACTGATGGAAAACCATGTGTAATTACTGAAACCTTTGTGATTACAGAACCTGCTGCTTTAGATATTTCTGGAACTAAAATTGATGCTTTAGATTGCGATGATGCCAATAGCGGCAGCATTAATTTGATTGTTACAGGAGGTACTTTGCCACTTAGCTATTCATGGTCTAATGGAGCAACTAATGAAGATTTAAATAATATTCCACCAGGAAATTATACCATTACGGTTACTGATGCAAATAATTGTGAAATTTCTGAAAGCTTTGTTATCAATAGATTTGAACCTCTTGAAATAGATGTTGAAGTAATTACAGATTTTGATTGTGCTGCTAAAACTGTCGATCAATCTTTTGTAGCTAAACCAAGTGGCGGTGTTCCTCCTTATCTAATTAGTTGGTCTAGCGGAACAGTTAGTGGCGCGAATAATGAAATTATGGAAACAGATATTAGCGGACTCGTAATTATAGATGTAACTGATAGTTTAGGCTGTACAACATCGTTTTCATACAACGTTGATATTCCAGAGTTAGGAGATCCTGATTTTACAGTCAGTTCAACTGCATTTAGCACCTTCGGATTTTATTCTATTGAAGATCCTATTCAATTCACAAATACCTCTACTGGCGATTTTGAAAGTGTATCATGGAATTTTGGGGATGGTAATTTCTCAAGTGAAGAAAATCCAATTCATATTTATAAAGCTATCGGTACTTATGAGGTAATACAAACCGTCACATATCCATTTGGATGTGTTTATACTAAAGTCATTCTACTCGATGTTGAAAAAGGGTATAGCTTAATAATGCCGAATGCCTTTACTCCAAATAATGATGCTTTAAATAATTATTTTCTCCCTTCGCAAATTGCACTATCTAATATGGAACTGAATATTTATGATACTTGGGGAAGCATGATTTATTCAGAAAAAGGAGATAATTTACGAGGTTGGGATGGAAAAATAAAAGATGCTAATGCTGAAAATGGAAATTATTATTACACATTTTCTGGCGATACATTTTATGGAGAAACCATCACTAGTAAAGGAACTGTGGTTTTAATTAAATAGATGAAATGAAGCTTAAACTATATATATTTATCATAACTGCATGTTTTTGTTTTAAAGTAAATGCGCAAGACCCAGTTTTCACACAATACTTTATGATGCCCGAAAGTTTAAATCCAGCGTTTTCAGGGTTTGAACAAGCCACTTATTTTGGCGTGATGCACAGAACTCAATGGCCACATTTAGATTTAAATGTAAATACTGATTACGCATTTTTAAACACATGGGTGGAAACTATGAATGCTGGAATTGGATTTAGTTTTTTAAATCAGCGTGAAAATAGTACTAATTACAATCACTTTCAGTTTAACGGTAATTTTGCTTACATCGTAAAATTATCAAACGATTGGTATTTTAGACCAGCAATTGAAGTAGGTTATGGTATGAAATCTTTTAATTTTAGAAATTTAGTACTATCCGATCAAATAAATATTAATTCAGGAACCATAAATTCAACATCAGCAGATCCTTTTGCTGCAAATGCAAATGATAATATTGGTTTCTTCGATTTTACTGCAGGTTTTGTTTTTGATAAGAAAAACACACGGAATGATACAGATTTATGGTTAGGTGCTGCGATAAAACATTTAAACAGGCCAAATATTTCATTTATTGATGGAGACAATGTGCCATTAGATATTTTTTATACTGTGCATGCCAATTATAAATTTCCATATTACGATTACAACGATATGATTATCTCTGCAAATTATATGCAACAAGGTGAATATAACCGATTAGATATTGCAACTACCATCAAGCTGAATAAATTATTCTTGGGTGCAATGGCTGTTACAAATCCTGCAAAGAATAGCGGCAATAGCCATTTGTTAACATCTGTAAACGCCTTTGCTGGTTTAGAATTTGAACGTTTACGTTTTGGGTTTTCATATGATTTTAATACTTCTAATATTGGAAGAACTGATGGAATTTATGAAATCTCCATAACATATTTAGCCGATTGTTTGATTTGTAGAAGTCCTACTAATAATGAGCGTAGGAAATAAAACTATTTCTGTTCTAGAAGTGATTTAGCAAACTTCTTAAATCGCCAATTATGATGGGTTGTTGCTTCTTGTAAATTTTCTTTACATTCCGTATTACAAGTTTTAATTTCATTTAAATATTGAAATGCATTTTGGCGTACCTCAAAACTATATTTCAGACTTGTATAATCCATCAATTCTTTAAAATATTTAGATTTATTTTCAGGCTCATAATCTTCAGTAATTAAAGTTAATGTTAACCAAAGTATCCGAACGTTTTTGTCATTAAAACCCTGAATACCTTTAGTTTTATTTAAATACTTGCTTCTGTCTTTTGGAAAGTTTCTCCATAAATTAAATAGTGCTGTTTCTATAGTGATATAGGATTTGTCGTTTAGAAGTGATTCGTAGTCTTTTTTTAATTCTGATGGAATATCAGATAAATTTTGTACTGCGACTTGACGTAACTTGATATCTATTGAAGCTAAAGAGGTTTTAAGTAATTCTTTTTTATCAACCAAACTATCATTTATCAAATCATTAAAAAGTCCTACTTTAGTCATACTATTGATACTTTCGGATAGCTTTTTCATTTTTAATTTGTTTCTTTCTTTTTGAAAATCAACTAAATCAACTCCGCTAGGGCAGTCTAATGCATAAATACCTATTTTTTTATAAATTTTTCTATACTTCATAAATAGGCTAATGTCTCCCAAAAATTCATCTCCTTTTGATATTAACAAACCTTCTTTGAAATTAGTTAAGTCTTTACCACTAGCCTTTTCAACTTCATTTATAAAATCATCAGTTTCTACATTTTTAAATTGATGCTTTTCTAAATAGTTTTTTACTCCAGCTTTAAAAGCGGTATCCCCTACTTTTTCTCGAAGTAAATGCAACACCCAAGCCCCTTTTTTATAAAACGTAGTACTACTCGATTTTGGGTCTAATAGCGAAGTGCTTTTCCCTGCTTTATCTTGCGCTAATAATTCTTGGGCATATTCATACA
The DNA here is from genome assembly GCF_055808955.1 of Jejuia sp. G7-7. Lineage (NCBI taxonomy): Bacteria > Pseudomonadati > Bacteroidota > Flavobacteriia > Flavobacteriales > Flavobacteriaceae > Jejuia > Jejuia sp. G7-7. Next base: position 866,897 of record NZ_JBVVSZ010000001.1, read on the forward strand.
ATCTCCAATAGTAATAATCGTCTCCAAAAACTTCTCGTTCTGCCAACAATGCATAATACGTAGCAAAACCTTCCTGTAGCCAATGATGTGTTCCAGAAGTAGCAGTTACTAAATTACCAAACCATTGATGCGCTAATTCGTGTGCATTAATATTTACAAAATTTTTATCTACAAACGCAATAGAATCTACTACAAAAGCATCTGAATAAATATTAAGACTTGTATTCTCCATCCCTGCATACAAAAAGTCTTTAACTGGCACCATTTTGTAATTCTGCCAAGGATAAGGCACACCAATTTCTTCTTCTAAAAAATCAAACATTTGTTTTGTGTAACGGTATGTAGGTTCAACTTTTAAAGAGTCTTCTGGGTAGTAATACATTTCTAGTGGAATACCACTTTTAGAGTATGCTACTTTTTTATTGTATTTACCAATGGCGAGCGCTACTAGATAGCTAGACATGGGTTTTTGCATGTCGTAATGCCATAGGGTAAGATTAGGAGAAATCTCTTTATTAAGAAGCTTTCCATTACTAATAACTATTGATGGTTTATTCCCTGTAAAAACTTCGTTACCTTCTTTAAAAATAACATTTAGATCAAATTCCACCTTTTCATTCATATCATCAAAACTAGGCATCCAATTACTGGTATATTTACCTTGACCCTGAGTCCATATTTGCTGATTATCCTCTTCATTATTCCAATCTATAAAATACATAGCTTTTTTTGGACTAGTATTCCACATGATATCTATCTTATGTTTGCTGTTTTTTTTAAAAGGATGTTTAACAATTAAAAATTTATTATTATATAAACTGTCTTCAAATTTATTATCAAGTTTATATTTAATACTCTTAAAATCTTTAGCATCTATGTATAAAGAATCAATATCCTTTAGAATTTCAAATTCATAAGAAATAAGTCCTGAAACCTCTTTTTGAGGTAAATAACCAAAAATGATGTCTACTTTAGCCGTTTTAAAATCAACATATTCTGTCTGTTGCCCCCACAAAAAGTTAGTACAAAAACATAAAACAAAGAAGATTTTTTTCATGTTTTTAAATATAGCAAAGATTACTCCAAAACAGTAAATTGAATACTAAAAACTATGAAACTCAATTAAATTAGCTTCAAAATACTGATCGCCTAGTTTAGTTAAAAGTGTTCTAATCACATTACTGTCGCCATTTACAGCAATTGCAGAATATCCAACATCGTTTAATTTTCCTAAACGTAAATCTTTTATATTGATATTTCTAGAAGCTAGAGCAGATAGAAGAATTAATAATATACCAGGAGCATTTTGGTGTTTAGTTAAAATTACCTTCTTGCTTAAAGCCAGGTTTAGCTTTACACCATCCATTTCTAATAAATAAACGCCTTTACTGTAATAATTTGGAAGTACAGCATCTTCTTTATAAGTGAGTTCTTTAAAGAGACCACTATCTGTGCCTTTAATAAATTCAATGGCACTTTTTACATTTCCATTGTCATTATCAATAGATAAAAATGCTACTGCGGTACCATCATTATTAGATTTTAATCGTGCTGTATTCACATTTATACCTTCAGAAGCTAATGTGTTAAACAATGAAGAAATAACCCCAGGTTTATCCAAATGCTCAGAAAACAAACCGTTAACAATTCGCTTAGTATTTTTAGGTGTTTCATCAGTAACTGTGATTGATTTACCCCATTTACGAATTCTAATGGCATTATAATCACCCATTCCTGTGGCACTTCTGTAAATATCTACAAACTCTGAAAATGAGCCTCCAAAAGAAAAATCTGGAATAATACGTCTTTGGTTATCATCCAAACGCTGATTTAACAACTCAATACCCTTATTTAAAATAGTATATTTTACTTTTAAATCATGGTCATCAAAAATAGTTCGGTTTTCAGGAATTAATTTAGAATAACTCACATAACTTTCATAACCAGCCTCTTGAATGTATTCTAAACTTTCTTTATAATTTAACCCGTAATATTTTACATGATGTGTGTCTGTACCCACACAAACAGGAATTTGTAATTCGTTAGCACGACGCAAAATACTTTGAACAGGATATACACCAACACCTTTAAATTTACCCGCCATATTTACATCTAAAGATAAATTTCTATCAGCAATCAGTTCTAAAAGTGTTCTGAATTTATTAGCTAAAGGGTGTGAACTGGTTTCAAAATTAACCAAAGCATCTGGCATATCCACATTTAGTTTTGGCAAATCTATATGACCAATAATCTGAATCATATCGCCAAAACATTCAATCATTTGAATCATTTCATTGAAATAACCATCCCAATAAGCTTCAAGGCTTCCTCTTAGTTTTAATAATTCTTGAGCTTCTTCTTTAGAGCCATCATAAGGCAAACCTTCAGGCGCAAAATGCACAGAACCAATCACATAATCAGCATCTTCTGCTTGAAATATTTTAGAACGACTCCATTGTAAACCTAAATCTGGTCCCATCCATTCCAATTCAACACCGTACTTAATGTTAATTTGTCCATCATATTTTTGACGCAGATTAGCAATTCGCTTTGGATAATTTAAATACGATTTGTTACCGCGAATAAACTTAACTTTTGTCTCTCTCTCTGCGATATAACGAAAATTGGTTAATCTAGGAGAATGAATAATAAAGGTTATACTTGGGTTTCCAGCTTCAATGGCCTTATCAATAATATCCTCTAGCTTATCAATACCATGCTTTACGTGGTCTTGTTCTGTACCAGCATGAATACCGTGGGTTTCCCAAATAAATTCGTTAAGCTTTTTCATCAATTAAAATGCATTTATCCGTTAAGAATGTCAAATTTAACCATTGCGATAGAATTTATAGCTAAAAGTTTATGGTTTTCTATATTTTTTAAAAGTAGTGTTTTTATCCTGAAAAATATTCTAAATATAAACGAATACTAAGAATTTTTTTAAAGGTGTGAATTTTTAATGTTTTGCTTAAATTCGCTTTATGTCTGTGAACTTACAAACTCCAATAGATTATTTAAAAGGCGTAGGTCCAAATCGTGCTGATTTGCTACGTAAGGAGTTGAATATACATAACTATCAAGACATTTTGAATTTATTTCCGAATCGCTACATAGATAGAACACAATATTATAAAATCAACCAACTACATCAAAATAATGCAGATGTTCAAGTTTTAGGAAAAATTACTGGATTTAAAGAAGTAGCACAAAAAAGAGGGAAACGTTTGGTGGCCACATTTCAAGACGATACAGGAACTATGCAGTTAGTATGGTTTCGCGGACAAAAATGGATTAGAGAACGTTTAAAGCTGAATACACCTTACGTGATTTTTGGAAAAACGAATTTATTTGGCAATAAATTTAGCATGCCACACCCCGATGTAGAAACTATTGATGAACACAAAAAAGGTTTGAGTTCGGGCATTCAACCGATCTATCCTTCAACTGAAAAATTGGCTAATCGAGGCATTAGTAATCGTGTTGTTGGCAAAATTGTGCAACAAGTGTTTTTGGAAACTAAAGGAAAGTTTATTGAAACTTTATCTGATTTAGTACTTTCTGAATTAAAACTGATTTCTAAATCTGAAGCGTTACTAAATATTCATTTTCCTAAGAGTCAAGAACTATTGGCAAAAGCACAATTTAGATTAAAATTTGAAGAGCTATTTTATATTCAGCTACAATTAATTCTAAAAAACTTAATTCATAAATCGAAAATAAAAGGCTTTCAATTTGAAAAAGTGGGCGAGTATTTAAATCAGTTTTTTAATAGTTATTTACCGTTCGATTTAACCAATGCGCAAAAACGTGTTTTAAAAGAAATAAGAGCAGATTTAGGGAGTAATGCTCAAATGAATCGATTGTTGCAAGGCGATGTTGGTTCTGGAAAGACTATAGTAGCGTTCATGTCAATGCTTATAGCGCTTGACAATGGTTTTCAAGCCTGCTTAATGGCTCCGACTGAAATTTTGTCAGTCCAACATTATAACGGACTATTAGAATGGTGTAATAAATTGAATATCAGTATTGAATTACTTACTGGTTCAACTAAAACTTCAAAACGAAAAGAAATTCATGAAGCCTTAGAAAATGGCGAATTAAATATCTTAATTGGTACTCATGCTCTACTTGTAGATAAGGTAAAATTCAAAAATTTAGGGCTTGCAATTATCGATGAACAGCATCGATTTGGAGTTGCCCAAAGAAGTAAATTGTGGCATAAAAATGTTAATCCGCCTAACATTTTAGTGATGACTGCAACTCCAATTCCGCGCACATTGGCTATGTCGGTTTATGGCGATTTAGACATTTCTGTTATTGATGAATTACCACCTGGTAGAAAATCTATAAAAACGGTACATCGTTACGATTCTAATCGTTTACAAGTTTTTAAATTCATAAGAGATGAAATCACTAAAGGACGGCAAGTTTATATTGTATACCCATTGATTCAAGAAAGCGAAAAAATGGATTATAAGGATTTGATGGACGGTTATGAAAGTATTTCGAGAGATTTTCCGATGCCAAAATATCAAATTTCTATAGTTCATGGCAAAATGAAACCTGCTGATAAAGATTTTGAAATGCAGCGTTTTATAAAGGGGGAAACACAAATCATGGTAGCCACAACAGTTATAGAAGTTGGTGTTAACGTGCCAAATGCATCTGTTATGATTATCGAAAGTGCTGAACGATTTGGTTTATCCCAACTACATCAATTGCGCGGACGTGTAGGTCGTGGTGCAGAACAAAGTTATTGTATTTTGATGACGAGCCACAAACTAAGTGAAAATAGCAAAACACGTTTAGATACCATGGTACGAACTAACGATGGTTTTGAAGTTGCCGATGTAGATTTAAAACTGCGAGGTCCAGGAGATATTATGGGCACACAACAAAGTGGTGTTTTAAATTTGAGAATTGCAGATATTGTTAAGGATAAAACTGTTTTACAACTCGCAAGGAATTATGCAAAAAAGATTTTGTATGATGACCCTTCGTTAGTTAGTAATGAAAATGAAGTGATTTTGAATACTTATAAAGCTATGGGTAAGTATAAGAATATCTGGAATTATATTAGCTAGATAATTCTAGCGAAACACTACTCTACTGTCATTAATCACGAAGGCCAGAATCTATTTTTTGCACTCTTAATTTGTTATTTATCCCTGCATTCGCAGGAATTAAAGAGTACATAAGCTAAAATTGATTTCATAAAAAAAGCCTTCAATTTCTTGAAGGCTTAATGTTATAAATGAATTTCAGAAAAATTACTTCTTCTTAGCAGGTTTAGCAGCTTTTCCATCCATTTTATCTTTAAGAGCTTGTAAAGCGTCATTAGCATCACCTAAAGTTGGTTTTGCTTCTGCAGCAGCACTAGCAGCTTTTTTGGTAGCAGCTTTTACATTTGCAATTTCTTCAGCTTTATGTATTGCTGCATGAGATGCAACTACACGTTTAAACTCTTTATTAAATTCAATAATTTTGAATTCTGCTTCTTCTCCTTTTTTCAATTTGTTACCATCTTCTTTTTCTAAATGACGTGACGGTACAAAAGCAACGATATCTTCGTTAAACTCTATAGTAGCACCTTTGTCAACTATTTCAGAAATAGCAGCTTTATGAGTTGTGTTTAAAGCAAATTCAGTTTCGTATTTATCCCAAGGATTTTCTGTTGTTTGTTTGTGTCCTAAACTTAATTTACGACCTTCAACATCTAATTCTAGAACAACTACATCTAACTTGTCTCCTACTGCACAAAATTCTGATGGATGTTTGATTTTCTTAGTCCAAGATAAATCAGAGATATAAATTAATCCATCAATACCTTCTTCTAATTCAACAAAAACACCAAAGTTTGTAAAGTTACGTACAATACCTGTGTGCTTGGAAGCTAATGGGTATTTAGTTGTAATGTCAGTCCATGGATCTGGAGTTAATTGCTTAATTCCAAGAGACATTTTACGATCTTCTCTATCTAAAGTTAAGATAACTGCATCAACTTCATCACCAACAGTAACGAAATCTTGAGCAGAACGTAAATGTGTAGACCAAGACATTTCAGAAACGTGAATTAAACCTTCAACACCATCAGCAACTTCTATAAATGCACCGTAATCTGCAATAACAACTACTTTACCTTTTACTTTATCACCAATTTTAACCTCTTCTCCAAGAGCTTCCCATGGGTGCTTGCTTAATTGTTTGAGACCTAATTGGATTCTAGATTTATCTTCATCAAAATCAAGAATTACAACATTTAATTTTTGATCTAACTCAACAATCTCATTTGGATGATTGATTCTAGACCAAGATAAATCTGTAATATGAACTAATCCGTCAACACCACCAAGATCGATAAATACACCGTAAGACGTAATGTTTTTAACAACACCTTCTAATACTTGTCCTTTTTCTAATTGACCAATAATTTCTTTCTTTTGTTCCTCAATATCAGCTTCAATAAGTGCTTTGTGAGATACTACTACGTTTTTGAATTCGTGGTTGATTTTCACAACTTTAAATTCCATAGTTTTATTTACATATTGATCGTAATCTCTAATTGGTTTAACGTCAATTTGAGAACCTGGTAAGAATGCTTCAATTCCGAAAACATCTACAATCATACCACCTTTAGTTCTACATTTAACAAAACCATTAACGATTTCACCAGTTTCGTGTGCTTTATTAACACGATCCCATGCTTTAATTACACGAGCTTTTCTGTGAGACAATACTAATTGACCAGTTGCATCTTCACGCACATCAATTAAAACCTCAACTTTGTCTCCTACTTTTAAACCAGGATTGTAACGGAATTCGTTTAATGAAATTACACCTTCAGATTTTGCATTGATATCGATAATTGCATCTCTATCAGTAATGTGAATTACAGTACCTTCAACAACTTCATCATCTAACGTATCTACAAAATTTTCAGCTACTAATTTTTCAAATTCTTGAAGTTGCTTGTCATCTACCTCATCAATACCTTCTTGGTAATTGTGCCAGTTGAACTCTTTTAAAAATTTTTCGGGATTTGCTTGAGCTTCAGATACTACTGGAGCTTCAACAGTTGTTGCTTCAGTTGCTTCAACTTCAGCTTGTTTTGCTTTTTCAGCCATTAAATATAAGAATGATATATTACTTTATATTCTTTACAGAATGTAATGCTATCATGTTTTGTATTCTGTATGTTTCAGGAGATTTAAGCGTTTAACACACAGAAGTGTTATTTTGTTTTATAGTTTCAATTCCTTTATCACCCTGACGATTCGCTAAAAGGAGTGCAAAAATACATATTTCCAATTAATTAGCCTAATTCACATAAAAAAAGAATAAATATAATTTCATAATGTATTAATTAGTAAAAATCTACAAAAACTGCCATTTCTTTTATTATATTTAGAACGTTAATTTTTAAACTAAAAAACAATGACTGCAAAAGCTAAATACCAAGAAGTTTTAGATTTAGGAGAATCTCTAAACATTCAAAATGGTGATGTAAAAGAAGAAAATGGGCAACTAAAAGTTTGGGGTACAGCTAATACACCTTATGAAAAAGACTTAATTTGGGATAAAATCAAAGAAATTGGTGGAGAAAATGCTTCAGATATTATGGCCGATATACAAGTTGCTGATAGTAGTGTCTATCATAGACATACTGTAAAAAGTGGAGAAACACTAGGTAAAATTGCAATTCAATATTATGGGAAAGCTGCTAAATATCAAGATATTTTTAAAGCGAATTCTGATATTCTGAAAAATCCAGATTTAATTCATCCTGATCAGGAATTGATAATTCCTAATGCATAAAACATATTTGTTCTCTCATCAGGAACATATATATCATAATATTAAGAATCCTGTGAATAAATTTACAGGATTCTTTTTTTAAAAATATTGGTATGAATTTTAGAAACCACTTAACCACTCTCGTTTTATTAAAAAACATTCCTATTAAATCTATTTTTCTTCTAGGTATATTTACAATACTTTTATCTATAAATGTAAATTCTCAAAACGGAAAAATTGAAGTTAAAGGTTTAATTTTAGATGAAACATCTACTCCTATTCCATTTGTTGCTGTTGGGATTACAGCAAAATATATTGGAACATCCAGTACTGATGATGGCGAATTTTCATTTTTGATTACAAAAAACGAACTAAGGGACACGCTTTCAATTTCTAGTTTGGGTTATGAACCATTTGAAATTATTATTGAAGATTTTATCAATAGAACATCAAAAGAAATTGTTTTAATTGAAACACTAACAGAGCTGGATGCTATAACGTTATTAAGTCCTGCTGAATATGTAGTAAATGCTCTTAAAATGCTTAAAAATAACACTATTAGCAAGCCTCATCAAATTGAAATATTATATAGGAGTGCAGTTACTGAAGGTGATAAACCTAAACTTTTAGTAGAAAATTACATTAAAGTAAAAGATCGAGGCCCAGCATTCTACTTTGGGTTAGTTCAGGTTACTGAAAGTCGAAAATCTGGAGATTACAGAATTTGGAAACCCAAACACAATTGGCATCCAATAAATGTTGTTGCCCAAGTAAATCCAATACGACCAAATGACTCTGACCATTCTAGAAACCTAAAAAAATTTATTTGGAAAAAAATTGGTGATTCATCATATGAAGGTGAAGATGTTGTTATTGTTGAAGGTAAAAACCCAAAAAAGAAATGGGAGAAAATAAAACTATATATAGGTATAGATACTTATAAAGTATACAGAATTGAGCGTGGTAAAACCTTGTTTATTTACAAAAACCATGAAAGCGGCAAGCTGGTTTTAAACTACTATAACCATGATTGGCATTTATCTAAAGATAGAATCCCTAGAGAATATTGGAATACACCTGTTGTAGATTCTCATTTTAAAGCAGAAGCTTTTGTTTATAGAGTTATTACTGATAAAAAAGAAAATAAAAGTAAGCCCTTATGGTATTGATGTTGATGCAGCACTAATAGATTTACCTTATAATGAAGAGTTTTGGAAAAACCTAAGTGCTCCACCAGATACCAAATTCTATAAACGTATAAAAGATGGTTTAGAAAGCATATATGGTGTACCACTTGAAAAGCAATATGAATTAGTGAATAAATAATTGAATATTTTGTGCAAATAATTGGTAATTATGTAGTTATATACAATCTGCCAAAAATGTAATTTAGTTAATCTAATAATAAGTGTTAATTAAGTTTTTTCAATCTTTTTATTAAAATTAGATTTTGGCTTTATTTTTGTAATTTAAATCAATATGAAAATCAAATCATTACGTTACTTACTAAGTTTATTAATATTAATTCCAATTTTTGGATATTCCCAGAATGAAAGAATTGAAGTTAAAGGTATAATTTTAGACGAAGCAGCTTATCCAGTACCATTTGTTGCTGTTGGTATTGTAAAAAAATATGTAGGCACATCAAGTACCGAAGATGGGGAATTCTCATTCCTTATTACTAAAAATGAATTACAAGACTCTCTATCTGTTTCTAGTTTGGGTTATGATTCCTACAAGATTAAAGTTGAAGATTATTTAAAACTAGAAAAGAAAGAAATCATCCTTGTTGAAACTACAACTGAGCTTGATGCTGTGAAATTGCTTAGCCCAATAGACTACGTACTTAACGCAAAAAAAATGATGAAGGCAAACACGTTAAGTGAACCTCACAAAATAGAAATGTTGTATAGGCGAGCGAACACAGAAAGTAAAAAATCGAAATTTTTTGTTGAAAACTATATAAAGATTAGAGATAGAGGTCCAGCATATGCTCCAGGAGACATACAAGTTACTGAAATTAGAAAATCTGCTGATTACAGAATATATAAAACAAAACAATGGCAACATTCAATTAATAGCTTATTCCATCTTAACCCTTTTAGACCTCATTATTCTCAACATAGTCGAAATCTAAAGAAATTTAAATGGAAAAAAACTGGGGACTCTTCATATGAAGGTGAAGATGTTGTAATTGTTGTAGGACAAAATCCCAAATTAGATTGGGAAAAAATTGTGCTTTATATTGGTATTGATAGCTATAAAGTATATCGTATAGAACGAGGAAGAACTTTGTTTATTTACAAAAAACATAATAGTGGTAAATTACATTTAAGTTATTTTAAAAATGAATGGAACCTAAAAAAAGAGAATATCCCAAAAAAATATTGGGGTACAGATGCTGAAACTTTACAGTATAGAACTGAAGCTTTTGTTTATAATGTTGAAACGGATAAAAAGAAATTCAGGGTAATACCTTTTGGTCATGATACTGATATGGGGATTATAGATTTACCATATAATGAAGAGTTTTGGAATAACCCTAAGTATGCCTCCGGATACAGAATTTTTAAGAGAATAAAAAATGAATTAGAGGGGAATTTTGGAGTTCCATTAGCTAAACAATTTGAGTTAGTAAATAAATAGAGCTTATTCGCTATCCTCTATCGTCATTTTTACAAGGTTTAAAATTTTACTAAATTGTTCTTGTAAGTTAAGATTAGAATTATCAATTTCGATAGCATCATCAGCTTTCACAAGAGGTGAATCCTTTCGATTTGTATCAATATAATCGCGCTCTGTAACATTTTTTAAAACAGCTTCATATGTAACTTTATCTCCACGTTTAATAAGTTCTTCATAGCGTCTTTTTGCACGTTTTTCAGCAGAAGCAGTCATAAATAGTTTAAGTTCTGCATCCGGAAAAACAACAGTACCAATATCTCTTCCATCCATAACAACTCCTTTGTTTTTTCCCATTTGTTGTTGTAACTCAACCAATTTTTTTCGAACTTTAGAAACAGCTGCTACCCTACTCACAAAACTAGAAACTCTTAAAGTTCTAATTTCTTTCTCAACATTTTTAGTATTCAAAAGCATTTCAGCAAATCCCAATACTTCGTTAAATCTAAACTTCAAATTAATATTGTCTAGTTGATACTCTAGAGCTTCAATATTAAAATCGTTATCAGAAATCAAACCTTTTTGAAGTGCATATAAAGTTACCGCACGATACATTGCCCCAGTATCAACATACACATAACCTAAATGTTTTGCAATCTGTTTAGCAACAGTACTTTTACCTGTTGAAGAAAAACCATCTATGGCGATTGTAATTTTATTCATGTATAAAGTTTGAAGTCCCTAAAATACTTAAAATGGTTAGAGTGTAAAAAATTATTCCCTATTTGAAAACTCAGAATTCTCTACCTATTGTAAATCTATTTGCAATCCAAAAAAATTAGAATTAGCTGCACTTGTATATTTAGCATGTGTATAACTAAAACGCATTTTATTCATCTTGATAGAAATTCCAGCAGAAAGACCTGAGAAATTTCGTTGGTCTACAATTCTTAATTCCTCACCACGGCGGAAATTATACCCTAAACGTATATTAAAACCACCTTCTGGAAACAATTCAGCTCCTAAAATGGTATGCCTTATTAGTTGCCCCATGAAGCCTATTTTTTCAGAAGATTGATTTCCAGATAAATCGCTTGTAACTCTTGCTGGATTTGGTCTTGCGATTGGCCATTCTTGTAAGTTTTCAAACGTAACATGCCATCTAATAGGTACATGCTCTAATGTCTGTGACATACCAAATCCAATTTCAAAAGGTAATGGTTCATTTAAACCTGCATAAGTAGTAATTTGTGAACCTAAGTTTCTTACAACTAAAGCCGCATGAAAATCTAAATCTTCATCAATATACAATAAGCCCAAATCTACTGCAGCTCCAAAAGAATTATATTGTTCTAGTTTTGAAGTAATTAATTTTAAATTAGTTCCAAAAATAAAAATCAGAATAACCTAATTGAAGTGCATAACCTACAGATAATGCTGTTTCATTTCCTGTAAATGATCCAGTAGAGTTGCCAGCTTCATCATAACCATCAAAATCCCCATAATTTATATAGGTTATTCCACCATGAAAAGTTTTGTGTACGTCTATCAACAGTATAAGCATAAGCAGCAGTTCCGTAACTAATACCTCCTAAATAACTCGAGTAATTTAATGCCAATTGATTATCCATTTCAGCATTAATAGTAGCTGGGTTAAATAAGCCTTGGGTTACATCATAGTCTACATTTGTAAATACTTTTCCTCCCAAAGCTGCTTGTCTTGGAGAAGACACTAAGTTCAAAAATTGATATGTAGACTCACCTCCTACTTGAGCAAAAACCAATGGAGCAAGAGACAAACAAAAAATAGTGATAACTTTCTTTAGCATATTTACGATACAAAGTAAATGAATCTATCTTTAAACGATAGCATGTATCTTTTATTTTTTTGAAGTATGGATTTCTATTTCAAAAATAATTTTTGACCAATATTTAGTGTATTATTTTTTAATCCGTTTAAACGCTTTAAGGTAGCAACACTAATTTTTTGTTTTTCTAGAAATTTCATAGAGCGTATCTCCTTTTGAAACTATCCATACAACATCTGAAGTTTCTTTTTCAGCTTTATCAAAATTTCTAACACGAAGCTTCTGTCCTATGCTAACCAAAGTGGTTTTGAGATTATTACCCTTTTTAAGTTCGTTTAATGTTAGCCCATATTGTTTTGAAATCATCAGCATGTTTTCGCCAGGTTCTACAATATGAAAATTCAATTCTTCTAGCGAAAAATCTTCTTTATCAGCATTAGCCTTAATAATTGAATCATTTCCATTCGATCCTACTAATATAAACTCACCTGTAGTAACATTTAATCTTGCCGCTTTACCATTTAAAAGTACATCTTTATAATAGGGCTTTTGTTGTGCACTAATTGTTTGGCACATAAAAACCACCAGAATGAATACATCAAATTTAAAGATTCTTTCCATTTTTAACTTTTTGATTAGTGATAGCAATATCTATAACTTCACTCATATCGGTCACATAATGAAAGGTTAAACCTTTTAAATATTCAGGTTTTATTTCTTCAATATCACGTCTATTATCTTCACACAATAATATTTCTTTGATACGAGCTCTTTTTGCAGCTAGAATTTTTTCTTTAATACCTCCTACTGGTAATACTTTCCCACGAAGTGTGATTTCACCAGTCATTGCCAAACTTTTCTTAACTTTCTTTTGAGTGAAAAGTGACACTAAAGAAGTTAACATGGTAACACCTGCACTAGGTCCATCCTTAGGAGTTGCACCTTCAGGAACATGGATGTGTACATTATATTTCTCAAATACATCAGTATTTATACCAAAAGTATCTGCATTAGATTTTATATATTCCATGGCAATAGTAGCCGATTCTTTCATTACTTTACCTAAGTTTCCCGTAATGCTCATATTACCTTTTCCTTTGGAAAGTATGGACTCTATAAACAAAATATCTCCACCAACACTAGTCCATGCTAAACCAGTAACAACTCCAGCAACGTTATTGTTTTCGTATTTATCGCGTTCTAGTTTTGGCCCACCCAAAACTTCAATAATATCTTCATTAGAAACTTTAACATTGTAATCTTCTTCCATTGCAATGTTTTTGGCAGCAAAACGTACCATTTTTGCAATTTGTTTTTCTAGACCACGTACACCAGATTCTCTTGTATAACCTTCAACTATCTTTTCTAATTGTGGTTTTGCTATTTTTAAATGTGAGTTATTTAAGCCATGCTCTTTTAATTGTTTTGGTAATAAATGACGTCTAGCAATCTCTACCTTTTCTTCTATAGTATAACCAGTTACATTGATGATTTCCATACGATCTCTCAATGCAGGCTGAATAGTATTTAAACTATTTGAGGTTGCAATAAACATTACTTTGGAAAGGTCATACCCCATTTCTAAAAAGTTATCGTAGAACTCACTATTTTGCTCAGGGTCTAACACTTCAAGCATTGCAGAAGATGGGTCACCTTGATGAGAATTTGAAAGCTTATCAATTTCATCTAAAACAAAAACAGGGTTAGAAGTCCCCGCTTTTTTTAAACTTTGAATGATACGCCCTGGCATTGCACCAATATATGTTTTGCGGTGTCCACGGATTTCAGCTTCATCTCGTAATCCACCTAAAGACATACGCACATATTCTCTACCTAAAGCTTCAGCGATAGATTTCCCCAATGATGTTTTACCAACTCCAGGAGGACCATATAAACATAAAATTGGCGATTTCATATCATTTCGCAATTTTAATACTGCTAAATATTCTATGATACGACGTTTTACATCATCTAAACCATAATGATCGCGGTCTAAAATTTTCTTGGCACGTTTTAAATCGAATTTATCTTTACTGAACTCATTCCAAGGTAAATCTAAAAGTAATTCTAGATAATTACGTTGAATTGAGTATTCAGAAACCTGAGGATTCATACGTTGCAACTTCCCAATTTCTTTATCAAAATGCTTCGCTACTTTTTCATCCATACTTTTTCTGAAGCTTTAAATCGCATTTCGTCAATCTCCTCATCATGACTTACACCACCTAATTCTTCTTGAATGGTTTTCATCTGTTGATGCAAGAAATATTCACGCTGTTGTTGGCTCATATCCATTTGAACTCTGGACTGAATATCATTCTTAAGTTCCAATTTCTGAAATTCAACATTCATAAATTTCAATGTCGCTAAAGCTCGCTTTTGTAGATCATTGATTTCTAAAGCTTCCTGTTTTTCGGTAACAGAAAGATTCATATTTGAGGATACAAAATTTACCAAAAAAGAATTGCTCTCAATATTTTTTATAGCGAAAGAGGCTTCACTTGGAATATTTGGACTTTCCTTAATAATCTCTAAAGCTAAATCTTTTATCGAATCTATAATTGCTCTAAATTCTTTATTATTTATAGCTGGTTTAGCTTCTGCAATATCTCGAACGGTAGCGTTCATGTAAGGTTGCTCAGTAATCACTTCAGCAACTTTAAAACGCTTTTTACCTTGAATAATAACTGTAACGTTACCATCAGGCATTTTTAAAACTCTTAAAATCCTAGCTACAGTACCCGTTTCATGGATATCTTTTGCTGTTGGGTTTTCAACAGTTTCATCCTTTTGAGCTACTACACCAACTACTTTTGAGCCTTTATTGGCATCGTTTATCAACCTAATAGATTGATCTCGACCAGCGGTAATAGGTATAACTACACCTGGGAACAATACAGTATTTCGTAATGATAATATTGGGAGTGTTTCAGGTAACTCTTCATTATTAATAGCCTCTTCATCTTCAGGTGTCATTAATGGAATTAACTCTGAATTTTCATCAAACTCCTGTGATGACAAACTGTCAAACGTTATAAAATTAGATTTCTTCATATATCTCTCTAGGTCATTATGTCATTAAAACGTACTAAACCTTTTTTCAAATTTATTATACAAAATTTTAAACACCTATATATCAGTATTTTAATAATTGATAAGACGTTTTATTACTTATATAAATTCAATAGTTATGCCAATTGTAATTATTTAGACATTACATTTTACCAGTTTTTTGCAAAACAAAAAGTACTATAATTGGTATTGCCAATAAACCTACAAATAGCAGACTTGTACTAAAAAGTGATGGCGCCAACATGAGCGTTAGTATATAACCACCTACAGCACCGCCAAAATGCGCATCGTGGCCTATGTTCCCAATTCTTTTTTCATACCGTAAATAGAATACAATAAATACCCTATTCCGAATACAAACCCTGGAATAAAAAAGTTTATTTCCATCCAAGGATCAAACAAAATAGCTGAATATATCACTCCCATAACCGCCCCACTTGCACCAACTGCGCTATAATGATATTCATTTTTATGAAAATAATAAGATAGGAAATTACCAATTAATAAACTACCAATATATATAGTTAAAAAGCCTACTGTTCCTAGCTTGTGAACTACTAAACCAGAGAAAAAGTATAGTGTTACCATGTTGAACAATAGGTGTTGCATATCTACATGCAAAAACCCGGAACTAAACATTCTTATTTGCTCTCCTCTTTTAATCCACCTACATTAAATTTATACTTTTCAAAAAAAGTAAAATCGTTGAAACCCTTATAGGATATCAAAACGTTAGCGATAATTATTATTATAGTTATGGTATCTAAATTACCCATGTGTTTAAAACGATTAAATTGAAATTAACATATATTTGCGCTTACAAATCTAAAACTTATAAATGCAATTTCTAGCGTATATTATTATTTATCCTTTTTTATGGTTAATTTCTATATTACCTTTTAGATTGCTGTATGCATTTTCGGATGGCATTTATGTGTTGCTCTATTATGTTTTTGGGTATAGAAAGAGAGTTGTTTCAAATAATTTGAGATTAGCATTTCCTGAAAAATCCGATTCAGAAATTTTAAAAATCAGAAAAAATTCTACCATCATTTGTGTGATATGATTGTTGAAGCCATAAAATCTATCACAATTTCTGAAGCTGAAATGCAAAAGCGTTATGCATTTACTAATTTGAATATGTTACATCAATTAGAAGAAGAACAAAAAAGCATTGTACTTTTTATGGGACATTATGCAAGTTGGGAATGGATTTTCATCTTACAGACACATGTAAATTATAAAGGTTATGCAGTCTATAAAAAATTAAGTAACAAGTATTTTGATAGACTTGTAAAACGCATTAGAGCCAAATATAATAGTCATTTAATAACCACAAAAGAAACATTTCCTGCACTAATAAAAGCCAAGCGTAATAATGAGTTAACCTTTAACGGTTTTGTTTTTGACCAATCTCCAAAATTAAACAAAGCAATATATTGGCAAGAATTTATGGGCATTAGAGTACCTGTTCATGTTGGCGCCGAGGTTTTAGCAAAACGATTAGATATGGCTGCTTTGTTTTTGAAAGTTAAGAAATTAAAAAGAGGCTATTACGAATCCACTTTTTCTATTATTTCTAAAACTCCAAAAGAATTAAAAGATTTTGAAATTACCGATATTGCTCTAAAACGTGTTGAAGAACAATTACATGAAGCTCCAGAATATTATTTATGGACACACAAACGCTGGAAGCATCGTGGTAAAGAGCCTAAATAAGAAATACTATTCTTCTTTAAAATCTGGATTTACCAATACTCTGCCTTCTTTCATTGCCTTCATATAAACTGCTTTTGATGGTCGTGGACGAATTCTATATTTTGTTGGCAAACCTGTTTCTCTAAAAAAATCGTCTGGTGTTCTTTGCTTTGGTAAAAAATCTTTGGTTGTAGTTCTAGTGGTTACAAGTCTTTCTCTCATTTCATCTAAAACCTCTTTGTAATCTGGATTTAGTACAAGATTATTTAATTCAAAAGGATCTGTTACAATATCAAAAAGCTCTTCTTTGTCTCTTGGTTTTTTAAAACATTTTTTTTGAGCTTCAGTAAGTGTTCCCTTTTTGTATTCTTCCATCATACTTTGCCAACTTCGGCCTCGGTTAACATCTGCAGATGGTGTATCTGGTAAATCATTATAAAAATTCTTAACGTATTTAAATGTTTTGGTTCTTATAGCTCTTGTATAATCTTCATAATCATGAAAATGATCTTCAGCATAAATTTGGTCTCTTATTGTTTTTGAAGTATCATTTAGCATTCCAGAAAAATCAAAACCTTCAAACTCAGAAAGTGGTTTTAAACCAGCTACACTCATAAAAGTAGGTGCTATATCTACAGAACTTATTAGATTATTATTTACAGTACCACCTTTAATTTTAGCAGGCCATTTTACAATCCAAGGTGTTTTAATACCACCATCATAAAGTGTTGTTTTATCTCGCGGAAACGCTCTACCATTGTCAGCAACAAAGACTATTATTGTATTATCAACAACACCTTGAGATTCTAGTTCAGCAACAACTTTACCGATATAATCATCCATCCTTGCAATCTCATCATAATATAAGCTATAGTCTTTTTTTACTAAATCTGTATTTGGAACATAAGGTGGTAAAGTAACATCACTTGTATCATGCACTTTAGGGCAACTATTATCATCATAAAATGGACGATGCGCATCAAATGAGGCTAGCCAAGTAAAAAACGGTTTATCCTTTGGACGCTCTTGTAATAGTTTAATCCATTCGTCACAGCCACTCCCATCTCCTTTTAAACGTCTATCCAAACCGATTGGTGCATCTAACCATTGCATTTCTAAAAGCATGTCAAAATCATCTCTTACCGGATTACCCATGTGATATTTACCTGCTAAACCTGTCCAATATCCAGCATTTTTTAACTCTTGAACAAATGTCTTTTTATAATCGGGTAATGGCCATGATAATTGCTCTGCATCAGTATTGTGAGGATATAACCCTGAAATAATACTTGTTCTACTAGGGCTACAAGAACTCGTAGTTAAAAATGCTTCTTTAAAAAGCATTCCGTCTTTTGCTAACTGATTTAGGTTTGGTGTTTTTACATTTGGATGTCCATATACTCCAATGTCATTCCAACTTACATCATCTGCAATAATTAAAACAATATTTGGTTTGTTATCAGTTTCAATATCTTTTTTAGAATCGTTTTTAGATTGACATGACATTAAAATTAATGCAATGCATGTAATCGAAGTGATGATGTGGCGGTTGATATTCATTATTCAAAAATCTAGTTATTTTACTAAACTAATGATTAAAACCATTAAGATGGAATACTTTTGAAGAATTGACTATAATTTACCTAAACACGATTTTTATTTACTAATTTGAAAACCTTGCTATATAATATAACTATCGCTTTTTAATTCCTAATAAATATAAAATAACGCCAGGTCCAGACTTTACTCTACCTATTTCCCAATTGTATGTTTCTGTATTTTCTAGATTAGCAACAAGGGTATTCATTTCTTTTACAGAATAGGTTCTCAATGAAGAAACCAGACCATCCCACAAAACAAACAATGGCACTATCGGAATAAGATAAGTAAAAATAATGCGTCCAAACTTAAAAGGTCTTATAAATGGCGTCGTTAAAAGTACGCTAATTGGCGAAAATAACATGGCTATAATACTAGGCAAACTTCTTTCTTGAGCTTCAAAAATAGCAATAGAAGAGTTAGAATTTACAGCATTCTGTAAAATTTGTTTTGCAGCATTAGGTTTAAAATGGTGTAATGATAAAAATTGAGTTCTTAAACCATTCAACTCTTCAGGAACAGCTCTGGCGTCTACTGGAGAAGTTACAAAATCAAAATTATTGGCTTTTACCTTTGTAAAATTAAATGCTGAAATATTTGGATAAAAATCAGTTAACATAATTTTTAAATCAGGAATTTCTTTTTTTAATTCAGAATTCAACCAAATTAGTCCACCTCCTCCACCAGATCCTAAATCAATTATTTGATTTGTTTTACTTTCTTGAAGTCCTTTTACAAGTATTGGTATAATAGATTTATATAATTTTGTTTTGTTTGATAGAAACTGCAAAAAATCTGTGCCATAATTTCTTAAAAACGCTGGAAACCATTTTTGGTCTTCAAATTCAAACAGATGTATTCTTCCCATTTTTAGTTAGATTTTGCAACAGTAATATGCTTATAAATAATGTGTTGGAGATTGTATTTCAAAATTAGTAAAAGAAAACAACTTATGATGAAAAGTTTGTTTCAATATAATTTTTATACTAAAAACTTCAATTAATTTTTTAGATTTTCAAATGAAAAGCATATCAAGTAAATACTTTTATTTTCAACTATATTTGCTACAAATTCAGGAATTATATTATGCCGTTTAAAAAACTAATTGAACCTTTAGGAGCTATTTTAGAACATAAAGGTTTTGAAAACCCTTTGCCATTTCAGAAAAAAATCATATCCAAAATAAAAGGAGGTGTTAGTATGTTTGCCATTGCACCGAAAGGATCTGGTAAAACAACGAGCATTATTATAAGTGTGATTCAAAAATTAAAAGGTAAAGCATTTGAAGATGCCCCACGAGTGTTGATTTTTGTAAAAGACAAACAGACTGCATTAGATTTAGAATTGGAGTTTAATGCATATAAAAGAGGAACAGATTTACGTGTCTATTGCGCGTATGATGAGAAAAATATTGATGACCAAAGGAATGAAATTTATGATGGGACAGACATTGTTATAGCTACTCCAAAACGATTGAATAAGATTTTTTACTTAAACGGGATTAATTTGAATAAACTGCAAATGTGTATTGTAGAGGATGCAGAGTTTTTATTTAGAAATAACAACCTATCTGAAGTAGCTAGAACACCAGAAAGTATTGGTAAATGCCAATATTTAATTTTTGCTGAAAAATTTGACAAACGTTTTGAACGCTGGCAAGATACATTTATGTATAATGCACAAATTGTGAAGCTTTAGTTAAGAGAGTTTACTCAATAATTTCGTAATCAATACTTAGTTTTCGTAAAGCTCTTAAAGCAGAGCCAGAGTTTTTATCTTCTACTTCAATATCAACGGCGTCTCCTTCTAAAAGTATATCAGTAAATTCGTTAGACAAAGATGTTTCAATATTAGAGATTTCTACAATACATTTAGCTATCGCTCTTCTATCTGGTCTCTGAGCATCGCAAGACAATAAATTTAATTTCATAGGAATAGTTTATTTGTGTAAGATACTCTAATTGAAGAAAGTCTGGATGATAATTGCCGGATTAGTTAGTCATTGTTTATAAGTTTCTGTTTTTATAAAGTTCAATTGCCTTTAAGTAATTTTGTGCACCTTTCATGGTTAAATCATTGATAAATTCATCAAACTTAGGATGATGGATTTTAATCCAATTAACCAAAGTGTCTCTTTCATTTTGCCAAACATTCCAATTAGCATCTGGATATTCTAATTCTTCAAGTTTTGATATTTTTCCATTATGAAAAGAGATTTTGTATTTGCAAGTTAAAGGATTGTTTTTTAAAACTTGAAACGTAGCGAACTCGATGTTACGGTTGCTAATATTTGGTCATTTTGGTGTTCTATCTTGATTAATTGATATGTGGGCTGAAATACGGAATCCCATTTAAATTGTTTGTAAAAACTATTTTGTGTATAAAGTGTTATATAATCTCCAGAGGTAATTGTAATACTATCATTTATTACCGTTTTTATTTGATTAAAATCTGCAGTATCAAACCCTTGAAAATATGTAGTTACTGTCTCAGAAGGCGATGGTTTTTTAATGCTGCAAGACGTTAGTGAAATTATGATAGTGAAAATGATGACATAGTTTTTCATGGGTTTGGGTGCTGTTTGCATGTAATATATGCCTTGTAGTTCCTCGAAGATCGGAGTTTTATTCAATTAACTTTCTTTCAGTTAATTCTATTTCCCAAAAACTCATAACTTGATTTGCGAGCTCAATTATTTCTAATGAATTGCCAAATTCAGATTTAAGATTATCTTCAAAGTAAACTATTATTGGGCTTTCAAAAAAACCTTCTTGTACAAAACCTTTTTCTACAAAACGCTTTTTTCAATTTCCTTTATAGAATTATGTCTATATGTTTCAAAATGTTTAATCCCATTTGCAATATGATTACACACTTTTATTATTGGCTTTTTATTAAATTCCTTACGATCTCTTGAATATTCCCCCAAAAAACCCAATCAATTAAATGGTATGCTGTAACAAAAAAATTAAAAGCTATATAATGATTATCCTTATTATCAGTAAGTTTGTCAAAATCAAATTCCAGTTTCTTCCAATAATCATTAACTGTCTTTAGTTCTGTAAAACCTTTATTATTTTTCATTTATATAATAGTGCTTAACCCGCTATATAATAACCTTTATTATTTATATTTCGCAAACAGACAGTAAATTCCTTTACCTCTGTCCTATCCGTAAATATAATCAATTTAAAGAAAGAAAAAGACCCTAGCAGATAGTCTAGCCCCGATTGAAACGGCATCCTTTTTAAAACCTAAATGGAACCATAATTACACAGATTGCCACGTCGCTTGCTCCTCGCAATGACGTCTTAAAAGATAGTCCTTAGCTGCGCACAGGATAAATTACAAGCGGGAAACAGCTTCTAATATAAAAGGATTAAATACCAGCTATTACTCCAATTTCGGCTATAAATTTATCGGCCAACGCATCGGCTTCTTCTTGAGATTTTGCTTCGGTATAAATTCTAATAATAGGTTCGGTGTTACTTTTACGCAGGTGTGCCCAACTTTCGGGAAATCTATTTTTACACCGTCTATAGTGGTTAGTTGCTCGTTTTTATAACGGGCTTCCATGGTTTTTAAAATACCATCTACATCCAA
Source organism: Jejuia sp. G7-7 (assembly GCF_055808955.1). Lineage (NCBI taxonomy): Bacteria > Pseudomonadati > Bacteroidota > Flavobacteriia > Flavobacteriales > Flavobacteriaceae > Jejuia > Jejuia sp. G7-7. The sequence continues at coordinate 889,093 of NZ_JBVVSZ010000001.1, forward strand.
ACCTGGCGTTAATTGTATTTTCTTTTTACCCATAAAATAACTCGGATAGGTTTTTCTAAGTTCGCTTACTTTCATGCCTTTTTCTGCCAATAAACTTAAAAACAACGCAATACCCACTAAGGCATCTCTACCATAATGAATCTCTGGATAAATAATGCCACCGTTGCCTTCGCCACCTATTACTACTTTGTTTTTCTTCATTAATTTTACAACATTTACCTCGCCTACTGCAGAGGCTTCATACATGCCGCCGTGTTTTTCGGTAACATCTCTAAGTGCACGCGTAGAACTCATGTTGCTTACCGTATTACCTGGGTTGTGACTCAATACATAATCGGCACAAGCTACCAAGGTGTATTCCTCTCCAAACATATCACCATTTTCGTCCATAAATGCGAGACGATCTACGTCTGGATCTACAACTATACCAAAATCTGCATTGTGTTTTTTAACGGCATCAGATAAATCTGTTAAATGTTCTTTTAAAGGTTCTGGGTTGTGTGGAAAATGTCCGTTTGGTTCACAATACAACTTTATAACATCAACACCTAAACGCTCTAATAATAGAGGAATAACTATTCCTCCAGTTGAGTTTACGCCATCTACAACTACTTTAAAACGCTCTGCTTCAATAGCTTTTACGTTTACTAATGGTAAATCTAAAACTTCTATTATGTGTAAATCGAAATAGGCTTTATTTTTTGTGATTTTACCTAAACTATCTACATCGGCAAATTCTATAGTGTTGCCTTCGGCTAGTTCTAAAATTTTTGCGCCTTCTTCTCCATCTAAAAATTCTCCATCTGCATTTAATAATTTAAGGGCATTCCATTGTTTTGGATTGTGACTTGCGGTTAGAATAATACCACCATCTGCATGTTCCATAGGCGCTGCAACTTCAACCGTTGGAGTGGTAGATAAGCCTAAATCAATAACATGAATGCCTTGACCTACCAAAGTTTGCATGACTAAACTTTGAATCATTTTCCAGAAATACGTGCATCTCGTCCTACTACAACTTTGTAATTGTCTTTAACACGTTGTTGTTTTAACCAAGCACCATAAGCTGCTGCAAATTTTACAGCATCTATTGGGGTAAGGTTCTCGCCTACTTGTCCGCCAATGGTTCCTCTTATTCCTGAAATTGATTTTATAAGTGTCATACTCTATTTTTAAAATTAAAGCACAAATATACAGTTTCAAAATCGTATTTCTTAGCACGGAATTTGTAAATTTCACGAATGAATTATTTAGCACACATTTATTTATCTGGAGATAACGATTTAGTTACCATAGGAAATTTTATTGCAGACGGTATAAAAGGTAAAAATTACAAAACCTATGATAAAGATGTACAAACTGGTATTTTGTTACACAGGCATATTGACACGTATACCGATGCTCATAAAACGGTAAGACAAAGCACAAAACGTTTACACGGAAAATACAGTCATTATTCAGGGGTAATTGTAGATATTTTATATGACCATTTTTTAGCTAAAAATTGGAGCAACTATTGTAATGTACCATTAAACAAATATGTGGATAATTTCTATACTTCACTTGAAGATAATTTTGAAATATTGCCTTTAAGAATTCAAAAAATGATGCCATACATGATTACCGATAATTGGTTATTGAGTTATGCATCTATTGATGGTATTACTCGAGTTTTAGAAGGTATGAATAGACGCACCAAAAACGTTTCTGGCATGAATGAAGCTGTTAAGGAATTAGAAGAATTCTATTCTGAATTTGAAACTGAATTTACTGCTTTTTTTGATGAGCTTATTTTGTTTTCTAATGAAAAATTAAAAGTTTTAAACGAAGATTAAATGACAAGGTTTTATTTTACTTCTCTAGTTTTTTTGTGCTTTTTTATTTCCTGTAAAAAAACACCAGATATAGCTATTAACAGCAATACTAAACGTGGTGTGGTTGCAAAACATGCCATGGTAGTTACGGCTCGTGAAGAAGCTTCGCAAATTGGTGTAAACATATTAAAACAAGGAGGGAACGCTTTTGATGCGATGGTAGCTACTGAATTAGCTTTGGCGGTTGCTTATCCCGTAGCAGGAAATTTAGGTGGAGGTGGTTTTATGGTTTATAGAACAAAAAATGGTGAAATTGGATCAATCGATTACAGAGAAAAAGCACCACTTGCCGCTACAAAAAACATGTATTTAGATGAAAATGAAACTATAATTCCTAATAAAAGCACCCTTGGCATAATGTCTATTGGTGTTCCAGGAACTGTTGCAGGTATTTTTGAAGTTCATGATAAATTGGGTTCCCTACCCATAGAAACCATTTTAAAACCTGTAATAGCTTTAGCTTACAGAGGTGTTGTGGTTACCAATAAGCAAGAAAAGAGATTAAAATGGCATCAACCAAATTTTAGAAAAGTAAATAATGATTTTATTCTTTTTGAATTGGATTGGAAAACTGGAGACACTATTAAAAATATAGCTTTGGCTCAAACTTTAGAGCGTATTTCTAAAAATGGAAAGAATGAATTTTATAAAGGGGAAACGGGGGAAATACTGGCTAAATTCATAAAAGACAATGGTGGTATTATTACTGAAGATGATTTATCAAAATATGAAGCCAAATGGCGTGATCCGATAACATTTTCTTATGATGATTTAAAGATTATTTCCATGGGACCACCTTCAAGTGGTGGTATCTGTTTAGCCCAAATTTTAAAAATGATCGAACCTTTTCCGTTACATGAATATGGACATAACACTCTAAAAACCATTCAAGCCATTACCGAAGCTGAAAGACGTGCTTATGCAGATAGAAGTTTTTATCTAGGAGATCCAGACTTTATAGAAATTCCTGCCAGAACACTTATAAGCGATAAATATTTAAGTGGAAGAATGGCTGATTTTTCTTTTGAAAAAGCAACATCTTCTGATGCTGTTTCGCATGGTAACATTCAAATCATTGAAAGTAATGAAACAACACACTACTCCATTATTGATCAATTTGGAAATGCTATTGCAACTACTACAACTCTAAATGGTGCTTATGGCTCTAAATTGTATTGTGCTGAACTTGGCTTTTTCTAAATAATGAAATGGATGATTTTAGTAGCAAACCTGGCACCCCCAATATGTTTGGATTAATTGGAGCAGAAGCCAATAGTATTGCTCCAGAAAAGCGAATGTTAAGCTCTATGACACCAACTATTGTTGAAAAAAATGGTAAATTACTCATGACACTTGGTACTCCTGGCGGCTCTACAATTATTACCTCAGTTTTACAAACCATTCTTAATGTACATGAATTTAATATGAGTATGCAAGAGGCTGTAAATGCGCCTAGATTTCATCATCAATGGTTACCGGATAGAATATTAATGGAACCACATTCTTTTAATAAATCGTTAATTCTTCAACTTGAAGATTTAGGATATCCAGTGAAAGAAGGAAAATCGAGTATTTTAGGTAAAGTCGATGGAATACTTGTTTTAAATGACAACTTGTATGAGGGTGGTGCAGATTATCGAGGAGATGATACGGCTATCGGTTTTTAACTATTTTGTTTCATCAAACCAATGATAATTAATACTTTAGCAAACCAGACCCCAATCTATTACATAAATGAAATCTAAAAAACCTATAAAAATAATCTTTGGTGTTGTAGTGTTTTTAACACTACCTACACTCCTCCTTTTTGGTTTTTTGTATTTTAAACATCATCAAGACATTCCAAATGGTGTAAAAGGTGAAGCTGCAGATAATCTTGCAACAAAAATGCTTATTGCCTTAAATTATGAGGCTTACAGAAGTACAGATTATATAGAGTGGACTTTTAAGAAGAAACGACACTACAAATGGGAAAAAACCAAAAATATTTGTGAAGTGTTTTGGAAAGAAAACAAGATTAAACTTGATTTAAAAGACCATTCTGAAAGTAAAGCTTATGTACATGGCTTTACTATAGAAGGCGAAATGGGTGCTGAATTAGTTGAAAAAGCCAAAAATCACTTTAACAATGATGTATTTTGGTTGATTGCACCTTTCAATGTTTTTGATGAAGGGGTTGAGCGTAAACTAGTTACACTAGATTCTAATAAAAAAGCACTATTAGTGACTTACAATGGTGAAAGCGCTTATTTATGGCATTTTGATGATACAGGAAAACCAAAAAGCTTTAATATGTGGGATTCTGAAACTCCAATTGACGGGCTAGAAGCTTCATGGAGCGATTGGGAAATTGCAGAAACTGGTGTGAAATTACCAAGGTTCCATAAAATATTAATGTTTGGTATGGAAATATCGGATATTAAAACGCATTAACTTTTTTTAACAGTTTTACCTCCATAGATACACTTCATTTTTAACCTCAAAAAACGTAACTTCGCAACTTTGCTCTCAAATAAGGGCAGTTTTGTATTGCTATGAGTTATTTTGAAGAAAAAATTGAGGTAAAGGGCGCTCGTGTTCATAATCTAAAAAATATTGATGTTTCAATTCCTAGAGAGAAACTAGTAGTTATTACTGGTTTATCTGGAAGTGGTAAATCCTCATTGGCTTTTGATACCATATATGCCGAAGGACAACGCCGTTATATTGAAACGTTTTCTGCTTATGCTCGTCAATTTTTAGGAGGTCTGGAACGACCAGATGTTGATAAAATTGATGGCTTATCTCCTGTTATTGCCATTGAGCAAAAAACGACCAGTAAGTCACCTCGCTCTACGGTTGGTACAATTACCGAGATTTACGATTTTATGCGCTTATTGTTTGCTCGTGCAAGCGATGCTTACAGTTACAATACTGGAGACAAAATGATAAGCTATAGTGATGAACAAATTAAGGAACTTATCTTAAAAGATTTTGATGGGAAACGTATTAACGTTTTAGCACCTGTTGTTCGTTCTAGAAAAGGTCATTATCGAGAGTTATTTGAGCAAATTGCAAAACAAGGATTTGTAAAAGTAAGAACAGACGGCGAAATTAATGACCTTGTAAAAGGCATGAAGTTAGACCGCTACAAAACGCATGATATTGAAATTGTAATAGATCGTTTGGTGGTAAATAATGAAACTGATAATGATAAACGGCTTACAGAAACCATCAATACAGCAATGTATCATGGCGATGATGTTCTTATGGTAATTGACCAAGACACACAAAAGGCACGCTATTTTAGTCGAAATTTAATGTGTCCTTCCTCTGGAATTTCATATCCAAACCCAGAACCTAATAATTTTTCATTCAATTCTCCAAAAGGAGCATGCTCTAACTGTAATGGTATTGGCGAATTGTATCAGGTAAATGAGAACAAAATTATACCTGATGATTCATTGTCCATTAAAGCAGGTGCATTAGCCCCTCATGGACCAGAGAAGAAAAGTTGGATTTTCAAACAATTTGAAACTATTGCACAACGCTTTGATTTTAAATTGACTGATGCCTTTAAAGATATTCCAAATGAAGCCAAACAAGTTATTCTATACGGTGGTAATGAAAAGTTTTCTGTTGAAAGTAAAACACTAGGTGTTACCAGAGATTATAAAATAGATTTTGAGGGAGTTGCCAATTTTATTGAAAACCAATACAATACAGCAGAATCAACATCACTTAAACGATGGGCTAAAGATTATATGGACAAGGTAAAATGTCCGGTTTGCGAAGGCTCTCGGTTAAAAAAAGAATCCTTATACTTTAAAATAAACAATAAAAACATTTCAGAACTCGCAAATACTGATATTGTAGAATTAGCTGAATGGTTTAACGATTTGCATCTTCATCTTTCAGAAAAACAATTTAAAATAGCTGAAGAAGTTCTTAAAGAAATAAAAACACGTTTGCAGTTTTTGTTGGATGTAGGCCTAAATTACTTGGCATTAAACAGGAGTTCAAAATCGCTTTCGGGTGGAGAAGCACAACGTATCAGGCTCGCTACGCAAATTGGTTCTCAATTGGTTGGTGTACTTTATATCTTAGATGAACCAAGTATTGGTTTACATCAACGTGATAATGAAAAATTGATAAATTCTTTAGTATCACTTCGAGATATAGGGAATTCTGTGATTGTAGTTGAGCACGATAAAGACATGATAGAACGTGCCGATTATGTCATAGATATTGGCCCTAAGGCTGGAAAATACGGTGGCGAAATTATCAGTATTGGCAATCCAGATGATTTAAAAACACATAATACTCTTACTGCTGATTATTTAAATGGCGCTAAAGAAATTGAAATACCAAAAAAACGAAGAGAAGGTAATGGTAAATTTTTAGAGCTTAAAGGCTGTACAGGTAATAACTTAAAAAATGTGTCTGTTAAATTTCCTTTAGGAAAAATGATTGGAGTTACAGGAGTTTCGGGAAGTGGTAAATCTACTTTGATTAATGAGACGCTCTACCCTATTTTGAATGCACATTATTTTAATGGTGTAAAAAAACCAATGCCTTATAAAACTATCAAAGGGTTAGAGCATATTGATAAGGTTATAGATATTAATCAATCGCCTATTGGAAGAACACCACGAAGTAATCCTGCAACATACACCAAAACTTTTGATGAAATTAGAAGTTTATTTGCCAAAATACCCGAAGCCATGATTCGTGGTTATAAAGCTGGGCGTTTTAGTTTTAATGTAAAAGGCGGACGTTGTGAGACCTGTAAAGGCGGTGGTTTACGTGTTATTGAAATGAATTTTTTACCTGATGTTTATGTAGAATGCGAAACCTGTCAAGGCAAACGTTTCAACAGAGAAACCTTAGAAATTCGCTATAAAGGCAAAAATATTAGTGATGTTTTAAATATGACCATTAATGAAGCTGTGGACTTCTTTGAACATATTCCAAAAATATTCAGAAAGCTAAAAACTATTAAAGATGTTGGTTTGGGTTATATCACACTTGGTCAACAAAGCACCACCCTTTCTGGAGGAGAAGCGCAACGTATTAAATTAGCAACAGAATTAAGCAAACGAGATACTGGAAACACATTTTACATTTTAGATGAACCCACAACAGGTCTTCACTTTGAGGACATTCGAGTATTAATGTTGGTTTTGAACAAACTAGTAAATAAAGGTAATACGGTACTTATTATAGAACATAATTTGGATGTTATCAAAACCGTAGACCATATTATTGATATTGGTTATGAAGGCGGAAAAGGGGGTGGACAAATAGTTGTTGAAGGCACTCCAGAGAATGTTGTAAAGCACAAGAAAAGTTATACTGCCAAGTTTTGAAAAAAGAATTAAATTAAAATAATATGACAAAAGAGGAGCATCACAAAAGTTGGAATGAAATAAAAACTAACGATTCATGGGCCATATTTAAAATTATGGGGGAATTTGTGAATGGTTATGAAAAAATGAGCAAAATAGGACCTTGTGTTTCTATTTTTGGTTCAGCTAGAACTAAACCTGATGATAAATATTACCTGCTAGCAGAAAAAGTTGCTAAAAAAATTGTTGAATCTGGTTATGGTGTTATTACTGGCGGTGGTCCAGGAATTATGGAAGCTGGAAATAAAGGAGCTCATTTAGGCGGAGGTACTTCCGTAGGCTTGAATATTGACTTGCCATTCGAGCAACATGATAATCCATATATAGATGCTGATAAAAGTTTAGATTTTGATTATTTCTTTGTTCGTAAAGTAATGTTTGTAAAATACTCCCAAGTTTTGTGGTAATGCCGGGTGGTTTTGGGACTTTAGATGAACTATTTGAGGCCATGACATTGATTCAAACTCATAAAATCGAAAAATTTCCAATTATTTTAGTAGGGAAAACGTTTTGGGAGGGACTAATAGATTGGATTAAATCCACCTTGTTAGAAGCAAACCAAAATATAAGTCCTAAAGACTTGGATTTAATTCATTTAGTAGACACAGAAGATGAAGTTATCACTATTCTAGATGCTTTCTACAAAGAATCTGGATTAAGTCAAACTTCTAAATAAAACCTTTAGGATGTGTAAATTACATGTATGATGCATATTATTCATTATATTGCTGCGCCTAAAACACAAATCTGATAATTTTAAACACTATTTTGAAGTTACGCTTTTTAACTTACTTATTCTCCTTAGCCTATGTTATAGTAGGTTTTGGGCAAAATGAAATCAACATTAAAGCAGATTTTAATGTAGAGGAACGACTCATTACTATATCCCAACAAATAACGTATCAAAATAAATCTAAAGATACTTTAAAAACTATTTATCTAAATGATTGGAGTAATAGTTACTCAACTAAAAATACAGCTTTAGCTAAACGTTTAGCTGATGAGTATAATAATAAATTTCACTTAGCTAAAAATGAAGATAGGGGCTATTCTGTAATTACATCAATACTTCAAAATAAAGATAGTTTAACATTTTCGCGACTTAAAAACCAAATTGATGTTATTGAAGTAAAACTATCTAAACCACTACCTATTAACGAATCTTATACAATTCAATTAGAATACATTATTAAAGTGCCTAATGATAAATTCACTAGTTATGGCGTTACACCAGATGGTGATTTCAATTTAAGGTATTGGTACATTTCTCCTGCCATTTATGATACTGATTGGCAATACTATAGCAATAAAAACCTAAATGATTTATTTATACCTAAATCAAACATTACACTAGAGGCTACTTATCCAAAAAAATATACTTTAACTTCAGAATTAAATGTTGTTGAAACCAAAATAAATAGAGATAGTAAAATAACAGTTTTTAAAGGAAAAGACAGAAACAGTAATGAAGTTTATCTAAACAAGACTGACAAATTCAAGTCTCTAAAAAATGAAAAAATAGAGATTGTTTCAGATATTAAAGACAATAATTTAGAACTTATAGAAAAGGTTTTAATAACTGAAAAAATCGTCAATTACATAAACGATAATATTGGAGTTTATCCACATGAAAAAATACTATTAACTGAAATAGACAATACTAATGATCCTGTATACGGTTTAAATTCATTGCCTAAATTTTTACAACCATATCCAGATACTTTTGAGTATGAATTAAAACTTTTAAAAATTACACTTCATAATTACTTAGAAAACACATTGTTGGTTAATCCTAGAAAAGACCATTGGTTATTGGATGCTATTCAAATATATTACCTCATTAAATATGTTGAGAAGTATTATCCAAACATGAAGTTTTTAGGAGCTTTGGCAGATTTTTGGGGCGTGAGGTCATTTCATGCTTCTGATTTACATTATAATGAAAAGTATACAATAGCATACATGTCTATGGCCAGAACTAATAGGGATCAGCCATTAACTATGCAAAAGGATTCTCTTTTGAAATTCAATAACAATATTGCCAATAAATACAAAGCTGGTATAGGACTTAAGTATTTAGACGATTTTATAAACCATGACGTTTTAGAACATGCCATAAAACCGTTTTTAGAAACTCATACATTAGAACAAACATCAACTAAAGAATTTGAGGAATTTTTAAAATCAAAAACTTCTAAAAATATTGATTGGTTTTTTGATGATTATTTGAAGTCAAGAAAAAAATAGATTTCAAAATCAAAAATGTTGAAAAAACCGAAGATTCAATAACTGTAACTATCAAGAATAAAAGAGATAACAGTATGCCTGTATCTTTATACACTCTAAATAATGATAGTATTATTTCTAAGTTTTGGATTGAAAATATTCAAAAGAAAAAAACAGTTACTATTCCAAGAAATAAGGCCAATAAATTGGTTTTAAATTACAATAATGCAATTCCTGAATTCAACCAAAGGGACAATTGGAAATCTCTCAAAGGTTTCTTTTTTAATAATAAACCATTACAGTTTCGATTATTTAAAGATGTTGAAGACCCCAATTATAGTCAAGTATTTTTCATGCCAATTGTAGAATTTAATAATATCTATGATGGTTTAAATTTAGGGATTAAAGCATATAACGGCACACTATTAAGACGAAATTTAAAATATAAAATTCAACCCCAATATTCATTAGGATCTAAAGCACTTACTGGAGGAGTATCCGCTTCTATGACTCATAATATTGAGAACAAAAATTTATACGCAATTAAATATGGTGCTAGCTTTGGTTACAGTTCTTATGCTGAAGATTTATTTGTAAGACGTTTAATTCCCTCTCTTTCATTTGCATTTAGAGAAGATAGTGATTTCAGATCGAATAAGAGACAACTTTTAAGATTTAGATTTTTAGATTTTAATCGAGATAGAGACCCATTGAATCCTGATAGTAGTGACGAACCAAACTATAGCGTTTTTAATGCACGTTACATTCACTCAAACGATAATTTAATAAACTTTAGTAAATGGTATACTGATTTACAAATAGCAAGAACATTTAGTAAAGTATCTTTTAATTATGAATATAGAAAGCTTTATGAAAGTAATAGACAATTAAACCTAAGATTTTTTACCGGCCTTTTTATAGAAAACAATAATAACCCAAGCTCAAATTATTTTAGTTTTGCTTTAGACAGACCAACGGACTACTTATTTGAATATAACTATTTAGGACGCTCTGAAGCTTCTGGAATTTTTAGTCAGCAATATATTGATGCAGAAGGAGGTTTTAAATCTCAATTAAAGGTCCCTTTTGCAAACCAATGGATGACTACTGCAAATGTAAGCACAACATTATGGAAATATATTTTAGCTTATGGTGATTTTGGGTTAGTGAAAAACAAACAAATAGCTCCTAAATTTGTTTACGATTCTGGAATTAGAATTAATTTGGTTACAGATTATTTTGAAGTTTACTTTCCAGTATATTCTAATTTAGGTTGGGAAATTGGTCAACCTAATTACGATCAAAAAATAAGATTCAAATTTACGGTTGATCCAGAATCATTACTAGGCTTGTTTAGAAGACGCTGGTATTAGATAATTATTATCTAAATAGTGTTTTTTATAAGAATTCAGCAATATTTAATCGTAAAATTAGATATTATTATAGAAATCACACTTTATTTGAAGGTCTATTAATTGCAAAAAACCTAAAAATTCACTAATTTCGCGTGAGTTCTTAACCAACCAAATATGCAATCTATTTCCGACTTAAAAGACAATATTTCATTTGATGATTTTAAAGCCGAGGTTTTAAATGATTATAAGATAGCTGTGTTAAGTCGCGAATGTAGTTTATTAGGAAGACGTGAGGTTTTGACTGGTAAAGCTAAGTTTGGAATTTTTGGAGATGGTAAAGAAATACCACAACTTGCCATGGCTAAAGCTTTTGCAAAAGGCGACTGGCGCTCTGGATACTACAGAGATCAAACATTTATGATGGCCATTGGCGAATTATCTGTTGAACAATTTTTCGCAGGTTTGTATGCCAATACTAATTTGGAATTAGAACCTATGTCTGCTGGACGTCAAATGGGCGGTCATTTTGTAACTCATAGTTTAGATGAAAATGGTAACTGGAAAGATTTAACAACACAATATAATTCTAGTGCTGATATCTCTCCTACTGCTGGACAAATGCCTCGGCTTTTGGGGCTTGCGCAAGCATCAAAAATTTATAAAGAGTTAAAAGACATAAACCCCAAAAAATTTTCTGTTAATGGAAACGAAGTTGCCTGGGGCACAATTGGTAATGCCAGTACTAGTGAGGGTTTGTTTTTTGAAACTATAAACGCTGCTGGTGTTTTACAAGTACCTATGATTACAAGTGTTTGGGATGATGAATATGGTATTTCTGTACATGCGAAACATCAAACTACAAAGGAAAATATATCGGAAATTTTAAAAGGTTTCCAAAGAAATAAAAATGATAAAGGTTTTGAAATTCTTCGTGTAAAAGGCTGGGATTACCCTAATGTAGTAGCTACTTATCAAGAAGCTGCTGCAATTGCCAGAGAGGAACATGTTCCTGTTTTAATTCATGTAACCGACTTAACGCAACCGCAAGGGCATTCTACTTCCGGTTCTCACGAACGTTATAAAAGTGGAGAACGATTACGTTGGGAATCCGATCATGATTGTAATAAAAAAATGCGAGAATGGATTCTTGAAAGTGGTATTGCAGACAATGAAACACTAACCAATATTGAACGCACCCTAAAACGCGAAGTAAAACAGAGTAAAACAAAAGCGTGGAATACATTTTTAGCACCTATAAAAAGAGAACAAAATGAGCTCGTTTCATTGTTAGAATCTGTTGCTCAAAACAATTCTAATGGTGTTTTTATTTCAAAATTAAAAGACACACTTAAAGGCTTAAATGAACCAACTAGAAAAGATATTTTATCAACCGCACGGAAGGTCTTAAGATATACTATTGGAAAAAATTCTAGTGAGAGCAAACAATTAGCAGATTGGATAAATAACTATTTTGCAACAATCCAACCAAAGTTTAGTTCACATTTATATTGTGAAACCGATAAATCTGCTTTACATGTAACCGAAGTAAAGCCTGTTTTTGATGATACTTCAGAATTGGTAGATGGGAGAATTATCATTAGAGATAATTTTGATGCACTTTTCCAAAAACATCCAGAAGTCTTAATTTTTGGTGAAGACACAGGAAATATTGGTGATGTAAATCAAGGTTTAGAAGGTCTTCAAGAAAAATACGGAGAATTGCGAGTAGCTGATACAGGCATTAGAGAGGCAACCATAATTGGCCAAGGTATAGGTATGGCTTTAAGGGGCTTACGTCCTATTGCAGAAATTCAATATTTAGATTATACACTTTATGCTTTAAATACCATTAGCGATGATTTAGCATCATTACATTACCGCACAAAAGGCAGACAAAAAGCCCCATTAATTATTAGAACTCGTGGACATAGACTGGAAGGTATTTGGCATTCTGGCTCTCAAATGGGAGGGCTTTTAAACTTAATGCGAGGTGTTTTTGTATTGGTTCCAAGAAATATGACCAAAGCCGCTGGTTTTTATAATACGTTATTGCTTAGCGATGATCCTGCATTAGTCGTGGAATGTCTTAATGGTTATCGCTTAAAAGAAAGACGACCTAATAACATGGGAAATTTTAAAACCCCTGTTGGTGTTGTAGAAACTATAAAAGAAGGGACTGATATTACACTAGTGTCTTATGGCTCTACCTTGCGTTTAGTTGAAGAAGCTTCAAAAGAACTTTTAGCCGTTGGTATTGATTCAGAAATTATTGATGTTCAATCCTTAGTTCCTTTTGATATTCATCATGATATTGTAAAAAGTATAGCCAAAACCAATCGTGTTATAGTAATAGATGAAGATGTTCCCGGTGGAGCTTCTGCATATATATTAGATAAGATTTTGAATGAACAAAACGCATTTCAATACTTAGATAGCGCACCAAAAACATTGACAGCAAAAGCGCACAGACCAGCATATGGTAATGATGGTGATTATTTCTCTAAACCCTCTACAGAAGATATTTTTGAAGCTGTTTATGATGTGATGTACGAATTGAGTCCTAATGATTTTCCAAAACTGCGATAATAATATTACTTTAGAGTTCTAAATTAGTATTAGTTGTTTCCAGATTTTAACATTAGAAGTACACCTCTTTTCATTTTAGTAATTCAAGGCTTAATATTTGCCATTCTTCTTCTTGCTAAATACAAAAGGAAAGGAAATATTTCTGATTTATTCTTGAGTCTTATATTATTTATAACCTGCTATAGCCAAACGTGCTACACAATTGGGTTCATGGGTTGGTATGATACATTTAGAAACACCAAAATAAATTACTTCTTATACAACATAACTATCCTTCTAGCACCTTTAATTTATTTATATGTGAAATCTGTAACCATATCTAATTTCAAATTTAAAAAACTACATTGGTGGCATTTTGCATTTGCTTTTACTTTTATACTTTATAGAATCTTCATTTTTATTTATGATGCTTCTCAACCAGCTTTTAATGAAACACAAAATGGAATTTTAAAAATAGACTTAGACGAGTCTATTATTCAACCAGCAATGAGTTTTATTGAATTTCCCTTTATGTTGTTATATTTAGCATTCACACTACAACTGTTTTACAATTATCGCAAAAAAATAATTCAATACTTTTCTAATACTTATAAATTAGAACTTAATTGGATTCTAAGCTTTTTAATACTTTTTACTTTGATGTTTTTGTATGATACTACACAAACTATTGTTGGCATTTTTGTAACTGATTTAAGCTACATACAACGGTGGTGGCTTAATTTATTTGTAGCAATAATTACACTATACATTGGTATTAAGGGGTATTTTACAGATACCTCAATACTTAACAAACTAGATTTTAGATTTTCTCCTAGTAAAGATGCTATACCAAATCCTTCAAGTGAAAACGATTCGAAATCAATATCAAAAAAGGATATTGCTATTGTAAAATCACTTATGGAAAACGAAAGAGCATACTTAAATTCCGAATTAAACTTATCAGACTTAGCGCAACAAGCAAATATGTCTAGAGGGCAACTTTCAGAAGTAATAAATTCAGGATTCAACAAAAACTTTAATGATTTTGTAAACATGTATCGTGTTGATGCTTTTAAAGGTATGATAAAGGAAAATAAGCATAAGCAATTATCCCTATTAGGTATTGCACAAGAATGTGGATTTAATAGTAAAGCAACCTTTAATCGGGTATTTAAAAAGTTAACAAACCACTCTCCTACAGAATATTTAAATTCTACAATAAATTAAGACGTCTCAAATCGTATTTTAAGTCTTTCCAACATCTTTTAAGTCGTTCATGCATTGGTAATGTTTGAAATTTGCCTCATCAACAAAAAAATAAACATTATGAAAATCATTAAATTGTTAATTACACCAATTATCCAATCGCATTGGTTCGCAGATTTACTTTTGCAGCTATCAGGTTTAGCTGTGGTATGTTATTAGCTCTGGATTTTGGAGCAGCAAAATTCGGAATGCCATGGACACCAGATGACAGAAACTTGAAGCTATTTGAAGTTGCTGCTTGGTTTCCAGAAGATGTTGCATCTTACGGAGGGATTTTCGCTATTGCACCAGTTTTTTTTGCATGGATGGGCGCTTTTAGTGAAGCTGTTGGAGGCATTCTATTTGCCTTCGGGTTAAAAACAAGAATTGCTTCATTCTTAATTATGTGCACAATGCTAGTTGCTATTTTTATGCAAAAGTGGCATCAAGGAACATGGGCAATACTTCCTGCTATGGGTTTTTTATGGATCTCCGTTTACAATCTATACTTCGGCTCTGGCCGCTTTGGTTTAGACTATTTAATTTCTAAAACTTTAAAATAAATTATTATGAAAAAATATATTATTACAATCGCTCTACTTTTATTTACAATGATGAATTATGGGCAAGCCAAAGTTTCAATATCAGATATTGAAATATTAAATAACACCAAATGGAAAGGTGTTCTTACATACATAGATTATCAATCTGGAAAATCTTCAAATGTTGAGGCAACTTTAGATATTAAAATTGAGAATGACAAAATAATATCTAATGTTAAATATACTTATGAGCCGAATAAAAATAATAAAGCTAAAGTTAAGATTAAGAAAAACGGCACCTATTACGGCAATGAAAAAGTAGTTTCTAATACTTATAAAAATGGCAAAAGAATACTAATAACAAGTTACGAAGGAAAAGACAATGGCAGAAAAGCTAAGATGTTTAATAGACATGAATTTAATGATTACACGTACACCATCAGCAAAAAAGTAGTTTATAAAAACACCAATGATAGTATCATAAGAAATACATACAAATTCATTAAAACTAACTAAGATGAAACAGTTAATAATTATAACAACACTACTAATAATTGCATTTTGCGCAAGCTGTGTGCAAAATACACATCCAAAAGTAATTCAATTCAAATTAGATATGCGCCATCAAGAAAACATTAAAAATGTTGGAGTAAGAGGAAATACCAGCCCTTTATCTTGGAATGATACATTGAGGCTAACAGATGAAAATAACGGTAGTATATATGAAGGTTCGATTAAATTTAATTCAACAAGTTTTGATTTAGAATTCAAATTTGTAAAAAACAATGACTTCTTTGAGCTAAAAGGACAGCAAAATAGAAGTATAACATTTGAATATAAGCCAGAAACTATTCTATATGAAGCAAAGTTCAACTACCCTGACACAAAAATTTCTAAAAACAATTAAAATGAAGCATATTATTTCTCTAATAATATTTGTTTGTGTAAACACTTTTACACAAAACGAAATCCCGCAACATATACTTGGTCAAGCAATTGAAAACAATAAACCGAAATTTATTAATTTCAAAATTAAAAATAATTCATTGAATAGACATCAATTTGTAGTAATTGGCACAAAACCAAACGGTAGAAAATTTAGTTATGGTTTCCCAATGATGCCTTTAATAAGTAGAAAAGAATATTGGACAACTGGAACAAAAATCTATAAAGTCAATAAAATGGGACTAAGAAAACTTTTAATAACAATAAAACCAGAAGATGAAAACAAAACCATAAAACTCTTTAAAAACAAAGAATAAAAACGTTTAAAGCCATAACATCAGTTGTGGTTTTTTTATATTTATAAATTAATTGAAAACAAATATGAAAGCCGTAAATCTTACCGAAATCAAGAAAGAACTGAATATGCTTTCAAATAAAGAATTGCAAGACCTTTGTTTACGTCTTGGGCGATTTAAAAAAGAAAATAAGGAACTACTTACCTACTTATTATTTGAATCACATAATGAAAGTGGTTATATAGAAAGCGTTAAAAACTATATAGATGCTGAATTTGAGATTATAAATACAGATAGTTATTATTACATCAGAAAAAGTGTTCGTAAAATATTAAGAAACATTAAAAAATTTATTCGCTATTCTCAACAAAAAGAAACTGAGGTAGAACTACTCCTCTACTTCTGTGAAAAATTAAAAGATTTTAAACCAAGTATCAAGCGAAGCACCCAACTGCAAAACATGTACAATCGTCAAATTTTGTTGTCTAAAAAAACAATTGCTAAATTACATGAAGACTTGCAGTATGATTATAATTTGATGCTGGACGAATTGTAGAATTATCATAATTCACTTGAAAAGAAGAAAGAACACTTAAAAATGAAATATTTTATCACTTTATTAATTCTAGGGTCATACTTTAATAGTTGTAAAAACTCAAAAAAGACATCTCACTAAATACAACAAAACAAACAAGAATTATATGTACTAACTATGATTGTAAAGGCACATACAAAGGTGCTGAATTTATAAATGGATCTGATATTGCACATCAGTTTTCTAACAAAATGTCTCAGGCTGTTGGCGATAAACTAAAAAGTTATACCATTCCAAATCATACAAAAAAGTAGATTTTACAAAAGTTAAAATGTCTACTAAAGGTATGGGATCAGGTAATGTAGTTTATAAATTAACTATTCCTTTTATTTCAGTTACTGATAAATGTGAAGCTTACACATCTTTTGATCATGTTGGTGGGTGGAATCATGTGCCAGCATTGACAGAAAGAAAATTACAATTGCAAAAAGCACTCCTTCCAGGCCACAAATTAAATATAAGTGATTTAAAAACAACCCCTGAAGGTTTACAAGAATATTGGATACAATGGAAAAATAAAAAGGTGCAATTTGATTGTGAGTAGTTATATTCAATTACAATACCAAACACTTCGATAGCGTATCTTGATAAATCGCTTCATATTGTGGCACTATAGCATGTAAATCGAATTTCAGGGCTTCTTTTCTTGCGTTATTTTTAAATGTTTTTAAACGTGCTTCATCACTTAAAATATAAAGTGCGTTTTTCACCATGTCTTCTATATCTCCAACATCACTCAAAAATCCTGAAACACCGTTAACATTTACTTCTGGAATTCCACCTGTATTACTTGAGATTACTGCAACTCCTGAAGCCATAGCTTCTAATGCGGCTAAACCAAAACTTTCGGTTAATGATGGTAGTAAAAACAAATCACTAAAACATAATATTTTATCAATTTCATTACTTCTGCCGAAGAAAATCACTTTATCTGAAATCCCTAATTCCCTACAACGTTTTTCAACATTTTCTTTTTCGGGGCCTTCACCTATAAACATTAATTTAGCAGGCATTTCTTTTTGAATACCATAAAATACACTAATCACATCTTGAACCCTTTTTACCGGTCGTAAATTACTGATATGCGTGATGATTTTCTCATTATCATTCGCCATCATTCCTCGTTGACAATCCGTGAAACCATGGTTATATTTATCTAAATCTATAAAATTTGGCACTACGTTAATATCCTTTTTAATATCAAATAAACGAAGCGTATCATCTTTTAAGCTCTTTGAGACCGTAGTAACAGCATCAGATTTATTAATACTAAAAGTAACCGCTGGTTTGTAAAATGGATGACTCCCAACAAGTGTAATATCTGTACCGTGAAGCGTAGTTACAATTGGCAGATGAATACCTTCTTCCTTTAACATTTTCTTCGCCATGTAAGCCGCATAAGCATGAGGAATAGCATAATGCACATGTAAAATTTCTATACCATGCAGTTTAACCATATCTACCAATTTACTTGATAGCGCCAATTCATAAGGTTGATAATGAAATAATGGATACTCTGGCACATTAACTTCGTGATAATGTACATTATTGCTCAATAACTCTAACCTTACTGGTTGATTGTAGGTAATAAAGTGAATTTCATGGCCACGCTTAGACAATTCTAAACCTAGTTCAGTAGCCACAACACCACTACCTCCAAAAGTTGGATAACAAACAATACCTATTTTCATTTTATAAATTTTAAGTGTCTTAAGTTTAAAATACTTAAAGTTTAATAGTTATGCCAACTTTAAATACTTCCAACTTGAAACTTTAAGTACTTCTAATCTTCAATCGCTTCATAAATAAAACGTTGAATTTCAGTTCTTATATTTCGTTTTAATAATAAATTTTTTCCAGCATGCGGATAAGTTCTATTAGCTAAAAACACATAAACAATTTCCTCATCTGGGTCTGCCCATGCATAAGTTCCAGTAAACCCTGAATGTCCAAAACTTGTCATAGATAAACAACCACAGGTTGGGCCTTCATCTCCTAATTGAGGTTTATCAAAACCAACTCCTCGTCTATTATCTTTATGGCAATAATGACAAGTATTAAATTTCGTAAAAGTTTTAGGACTTAAATAACGTTTTCCTCCATAAAACCCTTTCTGTAAATACATCTGCATAATTTTGGCAACATCATTGGCATTACTAAAAACTCCTGCATGACCACCAACTCCATTTTGCATTGCAGCTCCCATGTCATGTACATAACCATGTACCTTTTGGTGACGGTAATAATTATCAACCTCAGTAGGTACAATGTGTTTGTTACTTATTTTTCGGTATGGATTATACATCGTATAATTTGCTCCTAAAGATTGATAAAAATGATCTTGCACCAATTCATCTAAACCTTTGTCGTAATGTTTCTCTATAAATTTCTTTAAAATATAATACGGAAAGTCACTATATCTGTAACGCAAACGCTCAAGCAACTCTGATTCTTTGATTATTTTTTGAATAGAGTCTTGATAATCAGACCTTAAGTATAAGTTTTTAGAGACTTCAATATTGAATTTTTTACTCTTTTCTGTTCTATAATATTTTCCACTTGGACGTTTAGTAATCGAATCTAAAGTATGGTAATAGAAAGGTTCCCATGGTCTTAATCGTGCATAATGGGATAACATTTGCTTTATGGTAACATCTTCTTTATTTGAACCTTTGTACTCTGGTAATAATTCGTATAATGGACTATTTAATGATACTAATCCCTTTTCTTCTAGTTCCATTACAAGAGGCAATGTGGCTAGAATTTTAGTTAATGAAGCTACATCATATATATCATCAAAGCCTACTTTTTCTTTGCCTTTGTATGTGTGTTTACCAAAACTTTTATTGTAAATAACTTTACCTTTTCTAGCTATTAACAACTGAATACCCGGTGTCATCATGGAATCGACAGCAACTTGAGCAATAGAATCTATACGCTTTAATTTTTCTGAATTCATACCAACTCGCTCAGGAATTGTATAACCTAATCGCTTTATAGCATTATTTTCTATACCCTCTCCAGTTTTAAAATATGAACCAATTGATACTGGTAATTTTCCTTTTGAAGCAATAGCTCCAAAAATTAATTGTGCTGATTTTTCTTGAGCTATTTTACTATTTTGATAACTAACAATAATACTCTCAATATTTTCGATAGTTTTCAAATCATCAAGCGCATATGGTTTTGCAAATACATCTAAAATAACATTGTGCGTTCTGGCAATTTCATACAACCAAACTAACTCTTTACTACTAAATTTATAAGGTTTCCAAGGACTTAAATTAGATTTATGTAAACCAATAATTACTGTATTATAAGGCTGTAGTTTTTTAATAAGTGGGAACAGATTATCATCTTGTATTTGATGTACTTTTGTATATTTTTTTAATTCATTGAAAAATATACTACCATCATCATCTCCCATTTTAACATATGCAATAGTTTTAGTCTCTAATTTAGTTACAGGTACTAAATCTGCTTTGTTTTTAACAACGGTTATGGCATTTTCTAGTAATTCTTCATAAAGCATATCGTCTTTTAAGCGATTCAAATCATTCTTTAAATTGTATAATCCTATTGGTTCATAATTATTCAAACCAACTTTATATTTTGCCAGAAGAATCTTTTTTACAGAATGTGCTAAACGCTCCTCTGTAATTTCTCCCTTGTTGAAAGCGCCAATTAGTTTTGACACACCAATACCAACGTTTTCGGACATCAACATAACGTCATTTCCTGCCTTAAAAGCTGCTAAATCTATATCTCCTGATTCGCTAAAATCTGCAGCACCTTTCATGGTTAGTGCATCTGTAAAAATAAGTCCTTTAAAACCTAAGGAATCTTTTAAAATGTCTGTAACGATGTGTTTTGATAAAGATGAAGGATAGCCGTCTCTAGCTTCTAAACTTGGTACATTTAAATGTGCTACCATTACACTAGACAAGCCTTTTTTAATTAGTTTTTTGTAAGGATATAACTCTATAGAATCTATACGTTTTGCATCAAAATTAATTGTTGGTAATGTATGATGAGAATCAGCTTCGGTATCACCATGTCCTGGAAAATGTTTGGCATTTGCTAAAACTCCAGCACTTTGCATGCCTTTCATAAACGCTAATCCCTTTTCTGTAACATTATCTCTATCTTCTCCAAATGACCGATTACCAATTATTGGGTTTTTAGGATTAGTATTGATATCAACCACAGGTGCAAAATTAAAATGAACACCTAAACGTTTACAATGCTCTCCAATTTGCCTACCAGTTTGCTCTACTAAGTTATTATCTTTTATTGCTCCTAATGCCATATTATAAGGAAATGCATAAGTAGAA
Organism: Jejuia sp. G7-7; assembly: GCF_055808955.1. Classification (NCBI taxonomy): domain Bacteria; kingdom Pseudomonadati; phylum Bacteroidota; class Flavobacteriia; order Flavobacteriales; family Flavobacteriaceae; genus Jejuia; species Jejuia sp. G7-7. The sequence goes on from NZ_JBVVSZ010000001.1 coordinate 910,457, forward strand.
TCTAAACGCATACTCAAACCCCATTCGGCATCCATGCCAATTAACATTGGAAGTTTTGATAGCGCTTGCAACTCATTATTTAGTTGTGCTTGCCGCATAGGACCTCCATTTGAATAAATAATACCCCCAATATGGTGTTCTCTAATCAATTTTACAATGTTCTTTTTTTCAAGAGCATTTTGATTTGACATAACTTGAACCATGTATAATTGCCCTACTTTTTCTTTAAGTGACATGTTACCATAGATACTATCTACCCATTTTTGTTGGGCTACGGCATCACTAGTTAAAAGTGGATTTTGTGTGTCTTGAGCTTTTAATAAAAGGCAAGAGAAGAATATTAAGGTATAAAACAAATAGCGCATAAGGGGACTAATTAAGCAATTTAACTAATAACATAGTCAATAATAATCATGCCAAAATAACACTTTTAAAAAAAGAGAGAAAAACTTTAAGACACTTTTATAAAGAAAAGGTAAATACTAAAATGAAATAGATAAACTGTTACGCACAATAAAATTTCAGAAATACGATATTATTCGATGACCAAAAGTTGTTTTTTCTTTGCTTTATCTAGTAAATCATCATAAAGTTTTTTGTACATCTCTAATCGTTTTTTTGATATGGATTAGCTTGTAAATAAATATTCCCTATGTTTTCTTTATTCCAATCGTTCCAAAGTTTAGCAAGTTCTTTTCGGAGTTTTGGAGAATTGTTTATTATATTTTCATCCTCATAAGGATCATCCGCCATGTTGAATAATGCCAATTTTCCTTTTTTTAAAAATTTAGCATCAACTGTTCTAACTGCCCAAGCAACACCATCTTGCATTCTCCAATACAAAGCATCATGTGGAGAACCTGACTTTTCTCCTTTTAAATAAGGAATTAAATTAACACCCTCTAAAGGTTTTCCTGATGTATCTCCTTGTCCTAAAGCTACTGAAGTCGCAGCAATATCAAGTGCAGATACTAAACCATTAAATTCGCCAGTTTTAAAGTTTCCGTTAGGCCAATGCACAATAAAGGGAACATGAGAACCACCCTCGTACATACTGCCTTTTCCTTCTTTAAAATATCCATTATTTGCAAAAGTCATCCCTTTTTTTATTGCGCCTCCATTATCAGATAAAAAGAAGATTAATGTATTATCAAACTTTCCAGACTTTTTTAAAGCATCTACAACCACACCAATTCCTTGATCTAGTTCATCTACCATTGCCGAGTATGTACGTCGTTTTTTATCTTTTATATGGATGTATTTTTCTATTGTTTCCTTTGGAGCTTCCAATGGCATGTGCGGTGCATTATAAGCTAAATAGAGGCAAAATGGTTTATCATCACTATTTTTTACAAATTCTGCTGCATCATTACTTAATGCTGTGGTTAAATACTCATTAAACTCTGCGGCTTTATTATTTCTTGTTAATGGCCAATAACTCCCTTCATTTGCACCATAATGTGGGGCATTGGTCTTAGGATTTATTAAAGGCATGTGTGTCTTTACATTATTTGGAAAATACGAATGTCCGCCTGATAAAAACCCATAGAAATAATCAAAACCTCTATTATTTGGATGAAATGGGTCTGAACCTCCTAAATGCCATTTACCAATAACTCCTGTTTTATAACCAGATTTTTGTAAACGATTAGCAAAAGTTTGTTCTGTAAGTGGCAAACCATTATACATGTCAAAAGGCGAGTTGGTAAGGTTTATTTCCAAACCGAAACGTGCTTGATAACGCCCTGTAATCAATCCAGCTCTAGATGGCCCACAGTACGGATGTGTAACATATCCATTTTTTATAATTACACCATTATTTGCTAGCTCATCTAAATTAGGTGTTTTAATATCTTTTGAGCCTGTAAAACCTAAATCTGCATAACCCAAATCATCAGCAAGAATTACCAAAATATTTGGTTTGTCTTGTGCTTGAATACTTGATGTTAAAAAAACTAATACAACTATTAAACCTTTTATGAAGCAAAATTCATTTTTCATTTCTTTAAAGTATTACTAATTTGCTAATTTCCAAGTGCGTACCCAATCGTAATAAGTAGTTCTATCTTCTACAGGCATATTCATACCTCCATCTTTTGGTGGTGGATTCCAATTATAGGTTTCTACAACCATTCTTATGTGCATTGGAAGGTTAAAATCGCCTACAGGCTTCACTTTTTCAACAAACTTACCATCCAAAAAGAATAAAATTTCATCTTTACTTTTCCACCAAGCTCCAAACACATGAAAATCGTCATATACTTTAGAGCCAATTGGCGCTTTTCCACCAATAATACCTTTAGCAACATCACAGCCTTCCTCAATATTTCTACTATGGGTGTTAAAATTCATATGATGTAAAAATTTGCTAAGATCTTCAATATCTTCTCCTGTTATTTGACCAACAGATTCTTGAATATCTAACTCTGTGTTTCTTTTATCACAGCCTTCACCATCTTTTTTTCATTATACAACCAAAACGTAGAAGACATGAAAGTTTTATTAGCTTTTAATCTACATTCGTAGTACCCATAAGTCATGGTATTTTTAGACATCACATGACCTCCACCATGTGTAAATATTTTATTTTGTTTCGTTATGGATTCTGGGAGTTTTACTGTAGTAACTTGCAAAGTACCATCATCCACTTTTATGTTCTCGGGCAGAAATAACCCAGGAGCCCTACCAATCCAGTTTTGCCCAGTTGTAGTCCATTTATTGCTAAGTGTATTCCCTTCAAATTCATCTGATAAATCTTCGACTAAAATCCATTTTTTAGAATCTGGTTTGGGGTCTTCTCCATGAGCAAATTGTGGCTGGTGTAATTGTTCTTTTGTACAACTTAGGGTTGCCAAAAGTAATAAGCTTATTAGAAGTGTATTTTTAGTTATATTCATAATTTATTAGTCTACTAACTTCCAAGAGCGTACCCAGTTGTAAGTTGTTGTTCTATCTTCTATGGAACCATTCATACCTCCATCTGGTGGAACAGGATTCCAATCATAAGTTTCTACAACTAGTCTCAAATGCATTGCAATATCAAAATCTGCAGGTGGTGTTACTTTTTTAACTAATTTTCCATCTAAAAAGAATAATACTTCATCTTTACTTTTCCACCACACCCCATACACATGAAAATCATCATAAACTTTTCCTCCTGCTGGACCTCCACCTTTACTAGTTCCCTTTTCATAGTTGCATCCTTCAGGAATATTTCTACTATGTGTATTTGAATTCATGGATTGGTCAAAATATTTCATCCATTCGGCGTCATTTACAATTTGCCCAACACACTCTTGAATATCTAATTCCGTTGTTCTTTTATCACATCCTTTTAAGCCTTTACCCTCATTAATCAACCAAAAAGTAGAAGACATAAATGTCTTATTGGCTTTCATTTCACACTCATAATAACCGTATGTCATACCAAATCTAGAACCAACATAACCGCCGCCATGGGTATATGTTTTACCATATTTTACAGTTGTTTTTGGTAATTTGGTTGTCATTATTTGTAAGCTCCCATCACTTACTGAAACATTTTCTGCAAGAAATAAACCTGGAGCACGTCCTTTCCATCCTTGCCCAGAGATTTGCCATTTTTTTTCATTTACTTTTTTGCCTTCAAATTCATCGGACATGTTTTTAATCAATTTCCAATTTTTATTTGATGGTTTTGGATCTTCTCCTTCATTGAAATGAGGTGCTTTTTGTCCATATATTGAACTTACCATCATTATCAAGAATAGAGTTGAAATTTTATTCAATGTCTTCATTTTTAGTTCGATTTATTTAGTTACTACAGAAATGCTGTTGCTTTTTAAGCCTTTAGATTTAGCGTATAATTTAATATTTCCGCTTTTAGTATTAGAACGAAGTATCGCTAAACACATCCCACTAAAAGCTTTTCTATGACTTGCTTGAAAAGACTCGACGCTAGTTTGATTTCCATTATCTACTGCAATAACTCCCCCTTCTCCTTTAGTTGAAAAGAATACTTGATTATCAGCATTAGGGCAAAGATTTCCGTTTTCATCTTCAATTCTAACTGTAACGTATGCTAAATCTCTTCCGTCTGCATCAATTTCTTTTCTATCAACAGACAAACTGATTTTGGCCGGTTTTCCAGCTGTATAAATTTGTTCTTCCTTTACGGGTTTACCGTCTTTATAACCTACTACTTTTATATCTCCTGCTTCATATGGCACATCCCAAGATAATCTGTATTTTGATTGAAACGTTTTGGGTTCATACCTTAAAAAATCAACGTTTATTTCTGTTAAATCTTTACCTTTTATTTTTTTACCCATTGATTTTCCGTTGACAAATAATTCTGCTGAATCGCAGTTTGTATAACAATACACAGGTACTGTTTGTCCTTCCATGCCTTTCCAATTCCAATGTGGTAGTAAGTGAACCATAGGTTCTGTTGTCCATTGACTTTGGTATAAATAGAATCTATCTTTTGGAAAACCACACAAGTCTACGGCTCCAAAATAAGAACTACGAGACGGCCAATCAGCATTCCAATAACCGTTTGTAGAATTGTCTTTTCCTCCATATGGTGTTGGCTCTCCTAAATAATCAAACCCTGTCCAAATAAACTCACCCATTACATATTGATTTTGTTCTTGAAAATGAAATTCAATATCTGGTGGATACGCCCATGGAGGTCCAATTAAATCATAACTCGTTACGTGTTTAGATTCGTGTGTTTGGTATTTTTCTATTGGTAAATGATAGACGCCTCTACTACTCGTGCAACTTGAAGTTTCTGAGCCATACAACAGTAATTCTGGAAACAGATCTCTTATTTCGCTATACTTTGTAGGCTTATAGTTTACTCCTGCAATATCTACTTGTTGCGCAAAATTAAAAGTATAAGGATTAATATAGTTATTCATTCCCATGGTTGAAGGACGTGTTGGGTCTATTGCTTTACAAACATCATTTAGCATTTTGGCTACTTTCCAGCCATACTGTTTATCCCTTTGTTCAATAATTTCATTGCCTGTACTCCACATAATTATTGATGGATGGTTTCGGTCTCTTCGTATCATGTCTTTTAAATCACGTTCTGCCCAATCATCAAAAAACAAATTATAACCATTAGGGACTTTTAGCATTTTCCAGACATCAAAAGCTTCATCTAAAACTACCAATCCTAATTCATCACAGGCTTCTAAAAAAGCTCTAGATGGCGGATTATGACTTGTTCTTATAGCATTAACTCCCATGTTTTTCATAATTTGAAGTTTTCTTTCATCTGCTCTTTTATATACCGCAGCTCCTAAAGCCCCATTATCATGATGCAAACACACACCATTAAAACGCACTTGTTTGTTATTTAAAAAGAAACCATCTTTTGTGAAAGCAATAGATCTTAAACCTATGCGAGATTTATAAGTATCAGTAACTTTTCCATTTACTGCAACTGTAGTTTCAACGTTATAAAGATTAGGTTTGTAAATATCCCAACGTTTAGGGTTTTCGATATTACACCATGTACCAGAAACCCCAGAGGTATTAGCAGCAATGTTGATATCTTCATCTATTGTGGCTACTTTATTTCCTTCTGGCGAAAAATACTCGTGTTTTACATTAGCTTTTACTGATGCATCTGTATTGTTTATAACAGTTGTTTCATTCTGAACAACGGCTAGTTTTTCTGTAACTGTTGGTGTGGTAATATTAGTTCCCCAATGCCCGATATGCACTTTATTATCAATTTTCAGCCAAACAGAACGGTAAATACCAGCTCCAGGATACCATCTTGTAGATAAATCTTCTGGTTTTAAACGGACTGCAATTACGTTGTCTGAGTCATCATATTTTAAATATTTACTAATATCAAATTCAAAACCAATGTATCCATAAGGTCTGTTTCCAATAAACTGTCCGTTTACCCATATATGTGCATTGTACATAGCGCCTTCAAACTCTATACGTACCACTTTACCTTTGGCATTTCTATCCATTTTGAAGTTTTTTCGATACCAACCTGTACCATGGAATGGCAAACCACCAGAACGGGCATTGTATTTTATATCGAAAGGGCCTTCGATTGCCCAGTCGTGAGGTAAATTTAGGTTGCGCCATTGCGAATCATTAAAATCAACTTTTTCAGCACCTTTAGCTTCAGCATTAAAAAACTTCCATGAGGCATCAAAATTTTTGGTTTGTCCTTCAATATTTTGAAATCCTACTAATGAAATAATTGTTATAACTAATAGAAAATTATTTTTCATTCTATTCATTTGAAATATTTTATGATTATTTATTCTTTTATAAATTTGAAGAATGTCCAAACTTAATAAAATTGAGAAGCTCCAAACACTACAAAACATCTAAAGATAGTAACAAACTATCCAAATTAAATTTTTACGCCAACAAAAAAGCCCTACTTAAAAAAGTAGGGCTTTTATAAATATGTTTAGAATTATTTTCTACCAGAACATAGAATATAGTACTGCTAGAACAATACATACTGCAAAAGATCCTATATTAAATAACGGAGACGTTTTGAATAAATCCTTAGATAGTTCAATTCCTTTAGAATCATCAGCACCTTTATTTTCTAAATGACTAATTACCATAATAACAATTATTGATAATACAGTTGCTATTCCCATTTGATGCATCCATGGCTCCAAAAATGAGAAAGCATCTACATACTTTGGTAAAAATTTCAATGCTAATGCTATTGGTATAGATAATACTGCACCCCAAATTGCTGCATTGTTTGTAGTTTTTTCCAGAATAAACCTAATAAGAATACCGCTAATATACCTGGACTTACAATACCTGTATACTCTTGAATAAACTGGAATGCTTGGTCAATACCACCTAATAATGGCGCAACAATAACTGCAATAATCAAAGCTATCGCGGCAGAAATACGCCCCATATTTACTGTAGCTTTATCATTCGCCTTAGGATTAATGTATTGCTTATAAATATCCATTGTAAAAATGGTTGATGTAGAATTTAACATAGACGCTAAAGAGGATACAATTGCGGCAGCTAAAGCAGCAAATGCTACACCTTTAAGTCCTGTTGGTAAAAATTGTAATAACCAAGGGTATGCTTTATCAGCTTGATCCGTAGAAGGTACGTTAAGCATACCTACTTCACCCAAATTAGCCATAATTGACGGATCGTTAACCATTACGTAAGCTGCAATACCTGGAATAACTACTATCAATGGAATAACTAGTTTTAAACAAGCAGCCAATAAAATACCCTTTTGAGATTCTTTTAGGGACTTAGCTGCTAAAGTTCTTTGAATGATATATTGATTGAATCCCCAATAATAAATATTAGCAACCCATAAACCACCAACCAATACCCATATACCAGGTAAATTAACATAGTTATCATTAGATTCATCCAAGATCATATGGAATTTTTTCTGGAGCAGCTTCAACCACTTTTGAGAATCCAGCTAAAACACCTTCACCTCCAGAAACCGTATTTAGAGCTAAATAAGTTGTCACTAGACCACCTAAAACTAGAAATACAACTTGTATAACATCTGTCCAAGCAACAGCTGATAAACCACCATATAATGAGTAAGCTGCAGCAAATAATGCCAAACCTACAATGGCATACATCATATCTACCCCCATAATGGTTTCAATAGCCAATCCTCCTAGGTATAAAACTGAAGCAAGGTTTACAAAAATGTATAAGCCCAACCAAAATATAGCCAAAATGGTTTTTAGGTTAGTTGAAAACCGTTTTTCAACAAACTCAGGAATTGTGTATAATCCTTTTTCAATAAATATTGGCAAAAAGTACTTACCAACAATAATTAATGTTAATGCAGCCATCCATTCATAAGATGCAATAGCTAAACCCAATGCAAATCCAGAACCAGACATTCCGATAAATTGTTCTGCTGAAATGTTTGCTGCAATTAAAGATGTTCCAATTGCCCACCATGGTAACGATTTACTTGCCAAGAAATAATCTTCCGCATTTTTTTCATGTCCATCCTTATCACGCGATACCCATAAACCTACACCCAAAATTAAGATGGCGTAAGCAACAAATACAACATAATCTAATGTATCAAATCCTGCTGTCATAATTAAATATTTAGTTTTAGTTAGTATTAAAGTTCCAAATATATGTATTTATATTTAAAGAAATGTTGTTGTCAATCTTATGAAATGTTTCTGTGAGTAAATAATAAAACCAACTAGTAGGGTCTAGTAGGTTTTTAAATTATTTTTATATATATTTGTACCCAATGATTGAGATAAAAAACAAAATAGGCACTCCAAAATATCAACAAATTGTTTTCTCTATTGAAAAGGCTATTATTCGTGGTCAACTAAAAAAAGGAGATCAAATACCATCTATCAATAGTGTTAAAGATGAGCACAAACTCTCTAGAGATACAGTTTTAATGGCTTTTAACGAATTAAAAACTAGAGGCATTATTCAATCGGTAGTTGGAAAAGGGTATTATGTAACAAGTGAAAATGTAAACGTTAAGCAAAAGGTGCTTTTACTCTTTGATGAATTAAATTCTTTTAAAGAAGATTTATACAACTCTTTTATTATAAATTTAGACGAAGGTATTGAAGTAGACATTTACTTTCATCATTTTAACCATCATGTTTTCAGTAAAATAATAGAAGATAATATTGGAGATTACAATCACTATATTATAATGCCAGCTAATTTAAAAAATACAGAAAGTATTTTAAAAAAGTTGCCAGAAGACAAGGTTTATATTCTAGATCAAATGCCAGAAAAACTAAAACAATATCCTGGAATTTATCAAAATTTTGAAAAAGATATTTTTGATAGCCTCAGTAAAGCTTATAACGATATCAAAAAATATAACGAATTAATTTTAGTTTTTTCAAACGATAAACAACCTCAAGGCATGCGTGATGGATTTATTTCGTTTTGTGAAAATAAAAATATGTCCTATCTTGTTATTGATTCTTTATATGATAAAACCCTTAAAAAAGGAGAATTATATATTATCCCAGATGACAAGAATTTATTGCGTGTAATTAAGCAAATGAAAGATAAAAATCTCATTTTGTCAAAAGACATAGGCATTATTTCTTACAATGACACACTACTTAAGGAAATAGTTGAAGGAGGTATCACTACAATTTCAACAGATTTTACTGCAATGGGTATACGTTTAGCTACAATGATTCAGAATAAAGAACAAACACATATAGAAAACCCAAATCAATTAATACTAAGACATTCACTTTAAAATAGATAATTTGTGTACACAATCAATCAGGTTACAAACCAAAACATTTTAGAAATAAAAAACTCTGATAAATCAGTTAATGGTAAAATTTATTTAGATCAAGGCGCAAGTCTTCAAGAACTTACTATTGGTGGTCATGCAATAATTCAAGATTTAAGCCCGCTTACATATGATAGCACTTACGCTTCTGCCATTTTATTTCCTTTTGCCAATCGTATCAAAGATGGTGTATATGAGTTTAACGGAGAACGTTTTCAACTTGGAAAAAATCAAGAAGAAGAACAAAATGCACTTCATGGTTTAGTGTACAATAAAACATTTAAAGTTATTCAGCAGGATGTTACAGATCATGAAGCTAAAGTAGTATTAGAATATATTGAAAACAGTAATTCCAAAGGTTTTCCGTTCACTTATAAAATAAAAGTGAATTATACTTTTAAGAAAGATGCCATAAGCTTGGAAGTAACTATTACAAATACATACTCTAAACCTTTTCCTTTTACCTTAGGCTGGCATCCATATTTTATAAGTGACAACTTAAATAAAAGTGAATTAAATTTTGATAGCCATCAAAAACTAATACTTGGAGAGCGAAATATTACAACTGGAATTACAGATATAGAAAATACAGGTAAATTGAGTTTAAAAAATCAACAATTGGATGATTGTTGGGTTTTAAACACCGATAAAGTAACTTTTAAAACACCCAAATACAATTTAGAATTTAACGCATCTGGAACAAAAAACTACCTTCAAGTCTATACACCACCAAAGCAAAATGTTATTGCTATAGAACCTACAACTGGGGTTTCTGATAGTTTTAATAACGCAATTGGGCTAGAAACTTTGCAACCAAATGCTTCACATACTATAAATTGGGGCTTAAAAATAATTAACAACTAAACAAACCAAAATGAGCGCAACATTAATTAAAGATGTAAAAAAGACATTTATTAAAACTTTTAAAACCGACCCATTACTTATTTTTTCTCCAGGAAGAATAAATATTATTGGAGAACATACTGATTATAACGACGGGTTTGTTTTTCCCGCTGCTGTAGATAAAGGTATTGCTGCTGCTATTCAAAAAAGTGATTCTGGTCATTGTACTGCGATTGCTCTAGATTTAGATAGTACAATTGAATTTGAATTAGACAAGCTCAATCCTACAACAGAAGGTAATTGGGAAAATTACGTATTTGGTGTAGTTGCAGAAATTCAAAACAGAAACAAAGTTGTAGGAGATTTTAATGTCATTTTTAAAGGTGATATTCCTGGTGGTGCGGGCATGTCATCCTCAGCTGCTTTGGAAAATAGTATAGTTTTTGGTTTAAATGAATTGTTTGAACTAGGACTATCTAAAGAAGATATGATTTTGATATCTCAAAAAGCAGAACATAATTATGTTGGTGTGAATTGTGGTATTATGGATCAATACGCTAGTATGTTTGGTATAAAAGATAACGCATTGCACTTGGATTGTAGAACCATAAAATCTAAACCATACAAAATAGACTTTAAAGATCACCAATTAATGCTTATCAATACTAATGTTAAGCATAGTTTATCTGATAGTGCCTACAATGATAGACGTTCAGCTTGTGAACGAGTTTCTGAATTACTAGGTATAAAAGCATTAAGAGATGCAACTGAGGCAGATTTAGAAACTGTTATAGATAAAGTAACTCCTGCAAACTATCAAAAGGCATTGTATATTATTCAAGAAATTGCCAGAACAATAAAGGCTGCTAAAGCTATTGAAAATGATGATTTAGAAACCCTTGGAGCTTTAATCTATCAATCTCATGAAGGTTTATCAAACCAGTATAAAGTAAGTTGTGATGAATTAGATTACCTAGTTGAACAAGCTAAAAAGAATAAGCATGTTTTGGGTGCAAGAATGATGGGTGGTGGCTTTGGAGGCTGTACCATTAATTTGATAGCAAAGAAAGAAGCTAAAGCATTTGCCGAAACCGCATCAAATGCATACAAGAAAAAATTTAATAAAGAATGTTCTGTATATTTTATTCAATTAGCTGACGGAACACGAATAGTAAAATAACCAACGAAATATAAATTATAATAATGAAGAATACAGATTTACAAGATTATTCGCATAAGCGTTTTAATATTCTTACTGGAGAATGGGTTTTAGTATCTCCGCACCGTGCAAAAAGACCATGGCAGGGACAAAATGAAGCCGTAAATAACGAAAAACGTCCTGAATATGATGAATCATGTTATTTATGCGCTGGAAATACCAGAATCAACGGAGAAGTAAACCCAAAATATACTGATGTTTTTGTTTTTACTAACGATTTTGCAGCACTTCAAAGTGATTCTCCAACATTTACTGTTAATGACGGATTGTTGGTTGCTGAAAGTGAAACAGGAATTTGTAAAGTAATTTGTTTTAGTCCAGATCACTCAAAAAGTTTGGCAGATATGTCTGCTACTGAAATTCAAAAGGTAGTTTTTGCATGGCAAAGAGAATATAAAGAATTGGCAGCAAACCCTAATATTAATTACGTTCAAATTTTTGAAAATAAAGGTGCTGTAATGGGTTGTAGTAATCCGCACCCACATGGGCAAATTTGGAGTCAGTCTACCCTACCAAACGAAGTAGATAAGAAAAACACACAACAATTAAATTACTATAATAAGAATAATAGTAGCCTCTTGGGGGATTATCTAAATCAGGAATTAGAAAAACAAGAGCGTATTATTTTTGAGAATGATGGCTTTGTGGTTCTTGTACCATTTTGGGCAATATGGCCTTTTGAAGCCATGATTGTTCCAAAACGACAAATGGCAAATATTTTGGATATGACTGATGCTGAAACATTGCAATATGGAGAAGCCATAGCTGTGTTAACCAAAGCATACGACAAGTTGTTTAATACTTCTTTTCCTTATTCTAGTGGTATTCATCAATCTCCAACTGACGGTAATGAAAACAAACATTGGCATTTTCATATGAGTTTTTACCCACCTTTATTAAGGAGCGCGTCTGTCAAGAAGTTTATGGTAGGTTACGAAATGTTTGGCTCTCCACAACGAGATATTACTGCTGAAACTGCTGTAAAAATGATAAAAGCTCTTTTATAAAAAAACAACTTAAACTAAATTTTACTCAACTGAGAACCTGATATGTCGTAAAAAACTATCAGGTTTTTTTATTAAAATGTTAAGAGTTCTTTAATCTTTGTGTTAAAGTATCTTAATACTATATAACCTATTTGTCAAAATACTTTAATTTGAAATTCATTATAAAAAACCATGGTATTAAGAATTCTTATTTTAGCACTATTCCCTTTTTCAATGTATTCTCAAAGCATAAAAGGGAAAGTTTATGATAATGAATCTACCGTTAAAGGCATCAAGATTTTTAATATTAGTAAAAAAACAAAAACTTATACAGATAACGAAGGTAGTTTTATAATTGCTGCAAGCGTGAAGGATACATTGATATTTGAATCACTATTTCATCATGAAAAAAGTGTAATACTAAAACCTAGTGATTTCAATAATATTGTCGTTTTTGAACTAAAAAAAATATTGAATGAGCTCGGGGAAGTTCTAGTAATTGATGAAAAAGTCAAAACATTTAACCCTATTGAATATTCAGAAAATACTGGACTTCAATTAGCTAATGACATGAAAAACAATCCCCATTTGTACATGCCCAAATCCTCATATTCTAGTGGTATTAATTTTGTTGAAGTTGCTAAATTGATAGGTAAACTTTTTAAAAAGAAAGACAAGCCTAAAGTACAACCTGTAGAATTAATCACTTATAAAACTCTAGATTCTCTTTTTAAAAAAGACAAACTATTCAATTTGAGATTACTAAATCAAGATTTAAATATACCGCAAGAATACGCACACCTTTTTTTGGATTACTGTGATTCTAAAAATTTGAATAAACAGTTAACTTCAGAAGAAAACAAAGTGGTCTTTTTAGATTCTTTATTTAAATTTAGTAATGAATTTTTAGAAATCACCCGAGAATATGAGAAAACAATAGATTCTTTTTCAGTAAAAAAGTGATTTCATAATAATTCTTCTTTTCAAAAGTTATATTTTTAGCCATTAATTACTTTTGCTTTAATGAAACGCTATATCTACTTTACAATTACCATATGTTTTTTAATTCTTTGGAGTTCTTGTCGTAAAGATTTTGAATTTGCTCCAAGTACTGGAAGTCTTGAATTTTCAAGAGACACAGTTTATTTAGATACGGTTTTCACAAACATTGGTTCTAGTACGTATAACCTAAAAGTTTACAATAAAAGTGATGATGACATTCTAATACCTAGTGTAAGATTAGCAACGGGTGATGCATCTCAATACAGACTAAGTGTTGATGGAATTGCTGGAAAGACCTTCGAAAACATTGAGTTATTGGCAAATGATAGTCTATTTATCTTTGTTGAAACTACACTTGATATCAATACTACTCCAAATATAAATGGTGAATTTTTATATAACGACCAAATTGAATTTGATTCTGGAGGAAACATGCAAAAAGTTGAGTTAGTTACCTTAGTTAAGGATGCAGTTTTTATATATCCAAACAGGGATAACACCACAAAAATAGTGGATACACTTACGCTTAATATTGGCGGGCAACAAGTTATTACTAATTTACAAGGACGTGAATTTTCACCCAATGAGTTAACCCTTACCAATGAAAAACCTTATGTTATTTATGGTTTTGCTGCAGTACCAAGTGGACAAACATTGAATATAGAAGCTGGTGCTAGATTGCATTTTCACGAAAACTCTGGAATTATTGTACAAGCTGGAGCCTCAATAAATGTGAATGGCGCTTATAGCCCAGATCAAGAAACTTTAGATAACGAAGTAATTTTTGAAGCTGATAGATTAGAGCCAAACTTTTCGGAAAGACCAGGGCAATGGGGAACTATTTGGATTTTAGATGGCAGTATTAACAATACATTTAACTATGCCACTATAAAAAATGCTCTTGTTGGTATTTTATGTGATGGCAATGCCAATAGCTTTTTTAATAAATTAACCATTAACAATTCGCAAATATATAATTCTGGAAGTTTCGGTATTTTAGGAAGAAACACTTCCATTACTGGAAAAAATGTGGTTTTAAATAATGCTGGTCAATCTTCACTTGCAGCTACTTTTGGTGGAAAATATAATTTTACACATTGCACCATTGCTAATTATTGGCAAAACAGCTTTAGACCCTTACCCGCACTTTTAATTAATAATTTTGTGATTGATGAAGATGAAACCGCTATAGTTGCTGATTTAACTGAAGCCAATTTTAATAATTGCATTATCTACGGAAACGATAATCCTGAATTTCTATTAGATGAAGTTGAAGATGAAGCTGTGAGTTTCAATTTTAAATTCACTAATTGTTTAGTTCGCTTTGAAGATAGAAACAACAATTTTACTGGTGATAATTACGATTTTGAAAACACCTCTCTTTATGAAGGTATAATTTTTAATGAAGACCCTGATTTTAAAGATCCAAGTAAAAACATGCTGATTATTGGTGATGATTCTGCTGCAAATGGTCAAGGAAATTCAACATTTGCGAGTCAGGTACCAAATGATATATTAGAAGTTAATAGAACTGCTAGTACCGACATTGGAGCATATCAGCATATTACTTTTCCTGAACCTGAGGATAATTAACCTCTTTTAGTTTTTCTAAAATACTAGCAGCTGTATTTTCACTATTTGTGTTCATAAAAATGAGTTGCAAACCCCAACCGTTATCGATATTTAAAATACCATAGTCTTGATTAAACAGCATTGGACCATTTCCATCATCCCAAGAATCTATGGATTGTAACAAATTAAATTTATTTTTCGATAAATTAAGATTCGAGTATGAAAATTTAGTTTCACATTTAAAGTCTGTATCCCCAAAACGTATAAGTCTTGAGTTAATATTATAAGTTAATGATATGTCCTTCTTTTTATTATTTAAATTGAGATATTGATATTTAATTAAACTATCCGAATTTATAATATGCAACTTATAGTTTTCTATACGTTTTAAAGAGTCTAAATCGAAAACATGCAAATTCCTTGGTTCAATTTTATTTTTTGATTGTTGACAACCAGCAACAATTATAGAAGTAATTAAAATATAAAACCACGTTTTCGTTTTCATTAGAAAATAGTTTAACTATTCACTCTCCAACTGTTCCTTATACAACGATAAATTAGCTTTTGTTTTATCATCTAATTCTGGTTCTACAATATCAGTATATGATTTTAATGTATCATACAAAATTTTAGCAACCATATATCTTGCAACAGGTTTATTATCTGCAGGAATAGTATACCAAGGCGCATGAGGCTTGGATGTTCTATTAATAGCATCTTCGTAACACTCCTGATAGTTATCCCAAAGTTTACGCTCTTTTAAATCGCCAGCAGAAAATTTCCAATTTTTTTCCTGTTTATTTAAGCGACGTAATAATCTGTTTTTTTGCTCATCCTTTGATAAATTCAAAAAGAACTTAAAAATAAGTGTACCATTTTCAGCAATATGCTTTTCAAAATTATTGATTTGGTCAAAACGTTTATCCCAAAACTGGTCGTCTATATCCTCAACAGAATTTATATCTGGTAAGTTTTCGCCTAAAATATAATTAGGATGGACTCTGGTTACCAAAACATTCTCATAATGGGTTCTGTTAAATATACCAAACTTTCCTCTTGAAGGCAGCGCAATGTAATGTCTCCATAAATAATCATGGTTTAACTCTAATTCTGTAGGCACTTTAAAACTATGCACTTCTACACCACGAACATTAAAATCTTTAAACACTTCACGGATTAAACTATCCTTTCCAGAAGTATCCATGCCTTGTAAACAAATTAAAGCAGCATATTTTCCATGTGCATACATGGTATCTTGAAGCTTCCCTAAGTCTTTTCTAACCTTTTTTAATTCTTTCTTTACATCATTATCTTCTACTTGTAAGTTTAAGTTAGTAGTACAATTACTAAGCTGTATTTTACTTGTAACTTTAAAATCTTCTAAATTAATATCTTCCATAATATCTTATTTACTTGCAAATAGTTTTACATCTTGTTCGCTAACTTCAGTTCCTCCTAAGATAATTAAACGTTCTACAACATTACGTAATTCTCGAATGTTTCCTGTCCAATCATAATCTTGAAGTAATTTTATAGCTTTATCAGAAAAGTTCTTTAGAGCAGTACCTTGTTCATCTGAAATCTTTTTGAAAAATGGTTTATTAGCATAGGAATATCGTCTCGCCTTTCATTTAAAGCTGGTACTTTAATTAAAATAACAGCTAGTCTATGGTATAAGTCTTCACGGAATTTACCATCCTCAATTTCTTTTTTAAGGTTTTTATTTGTAGCTGCTACAACTCTTACATTCACTTTAATGTCTTTATCACTACCAACTCGTTGAATTCTACTTTCTTGTAAAGCACGAAGCACTTTAGCTTGAGCCGATAAACTCATATCTCCTATTTCATCTAGAAAAATAGTACCACCGTTTGCTGCTTCAAATTTACCTGCCCTATCTTTATTAGCACTTGTAAAGGCACCTTTTACATGGCCAAACAACTCACTTTCAATAAGTTCACTTGGTATTGCAGCACAATTAACTTCTATCATTGGTGCTTTAACACGTTCGCTCTTTTCGTGTAACCAATGTGCAACTAATTCTTTACCTGTTCCGTTTGGTCCAGTAATTAAAACTCTAGCATCTGTAGGAGCTACTTTATCAATAATATCTTTAATTTGAGAGATGGAATCGCTCTCTCCAATCATTTCATATTTCTTACTGACTTTTTTCTTAAGAATTTTGTTTTCAATAACTAGCTCTTTTCGGTCTAAAGCATTTCTAACGGTATTTAATAATCGATTTAAATCTGGCGGTTTTGAGATATAATCAAAAGCCCCTAAACGCATTGTATTTACTGCAGTATCTAAATCGCCATGGCCAGAAATCATTACAATTGGAGTTTCTGGTTTTAGTTTTCTAGTAGCTTCTAATACTTCAACACCATCCATTTTTGGCATCTTAATATCACAAAGTACCAAATCATAATCTTCTTTCTTTATCTTTTCTATTCCGCTTAAACCATCATCAGCTTCTTCTACTTTATAAGTATCACTTTCTTCTGAAAGAATTTTAACCAACACACGTCTAATAGCAGCTTCATCTTCAATTATTAATATTTTCGGCATAATTTTATATTTTAAATTTTATTCCTGTTCTTAAGTAAAACGCATTTATGTTGTCTAATTTAAAAACTTCATCTCTATTTTTATTACGTAATACATTATTTAATCTGAATGTGTAGCCTGTATACAAATACCCTACCAAATGTTTACTAAATAAATATTCGTAGCCTAAACCACCAACAGCTACCGATAATGATATATGATCTACTTCTTGACCATTAATAATATATTCTTCTTGTAAATGTGCTAAATAACCATCCAAAGCTACAAACGC
The DNA here is from genome assembly GCF_055808955.1 of Jejuia sp. G7-7. Classification (NCBI taxonomy): domain Bacteria; kingdom Pseudomonadati; phylum Bacteroidota; class Flavobacteriia; order Flavobacteriales; family Flavobacteriaceae; genus Jejuia; species Jejuia sp. G7-7. The sequence continues at coordinate 928,204 of NZ_JBVVSZ010000001.1, forward strand.
TTGTACATTGTTTTTAGAATTTACGGCATATTTTAAATTAGATTTTGGTACACCTACATTAAAGCTCCATTTTTCGTTTATGGCTCTAAAATAACTTACAAAAGGTAGCGGAAATGGTATTCCTGTTGTAGCGTTATAGGTTAATCCTAAAATTAAACGATATGGTCTTTTTAAATTTTCTTCTTTTGTTCTATCATTAATCAAAAATAGGCCGCCATTCATAAAATAATCATCAGATCCCAAACTCTTTGTTAATGTTGAAGCAATTCTTGGATTTAACTTTAAACCTACTCTCCATTTTTCATTCCATTTAAATGTATATGCTAAACTTAAATCTATAACATGTATTCGATTTAATTTATTGACATCAAATGGATAATCTTCTTCAAGATTTAAAATGATATTATTATACTCTGCTCCTATTATAAAATAACAATCTTCTTTTATTTCTATAGGAAAATTTAAAAGTGCTCTTAATCGAGTATATTGATCTTCTGAATTACTCTGAGGAATAAACGAATATTCTAATCGTGCCAAATCGGTTAATTGCGCAAAACTAGAGTTACAAACACCTATGAATAGCAAAATACATAAAAACCATTTTAACCTATAACTCATACTATTCTTTTGAATCTTTTTCTAAAGGTTTCTGAATAATATGAATATCTCTTTGAGGGAAAGGTATGGAAATGTTATGAGCTCTAAATAACCTATCTATTTCAAAACGAATTTCACTTTTTGGAATTACGCCTTGAAAACTATCATTTATTGTAAATACTAACCTGAATTCTAGAGCGCTATCTCCAAAATTATCAAAAAACACATATGGAGCTGGATGTACTAAAACCTTATCATTGCTTGATGCGGCTTCTATTAATAGTTTTTTAACCAATTGCACATCACTACCATAGGCAACGCCTATTGTAACACTTTCTCTGGTGGTTGATCCATTTTGAGTCCAATTGTACAAGCTATTGGTTAGATATAAATGATGTGGAATAATAAGAACTTTATTGTCTCTTGTTACTGCTCTTGTGGTTCTTAATTTAACTTCTTCTACTCTACCTACTTTACCATCAATTTCTATAATATCTCCAACATGAATGGTTTGATCTAAAAGAATTAAAACACCAGCAATAATATCTTGAAACAATGTTTGCAAAGCTAAACCAACACCAATTAATAAAGCCGCAGATGCTGCAAAAACAGCAGTAACATTTACACCAATAGCATTAAAGGTAATTAACAGGATAATGAGATAAACTATCCATTTACCATAACCAAACAAAATTTTAAACTTAGTTTTATCATCATCAGGCAATCGCCTCGTTAATACTCTTCTAGCGATATTTAAAACTAAAGAAGTGATAAAAATCACAAATATAACAAGTAAAACGCCTTTAATTGTAATACTTATATCCTTTGTAATTGACAGGTCAGTATTCAATATCTCGCCAATTTTAGACCAAATAGAACTTTTCTCAATCTCTTCTTTTATGTTCTCTATTTCCTGATACATTAATATTTAATCCATTTGATTAATTCTCTGTAGGTTGGCTTTTTGCCATACATTAAAATTCCCACTCTGTATATTTTGGCAGCTATCCAAACAGTAAATATAAAAGTCGCAATTAATATAAGTAAAGATAGTATTTGTTGCCATATGGGCACACCAAAAGGAATACGCATTAACATTACTACTGGAGAAGTAAGCGGTATAAAAGAAAACACAGTAGATACTGTTCCATGAGGATCTTCAATAACCGTAAAAATCCCAATATAAACTGCTAATATTAGAGGCATTATTATTGGAAGCATAAATTGTTGTGTATCTGTTTCGTTATCAACTGCAGCCCCTATTGCTGCATAAAGCGAACTGTATAATAGGTAACCACTTATAAAAAACAGAACAAAAGCTATAATTAAATTGGCTAGTGGTAAATTATAAAACCCTTTTAATACTTCTTGAATTTTCACATTAATATCAGGGTTTTCCATGGCTTGTTCTATAACTGCTTGCTGTGGTGTTTGCATTTGCGCCATATCTATTCCCAATATAGCAGAAACTACGAAAAGTAAAATACTACCCAGCACAATCCATATGGTAAATTGAGTAATTCCAGCCAAAGAAGTCCCAATAATTTTACCAAGCATGAGTTGTATTGGTTTTACAGAAGACACTATTATTTCTATAATTCTACTGGTTTTTCTTCAATAACACTTCGCATAATCATGTTTCCATAAATAATGATAAACATAAACAGCAAATACCCTGCTGCGCCTCCAAAAATGAGTTTGATAACATTATCAGTAGTTGAAGATGTTTCTCCTTCAAAATTTTCTTGAAAAATTGTGACATTAACTTTTGATGCTTCTATTTTAGCAATATCAATCTCTAAATTTTCATAATTTAATTTTGTGAGTCGTTTTGTTAATTTATTCTCTAAACTTGAAATTGTGGAAAGTGAAGGCGAATCTTTTGAGTAAAATCGAATCCCTTTAGAAAGTAAATTGATATCACTATTATTTTGAATATGCAATAGTCCATACCCCGAAGACTCTATTATCATTTCTTTTGCTACATCTAAAGAAACACCATCTAATATGTGATATGTAGTAGTCTCGTTATTTTCAAAAACATCTTTTACTAATCCAGATTCATCTAAAATTGAAATAACTCGAACTTTATCATTATTTACTTGTGATAAATATGCAACTACACTAACAAGCACTATCATGATAATAGGACTTAAAAATGTCATTATAATAAACGATTTATTTTTAACTTTAGACAGATACTCACGCTTTATAATTAGAGGTAAATGATTCATCAATTATTGTAGGTTATTTTGAGTTACAGTTTGAATAAAAATATCATTAACACTAGGAATTAACTCCACAAAATGAGACACTTCTCCTTTCGATGTTAAATAATTCAACAAATCATTAGGTTGCTGGTTTTCATTAAGCTTTATGTTTAACTTTAATTCTTCATTTAAGGTTTTAAAATTTGCTTGTGAAATTTCAAAGGTCTTTGATAATTCATTTTCAAGAATTGCGGTATCAGATGTTTTAACACCAACCTCATAAGTATTAGTTTTATAACTTCGTTTTACGTCCAAAATTTTACCATCCAAAATTTTATTCGATTTGTGGATTAAAGCAATATCATCACATAATTCCTCAACTGATTCCATGCGGTGTGTAGAAAATATAACCGTAGCACCATTTTCGCGTAAACGCAAAATTTCATCTTTAATTAAATTGGCATTAATAGGGTCAAAGCCTGAAAATGGTTCATCAAAAATAAGTAGCTTAGGTTCGTGCAAAACAGTTACCACAAACTGAATTTTTTGCGCCATACCCTTTGAAAGCTCCTGAATTTTCTTGTTCCACCAATCTCCTATTTCTAATCTGTCAAACCAATATTTTAAGCGTTCTTTTGCTTGCATTTTACTTAAACCTTTTAGTTGTGCTAAATACAAAGCTTGTTCTCCAACTTTCATGGATTTATATAAACCACGTTCTTCTGGGAGATAACCTATATCTTTTATGTGAGAGCTATTAAGCAGCTCTCCATCAAGCTTTACAGAACCAGAATCAGGCAAAGTAATTTGATTAATAATTCTTATTAAAGTAGTTTTTCCAGCACCATTGGGTCCTAGAAGACCATAAATACTACCTTTTGGCACAGAAATAGAAACATTATTTAATGCAGTAAAATCTCCAAATTTTTTACTTGCACCATTTACTTCTAATATGTTATTCATTCACAATTTTTAATTGATAAGGAGTTGTAAAGATATTAAATGTAGTTGAGCCTTTATTAAGTAAGTAAAGAAAATATAAAGCAAAAAAGTAGTGTAAAACGTCCTAAAAACAAAACCCACCCTCGATAAAATCAAGGATGGGAAAAAAATTGCTATGAAAAAGAAAAATTATCACTAAAGTTAATTAGCGATAATCAAATATAGTTTTTTTCTGAACTAATAGCAAAACTATTAGAATAAGTTAACACTTACATAAAAAAATTCCGCTTTCACGGAATTTTAAAATCTAGCATATTGATTTTCAACTAAGAAAACATATCCTTTACTTTTTCAAAAAATGATTTATCTGACGTTTCTGGTTTTGGTGAAAAATGGTCATCATCCAACATAGTTTCAAAAAACTCTTTCTGTTCTTTATTCAACGTTTTGGGTGTCCAAACATTAACATGAACTAACAAATCGCCTTTTCCGTAACCATTTATGCTAGGAATTCCCTTTCCGCGTAAGCGTAAGATTTTACCAGATTGTACACCAGCTTCAACTTTGATACGTACTTTACCAGTAACAGTATCTATTTCTTTTGAAGTTCCTAAAACTGCTTCTGGGAAACTCACGTACAAATCATAATGTAAGTTATCGCCTTCTCGCTGCAAGTTTACATGATCTATTTCTTCAATGGCCACTAATAAATCTCCTGAAATTCCATTTCCAGGAGCTTCATTACCTTTTCCTGAAACTTTGAGTTGCATACCATCAACAACACCAGCAGGTATTTTAATAGAAACTGTTTCTTCTGAAACTTTTAAACCTTGAGCATCAGCATCAGCAGGTTTTTTATCAATAGTTTGCCCTGCACCACCACAAGCATTACAAGGGGCAGACGTCTGCATTCTGCCTAATATAGTATTTGTTATACGTGTAACTTGACCCGCACCATTACAAGTAGAACAAGTTTTATAAGTTGTTCCTGGCGCTTGAATTTTACGTTTTACTTTTATCTTTTTCTCAACACCGTTGGCAATTTCTTCAAGTGATAATTTTACACGAATACGAAGGTTACTACCTTTTACACGACGTTGACCGCCTCCGCCACCAAAACCAGAGAAACCGCCGCCAAAGCCACCTCCACCGAAAATATCACCAAACTGACTGAATATGTCATCCATATTCATGCCACCACCACCAAAGCCACCTCCACCTTCAAAGGCCTGATGTCCATATTGGTCGTAACGTGCTTTTTTATTGTCGTCACTTAATACTTCATAAGCTTCGGCTGCTTCTTTAAATTTAGCTTCAGCATCTTTATCATCTGGATTTTTATCAGGATGAAACTCTATAGCTTTTTTCTATAAGCCTTTTTAATTTCTGCTGCAGATGCACCTTTATTTATGCCTAATATTTCGTAAAAATCTCTCTTTGCCATATTTCTATTTTATTGACCTACAACTACTTTAGGAAAACGAATAATAGTTTCTCCAAGTTTGTATCCTTTTTCAACTACATCAACAATTTTACCCTTTAAATCATCACTTGGTACAGGTATTTGTGTGATTGCCGTGTGAATATCAGCATTAAAAGTATCACCTTGAGACACTTCAACAATAGCTAATCCCTTTTTCTCTAAGGTGGATAGCAATTTTTGGTAAATTAATAACACACCTTTACGTAATTCTTCAGCTTCTTTATCGTCTTCAATGTGTGTTAAAGCACGTTCAAAATCGTCAAGAACAGGTAATAACTCAATCATTACTTCTTTTCCTGCAGTTTTAAATAATTCTACGCGCTCTCTAGAAGTACGTTTTTTATAGTTTTCAAACTCTGCAAATAAGCGTAAAAATTTATCCTTTTCTTTTTGAACTTCTTCTTGTAATTTTTCTTCAACAGTTAATTCCTCAACTGCTTCATGCTCTTGTTCTTCAACTGCTGCAGCCTGATTTTCGGCGCCGTTTAGTTGCTCTTCTTGTATATCTTTTGCTTTATCTTTTTTACTCATGGTGTATCTAATTAAACACTACTACATTTCGGTTGGCAAAAGTACTGCCAATATTGTTAAAATGCCACATTGTCATTAATTAATTTGACACAAATTTTGTTTAACTTTTTTTATTCTGTAAAACAATTTGTTTAAATTTGACACTTAACTTTAAAAATTGAATACAAATGAAAATGAATTTTAGAAATATCTTATGCGTTGGAGCTCTAGCATTAGCGTTAGTTGGTTGTAAAGACAAAGCTAAAGAAGCTGAAACAAGTGCTGCCGAAGCCGCTGCTGAAGCAAAAGTAGAAGCAGTTAAGTATACTGTAGATACCGAGGCATCTGCAATTGAATGGAAAGGTTTTAAACCTACAGGTTCTCATAACGGAACTATTAAGTTAGACTCTGGAGTTTTTGCACTTAGTGGAAATACTATTGAAAGTGGCTCTTTTTTAATTGATATGACATCTATTACTGTTTTAGATATTCCTGCTGAAGAAAAAGGCAATGCAAAGTTAGTTGGCCATTTAAAAAATGATGATTTCTTTGATGTTGAAAAACACCCAAGTTCTGCTTTTGAAGTAACTGGTGTAAGCGAAACTGATGGTAAAACAATGCTTTCTGGAAACTTAACCATTAAAGGCGTTAAAAATAACATTACAATTCCTGTATCTGTTTCCGAAACTGCTGGTATAGTAAGTTTAACGAGTGAAACTTTTACTATTGACCGTTCTAAATGGAATGTACAATATGGTTCTAAATCGTTCTTTGATAATTTAGGAGATAAATTTATTAATGATGATATTGAATTAAAGATTAACGTTACGGCTAAAAAAGGCTTAATTAGTAATTTAGCTGACGGAAATATTATTTTAAAACCACCTTTTGAGGTGGTTTTTTTGTTTTCAAATTATAGTTTTTGAAGTTATCAAAAATTTCAACTACTTTTGTTTAAATAACATACAAAATATATTAGATTACGCCTTTTTATGTAATTATTTGCTAACATTATCAAGAATAAATTAAATAATATGAATCACCTTAAAATATTGAATAGATTAAAATATATCATACTATGCGTTATAATTCTAAATATAGTTTCATGTACAAAAAAAGAAGAAGGCTGCGAAACTGAAACTGTCTGTTTTGGAGAAGGAAATTGTATAGAAAAACCAATACCCGGAACTTGTTTTTAGTTGCTTATTATTTTACATAAACAAAATTAAATCTTTCAAACTTATGAAAATTAGAATCCTACTTATTTCCTTTATATCCTTAATCATTTTATCATGTAGCAAATCTGATAATCCTGCCGAGGATGATAAAATTGTTGATATTTTAAAACCAGTACTTACAGTTAATGGGTTATCTGGGATTATTGAAAAATCCACTAAAATATCAGTTAGTGTTGTTGACGATTCCACTACAGAAACTAAAATATTTCATGATGGTAAAGAACTTGCTGCTAGTACAGAAAAGCAATTTGATGTAAACTTAAGCCCATATGCACTAGCTGTTGGTCAAACAGATTTTATAGTAGTATCAAAAGACGCTTTGGGTAACGAAACATCTAAAACATTTTCTGTTGAAATTAAGCACCTTTTATTGGAATACGAGTTTAATCCTCATGAAATTGATGAAAATCAGCATTGGTTATTTTTCAACAATTTGGATGGTACTGAACTTGAAAGCACTTTAATTTCAAGTGGAAAACAAAAAATTTATACCGATAAAATAATTCTTGATGAAAAAGTTTATATTTCTAAAGCCGATAATGCTGTAAAATTAAATGGAAGATTAAAACTTTTTAATATTTCAACTTTCAAACTCTTGTTGGGCAGCTCAAAACTTCCTGAAATTGCGGAAATGCCTCTTCAATTTAGTCACACCTTAGATTTAAAAATTAATAATGTTCCTTTTGAAAATCAACCACGCTACTATGCAACTGGTTATGGCTATGGAGCCAGTCCATATTCTGGTACTGCACAATACTCTACCATAACAATTAAACATAATGCAGATAGACCCATTTATTTAAGAAAGAGTTTCGTGGGGTTAGCATCAAGCTTAATTGGAAAAAAGGAAAGTTACGATTACTTGAGTTTTACCCCAGATACAGGAAATACCAATAAAGAAATTGATGCAAATCAATTCATAAATGCTGAAGAAACCACAAAGATAGATATGCCAGACCACGACAATGGCTCATTATTTTGGTTAAGAAATGGGTTTAAAAACGAAGCAGAATTAGAACTAAATCAAGGTCATCTTATATATGATGCAACCGAACCTGATCAAGAAAGTATTGATTATTTAGATTTACCTATTATATCTGGACTAAGTCAATATCGTAACCGATTTTCTTATAGTAAAAATGGAATAACATATATTACTCAAGGTGCTGATGGAGAAATAGAACTTAATATTCCAAATTGGACTGCGAGTGTAGAAGTATCAAATACATCGATTAAATTAAATGCTAGTAATAGCGATGTAGATTATTACTCTGTTGCTCTAAACAAACGATTGAATACGAGAACAGGTAGTCAATTTGTAAGCAGAAGCATGTATTGGACTTACAAAGTTTTTGCAGAAGATGGTATGGAAAAGATTGTTCCTCGTTTGTCGTTACCAAATTCAATTATTAATGCATTAGAAGATTCATTTTTCCATACAACAAATGATTTAGAACTAAATGATGGAATTAAGGCATATGATTACGACAAATATAATTCCTATGATGAGATAATGGAATGGGAGTTTTTTAAAACTAATATTCTTGAAATTGATGAAGACAATTTTCGCCTTATAGAATTTCCAAAACCTCTGTAATTTATTTTAAATAGAAATTTAATATTTGCTTACCCCAACAAATCCTGTAAAGCAGATTTTAAGCAATAATATTCAAATTGAAAGCCTTTGTTTTCAATTTCTTTAGAGCTTACACGTTGGCTTTCAAATAGGATAATATGCATTTCTCCTAAAGCTAATTTCATAACAAACTTTGGAATGTTTGGCAGAAAAAGTGGTTTATTTAAAACGCTTGCTGCGGTTTTGGTAAGCTCTTTATTTGTTACAGGGTTTGGTGCTACGCCATTATAAATACCAGTTAGTTTATGCTCTAAAACATATAGAAATACTCTTGCTAAATCTTTTATATGTATCCAAGATTGCCATTGTTTACCACTACCAAAAGCTGCTCCAACGCCATATTTTATGGGCTTCACTATTTCTTTTAAAGCGCCGCCTTTATCACTTAATACCAAACCTATTCTAACTTTGGAAACTAACACATTAACTTCTGAAAACCTATCAACTACTGCTTCCCATGCGTTTACGACTTCTCCTAAAAATGAAGTACTTATTTCTTCATGAGTTTGGTCGTAATAATTGGTTAACGAGTCTGGATAAATTCCAATGGCACTCGCTGAAACTACTTGTTTTACTGAATGTGTTAATCCCTTTAGTGTGTTAATCAGTAATTCTGTGCTTTCTACTCTGCTTTTTAAAACTATTTGCTTGTAACTTTCTGTCCACCGCTTTGAAATTGTGGCACCTGCTAGATGTATTATGGCTTCTACGTCTTTAAAACAATCAGTATCTATTTCTTTGGTATCTGGATTCCAATGAAAGCCTTTGTAATTTTCTGTATCGGTAATTTTAGACTTCCTAGTAGTTAAATAATTGACATTTATAGCTTTAGAATGGCACAGTTTTACTATTTCCTGACCTATCATCCCCGTTGCTCCTGTAATTAATATGCGCATTTATCTTTTTTTATTAAAGTTACAAAATGTGGTATGGAGATACTAAAGGTTTAAGTTAGGTTTAACAGTTGAAGTGGATGAAATAAATGGACAGAAGACTGGTGACAAATGACGGTGCATTTGAGCTTGGGTGGAAAATTGATTCAGAATATTGAAATCATAGACATTACTACTGAATACTGTAACTGTGACTGTAACTGTGACTGTGACTGTGACTGTGACTGTGACCTAAAACTTAAAAAAATTCTCTCGCAAAGACGCAAAGAGTTTAGGAATGATAAATAAAGGGTTATAATATTTTTGGATGCTACTTCTGAAAACTCACTTAGTTGCTCTAAGCATTTCTCGTTTTCCAGGTGGACCTTGGAGTCTTTCTACTGTGAAACCTACGGATTGCATGGCTCTACGTACACTTCCCTTTGCGGAATAGGTTACCAAAACGCCATTCTCTTTTAGTGCGTTATACATGAGTTGGAAGATGTTTTCTGTCCAAAGTTCGGGTTGTACTCTAGCGCCAAAGGCATCGAAATAAATGAGGTTGTATTCATTTTTATCATCAATTTGATGAAACATTTTTTGTTGTTTTTTTAAACTGAATTGTGGATTGATTTGATGGTGTTTTTCCCATGATAATTGGTGTAATTGCCCAAACAGTTGTTGTTTTTTCTTTTACTTTTAATTCTGAAGGATAATTTAAAAGTGAAACTTCTTCTGGAGGAACTGGGTATGCTTCTACCCCATTATAATTGATGTTTATATTTAATGTTTCGGCTTCTAATAAAGTGATGAATGCGTTTAACCCTGTGCCGAAACCTATTTCTAGGATTGAGATTTCCTGATGAGATTCTGAAACAAGTTCAGAACTAACGAAATGATGTAAGCCGTGTTTTATAAATACATGATATGCTTCTTGAATGGCGCCGTGTTTAGAATGGTACTGCTCGTCCCAATCTGGAAGATGTATGGTTGAAGACCCATCGGCTGTTATTACAACTTGTCTTTTCATGTTTTACTTTTAGAATTTTATAAATATGATTTAAGATTGTTAGTTATTACTGATTATTGCAGATTTGCCTGCGTTAGGGATTGCAACGGCATCCTTTTTTAAGAATAAAACCAACAAACCTTATTTTGAACTAACATTTAACAGATAGCCACGTCCTTCGTCCTCGCTATGACGCTTAAAAAAGATATAGAGGAAAGCCCGACCCCTTTTCGGGGTAACGCCCAAAAACTTTAAAGGCTTAATACTATTAATTTATTGTGTTATTAAAACACCATCGGCTTCAAAAGAATAGGTGCGTTTTGGTGTTGTGATTGCGGCTATATCTTCTGGAGATTTCCCTGCATCTTCGGCGTAATGACGCTGTTCATCTACCGAAACTTCTTTTACATAAGCTTTTCCGTTTACGATAACTTCTTTTCCTGAAATATCTTTTGGCACAAAAAAACCGTAGTCTTTAAATTTTACCATAACCTCTTTTCCATCGGCTAAATTTAACGTCATCCAGCAGCCTTTGGCTTGGCATACGTTATTTACTTTGGCTTTTATCTTGGAATTTATGCTATCGCCTTGTTGCATGGTTTGGTAATGTGCTGCCATTGATTTTGCTGCAACGGCATCATCTGCTATAATTTTTTTGCCGAAAGAAGCGTGTTTATCTTCGCATGAACTTAAAGTTAAAATGCAGATTATGAGTAGTATTATAGGTTTCATTGAATAAAAATTTGAATTTTAACGCTTTTATGTAAATATACCGTTTTTTTGACAATGATTTTTATAAATTTGTAGGCTAAAATAACAAGACATGAGTGCTATAATCAAAGACATCGAGATTATAAAAACCAAAGCTACAAAGATTAACGATGTAGATTTTGATGATTTAAAGTTTGGAAGCGTATTTTCAGACCACATGCTTGTATGCGACTATAAGGATGGCAATTGGCAAGCGCCTAAAATTATGCCTTACCAGCCTATTACCTTAGACCCTTCGGCTAAGATTTTCCATTACGGACAATCGATTTTTGAGGGCATGAAAGCATACAAAGATGCCGCTAAAAATGTCTGGTTATTTAGACCTGAAGATAACTGTAAGCGTTTAAATATTTCGGCAAAACGTTTGGCTATTCCTGAATTGCCTGAGGCCTATTTTATGGATGGCTTAAAGGCTTTGTTGGAATTGGACAAAGATTGGATTCCTACTAATGATGGAAGCTCATTATATATTCGTCCGTTTGTATTTGCATCTGGAAATGGATTCCATGCCTCCCCTGCCGATGAATACAAGTTTGTGATTTGTACTGCACCTTCGGGATCTTATTTTTCAGGCGAAGTAAAAGTTTTAATTGAAGAAACATATTCTCGTTCTGCTAATGGCGGTGTAGGTTTTGCTAAGGCTGGTGGAAATTATGCGGGTCAGTTTTACCCAACCCAATTAGCTAAAGCTAAAGGCTATCAACAGGTAATTTGGACAGACGACCATGAGCATGAATATATTGAGGAAGCTGGTGCAATGAATATTTTTGTACGTATTAATGATACTTTAATTACGGGACCTACTAGTGATAGGATTTTGGATGGTATTACTCGAAAAAGTATTATTGAATTGGCCGAATCTGAAAATATTCCAGTAGAGGTTAGAAAAATAACTGTTACCGAAGTTGTTGAAGCTGCCAAAAATGGATCGCTTAAAGAAATGTTTGGTGCTGGTACTGCAGCGGTTATTTCTCCTATTGCTGGTTTTGGATATAAAGATACTGATTATGATTTGCCAAAAATAGAGAAACCGTATGCTGATTATCTTAAAAAGCGAATTACGGATATTCAGACTAATAAAGTGGAAGATCCTTTTGGATGGCGTGTTAAGGTTTAGAAAAAGCCCTTCCTATCTCTTCCCAATTGGGAAGGAAATACTCAACTAATAACAAAGAGAAGCAAATTGCTTCTCTTTGTTATTTAATACTAAATAATTTTTTTCGAGATTCTGTATCAAATTCAGAATAACAAAAGTCTATTTATTTAAAATCTCTTCTATATTTGGCTTAAAATAATTTGGTCCTTTTAAAACTTTTCCATCTTCACGATAAATAGGCTGTCCGTTCTCCCCTAGTTTACTCATGTTACTACGTTGTATTTCTTCAAAAACTTCTTCTATTTTATATTGCATACCGTGCTCTATAATTGTACCACATAAAATGTAAAGCATATCGCCTAGAGCATCAGCAACCTCTACTAAATCGTTATTATTTGCTGCTTCAAAATACTCTTCGTTTTCTTCTTTCATTAAGTTGAAACGCAAGGTGTTTTTATCTAACCCCAAATCTGCTTTTGGTGTTTCTCTATGTCCAATTTTAAATGCGGTATGAAATGCTTTTACAGCGTCAATTTTATTCTTCATAAATACTTGTTTTGTTATTACCGCAAAGGCGGGAATCTCATCTTTATTAATTAAATTTGCATAAAAATAACTATATGTTTAGTAAAGGTCAAATCATTTTTGGAATTATCTTCTTCATCGTCTTTGCTATTGTTATTGGTTATACCTATCGCAGAGATTTAAAACTGCATAAAAAGTTTTATAAAGGTAGCTTTTGGGTGCTATTGGCTTTTATTGGTTTTATTGGAATGATAAGTGCTATTAAGTTTTTCTTCATGTAAAACCTTACTTCGGTTTTATTTGCGTTTTGTCTATTTTTTAAAGTCGTCTTTTTAATTTCTTTTAACTTAAATGAGAAATATACCCAGTAACGGGTATTTTTTATTGCTTACTTTTTATTGAAGTTTGCAATATAACTAACCATAAAACCCTTTGAATTATGAAAATCATAATGATTTTATTTGGCATGTCCATTTTTTTATCTCAATGTAAGAATGAAACTAATCAGTCAAAATTAGATAAGAATTGTGAAGAAGATTTATTAACAATGAAAGCTAAAAACGATAGCTTATCAGATGATTTATATGATATTGAGAAATATTTTACTGAAATTTACGGGTTGAACCTTGATTTGAGAAACCAACAAATCATTGACATACAGAATCGTACTCAGCAACACAAAAGGTATCAAGCATTTGGCACCATAAAAAATAACATATTAGATATTAATATTCCTGTTTCTGACAAAGCATTGAAAATCGAAACATGTGTAAACATTTCCAATAATAAATTCAATGTCTTAGTTATCGGTTTGAACAAAAAAACAACGATGGCTCCGAAACTGATTGTGAAGCTAAATATTTGATTAAAAGGAAATTTGACATCTCTAAACTAAGATATAACAGCAACCTTAAAAAATTATGTATTATTACCATAAATACTAATAATTTTAATTACAAGCATATTATTAAATATAGTAATACTGTGTTTAAATGCTCAAATTACCAAGAAATTAACGACAGTATTAATGCTAGTGGTTGTGATCCTGACAAAAATAATTTAAGACCAGATGAAGATGGCGGAAGCACTATTCCATAATAAAACCATCCCCATAATATTATTTATCCTCTTGTGCCAAATTAATTATGCACAAGAGGATTATTCTATTTTTAACAGAATAGATTCTCTTTTCTCCAGAAAAAACTATGAGGAGATAATTAAAATTCACAAAAGCAAAAAAAACAATTTACTTGATGAAAAGACAAAAGCAAAATTAAATTTTTTAGTAGGAAATTCTTTTGATAATATAAATCAAGCAGATTCATCTCTAATTTATTATCATAAATCTTTAAATCAATATGAAACTCTGGAAATTAAAGAAAAAATAATTGAACTAAAAGTTAGTATTTTTGAAGTACTAAAAAGTCAAAACAACTTAAATTTTAAATCGGATAAATATTTAAAAGACATATTTGATTATTCAAAACAAGAAAAAAACAAAATGGCTTTCATACTATTACGCAAACATTGGGATAGCCTTTTACAAAGAAAATTTGTTAGATTCAGCAAAACACTACTTTAAGAAAGCTTTATCTCTACCCAAGTCACATAAAGATTTTTATTCTAAAAGTGAACTTTTCTCTCTTATGGGTTTGCTATATAGCATAAAATACAAAAAAAATGACTCCGCTTTATTTTATTACAATAAAGCTTTAAAAACACTCTATCAAGACACTTTATTAAATAAAGACATAAATAAAAAATTTAATCTTTTTAACAACATTGGGAATGTTTATAGAAGGGCTAAAAAATTTGACAGTTCATTAGTTTATTATGCTGAAGCTGAAATAATGAATTTACCCAAACTCAATAGAAAAAGTAAAAAAATCTTATTCAATAACATGTCGACAACCTACTATCACATGAAGAATTGGGAAAAAGCTTATGACTATTTGTATAAATATGATTCCATAAAAGAACTTATAAATCTTAAAGAACAAAACGTACTTATTTCTGACATCAAAGAGCAATACGACAACGAAAAACTACGCGCCGATAACCTAGAAATAGAAAGTAAGCGGAAACAAAATAAAAATTTACTTTTAGGAGCTTTAGCATTCATTTTTTTGGTGGGATTACAGCATTTTTAATCCATAAAAACACAAGAAAAAAACAAAAACTAGCTGAGCAAGAAAAAACACTTGAAACCCAAAAACTAGCAACAGTTTTAAAAGAACAAGAATTAGTTAGTATTGATGCGATGATTGAAGGCCAAGAAAAAGAACGTCAACGTATTGCCAATGATTTACATGACGACTTAGGTGGACTTATGGCAACCGTAAAATTGCATTTTGAAGTTTTAAAAAACAAAAAAACACCCGAATTATTTGATAAAACCACTACCCTACTAGATGAAGCTTACCATAAAGTACGTTCTATAGCCCATGCTAAAAATTCTGGTGTAATCGCCAAACAAGGCTTACTGATTGCAGTACAGAATATGGCGGATAAAATTTCAGCCTCCAACAAAATAACAGTTGATGTGATTGATCATGGTTTAGAAAATCGTTTGGAAAACAGCTTAGAATTGACAATTTTTAGAATAATCCAGGAATTAATTACCAACGTTATTAAACATGCTGAAGCTACCGAAGCAAATATACATTTAACCAATCATGAAGAAACCCTAAACATAATGATTGAAGATAATGGCAAAGGTTTTAACCCAAGCCAAGTTACAACCAAAAATAAAGGCATGGGTATTAGTAGTATCGACAAACGTGTAGAACACTTAAATGGCAATTTGACCATAGAATCTGAACCTAAAAAAGGCACTACCATAATAATAGATATCCCGATATGATAAAACTAGCTATAGCAGAAGACCACCAGTCCCTAATTGATGGTATAAAATTACTTTTAGATTACGAAGATGGCATTTCCATTGTAGGCACCGCCAATGATGGAGAAGCGCTTTTAGAAATTGTAGAAAAAAACAGCCTAATGTTGTCTTGACCGATATAAGAATGCCAAAAATGGATGGCATTGAAGCTGCCAAACACATTAAGAAAAACTACCCGTCTATCAAAATTTTGGCGTTTACTATGTTTGATCAAACCGAAGCTATTCAGCAAATGTTAAATGCTGGGGCATCTGGTTATATTTTAAAAAACTCATCACTTGAAGAAGTGCATAAAGCAATTATTTCTGTGTATAATGGAGAAACTTATTTTGATGCCAATATTAACACCAATATTTTAAATTCTGAAGCTTCAAACAAGTCAAAAGGTATTTTAACCAAACGTCAAATTGAAATTCTAGAACTTATTGCTCAAGGTAAAACCTCTCGAGAAATAGCTGATATTTTATTTATTGGGATTCATACCGTAGACACACATCGAAAAAACATGGTGCGAATTCTAGGACTTCAAGGTAAAGGCGAATTGCTGCGGTATGCTTTGGAGAAGAAATATAAATTTTAAGACCAATAACTATGAAAAATTCCCTTACTACGCTTATTTTTATAAACTTTATTTTAATTTTTCAATATCAAGCCTGTGGGCAAAATGATATTAAATTAGGATACTTTTATGAACTTACTAAAAACATAAAAGCTCTGGAATTAACAGAGACTCAAAGTACTTCTCCGTTAATTGGCAGAACCAACATTACCATTTCAGAATTTGCAAACGACCAACCTCAAATAAACTCCAAAGGTATTAGAGCAGAATTACCTAAAGGTGCATTATTGAAAATTTTAAAAAAAGATCCAAGTCAACAATTATATGTAATTCAAATTTTTGATGATTCAGATTTCGAAAATAGGTTATTTGGACTTACTGAACTTCAAGTAGTTAATTATACAAGAATTTATGATGGAGACAAACCCAAATGGAGTTTCGTAAGTACAGCAGTAACGATACCAGTAAAAATCCGACCAGGAGATGGTAAAGACGATACTGAAAAAAAACGCTACTTTGATTTTGAAGGCAATGCAAACATTGGACTCTCTGCAGGTGTTAGAAGGCGCATTGCTTCTAATGGCAGTAGTTATTTAAGTCTTTTTGGAGGAATTAGTATTGGTTCTTCTAAGTTAACAATGGAAAATTCTGATGTAACCTCAGAAACAAACATTAGTACATTAACGCCATTTATTGGGTTAATGCTTGAATATAATAATTTTGAGGTTGGTTTAATTACAGGCTGGGATCATGCAAGTGGAAAAATTGGACAAAGTTGGGATTACAATGCTTTACCGTGGTTAGGTTTGGGCTTAGGGTATAATATTTTTACATCCAAAAACAAAAAACCAGATTAACATATTATTGAATTTAATATTAAAAATCCCCAGTACTGGGGGTTTTTTGGCTTTACTCCGTTTCATAAATTTGAAGAGGTATTAATTATTAAAACTCTTAATTATGAAACAATTATCTCTTCTTTTTACGTTATCAATTTTCACATGTTTTAATTTAACTGCACAAATTTTATGGCAGAACACCATCGGTGGTGATAGCTACGATGATATTGAAGACGTTATTTATACATCTGATGGCGGTTTTTTACTCGTTGGTTTATCAGAATCAGGGATGGCTGGAGATAAATCTGAAACTTCTAGAGGTGGCACAGATTATTGGATAGTAAAAACTAATAATGTTGGCGTTATAGAATGGGATAAAACCTTTGGTGGTAGTGGTAATGACTATCCAGTATCGGCCATAGAAACTTCAGATGGTGGTTTTGTTATTGTAGGCGAATCAAACTCTAATATTTCTGGAGATAAATCTGAAAACTCAAAAGGCAATACTGATTTTTGGGTTATAAAAACAAATAATTTAGGTACTAAAATTTGGGATAAAACTTTTGGTGGTTCTGGTAACGAATATGCTGTTTCAATAAGAGAAACAGCAACTAATGATTTAATTATAGCAGGAGACTCAGATTCTGATATTTCTGGTGATAAATCTGAAAACTCTAGAGGATTTACAGATGTTTGGATGATAAAAATAACAAGTACTGGTACATTTGTATGGGATAAAACTTTTGGAGGTGATGCTGATGAGGAGGTTACAGGTCTTGTGTTAACATCAGATGGTGGTTATGCACTAGGAGTTATTGCCGAATCTGGTATTTCTGGAGATAAAACTGTAAACTCAAGTAATAATGAAGATTACTGGTTACTTAAAATAAGTAATACAAATACCATTGATTGGCAGAAAACTTATGGTGGTACTACTACTAATTCAACTAGTTCAATATCAAATTTAATTCTTACTTCTGATGGAGGTTACCTTCTAGCTGGTGATTCAAACTCAGATATTGGAGGAGAAAAAACAGAAAACACAAATGGAGGTACAGATTTATGGTTTATAAAAACAAATAGTACAGGAGATATACAATGGCAAAATACAGTTGGTGGTTCTGATGATGAATATTGGCCTCTTGGATTTGAAAAGCCAAGTGGTGGTTATATGTTTGTTGCAGAAACATTATCGAATATATCTGGAGACAAAACTGAAAATAGTAATAGTAACGATATATGGTTGGTGGAATTAGATACAAATGGTAATGTAATAGCTGATAAAACCTTTGGGACAAATTCTACCGAGTATCCTGAGCAAATAATACAAACTAACGATGGCAATTTTGTAATAGTTAGTAGTATAGACGAATTATCTGGAGATAATACAGAAGCTCCCAATGGCAATACCGATTATTGGTTGTTTAAAGTTGATAAAAACACATTATCAGTTTCATCAATTTCAATAAACTCAAACTTACAGGTCATACCTAACCCTGCACATAATTATATAAATATCATATCGGAAGCTACAATAGAATCTGTTGATATTATAGATGTAACAGGTAAATTGGTATCAAAAGTTGAAACGCCATATAAAACATTAAATATTTCAGAACTATCAAGAGGTATGTATATTTTAAAATTCCACTCTAAATTTGGAACAGTAAATAAACGCATAATCAAGCAATAGTTAAAAACCAACCGTTTAACGATAAACTTTTCGACCAATTACCTTAAAATCCCCAGTACTGGGGATTTTTTTGCTTTAAAGTGTTCCATAAATTTATCTAACAATTAATTAATCAATTAAAACCCTCTCATTATGAAACGATTATTACTCTATTGTACTGTTTTTTTAGCTCCTTTTTTCATTAATGCTCAATTTTATTTTGAAGAAATTGCTAATTCTGGAATACCATCTGTAAATCAAGGTTCTACTGATTTAGCTGATGTAGACAATGATGGAGACATGGATATATTTATTACTGGAAACCAAGTTGGCACTTATATTGCCAAACTTTACCTAAATGACGGTAATGGCATTTTTTCAGAAAGTACTAGTAATAATTTTGAAGGCATCACCATAAGTAAAGTTACATTTTTTGATGCTGATGGAGATAATGATCAAGATATAATATATTTGGGATTCAACGGAAACAACAGAGTAACCAAACTTTATTTTAATGACGGCAATGGCAATTTCACCGAAGACACACAAAATAATTTTATTGGTATAAGCCGTGGAGATATAGCATTTGGTGATATTGATGGAGATAATGATAATGACCTTATATTAAGTGGAGAAATAGGTGCTACTGCAATTACAAACCTCTATTTAAATAATGGTAATGGTGTTTTTTCTATTGTAAGTAATACAGATTTCCCGCAAGTATCAGTAAGTAATTGTGAATTTCATGATATTGATGGAGATAATGATTTAGATTTATTTATCATGGGATATGATGGTACTGAATACTTAACTAAGTATTACTTTAATAATGGCTCTGGTTCTTTTACAGAGCAACCGTACCATCAATTTAATTCTGGAAATGGAAGTCTTTTATTCTTGGATGTAGACAATGATTCCGATGAGGATATAATAATTACTGGGGCTAATAGCAACACAAGTGGACAAAACACATCTGCCACAATATTCTTAAACCGAGATGATGCTCCTGGGTATTACACCTACCAAGGCCAACTATCTTATTTTTCTACTGTAGCCCATACTTACAGTTCCATAGATAATTCAGATCTAAATAATGACGGTAACCAAGATATAATTCTATGTGGTCTTGATGCATCAAACAATGCAAATACAAGTATTTATTTTGGTAATGGCGATGGTACTTTTGATTTATCGTTCGATTATGCTTTAATCGGTGTATACGACACAAAAATTAACCTTTTAGAAGATATTGATGGAGATGGGGATGATGACTTGTTTATAATTGGAAGTGATTTCTCTACAGCACAAGTTTATGGAAAAGTTTACAGAAATAATGAATTAGATATTATTAATCACCCAGATTATAGTGCTTTATTAGCTTTATATAATGAACTTAGCGGTGATAACTGGTCCAACAACACCAATTGGTTAGACATCACAAAACCTATTTCATCTTGGTATGGTATTACCGAAACTAATGGAAGAGTAACACATATCAATTTAAGACAAAATAACCTAAATGGTACTATCCCAAATTCGATTGAAAACCTCTCTAATCTTACGTTTCTTGATTTAGCTCAAAACAATCTAGTAGGTGAAATACCTAGGAATTTCGGTAATATTCAAACACTAGAATGGTTGGATCTTGCTGTGAATAATTTATCAGGATTTATACCAAATGAATTAACAAATTTACCAAACTTGACAAGATTAGGCTTAGGAATAAACAATTTAACTGGTACTATTCCAGATTTTACTCAACAGAATTTATTCGTTTTGACTTTTGACAACAACAATTTCCAGTTCGGTGATTTTGAAGATGAGTTTGTTTTCTACCAAAATAATATTTCTCAATTTTTATACACACCCCAACAAAATCTAGATGAAAACCATACTGTAGAGCAAACTTTGAATGTTGGCGATAATGTTACACTAACTTCAGCACCAGCAAGTGGAACGAACACCTATTACCAATGGTTTTTTGGTAACAATGCTATACCTGGCGCGAATTCTACATCATTAGAATTAGAAAATATTCAGTTGAATGAAATGGGAGTTTATACCTGTTATGCTTTTAACTCTATAATTCCTGGACTAACACCAAGAACAGGAATATCTACTCTAAATAGAAATCCTAGTTTACATCCAGAATATGATGATTTGGTAGCCTTTTACAATGCCACAAATGGAGATAATTGGACTAACAACACCAATTGGTTAACGGATGCACCAATAAATACTTGGTATGGCATTGGCACTTTATACGGAGATGGCAATTCAAGGGTAACATCCATTTATTTGAACAATAATAACCTATCTGGAATTATTCCAATTGAAATTGGAAACTTTTCTAATTTATTTAATTTAGGGTTATCCAATAATAATTTAAAAGGAAATATCCCGCAATCTATTGCTAATTTAATCCTGCTTGGAGGGATAGAAATTCAAAATAATAACTTAAGCGGTAATGTGCCCAACTTACTATTAAACAACTCTAACCTAACGTATCTCTATATGTGGGACAATAATTTTCAGTTTGGTGATTTTGAAAATGAATTCGCAAGATACCAAGTGCAAATGGGTAACGATTTTATATTCGCTCCACAAAAGAATATAGGTGAATTTTATAGCGAAGCCATAGGAGTTGGAAACTCAACAACGTTCAGTACCAATGTTAGGGGATCTCAAAATAACTATAACTGGTATAGAATTAATTCAGATGGAAGCGAAGGTGGTTTTGTTTCATCTGACGAAAGCATAAATGTTGCCATAAATACTACAGATGACTATAAATGGTATTATTATTACATAGCAACCAGCAACCTTGTCCCTGGGCTTGACCTTAGAAGTGAATATTTTAAATTAGGAGACCTTCCAACAAACCACCCAGATTATGATGCGCTTATAGCAATATACAATGCATTGGACGGCTCCAATTGGGACACCCCATGGAACATAAACGTACCAATACATGAATGGTCACCGTTTTTACATTTCCATCCTGAAAATGGTAGGCTAACCGCACTAAACTTACCATTTGGAGAATCAATTACTGGTGAAATACCAAAGGAGGTTGGAAATTTAACAGAATTAGAAAGGTTAAATATATTGGGACAAAACATTACAGGCAACGTTCCTTCTGAAATTTGGACCTTAACAAAATTGAGATCATTAGTCCTAGGGTCACAAGGCGACAGGCAATTACGTTTGCCCAATGGAGTTCCTCCAGAAATAGCCAATCTTCAAAATTTAGAATGGTTAAACATTACTTCAATCCCACTTACGCAACCTTTACAGCCAGAATTGTTCAATTTACCAAACTTGATAGGTTTAGAAATATCAGATTGTGGATTAACGGGAACACTCCCTATTGAGCTTGCCGAAATAGACTACGTTATTGCTCATAGCAACATGTTTGAAGGTGCAATTCCTTCTGAATTTATAAACTCGAGTGTCAACACCCTTCTTAATATTCGTAATAGCTACTTTGATTTTAACGATTTAGAACCCTTGGTACAGGCCAACAACTACGCAAATTTGCTGTACTCTCCTCAACGCACAAAAGACACACCTTTAGATTTGGAGTTTGCACCTGGAACAGACATTACCTTGACTATAGATGATACCAGACTCAACAAAAATAAAAACTCCAAAGGCGTGGGCGACAACTACCAATGGTTTAAGGATAGTGTGGCTATAAACGGAGCCAATGCAAGTAGCTATACTATTACAAATTCACAAGAATCTGATAGCGGTGTGTATTATTGTGAAATCACTAATAATTTGATTCCAGATTTAGTAATTATAAGGGCAGATATAATACTAGTCATTGATGCTAATTTATCAGTTTATGAAAATGATAAAAATAGTTTTAGTATCTACCCCAACCCAACTAAAAATAACATCAATATAAAATTAGAAAACTATAAAGAAGCTCATGCCACTTTATTCGATACTAACGGAAGAAAAATTTTAGAGCAAAAATTTAATCAAGGAAAATACTATTATGGATATAAGTAACTTAAATACTGGCATGTATTTATTTCATATAAAAACTAAAGACAATATTTTCATAAAACGTATAATAAAACAGTAGTTTAATTTTTAGTTTAGTTTAGTGAGTTTAAAATCCCCACTACTGGGGATTTTTTTCTATTACACACTTTTTGTATGTTTGAAAGCTATTATTAACCAATCAATATTCAATATGAAAAATTTAATTACCTCTTCCCTTTTACTATTTAGTATTAGTATTTGTTCTTTCTTAAATGCTCAAAGCTATGTTGGCTTTGCAGTAGATAATTATGCTGGAGTACACGGTTTAACATCTAATCCATCCAACGTTGTAGATTCTCGTTATAAAGCAGACATAAACTTAGTTTCTGCAAGTGCTTTTGGCGGTAGTGATTATTTTGGTATCAATTTAAGCGACGTTATTAAATCTGAAGATGGTTTCGATTTTGATGTGGATACTGAAAAATTTCCAACCAATGCCAATAACTTCTTTTTAAATGCGGATGTTTTAGGGCCTTCATTTATGTTCAATCTATCCCCTAAAAGTAGTGTTGGTGTTGTGAGTAGAGTGAGAGCCTTTTTCAACATAAATAATATCAACGGTGAACTTTATGAAAGTATAGCTGATGGTTTTGATATTGCAGAAGATTTCAGTTTTAACTCTGAAAACTTAACAGGCACAGTACATGCTTGGGCTGAAGTTGGTCTAGTTTACGGACGTATACTTATGGATAACGATACTAACTTTTTAAAAGCGGGTGTTACCTTAAAATATCTTCAAGGTGCTGGTGGTGTATTTGTAAATAGCCCTAATTTTAATGGGCAGTATAGTGCTGCAAACGAAACACTTACAACTACAGGAGAATTAGTTTATGGTATTAGTCAAGATTTTGACAACGACGATATTGAATTTGATAACTTAACTTCTGGTTTTGGTGCAGATATTGGATTTACTTATGAATTTAGACCCAACAAAATTAAAGATTCCTTAACTTCGAGAAAGCAAAACAAATATAAATTAAAAATTGGTGCGTCTATAACAGATATTGGCTCAATAGATTATAGCGAAAGTACCGTTACAACTTATAATGTAAATGGTACTGCCGATACTTCTGGCTATAGTGAAGACGACGATACTGAAGATTTCTTAGATGATAACTATACATTTACTGAAGCAACCGCTTCTCAAAAATTACAGTTACCTACAGCCTTTCATTTTTTAGCTGATTATCAAATTAAAAACAAATTATACATCAGTTTACAAACCAATTTATCATTAGTTAAAAAGAATACTGCTAATGCTAACAGTATCATAAACTCTGTTGTAGTATCGCCACGTTTAGAAACCAAATGGTTTAGCATTTATTCTCCAGTAAGTTTTAGACAATACGGAGATTTTGCCTGGGGTACCGGTTTAAGACTTGGGCCATTAATGGTAGGCTCTAGTTCTGTAATATCAAATTTAATATCAGATACATCAAAAACTACCGATGTTTATGTTGGTCTAAAAATACCAATCTATCAATAGAAATTAGATTAAAATAAAGTTTAAAAATCCCCACTACTGGGGATTTTTTGGTTTAAAAGTGATAATTAAATTTGAGAACTAATCTTAAAGTTATTCACAATGCAACCTCTTATAAAAAAACTCCTATTAATTGTCTTAATAGGTATTTCAAAAAGCTTGCTTGGACAAGATGCCCCTAAAACTGACATTTTAGATATTACAGGTAAAATAAAAAACAATTTACATTACTTAAATGCCACAACTGAATCTACTGATACTTTAGTTAAATATTTAAATTTTATTGAAAAAACAGAAAAATCAAGACGCAAAATTACTGGTTCTATTTCTTTTGGTTTAAATGGTAACGAAGTAGATAATAACAACTTATACATCATCACTACGGGTATGGAAGCTAATTATGATAATTATCCTTTAGAGGTTAGTGCAAAAACAGATTTACAAACTCAAATTACAAATGGAAAATTTGAAGAGAATTTTTCAACGCTTGATATTTCAATGGATTACAATCTTTTTAATTCTATTAATCATGAATCTTATGCTTTTGTAAAACGTACTAAAATTAAATTTTTAGGTATAGACCAACGCTATGAAATTGGAGGCGGCTACATATATAATTTTTATTCATCTTATCACAAGAATGGTGATGTCAATAAAAAACACCAAAGCATCCTAAAGAAAGGAACAAAACTATTAGACGAACTATATAAATGGAAAAAGAAATATTCTAAGAAAAAATTAACGAAAAAAGAAATCTATAAATGCCTTACTAATAATCTTTGTAGAAAAACAAAAGTTATTGACAAATCTGAAGTAGACACCTTATTTTCTGCCATGAATGACTATGAAAATATTTTTAAACGAAAATATAGTCATTTTAGAATTGCCTTTCTATTTGGCATAAACTATGAAATTGAAAAAACTCAAGATAGTTTGAGTTTATATGGCAAATCAAATGATACTATTTTTAAAAATACTTTTGAACCGACCAACCTTTACAGATTCGTTTTTGCTCCAAAATTTGAACTTCGGGGTGAAAAATATAAATGGAAAACAACCTGCTATTTTAAACAAGCTTTTATAAATTCAGAAGATAATATTTATACCAATGAGAGCTTGCTATCTACCCCTCCAACACAGCAAATATTAACCGATAAACAATCAGATTATTTCATAGACATACTAACATCTTTTGAATTTGAATTAAACAAAAGCTTAACTTTAATAGCGAGCTGGAACTACATTTATGATAATGCACCAAAAAGACAATTCTTTTTGGATACGGATGGTTTGTATAAAATTGCTAAAGCTGAGAATTCATTTACAGCAATAAATTTTAAATTGAAATATAAATTATAATGTAAACTAACTTGTAATTAGGTCTAAAAACCCCCACTAATGGGGATTTTTTTATGCTCATATTTCATCTAGATTTATAGAAACATTAGCAATACTTATGATAGCCCACAAAGAAATTATTAAAACTATAAATAGTCTAAAAAACGATGGAATTGTACTATCTAAAGATGGTATTTTAAAAGTCCTGAACGCCACAAAATCTATCACAGTCCATACGAAAACTGTAGAATCACTAATTTTCTTTTTATCTACTTTGGATACCATAAATGAACATAGAATTGATAGACTCACAAAAAGAGAATTGCAAATTCTAAGACTTATTGGTCATGGTAACAATTCTTCTAAAATAGCCGAAGAATTCAATCTAAGCCTATCAACTATAGAGACACATAGAAAAAACATAAGAAAAAATTAAATTTAGTAGGTAAAGGCAAACTCATTGAATTTGCCATATTACATAATCTAAGCAGACCTGATTAATATTACTAATCTATAATTAGGAAAAACTGAACCTAACCTGTTATATAAATATAAAGTGTGTATTACGCAACCTTTTTGAAAATGTGCATCTTATTAATAACTAAACACTACTAAAATGAAAATATTTCTAATAATTAGCTTACTTATAGTAGTCAATCTAATTTTCTTAGCTTTTAGTTCAAACGGAAAAACAGAACCTTAAATTATTTTTGTGATGACATTTTGGTAGTAAATGAGATGTACTAGTATACAACCATTCAAAAACTAATAACATGAAAATTGTTTTAATCATCACAGTATTGCTGCTTATCAATGGAATTCTTTTAGTATTCAGTACAAACAAAAAAACAGAACCTTGATTTAAGATTCTGTTTCTAAATTTGTCAACTCTAAAATTATCTAATTTACTTCTGGTAAAAAATTGTATTGTTTACTATAATTCAACATCTGTTCAGAAAAAGATTTTGGTTGTTCTACTTTTATCTTGGTAATTTCTCCATACTCATTATCAGCAACCAAAACAGGATTTACAAAACCACTATACGGGGCCGATGTAAATTGCTTGTTTCGTTCTAAAACTTCGGCATGAATTGCTTGATTTACTTTTACGCCATAACCTTCAACTAAAGCCTCTACAGCAGCATAATCACCTTCAGACTTTATACGTTGCGTTTCTCTTAATAACTGACCAAAAAGTTCATGTAATTTATCATAGTCGTTAATGTTGAAATAGGTTTTACCATCTCTAGTTACTTTTTCAATAACGTTATCCTTTTGCCCTTTTTCAAAAACCCAAGCAGAAACCCATTGCCTGTTTCTCATATGTGCTTCTTCTACATTATCGCCTAAATTTAAACGAATTAATTGCATCATTAAACCGTTTCTAATATAACCATCATAAGCTGCCATTCCTATTTTTTTCCAATCGTCAACTAATCCTAGTTCTTGTAATTTAGAATCGTATAAATAATACAAGCCTACCAAATCTGCACGCCCTTCTTCTAAAGTAGAGGCATAATTCTTTAAAGTTTCTTTGGTCTCTCCTACTCCCGGATTTAATTGTCCAGAGGCATGCCCAATCAC
Source organism: Jejuia sp. G7-7 (assembly GCF_055808955.1). Taxonomy (NCBI): domain Bacteria; kingdom Pseudomonadati; phylum Bacteroidota; class Flavobacteriia; order Flavobacteriales; family Flavobacteriaceae; genus Jejuia; species Jejuia sp. G7-7. Next base: position 955,526 of record NZ_JBVVSZ010000001.1, read on the forward strand.
TTCGTGCAATGCAGTATGTAATTTATCTGCTTGTTGTCCATATTTTTCTTCTAATTCATACTCTTCATCATCATGTACAAATTCTTTTAAGCGCCCTGAACTTCCAGCATTATTATAAGCATTCGTAATATTTCCTAGTGAAACCGATTTACTACCAACTGCTGCACGAATCCAATTTGCATTTGGTAAGTTTACACCAATTGGAGTACTTGGAGATGCATCTCCTGCCTCTCCTGCTACGTTTACAACTTTATAAGTAACACCAACAACATTTTTCTTTTTGTGAGCGTCCATTAATGGCGAATTATCTTCATACCATTGTGCGTTATCTGATATTACTTTCATCTTTTGAGACATATCAAAATCGTTTATCTGAACTATAGTTTCATAAGAACCTCTGTAGCCCAATGGGTCGTTATATACTTCAATAAAACTATTGATATAATCGATATTTCCCTCAGTAGCAGCAGTCCACGCAACATTATAGTCATCCCATGTCTGTAAGTCTCCTGTTTTATAATAATCAATCAGTAAACCTAGAGCATTTCCTTGAGCTTCGTTTTCAGCAACACCTTTTGCTAGTTCTAACCACTTGGTAATTTCATCAATAGCAGCGCCGTATAATCCGCCTGATTTGTAAACACGCTCTTTTAAAACACCATTTTCTTTAACCAATTGAGAGTTTAAACCATACGACAAAGGTTTTTCAGGGTTTGGCGATTTTTTGGCTTTGTAATACGCTTCAACATCAGCATTTGTAACATTTGGTCCGTAAAAATTAACTGCCGAAAGTCCTACATTATCAACACCTTTCGCTTGGTTTACTTTTTTAGAATCTTTATCATTAAAAATAACCGCAAAAGCTTCGCCTTCTAAAGTAGTATTCGTCTGCTTTAATAATTCAGCTAAATAATCAGAAGTGAATTCTGGTTTTATTTTATCATTTGAATAATGATGATGAATCCCGTTACTGAACCACACTCTCTTTAAATAAGTTTCAAAAGCGTTCCAATTATCTGAAGTTTTATCGCCTTTGTAATTCGTGTAAATGTTTTCTAAAGCTTTTCTAATTGTTAGGTTATGACGGTAATTTTGATCCCACATAATATCGCGCCCAGACAACCCAGCCTGAACCAAATAATACACTAGTTTTTGCTCTTTTAAAGTTAATTTTTCCCAACCAGGAATTTGATAACGTAGCACTTTAATATCCGCAAACGACTCCACATTATAGTCAAAACTTTTAGATGTTTTTGTTGAGGTAGTCTCAGTTTTTGTTGCGGATGTATCATTTCCACAGGATAACAGGGTTACCGCAACCATAAAAAGGCATAAATATTTTAGTTTCATAAGTTTTTTAGAATTTAATTTATTATCAGAAATTAGAGAATTAACGCTTTTTGATTATTGATTATCGTGAAATTTCAATTTTTAGTTATTGAAAATTCAATTTCACAGTAACAAATGTAACAATTTATTAATCGAAAATTAAAAATGTTTATATTTGTTTTACACAAACTAAACAACAAATTATGAAAGCGTTAAAGTATATTTTCTTTCTCTTGCTTATTGCCATAATAGGTCTTGCCATTTACATTGCGGTGCAGCCTAACTCATTTGAAGTAACGCGTACAAAAACCTTAAATGCACCCACTCCTGTTGTGTATAATAATGTGATTGACTATAAAAATTGGGAATCGTGGTCGTCTTGGGCAGATGAAGATCCTGATATGAAAATTACACTTGCAGAGCAAACCAATGGTGTTGGCGGATCTTACCAATGGGAAGATGAAGATGGTATTGGCACCATGAAAACTACTGCGGCTATACCAAATACCTCTATTACACAAGAGATGCAGTTTGCAGATTTTCCAAAGTCTGATGTTACATGGGATTTAAAACCTAATGAAGATGGCACAACAAAGGCTACTTGGACTATTTCTGGTAAGGATTTACCATTTGGCTTTAAGTTTTTTTCAGTTTTGATGGGAGGCATGGAAAAACAAATTGGCCCACATTACGAACGCAGTCTGGAAAAACTAGATAGTATTTTAGTAGCCAGTATGAAAAAATATAGTGTTACTGTAAATGGAGTTACAGAGCATGGTGGTGGTTTCTATATTTATAATACGGTGTCTTGTAAAATTCCTGATATGCCAAAGCATATTCAACAAATGATGCCGAAGTTGGGGGAATACGCCATGAAGAACAATATTAAAATGGCTGGAGCGCCTTTTAATTATTATCATAAATGGGATGAGGAAAATAATACTGTTATGTTTTCGTGTTGTGTGCCAACAATTGATAAAGTAACTTCTAATGAGCCCGATATATTAACAGGGCAATTACAATCTTTTAAAGCTATAAAAACAACACTTAAGGGCAACTATAGCAATTTAAAAGAAGCATGGGAAACAACTATGAAGCACATTGAAAAAAATGGTTTAATTACAGATGAAAACGGACCTGCATTAGAAGCCTATACTAACGACCCGATGGAACATCCAAACCCAGCAGATTGGACTACCGAAATTTACATTGCCTTAAAATAATATGAAACAACTTTTATTAGTTTTTTTAGGTGGTGGCGCTGGTAGCGTATTGCGTTACATTATTGGTAAATATTTAAATAGCCCCGAAACAGGAATTCCTTATGGTACATTTGCTGCCAACATTTTAGGGAGTTTATTAATTGGTGTTATTTTAGGATTGGCTGCAAAAAATGATGCGCTTTCTCAAAATCAAACTTTATTATTAGCTACTGGTTTTTGTGGTGGTTTTACAACCTTTTCTACGTTTGCTTATGAAAACCATGTGTTTTTAAAATCTGGTGATTTTATGAGTTTTGCAATTTATACTATTGCGAGTTTTGTTATTGGATTTTTGGCTGTTTTTGCTGGGATTTATTTTGTGAAGTAAGACTTGATTTTGTAAAAAAATCAGCTAACTTCGTTTAACGTCGGATATAAAACATTAAAACGATTTCATATCCGCTGAACAATTGGCAATAATTATGAAGAACAATTTGCAAAATTTGATTTTCACTCTATTTATGGGGCTTTCTCTTGTTTCACATGGACAAAGGGAAAAACCAAAGTATACCTTCAAAATGGACAAAGTTGCTGCGGAATTTGAATCTGAGCTTTCTCGAAAAAAGTGGATACGATAATGCAGGCTTTCTATCTGTTTGACAATGGACGAGGACCTGATGCAACTAAACTGTTTTTTTGGACGGAGCAAGGGAAAAGCTTTGTTAAGGCGATAAAAAATGCTAAAAAGAATGGAGTAAAAGAATTTGATTCGAAAGAATGCCCGGAGTTTTCAACGATGCTTGACTATTATTTTGAAAATATAAAAAATATCTCAAGCCCTATTTCAAAACCTAGATTGTCCGTTAGTCACAGCTATGGCTATTTAGTTAAATTAGAAATTAACAGAACGGAATTCAAAACGTATCTTAGAAATGAGAGACTAATGGATAATAACCACGCTCTAGTGGAATGGATTAATATGATTGCGGAGGTGGCTAAACCATACATTACGGATAAATAACTATTGCCAACAAAACCTAAAATTCATTGCTTGCGGATTTCCTAAACGGAAATCACGCGCAAAAAGTTATCTTTAGGTTCGGCTGGATTGTCCTTCGGACGAATCACAGCAACGAACCTTAGCCGAACCGTTAAACGAACTACCTCTTCTTAAACTTCATAACCCCAGCTTCCACCCTAGTTTTTAAATAATTTACTCTTGGTACAATTGGGCAAGAATATTTATCATTATAAGCGCAATATGGGTTGTAGGCTTTGTTAAAATCTAAAATTAGGGTATCGCCTTCTGGAATTCTAGCATCAATGTAACGGCCTCCACCATAACTTTCCAGTCCGTTTGTTTGGTCTAAAAAAGGTAAAAAGAGATAATCTTCAAAGCCTTCTTTGGTCATTAAATCTTTGCCTTGGTAAATGTTTAATTGGTATGGTTTGCCTTTTAATTCAAAATGCAATACGCCATATATGCGCTCTTTAGAGACACGTTCGGTTGTGGTTTTCATGTTAAACCATTCTGAATCTGGATTGTGTTTTAATGTTGCTTTTACAACATAGGTAGAATCAAACTTAAAAAATCCAAACCTTTAAATTTCTTCCTATCCTTGGTTTTTAATGGCGATGTGGATGCATCTTTATATTCGGCATTTAATTCTTTTTGAAATGCTGTTTCTCCTTTTAATGGTCGTTTTTTTGTGCACAACTTGTGCATACTATAACCATTACAAGCAATACTGACAATAATGTTTTGGTAATTGTTTGCTGATTTTCTCGCGTTAGGGATTGCAGAGTAAAGCCCACAGCCCGACGTAGGAGGTGCGAGGACTTGAAACGGAAAGCCCGACCGTAGCTTTTGCGGAGGTAACGCCCAAATAATTTATGCATTAGTTTTCTGGATTGAATGATGGATTGATATTGGTTTGATAATTCTGTAATAAATCTGTGGAAAAGGCATTAAAGGTATTCTCGTCAGCAAAGGATTTGATTTTATCTGGATCGAAATTTCCTTGTAAATAAAACGCCGAAATATCTGTGCCTTTACTTATAAAAATGATAGCATCTGTAACTATTACGCCTGCTTCTTTTACGGATATTATTTTGGTGTTTTCTAATTCGTTTTTTCGAAAAACATCAATATAATTGGTTTTTGTTACGGCATTCATTTCTGTAATTAAACTTTGCCGTTTTAGTGCATTTACGTTTTTAAACTTGATGTATTTAAAATCTGAAATATTACCTATGGCATGTTTTACTTGGGGAGAAATGTTACTGAGTACGGCTTTCATGAAATTAGGAACTTGGAAAGATGTGGTTCCTAAATCGGCTTTATGATTATTAAAAAATGATTGAAAACTGCTGCCGCAAGATGTGATAAAAAAGCAGAGTGTTATTACTAAAACTAATTTCTTCATTTTAAATAATTATAGTTGTAAACTGCAAGTTAAATATATTTTACCTAGATTTGAACTCTAAAAGAAATAAAAATGCGTAATAACGTCACTATTTATAGAAAGCAATGGACCTCTTGTTTAAAGACAAGTTGTTGGGCTGGTTATATATTGTGCTGATGTTTTTATGAATATTACAATATTGAACAGTCCGACTTCTTAGTCGGACTTTTTTTTGGTCTAAACTTTAAAATTTAAAAAAATGATTATGACATCGATTAACAAAAAACTTAGGGTCGCTTTAGCACAAACGGGAACTCAAAACATTGAACACATCAGATTCTTGCATCAGCAAGAATGACAAAAACATTAGAAAAAATTAGAACTCATAAACCATTCATAAGCTAAAAGTTAATGCCAGCGAAAAAAATCATGAATGCACCATGTATCCTCTAAGAAATAAGAATTACCAGATGAAAACACTTTACCACAATTACCTAAACACTTTTAAAGGCTTATCTCAAGAAGTATGGTGGCTTGCATTAATCACGTTGATTAATAGGGCTGGCACCATGGTTATTCCGTTTTTATCATTGTATTTAACTGAGGATTTAGGCTTTACGGTAAGTAATGTGGGTACTATTATGGCATGTTTTGGATTAGGTTCTGTTATTGGTTCGTGGTTGGGTGGAAAATTAACCGACAAAATTGGATACTACAAAGTAATGGTAAGGAGTTTGGTAAGTACTGGAATTTTGTTTATTGGTTTGCAATTTCTAAACACATTTGCATCTATCTGTTTAGGGATATTTTTGGTAATGTTGGTGGCAGATATGTTTCGTCCAGCTATGTTTGTTGCGTTAAGTGCTTATAGCAAACCAGAAAACAAAACCCGAAGTGTTACGCTTATTAGGCTTGCTATAAATTTAGGTTTTTCAGCGGGTCCTGCAGTTGGTGGTTTAATTATTACATCTATTGGTTACAGCGGTTTATTTTGGGTAGATGGCATTACGTGTTTATTGGCTACAGTTTTATTGATTTTAGTGTTGCATCCTAAAAAATCTAGAGTTCAAGATGATGTTAAAGTAGCATTACCAGAATCTGCTTATGGCGATAAAGCATTCATTATATTTTTGTTTGCTATGTTTTTATTTGGGTTTATATTTTTGCAATATTTCTCAACAATGCCTTTGTATTACAGAGATAGACATGCTTTAAATCCGTTTGATATTGGTTTGCTTTTAGGTATGAATGGTTTTCTGATTTTTTTACTAGAAATGCCATTAATTACTTGGTTAGAAAACAGCAGATGGTCTAAAATTTCATTGATTCTATTTGGTGGGTTTTTAACGGATTTAAGTTTTTTAGTATTGAATTTAACGAGTTGGACTGGAGTTTTAGTTATTGGCATGTTATTAATGACTATTGGAGAAATGATAGCGTTTCCTTTTTCTAATGCATTTGCTTATGACCGTGCAAAAAGGGGAACCAAGGCGAATATATGGCGTTGTATTCCATTGCTTTTTCTATGTCGCACATTTTTAGTCACAAGGCTGGAATGGAAATGGTTGCGCATTTAGGTTATGATAATACTTGGTATATCATTACAGGAATAGGTGGTATTTGTGTATTTTTAGTGTTCATTTTAAAACACTATTTGAGTAGTAAAAAAGAGTTGGTATAAATGAAAGATGTTATTATAATTGGCGGAGGCCCTATCGGTATTGCTTGCGCTTTAGAATGTAAAAAACGAAACTGGAATTATTTAATTATAGAAAAGGGAGCCTTAACCAACTCCCTTTTAATTACCCAAAGAACATGACGTTTTTCTCTACTTCTGAAAAGTTGGAGATTGATGCTATTCCATTTATTAGTAATAATTCGAAACCTAATAGAGATGAAGCTTTGGAATATTATAGACGTGTTGCAACTTCAAACCAAATACATATTAATTTATTTGAAACGGTTGAAAATTTAACGAGTGTTGGAGAACATTTTAAGGTTTCAACCAACAAATCTGATTATAAAACCAAGAAAATTATTTTGGCTACGGGGTTTTATGATATTCCTAATTTATTGAATGTTTCTGGGGAGGATTTACCTAAAGTTACCCATTATTACAAAGAAGCCCACCCATATGCTATGCAAGATATTGCAGTAGTTGGTGCAAGTAATTCATCAGTTGATGCTGCATTAGAAATTTATAGGAAAGGTGGACATGTAACTATGATTATTCGTGATAAAGAAATTGGTAAGCGCGTAAAATACTGGGTACGACCAGATATTATAAATCGTATTGAAGAAGGCAGCATTACTGCATATTTTAATTCTGAAATAACCGAAATAAAAGAAGATACGCTAACTTTTAAATCTCCTAGTGGTTTAAAAACAATTCCTAATGATTTTGTAGTTGCACTTACAGGCTACAAACCAAATTTTGACTTATTACATCAAATAGGAATTACATTATCTAATGATGAAAAAAAGCTTCCGCAATATAATTCTGAAACTATGGAAAGTAATGTAGAAGGGGTTTATTTAGCTGGTGTAATTTGTGGCGGTATGGAAACCCATAAATGGTTTATTGAAAATAGTAGAATTCATGCGAAACATATAGCAAATCATATAGAAAGATCCCTAATTTTTTGATTAAGACTACTACACTTAAAACCTTAGAATTACTTTATAGGAATAATTTCCTTTTGTTTTATAACACGAGATAAAACAATTTGAGTCTTAGATTCTCCATAAATAATTAAATTATCAATAAAAGCTTCTAAGTGCTTTTGATTTTTTAAAACCACTTCCATTACAATATTTTCATCGCCAGTAATCCGGTAGCAATTTACCACCTCATCAAAGGTTTTTACTTTTTCTAAAAAAGGTTTTAATTTCCCCATAAAAGCGCGTAATGTTATAATTGCTTTTAATTGATACCCTATTTCAAAAGGAGAAACTAGTGCTTTGTAGCCTTCAATAATACCTAAATCTTCCATTTTTTTTATACGCTCTGATACCGCTGGAGAACTTATCCCAACTTGCCTGCCAATTTCAGCATTAGATTGCCTCGCGTTTTGTTGTAAACACTTTAAAATCTTTGTATTAAGTTGATCTATATTCATTTAAGGTCTTTTGATAATAAAAACATAATAATTAAAGCAAATATACTAATTTACTTTAATTATTAAAGTTGAATGTCAATTCTTGTGACTAATTTTGGTACTGTTGCTAAGAAAAAATAGTCATGTCACACAATACCCCAGTAAATCTATCGGAATTACCGATTTATAAAAAAGCAATTGAGATATTTGCCTTGTCTCAAAATATTTCATTGTACTTAAATGAAGACTTAGCACCATTACAAGATGATGGTTCTGAGGACAATAACATTTATTTCTCTGGAGATATAGTTCAACATTCAGTTTCTTTAGCTCCTGAAATTGCTAATGCAGAACGTGAGCGTTATTCAGAAAGAAAGCATAGACATCTTGCTTCTCTCAGACGTCTTACAAATACTTTATATAAAAATTCTTATCGTTTAGAAAAAAGTAACAGTAATGGCAAAGACTTTCTACCTGTTTTAAGACGTGAGTTAAAAAATTCAAAAAGTTGCAACATAACTGGATGTTGACTTTATAATTTTAGTTTACTTTTTCAAATTTTTGAGCACACCCTTCTATACATTGATACCAAAGTATTAAGTTTCCACTTACGGGTAAATCAAAATATACTCGTGCAGAACGAGAACTACATGTGTTAGGGATAATTTCTCCATCATTTTGTGTATCAGAATCTGTGATGAGTTTATAAGTTCCTGTTTCCTTATCTCCTACTTCACTAGACATAAAACACAATACGCCATTAATACTTATAGTGCCATCACTAAAAAATTCAATAACCCGATTACTAGAGATAGGTTGAAACGTTCCACTACCATCTCCTGGATCTGCTAGTTGTTCTATGAGTTTCCATTTTCCTATTAGTCCTGTTTCATCGGTTGGTTTACCATCATCTGATGAACAACTCTCTAAAATTAGTAAAGTAAAAATGAATAAATAAGTTCTCATAATTTGAAAGTTTGTTTTTATTAAGATGAACAAATTGCAAAATGGTTGCGTAATAAACTTTATCAATGTGATTAAGTTTGCTTTCATTGATAGAACTAGTTTATTTAGATCCCGAGAAAACTCGGGATAAGCGATTCACACAAGTTTTTTTCAAAAACTTGGTGCTCTGCTTACATGTTTCTACGATACTGCCCTCCTACTTCAAACAATGCTTTAGTTATTTGTCCTAAAGAGCATACTTTACAAACTTCCATTAAAGCTTCAAAAATATTTTCATTTTCTACCGCTTTTTTCTGCAAGTCTTTTAATAATATTGAAGTATCATTTGCTTTATGAAGATTTTCTAAAGTCTTGATTTGAAATTCTTTTTCTTCTTCCGTAGCTCGAATCACTTCCGCAGGTAAAACTGTTGGAGACCCTTTACTGCTTAAAAAGGTATTAACACCAATAATTGGGAATTTCCCATTGTGCTTCAATGTTTCATAATACAAACTCTCTTCTTGGATTTTAGAACGCTGATACATAGTTTCCATAGCGCCTAAAACACCTCCTCGTTCAGTAATTCTATCAAACTCTAATAAAACAGCTTCTTCAACTAAATCAGTTAACTCTTCAATAATAAATGATCCTTGAATAGGGTTTTCATTTTTAGCCAACCCTAATTCTTTGTTTATAATCAACTGAATAGCCATGGCACGACGTACAGATTCTTCGGTAGGGGTTGTTATAGCCTCATCGTAAGCATTGGTGTGAAGCGAATTACAATTATCATAAATAGCATATAATGCTTGAAGTGTGGTACGAATATCATTAAAATCAATTTCTTGAGCATGCAAACTTCTACCTGAAGTTTGAATATGATACTTCAGCATTTGCGCTCTGGCGTTAGCTCCATATTTATGTTTCATCGCTTTGGCCCAAATTTTACGAGCAACACGACCTATAACAGCATATTCTGGATCGATTCCGTTTGAAAAGAAGAACGATAAATTTGGACCGAACTTATTGATGTCCATGCCTCTACTCAAATAGTATTCTACATATGTGAATCCATTTGATAAGGTTAAGGCTAACTGCGTAATTGGATTCGCACCAGCTTCTGCAATATGATAACCAGAAATAGACACCGAATAAAAATTACGAACATTATTATCTATAAAATACTCTTGCACATCTCCCATTAACCGCAATGCAAACTCCGTTGAAAAAATACATGTGTTTTGTGCCTGATCTTCTTTTAAAATATCTGCTTGAACTGTTCCTCTAACTTGAGCAATAGTTTTTGTTTTGATATCTAGATAAATAGCTTCTGGTAACACTTGATTTCCTGTAACACCTAAAAGCATTAACCCTAAGCCATTATTCCCTTCTGGTAAATCACCACTCGTATTTTGGACGCTCTTTTTGGTTATAAATTTTAGCTATTTTGGCTTCTACTTCTTTTTCTAAACCTTTTTCTCTAATGTAGATTTCGCATTGTTGATCTATGGCTGCATTCATGAAGAAACCCAACAACATAGGTGCTGGTCCATTAATAGTCATGCTTACAGAGGTCATAACATCTGCAAGATTAAAACCAGAATACAGTTTTTTTGCATCATCTAAACAACAAATTGATACTCCTGCATTACCAATTTTTCCGTAAATATCTGGTCGATAATCTGGATCGTTTCCATAAAGTGTAACACTATCAAAAGCAGTAGATAAACGTTTTGCTGGCAAACCTGCGCTTACGTAATGAAAACGCTTGTTTGTGCGTTCTGGTCCACCCTCACCTGCAAACATTCTCGCAGGATCTTCTCCGGTTCTTTTAAATGGATATAAACCTGATGAGAATGGAAATTCCCCAGGAACATTCTCTTGTAAACACCATCTTAGAATATCTCCCCAAGCTTGATATTTTGGAAGTGCTACCTTAGGAATTTGAGTATGTGATAAAGATTCTGTTTGAGTTTCTATTTTAATTTCTTTATCTCTTACTTTAAAAGTGTAAATAGGGTTCTGGTATTTATTAACTTTTTCATCCCAGCTTGTAATTACTTCCCAATTGTACGGATCTAAATCGAGCTTTACTCTATCAAATTCTGAAATTAATAGTTTTATAAAATCTTTATTATCGTCCTGAACTTGCTTTATGATTTCATCAGAATCAATTCCAGACTTACTCAAATGAGATTTCTCACTATCGTTCGAAATGACAGCAACAGAACAAATAGTCTTATAGATGCCATAAAGCTTTTGAGACACTTCTGCCTGTTCTGAAGCTTTTTTATCATAAGCACGATTATTTTCAGCAATCTCAGATAAATATCGCGTTCTAGAAGGCGGAATCACAAAAATCTTTTCACTCATTTCATTTGAAATAGCAAAAGTAGAATTCAAATCTGAATCTGCTTTTTCAACCAGCTTATCCATAACCGCTTTGTATAGCGTATTCATTCCAGGGTCATTAAATTGAGAAGCAATCGTCCCAAAAACTGGTAAGTCTTCTTGGGCAACATCCCAAAGATTATTATTACGCATATATTGCTTTTTTACATCACGTAATGCATCCAGAGCACCTCTTTTATCAAACTTGTTTATGGCAACTAAATCAGCAAAATCTAGCATATCAATCTTTTCAAGTTGTGTTGCTGCACCAAACTCAGAAGTCATAACATATAAAGAAACATCTGAATGTTCAATAATTTCAGTATCAGATTGCCCAATTCCAGAAGTCTCCAAAATAATTAAATCGTATTCTGCAGCTTTTAAAACTTCAACAGCTTCATTAACATGTTTGGATAATGCTAAATTAGATTGACGTGTTGCCAAACTTCGCATGTAAACCCTAGAGTTATTTATGGAATTCATTCTAATTCTATCACCTAATAAAGCACCACCAGTTTTACGTTTTGAAGGATCAACAGAAATAATCCCAACTGTTTTCATTGGGAAATCAATTAAAAAGCGTCTTACCAACTCATCAACTAAACTAGATTTCCCTGCACCTCCTGTACCAGTAATTCCTAGAACTGGAGTTTTTGAATTTTCATTTTTGGTGTGAATTTTATCTAAAGTATCTTTTGCTATTTCATGAAAATTTTCAGCAGATGAAATAACTCTTGCAATAGCTTCTGGTTTTTTATCTTTTAGATTATTTACTTGAATATTCAACTTATCTCCAATTGCAAAATCAGATTGCTCAACTAAATCATTAATCATCCCTTGCAAACCCATCTCTCGACCATCATCTGGCGAATAAATTCGAGAAATACCATAATCCATTAAATCTTTGATTTCAGAGGGTAAAATAACACCGCCTCCACCTCCAAAAATCTTAATATGTTCAGAACCTCTTTCTTTCAAGAGGTCATACATATATTTAAAATACTCATTATGCCCACCTTGGTAAGAGGTTAAACAAATAGCATTTACATCTTCTTGAATAGCAGTATTTACAACTTCTTCAACACTTCTATCATGCCCTAAATGAATTACTTCTACACCTGTTGCCTGTATAATACGACGCATTATATTAATAGACGCATCATGTCCATCAAAAAGTGATGCTGCTGTTACAATTCTAACTTTATACTTAGGCTTATAAGTGAAAGGTTGATTCATTCTGAAAAAAATTAGATTTTATGTGATGCAATTTACGAATAATTCAAAATAATAATCAATTCATAATAAATTATTCAAAACTAATTATAGGGTGCATTACTAAATGATTTTAATTTAAATTTGATGTCTTAGTACAAGAGAAACTCATGAATAAGATTACTATTTTAATACATTGTAAAGACAGACCAAACATTATTGCATCTGTAACTAATTTTATAGCAAACAATGGTGGTAATATTGTTTATATAGATCAGCATGTAGATAGAGAGCAAAATATCTTTTTTATGCGATTGGAAAGTGAATTTGATGCTGAAACATTTGCTACAAATAGTTTTAAAACTTCTTTTGAAAACGATTTAGCAAATACATTTGATATGAAATGGCGTATTTATTCTTCTGAGAAGAAACCAAAAATGGCATTATTTATTTCTAAATATGACCATTGTTTATATGATATACTGGGGCGTTATAATTCTGGAGAACTAAACTTGGAAATTCCTTTCATCATAAGCAATCATTTAGATTTAAAACCTATTGCTGATAATTTTAAAATTCCGTTCTACCATATTCCCGTTACAAAAGATACCAAACAACAAGCGGAAGACAAGCAGTTGGAGTTACTCCAAGAGCATAAAATCGATTTTATAGTACTTGCCAGATACATGCAAATTGTATCTAGTAAACTAATTGACAAATACCCTAATAAGATAATTAACATACACCACTCCTTCTTACCAGCATTTGTTGGTGCAAAACCTTACCATTCAGCATATAAAAGAGGTGTTAAAATTATAGGTTCTACGAGTCATTATGTTACTGAAGAATTGGATGCGGGGCCAATCATTGAGCAAGATGTTACACGAGTAACACATGCACATTCCATATCTGATTTAATTGCTAAAGGTCGAGATTTAGAAAAGATTGTACTGGCCAATGCTATTAAATTGCATTCAGAACGTAAAGTAATGGTCTTTAATAACAAAACAGTTATCTTCTCATAACTACTGATTATCAGTTAATTATGTTTTTATTGTAAACAAATGTTAATTTTTTTGGCATAAACAAATGTTAATTGTGACTTAATTCATTACTTTGTGTCTCAAAATTAAATAATAAAAACACCATTAACTAATTTCTTAATTTTTATGAAATCAAATTTTATTTTATGCCTAACTTTTTTATTAGGTTTCGGAATGTCCCAAGCACAAAACTTACCTGCAAATCCTGATCCAGGTAAATGTTATGTAAAATGTATTACTAAAGATGAGTTTAAAACTGTTGAAGAAACTATTGAAGTTTACCCAGCATACACTAGACTTGAAGTAGTACCTGCCACTTACCGCACAGTTGAAGAGCGTGTATTAATTAAAGAAGCTTCGAAAAAATTCGTTTATGTACCAGCTACATACGAAACTATTCAAGTTCCTTATGTTAAAAAAGAAGGAAGATCAGACTTAAATGTTAATCCTGCAACATTTGGATCGAACTCTAGAACTTTTGAAACGTATCCTAAAACTTCTGGTTGGGAATACAGAGAAACTGCTTGTGACTCTCCTAACAAAGAGGATTGTATGGTAGCATGTTTTGTAGAGTATCCTGCTCAATTTAGAGATGTAAGTTTTACAACTTTAGCAAACGATGCTACAACTAGTAGTTCTCCAGTTCCTGAAGTAAGCACAACTTACAAAAAACGTGTGATTAAAACTCCTGCAAGAATGGATGAAGTTGAAATTCCTGCTGAGTATTCTACAATTAAAAAGCAAGTTATTGCTACTCCTGCTTCAACAAGAAGCGTAACAGTACCTTCAAAAAGCAAAACTGTAACTAGAACAGTATTGGCTAAAAAAGGTGGTCTTACAACTTGGGAAGAAGTAGATTGTGGGTTATTAAACGCTAACGTTTTACCAATATTCTATGAACTAGGTAGCGCTCGTATTACTCCAGCTTCTAAGAAAATTATTGATGAAACGTTATTACCATTGTTAAACAGCAAGCCTGTAAGCATCGAATTAATGTCTCATACAGATTCTAGAGGTAATGATGATTTCAATATGTCTTTATCACAACAACGTGCTAATTCTGTTGTAAACTATTTAGTATCTAAAGGTATTTCTAGAAGTAGATTATCTGGTAAAGGTTACGGAGAATCAAGATTAGTAAACCGTTGTTCAAATGGCGTTGAATGTTCAGAAGGACAACACCAAAAGAACAGAAGAACTGAGTTTAGAGTTATTAATAACTAAGATTTAGTTAGTAGTTTTACTATACAAATAACGAAAAAGACACCTTTTAAGGGTGTCTTTTTTTTGTTGTAACATTGTTTTTAGGCAACTACAAACCGAATAGTAAATACGCAAGATTTATCGTAAGATGCTTTCGCTAGTAATTAATTTTATAGAGTGTTGCAGTCAGTTTTTTCTTTTATATTCTTTCCCCAAGCAATAACTTTTACTCCGTTTGAGTATTGAATTTTGTTTGGTTCGTTTTTAATTAGTTTACCAAATTTTGGATAATTAAATTCTAAATTTTTCAATTCAATTTTATTAATTGGCCATTCCAAATGGTGGATTTCAAATTCGTTAATCGATTTTTCTGTGTCTTGAAAAAGAGCATATCTTTCGGTTAACCATTTTTCCAATTCCGTTTTCTCAGTAATTTCTTTTCCAATCTCAAACTGAATATTTAATTTGTCATTAAATTCCGAGTTATTGGATTCGTATTGATTTTCAGTCCGTTTAATTTTTGAAAACCTATATGGAAGTTCAGACATTCCTTTCGCAACTTTACAAGACAAACTTTTTCCTCCTTCAATGCTCAAAAAATACACTCCCGTTTTGTTATTAGATTTTATATAAGTTCGGATATTAATTTCATCAAAATCCGAAATCGGCGGGAATGCAGGTAAGTTTTTCGGTCTTATCCTTTCCATAGTAAAAGCAACTACCGAAATCCAAGGTTTACCGTCAAAAAGGTCAATTTCAAGTTCCTTTGGGATAAATTTTTTCAATTCGGATAATTCCACTTGCCAATGAAGAAATATTACATTATTCCACTCTTGATAAAATTTCCAATTTTCCTTTGGGATTTTCCAAGGTCTGTGTGCTGTAGTATTTAATATTTCTTGGATTGTCATTTCTCAAATTGACTACTAGTTATAAGTTCTTATTAAATATCAAACATTGAATTAGTATTACTAAAGATATATCTAAGCGTAACGTAAAATAAATACTCTTAACGTTTCTTCTTTGTTATAGTATAATTTGGATAATCAACAACTTTTTTTCAATCTTAACACCATAAGTGTCACTTAATATCGAAGACATCAAATCAAAATACTTATAATGAATTTCCCAATCATGAAGTTCATCAGCCATTTTAAAGTTACTAGTTATAATTGGCATCTCTAATAAATTAGCTAATTGATAACTTACTTCATTAAGCGATACGTTATCTGCTTTTATATCGGTATCCCCTATTAAAAAATTAGGTGTGTCATTTCCCCAATCTATTTGATATATATCCCAAAATTGAGCCGCATCAATATCTAAAAACAAAACCTCTCCGTTTACTAAATTACTTTTTTCATGAAATTTCAAAGCCTTGAGAATAGTTTTAGCTTTGTGTTTTGATGCTTTAGTATCGTTCTTAAAACGCACACGATAGTGATTATTAATATCAGATTCTACATTTACCTGATTTCTATAAACACTATTTAAATACGCAATAATATCTTGTAAACTCCCTGCTAATTCTAAAAAGTCTTGTTTTTTAATAACTTGTAAACTGAAAAGAGGTTCATTAAGTTCACTTATCTCAAAATCTTTTTTTATGGGTACTTCTTTAACAGCTATTACTGGCTCATAAGATTTTAGTTTAAGCATATCATCAACAGCCACAGTTTTCTTATTTGTACTTAAATAGCCTTCAAGATGGTAATTTTTAAATTCTGCTGGATGACCTTCCCATAACTTTTGACCATTGGCATTAAACAAAATTCCATAAGGGAGACTGCTAATATTATATTTTGAAAACGTTTCTCCATCGTAATCAATAGCAACCGCTAAATCTAACGGATGTTTTGTCATAAATCGTTTTACTAAATCCGGATTTTCCTGACTTAAAGAAACTATATAGAAGTTATCTGGGTATTGTCTCTGCAATGATGTTAAATATTTAGAAACATGAATACAAGGCCCGCACCAAGTTGCCCAAAAATCTACAAAATATAACGCATTATTTGAGTTTATTGCTATTTCTGATTTTTGAATATTTTCTGAAATTTGTATTTGTCCAAAAAATAACGCTGGGAACAAACAAAATAAAATACCTATTGAGAGCTTATTGATTTTCATTTTTATCTTTTATCCGAATGATTTCTAGTTAAATATAACAACTATTGTGCTAAAATAGTATTTATACCATTTATCATTCGAAATTACCATAATAAAATGCCCTTTTTTTCTTTCTTCTTCATTAAAAAAACAAAACGTAACTAAGGCTATGCTTTATTTTTTATAACTCAAATAAAGAAAAAATCATCGTTTTCTTTACTATAATTCCAAATAACAAATGGTACTAAGTGAAAATACTTGAAATTTGATGCATTATTTTTTTGAAATGTGACCGATCAAATTATTATGTGTCTTATAACAAAATGACTAAATCAAATTAATTGAGGGATTAATCTGATTTCCATATAAAAAGACACTCAATTTTATTGGGTGTCTTATTTTTTTATCTATTATAGACTTATATTTGACAAATAAAACCCCATATCATGATACGCAAAATTCTTTTCATTTTTTTATTTTTAATATTACTGCATGTGCAGAATTACAAGGTGTTATTGATCAATTACCTCAAGGTGGTCCAATTTCAAATTTAGAAATTGCTTCTGGTTTGAGACAAGCCTTAGATTTAGGAATTGACAAACAAGTTACCAAACTTACCCAAGAAGATGGTTTTTATAAAAATGAACTAGTTAAAATTTTACTACCCGAAGAACTTCGAAAAGTAGATAAAGCATTAAGAGATATAGGTTTAAGTAAATTAGCCGACGAAGGGTTAAAGGTTCTTAATCGTGCTGCTGAAGATGCTGTTAAAGAAGCTACTCCCATTTTTATAGATGCTGTTAAAGGCATTACCTTTGCTGATGCCAAAAACATTTTATTAGGTAATAACGATGCTGCTACTCAATATTTAACTTCAAAAACAAATACTGCTTTATACTCAAAATTTAATCCAGTTATTAAAAATTCTTTTAGTAAAGTTGGTGCAGATGATATTTGGAATAACTTAATCAACAAGTACAATACGCTACCTTTTACAAAAGATGTGAATCCAGATTTAACAGATTATGTAACTACTGAAGCACTAAAAGGAGTTTACACTATGATTGCGGTTGAAGAAAAAGAAATTAGAACCAAAATAGGTTCTCGAACAACCGATTTGTTAAAAAAGGTTTTTGCGCTTCAGGATTAAATAAAATATTTAAAAATGAAAAACCGAATAAGAGATTATTCGGTTTTTTTATTTAGCATTTCTTTAACTTTTACAAAACATCTAATCCTCATAAATTCTCGTATTTAACTTAAAACAAGAACATTATGAACACCCATTTCTGTAGAGTTGGTAAAATTAAAGCCAATACAAGTCCCACAATTAGTCTAAAAAAACTAGAAAAAAGAATTTCAAATTTTGTTGATGATATTAACAAAGTAGAATTTTCTAAAGATTTAAACGGAGCCTTTTAAAATAACTAAAGGCTTTCGTTAGTCTTGAACCATACCAAGAAAAGAACTCTCCATCCACTAAAAGTATTTTTGCTTTTGGATAAAATTTTTGTAGCTCCTTTTTATGCACTTCTTTAAACGGAAATGGCTCACTAGATAATAAAACTAATTCTATATCATCATTGGCTTTTAATTCTATCTCAGGATACCTTTCTGTATTACTAAAATAATTTTCAAACTTATTTAAATTTAATAAGTGATTGATAAATGTGGTGTTACCAACTACCATCCATGGGTTCTTCCAAATAAAGTATGCTGTTCTTATACTTTTTTATTCTTTATAAAAGCTCTAAAATCTTCAACTTCATTTTTAATTTTAGAAATCAATTTAAAAGCTTCATCGTTTTTATTGAATAGAATTCCATATTGTTTTATAACATCCAAACTATCTTCTAAAGTAAAAATATCTGTTAAGTGTACTTGACAAACCAACTCACAAGCTTCAACAATTTCTCTAGTATTTTCTTCTTTATTACAAAGAATAATATCTGGTTGCAGCGCTCTTATCTTATCAATATGAATTTGTTTTGTACCTCCAACTACTGTAACTTTAGCCTTTATATGATTAGGATGCACACAAAACTTTGTTACTCCAACAAGATGATTTTCTAAACCCAAATCACATAATAACTCTGTTTGACTAGGTACCAAAGAAACAATCCGTTTTGGATGACTTTCAAATTGAATTCTTCTATTTAATTGATCTGTGATTTTTAACATTTCGTTTTAAACTTCAACACTTTTCCAATTTCCTCTTTTAAACCAAATTATAGCAATAACAGCAATGAATATTTCTGCTAAAGTAACTGCCCAAAATACTCCCGAAGGCCCAAAATCCAGAGTAATAGCCATAACATACGCAAAAGGTAATTGCAGAATCCAAAAACAAAAAAGTTTATATATGTTGGGGTTTTAGTATCTCCGGCACCATTAAATGCATTGATGACCACCATGCCATACGCATAAAACACATAACCAGCAGCAAGAACTCGTAAACATAAACCGCCATACTTAACAACATTTGGAGTGTCATTAAATAAAACGATGATTTGTGGTGCAAAAACAAGATATACTATGGAAACTATACCCATAAATATTGCACAATACTTCCCTGTTTTCCAAACGGATTGTTCTGCACGGTCTGGTTTTTTAGCACCTAGGTTTTGTCCAACCAAAGTAGCTGCTGCATTGCTCATTCCCCATGCTGGCATTAAGGTAAACATCATAACTCTAATGGCAATGGTATAACCTGCAAGAACTTCACTTCCAAACTCGCTCATAATTCTCATTAAAAAAACCCATGAAGATGTTCCAATTAAAAACTGACCAATTCCTCCTAATGACACTTTTATTAGGTTTAACATTACGCCTACTCTCAAGACTAAATCTCTAATGCCTATTTTGATTTTACTAAAACCAAAAAATAGAATTCCCAGTTGAAACAATACTGCTGTTCCTCTACCAATTGTAGTTGCAATTGCGGCTCCTTCTACTCCAAAAGCTGGAACAGGTCCAAAACCAAAAATAAAAATTGGGTCTAAAATTATATTAAGTCCGTTTGACAATACCAAGGTCCACATTGCAACAGAAGCATTACCAACACCTCTAAATATAGCATTGATTAAAAACAGTAGCATTATTGTGATATTGCCACCAAGAAGTACTTTTGTATAGCCATAACCTTCTGCAATTAAATCTGGTTCGCCACCCATAAGCCCTAAAATTTCTTTAGGATACAGGGTTCCTATCACACTAATAATTATGGCTACAAATGTGCCTAAAAATATAACCTGTACTGCTGCATTTGATGCACCTTTTAGGTCTTTTTCTCCTGCTCGTCTAGCTACAATTGCTGTTGCCGCCATACTTAAACCAATAGCTATAGCATATACTAAAGTGATTACTGATTCTGTTAAACCTATAGTTGCCACGGCATTGACACTAACTTGTGATACATACATAATATCTACAAGCGCGAATATAGATTCCATGAGCATTTCCAAAATCATAGGAATGGATAACATAAAAACGGCACGCCGAATACTGCCAGAAGTAAAATCCTGTTCCTTACCTGTAATGGCAATTTTTAAATAGTTGAGAAACTGTTTTATAGTGATTTTCTGTGATTGCATTTCTGAATATTTTTTATAAATAAGACATGACTAATCAAAAACATGATTAGTGCTTTTTTCGAGAGAACCTCGATAAGTACGGAAGTCAAATTATACAATCATAAGTAACAAAGATGTTGAATTAATTTGAAACTACAAAATGAATTTTTCTAGGTGTTTCTCACTTCTTAACATATCTTCGCAAAAAAATTAAGATGCTAAAAGCTGTTATTTTTGATATGGATGGGGTTATTATAGATAGTGAACCTATGCATAATAAGGCATATCATGATATGTTTGATGAAGTTGGAATTGAAGTTTCAGCAGCATTATACGAATCATTCACAGGACAATCAACACTAAACATTTGCAAGCGTTTATGTGATAAATTTAATTTAAATGAAGCACCAGAAACTTTAGTTTCTTTAAAACGAAAACATTATAAACAGTTTTTTGATACAGATTCTGATTTAGGTTTAATTGATGGTGTTTTAGATTTAATAAAGAATTATCACAGTAACGGATTAACTCTGGTTTTAGGCTCTTCTGCATCCATGGCTGGCATTAACATGATATTTGATCGTTTTGATTTAAATAAGTACTTTACAGCAAAACTAAGTGGTGCCGATTTAAAACAATCAAAACCACATCCCGAGATATTTAAAAAAGCAGCTGAAGCAACGGGTTTTAATCGCAACGAATGTATCGTAATAGAAGATTCAACCAACGGTATTGAAGCTGCAAAATCTGCTGGAATTTATTGTGTAGGGTATGACAGTTTTCATTCTAAAAACCAAGATTATTCAAAAGCAGATAAAGTAATAAGTGATTTTAAAGCTATTTACTTTGATGAAATCTCTAAAGAATTTTAAAATTTATTATTTCAAATTATATTTACGCTAAAAGAATATTTATAATACTTCTATTTCGCTTTTAATAACGCATTTTGCTCTTCCATTAACTGCGTTAATTTATCTAATAACTCGATATCTTTTGGAGTAGCCACAGTCACATCTTTTGTATCTTGAGCTTTTTTCTTCAATTTATTCATAAATTTCACAACAATAAATACTGTAAAACCTATAATCATGAAATCGATAAACGCTTCTCCTAAAGCCCCATAACCAATAGCTACTTCTTCAGTAATAATAGTTCCTTCAGCATTTTTAACGATTTCTTTTAAGATGATTTTTTTATTCTGAAAATTAACACCATCCGTAAGTAACGATAGGGGCGGTAACATCACTTTCTTAACTAAAACATCAATTACCTTGTTGAATGCAGCACCAATAATAATACCAATGGCCATATCCATCATATTTCCTTTTACAGCAAACTCTTTAAACTCTTCAAATAATTTCATAATTTCTAATTTTAGAATTACAAAACTATTGAATTATAATATGATAGTTAACTGCAAATACAACAAAAGTGAACGAGATTAGTATTCTTATTTAAAAATTTACTTTTGATAATACTTAGCGTATCCACGATACCCAAAAAACCTAAGATAGCCCAAATTACTAAAGCTCCTAGAATAAATTGAATACTTACAATTTGGTCTCCGCTAGCATAAGAGTGCAGTCCTGCTAAATAAAAGTTCACACCAAAATAGGTCATTAAAATACTCGCAAAAGCGAAAATTGACATCAAATTAAAAAACCATCTACCACGTAATCCAGGAACTAATCGCATATGAATTACAAATGCATACACCATAATACTGATTAATGCCCAAGTTTCTTTTGGATCCCAACCCCAATAGCGCCCCCAACTTTCGTTAGCCCACATACCTCCTAGGAAGTTTCCTATGGTAAGCATTACTAAACCGACTGTCAACGCCATTTCATTAATTATGGTTAACTCTTGTATATTAAGCCCCATAATCTTCTTGTTCTTTTCAGTAGTAAAAGCCATTAAAAATAAAGACACAACTCCTAAAATCATTCCTAAGGTAAATGGACCATAACTTGCTACAATAACTGCAACGTGAATCATTAACCAATAACTATTTAAAACGGGTTGCAGGTTTGCAATTGCAGGATCCATCCAATTCCAATGTGCAATCATTAAAATCATTGAGGTTACAAACGCCGATGCTGCTATGGTTAAATCAGATGATTTCCCTCTAGTAATACCTGTAATTAAACCAAACAACATTGTAGACCAAGCTACATAAATCATAGATTCGTAGGCATCACTCCAAGGTGCATGCCCCGAAATATACCAACGCACAATCAATCCTGTTGTATGTAATAAGAACAAACCTACAATGATATATTTGAAAACATTTACTGTAATATTTATAGCTTTGTTTTTGTTATTAAATATTTGAATAATTAAAAATACAAACATCAAAGTACCAGCATACATAAACCATTTATAAAGCTTTTTAAAAATATCATATTTATTATAAAGCACTTCAGTTTTTACTTTGTCATCACTTAGCATGACATCTCCACCATAACGATGTTGTGTCTTTTTAAATGCTTCTAGCAATTTTGAAGCCTCAGAGAAATCCCCTGAATTTTTTGCATTATTCAATGTATATAAATAAGCTCTAAATCCATTTTTCACAAAATTACTATATAATGAATCCCTTATTTTTGTTGGTTCTAATCGGTAGTCATAATTAGAAATCCACTTATTATTCTCATCATTAGGGATTGGAAATATTTTAAGCGAGCGCCCTTCAATAGTATTAAATAATAAACTTACACGTTGATCAGTTTCCTTTAACTTCTTTTGATAGCCATTGGGAATAGCAGCACTATAAGCTTCATTCAAATAAGGTGCCAATTTGTATGAGCCATCTTGATTCAAAAAATCTACTAGCGCAAAATGTTTGCCTTCTTTTGAAACACCAATAATATTTCTTAAAGAATCCGTTTCCATAGGTCTTAAGTAAATGATTGGGATATTATACCATAATCTAGGACTCTCTTGAATGGACAAAAACACCTGATTAGCATCTAAATCTTCATAAGTATCACTTTTGCTTAACTTCCGAAGCATTTCAGAAGCATACGTATTCACGGGCATCATACGCCCGCTTAAATCTTGAATTACCAAATGTCCAAATTTTTCAGCATGCGCTTTTGGTGTAACATTTGCAATTAAAACAGAATCTATTTGCCTTTTAGTTGGTTTCTGAATTTCACTATGCTTATGCCCATCATCTGCTGAATGTTGCTCATCTTGTGCAAATCCATTCAAACCAAAACATAACATTAAAACTGCTAAAAACTTCGCTTTTTTCTCTTTAACATTTTCTAAACGTTCCTTTAAATCTGTAAAACGAGAACCTTTGCTAAATAGAATTGCCATTAACCCAAAGTAAAGCATCATATAACCTATGTAGGTTATTAAAGTGCCCGAATAATCATGGTTTACAGAAAGTACAGTCCCTTTCTCATCAGGATCAAAATTCGACTGGAAAAATCGATATCCGCGATGGTCTAGAATATTATTCATAAAGATTTTATAATCAAAATCGCCTTCTTTTTCATCAATTACAGTAACTTCACTAGAAAATGCCGAAAAACTTCTTTCTGTCCCAGGATACCGTTCTGCTTCAAAATCATTCAGCTTAATAGAAAATGGTAATTCCAGCAGTTTAGAGCTATACTTAAGCGCAAACTCCAACCCGCCTACTTTTATTTCTTTATGATTATTATTGATATACTGTCCACCTAATAAACCAACACGTTTAGTTTCTCCATTGGCTGTGATTTTAAGCAATACTCCATTTTCACTACTTCCTTTTAATAATTTTGACTGCTCAACAACATCAAAAACACCTTTAACAACTGGCTTAGGAAACACCATTTGCATGTTCCCAATAACATAACGAGAACGTAGGTGTAATGGCTGTAAACTATCTTTAACTAACTGTCCTTTCGCTCTAGTAGCCATCGTCATGTACTCACCTTCAAAAGGAGATTGAATTGATAATGAATCGCCTTGATAAGTTATATTTATGGCACCGCTGGTAGGTTTATTTAATGCAATCAAAATATTATGAATACTAGAAACCTGACCTACTTTTAAGAAATGATTATGTGGGCCATTGGTACCAGCTTCAACCAATTTTAAATAAGAATCACCATTTGCATCTGGAATAATATCTTCTTCAGCACCTTCAATAAACTTTTCTAGCTCAATTGTAATAGGTAGTTTGTTATACTCTGTTTCTACTTTAAAGTCATTATCCAATCGAGGAGAAAAATCTACTTCTTGCTCAAAAACTCGCATCTGGCTTACGCCATTAATTTTAAAATCGCCATAAATATTCCCAGATATATATGTTTTTTGAGATAAGAATGTATTAGCAGTTGCACCTTCACGAATAGGCATCATACCTTCAAAACTCACATAACGCGTAATAAAAGCACCTAGTAAAATAAAAATGAATGCTATATGCAAAATAAAAGTCGCCCACTTTTCTTTTTTATATAATCGAAATCTAAAAATATTACCTGTAAAATTGATAACAAAAAACACCATAATTCCAGTAAACCACCACGAGTTATATATCAATGCTCTAGTATAAGGCGTTGGAGATGTATCCATATGCCTATCCATAAGCGTTCCTGTTGCCATCGCAACAGCAAAAGCAACAAATAAAATAGCGGTAAGACGTGTAGAAAATAGAATTTTGGCGAGTTTCTCTTGCATAATAATTGCTCAATTTTTACTCGTGCAAAAATACGGATTAATGTTTATTTTATTTCGTTTTTAACGAAATATAAAGAAGTGAGTTACAGAAGCTAATACTACCCTTCTATAACATCCTTATATTCTAAAAAGAAACTCTCAAATAAGCTCATAGTTTCATTAAAAAACTCCATAACATCGCGCCAAGAGTTTTTATTATGAATAGACACTTTTTGCTCTAGAGGCACATAAATTCTGGAAATTTCTTTACCGTTTTCTAAAAAAAATTCTTCTTCAAAAATAGCATCAGGTAAGTATTCTTCCTGTAAAATAGATTTTAAAGCTTCGAGTTTTTCCCAATGTTTTATGCGGTATTCCAAATCGTCTTCTAAATCTAAAGTTACCAAAGCTTTTTTAGTATCAAAATGAAATTTGAGGCTCAGCCCCTTTAATTTAGTATCATACAGAATCCACTTTCTGGGAAAAGACTTCCCAAAACTTATCCAAAACTCTTCTCTTAAAATTCTTGATTCTTCTTTTGAAAACATATAAACAGCCCCATCTTAATCTTCCCTATTAGGGAAGAAACACTCAAACTTAAAAAACAACTTTTTCAACACATCAATTACTATCCCCTTCGGAAAGGGTTAGTAAAAGGTTTCTTTTCTAAATAAAATAAGCAATCCCAATCCCTAAAATAATAGACACAAATTTAGAAAGGTTAAACTTATGCCCTTCTCCACTTTCAAACAAAATGGTTGTAGAAATATGAAAAAATATACCAATTACAATAGCATTAATACCATGCACAAAATGCTCACTTAAATTAGCCGTGTTAGAAATTAAAGTCCCTAAGGGTGTCATAACAGCAAAAACCACTAAAAATGTAACTATTTGTATGGTGTTGTAGTTAGACTGAAACAAAAAAGCACTAACCAAAGCCGCAATAGGAATTTTGTGAATCAAAACACCATAAACCATATCATTATGCTCATGTATCGGGAAACCCTCTAAAAAACTATGTATACACAAACTAATAAACAATAGCCAAGGAAAAGCTGTTTCGTTTTTATGAATATGAACATGGCCATGTTCTGCACCTTTTGAAAATAATTCCAAAATAATTTGCAACAAAATACCAAGCATTATAAAAAGCCCCGTCATTTTAGTATCCAAATGACTGTACACCTCTGGTAATAATTCAAAAAGTGTTAGCGCCAATAAAAAAGCACCACTAAAAGACAATAGCAACTTCGTATTCCAAGTCTTTTTATTCTTGGAGAGTTTTGCAATAACAACACCCAAAATAACTGCAAGTATGGGAAACAAAAATTTATTCATTAAAACACCAATTAAATTCTAGTACTAAAAGGATTAACAGTAAACAAAACTAAATGTCGATTATCCGCTTATTTAAAAATCATAATTAAACGTTCAGAGGTTTTTGCATCAAACTTTCGCAATTTATAATCACCAAAAACATCCAATAAATGCACACCAGCAGCTTCAAACAACTTTTCAAAGTCCGCTAAAGTAAACGCTTTTACCCGTTCCTCAAAATTATATGTTTCTCCATTGTCCACAAAGTTAATCTGCTTCACAATGTAACCATCTTTCAAAAAGCGTTTTAAGTTAAACCTAATACCATCAACAGTTTTAGAATTTTCTGGCACTAAGTTATCAAGCACAAATTCAGTATTCATAAAATCAATTACTGCAAAACCAGTCTTGTTCAAATCGTCCTTAATCGCTTTTATGGTATTTAAATTATCTTCTTCGTTATCAAAATACCCAAAACTGGTAAACAAATTAAAAACCGCGTCAAACCTTTTATGGTAAGGCTTACACATATCGTGCACTTCAAATTTCAACCGATGATTTTCAAACTGTTTCGCAAAATCAATACTGTTTTCACTCAAATCAATCCCGGTAACATCATACCCAATCTTATTCAAATATCTTGAATGTCTGCCCTTTCCACACGCTAAATCTAGTATAGTTCCATGCTCAGGTAAATTCAAATAATTCGTCAAATTATCCATAAAAACCTGCGCCTCGGTATCGTCCCTGTCTCGGTATAAAATATGGTAAAATCTGGTATCAAACCACGATGCAAACCATTTTGTAGTCTCTTTTATCATGTGTTATTTTGGGGTTACCCTAAAGGGTCGGGCTTTACGCTACAAGTCCTCGCTCGTACCTCGCTGTGGGCTTTCCACTTCAATCCCTAACCCAATATCTGCTTTCGCTAGTTAATTGCCGCAAAATTACGTTATTTTTGCAATCTATCAGACGAAAAAAATGGGAGAAAATTTCAATATGGTTGCCAAAACATTATTTGGCTTTGAAGATTTATTAGAAAAAGAGCTTACACAACTAGGTGCAATGTACGTAAAAAAAGGTGTGCGTAACGTAGCATTTTCAGGCGATAAAGGCTTTATGTACAAATGTAATTTGGCATTGCGTACAGCAATAAAAATCTTAAAACCTATTCATTCGTTTAACGTCAATAATGAGCAAGATTTATACAATAAAATCTACGCTATGGATTGGAGTCAATACCTAAAACCAATAGGCTCTTTAGCTATTGATGCAACAATTCATTCGGATTTATTTTCACATTCGCTATACATCGCTCAAAAAACAAAAGACGCTATAGTAGATAAATTTAGAGATACCGACGGACAACGACCAAACGTAGATCTAAAATTTCCTGACCTAAAAATAAACGTTCATATTGACAGAAGAAAATGTACAATCTCTCTAGATTCCTCTGGAGATTCCTTACACAAACGTGGTTACAAAACTGCCACCAATATTGCGCCAATAAACGAAGTATTGGCAGCTGGGCTAATTATGTTATCTGGTTGGGACGGGCAATCAGATTTTATGGACCCTATGTGTGGTTCAGGAACCATGCTTGTTGAGGCTGCAATGATAGCCTGTAACATACCACCAAACCTCATGCGAAAAGAATTCGCCTTTGAGCGTTGGCAAGATTGGGATGTAGAATTATTTGAAAAAATAGAAGAATCCTTACTCGGAAAAACTCGAGATTTCCATCATAAAATCACAGGCTACGATAAAGCACCAAGCGCTGTAAACAAAGCCAAAGAAAATGTAACAAACGCCCAGCTAGAAGATTTTATAGACGTAAAACACGAAGATTTCTTTAAAACCCAAAAAGGCGGCGACAACAAATTACATATGGTATTTAACCCACCCTATGGCGAGCGTTTAAATATCGACATGGAAGAGTTTTACGCCAACATTGGCGATACCCTAAAACAAAACTACCCAGGTACAGATGCGTGGTTTATTACATCAAATTTAGATGCCTTAAAGCATGTAGGATTGCGACCTTCAAGAAAAATACAACTTTATAATGCTAAATTAGAATCACGTTTGGTTAAGTATGTGATGTATGAAGGGAGTAAAAAGGGGAAGTATATGAAATAATAATTCCTGTGAACGTAGGAATCTCGTAATATCAATCAAATATCGCATGTGTGATTTCTCCTTTCGTCGAAATGACAAAGCTTACCGTTAAAAAAATGGCAACCTCTCAAACTGTGCAATTAAAAACAACTTCCCACATGCGCGCGCATCAGATAGCGCATCATGATGTTTTAAAGCAATATTGTGCACTTTACAACACGCATCCAATTTTGCAGGTTTATAGCCTTTTATACGATAAATTTTAAGAGTACATTCCCAACGTTGTTGCATTATTAAATCGGTGTGTGGAATATTATAATCATTCATCGTTTTAAGTAAAACGCCTCTATCAAAAGATTCGTTGTGTGCTACGGTGGTAATACCAGAAATACGTTTTTTAATTTCAGGGTATATACTTCTAAAATTAGGAGCAAATCGAGTATCGTCCTCAGTAATACCATGCACTTGTATATTGTGCCAATTATAAGCGTTATTTGGCGGTTGTATTAACGCATGAAATTCATCTACAATAACACCATCTTTAAACGTTACAATACCCACAGAACAAATATGATGACCTCTTGCGGTCTCAAAGTCTATGGCGGCGAAAGTGTTTGACATGGTTTTGATTTTGAGCTTGAAGTTATGGATTTATGTTGTTAGTTTGGTTTTAATATTTAATCAGTTTTGCATAACAATTAATCTTCTTGTTTTGGGTGTTGTGTTAATCGTTATTGTATATGGCACGTTGCCATTTGTTACTAAGATAGTAAAAAGCGTTTAGTGCTAGAACTTCGTGAATAGTCTTTAAACGACTTTGACAATATGCTATATACGTTATTGGCAACTAGTTTTATTCAGTTCGTTTTTTGGTGTTAAGAAAAATTAGGTAGGATTTTTTCGCCAATCTCTTCTATCAATTTATCTGCTGGCCCTGAACCGTATTTTAGATTCAGGATGACATGATTTACACCATATGATTCTAATAGCTTCAAATGCGCATTTAAATAATCGGTTCCCGATTTGAATCCAAGATGAATTGGTGTCGGCTTAACCGTTGAATCTTTAGTGATGTCGACATATAAGGATTGCATAAAGGGTTTCCAATCTTTTTTTGCTTTAGACAATGCTTCTCTCCATTGATACATTACCATTTGTAGTGTTTTGAAATCTCTTGGATAGTATAACCAACCGTCTGAATGCTCTGCAATCCAGTCTAATGATTGTCCAGAATGTCCAGTTACAAGCATTGGTGTTCTTTTATAATATTTTGGCAGTAAGTCTACGCCACCATTTGTGCTTCCATAAAATTTTGAAGTATAGTTTGGAAAGTCTCCTTGTAACGCTTTTATGTAGAAGAAGCTATCTCTAAATAACTCAGATTTATTTTCCAAGTTTTGATTAAAAGCAGGATATTCTATGGGTCTATCGCCTGATGCTACACCTAAAACCAATCTTTTGTTTGAAAGTATTTGAAGACTATTAATTGATTTTGCGGTATGTACTGGATGACGCAAAGGCAAAATAATACTTCCTGTAGCTAAAGCAATGTCCTTTGTGTTATTCATTATATGCGTCATATAAATCCAAGGATCATACAATTGTCCAGCATCTCCAAAATTTGGATCATTAAAAGGGACATCTCTAAACCAAAGTGCTTTAAAACCCAATGCTTCTGCTCGTTTGGCAAGCTGTTCTTGATTTTCCATTTTTGCAATAGAACCACTATACGCTTCTAATGGAAACACCAATCCCAAGGTTAATTTGCCTTTGGATGCTATTTTAGAATAAACATTCATCTATGAGTTTAAAATTTTGTTCGTTTCAGAAATTAATTGATTTATTTTTTCCTGATTGTAAGCGTCATTATGGGCATCAGAAAATATTCCTTTGTCATTATCAAAGTATCTTCCGTTACTTTCTTGATATTCTTCTAATATGGTTAATTCGTATAATATATCTGCTCCTTTGTCCGCCGAAGACCAATGATGGCCATAGGCTTCTTTAACCATATTTGTGTTTAATAAAGAACCAGGATTTACAGCAATGGTTGTTATACCTGAATTCTCTTTTGCGAAACCGAAACTCCACATAGTTAAAGCTAATTTGCTTTGAGCGTAAGCTTCATTACTTGAAATTAGTTCGTTTCCTTTTAATGCTTCTATCGAAACAGTTGATTGTGCTGCCGAACTTAAATTAATAATTCTTGGTGAAGTGCTGTTTTTTAGAATGGGCAACAATCCGTATGTAAGCAGGTAAGGTGCAAAATAGTTTACTGCAAACCGCATATCTAGCCCATCTTTATTTTGGTTAACAGAGCTCTTAAAAACCCCTGCGTTATTGATTAAAACATCAATGGATGAAAATTCATTTGATATTTCGGCAATCATTTTTTCTATACTACTGAAGTCTGACAAATCCGATACGAAACCGCTAATTTTAACGTTGTTTGATTTTTTCTTAATCTCTGAAATAGTATTTATTAACTTCTTTGAATTTCTTCCGTGTAAAAGTATTTGATGTCCACTTTCAGCTAGTTTTATTGCTGTTAACTTACCAACGCCGTCTGTACTTCCTGTTATTAATATAGTCTTCATAGTTCATTAATTTTAATACTTCCGTTAGTTCTTATGTATAAAATAACTTCATTGTCTGCACTTGAAACTGCATGAATTGCTTTGTCGGTTGCACTAAAATAGCTTCCTACATCGAGGGTTTGGGTTTCTTGATTTTGAGGTAAGGTATAATTCAATACACCTTGTATGACAACGGAATGTAAAACGGTTCCATCTGTTTTTATTGTTCCATTAAACGTTTTTGGAAGCTTTATAAATAGTCCTTTGGAATCTGAATCATCCCAAAGAAAACATATTTCTGCTTTACTTTCAGTATCTATCCAATTTGTCTTTTTACTATTCAACCAAACCAAATTAGAGGCATCTATGTTGATTGGTCGCTCTCCGTTGTCAAATGCTTCCTCAATAGGTTGAACTAAATAAGGACCTTTATCTATTTCAACCAAAGCGATACTTTCACCTTTAGAAGCCGTAATATGGGATTCGCCTAATGGTTGCGTCCAGAAACTTCCAGGTTTCATCCACATAATTGCTGCTTTTGGATCGTCATTATGTATGCTTCCTTTGATGACAACCGCTCTATAAGTTGCATTATGAATATGTGGTGGTGAAGAAAATCCGTCAACAAACTTTGCTAAAAACCCAGTCGCAACTTCTTCTTTTCTATCTCCCCAAAGTGTCCCTGCTTGTGGACTTTGGTCTCCTCTTGCCGGATTTAATTTTTCCCAAATGATTTCTGAACTCAAAAGAACTTTGTTCGTTGGATTTTGAATCTGTTCAGAAATATTATTTTCAGTTTCATTTTTAATCCGTTTACTATCATTACACGACGAGACTAATAATAAAAGTGTAACTATAAGAGATGTGTATGCAATTCTTATATTCATATTGTTATTTTTTAATTTTCCACAACAACTTTACCAATAGCTTTTTTGCTTTCAAGTCTTGTATAAGCTTCGCCTATGTTTTCTAATGAAAATTGATACTCATCAAGTAAAGGTTTTAAATTTCCTGCTTCAACAATTTTGGTAATATTACTCAAAATTTCACCGTGTTGTTCTCTTTTAAAATTATGTAGCATTGGTATCAACATAAATACTACGTGTAGTGATAAACCTTTAAAGTGCATTGTACTTAAATCAAGTTCGCATAAAGAAACTGTAGATGCAACTTGACCATTTAAAGCAGCAGCTTCAAAAGATTTAAGCATATTTTCTCCTCCTACAGAATCAAAAACAATATCAAAACCAACTCCATTGGTGTATTTGTTTACATAATCTTCAACTTGTTCTGTTTTGTAATTTATGGGTTCAGCACCAAAATTTTTGATAATCTCCATTTGATGTTCTCCACCACAAGTTGCATAAACATCTGCTCCAAAATGTTTTGCTAATTGTACAGCAATGTGTCCAACACCACCAGTTCCGCCGTGTACTAAAACTTTTTGACCGCTTTTTATGTTTGAACGAATTAAACCCTCGTAAGCGGTTATTCCAACCAATGGAAGAGCAGCAGCTTCTTTCATCGATAGGTTTTTGGGTTTTAGTGCAATAAGTTTGCTATCAGCAGCAACATAATCAGCAAGAGTTCCTTGCAAGTCTCCCAATCCACCTACACAACCATATACTTCATCTCCTGCCGAAAATTCGGTAACATCTTCTCCTACTTTTTCAATTGTTCCAGCCAAGTCCATTCCAAGTATTGCAGGGTTTTCAGGCGAAAAAGGCAAATCGTCACCCATACTTCGAATCATTGTATCTACGGTATTGACACTCGATGCAGAAATTTTAATAAGTACTTGACCACTTTTTAAAGTTGGCATTTCAACTTCTCTGGAATTAAAGGTTGCGTTTTCTCCATATTCATTAATTGTCATTGCTTTCATCATATATTGTTTTTATTTACTATAAAAATTATAGTTGCAAAAGTAAGTATAGTATTCTATCTTTGCAATAACGGTCAAAAATGATAGTATATATTTTATGGAAACAGGAGAACAAAAAATGCTCAAATTTAGAGGGAATGAATATCCTTGTTGTGCAAGTTTAACGATGGGAATTATTGGTGGGAAATGGAAAACGGTTATTCTATACCATTTAATGACTGAAAAATTGAGGTATAATGAGTTAAGGAAATCAATGCCAACAGTTACTGAAAGGACTTTAAGCTTGCAACTAAAAGCTTTAGAAGAAGACGGATTAATTAAAAGAAAAGTTTATACTTCAAAACCACCACTCAAAGTTGAATATTCTCTAACAGACTTCGGTAAAACTTTAATTCCGTTAATTCAGTCTATTGCGGATTGGGGCGATTCTGTGGTTGAAAAATTTTCGAAGTAGGTTTTCAGTTCAGCATGTTACAAACTTTAATGATATAACTTCGTTTTATTGACTTATATCAGTAGATAAGCGAAGTTAGAATTTTTCCCACTCAAAAAGCAATACCTATAATCCAACCCATTCCGTACCTTTAAAAAAAATAAACCAATGTCCTACAACCACATCTTCAAAGCCAAAGTAAACTGGCAATTAGGTAGTAACGAAACCACACAAAACCCAAAAGGTTTTAGTAGAAACCACGTGGTTACTATGGCTAATAAAAAAGCCCCATTAGAAGTATCGGCAGCAAAGCCATTTAGAGGAGATGAAACACTTTATAATCCAGAAGATTTGTTGTTATCTGCGTTGGCGTCTTGCCACATGATGTCGTATTTATATGTTTGCGCACAACATAACATCGCAGTTTTAAACTATGAAGATAACGCCGAAGCTATTTTAGAAGTAGAAGCATCAGGTAGTGGACATTTTAGAAAAGTAACTCTAAATCCTGTAGTAACCATAAAAGATGCCTCTAAAGAAGTACTCGCTAAAACGCTTCATGCCAAAGCCAATAGTTTATGTTTTATTGCTAACTCTTGCAATTTTCCTGTGGAGCATCATGCTGAAATTATAATTTTTAAATAAAAAATTAAGTATCTATTCGTCCTTCAAATTTAAATAAACAAAAAAAAGTCCGATTTTTAAAAAATCGGACTTATACTATTTTACTATTAATTGAAATTTTATTCGCCCATTGCAGACATAACTGCCGCCGATAAACGCTTATATGTTCCATTTACTAATCTATCTCTAATAGCATCAAAAGCATCCAAAGTTTCACTTACATCTTCTAAAGTATGCGTAGCTGTAGGAATCAATCTTAATAAAATTAATCCTTTAGGTATCACAGGGTAAACCACTATAGAACAGAATATTCCGTAATTTTCACGTAAATCTTTTACCAATGCCATGGCTTCAGGAATACTTCCTTTTAAGTAAACTGGTGTTACACAACTTTGTGTTGTACCTATATCAAATCCTCTCTCCTTTAATCCAGATTGTAATGCATCAACTACCTTCCATAGATTTTGCTTTAACTCTGGCATAGTTCTTAACATATCCAAACGCTTTAAAGCTCCTTTTACCAATTGCATTTGCAAAGATTTTGCAAACATTTGAGAACGCAAATTGTATTTTAAGTAGTCTATAATTTCTTGATCTCCAGCAATAAAAGCTCCTGTACTTGCCATAGATTTTGCAAACGTTGCAAAATATACATCAATATCATCTTGAACACCTTGTTCTTCTCCTGCTCCTGCTCCTGTTTTTCCTAGAGTACCAAAACCATGAGCATCATCAACAAATAATCTAAAATTAAATTTTTTCTTAAGCGCTACAATTTCTTTTAATCGCCCTTGCTCTCCACGCATTCCAAACACACCTTCAGATATTACTAAAATACCTCCACCCGTTTGTTCTGCCATTTTAGTAGCACGCTCTAAGTTTTTTTCTAAACTTTCAACATCGTTGTGCTTATAGGTAAAACGTTTACCCATATGTAAACGAACACCATCTATAATACATGCGTGTGCATCAACATCATAAACAATAATATCATCTTTAGCTACTAAAGCATCAATGGTAGATACCATGCCTTGGTAGCCAAAATTTAAAAGATATGCTGCTTCTTTACTAACAAATTCAGCTAACTCGTTTTGTAGTTTTTCATGCAAATCGGTATGACCAGACATCATACGCGCCCCCATTGGATATGCAGAACCATATTCGGCAGCAGCTTCAGCATCCACTTTACGAACTTCTGGATGATTAGCCAAACCTAAATAGTCATTAATACTCCAAGTAATTACATCTTTCCCTTGAAATTTCATTCTATTAGAAATTTCTCCTTCTAATTTTGGAAACACAAAATAACCTTCAGCGTGGGCTGCCCATTTACCTAATGGCCCTTTGTCTTTGTAAATCTTCTCAAATAAATCTTTCATCTACTATTAAATATATAAACTTAAAATTAAGCATAAATTAAAGAACAAATAATTATCTGCTCTTTTATGTTTAGAAATGAAGTTTTTAGTTCTTAGTTAGTTGGTGCAAAATTAAATATTTATCTGGTTTGAACATAATTTTTACACTCCAATTATTGACAAAATAAAAAAAGAGACAACTTTTTGCGTGTTTTGCAAAAAACTGTCTCTTAAAAAGTATAGATTTACTTACTTTATTTGATGTACTGAATTTTTTGTGATGCTTCTTCATGGATGCTATCAAAGAATCCTTGATCGTTCATCCACTTATCAGAATATACTTTACTCATGTAGCGCGATCCATGATCTGGAAATATAACCACTACATAATCATCTTTTTTAAATCTCTTCTCTTCTCCTAATTGTTTGATAGCTTGAGTAACAGCACCTGAAGTATAACCTACAAACATACCTTCTGTTCTTGCTATTTCTCTAGCAGTATGTGCACTATCTTCGTCATTTACCTTTACAAACTCATCTATAATATCGAAATCTGTAGCAGCAGGTATTAAATTTTTACCTAAACCTTCAATACGGTAAGGGTAAATTTCTTTAGCATCAAACTCTTTAGTTTCATGGTATTTCTTTAAAACAGAACCAAAAGCATCAACACCAATAACTTTAATATCAGGATTTTGTTCTTTTAAATATTTTGCTGTTCCAGAAATAGTACCTCCTGTACCACTACAAGCTACTAAATGCGTTATTTTACCTTCAGTTTGTTCCCAAATTTCTGGACCAGTTGACGCATAATGCGCATCTATATTCAGCTGATTGAAATATTGATTGATGTATACAGAACCCTTCATTTCGTCATGCAAACGCTTTGCTACTTGGTAATACGAACGAGGATCGTCTGCACTAACATGAGCTGGACAAACATAAACTTTTGCGCCCATTGTTTTCAGCATATCAATTTTATCTGCAGATGACTTTGAACTTACGGCCAAAATACAATCATAACCTTTGATGATACTTACCATTGCTAAACTAAAACCAGTATTACCAGAGGTAGTTTCTATGATGGTATCGCCAGGTTTTAAGATACCTTGCTTTTCAGCTTGCTCAATAATATAAAGTGCTATTCTATCTTTGGACGATTGCCCAGGGTTGAAAGATTCTACTTTTGCGTAAAAACTTCCTTTTAATTTTGAAGTTATTCTATTAAGTCTAACAAGCGGTGTATTGCCAACTAGATCTAATACATTATCAAAAACTTTATTTCTATGTTTCATAAATGTAATTTATAAGCTACTTTCCGAATTTGATAAATTAAGTACCTTAAAACTTGGCAAAAATAAGGATTTTTTTTTAGTTACTAATTTCCTCTAAATCTAATAAAAAAGCGTATTCCAAAGCAACATCTTTCAAACTTTCAAATCTTCCAGATGCACCACCATGGCCTGAATCCATATCTGTATGCAGCAGTAGTTTATTAGTGTCTGTCTTTAAATCTCTTAATTTTGCTACCCATTTAGCTGGCTCCCAATATTGTACTTGAGAATCGTGCAAACCAGTTGTCACTAGCATATTTGGATAACTTTTGCCTTCAACATTGTCATAAGGCGAATACGATTTCATATAATTATAGTATTCTTCCTCATTAGGGTTTCCCCATTCGTCATACTCTCCTGTTGTTAAAGGAATACTATCGTCAAGCATCGTGGTCACTACATCAACAAAAGGAACAGCCGCTAAAACTCCATTATATAATTCTGGATTCATATTTATTATGGCTCCCATCAATAATCCTCCTGCAGAACCTCCATACGCATATAAATGCTTTTTTGAAGTATAACCCTCTGAAATTAAATGTTTTGAACAATCTATAAAATCGGTAAATGTATTTTTCTTTGTTAACAATTTTCCGTTTTCATACCAATCACGTCCTAAATATTCTCCACCTCTAATATGACTGATTGCATACACAAAACCTCTATCTAACAAACTTAAACGAATACTAGAGAACGATGGGTCTATAGTTGAGCCATAAGAACCATAAGCATATTGTAACAAAGGATTTGAACCATCTAAGACTATTCCTTTTCTATAAACTAAGGAAATAGGAACCTTTACACCATCTCTAGCTACTGCCCAAATACGCTTAGATTCATAATTTTCTTTTTTAAAAGTACCTCCAAGAACTTCTTGCTCTTTTAAAACTTCGCTGGTTTTAGTTTTTAAATTGTATTCAATAACCGAACTAGGCGTAGTTAAGGAATTATAACCATATCTTAATTTATCGCTATCAAAATCAGGATTATTACCAATAAAGGCATTATAGGTTTCGTTATCGAACAGCAAATTATAATCTTCATTGCCATTCCAAGTCATAATTCTTATGTTGTTGAGTCCATTTTCACGTTCGTTAACAACTAAATAATCTTTAAAAATCTCAATATCTTCAACAAGAACATCTTTTCTATGCGGAATTACATCTTCCCAATTTTGTTTTTCTGTAGCAGTTTCAAGTGTTTTAGATACTTTAAAATTGGTTGCTCCATCTGCATTAGAAATGATATAAAAATTATCATTATAATGTGCTATCGAATATTCTAAATCCTGAGTTCGCTTTTGAAATACAGTAAAGTTTTCATTAGGTGTATTAGCATTCAAAAAACGATATTCTGAACTTAAAGTACTGGACGAACCAATAACGATATATTTCTTAGATTTCGTTTTATAAACAAATGTATTGAACGTATCATCTTTTTCATGGAACACCTCAACATCTTTACTAGAATTAGTGCCTAAAACGTGCTTAAAAATTTTATACGAGCGTAATGTTGTGTCATCTTTCTTAGCATAAAACAATGTTTTGTTATCGTTTGCCCAAGTAATACTTCCTGTTGTATTTTCTATTTTATCAATAAAAATTTCTTCAGACTTAATATTTTTAATTTGAATAGTATACTGTCTCCTACTTAAAGTATCTGTTGAAAAAGCAGCCATAGTATTATCTGGACTTATTGAGATGCCCCCTAGTTTAAAATACGCATGCTCTTTTGCCATTTTGTTACAATCAAACAATGTTTCTTCAGGCGCTTCTAATGTTTCTT
Source organism: Jejuia sp. G7-7 (assembly GCF_055808955.1). Classification (NCBI taxonomy): domain Bacteria; kingdom Pseudomonadati; phylum Bacteroidota; class Flavobacteriia; order Flavobacteriales; family Flavobacteriaceae; genus Jejuia; species Jejuia sp. G7-7. The sequence goes on from NZ_JBVVSZ010000001.1 coordinate 994,124, forward strand.
TTTTCCGAACGTAAATCGGATAACCTTTTCCTGTTTCAAATCGTGTTTGATACCAATAGTCATTTAATTTATAGGGGACTGAAGTATCGTCTTCTTTGATACGACCCTTCATTTCTTCAAATAAATTGTTCTGAAATTCTTTGGTATGCTTCATTATCGCTTTTGTATAGGCGTTTTCAGCATTTAAGTAATCAATAACTTTTGGGTTTTCTCTGTCATTTAACCAATAATAATTATCAATTCTAGTATCTCCATGAATGGTTAATTCTTTTGGAATTTTATTTACTATTGGTGGATTAGGTATACTTATTACACTCATATCGTCATCTCGTTCTGTTCTTTACACGAATGCGCAAAAATAATGCTAAAGATTAAAATAGCGACTTGTTTATTCACTTTAATAAAATTTGTTATTAAACTATTGTTTATTTTAATAATTTAGCTAAACAAATGTTTTAAATACAAGAAGCTATGTTCGGAGATATGATGGGTATGATGGGAAAACTTAAAGAAACCCAAAAAAAGTTGAAGAAACTAAAAAGCGTTTAGATACTGTTTTAGTTGATGAGGCAAGTAATGACAATAAGTTAAAAGTTACTTTAACCGCCAACAGAACTATAAAGTCTATTGAAATTGATGATGAATTGCTAGAAGATAAAGAGCAATTAGAAGATTATTTAATTCTAACGTTAAATAAAGCTATTGAAAAAGCAACTAGTATTAATGAAGCAGAATTAGCCGCAGTTGCCAAAGAAGGCATGCCTAATATTCCTGGGATGGATATGTTTAAATAGTTGTTAGTCGTTAGTAAAATTAATTTTCTGCAACATACTTATCATTTTTTCATGCATTTTGTTAGTATAATCTATATGAGTTACCATTCTGAGTTTTCTACCCCCATTCCAATTATTAGGATATTTTTTTCTTTTAATTTTTGAATAAATTGAGATTCATCTACATCGCTATTCAATTCGAAAACAACAATATTGGTTTCAATTGGCTCAACCGTCTTGATATAAGGTAATTTAGCTAGTTCCTCTCCTATTTCTTTGGCCTTTTTATGGTCTTCTTCTAATCTATCAATATTATGATCTAAAGCATAAAGTGCAGCTGCAGCCAAATAACCCGTTTGCCTCATGTTACCACCAAAAACCTTTCTTATTCTAATAGCTTCATTCATTATTTCAGAATCTCCAACCAAAATAGAACCTACAGGACAGCCCAAACCTTTACTAAAACAGATAGAAATAGTATCAAACAAATCTCCATATTGTTCAGAAATTTCATTTTTAGCCACTAAAGCGTTCCATAAACGTGCACCGTCCAAATGAATACCTAGATTGTTAGCTTCACAAACTTTTCTGATTTTAGATATCTCATTTATGTCCCAACAAGCACCACCACCTTTATTTGTTGTGTTTTCAATTTCAACCAAACTTGTTTTACTATAATAATAGGCATCTGGATTTATAGCTTCTTCAACTTGCAGAGCTGTAAACATACCTCTGCCCCCATCAATTAATTTGCAGGACACACCACTATTAAATGAGGTTCCACCAGATTCGTAATTATAAATATGAGCATATTTATCACAAATCACTTGATCTCCAGGAGCTGTATGTAATTTTATAGCAGTTTGATTTGCCATAGTGCCGCTAGGAAAAAACAACGCTTTATCTTTACCAAACATTTTGGCAACGCGCTGTTCAAGGATGTTTGTAGTTGTATCTTCTCGAAATACATCATCGCCAACTTTGGCATCAAACATAGCTTCTAACATTGCTTTTGATGGCTTTGTAACTGTATCACTTCTAAGGTCTATTATCATAAAAAATTTAAATAGTTAAAATTAAACTATAATTTGAAAAAACAATACTTATTGATTTATCTTTAAACTTTAAAAATTACAACTTTATTTAATGAAAAAGATTACCACCTTCTCTATCTTATGTATTTTATTATGTTCTTTTTCTTTAATATTCCAAAATCACTTTACTGAATTAGTAGATGAAAAACTTGAAGAATATAGCACAGCAAATTCTCCAGAAAAGATATATATTCATACTGACAAGCCTTTTTACTCATTAGATGAAACCATATGGTTTACAAGTTACTTAGTTGACGGTATTACCCATGAAAAAAGTAACAAAAGTTGGGTAATTCATGTTGAACTAATTGATGAAAAAGATAGCTTAGTCTCTAAAAAAAGTTATTTACAAATGCTATTTCTGTTGCTGGAGATTTTAAAATTAAAAAAACTGGAAATCTGGAAAATATCTTTTGAGGGCCTACACTAATTATATGAGAAATAATAGTCCTGATTATTTTTTTAAAAAAGAAATTAATATTTGGTCTACTGATAAAGCTGATAGTTTAAAATTAGCATTAGTAAAACCTCAAGATGTAAGTCCGAACACTAATTTTCATCAAATAAAACCTGACTTACAGTTTTTTCCAGAGGGAGGAGAGTTGGTAGAAAACATTAGAAGCAAAGTTGCTATTAAAGTAAAAAATGTAGGCTTAAAAGACATTACTTTTTCTGGTAAAATTATGAACACTCAAAATGATGTAATTTCAGATTTCAGTACTTCTAAGTTTGGACTGGGTGTTTTTACAATAAGCCCTGAGCCAGAAACCACATATTTTGCTCAACTAGAGGTAAACGGCATAGAATACAAATATCCTTTACCCAAAGTGTTACCAAATGGTCATACTTTAGGAGTAATTAATACTGGGAATCATTTGATAATAAATGTAAAATCTAGTGAAACTCTGAATTTAAACAATACTTACCTTGTGGTTCACCAAAGGGAAAACAAATTTTAAACAAGTTTGAACCCAATATAAAAAACAATTACACACTTAAAATCCCTATTGATAATTTAAAAGATGGTGTAGTGCATGTTACGCTATTTAACTCCTCAGGAAATCCAGTTTGTGAACGCTTAGTATTTGTTATTAATGAAAATAATGAAGGTGTAATTGAAATTAAAAAAGATAAAGAGGTTTTAGGAACTAGAAAACAACAAACCATTCAAATTACATCAAAAAACAAAAATGGTGAAACGCTCCCTAGTTATTTGTCAATGAGTGTAAGAGACTTAAATGCATTTCCTTATAACAAATTCAATAAAAACATTAAAACATATTTATTGTTAAATTCAGATTTAAGGGGTGAAGTTGAAAATCCTGGATATTTTTTTGATGACATAGATAATAGAAAACGTTACCTACTAGATTTAGTAATGCTTACTAATGGCTGGAGACGCTTCACTTGGAAAGACTTACTATACAAAAATTCAAAAAACACTTTTGAAGCTGAAAAAGGGATATATATTTCAGGAAAAACAAAACGCTTAAAAAAACCATATGGGCCAGTAGCTGCTCCAACAAGGTTAACGTTTTATAGTAAAAACATTGTTCAAGAGCCAATTAAACAATCTAGTTCAAAAGGTGATTTTAAATTTGGACCTTATATTTTTTTTGATTCTATTCAAACCATAGTTGAATCAAGACTAACCAATTTTAAATCTAAAAAAAACACAGACAGAAACATACTTATTTTGATTAATCAGAATGAAGAACGTCCTAAAGTAGACAGGAATAAGATTTATAAAAACAATATGTCTTCCGATTTACAACTAGAAAACTATATAAAGATTACGAAATACATACAACAATTAAATTTTGAGCTTGATCAACAAATACAACAATTGGAAGAAGTAACTATTACTGCAAAAAGGCAAGAAGATTTTGAAAAGCGGATAGAAAATATGAATAATCAAACTGATTATGGATATCCTACTAATAGATTAGATCTTGAAACAGATTTTACAGACAATGGGCAAACAGTTTTTGATTTATTAGCAACCGTCCCAGGAGTTAATGCTTACAATGATAGCATATCTATACGAGGAGGTACAGGAAGCCCTTTGGTGCTTCTAGATAAATTTCCAGTAGATATAGATTTTTTATTAACACTTCAAGCCAATGAAGTATCTTTTATTGATGTATTGAAAGGTGCAGATGCAGCTTTTTATCCAAATAGTGGAAATGGTGTTGTAGCAATTTATTCTAAAACGGGTAATATAAACTTTTCTAGAAATGTAAAACGAAAGCCTGGTATTATAGATTTTCCTGCACAAGGATTCTATACCGCTAAAAAGTTTTATGCACCAGACCATCTAATAGGTTTTGAAGAAGCAAGCAAACCAGATATTAGAACTACGTTACATTGGGAACCTAAAATTATCATAACTGTTGAAGGTGCTCAGGAAGTTTCTTTTTTTACAAGTGATTCTAAAAGTGATTATTTAATTGAGATTGAAGGTGTTTCACAATCTGGTATACCATTGCATGGTGTTAGCACCTTTGCTGTTAATTAATGATATTCCTTTTAAAATTCCATAGTATTATTATTGATTTATTCAATAATCTATAATAAGTCAATATTCATCTCACTTCTATCGACAAAATGTAAATTGTATCTAAAATCTTTACGAATACTGTGGTTTTAACGTAAAAACTTACGATTTATCTAAAAAAATCGTATTTAATCTATTGAACCCTAAAAAGTTGGGTTTAATCTATTAATCGAAAAAATATCGGTTTTAACAAAAATTTAATAGGTGATATAACTCTTTTTATAAATTTGACCCAGTTAACTATTAATCTGATAAACACAAATTTAAAATCATGAAAAAAAATCTACTAATGCTACTTGGTGTAGCAGTAATGTTTTTCGCTTGTCAAAACGAAGCGGTAACAGCAGAACAAGAACAAGAAGCTCAGGTAACTGAGGAATCAATGGAAGATGAAATCATCGTTCCTGACGGAGAAGAAGATGCAACACTAGAATTTGACAACGAAAGTGAAAATCTAGTTGATACTTCATCAGATTTAAGTTTTGATTTAGCAAGCTTATCTAAATCTGATGGCCCTAAAGTTGTACAAAAGTACAAAGCTATCAACTTAAATCGTTGTGATGGTATTCAACCAACTGCCAACTTTTGGTGGCCAAGTCATCCAACAGATTGGAATAATGGATATTTTGCTTCAACTGAAGATAAAGCATTAACTTTTACAACGTATGAAAACGGAACAGCAAATATCAAAGGACAAACTGTTCTTGGATCTTGTACTGTAACGGTTAACGTTTGGCTTAAAAACAAATTAGACTGGGATGGTTTTGTTGCAGACGGAGGTTCTCATAAAAATGAGACAAACGATTGTACTGATATAGATCCAACAATTCTTGATTATTATGTTATTGATTCTTCAAGAAGTACAATATCTGCATCAGGAGATTGTTTAGAAGAAGGTACTTTTGGAGTTGAACAAAGACCAGATCCAGAAGATGGTAACACACCACACTTAGGAGTATTAGTTGGAAAAGGTGCAGGATTATTTGATGCTGCTAATAAAGACATGGATGGCTTAAGTACTTGGGGTTGGTTAACCAAAGATGGAGAAAGAAAATTTATAATGGATTTTAATTTCAACTTAGAGCCTATTGAAGAATGTCAAGATTGTAAAGGTGATGTTGATGAATTAACTTTAGAATTTGATTGGTGTAGAAAAAGAAGAGTAAGAGTTTACCAAAAAATAGATGGACAATGTTGGGCTAGAAAAATATTTGATAAAGAATTAGCACCACATGAAAAATTCACTCTTAACGGTAAAAATAGTGATGGATCATTTGGTAGATATATTTACATCAAAATTGGACATTGTTATTACACTAAAATCAATACTAACTGTTGGACTAAAATCGGTCCTGGATACGAAAAAGGAGTATTTAATGTAGTAAGTGGTACTAGTACCGATGGTGGCGAACTTTGTGAGTATGTAAAGCCAGATAACAAATGTTACAGACACTGGTTCTGTAGATACTACAGCAAATGTAGATATTGGTAGAATAACCAATCTCAATAAAAGAATAGATAGAGGCTACCAAATGGTAGCCTCTTCTTTTTTGTAATAAAGACTTCTCTATACTCTATTTAGTTTTGGTTTATAAAAGAGATGACGATATAAATCTCAAAAACGCACACTCCTCTATCACTTTTTTAGTAGCTCTTAAAAAAGGTTTAATTTTCTAATACAGTATAATGGTGGGATTACTAAAAAAACTATGTATTTAAATTCTCTTAAGAATAGGATTAAACATTTTAAAAAGGGAAAAGAATATATATTTATTATTAAATAATCTAGATAAGAGAATGTAGACAAACTTATTATAATCGTTACCTATAAAAGAATCCAAAGGATAAGCCCCTTTAGTTTTCATAAGTTGCAAGGTGGATTTTATTTCTTTAAATTCTATATTTGAACGCAACATTCTTACCATCATAAAGAAAACAAATGATTGTTGTTGTTGTTTTAAGCGATTAACAACTTTAGCGTTTAAATTATTTTCCAGGTTTTTTATGCTATTTATAATAGGGTTATAACCATTTATAACTTCTACCATAGCATAAATCATTTTTAACTTATCTTCTTCACTTTGAGTACTCATTATTGAGCCTACTCTTTTTATATATCTATGAGCATCAATTGGTAAGTTAGAAATTTTATTTGCCTTCAATAGAATAGTAATTGTGAAAATCGCATCTTCTAACCATCTATCTTCAACAAATTTAATCTCTATTTTTTTTACATATTCTCTTTTAAGAACATACCACCAAGCCTCATTTCTATATCCGAATTCATTAATATACTCGTAACCATTTATAGACCTTTGAGAAAATTTTTCTAATGATTTAGTAGTAGACTCCTCTAGGTTAAAATCATTAGTTGTTGTAGATAAAAAAGTTAAAACGTCTAATTCATTCTTATAAGCATAAGAAATCATTTTATCTAAAACATTGTTAGCTAAATAGTCATCAGAATCAATAAAATAGATATAATCTCCTTTTGCCAATTCCATCCCAATATTCCTAGTTGCTCCTAAACCTTTATTCTCTTGGCTAAAGACTTTAATATTAGAATGTTTTTCAGAGTATTCATTTAAAATTTCTAGTGAATTGTCTTGAGAACCATCATTAATGAGTAAGATTTCATAATCACTTGAATCTAAATTTTGATGCAGTAAACTATCCAAACACCTTTCAATATATTTTTCTACATTGTATACAGGAACTATAATACTTAATTTCATCATTTAAATTTTGAATAGATTCGTGTTATAAAATATAAGGTTTTCTCATTATTTATAATTTTAATCAAAAATTTATACAAGATGGAATTATATTCTTCTCCAATAAAGTTTTTTAAAGGGTAAGCTTGATATTCTTTTAGTTGATTTATTTTCAGTTTTAGTGCTTCTAAATCAGGATTAGTTCTAATCATTTTAATTAAAGTAAAAAACGACAACTTATCTCTGCGAGACTTAATATTAACAATTGCTTTTCTGTAATGATTAGGGTTTTCTTCTATTAGGTTATTAATAAATTTACTAATTTCAAAAATAGACAAAAACATATTTTTAATTTGCATAAGTCTCTTTTGAAAATCGCCATGTCTCATTACAGAATCTGGTGTTTGAATATACCTGTGAACTGATGCCGGATAAAAAACAAATTTATTTGCTCTTATAATTAAGTCAAGTGTAAAGACAACATCTGAATTGAATTCATTTTTACCAAATTTAATTTTCGTTTTATCTAAAAAGGATTTTTTTATAAAGTACCACCAAACTTCATTTCTTATGTCTCGATTATTTTCTATATAGTTTAGGCCAGTTTCTTTCTGTATATCAAACTCTTCGTCTTTTAAAGTAACATCATTTAAACTATTAGTCACTACTGTTTTAAAACCAATAATCTCCGCATCAGTTTCTATTGCAATGTTTAAAATTCGTTTCAATGAATTATTAACAATATAATCATCAGCATCAAAATTATATATATAATCACCTTTCGCCATACTCAACAATTTATTTCTTGTTGAAGACTCTCCTAAATTACTTTGAGAATGAAGTACAATATTCTGATATTTTTCTGCATATTTTGATACTAGTTCAAAAGAATTATCTGTTGAACCATCATCTAAAATAACAACCTCGTATTCACTTTTTGGTAAATCTTGATTAATTAAACTTTCCAAACAATAACCAATATACTTACTGGCATTATACATAGGAATTAAAACACTCAATTTTATGCTCACAACTAATATATTTTTATTAGGTTAAATCTGTAAAGTAATCGTAAAGGATAAAGAAGTAAAAAAACAAATACTTATTATTAAAAATAAAATATGTGAGTTTAAATTTCAAACTATTATATCTTTCTCCAATAAACCCTCTCATCGGATAAGAGTTATTATCTTCTAATTTTTTAGCAAATTGTTTATTTCCTTAATAGACAATTTTGATTTTATAAGCTTTAAAAACATAAAGTATGTACTACTTGTTTTTTTAAAAGATATGTTTTTTACTATTTTGGGGTTATAATTATCCTCCTTTAATATGTTTTGCACTAAAAGTTCTAATCTACATATTACACTTACAAATTCTTCTATAAGCTTTCTTAAATGATGCTCGTCTTCACTATTCATTATAGAATTTGGAACATATACATATCTATGGATATCTAATGGCAAGTATATTACTTTTTCAGCATTTAAAAATATTCTGAATGTAAACAGCATGTCAACTAAATACTCACCTTTATCGAAATACAATCCTACTTCATTAAAATAATCTCGTTTAATAATATACCACCAAATTTCTACGCGATGATCTTTATGTTTCTCAAAAAACTCTACACCATTAATTACAGAATAATCACTTAAATTATTAGTATTAGAAGATTTATGTAAACCCAAATCTTCTGTTTCTATAGTGTTAAAAGCTAATATATCTAAATCTTCATTTATTGCTGTAGTAAGTAACTTGTCCAAACAATTATCAACAATATAATCATCAGCATCTAAATTATAAATATAATCTCCTTTAGCTAGTTTTAATAGCTTGTTCCTTGTAGAATATGCTCCAGAATTTTTTCTTTATATAAGAAAATATTTGAATGATTTGCCATGAATCCCTCAACTATTTTAACTGAATCGTCTGCTGACTCATCATCAATTATGATGATTTCATATTCATTCTCAGATAAATTTTGGTTAATTAAGCTATTTAAACAATTACTAATATAACTACTAGCATTGTACATAGGAATTAATACACTAAGCTTCATATATAAAGATTGATTTTAAAATCTAAAAATAAAGTAATAACAAATCAAAGCATTAAAAAATCGATAATATAACTTAAATAACTTTAAAATTTACTCACAATAAATTTTCATCTCTAACTTTAAAACATATTTTTGTTTAAAATAGAAAAAGAATGATAACATCCGATCAAATTAAAGATCTCAATACCCGCCTCGATAAACTTAGGCACTATCTTTGACATAGATGCCAAACTTATAGAAATACAAAACGAAGAAGAACAAACCTTCGACCCTAACTTCTGGAACGACCCAAAAGCTGCTGAAGCCATTATGAAAACGCTTCGTGTCAAGAAAAAATGGGTGCAAGACTACAAAGATTTACAAACCTTAATTGAAGACTTAGAAGTAATTTATGAGTTTTTTAAAGAGGAAGAAGCTACAGCTCAAGATGTTGAAAACAGATACAATAAAGCATCTTCGTTACTTGAAGATATTGAGTTTAGAAACATGCTTTCTGAAGAGGGAGACAGTTTAAGTGCCGTTTTACAAATAACGGCAGGTGCTGGCGGAACAGAAAGTTGCGATTGGGCGAATATGCTCATGCGAATGTATTTAATGTTTGCCGAAAAAAGTGGCTTTAAAGTAAAAGAACTCAACTTTCAAGAAGGAGATGTTGCTGGCATTAAAACGGTAACTTTAGAGCTAGAAGGCGATTTTGCTTTCGGGTGGCTAAAAGGCGAAAACGGCGTGCATCGTTTGGTACGCATCTCCCCTTTTGATAGCAATGCCAAACGTCATACAAGTTTTGCTTCTGTTTACGTATATCCATTGGTTGATGACACTATTGAAATTGACATAAACCCAGCCGATATTGATATTACAACAGCACGATCTAGTGGTGCTGGTGGACAAAATGTAAATAAAGTTGAAACCAAAGTTCAGTTAACGCATAAACCCACCGGAATTCAAATTTCATGCTCAGAAACACGTTCACAACACGATAATAGATCTCGAGCAATGCAAATGTTGAAGTCTCAATTGTATGAAATTGAATTGCAAAAACAATTGGCACAACGCGATGATATTGAAGCTAGTAAGATGAAAATTGAATGGGGAAGCCAAATTAGAAACTACGTGATGCATCCCTATAAATTAGTTAAAGATGTTAGGACTGGTCATGAAACTGGGAATGTAGATGCTGTAATGAACGGCGATATTGATGCGTTTTTAAAAGCGTATCTAATGACAATGGGGCAAACTATTGAAGACGACAACCAACTGTAATGAAGATTGATACAATTATTTTTGACTTAGGTGGTGTTTTAATAGACTGGAACCCTGAATATGTTTTTCTTGATGCTTTTGATGGTAATAGAGAAAAAATGGATTGGTTCTTTAAAAACATCTGTACTATGGATTGGAACGAAAACCAAGATGCAGGTTATCCCATACAACAAGCTACTGAGGATTTGGTAAAACAATTTCCTGAATACGAAAATTACATTAGGCTGTATTATGGAGATTGGGAAAACATGCTTGGTGGCGCAATTGAAGGTACTGTATCTATTCTTGATACATTAGTTGAAAATGAGAACTATAAAGTTGTTGCATTAACTAATTGGAGTAGTGAAACCTTTCCTATTGCCCAAAAACGATTTGAATTTTTAAATTGGTTTGAAGGCATTGTGGTTTCAGGTAAAGAAAAAACAAGAAAACCATATAAAGATATTTTTAATATCACTTTAAAACGATTCAATATTATACCTGAAAACTCAATCTTTATTGATGACAATTTGAGAAATATTGAAGCTGCTAGTACTCTAGGGATTAATGCCATTCATTTTAAAAACCCTGAACAATTAACTTCAGAATTAAAAAATATAACATTCAATTATAATGATCAAAATTTATCACAATAACAGATGTAGCAAATCACGTTGCGGATTAGATTTACTCGAAAAATCAGGAAAAGAATTTGAAATTATAAAATATCTAGAAGATATTCCTTCAAAGAATGAATTAAAAGAAATTATCAAGCTACTTAATATCAAACCTATAGAATTGGTTAGAAAGAATGAAGCCATTTGGAAATCTGATTTTAAAAATAAAACTTTATCTGATGATGAAATTATTACAGCAATGGTTGAAAACCCTAAATTAATAGAACGTCCAATAGTTATTAATGGTAATAAAGCAACTATAGGTAGGCCTCCTGAAAATATATTAGCAGTTCTATAAACTGACTGCTACAGAATAACTCTTTTTAACAAACATTTAACCCTACACGATTAAACTTAGCTCTAATTTTGCGGTCAAAATAATCTTACTCAATTCTTGACATGAGCAAAACCACTTTTGTTGTTATAATTTTACTCCTAGTTTCTTCTTTAGCAATTGCACAAAAACCCCAGCAAAAAGAAGTTACAATTACTGGAAAGGTTTTAGATAAAGAAACGAAACAACCTCTAGAATATGCCACAATTGCTTTTTTTAACAAACGTTTAAACAAAATAGTTACTGGTGGCATTACAGATATAAAGGAAATTTTAGTATCCCAGTTAATACTGGCCTATACAATATTTCCATTGAATACATTTCGTTCAAAACAATTACTCTTGAAGATCGAAAAATCACAAAATCACAAAATATTGGTGTTTTTGAATTAGATTTAGATACAGAATCTTTGGAAGCTGTTGAAATCATTGCAGAAAAGACAACAGTTGAAATTCGTTTAGATAAAAAGATTTATAACGTTGGAAAAGATTTAACGGTTAGTGGTGGTACTGTTAGTGATGTTTTAGATAACGTTCCTTCCGTTTCTGTAGATGCAGAAGGTAATGTTGCGTTAAGAGGAAATGATAATGTTAGAATACTAATAAACGGGAAACCATCTGGCTTGGTGGGTTTAAATTCTACTGATGCTTTACGACAACTACCTGCAGATGCTATTGAAAAAGTAGAAGTAGTTACATCTCCTTCAGCTAGATATGAAGCAGAAGGAACTGCTGGAATCCTTAATATAATTTTAAGACGTAGCAAACTACAAGGTCTTAACGGCTCTATAACTACTAATGTTGGTCATCCCGATGCTGCTGGTATTTCTGGAAATATAAACTATAGAACTGGGAATATTAATATTTTTAATACCTCTTCTTATAATTACACAGAAAGACTAGGAAGATGGTATAACGATGTAAGATACTTTGATATTAACACGCCTGATTTAGATGAAAGAAGAGATTGGACGGAGACTAGAAAAGGTTTAACCACAAACACAGGTATTGAATGGTACATCAACGATTCTGCATCGTTAACAACAGCCGTGGTTTACAGAGATAATAGTTCTGAAAATAATTCTGTTAACAATCTCGTTCAATTTAATAAAGTGAATAATACAACAAGTACCAGTTTTAGATTAGACCCTGAGTTAGAAGACTCTAAAACCATTCAATACTCGTTGAATTTTACCAAAAATTTTAAAGAAACAAATCATAAGTTTTCACTTGATTTTCAATATGAAAACAATAATGAAGATCAAAACTCGATAATAAATGTAAATGGAATAGATTCAGAAATTGTTACTACAAAAGAAGATCAATCAGATATCTTATTACAAACTGATTATGTTGTGCCTGTTGGAGAAAAAAGTCAGATTGAAATGGGTTACAGAGGTAATTTTGACACTAGGTCTACAGATTTTGAAGTGTCACTTTTTGATCCTAATTCAGGAGATTTCGTTATCAATACCAATCTTACCAACATATTTAACTTCAAGCAATACATCAATGCTTTATATACTCAATTTGGAAGTAAAACTGGAAAGTTCTCCTATTTATTGGGTCTAAGATTGGAAGATACGAAACTAACCCTAGACCAACCTACATCTGGAGATTTTGAAAGAAAACAGTTTACTGGCTTATTCCCTACCGTAAATTTGAATTATGAGTTTACTGAAACGCAAAGTATAAGTTTAGGGTTTAATAGAAGGATAAGACGTCCAAGAGGATTCATGTTAAACCCCTTTCCTTCTCGATCAAGTGTAACAAGTGTATTTCAAGGCAACCCGGGGCTAATACCAACTTTTGCCAGTACCTTAGAATTGGGGTATATCAATAGATTTAATAAAGTTACGTTATCAACTTCTGTATATTATGCTCATGCTACCGATGTGATGAGTTTTGTAAGTAGAAGAACTGGAGAAAACGTAATAGTAAATGGAGAGGAATTTCCTGTTATTGAAAGAGGTCCTGTAAATCTTGGAACAGATAAACGTATTGGATTTGAGTTTAATGCAAATTACAATCCTACAAAAAAATGGCGTATAAATACCGATTTCAATATTTTTAATTTTAAAAGAGACGGTACTTTTAATGGTATAGACTTATCAGCTAATAATCTTACATGGACTGCTAGATTTAGTAATAAGTTAACGTTACCATATGCTATAGATTGGCAAACCAATATAAATTATAGAGGTCCAAGTAAGGATGCTCAAAACGATAGAAAAGGCATATTTTCAACAAATCTTGCATTTAGTAAGGATTTATTTAAAGAGAAAGCATCAATAGCATTCAATATTAGGGATATGTTTAACACTTCATTTTTTAGCAATGATATTACTGCGGAAACATTTACTGCATATCTAGAAGCTCAATTTAGAGGTGGTCGTATTTATAATTTATCTTTTACCTATCGATTTAATCAGAAGAAAAAACGTGAACGCCAAGGCGGTTATGATGGCGGCGGAGGAATGGACATGTAAATAAAATAATGTTATTTTGAAATTATAAAAAATAAGTGCATAAAAAAAGGAAGCAAATTTGCTTCCTTTTTTTATATGATATTAAATTATGTACTAACTCTGTAAGCGTTTAGCTTTCTTTTCTTCTCTAATTTCTTTTAATCTTTCAATTAAAGAACCTCCAATCCAATAAGGAATAACAAAAGTTAATAAAAATATCATTAACCAAAATCCTAAAGTTAAAATGGATAAGAATGCTAAAAATCCTAAATACTGGTCAAAGTCAAACATAATAATAAGTGTCTTTTTAAAATCTGTTGCAAAGTTACTATAAAGTCAATTATTTTACAATACTAAATCAAAAATTATTAACATATTTTTTAACTAATCCAAATTTGGCTGTGGTGTTGTACGTAAATATGGCTTTACTACCTTATGTCCTTTTGGAAACATACTTGGTATATCTTTAGTATCAATTGCAGGCGATACCACAACATCATCACCTTGTTTCCAGTTTGCAGGTGTAGCTACTTTATGATATGCAGTTAATTGTAATGAATCAATAACTCGCAATAATTCATCAAAATTTCTTCCTGTTGAAGCTGGATATGTTATAATTAACTTTACTTTTTTATCATTTCCGATAACAAATACTGAACGCACCGTTAATTTACTATCTGCATTTGGATGAATCATATCATATAATTCAGATACCTTTCTGTCTTCATCTGCTATAATTGGAAAGTTAACCGATGTGTTTTGAGTTTCATTAATATCCTTAATCCATCCATGATGAGAATCAATACCATCAACGCTTAATGCTACTACTTTTACATTTCTCTTATCAAATTCATCTTTATATTTTGCTACTGTTCCCAATTCTGTGGTACAAACTGGTGTGTAATCAGCTGGATGCGAAAATAAAATTCCCCAACCGTCTCCTAACCATTCATGAAAATTGATAGTACCTTCTGTAGATTCTGCTGTAAAATTTGGAGTTTCATCTCCTAATCTAATTGTTGCCATAATATTTTTATATTGAAATTTTTATTTCCTACTAAATTAATAGATTTAAGGTTAATTACCCAATGGTATTCGTTATTTAAATGTTAAAAAGAAGTTGTAAAAACTAACAAAAATCATAATATAAAAAGCTCTAAAAGAATTAACTTTGCAGCTTACATTTAACACATACAAATCATGAGTTTCAGAATAGAAAAAGACACAATGGGCGAGGTAAAAGTACCTGCTGATAAACTTTGGGGAGCGCAAACCGAACGTTCTAGAAATAACTTTAAAATTGGGCCTAGTGCTTCTATGCCTCTAGAAATTGTTTACGGATTTGCCTACCTTAAAAAAGCTGCAGCTTACACCAACTGTGAACTTGGAGTTTTAGCTATTGAAAAACGTGATTTAATTGCTCAAGTTTGTGATGAAATCATAGAAGGAAAGCACAATGACCAATTCCCGCTTGTAATTTGGCAAACTGGTTCTGGTACTCAGAGTAACATGAATGTAAATGAAGTTATTGCCAATAGAGCGCATCAAATTGCTGGAAAAGTTATTGGAGAAGGCGAAAAAACAATTCAACCTAATGATGATGTAAACAAGTCTCAATCTTCTAACGACACCTTCCCTACAGGAATGCATATCGCAGCTTATAAAAAAGTTGTAGAAACTACAATTCCAGGAGTAAAACAATTAAGAAATACATTAAGTAGAAAATCTAAAGATTTTAAAGACGTTGTAAAAATAGGCAGAACTCACCTTATGGATGCAACGCCTTTAACACTTGGTCAAGAACTTTCTGGTTATGTAGCGCAACTAGACCATGGCTTAAAAGCACTTGAAAACACACTCTCTCACTTAAGTGAATTAGCTTTAGGTGGAACTGCTGTTGGTACAGGCTTAAACACACCCAAAGGCTACAGTAAGCGTGTAGCTGAATACATTGCAGAATTTACAGGACTACCATTTGTAACTGCACCAAATAAATTTGAAGCTTTGGCTGCTCATGATGCCATAGTTGAAACTCACGGCGCGTTAAAACAATTTGCCGTTTCTCTAAATAAAATCGCTAACGATATTAGAATGATGGCTTCTGGACCACGTTCTGGTATCGGAGAAATAATTATTCCTGCTAATGAACCCGGAAGTTCTATTATGCCAGGAAAAGTAAATCCAACACAATGTGAAGCTCTAACCATGGTATGTGCTCAAGTTATTGGTAATGATGTAGCTGTTTCTGTTGGAGGTACTCAAGGGCATTATGAACTTAATGTATTTAAACCTCTTATGGCTGCAAATATTTTACAATCTGCTGAATTAATTGGCGATGCTTGTGTAAGTTTTGATGTGAATTGTGCTGTTGGTATTGAACCAAATCGTGCCGTTATTAAAGAATTATTGAATAATTCGCTAATGTTAGTTACGGCATTGAATACAAAAATAGGATATTATAAGGCTGCTGAAATAGCTAATACCGCTCATAAAAATGGTACTACATTAAAAGAAGAAGCCATCAATTTAGGTTACGTATCTGCTGAAGACTATGATGCATGGGTAAAACCAGAAGAAATGGTTGGGAGTTTAAAATAACTACAACTCAATCATATAAAAAAAGCAGGTAATAAATTACCTGCTTTTTTGGTTGGTTGTTAGCTATTAATCCTCTAATATTAAATATCCAGAAGACTTCGCTACAAATATATACTTAACAACATTCTTAAAAGATAACATTTGTTAATTAAATTGTTGTTTTAGTTTTTTCTTATTCGGCTAAGTTGAACAGGTGTAATACTTAAATAAGAAGCAATATGGTACTGTGGTACTAATTTGTCAATGTTAGGAATATCTTTTTTTAGTTTTTTATAACGCTGAGATGCATTCATAGAAATAAGTTCTAATTGTCTTTTTTCATATCGCATAAAAACCTTTTCTAAAATTCTAGTATATAAATTGCTTATTATTATATTCTCTTCACAAAGTTTATTCATAGCAGTAAAATCTATTTCATAAACTTCACATTCAGTTAATGTTTCGTAAACTATTTCGGAAGGGGCTTTTCTAATCAATGCAGTTAAAGAACCTGCAAAATCCATCGAAAAAAAGAATCTTTTATTGAATTCTTTTCCTGATTCTGATGTAACGTAACAGCGCATTACACCTGAAATAACAAGATAGATTTTTGACGGTATTTTGCCCAATTTGTCAACTTGGGTATTAGCATCAATTCTTTTGTACTGAGAGATTTTTTTTAACTTATTAAAAACTTCCTCTGGTATGTATCCAAAAGAGTTTAAAAAGTCTTCACTTTTTAACATGGTTTGATTGTGGTTGGTTGGTACACGCAATATAAAACATGTTCTACTAATGCTAAAAAAATCTTCATAAGGTAAAATATAAGGTATAAAAAAACCCAAAAGAAATTCTTTTGGGTTTTTTAACTTTAATATAGTCTTTATTTAAGTGTAAACTCTGATGTAGACACTAAGTCTTTTTGGTTAAACACATTAACTACATAACGTCCTTTTTCAAAATCTTCATCACTATTAGCAGTAACAAACTCACAAACGTTTAAGTTGCTTTTTTCATAGTTAAACTTACTTACTATGCTGTAATTTAATGTTTTTTCCCCAAAAACTACTTGTTCGTTTGCGCCTAATATATTGTTTTTTGGGTCAATAACTTGAACATATAATTCTTGATCTCCTGCTTGTACTAATGGATTTTTTGCAACTGTAAAACAAACTCTAATTTTATCTGCTCTACGAGCTCTTTCAGTAGGGATTAATTTCCCAGAAGTTCTTTCAATAACTCCAAAACCCTTTAAATCAACAGTATTTAAAATTGAAGCATTTTCAACAACTTCAGCAAGTGCTGTATTCTGTACCAACAAAGAATCTGTAAACATTGTACGCTCTTCTAGCCTAACACGAGTACTATCCAATGACGTTGCTAGATATGAATTCTCAACTTTTAAGGAATCATTTTGAGCCAACAACACATTCATCTCCTTCTTAAGATTACTATACTTTGTTTTGTAACGCCATAAACTTTTCACGTTAGTTTCAGAAATTCTTAAAGAATCTATTAACCCTTGAATACGGTCTCTAGCAGAAATCAAGTCTTCATTAGCAATTTTATTTTCACCAATAGCTTCATCGTATTGTTTTGCCATAGCACTTAATTCACTCATAACCTCTTTCTTTTCCTTATTTAAGTCACTTGTAATTTTATCGCTCTCACCTTTTAAATTCATTGTATAAAAACCGGTGGCTACAAATAAAACTAATGCTATTCCTAAAGCGACTTTTAACCCAGTATTACTTTTGTTGTTTTCCATAATTATTTGTGTTTTTTAGAGTTATACTAACTAATTTTATTAGTTAGTTATTTATGTTAATTGCTAAAAGACAATTGATTCTATCTTTCAAAAACATATACGCTTAATTATATTTTTTAGATGTTTTGCCACATCTCTACTATGCTTAAACAAATATAACTCTATTATTTTCAATGCCTTACACTTAAATTAAAATTTTGTTAATATAATTGAAAATAATAAAAATAGGATTAAAATACACAGGAAATAAAAAACAGAGTGTATTAGTATTACACTCTGCTTATAGCTAAAAATTTATTTTTAATATTTACTCATCTTCTAGCTTCCATGTTCTAACCCAATCAATTCTCATGGTATTAATTGTGTTATCTGCTAAATCAGATTTTGGAGGAAGTCCACCTAACCAACCTGCTGCATTAGTCCAAACATCGAATATAATTTCCAATTCTCTAGTGAATTCTCTATCGGCATATACACTACCAGATCTATCTTCTCCTACAACTACACTTCCTGCTGGCTCTCCGTTTAAATAAAATTGTATGTTTTTTGAATCTTTCCACCAAGCACCATAGATATGATAATCTTCATTCCACCCCTTATTTTTAAGAGGATTTACATCTAAAAGATTGGATCTTTGGAAATTACCATAATTCCTAATTGTTCCTGGACTTCTATTTGAATCAGCATGAAAGTATTGTGAATTCATTTGCGCTGGAAATGCTTCTGCTTCACAATTAGTACAAGAAGGTTTAGAGTTATTTTCTATAATGTCAATTTCATCCCTATTATTAATATCTCCATTATTTAACCAATACGTATTATAGGCAGAAATATGAGCAGTTTTAATTCTTGCTTCAGTATACATTGGATATTTTGTCTCAGCAATAGAATGTATTCTTGCCGTTTGAAACCATCTACCTTCAGCATTTGACTCATTAACTGTAGGCTTAATCCATAATTTACCATCTGTTACTCCAGAATTTTGGACTGAATTAGAAACTGATACTGGAACTGGGTAATCCCATGTAGATTTGAACCACTTAGAACTATCCCAAGTATCAAACTCATCGGACATTGCATCAAACTTAACCCACTTTTTACCATCAGGTGTTGTATCGTCTATGGAAGTAAATGACGGGAAATCTGGATTCATATTGTTAAAATCTTCAGCGGTTGGTCCATCTGGAATGTTAGTTACAGTAACAGTAACCTTAGCAGTATCTGTATCTCCATCTTTATCTGTAATGGTATAAGTAAAACTATCAGTTCCATCAAAATTAGCATTAGGTATATATTCAAATACACCATCACTAACCTCAGTTACGCTTCCATTAGATGGAGCTGTAAGTAAACTATAATCATCTCCATCTCCACCATCATCTCCAATATCGTCATTAGTAGAAACATTTTTTTGATTTGCAGTTCCAGCAACACTATTTTCTACTACTACTATAGTATCATCTATAGCAGTAGGCATATCATCTGGATTCTCTTTTGGATCTTCTTCAGTACTAGCATCGCTACTACAACTTGCTATTAAAATAAATAGTGAACTAAATAATAAAGTAATAATTCGTTTTTGCAAAGCATTTTCTTTTAACATAATTTTTATTTAAACATTATGAATACAAAATTAATGAAGACTTGAAATTTTAAAAGTATCATTTATTGCTTTTTAACTAGCAAATGGCTTTTTTAAATTTAAAAACCACTAGAAAAAAACTCAACAAATCCATTAACTAAGAAAAAACAGTACTTTTTGATATTAATCCACATCAATATCATCACTAGGCTCCCTTCTCAGTAAATCTGCTTCTAAGCATTTCTTTAGCGCTTTCGAAAAATGTAAATACTTAATATTATTATTACACAAATTTTGATGCATACTTTTTATAGTATTGTGTTGCATTTTAATTCTTGGAATATAAATTTCATTAATCTCTAATTGATAATCATTATATAAACCAAGCAACTTTTTTTGCTTATTTATTTTAATCCAATTAAAATTTTTAGCATAGTAGTCTAAATTTTTAATTAATAATTGTTTAGCTGGCCTATTATATTCTTCATTCTTACCTAGATATTTATCTAAAATGAGATGTATTATCTTGTACAAATCATTTTTTTCTTTGTGTTTTGATTGTGATACATTAATGAAGTTTATAATAGTATCTGAGAAGAAATCATTAGTTTTTTCATCTATAGGTTTAAGAGTTTTAAAATAGTAATCTTTTGAATTAATCTTAAAGGCATTGAATAAGTATGTTTTTTTATCTTTAAAATAAATAATTTCAATTCTTCTATTATTTACCAAATTAAGAATTGCCAAACTAAAGGTTTCAAAAACTAAAGTGCCCCATTCTTGCTTTTCGCTAAAAGAAACGTTATTATATTTTAATCTTGGATACTCACCCACCAAATAAATACCGATATTTTCACATGGGATATCTTCAATCTTTAAGCTAAGTACTTTCTCTGAAATTCTTGAACGTTCATATAATTTTAAGCCAAAAAAGTCAAAACTAGAAATTATCATAAAACAACTTAGTTTGAAGCAGCTTTTAAAGAATCAATCTTTTTTTGAAGTCTTTCAATTTCTTCAGATTTTTCATCAACAGCAGGTATTTTTAGTATAGTATCTATACTTTGTTGAACCATATCAATAGTTTTAGTTTCTTCAACAAAATAATAACCAATCTTTTCGCTAGAACGCCATGCTTCATTAAGTTGATCATAGACGGTTTTGTTCCATTGACTTGGATGTTTAACGTCTATCCAAACCACATCACGATATTCACTATCAATCAATACTAAATCTGGAGTTGCAGAACCATCAAATTGTTTAGAATCTGTATCGCTAATTGAAGATACCGTACCCATAAAAAACATACGTTTTTTGCCAGCAATATCTTTTATGTATGGTCTAAATTCAACAGGTGTGTTAGCTGTCCAATCATATTCTTTTCTAGACTCTTTCACTTTTAAAGGCATAGCAGAAACACCAGCGTATCCTTGTTTTTTAGCAGCGTGATTGTAATAATACAACTTATCAGTACCATCAGCAGGAACAAAAACACTAAAACTTAAACTGGTGCGCTCATCACCTACTGGCTCTAACCCAAACCAATGATACAAGCCACTAAAAGCACCTGTATCGGTATCTGAAAAATCAAAATCTGTTACATAAGGCTGTTGGTTTTGGTCTTTTGGCATTTCAGGAATCTTAACCGCTGTTTCCATATTCCATGGCAACGGATCGCTAAACCCGCCTAAAAATTTTAAAGACTCCGCTTGTAGTCTTGACACTTTTTCTGCTAATGTATTTTGTCTAGTTAAGTATTTATGGTTTCTCATGTTTTCAGGGCTAATGTAAGTTCCTTTTCCAATGAGAATGCGTTCTATATAATCGTTAAAATCATGTTCTCCATTATCTACTACCATAACTCCTCCAAAAGTTGGATAAGGAAATAGAAAACCCTTCCATTTAATTAAGCTCACTACTTGCACCCATTGTCCTGAATCGTTTTTCATATAATACGTATCGCTAGGTTCCATGGTAAACAATTGGAAAAAGTTGAAACGTTGTACTACGGCATTATAGGTGTTTCTACTAAACTTTAAAGATTCCCCAATTGAAAAGGTTACTGGAATTCTATTTTCGCTTGAAAATCTTGGAAATGGTGTTGTACTTGATACTGCAAAAACCTCTTCGGTATTATCAGTCATACCTTGCCACATGTACTTTTCAGTAGGCTGAATGGCCATGGTCCATTTATTTTCGTCTCCAATTCTAACTAAATGTGGAAGTGATACATCTTTAGTCTCTCCTACACTTTCATTAGCCATAGAGAATACATTGCGAAGCGGTTGAATACGTTCGTTTTGGGTTAAGGGTAATTCAGCAATTTCAACTTTATTAAGATGATTAAAAACATTATATGTTTTCATATAATCATACATTTTAAAGTGCCAACCAACTACATACAAAACTCCAAAGAACACAACCAAAAGTCCTAAAATTGCTAATCGTCCTGCAGAACTTGCTGATTTTCGAAACTTCCTCAAACCTAAAAATAGCACAATACTACTTAGGAGAATTATGAAAATAAATTTCCTAACAAATAGTAATGCAGGTTGATAATCATCTCGTAATACAAATAATGTTACAAGTAAAATTAATGAAACAATAATGGTAATTGTTTTTTGCTTTTTTCCTTTATTCCAGTAGTTTTTTATCATCTATAATTTTATTTTTCATTTCCGCAAATAACGGAATGACAGTTACATTAGGCCTTTATCCTTTAAACGTTGTCTCGCACTCTTCTCTTCTACTTTTGGAGTTTCTTTAGCCTGCTCAACAACTTCTTCTGCATCTTTGGTTTTCAAATCTTCAATAAAGTCTTTTCCCTTTTCGATGGTATCTTGAACCATATCCTCAATGGAATCACTTTTTTCATCAATTACTTCACTAGATTTAAAAATAAAATTTGCTAAATATGTTCCTGCTATTGTTCCCACTATCATAGATGCAAAAATGGAGATTGTTGCAATATCAATAGGAATTAAAAAACGTGTTACTACTATTCCGATTAAAAACAGAAACCCAACAAAAACTAATCGTAGTAAAAACGTTTGCTGATACACAAAACCTGTTTTATCTTCAGGCTTCATTTGAAGCTCTTTAGAGTTAATTATTTTATTAAAAAATCGGTAAAGCCCGTTACCTTTAGATTCTCTCCAATATAAAAAGATTCCGAAAAGTATAGCGGCAATAAATACAATGAGTTCTAGTGTCATGATGTTTTATATGAAGTTGTTTTCTATAAAATTAGTCTATAATTATTAAATATTGTTACTAATCGTTTCAATTGCCCAGTCTTTTAATGAATCATCCCAAGTTTTAAAACTGGCATAAAATGCTTCTTTATCATACCAATACCAATATAAAACGTCTTTTTCTGAAATATTAACGAGTAACTTCCAGATTAAATCTTGATGCTTAGCATCTAATGAAGAATGCGGTTGGTGTAGGGCTTCAAAAAGCTTTTCATCTACAATATCAGCTATTTTGTATTGATTGCTCGTTTCTAACTTCTCCAAATAACGCTCAACACTCATCACTTTTTTTCTAGCCTTAATATCAAGTTTATTCAAATAACTTTTGAATAATATCGGATCATTTAAAATATCTTTAATTGAATGCTGAGGCTTTTTAAGATGCTGAGCCATTTCAAATTTCTTGATACGCTCATAACGTTTGGTTTCAACTACTTTTTCTAAATCATACTCAATAATCACATGGTCTCGAAGTTTATCCATAAGTTCAGGTTGCTCAATATGATAAATCAAAACATCATGATTGGTATCTTTAATAGATTCTTTATGCCAAGTTTCATCCTCAAAAACAACTATTGGTTTTATAAAATCTCTTAACACATAAACACCTCCAAATGCTCTGGTGTAAAATGAATCAGTTTCAAATTGTAATTGATGTAAATTTAAATCACGCTCTCGTAAATCGCCATAAGCCTTAGCTGAATCTAGAAGCTCTTGATGCAATACTTCATCTATAAAATTATTGCCAGTATTGAATGTTTTAACAAGCTCTAACTGCTCTTTTTGAATATACCACAACCTATCAATCAAGTGAAAATTAATAGTTATTTTATTGTATTTTAAAACATCTAAGGGGTCATAAAAGGCATCAATACCCTGATCGAAATCTAAACAAATAGCACAATCTCTTGTGATATCTTTAATTTTTTCGCCATGAATTTTAAAAACAAATTTCATGATATCTCTATCAAACGTATGAAACGGTAAATACACCGGTTTTCCTTTTTGAAGTGGGGAAATGATAATCCCATGCGGGTTAGCTTCTCCATTATTTAGATAGCTATTATCTTCCTTTTCTTTAGCAACTTCAGGACTCCACCCAATACCATCAATATGAAACGTTTTTAGTTTAGTTTCTGTAAAACCAAGTTTTACTAAGCATTTATTGTAACGCTCAACGAGTTTTCCGCTTACTGGAATAAGTTCACTTCTATATAATTTGGCTTGTTTTAGTTTGTTCATTTATTTACTCTTGATTACTATAGTTTTAGCCACTATATCTCCTATTCGCTTTTTGTTTTTATTTGTACAGGCTATAATTAAACCCATCAAAAACATATAATCTATAAAACCAAAAAAGAACCTAACAAATGATTTTTTAAATCCTATATCTTCATAATTATCTGAAACAACTTTCAAATTTAAAAAGCCCTTACCTATGGTCTTACCAAAAAATCCTTCACTTACAGGCCATAAACAAAAACCTATGAAAAACATAAATAATGCTGGCAACCCATTTAAATGAACTCCAATTTCATTTTCAATTGGCTCGCCAAAAAAATTCCTACCACCATAGTTATTAACCAAAAAACAAAAAAATCAATTACAAAAGCTAAAACTCTATAACGAATTTTAGCAAGCTCAAGTTTAGTTTTTTCTTCAAATTCTTCAAACATAAAACTAACCAAGTAACTTATGAATTATAGCATACTGCAACAATACAATTGTTCTTGTATCTACAATTTCTCCATTATTCAACATTTTAGTAGCTTCTTCAAAAGAAATTTCCAATACCTCAATATCTTCATGCTCTGAATCTAAACCACCACCTTCATTCACTTTCATATCATCGGTGTATTCACCAACAAAAAAGTGCATTTTCTCTGTCATTACTCCCGGCGAAGAATAGGCTTCATATACTTTTTTTACTTCTTTTAACCTATAACCAACTTCTTCTTCAGTTTCTCTAATTATACAAGCTTCAGGGTTATCTTTATCCAACATGCCTGCAGCAACTTCAACCAACATACCATCTTTATTATCATTCAAATAGGTTGGCATTCTAAATTGCTTAGTTAAAATAACAGTTTGTTTTTCCTTATTATAAAGAAGAATTCCTGCACCATCTCCTCTATCATAAACCTCGCGCATTTGGTTTACCCATTTGCCATTAGGCATCAAATAATCAAAATTGACTCTATTGAGAATATAATAGTTGTCCGAAAGTAACTTTTTCTGTATGTTTTTTATTTGCTTATCACTCATTTTCAAAAGTTCTTCTTGCTTCAGTTTCTATATTTAACTGATTCACTCTAGCATCTACTTTTCGTTTAAAATCTGTATCAGCAATAGTTGCAACATTATCTAAATAACGCACAACTTCTTGTCTTCTAATCTCTGAGAAATCTAAGCCTTTCATATTACCTCTCATTAATTCTTGAAGCATATTAAATTTGGTTTCATAATCTTGCTTGAAATAGATTTCTGGATTTTCAAACCAATCTTCTTCCAAATCAAAATCGGTTAATCGCAATGAAATAGCCGATTGAATATTACGAACATCACGAGATGAAAAGAACGGAAACACAGCTTGCATTTCTTTATACAAATTCGCATAAAACAAATGCTGATTTGTTTTAAAATGTTTTTCTACATTATCATAAATGGCATGAACACGAGCTTCAGTAGGTTTATCAACGTTACTCAAAATATCGCCCATATTTTTTGCTAACCCTTGATCTTGCAGATAACTATAATTTTCTGGTCCTTGCATATTTACAAAATCTGGCATGGTGTCATCTAATTTTCTCCACCATAAATGATCTTGATCTAGAAAATCATGTTCTGTTCTTGCTCCATCAATTTTAAAACGCCCTTGCACACGAGAAATCACAGCTTTATCTAACATTTCTGGTAGGTTTGTAAATAATCCTATAGAACTGTTTCCGTAATTTACAGCATAAGCACCTTCAGTATATCGTAAAAACACACCAATAACCTCCTTTACACCAGCCGAAACACCTTGAGCAGTTCTTTCTTGTAAGTTATTTTCAGCATCATCAATAGGTGCAAAAATTAATTTTGAAGGATCTTGCATCGGTTTCATCCACTCCACCATTTTTTCAGCTGAACCACCTTGAAATGTTGAAATTAAGGTATCTGGCATAGGGTGAAACAAAAAAGGAATATCTAAAGTATCACAATGTTCTTTTAATCTTGTTGCTATAGCTGCAATCAACATACTTTTTCCTGTACCAGGAATGCCATAGCCCATAAACACAGGCATAAAACCACCTAGTTCTTGAAACGGATTTTTCTTAGCAGTAAAATCGTAGCTTAACATACGTTCTGTTAAACGACGTGCAAAATGTTTTGCATCACGATTACCAACAATTTGTTCAAATTGAATTTTATTAAATTCTACACTTTTTGCTGTACCTTGAAATACGTTATTCCAACCTGAAACTGCAAACTCCGATTTTTCTAACTTATACGTTCTGTCTTCAATAGTTTCAGTATATTCTAAACTTCTTTTTCGTAATTGAATCTCATCAATTAAAGCTTCGAAATAAACTACTGTAAAATCGACAACATCTTTATCTGATTTGATAATTTCTGGATGATCTAAATACTTGTCATAATAAAACAAACAGCAAGAAATTCCTTTAATTGGAGACATTATAGACACCTCTGGAATACCTGCAAACTTTTGCTTCATCACACTTAAATCATCTGATGCAAATGGTTTTAAATCGTGCAATATTTTATAAGCTTGAGCAAACAACATAAACGCTGTAGCGGTATGCATTTTACTTTCAAACTCGCGTTTTCCGTTAGTATCTAAAGCCGATTTATTCTCATTTAAACTTGATAAACCCGAAGCATCATAGTAGCTATCCTTAATCCAAATACCCAATGTTATCCCCTCTTGAACCGCATATAAAGTTTGGTTTAAATAAATAGGAATAGCTACTGAATCTGGCAACAAACGCTTTTTTAAAGCTAAAATGGTTTTAGATACCGAAGTAATACTTGCAGTATTAGTACCATTGTTGGCGCGAGACAAATACAATAAGATAGATTCATCTTTAGCACTTTTATCTCTATTTTTTGCACGAGACCCTTGCTCCCATTGTATGCTTTTTAAGTATGAAGACGCCTCGTCTCGAAGCATGTCTAATTCTGATAATTTTATAGGGAAAGTTGAGTTGTGCTCCATATACTTTGGTTAGTTTTAATTATTTTTTCAATTTATAGGATTGAAAAATAAACAAATTCAATCACTCTATAAAATTAGTATTAAAAGAGTAGCTTTTGTTACTTCTTTGATATATTTTTTATAATTTACTCTGAGACACTTATTGTAAACTCAGAATTACATATTTAAAGTTAAAGAAAAGTATTTTCGCTTAAAATAATTGTTATTCGAATGAAATTTAAAAACTACAATTCAAGTTATTATTTTTTAGCTTCTGTTTCTTATGTTTTTTCTCACTTACGGCTCAGGACATTGTAAATCCTTCAGAACCTTTAGGCGAACAGAAAAACAACAATTTTTACTATGGATTTGAAGCAGCTGGAAATTTAGCAAAATGGGGAACTTCTCAACCTGCAAATTGGACAACTACTATCGAGCAAAGTACACAAGGTAGTAAAAGTTTAAAATTTACTCTTGATGAAACTACTAACGCTATTACAAATTTTGTTACACCTTACACCATTTCAAAAGTTAGAAATGCAGTAAGTAGTGGACAATCCATGATTATTGCCAGCAGTTATGATGGTAGAGTATTAGGAATGGACTTTAGCAATGGTAATATTCTCTGGGATATTGAATTAAAGCCTTCTAATAGCAACGAACCTTCTGGTGTTGGAAATAACGACATTTTTTGCTACGATTTAGATAACGACGGTAATGATGAAATATTAGTAGCTAGCGCTGATGGTAAATTATATTGTTTAGATTCTAGTAACGGTGCTAAATTATGGGACACCTTTTCTGTTAATCAAATAAGTGGTGTGACTCCAATGTATGCTGTTTGCGTTGTTAAAAAGAATGGCACTCCTTATATAGCTTGTGGTAATTTTGATAATAGTATTTATTATTTAAATTCTAATGGTTCTTTTAACAAAGAAGTTGATTCTAAAAACTATTCAAATGCTAACGTTTTTGGTGATAAAACTTATAATCTCTTTCCAAACAAAACACACATCGCTAATTTTTTGAGACCAATCCCTCAAGATGCGAATAACGACCACTTAGGCATGATTGCCACTAATAACAGTATGCAAGTAAATGGTACGTTTTATCAATTTGAACCTCTAGAAGATTTACCCATTCAAATACCAGGAGCAGGAACTAACGCAGGTATTACTTTGAGTACTATGAAACCCGTGGGTGATTTCAAATTGGTTAACGATCCTTCCAATAACGAACCCATAATACTTTTAGGTAATAGTACGCAACGTAATAGATCTGGAGCATTCACATTAAATCCTGATATTGATAATTACACCTCTAATTCAACTGTTGGAGGACAACCCATTCAAGGTGTTTTGGTTGATTTAATAGGAAATGGTTATACCAACGTCAACGGTTATCGCGTTCCTCAATCTGAAGTTGTAAATACTACAACTGGTCCTGTATTCTTAACACTTTTTGGTTCAGATATCATCATTCAAGATGAAAACCGAACGTCAAGTAGACGTATTCAATCAACATATGCCTACAATGATTTATGGAAAGATTCTGTTTCTGGAAAACTTTTATTTGCAGGTAGTCAGTCAGGAGGCAGCTGTGTACATGTTATTGATACTATGAATCCAGATTGGGAACAAAACTATATAGATTTAGTTCCTCCAGGAAAAATAAGTGCATTATTAGCAAATGTACAAAACATAAAAACACAAGTATCAACTTTTACCAGACCAAGCTATGAGGTGCCAACTACACCAAATAATGTTTATTTTGTAACAGGGTTAAATAAAAACACAAGTAGCACAACAAAATCTTTTATTACTAGTATGGAAGCTATAGATCCAACAAATGGTCCTAGAGTTTTAGAAAACGTATTTAACCAGAGGTATAGAAATTGGGATCGAGTATCTGATATTTCAAGTGTAACCTATCAAAACAAAAGAGATAGTAGATTTACTTATTTAGATTGTACTGAAATTCCAGATATTTCTATCTGTAGTGATGATTATAAAAATGTAACAGAAATAAGAATTGATGCTTTAAACAGAAATCCTCATGGTGTTTCGTTTTGGGGTGGCCACGGTAATGACCCTGCACCTTTTTCTCAACCCGTACTAAATGAAATAATGACTGCTGATACCAGTAAAATGAAAGTATTCATTTATCCAGAAATTGTAGATTTAGATTCTGAATTTGAAAGTTTTATGGATGATTATATTTATGAAATAACTGATAATATTGAAAATAATAACCTGAATACCAAAATGCATATTAGAACCAAACATTCGTTTTGGCAAGGTGATGTTCATAACCCAGCTTGGGATAGATTAATTTCTGGAGAATTTGCAGATGTTTTTATTCCTTCTATGGAAGAGACTCAAGACAAATCAATGGAATTAAGTATTGCAGGAAGAATGGGCGTATGGATGAGTGGGGCAGTAAATGATTGGGGATCTAGAAGCGTACCTGATAATGCATCATATGATAGACTCAGACAGTTTAGTCATGCTAGATCTGGAAATCATTATTTAAGACATACTATTTATGCTCTTGCAAGTGGTGCAACTCATTTTAATAATTTTGAATCGTTTGAAAGTGATTGGATGCAATTAGTATTAGAATTAACTGCCAAAGGCGCGATTTATGTACCTGAACGTAATCAGCTATTAAGTATTTCTCCTGTAAGATTAAGTGTGGTAAATCCAGATTTGCAATATTTATACAAATCAACTTCGGTAAAGTTTTTAACCGCTTTTGATAAAACGGCAGGCGAAGAAAAGTTTGTTTTTGGTAGACTACATGGAGCATTTCCTGGAGCAAAAAACACACCTTATGATTTTTCAACATATGCTGCCGGAGTAAAAGAAAGACGATTAAACTTTATTCCTCCTTATGAAAACGGGATGGTTTTAATAACACCTCCAGATGTACCAAATGGACAACCACAACCTGTAAGAGGAAAAATAGAAGATCATATGCATCCTTTCTACACAGGAAAAACTAAAGAATATTTTACTGATGGAAAAAAGTATTATTCTGATTTTAATCAAACCGCTGCTTTTGATCCTGACAGTAATTATTATGAAACCATAAAGACCGATATCGAAAATTCAGCAGACTTATTACCTATAAAAATTTCAGGAAATGTGGCATGGGTAGTTTGTCAGACTGATAAAAGGCATTTACGATTAACACTCATTGATACAGGCTATTTAAATCCACACGGAGGTACTGCTAAAGTTCAAATAAATGCATCAGAAATTAGTGTTTCAAACATAAAAAACATTCTTGATCCTTCAGAAACTTATAGCGGCAGTAACATCGATGTTGATATTCCTATTGGAGGTTTCAAGTTTTTTGATATTACACTTTCAAGTGATTACTACTAAAGTTTTAGACATGAAAAAGACATTATATTTTATATTCATTTTTACTGTAAGCATCAATTTCGGGTATTCGCAAACGTATACTTTTAATTCTTTTCCCACAGTACCAAGTTCTCGTTATACACTTGCTGCTAATAAAGCACATAGCATTCAGTTAAGTGTTTTTATAGATTCCAACTCCACTTTAAATGGCTTTACAACAACGCTTGATAACGATTATGAGCTTACTTGGGATTTAACTGCATTTAATAAAAACGAATGGGTAGACTTAAAACACGATTTTACAACAACAAGTGAATTAGTAGATCCCATATTTAAAATAGAAATAATTGACGACAATACTACAGGAACTGGATTTGGAACGTTTTACATAGACAAAATAAGAATCTTTGATAATTCAGCATTATCTATTGATGATGTTAATAATCAAATTAGCATAGCTCCGAACCCAGTTGAAAACAAGCTTACTTTAAAAAACATACCTGTTAATTCTGAAATAAAACTTTATAATATTTTAGGAACTGAATTTAAAGCCAATAAAACTGGTAATGGAAGTGAATTTAATTTAGACATGTCGAATTTATCATCTGGCGTTTATATTTTGAAAATAGTAAATGATATAGGAAGCCTTTCTAAAAAGATTATTAAGAGATAATTAGCTGACTACTTACTTTTGTCTATTGTAAAACTAGCTATTTCAATAGGTGCTTTAGCGAGATTATTCATCATCTCTGGGGTTTTGTTATAGAGCAATTGTATTATTCTATGTGGTGCTAAAACGTATTTTTGTTTAAATACATCGTCCCATTTTTGTAGAATTTGTTTACTAAAAAAACCACCTTCTTTAAATTCACTTTTAGAACTGACTTCATCAACTCGCAATGAAAACGCATACGATTCTAGAGGAATTTCTTTTTTGCCAATACTTTCTAGAATAGTGTGTGTTACTTTGTGCTCATCTTTTGCGAAAACATTGTGTAATGGTCCTAAATCAATTCGTTTAATACGTTTTGGTGAAACTTTTGGCAGCTTTCTATCAATGGTATACGCCATAGCATCCAAAGACATATCTCTATCTGCTACTGTTTTTAAAACCGAATAAATTTCATCTCTGTAATCGTTTATTTTATTACCATCATAATTGAAATACATAAAACAGACGAATGGACGATTATGAGAAACATCATAAAAACTCCAGCTTGTAACTAAATCTGCTTCGTCGTTTTCTGGTACTCCTAAAATTTTACCTTGTACAAAACGATTAAAAATGTATTGTTTATTTACAGACGAATAATAGACTATAGATGCTGCTTGAAAGAGCTTGCTCTTTTTTACAGGTTGTTTTTTTCGCATAAGCGAATCTAAAAACTCATCTTTTAAAGTCGCTATTGGTGTTAAACGTTCAAGATATTCATCGCGTAATTCTAAATCGTTGAACAAATACCTAAACTCTAGATAATTAGGAAATCCAGAATCTGTTAAATCAACCTTCATATTATCTTCATCATCGTACATGTACTTAACACGCATAGCTTCGATAGAATACAATAACAAATCGCAATATTGTTTAAACAATTGCACCTCGATACCATTACATATTTCTTCTCTTTGAACAGCTACAATTAATTCTTTAAAAGCAAAGTCTACCATTTTATGATAGAATACATAATGCTCTTTGGAATCGAGTATTGCAGAATCTAAAGGTGTTACTATGTGGTTGATTGACATTTATTTAGTATTCGGTAAGTGATTTTTTAATGCTTATTTCAATAATTTCTTAAAATTAAATCTTGCTTTGGTTCTTTGCCACAGAGAAATATTTTCATTATCGTAATTTTTATTTCTTATTTCGACTTTTTTAGTAAGTTTATCAAATTCAAAATATTTTGTTTCCCATTGATAGTTTGATGAATCAAACAATCCAGCAATTTTATTATCATCTTCTTGTTCTATCTTTATCCAATCAAGTGAGTTCATTTTTTTATTTCAGTTAAACAATCTTCAGAATCCAAAATAAAAAACCCCATCCAATTAGCTAATAAACATTCTTTCTCATTAATTTTAGTACCCAAAATAATACTATCTAAATCAATTTCGGATTTTAAAGAATTAGTTTCATTATAAATCCTATAAGCTTTTCCTGATGCAATAATTATAAATTCATTATTGGCTTGTTCTATAATTGCTCTAACTCCTGTTTCTCCACATTCAAAACTTCCTCTCCAAATGGAGCTATCAGATTTTTGAAATTCAATCCACATACTAACTGACCCAATATTTCCGAAATGAAATTCGGGGTAGAATCTGATGTTGGAATGAAATTAAATTCTTTAGCATAACTCATAAATATAAACGCGTTAAGGATTGAAGCGGCATCCTTTTTTGCCATTAAAAGCAAAAAAGATATAGCGGAAAGCCTGACCCCGATTTCTCATCGGGTAACGCCCATGTTATTTTAAGACAATAAATCGTCGTCGTTAGCTTCTGGTTTTGGTTTTCCTGCTGGTTCACCATCGTCTCCTGAAGGTGCATTGGCATCAGCATTATAATAGTCTTCAAAAATCTCTTTCATATCGATACCGTAACGCTCTGCGAAGTTCTTTTGGATCTCGCCATCTTTCGCACGAATTTCTTGTAAAGCCTCGGCATAACTACTGTAAACGCCTTGCATCACTTTCTCGTGTACTGGAATATTATCCATCATATCTTGACGTGCTTTGGCACTTGCTGTATGCATAGACGCTAAAGTTTCACCAATATGCTCATCGGTTTTTACGCCTAAATGCTCTAAAATAGCTGCGAATTCTTGATCGGTTCTGGCTTTTAATGCCACTACGTAACCATCGTAATATTTAAGACGCTCTTCAGTATCTGACTTTAATTTTGCTCGATGCGTTTGCAGATTGCTACGTAAAGACGTTAACACTTTTATAGTTAAATTGTGCTTGTGCACAAAGCTATCCTTACTGGCAGCTAATGTAGTATAAGCGTTTTTAAGACCTTCAAGTTCTTCTACTTTTTGCTCTAATTCGGTAACTTTTGCAATGGCTTGAGCATATTCTGCAGATTGTTTGTCGGCAATATCTTCAAGCTCTTGACGTGCTTGTTTTAATAAAGCATATTGCTCTTCTAACTTCGCCTCTACTTCCTTCTTTTTCTCTAGAGCTTTAGTATGGTTTTTTGAAGCTTCTACAATAGCATCTTTAAGCTTTTCTTCAACTTCTTTAATCTCTACCTCACGATTTTTTAAACGTGTAACTGCTGCTTGAGATTTATATGATAATTCGCTTAAAAGTGTTTGTACATCTGCGCTTTCAATACGTTCTTGAAACATAGCTTTGGCTTTATTGTCTGCCCCTGCTCTAACTTTTTCAGCGTCTTTTAATGCAGATTCTGCTTTGGCTATTTTGCTCTTACGCCCCCATAGGTTATTCCACCACGTATCTGGTTTTGCTTGTGCATCTTCTAATTCGATTTTTGCACGTTCTAATGCTTTTTGAGCATCATCAATAACTTTTTGCTCTGTTGGATTTAACGCCGAAAACTTCTCAAATATAATACCTACCTCATCTTGATAGTCAGTTAAATCTTTAATAGCATCTAAAAGTGTAGTTCTGTCTTTTTCTGCCATGTGTACTACATCATCCAAAGTAGCATTCAATATTTTTTGACGCACTTCTGGATCATCCTCTTGAGACAATTTAGATTTCATAGTGTCAATGGCTTTACCCCAATTAACATCTACTTTCTCAGTTTTTTCATTGGAATTTGTTTCTAATAAATCAAAATCATCAGACATATTATATTTCGTGTTTTAAAGTTGAACAATTTTATGGACAAGCAATTTCGTTAAAAAAGATGACTTTTAAAATTTAATTGGCTTTAATTTATCAGTATAATTTCTAATCAAAAAGTTACAAAAAACAAAAAACAAACAATTATTACGTAGGACTATACATCAAATTAAGTGAGCTAAAACCCTTGAACTCTAATAGATTAGATGAAATCAATATATAAATATGTTAGCAAAATAGTAGATACTGACTTCATTTTTAGTTGATTAGTAAATAAAAAGCATTATATTTGTAATGCTATTAACCTAAATCTTTCATTACAATGCTCCTCCATAGTTTACTTTTTAAACCTATTCCAATTCTCATAAGTCAAAGTCAAATCGTAACAATATTATCTATTGTTGTAGTGTTTTTCTTAATTCTTTTAATCTTAGGTGTAAGAAAATCTTATGTTCTTAAAAAAGAAAATGATAAATTAAGTAAATCCAGTCCCTCTCTACAAAGTGATGAAGACAATAAAGCTTATAAGGATTTTACCGACGGACATATGTATGGTAATAACTAAAAGTAAACTTTACGATAATTCTAATCTTCTTTATTACCTTCTTTTGTTTTATTATTTTTAATATGTAATAATTTTATAGAAGAAAAAAATATCAAGGAATTTGATTTTAATAAAAAGACTCTAGATAATATTGAACTTTTTAATTATAATTTAGGATCTGGACATTTGTATATATAGTAAAAATCAAATGCATACATTTTAACACAAAAAAAACAATTTATATTATAAATATACTGAGTTTTTTATTTATGATATGCTAATCTATCTCACTAGTTTCTTATACTTAATCCGCTTAGGCATCAAGTCTCCGCCCAAACGTTTCTTTTTATTTTCTTCATAATCAGAAAAACTGCCTTCAAAGAAATACAC
The DNA here is from genome assembly GCF_055808955.1 of Jejuia sp. G7-7. Taxonomy (NCBI): domain Bacteria; kingdom Pseudomonadati; phylum Bacteroidota; class Flavobacteriia; order Flavobacteriales; family Flavobacteriaceae; genus Jejuia; species Jejuia sp. G7-7. The sequence goes on from NZ_JBVVSZ010000001.1 coordinate 1,029,537, forward strand.
TTGAGAATCGCCTTCAAAAGCTAAAATATGTGTACATATTCTATCTAAGAACCAACGGTCGTGACTAATAACCACCGCACAACCTGCAAAGCTTTCTAAACCCTCTTCTAACGCACGTAATGTATTCACATCAAGATCATTGGTAGGCTCATCTAGAAGTAACACATTACCTTCCTCTTTAAGTGTCATTGCCAAATGCAGACGGTTACGTTCGCCTCCAGAAAGTAATTTTACTTTTTTATTTTGTTCTCCTCCAGAAAAGTTAAATCTGCTTAAATAAGCTCTAGAATTCACTTCCTTGCCTCCCATTAAAATTAACTCTTGCTCATCACTAAAGTTTTGCCAAATGGTTTTTTCTGGGTCTATATTAGAATGTTTTTGATCTACATAAGCTAATTTAGCAGTATCTCCAACTGCAAACTCACCTTTATCGGGAGTTTCTTCTCCCATTATCATTCTGAAAATTGTGGTTTTACCAGCACCGTTTGGTCCAATAATACCAACAATTCCGGCTTGTGGCAAATTGAAGTTTAAATCATCATAAAGCAATTTATCATCATAACCTTTAGCGACACCTTTGGCTTCAATAACATTAGTTCCTAAACGTGGTCCGTTAGGAATATATATTTCTAGTTTTTCGTCAAGTTGTTTCTGGTCTTGACTCATTAATTTATCATAATTCTTTAAACGTGCTTTTTGCTTAGTTTGACGCCCTTTAGCACCTTGACGCACCCATTCTAACTCACGCTCTAATGTTTTCTGGCGTTTAGAAGCAGCTTTACCTTCCTGAGCCATACGCTTCGATTTTTGGTCTAACCATGATGAATAGTTCCCTTTCCAAGGAATCCCTTCACCTCTATCTAACTCTAAAATCCAACCTGCTACATTATCTAAAAAGTATCTATCGTGTGTTACTGCAATTACAGTTCCCTTATACTGTGCTAAATGGTGTTCTAACCAATGAACAGATTCAGCATCCAAATGGTTAGTAGGCTCATCTAAAAGCAATACATCTGGTTCTTTTAAAAGTAAACGGCATAAAGCCACACGTCTACGTTCACCACCAGAGAGCACTCCAATTTTTTTATCGCCATCTGGAGTGCGCAACGCATCCATGGCTATTTCAAGCTTAGTATCTAATTCCCAAGCATTTGCTGCATCAATTTGATCTTGCAATTCTGCTTGACGATTCATCAATTTCTCCATTTTATCTGCATCAGAATATACTTCCTCTAATCCAAACTGTTCGTTAATTTTATTGTATTCGTCAAGGATAGCAACAGTTTCTGCAGCGCCTTCACGAACTACTTCCATAACCGTTTTATCATCATCAAGCTTTGGCTCCTGCTCTAAATAACCAACAGAATAATCTTGTAAAAAGGTTACATCACCTTGAAAATTTTTGTCAACACCTGCAATAATTTTAAGCAAAGTAGATTTCCCAGAACCATTGAGTCCTAAAATTCCAATTTTTGCTCCATAAAAAAACTCAAGTAAATATTCTTTAAAACAGGCGTATTTGCCCCAGAAAATGTCTTGGTTAAACCAGACATTGAAAAAATCACTTTTTTATCGTCACTCATTTGTTATAAGTTGTAATTCGTTAATTTATAAAATTGTAAGTCCGCTATACCCTTCCTTTTAATGCATTAAACACCCATGCAATAGCAAAAAAGCCAATACCAACAGTTGCAAAGCCCCAACCAGCAACATCATCATATCTGTATGCGCCCATTAAAATGAGAACAACACCCATAATTATCATTAGAATTGTTGCCCAAGCTAAAACTGTATTTTTATTCATCGCCATAATCTTTTCTTTTTATTTGGTTGAAAAGCAAATATCGTAGTTTTTAATAAAAAAACTTCTATTTACCCCATTTTTGCTTAATAACTTACCAACACTATCTTTACTGAATCATCTTTCAACACTTTTCTTACGTCAAAAAAGGATTTAAACGTACTTGAATTTCCTAAAATCCAGATGTACTTATCTTTTTTAGGAAATTCTTTTTCCATTATCGAATAATTTGAAAAATTTGAAGAAACCCCTATTTCTGGTTGTAATTGAAGTATTTTTTTAATGTATATCAAAGTGTCTCGCTTTTTGTTTTCATCTAAAGCATTAAAATATGGTAAATAATAACTTGTTTGATACCCTGAATTAGTAAAAACAGAAAGTGTGCTTGGATATCTTGATTCTATTAATACATCGCCCTTTTCAATACTCATCAACTTTAACTCATTATCAATTTTAGTAAAAATAGCATCACTATTTGAAGGTGTTAGGTTTTTTATATCAAGCCATAACTTGGTTTTCTTATTCTTTATATAAGTCAAATAATTACTAAAAGAAAGGTTGATAGATTTTGCTGGAGGGTGATTGACATCCAATATATTTAAACTATCGATGTAAACCAAATCAATCTCTAGTCCATTAAAATAGTTTTGCCCAAGCTTTAATCTTTCTAAATCATTGGCACGGTGTCCCCAAATTTTTGTTGAATAATAACCAGAAAATTGCACTTTATATGTTGAAAAATGATTGATAACAACCAAAAGAATTACCAAACATATTGGTACAAGAAACAAACCCAATTTATTCTTCTTCCTTATCATAATCTATTCCTTCTCTTACAAGTCTGGTTTTCTCTATAAAATTAGAGCTTATTATACTTTTATTTGGTTCGTACAAATTATGAGAAATCCCTAACAAATCGGTAAAAGTATGCTCAAAATCTTCAAGATTATATTTTCTATCTAAATATCCTCTAATTTCACTACTATTTATTTTAAGAGAATGTTTAGGTGATAACCAAAGTAAAAAAGGAACTTCATACATAGGGCGTGTGGCATTAAACTCGTCATGGCCTACACTATCGTAGCTAGTATCATAAACATCGTCCCCATGATCAGAAAAGTAAATTACAGAACTATCGTCTGCTATTTTCTTAACCATATCTATAATATTTCTAACTATATAATCATTATATAACACAGCGTTATCATAATAATCAATAACTTCTTGATTTGATTTTTTGAATAATGAACCTTCTTCATAGTTATCTTTCGTAAAAACATCAAAATCTTTGGGATACCTATAATTATAACGACTGTGAGTACCCATTAAATGTATAAAAATCACCTTTTGGCTACCACCATCTTTTAAAATTTCTTCTAATTTATTAAATATAATCTCATCATAAATAGTAGCAGAATCACCATCTCCGGCCAGAAAATATGTGTTGTGTGCAGCCGAGCCAATTACTGTCGCTACAGATTCATGTAAACCTGTAGCTTTTTGATTGCTCAACCAATACGTTTCAAACCCAGCCATATTAGCAAGTTGAACTACAGAAGCATTATTTTTTTTATTACTATTTAAATAATCCGAAAAAGTTAAAATCTTATCCAATGACAGAATGGTATGAACATTAGGAGCTATAACGTCTTTAAAAATGTATAATTGATCACTAACTTCTTTTAACCTAGGATTTGTTTCTCTCTCGTACCCATAAAGTTGCATGTGCCAACTGGAAGTCGATTCTCCAATTATAACAACAGATGTATGACTATTTGAAGCATTATTGTCTACTTTTAAATTATTACTGAAAGGCTTAGACAAATTATCTTTAGATAAATTTTTATAGCTCTTATACTCTTTATATGCCACAACACTAGAGACAAATAAATTAAATCTTTGAAATTTGACATAAATAGTACCTACACTCAATAGAATAGCTATTGTAAAAAAAGATATTCTTGTTTTTTTGTTCTTGAAAATTTCCAAATTAAATTTCGAAGCATCATTCTTACTAAAAAAAACAATAAACAACAGTAAGGAAATTGTTACAAAAACAAGTAACAAAGTTACTGAACTGGTGAGATAAACATCCAAAAAACCTATAGATTCTTTTTTATTAGTCTCAAAAATCAAATAAAAAGCAGATGCATTAAGTCTTACACCATAATTAATATAAAAACTAAGTTTTATAAATACCAATAAGTGTAAAATAGATATAAAAAAGCTAAAAACCATTTTCTAATAACATTAGAATAGATTAAAAAAAATAAAGATTGACCAATTAAAGTGATAAGCCCAAAATTTATAAACTCCTTTAATAAGGTTTCAATAGGTATTATAAAAAAGTACCCAACTAACGCTAAAGTTAAAAGCGGAATATATACAAACAAAAAAGGGGACTTTACTACAAAAGATATGTTTTTAATCAAATTAAAAAATAATATAATACATTATTAAAAAAATAAAAAACTAGCTATATATATATAGAATTTGCTTAAGTCATAGGCACTTCAACAATAATAAGTTTAGCATTTTCTTGAGCAGAAATTAAAGTATTCTGAACATCTGAAACTCCTATTGCATCTCTAGCACCTAAACTATTACTGCCAACCAATAGTTTTCCTTCAACAACAAATATATACAATCCGTTATTATGGTCTTTCAAAAAAACATTAATTGATTGTCCGTCATCCAAATCAGCTCTATAGATATAAGCCTGTTGATTAATAGGCAACGCATCACCTATCAATTTACCCTTAGGAGCCACAACCGTTTGCAACCTGTTTTTTTGTTCTAAAATATTAAACTCCCGTTGTTCATAATTTGGCGTAACACCCTTTTCTTCAGGAATAATCCAAAGCTGCAAAAAGTTTACGGCATCAGTTTTACTATCGTTAAATTCCGAATGCGTCAAGCCCGTTCCCGCACTCATCACCTGCACTTCTCCTACTTCAATCGCGCGTTTATTCCCCATACTATCTTTGTGCGATAACGCTCCTTTCAACGGAATTGATATAATCTCCATATTCTGGTGCGGATGCGTTCCAAAACCCATTTTAGGCTGCACCACATCATCATTCAACACACGCAACATTCCAAAATTCATCCGTTCTGCATCTTGATAACTCGCAAAACTAAACGTATGATGCGATTGTAACCAACCATGATTTGCAAAACCTCTAGACTCTGATTTGTGAATTATTGTTTTCATTCTTATTTAATTTTTTCTAATTATTAGTTTGGGCGTTACTGCAAAGGTCGGGCTTTACGTTGCAAGTCCTCGCACCTCCTTTGTCAGGCTGTGGGCTTTCCTCTGCAATCCCTAACGCGCCACTATTTTGTGTTTACTCAACCTTTAAAAAAATCTGCATGGTTTTAAAATCATGCAGATTTATTTTTAAGCAGGTAAAAATCCCATTTTCCCCATTTGAAAATCGCGCATCGCCTCCATAATCTCAGTTTGCGTATTCATCACATAAGGTCCATATGTGGTTACTGGCTCATTAAAAGGTTCTCCCGAAAGAAACAATAACTTACTACTTGCACTCCCTTTTATTGAAATCCCTTCACCATCTTTATTAAACTCAATTAATTGATTGTCATTCAATTTTAAAGTTTCTAAACCATTAATTACCACATCACCTTTTAACAAATAAATCGTCGATTGATGCGAATTAGGCACTTTAATATCAAAAGCTCCACCAGATTCAACATCCAGTATGAAAGCATTTACAGAAGTTTGTGTTTTAATGCGTCCGTAAACACCATCAAGTTCCCCAGCTATTATTTGAACATTCACTTTACCATCATCAGAAATCACAACTCTAAAATCTTCGTTTTTAACATGTTGATAATTAGCTTCAATCATTTTCCTTTCAGCTGGTAAATTCAACCATAATTGAACCCCTTCTAAAACACCGCCTTTTTGTACAAAATCTTTTGTTGGAGCTTCTGCATGAATAATACCGCGTCCAGCTGTTGTCCATTGGACATCTCCGGCATTAACCACACTTTCATTTCCAAGAGAGTCTCTATGTAATTGTTCCCCCTGTATTAGAAATGTAATCGGTTCAAAACCTCTATGGGGATGCGGACCCAAATCAAAAGGGTTATTTTGTTCCGAAATATCATATGGTCCGTAATGGTGTAATAATATAAACGGATCTATATTATCTATCTTTCTTGTTGGTATAGGCTGCCTTAATTCTATAGGCCCCATATTAACAAAATCACTCCGCTCTACTGTTTTTATTGTATTTAGTTTCATAATAATTACTTTTAAAAATACTTTCCATGGAAAGTATTTGATTAAAAAATATGCTATTATTTTATGAGATACTGAAACAAGTTCAGCATGACAAACAACAAGTTTATCATCGCATTTTATCAAGCAGATTACTTAATTGGTCTGCCTCTTCTTCACTCAAATTCTTTAATAATGCCGCATTAAAGTTATTTGGTATAGATTCTAGAAAATCTTTACCTTCTTTAGTTATGGCTATTTTAACCACGCGTCTATCATTTTCTGAAGGACAACGTTCTATTAATTCTTTAGCACACAATTTATCCATTAATCGTGTGGCGTTGGGAGAGCGTTCTAACATTCTATCTTTAATCGTTTGAACATTCAAAGGCTTATTAGCACCTTTCAAAATTCTTAAAATATTGTATTGTTGAGGAGATATTCCAAAAGATTTAAAAAATTCATTTTGATGACTCGTTATCCAATTCGCAGTATAAATAACATTCAATAATGCTTTTACTCTGCTATTTGCAAATTTAGAATTAATATCTTTTGATAAATCTCCCATTTTTTTCAGTTTTGGTCTAGGTTATATGCTCTTTTTAAAAACTTCAACTTTATCCTTCAATGCTGCATTAAACTCATCATTAGTAATCTTTCCCTCTGAGAAATTATCTCCAAACGATGGAAAACTAAAATCCGCAACTATATTTCCACCCATATATTGAAAACGTCCTTTTGCTATTTCTAAAACTGTAGCGCCTCCTCTACCTCCTGGAGATGTCGCCATTAAAAGCATCGGCTTCTTACTCCAAAGCTTTCCGTCTATTCTAGACATCCAATCAAATAAATTTTTAAATACGGTGGCATAGGCACCATTATGTTCTGCTAAAGACAAGACAATACCATCTGATGCTTTTATGAAGTTCAAAAATTTATGTGCATTATCTGGAATTCCCTGTTTATTTTCTAAATCAATACCATAAAGCGGTAAATCAAAGTCATTTAAATCTAAAACTTTAGCTTCAACATTCTCCACTAAACCAGCTGCATATTCAGCTAATTGTTTGTTAATTGATGTTTTACTATTACTTCCTGCAAAGGCTATTATATTTTTCATATTATTCTTATTTATAGTACAAAGGTAGGAATAAAAATATTATATTCCAAGGAATATAATTCCATGTAATATATTTTAACAAATTATTCACTTTTAATACAGGAATAGGTTTCGTAAATTCGTGTAAAATAAACTTCTCATATGGATATCAACTTCAATAAAAACGAAGATCATAATAAACTCCTAGTATCAGAATTACAGAAAAGATTTGCTAAAGTTAGTTTAGGTGGCGGTAAATCTCGTATAGAAAAACTACACAGCAAAGGTAAAATGACAGCTAGAGAGCGTATTGATTATCTATTAGATGCGAAAGCTAAATCTATTGAAATTGGTGCATTTGCAGGAGAAGACATGTATGCGGAACACGGCGGATGCCCTTCTGGTGGTGTGGTTGTAAAAATGGGTTACGTTAAAGGAAAGCAATGTATTGTTGTGGCTAATGATGCTACCGTTAAAGCTGGTGCATGGTTCCCCATTACAGGAAAAAAGAACCTTCGCGCACAAGAAATAGCCATAGAAAATAAATTACCTATTATATATTTAGTGGATTCTGCAGGCGTCTATTTGCCTTTACAAGATGAAATTTTCCCTGATAAAGAGCATTTTGGGCGTATTTTTAGAAACAATGCCATTATGAGCAGTATGGGGATTACTCAAATTGCAGCAGTTATGGGAAGTTGTGTTGCTGGTGGTGCCTACCTCCCTATTATGAGCGATGAAGCTTTAATAGTTGATAAAACAGGAAGCATCTTTTTAGCAGGCAGTTATTTGGTAAAAGCTGCTATTGGAGAAAGTATTGATAATGAAACCTTAGGTGGCGCAACAACGCATTGCGAAGTTTCTGGTGTTACAGATTATAAAGCCAAAGATGATAAAGATGCTTTAGAAAAAATAAAAAATATTATTGATAAAATTGGGGATTACGATAAAGCTGGTTTTAATAGAATTGATGCAAAAAAACCTTCAGAAAAACCAGAAGACATCTTTGGTATTCTTCCTAAAAGTCGCGCCGACCAATATGATATGTATGAAATTATTAAACGCTTAGTTGATAATTCAGAATACGAAGAGTATAAAGCAGGCTATGGACAAACCATAATAACATGTTATGCTCGTATTGATGGTTGGGCAGTTGGTATTGTGGCAAATCAACGTCAGATTGTAAAAACTACAGGTTCTAAAACCAAACCTACCGAAATGCAATTTGGGGGTGTGATTTACAATGATTCTGCTGATAAAGCTACGCGTTTTATTGCCAATTGTAACCAGAAAAAATACCATTAGTATTTCTACAAGATGTAACTGGTTTTATGGTGGGCAGTAAAAGTGAACATGGAGGGATTATAAAAGATGGTGCTAAAATGGTAAATGCCGTTAGTAATTCGGTAGTACCAAAATTCACCGTTATTATTGGTAATAGTTATGGTGCAGGTAATTATGCCATGTGTGGTAAAGCTTATGACCCAAGATTGATTTTTGCATGGCCTAGTGCAGAACTAGCTGTTATGAGTGGAAATTCTGCAGCTAAAGTTTTACTTCAAATTGAAAAAGCTTCACTTGAAAAACAAGGCGAGAAAATTACTCCTGAAAAAGAAGAAGAACTCTTTAATAAAATAAAAGACCGTTATGATAACCAAGTCTCGCCATACTATGCAGCTGCTAGAATATGGACGGATGCTGTTATTAATCCGTTAGATACTAGAACTTGGATTTCCATGGGTATTGAGGCTGCTAACCACGCTCCTATTGAAAAACAATTTAATTTGGGGGTTTTACAGGTTTAAAGAAAAAAATAAAGCGACTTAAAGTCGCTTTTATTTATATGACTAATTATAAGTTCTGATATGATGACACTAATCTTTTAAATTCTGATCTATAACCGTTATCATCATTCCCTCTTCCTGCTTTAGCTAACCTAACTACATTCTCAATAGTAGAATTGTTATGATACTTAGATTGCCTTAATTGCATACCAAATAAAGCTACAGCAGATGCGAATTTTAAATCTTCTGATGCTTCAGAAACTTTATCTTTCTGAATGTGAATCATTTCAATACTTTTATCCCCATTAGGTTTTTTATAGCGAAACTTAACAGTAAACAATTCATCTGAATAATTATTAACCACTTGTGGCTTAGTATATTTTAAATCTGAAACATCTTTTAAATAATCAGTTTTAACACCAACTGGTACAACTTCATATAGAGCAGTTACAGTATGTCCGCTTCCAAGTTCCCCAGCATCTTTAGTATCATCAACAAAATCTTCATCTTCTAACATTCTATTTTCGTAACCTATCAATCTGTAAGCTTGTACTTTACTAGGGTTAAACTCTACTTGAATTTTTACATCTTTAGCAATAGTAAAAAGTGTGCCTCCAAATTCTTTACCAAACACCTTTTGTGCCTCTTGCATATTATCTATATAAGCATGATTTCCATTTCCTTTATCGGCTAAGGTCTCCAATTTTGAATCTTTATAATTACCGTAACCAAATCCTAATACTGATAAAAATACACCAGACTTACGTTTTTCTTCAATTAACTTTTCCATAGCTTTATCGCTCGATGCTCCAACATTAAAATCGCCATCCGTAGCTAGAATCACTCTATTATTTCCATTTTTTTTAAAATGCTTTTCAGCTAACTTATAAGCTAATTGAATTCCTGCTCCTCCAGCTGTAGACCCTCCAGAATTTAAATTATCCAAAGCTTTTAAAATCTTGTTTTTATGTTTTCCAGACGTTGGTTCTAAAACTACCCCAGCAGCTCCTGCATAAACAACTATTGAAACTTTATCTTGTTCTCTCAACTGATTTACCAAAAGTTTAAAAGCCGATTTTAGCAATGGTAATTTATTCTGAGCCCCCATTGAACCAGAAACATCAAGTAAGAATGTTAGATTTGATGGAGGTAATTCCTCATTGTCATAAGTCTTTCCTTGTAGGCCTATTTTAACGATTTTAGTATCATTATACCAAGGTGTTTTAGCCACTTCAGTATTTATAGAAAAGGGATGTTCTCCTGTTGGTTGTGGATATGAATAATCAAAATAATTAATCATTTCTTCAATTTTCACCGCATCTGGTGCTATCGACATGCCGTTATTAATCATTCTCCTAATATTACTATAAGACGCTTTATCAACATCTATTGAAAATGTAGAAAGTGGAGATAATGTTGTTCTTTCAAAACTATTTTCTTCAATAACAGCATAGCTTTCATTATTTTGAATTCTAAAATTACCTTGATGGGTTGTAATTACTATACAGCCATGTTTTGCTATTTTTCCATATTTATCTTTTGCATCTTTTTTACCATACTCAATTTTACTATCAATATCCGTTTTTGGAATATTTTGAATAATATAATTATTCTCTTTTTTTATTGGTTTGCCATCTACAATATACAAGGGAGATTTTTCTTTATTTTGCTTATTATTCTTGGTTGAAATAAGAATAACGCCATTACTACCTCTACTTCCGTAAATTGCGGTTGATGCAGTATCTTTTAAAACATCTATAGCATTAATATTATTTGGATTAATTTGCTCTAATCTATTATAAGGAGAAACAACCCCATCAATAACTACCATTGGAGTACTATTTCCAGAAATAGACGAAATTCCTCTTATTAAAATTTTAGAAGTAGAACCAGGGTTTCCTTTAGCTCCTGAAACATTAACTCCTGCAATTTGTCCTTGCAATGCTTTTTGAATAGAATTAGATTGAATTTGACTCGCTATTTGATTATGATAAGCTTTTTTCTTTTGACGTTTAATCTCCGAAGCTGATGGTTTGTACGAAGAAATCGCTCCTGTAAAATCAGATTTTCGTTGAGTTCCATATCCAATCACAACTACTTCTTCTAAACTCTGTAAATCTTCTTCTAATGCTATGGATAAAGTCTGTTGATTTTTAATTGTAACTTTTTTTGTTAAGAATCCTAAGTAAGAAAATATTAAAACATCATTTGATTTTACTTTTATTTCATACTTACCATCAAAATCTGTTACCGCGACTTGTTTACTTCCCTTTACTATAATATTTACGCCAGGTAGTGGTATATTATCACTTGCCGATGTTACTATTCCTCTAATAAACCGTTCTTGAGATTGTGACTGTAGTGCTATAGCAAATGTAAAAAAGAATAAGAATACTGTTTTCATAATAATTGGTTTTAAAATTTAGTTCAAAACTATAACCAACTACTATTTTATAAAACCAAGAATGAGTAAAGTGTGTTTTTGATTGAGTGAAAACATAAAAAAAGAGACTCTCATATAGAAAGCCTCTTTTAATTATAGTATTCCTGCTTTCGCAGGAATATGTTATTTAATCTCCGTACTAAAAGGAAACAATAACTGCACACCTTTTTTCTGAGATAAACGTTTTACTTCCTTAATTAACTTGTAATTTTCTTCTCCTAATTCTTCAGCTAAAATAGTTTCTTTAGCTTTAGCTAAGCCTAAGGCTTCAAACATTTCGTCAAGATTTTTTTCAAAAACTGGAAACTCTTTTAATTTATAATCTTCAATTTTGGCAGCTGCAGCAGCATATTTAAGCGCTACATCAAGACCTCCTAATTCATCAACTAAACCGTGTTGTAAAGCATCAGTACCTGTCCAAACCCTACCTTGAGCAATTGCTTCAACTTCATCAATTGTTAATCCACGCCCCTCTGCAACTCTTTTTCTAAATAAACCATAAATATCTACAACACCTTCTTTAATAAAATCATGCTGTGCTTCACTTAAAGGTTCAAAAACACTATATGTCACAGCGTTATTATTCGTTACAACTTGCTCAGCATTTATGCCTATATCATCCGCTAATTCCTTAAAATTTGGCAAAGTTCCAAATACACCTATACTTCCAGTAATAGTTGTAGGTTCAGAAATTATTTTATCGGCATTTGCAGCAATATAGTAACCTCCAGAAGCTGCCAAATTCCCCATAGAAACAATTACTGGTTTTACCTTTTTCGCCAATTCAATTTCCCTCCAAATTAATTCACTAGCTAGAGCACTTCCTCCTGGAGAATTGATGCGTAATACAATGGCTTTGATTTTTTTATCTTCTCTTGCTTTTTGGAAAGACTCATTTATTGTAATGTGTCCAACAACACCTGCTTCTCCTTCTCCATATATAATATCCCCTTCTGCATAAATAATAGCAATTTTATTTTTACTAGACTTAGCCTTAAGTTTTGGTGCTACATATTTCGCATAATCTGCAATGGTCACAACTTTTAAATCTTTATCTTCTGAAATACCTACAGCATTTTTCAATCCATTTACATATTCATCATGATAACCGATTTTATCGATTAAATTCGAAGTCATTGCCAATTTAGAAGTTCTAGCTAACAAACTATCTGCAATAACATCCAATCTATCAACAGGAATATTTCTGCTCTCGCCTACTTCTTTCTTTATTTCTGTCCAAAGTCCGTTTAAATAAGCTGCAATTTGCTCTCTATTATTATCACTCATTTCGTTTTCTAAAAATGGCTCTACAGCACTTTTGTATTTTCCGTAACGAATCACTTCCATTTTAACGCCCGATTTTTCTTGAAAATCCTTAAAGTATAAACGTTCTGTATACAAACCTTTAAACTCCATCATACCAACTGGATTGATAAAAATAGTATCAGCTACCGAATTTAAATAATAATCTTTTTGCGTATAAATATCGCCATAAGACATTATGAATTTTCCGGATTTTTTAAAGTGTATCAGAGCATCCCTCAGCGCTTTGGTTTGCGAAATTCCTGCACTAATAAAATTATTATCGATTGAAATCCCTTTTATTTTATCATCAGTCTCAGCATATTTAATCGCATCAATTAAATTGAAAAGTCCGTTTTTATTGTCTTCATTTAAAAAAGGATACTCTTTAAATACCGTTTTTCCGGCATAATCGTTTATCGGGAAGTCTAGTTTTAATTCTAAAACAGAATTTGATTTTACAACAACTACATCTTCAGAAGACCCACCAAATAAAGCACCTAGCAAAAATAGAAACAAGAAACAGATAACGCAAAACACGATAATACCTGTAACGGTGGATAATACTCTCTTTATAAAATTCATTATTATTTAATGTTTATTTATTAGTACAAAAAATGAAATATTGTTACACAACCTTGACTTTTAAATTTAGCCAAATTATCATTTCACTCTATTTTGCAAATCTAGAAAACTTAACCTAAAGAATTTATAACTTTGCGTTTTCATTTTTGATATATAAATACAAGTGATACACATTCACGAAAAGACATTACAGGATTTAGAATTCCAAACGGTTTTACAACAGGTAAGTGAGCTATGTGTTACGCCATTGGGAAATGCTGCCACTTTAAAAATTCTACCTTATAAAACTGAAGAGGAATTACGTAGTGCTTTAAACCTGACGAATGAATACGTATCGTCTTTCTACAATGACAACCGCATACCCAATCATGGCTTTGATACCATTGCCAAAGAATTACAACTTTTAAATATAGAAAACACTTATTTAGAAGTTCATGGTTTGAAAAAAATAGTAGCGATGTCTATTACGGTAAATAATATTGTAACTTTTTTAAAGAATTTTGAAGAATATTACCCTAATTTGAATGCTCATGCATCTCATATTGAAGTCACTAAAGTACTGATAGAAAAGGTAGATACCATTGTTGATCGTTTTGGAGATATTAAAGACAATGCTTCTAATACGTTGTTTGACTTACGACAGTCAATTAACAAAATAAAAGGAAAAATAAATCAAAGTTTTTCTTCTGCTTTAAACACCTATCATAATTTAGAATATCTAGATGATATTCGAGAATCGGTTGTAGAGAACAAAAGAGTTTTGGCGGTTAAAGCCATGTACCGACGTAAAGTAAAAGGTGCCATAATGGGTGGCAGTAAAACTGGAAGTATTGTTTACATTGAACCAGAAACTACGCTACAATACACACGAGAACTCAACAATTTAGAATACGAAGAAAAGCAAGAAGTAATTCGGATTTTAAAGGAAGTTACTGATTTTATTCGTCCATATTTTCCTTTACTTAAAGATTATCAAGCATATTTAATTGATATTGATATGATTTCTGCGAAAGCGAAATATGCAAAATCTATGAACGGTATTTTACCAGAAATCTCTGAAGACAAGAGCATGTACCTCCGTGATGCATACCACCCACTACTCTACTTAAATAATTTAGAAAAAAAGAAAAAACATTTCCGCAAACTTTAGCACTTAAAAAAAACAGTAGAATTATTGTTATTTCTGGACCAAACGCTGGTGGAAAAAGCATCACTTTAAAAACCGTAGGATTGCTACAAGTAATGCTACAAAGTGGAATGTTAATACCTGTACATGAGCGTAGTACTGTGTGTTTATTTGATAGAATATTAAGTGATATTGGAGACAATCAATCTATTGAAAATCATTTAAGCACCTATAGTTATCGTTTAAAACAAATGAATTATTTTCTTAGAAGATGTAATAAAAACACACTATTTCTAATAGATGAATTTGGTACAGGAAGTGATCCAGAACTTGGTGGTGCTTTAGCCGAAACCTTTTTGGAAGAATTTTACCATCGAGAAGCTTTTGGCATTATTACAACACACTACTCTAATTTAAAGATTTTGGCTACCGAATTACCTGATATGATAAATGCCAATATGCTTTTTAACGAACGCACATTAGAACCTATGTTCAAATTAGTTGTTGGGCAAGCTGGAAGTAGTTTTACGTTTGAAGTGGCTCAAAAAAATGGCATCCCTTACAGTTTAATTAATCGTGCGAAAAAGAAAATTGAACGTAGTAAAGTCCGTTTTGATGCGACTATTGCTAAATTACAAAAAGAACGTTCTAGACTTGAAAAAACAGGGCAGTCGTTAAAACAAAATGAAAGAAAAAAAGTGAAGAAGCCGATAAACTTGAAGAAATAAATGCAAAAGTTCAGAGAAAACTGGAAAATTACCAAGAACTCTACGATAGCAATCAACGTTTAATTTATCTCGGACAAAAAGTAAATGATATTGCCGAAAAATACTTCGAGAACAAGCAAAAACGTGAGTTAATGGCTGAGTTATTCAAATTGGTGCAAATTGAAAACTCTAAACGTAAAAAAGTTTCTGCAAAACAAAAAAAAGTTCAAAAAGCCAAAGAGCGCCAAGTAAAACAAGAGGCTGAAAAGAAAGTAAATGTTATTAGAAAAAAGAAAAAAGCAGAAAAGAAAAAAGCTATTGAAGTTCCAAAACCTAAACCTGTTTTAAAAGTTGGAGATAGAGTGCGTATGGAAGATGGTCGAGCCGTTGGAAGCATTGATAAAATTGAAAAAAACAAAGCTGTTGTAAATTATGGTATGTTTACTACAAATGTTGCCTTAGATTTATTGGAACTTGTAGAATCTATAAAGTAGCTAACTAAAATTGGTTAACCAATTTTAGTTATATTTACAAAAAAATATAATGAAAAATAGTTACTTTATTTTATTCATTAGTTGCTTTATTCTATTTTCAACTTGTAGCTCTAGTCCTGATGCACCCATTATTGAGAATGAAAAAGAAGGGGAAGAAGAAACTCCTAAAGATGTTTCCAAAATTATTTGGAAAAATTGGTACCTCTCAATACCAATTAATCGAGGTAACGGCAAAGCAACCTCTATTTTTTATCAAGATATTATTAATGACAAGCTTAATACTGAAGAATCAAAGTACTTTTATAAAAACAGCGACGGTAGCTATACTATGTTTACTAAATTTACTGGATTTACAACCTCTGGTTTATCACAATTAGGGGAAAAATATTGTAGGACAGAATTGCGCGAATTTTGGAGAGGCAACCAAAGCACAAGTGATAACTGGTCTATGACTACTGGCACTCATATTCTAGAAACTACGTTAAAGGTAAATTATGTTCAAGGAAATGGAAGAACAATTGTTGCACAAATTCATGGTATTGAAACACCTGGTTTAGTTGGTTCTCCTGCTACGGTTAAAATCAGATGGAATAGCGGTCAAATTCAAGTAGATCATTATACTAAACCCGATAATAATGAACCTTGGACTAGCAAATATGACAAAAAAGTAAATGTAGGACAGGTTGACAATGAAATTTTTACTTTCAAAATTAAAATAGAAAATGGAAAGTTTTATTATGGATTAATTTGTGAAGCTAAAAATATTAATACCGACTTCACTTTTGTTTTCGATTATGTCAAAAATGGTTACGGATATAATAACTACTTTAAAACAGGTAATTACTTTGGTTGGAATACAGATTATGAGAAAACAGCAGAAGTAGTATTGTATGAAGTAAAAACTCAGCATTTATAAAAAACAGCCAGCACCAAGTTGTTGAATCACAACTTAAGGCACCAACTGCTTTAACTATTCAAAATATTCTTAAAGTTTATTTTCTCCTAATCCCAACTTCGGTACAAATACCAATAAGGTTTCTTTTCGAGCAAAAAGCCTCAAATTTTTTATCTTTTGTCATGTAGCCTTCATTAAACTCTCCCATGTGTTTCCATGTAAAGCCATCTTTAAATTCAAATTGCACTTTAACATCATGTGCTCCATTAGCAGGTTGAGATGCAACCGGAGCAACGTTTTTCTTCACAGTTTTCCAATTGCTATATGCAACAGTATTTGTTCCCCTCTTTTTGTAACGAAAACGAAATCGCACATCTTGACTAATATTATTATCTAAAAATGCATTGGCGTGTACAAAAGGCTTTGTACTACAATCTTCAATTTTATAATCGGTAGTATAGCCCATTTTGGCAAATGTATTATCCTTTAAATATCTAATAGTATATGCAATTGGCACACCTGGATTGTCTCTACTATATACTGCATTTTTACCTGTTATAATATGTTTTAATGACTCAAAACCTGTGGCGTTAACTGCTTCAGAAGCTACTTCGGCATTACCTCCTATTGTAACTACTGTAATACTTGATTTCTTTAAAACCTCATCATATTCAGAATTCACAGTTCCGGAACCACTTGCTGCTCCTGTGGCGTATTCTAATACCAAATCTAAATCTATTGATTTTCTCATGTCTGTAGTTTCCATTCTAAACATAATAATCCTACCATAAGAAACAGAATTGATATAAGCTGGTGGCGTTCCTGATGTTATTTTTGATTCTACTTCTTCATAAGTTACATCAGCTCCAAATACACTTACTGGAGTTTTTGGTGTGTCCATTGTCACGGTATAAAATACTTGTTTATAAACCATTGCAGCCACACGCTTTGTGGTACTACTTTCGTATTCTAATTGTGAAGCTACTGAACCATTTGCCCATTCTATATTCAATCCTACATCTAAACTTAATTGTTTTGATGAATATGAGGTTTCAGCCTGATATGTAGAATTTGAAGCATTTACATAGCCCTCTTGATATGCATTGGCATTCCACCATTCTAATGCATTATCAATACTTGATTGTATATTGGAGTTTCTTGGATCTTCAACTACAATTGTTCCTTCATTGCCCATTCCTGGTAAATCCAATCTTAACGTTACTGGAGCTCTGTCCAAAGTAATTGGATCTGGCATCCCATCAAGCATACCTTGATTTCCAACAACTAATGCTCCTGGCCATAAAATACCATTAGTTGGTCTTAATATGGCAACATCATTAAAATTTGATTCTAAAGTGTAAAATTTAGTATCGCATTTTTGATAATAGCCTTTAATAGGGTTGGTAGTAGATGGTGTTGTTTTATTCAACGTACGTTCGGACGGTGCACCTCCAGTATCTTTTACATTTAAAAGTTTACTGGCATCATAACTTAGGTTTGAAATTAAATCTGAAATTTCAGCAGCTTCAGGATTAATTTTTGGCCCGGGGTCTACTGCTTCTTCGGTACTACATCCTGTAAATGTAAAAAATGTTAGTAAAAAAATTGTTTTTAAAAGTGTTCTGTTTGTTAATAGCTGTGTTTTCATAATGATATATTTTATTGATTCAACACTCCAAACCTAGGTATTAAAACAAGCTATATCTAATTTTTTGAGTGGACAAAAAGGGGACATTAGTCTAAAATACACCTAGATTAACCGCAGGACAAAACATTCATGAATGCAAAAAAATAGTTTTAAATATTTGATTACCAATTACTTAAAATTACAACCAATAACAGCAACAACTATAAAAGCATGGACAAGCGATGGACAAAGGCTTTTATACTCTTATCCATTACTGTAATATGAATTGATATAATATTTAACTTAGCAGAAGCAAATTAACTTTTGAAATAATGAAAAATATAATACTCCTTTTATTTATTTTCTGTTTTAATACCAAGATGAGTTTTTCCCAAAACACAAAATTGATTGACAGTTTAAAAACAGAATTGAATTCAAGAAAAGAAAATGACTCAGTAAAAGTTATGATTCTTACTAGACTTCATGAAAAGCTCATGTTCTCTAAACCAGATGAAGCAAAAAAATATGCGCTTCAAGAATTAAAAATTTCAAAAAAGATTAATTACACCAAAGGTATAGCAGTTGGAAATATGCACATTGCGGACTATTTTGCAAATAGAAGCGAAAATGATTCTGCGCTACATTACTACTCTATAGCAAAAGAATACTTTAAAAAAGCCAATAGCACACGAGGTATCATATTTGTTAACCATTCTTTATCTTCAATTGAAAGTACCAATGGCAATTTAAATAAGGCTATAGAAATATCAAAAGAAAACATTGAGCTGATTAAACTACATGAAAAAGAAGGAGAAGCTAAAACTAAATTTATTGGTGCTCAATACAACGCTCTGGCTAATATTTATATTGAAAAAGGAAACTTTAAAACAGCATTAATATATGCTTTTAATGCTTTAAAATGTTTTAAAGAAATTAGCCATGAATCTAGAAAAGCAGATGCTTTAAAGCAAATTGGAGACATAGAAAGTGGTTTAGAAAATCATGAGTCTTCAATAAAATATTTCAATGAAGCATTAGAAATATACAAACGTTTTGAGGAAACTTTTTATGCAGCTTACACTTATAACTCACTAGGTATATCTTATCAAAATTTAAAAGATTACGAAACTGCTGAAACTTTTTTTGAATTAGCCGTTAAAAATGCTAAAACTGTTGAAGACAAATTAGGAATATCTAATGCGCTACACAATCTTGGAGACATTAAAAGGCGACAAAAGAAGTATACTGAATCTAAAAAAATATTACTAGAAGCTAAGGGCATTGCAGAAGAGGAAAACATTAAATTAGGTAAAGTAAACGTGCTTCATAGTCTTTCAAAAATCGACTTTCACTTTAAAAATTATTCGGGAGCATTAAAGAACAATCAAGAGGCTATAACGATTTCAAAATCATTGGGTGCCATGTCTCATTTGGCAGATTTGTATAAATATCGTTCCACAATA
The DNA here is from genome assembly GCF_055808955.1 of Jejuia sp. G7-7. NCBI lineage: Bacteria > Pseudomonadati > Bacteroidota > Flavobacteriia > Flavobacteriales > Flavobacteriaceae > Jejuia > Jejuia sp. G7-7. The sequence goes on from NZ_JBVVSZ010000001.1 coordinate 1,049,109, forward strand.
TTAGAAGGTTTGAATAAGAATAATGATGCCTTAGAGTTTTTAAAACTCTACCAAACCATAAATGATAGCTTATTTACAACTAAAAAATCGCAGCAAATCGAGGAATTAAAAGCCATTTATGAATCTGAGCAAAAGGAATCAGAAATTGCATTACAAAAACAGGAAATTAAAGCTTTAAGCGTGCAAACTAAAAATGATAAATTAACAAAGACATTATATGGTATTGGTATGATTGCGTTCCTGATTATTGCTGGTTTAACTTATTTCAGTTTTAAACAACGCCTAAAAAAGAATAAAATAGAACGCGAAAGACAAGAAGCTATTTACCAACAAGAAATAGAATTCAAGAAAAAAGAACTTGCTACTCAAACGCTTCATTTAGTTCAAAAAAACACATTTATCCAAGAATTAAAAGAAAATTTGGTAAAAATAAAACAGTCCCCAGAGCTATTTAAAGTAGAATTTAGACGCCTAGTAATGCTACTTAAAAAAGAAAGTGCTGAAGATAAAGATTGGGAGGTATTTAAAAGTTACTTTACTGAAGTTCACAACAATTTTGATCTTAAATTGAAAGCAGTTTATGAAGATATTAATGAGAAAGAAATGAGACTAGCATCTTATTTACGTATGAACCTTTCTACCAAAGAAATAGCATCAATGCTTAACGTATTGCCTGAAAGTGTTTTAAAATCAAAATACCGACTTAAAAAGAAGTTGAATTTAGACAAAGCAACAGATTTAAATCAGTTTTTAAGTGATTTGTAAAGTGGTATCTTTGCAATATGAATTTTGGAGTACCAAACGATAAAAAACTAATACTGTTTGATGGCGTTTGCAACCTTTGCAACAGCTCTGTTTTGTATGTTATTAAACATGACAAGAAAAATTTATTTATGTTCGCGCCCTTACAAAGTGAGATTGGACAAAAAATTACTGAACACCACAACATAGATATTTCAAAAACAGATTCTATTCTATTATATACTCCAAAAAATCGTATTGATTACAAAAGTACTGCTGCTTTAAAAATAGCTTCAAAATTAGGGCTCCCTAGAAATTTAATGGGTATTTTCTTCATTATTCCGGCTTTTATTCGGAATTGGATTTATGATTTTATTGCAAAAAATCGGTACAAATGGTATGGAAAAAAGATGCATGTATGATTCCAACACCTGAGTTGAATAGTAAGTTTTTGGACTAGCTGTTTAAAAAAACTTAAATTTCAAAAGATATTATGAAAACAATATATTGGTCATCTACTGTATTCTTATCGATTTTCTTGATATGGAGTGCTTATACTTACCTTTTTAATAAACCCACAATTGACGGGGTTAAAAAATTAGGGTTTCCAGGTTATTTTAGAGTACAACTTGCTATTTTAAAAATAATAGCAGTTATTATTCTTTTAACACCTCAAATCCCCATTCAAATAAAAGAATGGACTTATGCTGGGGTTGGGTTGTTTTTTATTACAGCAATTGTAGCCCATACTGTTCACAAAGATTCATTTATTATTACCATAATAAACTTAATTTTTATATCCCTGCTAATTATTTCTAACATATATCTGCATAAACATACTGGTGTTTGATGTAGATGATTTTTATATTTTAATAAATACATAAAAACTCATTCAAATCATCACTTAACTCACTAATAACTACAAATTACTCATTTCTCATTTTTTAATGACTTGATTGGTTATAGTTTTATCAAAAACTTAAAATAACCAATTATGAAACAACTTTGTATTTTATTTCTATTATGTAATTCTATTCTTTTTGCTAACAACACCAAACCTACATCATCTTCAGTTAAAGCAGTAACCGTTTTTGTAGATGGTGCACAAGTTACCCGATTAGCCACTATTACATTACCTGCTGGTACTTCGGAGTTCTCGTTTACCAAGTTATCTCCTCATGTACAAGAAAATAGCATTCAGATTTCTGGATTAGATAATGCATCTATATTATCTATAAATTATGCAATAAATCATTTATCTAAATTAGATAAATCAGAAAATATTGAGAATCTTCAGAATAATATCGAAAAACTTAATGATGCTATTCAATTAGAAGAAGATATTATGGAAGGCTTAGTACAGGAAATAAAGATTATTGAAGAAAACAGAAAACTAGGAAATGAAAACCAAGTAGTAAGTCTTGAAAAATTAAAACAATTTGCAGCCTATTATAGAGAACGTATTACGGAAGTGAACAAACTCATTTATAAATCACTAAAAAAGAAAAAGGATTATAACGAACAAATTAACGATATTAAAAGACAGTTAACAGAATTAAATGTTGATGATAAAATTCAAACTGGAGAAATAAAAATAAAGCTAAATACAACTGTAAGTAAACAATTAAATCTTAAAATAAAATACAATGTAAACAATGCAGGTTGGTTTCCTATCTATGACTTAAAAGCAAAAAACATCAATAAACCACTCGATTTACATTACAAAGCACACGTGTACCAAAATACTGGAATTAGCTGGGAGAATGTTAAACTTACTTTATCTACAAACGACCCAAACATCAATAATATAAAACCTGATGTAAACACTAAATACTTAAACTTCATTAGCCGTTACAGTAATTATAAAAGTGAAAACTCAACCAAAAGCTATAACTTTAAATACAACCCTTTTATAAAACAAATTAGCGGAATTATTACTGATGCATCTGGCACACCGTTACCAGGAGCAACAGTTTTAATAAAAGGAACAGCTAATGGAACTGTAACCGATTTTGATGGTAATTTTAGCTTAAAAACTGAAGGAGGAAAAGAACTAGAAATATCTTATGTAGGATATAGAAGTGAAATTATTCCAATACACTCAAGTGTGATTAATTTAAGTTTAGCAGAGGATGTTAGTGCTTTGGATGAGGTTGTGGTTATTGGCTATGGTACAACCAAAAAAGATGTAACAGGTGCTGTGGCTTCTGTAAAGTCTGAAGATATCGGAAATGCACTTCAAGGACGTGCAGCTGGTGTTAGAGTTAGAGGGATGAGTTCATTTAAATCTAATTCAGAACCACTTTATGTTGTTGATGGTGTTGCTATGAGTGCAAATAAATACAACACTATAGATGAAAATATGATCGCAAATATTGAGGTTGTTAAAGATGTTTCTGCTACAAGTATTTACGGGAACAGAGCAGCTAATGGAGTTATTATTGTAACAACTAAAAAAGGAAACTATACATCTTCTGGCGATATTATTACAGAAGGCATTACAAACACTAACTTTGAAATCAAGAAACTTTCTACAGTAGAAACTGATGAAAATATTACAGTAATAGAAATTGATAAATACGCTGTTCCAGCAAGCTTTTCATACTTTGCTGCTCCGGTGATAAATGAAAACGTATTTCTAACTACAAAAATTGGAGATTGGCAAAAATATAATCTATTACCGGGAGAAGTAAATATATATTTTGAAGATAGTTATTCAGGTATTACAACTATTAATCCCTATGCAACAACAGATAGCTTAACTATTTCATTAGGCGTTGATCCAAATGTAGTCATTAAAAGGAAACCTATAAATAACTTTAAGAAAACTACTTTTATTGGCAATAATAGAGTTTTGGATAAAGCTTATGAAATTGAATTAAAAAACAATAAATCAACAGCAATTGACATTGTAATTGTTGATAGAATTCCTGTGAGTCAAAATAAAGATATTAAAGTTGATGATATAGAAACTGGAACTTCAGATTATAATACTAAAAAAGGTATTTTAAAATGGAAAACTACAATTTCTCAAAATCAATCTAACACCTATAAATTCTCATATTCTTTAAAATATCCTAGATTTAGGAAAATCAATCTCTAGAAATTCAATACTAGAAAAAAACAACCATAAAATCGCTATGAAACAGAAACCTCAACAACTCATAAATCTTTAGAAAAAGTTATATCTTTGCTCCAGATTTCAGCATCATGATTTACAGATTTAGAGTTATTTTAGATAACGATACAGAGGAAGATATTTTTCGCGATTTAGAAATTCGAGAAACAGATACTTTAGAAGATTTACATAACATTGTTACACAATCTTTTGGATTTGATGGTTCAGAAATGGCATCATTTTATATTAGTAATGATGCTTGGGATCAAGGCGAAGAAATTTCATTATTTGATTTAAGTGAAGATAATTCTGCACGTTTAATGAATGAAACGTCAATTAATGATGTTGTACATGAGGTACAAACTAAACTAATTTATGTGTACGATTTTTTAAGTATGTGGACGTTTTATGTAGAGTTAGCAGAAATTGTTGATGAAACTGAAGGACATGATTACCCAAACTTAATGTTTGTACAAGGGCAAGTCCCTGATGAAGCCCCTGAACGTTTATTTGAAGCAGATGTAGATGATAATTTTAGCGAGTTTGAAGATGATCTTGATATTGAAGATTACGACAACCTAGACTTCAATGAGAACTGGAACTAAAATACATTAACTATTAATATTTAAAGGATTTACGTTTTCATAATTACGTGTTAAAAATTCTAAAGAATACTTTAAAATTTCACCCATACCTTTACTTTTCTTAAAATTCACATCATGTGTATAATTAAAAATAGTTGTTGATAATAGTTCAACATGAGCATCAGTTGAAATCTTATCTTTTTGCATACTAGCTATTAACTTATCAATTCTACGATGAAAACTCTTTAAGCGTTTTACCAAAATAGAACGTTCTTCGGTTTTATATTGATCTATGGATAATTTCTGTATACTGTTAGAGACCAATTCAACCATTTCGTAATTTTCTTTAAAAAATTGAGGTCTATAAATATTGAATTTCCCCTCATAGGATTGTTGATCAAAATCAATAGCTCTTATTTTATAAACCACCTTGTCAAAATCATGAGTTGGCACAATAACATAATTATAAGAGCGCATATCTCCAAGAAGCCTAATCATACAACGTTCATTAAACTTAACAAACTCTTTTGCTATTTGAGACTTCTCAGATTTACTACACTTTGGCAGCATATTTTTAATAAATTCATCGCCAGGGATTCCCACTATATGCTCCTCTATTAATGTGTTTTCATGCACTAAAAAATTTAAATTATATGGAGACAACATATGCTCCAACTCTAATCCATAAACACGCGATGCATCAGCGGTTTTTACATAAAAATAAGTGGAATTATCATTTAAGATATTCCTAATTTTAATTCTAAAAGGTTTTGAGTTTCCAAAAGTGCAATAATCAATAGCATCAACACTTAAAAAAGGTAATATATTTTCGTTTCCATCAGAATGAAAAATGGTATAGACTTTTTTTAATGACGATTCAATTTCTTCTCTTTCAAATTCATTATAGTACACCCTAATCCAAAGTGTATCATTATCATCTTTATCATAGACAACAATAGATCCTTGAAAACGCAATAAATCCTCATAAAAAATTGGAATTTCTACATTTCTGTTATATCTGGATAAATAAGCATCTAATTTTTCAGAAATTGGATAAGAGGGTTTTCTCTTTGAAATTTTTAAATCTTGCATAATTTGTTAATTCCTCAAATTTAAGAATTTCTTAGTATTAATGTAACAAAATTACTGGACCTTCGTCTTAAAAATATAACTAATAACTTGCTGAATTATTTCAGTCTAAAATATTTGCGTTTGGAACCAATCTTAACTATCAACAATCTCACTAAAAAATTCGGCTATTTAACCGCTGTAAAAGACCTCACGTTTACTATAAATAAAGGTAATGTTTACGGTATTTTAGGCCCTAATGGTAGCGGAAAATCAACAACACTAGGCATTGTGTTAAACGTTGTAAACAAAACCGCTGGAGATTTTAAGTGGTTTGACGGCAATACCACAACACATGATGCACTTAAAAAAGTAGGTGCCATTATTGAACGCCCAAATTTTTACCCTTATATGACGGCGACGCAAAACCTTAAATTAGTATGTAAAATTAAAGGTGTTGATTACAGTAAAATAGATGAGAAACTTGGAATAGTTGGACTTCAAGAACGTAAGGATAGTAAATTCAGAACTTTTTCTTTAGGAATGAAACAACGTTTAGCTATTGCTTCTGCTCTATTGAACGATCCTGAAATTTTGATTTTAGACGAACCTACAAACGGTTTAGATCCTCAAGGTATTCATCAAATTAGACAAATTATAAAAGATATTGCTAATCAAGGTACTACTATTTTATTGGCCTCTCATTTATTAGACGAAGTTGAAAAAGTATGCTCTCATGTTGTTGTTTTAAGAAAAGGTGTAAAATTATATTCTGGTCGTGTTGATGAAATGATTTCGAGTCATGGTTTTTTCGAATTAAAATGTAATAATCAAAAACTATTACTAGAAGCCTTAAATGACAACCCAATATTTGGAAAAACAAAAATTGAAGGAGATTTAGTAACAGCATTTTTAAATAAGCCACTAGCATCTGAAGATTTCAACAAACAGCTTTTTGAAAAAGGAATCATTTTAACACATTTAGTTCAGCGTAAAGAAAGCCTTGAAGAACAATTTTTACAACTAACCGACAACCAATAACCCACTACTACACATGTTACGTCTTTTAAATTTAGAATTACAAAAGTTACTGCTTAACAAAACAAGCAAAGTACTTATTTTTATATCATTTATTTTACCACTTTTCATCATACTTATTTCATCATTTAAAATACCTGTTTTTGGTTATTTTACTATAGAATTAGGGGAATGGGGTGTTTTTAATTTCCCTATGATTTGGCACTTAGTCACTTACTTTGCTGCGCATTTCAAGTTGTTTTTTGCTATTGTAGTAGTGAGTATGATTGGTAATGAATACAGCAATAAAACCATTAAGCAAAACCTCATTGACGGGTTAAGTAAAAAAGAGTTTATCCTTTCAAAGTTTTACACAATTGTGTTTTTCTCGTTCGTATCAACAATAATCATCTTTATTTTGAGCTTATGTATCGGTTTATTCTATTCAAGCTATAATGAATTTGGAATAATCATTAGAGAAACTGAGTTTTTATTTGCTTATTTCGTGAAACTTATCGGTTTCTTTAGCTTGTGCCTTTTACTAGGTATGTTGGTAAAAAGGTCTGCTTTTGCATTAGCTTTTCTATTCGTTTTATTTCTTGTTGAATGGATATTATATGGTGTTATATGGAAAATTAGTACTGAAGAAATAGCGACAAAAATCCAAAATTTCTTTCCATTAAAATCAATTTATAAGCTAATAGATGTGCCTTTTATGAGGATTGCCGCTTCAAAAGCTCCTGACAATAAAGAGTTTATACATGATTACGCCGTACATTGGCATGAAATAGGAATTGTTTTAGCTTGGACTGCCCTATTCATCTTTTTATCGTATAGATTATTAAAAAAGCGAGATTTGTAATATCTTTGATAGCATTTGCTATGTAAAGATGAAAAAGACTGCAATATTCATAATTCTATGGGTAATAGCCCTTAGTGTTTCTGCCCAAAAACAAGCCGCTAATTGGTATTTTGGTGAGAATGCTGGTCTTAAATTTGATTTAGATAATAGCATTGTTACAACACCTATTGATGGTCAACTTAGCACTAGAGAAGGTTGTGCTAGTATATCAGATGATAATGGCAATTTATTATTCTATACAGATGGCGTTACCATTTGGAACAGAAACCATATTGCTATGAGTAATGGTTCAGGCTTAAATGGTGATTCATCGAGCTCGCAATCTGCTATTATAGTTCCTAAACCAGAAAATCCTGATATTTTTTACGTTTTTACTGTTGATAATTTTTTGGACGGTAACAATACTGGTTTAAACTATTCTGAGGTAGACATTAGTCTTGATGGAGGTTTAGGTGCTGTTAAAGTAAAAAATACTAATCTTTTAAGTCTTTGTTCAGAAAAAATAACCGCAGTTATAAAAGACTGCTTGGATGGATCTATCTGGGTTTTATCGTTTGCCTCAGAAGATGGAGATTCTAGTATCTATGACACATATCACGCATTTGAAGTTTCAAACAATGGTGTTAACAAAACTGCAGTTAAAACTACTTTTAGTTCTGGAATATCCGATGCTCGTGGCTATCTAAAGCTTTCCCCAGATGGTAATAGAGTAGCCTCTGCCCATGTTACTGGCGGTTTGTTTGTTTATGATTTTGAATCATCCACCGGAAAACTTTCAAATGAAAGATCTTTAAATATAAATGGAGCCAATAATGCTATATTTCCTTATGGTGTTGAATTCTCTCCTAATAGCAGTTTGCTTTATGTTAATTCATCAAACAATTTTTTTGATCCAGATAGCCAAAGTAACTCAAGGAACCCTTCCAATCATTTCGCAACACTAACGCAATTTGATTTAAGAGAAGATTTATTACAAACTACAGAAATAACACTAGACGAACGTCAATCCTACAGGGGTGCATTACAATTAGGGCCTAACGGAAAAATTTATAGAGCTTTAAGTGCCAGTTATATTGATGGACTATCTACTTTAGGAGTGATAGAAAATCCAAATCAGATTGGAACTTCATGTGAATATAACCATAATGCTATTAGCCTTTCCCCTCTCTTTCATCACAAGGTTTACCACCATTTATAGCATCGTTTTTTAACTCTCAAATAGATATTATAAAAAATGGAAAAAGCACCATAAATCTTGATATTTGCGAGAATGGGTCTTATACTTTAGAGTCTGTTGATATTCCGGGTGCTACATATATTTGGACTTTAGATGACACGCCTTTAGCTGATATTGATTTTGACTTAAGGGTAGATAAATCTGGCCATTATGAAGTATATATTGATCCAAATAATGGAGAATGTGCCATTGAAGGACAAGCTTTTGTATTTTTTAATCCCAACCCAAGTGCATTTCAGCAAACTATTTATCAATGTGATGAAGACGGAGTCGCAGACAATCGCACTACCTTCAACCTAAAAGAAGCTGAAAGTGGTTTAACTGGTAATGTAGCAACCTCAGGTGCTAGGTTTTATTTAGACGCAGCAAGAACTATTAAAATTACCAACCCTGAAAGTTTTTTAAACACCTTAAATCCTCAGATTATTTATGTGGAAGTTATTAATCTTAATACATCTTGTTTTACTAATACCGAACTAATTTTAGAAGTAAGCGGCACAGATTCTTTTGACACAGAAATTTCAGTTTGTGATGAAGATGGTACAAATGATGGTTTTCATGTTTTTAAATTAACTGAAGCTAATGATGCTATAATAAATGGACTACCTCTAGGCCTAGATATTTCATATTTTGAAACTTATGAAGATGCGCTAGTAGAGAAAAATGACTTAGGAGACACCTATACTAATACTAAAGCATTTTCACAAATAATCTATGCTAGAGTAGAAAACAAAAACAACTGTTACGGCATAAGCGAAATCACACTCACAGTTGATGACTCCCCCGATGTTAAAACTAGTGATTTAGTATACTATTGCTCTAATTTTTTTCCTAAAACTATTACAATAGATGCCGGGCTTAATAACACAAGTTTTTCTGACTATACTTATAACTGGTCTACTGGAGATACTGGGTATCAAATACCAATAAATAAGATTGGTAGCTACACCGTTACAATTACCAATAATGCATCAGGTTGTTCTACAATTAGAACCGTCACAGTTGAGCCTTCAAGTAATGCTACCATAAAAACTTTCGAGGTAACTGATGCCTCTCAAAATAATACAATAACGGTTATTGCTGAGGGTAATGGCACTTACCAATATCAATTAATGGATCGTAATAAAACCGTAGTTACATCGTTTCAGGTTAGTAATTTTTTCGAAAATATAAAACCTGGTTTTTATTTGGTAGCCGTAATGGATGTTAAAAATGATTGTGGTACCATAGAAGATAATGTTGCAGTTATTGGCTTTCCAAAATTTTTCACACCAAATAATGATGGAAAAAATGACACTTGGCAAGTATATGGAGTTTCAAAAGAATCTCAACCAAATACCAAAATAAAAATTTATAATAGATATGGTAAACTCATAAAAGAGTTAAGTCCACTTTCTGCAGGTTGGGATGGCCTTTTTGAAGGACAAAAACTTCCTTCTGATGATTACTGGTTTGCTGTAAAATTACAAGACGGAAGAATTTATAAAAATCATTTTACATTAAAATATTAACTTTTTGATATCAAATTTAAAATCAATACTTCTAGTAAATATCATTTTACTTTTCAATTTTGTTAACGCCCAAGTGCCTACAGATTGTATAGATGCTGTAATTGCGTGTGGTAATTCTCAAATCAACCTTGATGTTAATGGTGCAGGGACTCAAGAGTTATCTGGTAGCAACACATGCTTTAGTCAAGAAAACAATAGTGTTTGGTTAAAAGTTACAACAGTTACTACAGGAACACTAGGTTTTACATTAAAACCTGCAAGTACTGATATAAATGAAGATTATGATTTTTTTGTGTTTGGTCCTAATGTATCATGTAGTGCTATAGGCCAAGCAATTAGATGCTCTACAACAAATCCATCAAATGCAGGTTTATCAAGCAATTTTACTGGTATGAATGGTGTTTCTACTGATATTGCTGAAGGCCCAGGAGCAGATGGCAATAGCTTTGTAAGATGGATTGATGCACAAGCTGGAGAAACCTATTTTATAGTAATTGACAGACCTATTGGACAAAGTGCATTTTCTTTGGAATGGACTGGGACTGCCACATTCTCCTCACCACCCACAAACGAAGCTACAACCGCGGGGACACCTTTAAATTTGGAAGATTGTGATGTTACTGCCCCCTTTGATGATGGTTTTACACAATTTAATCTAGAAACAAATACTAATGCTATAAAAGGTTCTCAAGCTGATGTCTCTATAACGTATCATGCCTCTGAGAGTGATGCAAATATAGGTTCTAATCCAATCAAAAGCCCTTTTATAAACACCTCAAATCCTCAAACCATCCATACTAGAATAACTAATACTATTACTGGATGTTTCGAGTTATCTAAATTTAATCTTAATGTAAATATTGGACCACCTTTTACAGAACCCTCAGATTACATATTGTGTGATAACTTAGATGATGGAGATAATACAAATGGTAGAACTGTTTTTACTTTGTCAAGTAAAAATTCTGAAATTTTAAGCGGACAAAATATGGCAGACTATAATATTTCCTATCATAATACAGCTACTGGAGCAGAATTTAATACTCCTGGAACTCAATTGCCAGATTCATACTATAATAATACTGAATTTACAGAAGACATCTTTGTAAGGATTGAAGATGCTATTAATCTAGATTGTAAAAGTGTAACACCATTAACTTTAATAGTAAATCCGCTCCCGGATAGTATAGATCATACTATTTTGCAATGTGATGAAGATGGTACTACAGATGGCATTACACTATTTAACCTAACAGAAGCAAATGATGCTTTAACTGCTGGATTAGCAAGTCTTACTACAAAATTTTATTCTGATTCAGCAAGAACATTAGAAATAATACAACCAAACAATTATAAAAACACTAGTAATCCTCAAACTATTTATGTTGAAATAATTAATGGCAACACAACTTGTAAAAACAATGCCGAATTAACCTTAAGCGTTAGCCTAACTGATGCTTCTGATACGATACTCACCGAATGTGACGATGATGGCACAGAAGATGGTTTACATATATTTAATTTATCTAATGCAGATATAGCCATTACAAATGGCTTACCTACTGGATTAAACATTGCTTATTATAAAACTTATGAGGACGCTTTACTAGAACAAAATGTACTGAATGCTAATTATACAAACGAAACTGCATACTCTCAAGTTTTATATGCAAGGGTAGAAAATGATAATAATTGCTATGGCATAAGTGAAGTTACACTTATAGTAAATGAATTACCAAATATATCAGTAGAAGAATTGACCTATTATTGCACCAATTTTTTTCCTAGTACAATACCTATCAATGCTGGTTTAAATAATACTAATTTCGCAGATTATTCGTTTAATTGGGATAATGGCGAACAAACTTATATCATACAAATTAATACAGAAGGTAACTATAAGGTTACAGTAACCAATTTAAATACAGGATGCTCAAAAGACAGAATAGTAACTGTAAACCCTTCAAACACAGCAATCTTTGAAACTATAAACGTTATAGATGCATCTCAAAATAATATAATAACAGTTAACGTTTCTGGAGATGGTATCTATCAGTATAGTCTACTTAATCAAGACAATTCTATTTACATAGATTTTCAAGATAGTAATGTATTTGAAAACATAAAACCAGGCATATATACCATTGCTGCTAGAGATATTAAAAATAATTGTGGAACGGTTAATGATATTGTGTCAGTAATTGGTTTCCCTAAATTTTTTACTCCAAATAATGATGGAAATAATGATACATGGCAAGTTTATGGTATTTCTAGCATGTTTCAACCAAATACTAAAATTAAAATTTATAACAGATATGGTAAACTCATGAAAGAATTAAACCCATTAGGAGATGGATGGGATGGTTTGCTTAACGGACAAAAACTGCCATCTGATGACTATTGGTTTTCTGTAAAGCTGCAAGATGGCAGAGTAATTAATAACCATTTCACACTTAAATTATAAACCTAAAAACTTAATTAAATGTATTTTGTCCGATATTTTTGCATTTCATCCAAAATATATTTACATTCGAACCCAAAATGAACCTTTGAATAGTGTCATTTTCCCAAATATATAAAATTGAAGAAAGCCCTACATTTTTGCATTTTTATTGCAACCCTCGTGTGTTGCTGCCATGCTGTACACTCTCAACAAATTTCTGTTAATGGAAATGTTACTATTAGAGAACTTATTGAAGATAATTTAGTAGATGGTTGTGTTGAAGTATCTAATATTATTTCTACTATAAACGGTAACGCAACTGGTTTTAGAAGTTATGCTGAGTTTAATAGAGGAACTTCAAACTTTCCATTCGAAAATGGTATTATGTTAACAACTGGTGCCGCAGAGTCTGGTGGAAACAACCTTACAACTACTCCTCTTAGTGAAGGTGCTACAACCTGGGGAACTGATCCAGATTTAGAAACAGCTTTAGGCATCACAAATACATCAAATGCAACTTCAATCGAATTCGATTTTGTTTCAATATCTAATCAAGTTCAATTCAACTACCTTTTAGCTTCAGAAGAATATTCAGGAATCAATCCGTGTAATGTTTCTGATGGCTTTGCTTTTTTGATTAGAGAAGTTGGAAGTGCGCTTCCATATCAAAACATAGCAGTTGTACCAGGTACAGCCACACCTGTAAATACAAATACAGTTCATGATGAAATTGTTGGTGTATGTGCAGCTCAAAACGAACAATACTTTGATGGGTATAATATTGGAGATACAAACTATAACGGTAGAACCGAAATATTTACAGCTTCAGCATCTATTACACCTTATGTACAATACCATATAAAATTGGTTATTGCTGACGGATTTGATGAAACGCTAGACTCTGCTGTTTTTATTGAAGGTAATAGTTTTAAAATTCTTGATTTAGGAGATGATATAGAGACCTGTGCACAATCTGTACCGCTTAATGCAGATATTGGAAACCCAACTTCCACCTACGAATGGTTTTTTAATGGAAGCCCAACACCTATTCCTGGACAAACAAACCCAATTTTGGATGTAACACAAAGCGGAACTTATAGAGTTGAAATAACAAATCAACTTAATAGTTCTAATTGTATTGAAGAAGATGAAATTGTAGTTAATATATCAAACGAATTAACTCTGGATCCTTTAAGTGATTATATGCTATGTGATGATTTAAGTGGAAATGAAATAGAAACTTTTGATCTTTCTTCAAAAGACACAGAATTACTGGGCATTATTACTTTTGCAAATCCTGATTATTCTTATCATTTAACTGATTCTGATGCGAGAAACGATATCGATCCTATTACAACACCTATTCAAAATTCATCACTAACCCAACCTATTTTTATTCGAATTGATGATATGGATTCTGGATGTATTGCTTACTCAACATTCAATTTGGTGGTGAACCCAATTCCTAATATAGTTGACCCAACAAATCTACCTGTTTGTGATAGTGATAATAACCCAAGTGATGGTATTACAGCAATTAATTTAAGAGAAAAAGACAATGAGATTACTAACAGCCAATCAGGATTAGTAGTATCATATCATTACAATAGTTTAGACACTACAACAGGTAATAACCCAATACCTGATCCTGAAAATTATGTAAATACAAACACCCCAACAGAAACTATTTATGTAAGGGTTGTAAACTCTGCTACTGGATGTTATAATAACTCAAGCCTTACAATAGATGTTACAAATGGCCCAGTTGTTAATAGAGAACCAATTCCATTAGACGGCTGTGATGCAGATCATGACGGTACAGATAATTTTGATTTAACCCAAGCTATAAGTGATATTTTAGAAGGATTAACTGGAGCTACAACAACATTTCATGAAAACTTAACAGATGCTGAAGATAATATTAATGCGATAGCCAATGAAACTAACTATCAAAACATTACACCAGATGTTCAAACAATTTTTGTAAGAGTAGAAGATAATGTTACGGGATGTGCATCAATAGTACCCTTACAAATTCATACAAATTTATTATTAACAGGAACAGATACAGGCGATTTTGCACTTTGTGACGACCCAAGTAATGATGGTATTATAAATTTTGATCTTTTTACAGTTGAAAGATTCATACTTTCAAATTTTGCTGATGAAAATGGAGATATTCCTTCTGAATATAAAGTCACTTTTTTTGAGTCTGAAACAGAATTTAATAGTAACAATCCAATTGATAAAAACGTATTCTATTCAGCATCAAACCCCACTACACTTTTCATTCAAGTAGAAAGTGGTTCTTGTAGCGAGATAACCGAAATAAATTTAATAGTTAACCCTGTTCTAGTATTTACTCCTATTGATCCTGTTGAATATTGTGATGATGACGATGATGGTGTAGTAAGTATAGATTTAGCTTCTTTTGATGATTTAATTACTGGTGGAAATACAGACTTTATAGTGTCTTATTTTGGCTCTCAAACCGATGCTGAAACTAATTTCAACCCTCTACCACCATTTTATGCGAACTCACAGCCAACAGAAACTGTTTTTGCAAGAGTAGAAAATGAAGGTACTGGTTGTTTTACCGTTAACCCTTTTGAAATTTCAGTTGTTCCAGCCCCTGCCATAACTAATCCAGACCCTTGGTTAATTTGCGATACAGATCAAGATGGTTTAAGTATTTTAGATTTAGAAGATAGATTTGATAGCGAGAATATTGTAGCTAACAGAACAGGTTTGATTATTAGTTATCATACAACACTAGATGATGCCAATAATAACACTAACTCAATAGATACTCCTACAAGTTTCGAAACTGGCACACAAGATATTTTTATTCGTGTTGAGAGTATTACATCTGAATGTTATGCCATAGCAACTCTTGAAATTTTTGTGAATACTTTACCTCAAATTACTTCAATTGACAATTTTCAAATATGTGAAGATGATGATGATGAAATGGCAGAGTTTTTATTTTCCGATTGGGATGAATCAATTTTAAACGGACAAACAGAAAAAGAAGTATTTTACTTTGAAGATGCTGCACTAACAATTCCTATTGATAAAAACACACCATACATAAATACATCAAGCCCACAAACTATTCATGTAAGAGTAGAAAATATAACTGATCCAGATTGTAGCGCAATAGCTTCATTTTTTATAGAAGTTGGAGCAAATCCTTCTTATAATACTCCCGGTTCGTTCTTAATTTGTGATGATGCCTCAAATGACGGTATAGGGATTTTTGATTTTAATAGAAAAATCAACGAAATTTCTCAAGGCTCCACTACTAATTTAGATGTTCTTTTCTTCGCTAGCGAACAGAATGCTCTGGATAATATAGACCCTCTCCCTTTACAATACACAAATACACTTAATCCAGAAACAATATATGTTAGAATAGAAAATCTAGACTCTTCTTGTATTTTATTTGAAGATTTTGGTATAAACGTTGTAGCCTCTCCTGATCTTTCTGATGCTGAAGTACTTTCTCTTTGTGATGAAGATTATGATGGTATGACTGAATTTAACCTAGATGATGCTGTATATGAAAATTTTGATAGATTCCAAACAGATATAACCATCAACTATTTTGAAAATATTGCAGATGTTGAGAATGATGCCTTAGCCATACCTAATCCTAATACTTATATTTCTAGCTCGAAAACTGTCTTTATTAAAGTAAGGAATAATCAAACCACATGCTACACCGCTATCCCTTTAGAACTTGAGGTCATGCCAATACCTGTAGTTAATTTTAGTAGTACACTACAAATTTGTGACAATAACACAAATACTTTCGATTTATCTACAGTAGATAATATGTTAGTTGATGATACAAGTACAGTTATAATTAATTATTATGATAGCGCAATAAATGCACAAAATAACACAGGTGCTCTCAGTAGCAACTTTACATACACATCTACCAGCCATGTAATACATACTCGCATTGAAAGTACTGCTAATAACTGTATAGCATTGAGTAATTTCACTTTACAAATTAACCCTAATCCAGTTGCAAACACACCTCAGGATTTAATTAAGTGTGATGATGATTTAGATGGCCTTTTAATTTTTGATTTAACTGAAGTAAATAGTGATATTTTAGGAGTGCAAGCTTCAAGTGATTATACTATTACTTATTATAACACATTAACTAATGCAGAAGCAGAAACAGATCAAATAAACCCCATGCATGAATCTGTAGATGGGGAAATAATATTTGTACGAATAGAAAACAATACTACTGGATGCTTTGATACAACTCAATTTACAACCATTATCAACCCTTTACCAATTATTCCTATTGCTGAATCTGTAACGTTATGTTTAGATGATTTACCACTTATTATTGATGCCAGTACAGGTAATCCAAATGATAGTTACCTATGGTCCACCACATTAAATCCGGGAGTTAATAATTCAACCTCTCCATCTATCGTAGTCAATAATGCTTCACAAATAGGAGAATATACTGTAACCATAACAACTCAACACGCTAATGCTGATAATTGTGTTAATGCAAAAACCATAACTGTAATTGAATCTGAAAAAGCTACAAACATCGTATCAACAACAGCAGATTTCACAGACCCTAATAGAATTACAGTTAATGTTAGCGGCATTGGGAATTATGTATTTTCATTAGATGGTGGTGAACCGAAAACGTCAAACATTTTTGAAAATGTAACTATTGGCCCACATACAGTTACAATTGAAGATTTAAATGGATGCGAACCCATTTCAACAGAAGTTTTTGTTATTGACATTCCAAAATTTGTCACACCAAACGGAGATAATAGTTTTGATACTTGGCATATAGTTGGTATAGAACAATTGCCAGGAACTTTAATTTACATTTATAATAGACACGGTAAGTTGTTAAAAATGCTACCTCACACTTCTCCTGGTTGGGATGGCACATTTAACGGTCAAAATATGCCTGCAGATGATTATTGGTTTTCTGCAGATATTATTCAAAACGGAGAATCGTTCAACATTAGAGGTCACTTTGCTTTAAAACGTTAAATTCTTAAACTTTTCGTAACTTTTTTACACAAAGGATCATAAAAACTGTTTTTTTAACACTAAAAATTAAACCTTAGACGTTTATTTAAGTCAAAAAGATTAAAAATCTTTTACTTTAGTAAATTACTAATGTATTAATGCTCCTTATATTAAATGTTTAATAGCCATCCGTTTAAAAAAGTACTATTAATTTTACTTGTTCTTTTCAGTTACAAAGGATTTTCTCAATTAAGTAAAAAACACTTTATTCCACCTTTAACAAGTGCAGAATTTGGAAACGCAAATCCTGAGGATCAATACATATATTTATCCACACCCAACAATGGCAACGTACCATATACAATAATTCCTGTAGGACAACCTATGGCTAATTACATTACTGGCACGGTTTCTAACGCTGCTCCAGAAGAAATTAATATCGGCACGGGAAATGGACAATTATTTATTCCATCACCTCAAACAAGCGTTGTAGCAAATAATAGAGGTTATATTATTGAAGCTGAAGCACCTGTTTATGTTTCCGTTAGAATGAATGCTGGAGGAGGAGCGCAAGCTGGAGCTTTAGTTAGTAAAGGAGCATCTGCTTTAGGTACAACTTTTAGAGTTGGCAGCTATACAAATGAAAACCCACAGAATAATTACCTTAATTTTGTATCCGTTATGGCTACAGAAGATAATACTCAGGTAAATTTTAGTAATTTACCAGCAGGACTTATCATAAAAAATTATACTGGAACTACACCAATAAATGTTACTTTAAATGAAGGTGAAAGTTACACAATTGCAACCAATAGTCTTGATAGTACTATTAACAGAGACGGTTTAATTGGGTGTCTTGTAACATCTGATAAACCTATTGTTGTTAATTGTGGCTCCGCAAATGGTAGTTTTGATAATGGCAATGGTAGAGACTATGGTATAGACCAAATAGCTGGATTATCAAAAATTGGAAATGAATATATTTTTGTTAAAGGAGGCGGTAACAACGATTGGGAAAATGTATTATTAGTTGCTCACTTTAATAATACTATAATAAGAATTAATGGAAACGCTCCAATTGCTACAATAAATGCTGGAGAGTATTATTTAATTGAAGGCAATCAGTTTAATGCTGCTGGAAATATGTACATTGAAACATCTGAACAGGTTTTTGCTTACCAAGGTGTGGGCTCTAATTCTGAAGCAAATCAAGGTATGTTTTTCGTACCTCCGCTAAGTTGCGAAACCAGAGGTAATATTGATAATATAGCTAATATAGATGATATTGGTAACACGCAATACGCTGGTGGCTTATCTATAGTCACTAAAGCTGGAGCCACCGTAACAGTAAATAATCAACCTTTAACTAACTTTTCTACCGTAGGGCCTAGTATTGTTAATGGAAAAACAGATTACATCACATATAAAATTACAGGACTAAATGGAAACGTTTCTGTTCAAGGGGATGATGAATTGTATGTTGCATATTTTAATGTAAATGGAGCTGCAACATCAGGAAGTTTTTATTCTGGTTTTCCTTCCCCTCCAGAAATTAATTTCGATGCTCAATTTGCGACCTTAGGAAATTGTATTCCTAACATCACACTAGAAGCAGCAAATACTCAAAATTTCGATAGTTTTGAATGGCAATTTGATGATGGTTCGGGTTCTGGTTTTCAAGACTTAATGCTTACCACAACTTCAATTACACCAACAATTCCTGGCAAATACAGGTTAATAGGAATTATTACCTGTACTTTGGAGCGGCTTGAATCTGCAGAAGTACCTGTAAGCATATGTCCAGATGATAGAGATAACGATGGTATTATTGACAATTTAGATATCGATAATGATAATGATGGTATTCTTAATTGTACAGAATCTAGAGGAGATGTTGTTATGGACCTATCAGAAACAAGGCCTCCAAGGCTAAGATTTCAAGATGGAACAGTTGATACATCTATAGCATCTGACAATATAATAATAAATCGTTCTGATGCAGGAAATAGTTCTATTAGACTAACTGGAACAGGACTTATTGAAAGCACTATAGATGCTACTGCAAATGGAGAAAACACCTATGAATTATCTTTTACTGAATCTGTAAATGTTAAGTTTTCTGAAGACCTATCAATTGCTGATACTGGGTTAGATGATGAATTTTTTATTGTTAGTGTTTTACCTGCTAGCAAAAATATCACCTTAGTCGATCCTGATGATAGACTATTAATAGACTCTAATTTTGATGGTATTTTTGAAACTGGTGTAACGCAAATTTCTGGTTCAGAAATACATTTTAGAATCAATGCTTCCGCCACAGGAAGTAATCCTTATCAATTTTTTGCAAACCAAGTTGATGGGTTTATCTTCTATCATAAATCTGAAGATGTTGCTACCACATCTGGAATTAATGCTATTATTTCGCTAACCTGCTTTAAAAAAGATAACGATTTTGATGGCATAAAAGACGCTTTTGATTTGGATAGTGATAATGACGGCATTCCTGACTTTATAGAAAATCAAGGTACATTAATTCCTTTATCAGGAAACGATGTTGATGCAAACGGACTTGATGATGCCTATGACGCCTCTCTCTTACCAATAGATACCGATGCAGATACCGTATTAGATTTCTATGACCTCGATAGTGATAACGATGGTATTACAGATTTAATTGAAACAGGAATTTTAGGCACCTTATCTGATACAGATTTAAATGGAATTGTAGAAAACAACTTAGGTTCAAATGGGTGGGCAGATGAAGCTGAAACTGCTCCCGATAGTAATTTCATAGGCTATACTCTTAACGATTTTGATAACGATACAATATTTAGCTATACAGATGAAGATAGTGATGGCGATAGTTGTAGCGATGTTATAGAAGCTGGGTTTTCTGATGGAAACGGAGATGATTATCTAGGAGATAGCATTGTAGTTGTTGATACAACTCCAGATACTATTAATGGACAAGGCTTAGTTACAAATGCCACAGATGGATACACATTACCAAATGCTGATTATTTGGATACTGCTCCAATTACAATTACTACACAACCAATAGATACTGAAATTTGTGAATTATCAAATGCTTTAATTTCGGTCGTTTCTCCTGAAGCAGAAACTTATCAATGGGAGTTGAGTACTGACGGTGTAAACTGGACACCAATTATAAATGATGCTACCTATTCAGGTACATTAACTGATGTACTTACAATTAGTAATGTACCACTAACTTTTAATGATAATCAATATAGACTAAGGTTAGATAGAAGCGGTAATACTTGTGGGTTTTATTCTGATGAAATAGATTTAACTGTTATTCTTTTACCATTAGCTAATACAGCTCCAGTAATACGTTTATGTGATGATGACAATAATGGCACAATGCCTTTTGATTTAACTTCTCAAGACAACTCTATCAGTACTCAAGCAGGAATGACGATTACCTACCACCCTACCCAAGCTGATGCAGATGATAACCTCAATGCAATCACAAGCCCTTTTGAAAGCGGAAATACTACAATTTTTGCAAGAGTAGAAAACGATGCAAATACATCATGTTATGCAACCTCTAGTTTTGACTTAGAAGTATATGATAGTGCTGTTCCGACAAATGCTACGACAATGAGCAGATTGCAAGAATGTGATAACACTTCCGTGGGAACAGATACAGACGGTTTTATAACTTTTGATTTAACAATTAAAGAAATAGAAATTCTAAATGGACAATCTCCTTCAGATTTTAATTTAACCTATTTTACTGATATTGGTTATACAAGCCAAATTCCTAATCCAGAGGCTTTTAATAATTCGGTTTCTGGAACACAAACAATTTACGTTAGAGTTACAAATAATTTATTCACAGATTGTTTCACAGATACATCATTTGAAATTGAAGTTTTTGAGTTACCACAAGCTAATAATCCTGACACTTATGCACAATGTGATGACGATTCAAATGATGGTCAAGCGTTATTCAATTTAACTTTAGATACTATAAAAGAAGAGATTAACACAAACTACATCGCCGAAGTTTTAACGTTTACATATTATGAAACCCAAACTGAAGCTCTAAGCGCTACAAACGCTATTACAAATCCAGATATGTACCAAGACGCTTTAGGTTTTGTTGCAGAAACTGTTTGGATTCGTGTTGAAAATCCTAATACATGTTTTAGAGTTGTTCCAATAACTTTAGAAGTTAACCCTAGTAGTGCAGCATTAGCAACTTACAACCCTACAGCGAAATTTCAATGTGACGATGGTACAGATGTTCGTGATGGGATTGCAACATTTGACATGACAGATATTAGAGATGAAATATCCAATAATATTTTTCCAACAATAAATGTCACAGTCCATTTTTATGAAAGCCAAACTGATGCCGAGTTAGAAACCAATGAAATACTAAATATTGCAAACCATGAAAACACAAATTCTCCAAATATTCAAAGTATTTGGGTAAGAGTCAAGAGTGATTTAGGCAACGATTGTTTGGGGCTTGAAGAATTTCAAAATTTATTAAATGTTGAAGCACTGCCAGTTGCAAATCCTGTAACTATACAAAGACAATGTGATTCTGACTTGAGCGATGCTGTTTTAACTTACCCGTTTGATACATCACAGTTAGAATCGGACATTTTAAATGGACAAAATCCAACTAATGTAACTATTACTTATTTTGATGCTACTGGTTCCGCATTGCAATATACAGATGGCTCAATGGTTACAAGTCCAATTCAAAATATATTTTTATCTGATAATCAAACTATTACAATAAGAGTAACCAATAACAACACACAAGATCCTGATGGCCCTTGTTATGATGAAACTTCATTAGCATTTGTTGTAGACGAACAACCTATAATAAACCCTATTGCTCCACAAATTGTTTGTGATGGTGCTCTAGGCGATATAGATGATGATGGTTTTTATGAATTTGATACTTCTAATTTTACAAATACTATATTAGGAACGCAAACAGGAATGCTAATATTTTATGATTACATTGACAATACTGGAGATGTTATTACAGACAGCCCTGTATTACCTCCTATATTAGCTTCAAAAAATCAAACTATATTTGTAGAGGTTATAAATCCCAACAATCCTTCATGTTCTGCGAGTACTAGTATAGATTTAATTGTTAACCCGTTACCTGAGTTTACAGTAGACACTCCAAGACTTGTCTGTTCTTCAAACCCAACATTCAGCATCAATTTAGAGCCATTTGAAGCTACTAATGAAACGTTTGATTATGAATGGTTATGGACTAGTTTAGATGGAACTACTACAAATCAATTTCTTGCAAATACAAGGACTATCGATGTTTCAAATCCTGGAACTTACACCATAACATTAACAAAAACTGATGGTACAAGTTGTTTTCGATCAAGAGAAATTTTTGTAGATGCCTCAGAAATAGCAACTATAACTCTTGAAGATGTTACCATTGTAGATTTAACAGAGAATAATTCTGTAACCATAGACCCAACTAATCTCGGTATGGGAGATTATGATTATGCTTTAGTTGAAAAAGATTCCAATTTTATTACCTACCAAGACGAACCATTCTTTAATAATGTTAAGCCTGGTTTCTACACCATATATGTTAGAGATGAAATTTGTGGTGTATCCACTTTAGAAATCTCAGTAATAGGCTATATAAGATTTTTTACGCCCAATGGAGATGGTTTTAATGATGTCTGGCAAATAAAAGGAGTTGACGAAAATAATCAAGCAAACAGTACTATTCATATTTATGATCGATATGGAAAATTGTTAAAACAAATTGCAACCTCATCCAATGGTTGGGATGGTACTTTAAATGGTTCATTAATGCCAACAGATGATTATTGGTTTAAAGTTTTTCTAGAAGATGGTAGAACGTTTATGGGGCACTTTACATTGAAACGATAACACTTATTTTTGTAGTTTTGTAAGATGCAATTTAAAATTGAATCTGAATTTAAACCTACTGGAGATCAACCACAAGCTATTAATAAACTTTCGGATGGTATCTCCTCAGGAGAAAAATATCAAACTCTACTTGGTGTAACTGGTTCTGGTAAAACGTTTACCGTTGCTAATGTTATTGAGGAAGTACAACGACCTACACTAGTTTTAGCTCACAATAAGACCTTAGCAGCACAATTATATTCTGAATTTAAACAGTTTTTTCCCAATAATGCAGTTGAATATTTTGTATCTTATTACGACTATTATCAACCGGAAGCTTATATTCCTGTATCAGGAGTGTATATAGAAAAGGATTTATCTATAAATGAGGAGATTGAAAAAATGCGTTTAAGTGCAACTTCATCTTTACTTTCTGGGCGTAGAGATGTTTTGGTTGTTGCTTCCGTCTCTTGTATATATGGTATTGGAAACCCAATAGAGTTTCAAAAAAACGTCATTACTTTAAAGCGAGATCAAGAGATTTCGAGAACACAATTACTACATCAATTAGTTCAAAGTTTATATTCAAGAACTGAAGCAGATTTTAGACATGGTAATTTTAGAATAAAAGGAGATACTGTTGATGTTTTCCCGAGTTATGCTGATGATGCTTTCAGAATTCACTTTTTTGGAGATGAAATAGAAGATATTGAATCTTTTAATATTCAAACCAATCAAGTAGTTGAAAAATATGACCAACTCACTATTTATCCAGCAAACATGTTTGTGACTTCACCAGATGTGCTTCAAGGTGCTATTAAAGAAATTCAAGATGATTTAGTGAAGCAACACGATTATTTCAAAGAAATAGGTAAACACTTAGAAGCAAAACGCTTGAAAGAACGTACTGAATTTGACTTAGAAATGATACGTGAATTAGGCTATTGCTCTGGTATTGAAAACTACTCACGTTATTTGGACCGCAGGCTTCCTGGAACACGTCCATTCTGTTTATTAGATTATTTTCCTGACGATTATTTAATGATTGTAGATGAAAGTCATGTAACTATTTCACAAGTGCACGCCATGTATGGAGGAGACCGAAGCAGAAAAGAAAATTTGGTAGAATATGGTTTTAGGCTTCCAGCTGCGATGGATAATAGACCATTGAAATTCGAAGAATTTGAAGCCATTCAGAATCAAATAATTTATGTAAGTGCCACTCCTGCCGATTACGAATTACAAAAAACAAATGGTGTTTACATCGAACAAGTTATTAGACCTACTGGATTATTAGACCCTATTATAGAAGTGCGCCCAAGTTTAAATCAAATTGATGATTTAATTGAAGAAATTCAGCAACGTATTGAAAAAGACGAACGCACATTAGTGACCACACTTACCAAACGTATGGCTGAAGAGTTGACGAAATATCTAGATAGAATTCAAATTAGATGTCGTTATATTCATAGTGATGTTGACACCTTAGAGCGTGTAGAAATAATGCAAGATTTAAGAAAAGGACTATTTGACGTTTTAGTAGGTGTCAATTTATTACGTGAAGGTTTAGATTTACCAGAAGTTTCTCTAGTTGCTATTTTAGATGCTGATAAAGAGGGTTTTTACGTTCTACGCGTTCATTAACACAAACTGTTGGAAGAGCAGCAAGACACTTAAATGGTAAAGCTATAATGTATGCTGATAAGGTTACTAAAAGCATGCAAAAAACGATTGATGAAACGGAATACAGACGCGAAAAACAAATTGCCTATAATACAGAACATAACATTACACCAAGAGCTCTCAATAAAAGTTTAGATAATGTACTTTCAAAAAATTCAGTCAGCACATATAGTTACGAACTAGAAGCTGCACGAGCTGCAGAACCTGAAAGTGAATATTTAAGTAAACCTGAATTAGAAAATAAAATTCGCGAAAAGCGTAAGCTTATGGAAGAAGCTGCAAAAGCATTAGATTTTATAATTGCTGCACAGTTGAGGGACGATATCAAATCTTACCAAGATAAATTAGAAAAGCTAAAAGTTTAGAACTTTTAGCTTTTCAAAAAATATAGCCGATTAACAACTTTCCAGTTGTCAAAAAAATAATTAGTTGTATTGTGTTTTAAATATATCTATTAAAACATCCGGAGGGACAATTTTATTTGGAAAACTTTCCATAAGGTACAACACTTTTGAGATAGATTCGTGACTTAATCCCATTCTTAATCCAAAATTATAGAGTTTTATAACACCAGCAGAAGTATTGTTATTCTCATGTTCTTGTTCAATGTTCATTAATAAAACAAGTCTATGAAACTGAACAATACGTTCACTATGAGATTTTAAATGTGTATAATTTATTGGATGTTTAATTAAATACTCAAAATCTTCACGAGAAATATCTAATTGTTTGGCAACACCTAACAAAAAGTTATATTCTATTTTCTTAATATCCTTTTCGTATTGCGCAAAGGCAATCATTTCAGATAAAAGACTTAATTTTTCTACTCTATTAATCATTCCTTAGGGTTCTTTTTTATTATGATATAAATTTACATAGAAAGGGTTTTTAATAATCGTAGATATAATGTCTCTTATCGAAAAAGAGGCTGTTTTTAATCGGCTATTTTATCAACTTCATCAATTCTTTTTTTAATCTAAAAAAATGCATGTCAACATTTCATCGATATTTAATTTTAATCACAAAAAAACAATTTAAATTACTGATTAATAGATGTTTAAACATATTAATTCTACATAAAAACACATTTAGAGTAAGAATTTTTGCGGTATATTTACAAAAATTATAAAAACGTTAGATATGCATCTATCAATTTTCAAAATCGATGAAATGCAGCTATAAATTACATTAAACCAAAATATATGACCAATAATGATGTTCTAAAGAAATTACGAGTTGCATTAAAATTACGTGACGATGATATTGTAAAAATATTAGCGCTTGTAGATTTTAGAATCTCTAAAAGTGAATTAGGTGCTTTTTTAGACGTGAAGACCACCCAAAATATATGGAGTGTGGCGATCAAATTCTAAGAAATTTCTTGAACGGTTTAGTGATTCATTTAAGAGGACCAATGCCTCCAAAACAAAAATCTACTCCAAAGGGAGCACATAGATCACAAAAAAAGAGCAACACATAATTAATGTATTGCTCTTTAATATTTATATAATTCTTTTTTAACTTAAGACAGCTTGTACTTTATCAGCAGCTTCTTGGAATTGCGTTGCACTTAATACATCCAATCCAGAGTTATCTATTAATTCTTTTGCTATGTCAGCATTAGTTCCTTGTAATCTAACAATTATAGGAACGCTAATATTACCCATGTTTTTGTATGCGTCAATAACACCCTGAGCAACTCTGTCACAACGTACAATACCTCCAAAAATATTGATCAATATCGCTTTAACAGCTGGATCTTTTAATATTATTTTAAAAGCAGCTTCTACTCTAGCAGCATCAGCAGTACCACCAACATCTAAAAAGTTTGCTGGCTCTCCTCCAGCTTGTTTAATTAAATCCATTGTCGCCATAGCTAAACCTGCTCCGTTTACCATACAACCTACATTACCTTCCAAATCTACATAGTTTAAACCAACTTCATTTGCCTCAACCTCTATAGGGTTCTCTTCACGTAAATCTCTTAAATCTACATAATCTTTATGTCTGTATAATGCATTATCATCAATAGTAACTTTTGCATCAACAGCCATTATTTTATTATCACTTGTCTTTAACACAGGATTAATTTCAAATAATGAAGAATCAGATTTTACATAAGCTGTATACAAAGCTGTAACAAATTTTGTCATCTCTTTAAAAGCAAGACCAGACAATCCTAAGTTAAACGCAACTCTTCTAGCTTGAAATGGCATTAAACCAACAGTTGGATCAATTTCTTCATGGAAAATTAAATGAGGTGTTTCTTCAGCAACAGTTTCGATATCCATTCCACCCTCAGTAGAATACATAATCATATTTTTACCAGTACCTCTGTTTAATAAAACAGACATATAAAACTCATTAGTTTCAGTTTCTCCAGGATAATAAACATCTTCAGCAACTAAGACTTGATGCACTTTCTTACCTTCAGCGGAAGTTTGAGGTGTTATCAAATTCATACCTATAATTTGTCCTGCAATCTCTTCAACTTCTTTTAAGTTTTTAGCAAGCTTAACACCACCACCTTTTCCACGTCCACCTGCGTGAACCTGAGCTTTTATTACATGCCAGCTTGTGCCAGTTTCTGAAGTTAATTGTTTTGCAGCCGCAACTGCTTCATTAGCATTTTGTGCTACAATACCACGCTGAATGCGCACACCAAAACTGCTCAATATTTCTTTACCTTGATATTCGTGTAAATTCATAGTCTGCTATATCTTTTTAAGAAGAACAAATGTAAATAATCACTCTTAATTAAGCTAATATTTAACGTAGTATTGATTATAATTTATTCGAGCTATTTTTTTGTTAAATAATTAACACAATGTTTAATTTGTTTAAATTTGAGTTATTTGTTTGTTTTTATAAGTAAAAAAATATCTTTGTCCGAAATTATTAAAAAGCCGATGGAAAACGCACAATTATTAAAAATTGCCCAAGAATTTAGAAGCCCTGTATACGTTTATGATGCAGAGAAAATTGAATTTCAATATAACAGACTTACCAATGCTTTCAAATCT
Source organism: Jejuia sp. G7-7 (assembly GCF_055808955.1). Taxonomy (NCBI): domain Bacteria; kingdom Pseudomonadati; phylum Bacteroidota; class Flavobacteriia; order Flavobacteriales; family Flavobacteriaceae; genus Jejuia; species Jejuia sp. G7-7. Next base: position 1,077,319 of record NZ_JBVVSZ010000001.1, read on the forward strand.
GTAAAAAAATTAAAGCTTAATTATGCTGTTAAAGCATTATCTAATATATCCATATTAAAACTATTTAAACAATTAGGTTCTGGTATAGATACTGTTTCTATTCAAGAAGTAAAATTAGGTTTAGCCGCTGGTTTTTTACCAGAGCAAATTATATATACGCCAAATGGTGTATCGCTTGATGAAATTGAAAAAGCTGCCAAACTAGGGGTTAAAATTAATATAGACAATTTATCTATTTTAGAACAATTCGGTACTAAGCATCCAAACACACCTGTTTGTATTAGAATAAATCCTCATGTAATGGCTGGTGGAAATGCTAATATTTCTGTCGGACATATAGATTCTAAATTTGGAATTTCTATTCATCAAATACCACATTTACTGCGTATTGTTGAAAACACAAAAATGAATATTAATGGTATACATATGCATACTGGTAGTGATATTTTAGATATCGATGTATTTTTATATGCTAGTGAAATTTTATTTGATACGGCTAAACAATTTAAAAATCTTGAATTTATAGATTTTGGATCTGGATTTAAAGTGCCTTATAAAGTTGGAGACATTGAAACTAATATTGAAGAATTAGGTAAAAAGCTTTCCGCTAAATTTAATGCGTTTTGTAAAGAGTATGGAAAAGATCTAACACTTGCTTTTGAACCAGGAAAGTTTTTAGTAAGTGAATCTGGTCATTTTTTAGCACAAGTAAATGCTGTAAAGCAAACTACTTCAACAGTTTTTGCTCAAATAGATTCTGGTTTTAACCATTTAATTCGCCCAATGTTTTATGGTTCTCATCATGATATTGATAATATTTCAAATCCAAAGGGTCGTGAACGTTTTTATTCTGTTGTAGGCTATATTTGTGAAACAGATACATTTGGAAATAACAGACGTATTAATGAAATAAACGAAGGCGATATTTTAAGATTTAAAAACGCTGGTGCTTATTGTTTCTCTATGGCGAGTAACTATAACTCAAGATTTAGACCTGCAGAAGTACTTTGGTATAAAAACAAAGCCCATTTAATAAGAAAGCGTGAAACATTTGATGATATTATTCACAATCAAATTGAAGTTGATTTTTCAGTTAAAAAAGAAAAAGTGACTACCGCATAAAACAAGAAAAGCGTTTCATTCATGAAACGCTTTTTTTTATTCTTATAATTTAAAAACGATCTCTTATTGTTTAACAAATTTTTTGGAGGCAAAGCCAATATCTGTTGTTATTGTAGCAATATAAATTCCAGAAGTAAGCTCTGCTACGCTCAATGCGGTTGCATTTGTCTTTTTATTTAAAACCTGTCTTCCTGTAATATCAGAAATGGTAATCGCATTAATTTTAGCATCGTCATTACCTAAACTAAGTTTTAAAACATCTTTAACTGGGTTTTCAGATATAGTCAACGAGGCATCTGTTAATTGAAACTCATCGTTATTTAAAGTGCTTTGTGTTAAAGATTCCATTATAGTTACATCTTCATTTAATAAAGCTGAAGTAATTATAATTCGAGAAGTTCTAAATACCAAATCTCCATTGTTATCATCATAGTAATAGTAAGAAGTTTGAGTTGCTGTTCCATAAAGATTAAAAGCAGCAACAAACAAATTCAAACTTTGCTCAACTTTGAGTCTAGTTACCGCACCGTTAAAAGAGCTATCGCAATCATCACCAGAGGCACAAGCGTTATTTAAAATTAAAGTCCCATGTGCATCAACATTAACCAATATTGTACTAGGTGAACTAATTTCAGGTTTTGAGGTATCATTATCAATAATCCCAGCTACTGTAATAGCCCCATTATCAAATACAAAATCCCCATCAACAATATCTGGAGTTCCTGCTGGATTGCTAAAACTCATTGGGAAATTACCTATAAAAGCATTATCGAGGCTGTATCGTAAATCTAAACCTTCTATTAAAAGACCTGTAAATGAAACATCTTGTGTTTCATTAGGTGCAACCCCAACAGTAACTTTTTTTAACAACATTTTATTTTCTGAAGTTAAATTAGCGGTAGAAACTACAACATCAGTTGTTCCAAAATAATTAGTAGGTTCTGGTGCAACAGGTGCTCTTTGTACGTCTACAGATGTACCATCTTTTACTAAATCGTTAAAAGTCCATGTTTGATTTCCTCCTCCAACAGCATGAACAACATTTGAGGAGGTTACAATTAAAAATTTCGATCCATCAGTACTTTCAAAATTTTGAATATCTGTCTGAGAGTAACCTATTACCGTAATAAGAAATATAGATAGTAATGATAAAGTTGTTTTCATAATTAAATAGTTAGAAAAACAAAAATATCATTCTTGCTTAATTATTAGAACTTTAACATATGAAAAGCTAAAATAATAGTTGAAGTAACATTTGACTCTTAATTAATTTACAAATCAAATATGCATTGATTATTTTTTTAAAGTCCCACTAAACACACTAACTTTTGAATTAAAAGGATTTCCAGAAGCACGACGTAGCATTACCACTTGTCCACAATGCCATAAAGCATCTGCAATTGGTCCGTTAATGATATTCCAAAATGGAAATTTATCGTTATCAAAAGTTGACAAATCTTTGGTAGATTTTAAAATATTGGATGCTTTTTCAAAATTTAAAAGCGTTTGTTTTCTTTTTGATTCAAAATCTGCATGTTTTAATTCTAAAGCCTTTTCGTTCGTCATTGAAGTTAAAATAAAATTAGATAACCCGTATAAATGGTCTATTGTTTCAGCAGATGTTCTTCCAGATTCGCTTGGTTTATATTCTAAATCTTCAGGTCTTAAACCTTCAGTTGCCCAATAATATCTAAACCCTAATCCATCTACCATTCTTGAGGCTACGGCTCCTGTCGTATAAGTTTCTGATGCTTTTGGTATTTCGTAATATGGCAATTTTTCTGTGTTTTGCGCCATGATAAAAGTTGATAAGAATAAGGTAAACAGTACAATTAGTTTTTTCATTTTTGATAATTTATTTTGGTGGTAAACTCATCACATAATCATAACTTTCGTTAAAGAGGTTTATCATAGTTTCTGAGTCTTTTAATATATCGTCTGGAATTAATACATAACCTTTCATGGTCGCCCCGTAAGATTTGTATAATGATGAAGGGAATACTTCGATATATTTTTCTTGTACTTCTTTTGAAAACCGAATCCCAATTTCTCCAGCTTTATTTAATAGTGAAAACATATAGCCATTAGCAGAGGTGTAAATCATGGATTTCCCCTTTATCTCAAATCTTGGACACATCTCTACAAGTGCATCATATCGTTTTAGTTGTTTTTCCCACGTCATGACATTAATTTTTGGTTTTCTAAATATAAGGTTTATGTAAATTTTAGCGTGTAAAAGGAATCTTAAAATTTGATAATTCTGACTTCTCTTTTTTTAAATAGACGGATTCGCGTTAAGGATAGAAGCGGCATCCTTTGTACGAAGCTTTAGGTGTCAGAATTTTCAAGTTTAGTAATATGTTTTTAGGTTGGAGATATCACGAAGCTATTATGAGACTGCTTCGCAGAAAGATATAGCGGATAGCCTGACCCGTTTGGGTAACGCCCAACTCCAAGATGCATAACGCTTTCACGTTACACTCGAAACAAAAAAATCCCGCACAAGGCAGGATTTTAATTTATGCATTTAGGATGAGGTTACACAAATAAAGGTTTATCCTTCATCATGGCATTCACTCTTTCTTTAACTGACTCTAAAACTGTTTCGTTATCAAAATTGGTAACCACTTCGTCAATAAGCTCTACTATGGTAAGCATATCGTCTTCTTTACAGCCACGTGTAGTTATTGCTGCAGTACCTAAACGGATTCCAGAGGTTACAAACGGCGATTTATCATCGAACGGCACCATGTTTTTATTTGCAGTAATATCGGCTTTTACCAACGCTTGTTCTGCATCTTTACCAGAAACGTTTTTGTTTCTGAGGTCTATTAACATCATGTGATTATCAGTACCTCCAGAGATAATATTGTAACCTTTTGCTACCAATGCATCTGCCATGGTTGCTGCATTTTTCTTTACTTGTAATTGGTAATTCAAGAAATTATCAGTTAACGCTTCTCCAAAGGCAATTGCTTTTGCTGCGATAATATGCTCTAATGGACCTCCTTGATTCCCCGGGAAAACCGCTGAATCTAACAAAGATGACATTTTTCTAAGTTTTCCACTTTTTAGTGTGATCCCAAATGGGTTTTCAAAATCTTTACCCATCATAATCATCCCACCTCTTGGGCCTCTTAAGGTTTTATGAGTTGTTGTAGTTACAACGTGACAATGAGGTAGTGGGTCATTTAAAATACCTTTTGCAATTAATCCCGCAGGATGCGAAATATCTGCCAATAAAATAGCACCAACGCTATCTGCAATTACTCTAAAACGCTTAAAATCTATATCTCTTGAGTATGCAGACGCTCCAGCAATAATTAATTTTGGTTGCTCTTTAGTAGCTATCTCTTGAATTTTATCGTAGTTTAAAACACCTGTTTCTTTTTCAACACCATAAAAACTGGGTTGTACAATCTACCAGAAAAGTTTACTGGCGACCCATGTGTTAAATGCCCTCCGTGAGACAAATCGAAACCTAAAATAGTATCTCCAAGTTTTATACACGCATGATAAACCGCTGTATTTGCTTGACTTCCTGAGTGTGGCTGTACATTTACATACTCTGCATTAAACAAGGCTTTTGCACGATCTATAGCGATTTGCTCTACTTCATCAACCACTTCACAGCCTCCGTAATAACGCTTTCCTGGGTAACCCTCAGCATATTTATTGGTTAAAACAGATCCTCCAGCTTCCATCACTTGGTCACTTACAAAATTCTCTGATGCTATAAGTTCTATACCATGTAATTGGCGCTGTTCTTCAGCTTGTATTAATTCAAAAATTTGTTCGTCGCGTTGCATAAAAATAAATTGTCGTTAAATAATTGCGCAAAAATAACAAATACAACACTTAAAAACATCAAAATACATATATTTACTAAGCAAGTTATACACCGATTTATTAACCTTGTAACGAAACCTATATTTTATTGATTTTTTTCTATAAAAATGAAAAAATTATGTAGGTTTGAGTAGTAATATAAAACCTTACTTATGCCCTTATCAGCAAACAACCCAGATAGAACGTCGTGGTTACACGTCGATAAAAACTCCGATTTCCCAATTCAAAATATTCCTTTTGGCGTGTTTTTAACACGCGATGATATTATAACCATTGGCACTCGTATTGGCGATACAGCTATAGACCTAGGCGCTTTACACCAATTAGGGTACTTTGAAGGTATCCCGTTAACCGATGATATTTTTCTTCAAGATACTTTGAATGATTTTATTGCAGACGGCCGTAAAACATGGCGTCTTGTAAGAAACCGCATTGCAGAAATTTTTGATGCCGAAAACGCTACCTTAAAAAACAACAAAAAAGATAAGGAGACGGTTTTGTTCCGTTTAGATGAAATAGAAATGCAATTGCCAGTTCAAATTGGCGATTATACTGATTTTTATTCCAGTATAGAACACGCCACAAATGTAGGCAGCATGTTTAGAGACCCAGAAAATGCGCTTTTGCCAAACTGGCTGCACATCCCTGTGGGCTATCACGGTAGAAGCTCTTCCATAATTCCTTCAGGAATCCCGGTGCATCGTCCACAAGGACAAACACTACCTGGCGATGCAAAAACACCAATTTTTGGTCCCAGTAAATTGGTAGATTTCGAATTAGAAATGGCATTTATTACTACCGATGCCAATGATTTAGGAGAGCCCATTCCTATCGAAGAAGCCGAAGAATACATTTTCGGACTTGTATTATTAAACGATTGGAGTGCGCGCGACATTCAAAAATGGGAATATGTGCCACTCGGCCCATTTTTAGCAAAAAATTTCGCATCGTCTATTTCTCCATGGATTATCACACTAGATGCGCTTGAGCCTTTCCGTGTTCAAGGTCCAAAACCACAGAAAAAGCAATTGCCTTACTTACAATATAAAGGCAAAAAAAGTTACGATATTAATTTGGAAGTTTCCATTCAGCCAAAAGGCGCAAAAGAAACTGTGGTAAGCAAGTCCAACTTCAAACACATGTACTGGAATATGGTGCAACAATTGGCACATCATACCGTAAACGGATGCCCAGTAAATTCGGGCGATATGATGGGTAGTGGTACCATTTCAGGCCCAGCAGAAGACAGTTATGGCTCCATGCTAGAACTCACTTGGAAAGGCGAAAAACCTTTAAAAATGAACAATGGCACCGAACGTAAATTCATTAACGATAACGATACGGTCATCATGAGAGGTTACTGTGAAAAAGACGGCACACGCATCGGTTTTGGAGAAGTTTCCACGAAGTTATTGCCAGTTTACAGCAAGAAATAATTTAGATGTTTTTTAGTTTTTTTGGGCGTTACCCACAAGGGGTCGGGCTTTCCGTTGCAAGTCCTCGCACCTCCTTCGTCGCGCTGTGGGCTTTCCTCTGCAATCCCTAACGCTAGGAGGTTCTGAAAAGTAAGTATCTATTCATAAGTCATCACTATCCTTTAAATGTTTAGGTGTTTAGGTGTTTAGGTGTTTAGGTGTTTAGGTGTTTAGGTGTTTAGGTGTTTAGGTGTTTAGGTGTTTAGGTGTTTAGGTGTTTAGGAAATTGAAAAAGCTTTAAATAAAAACAATAAAATAGTAGAAAATCAACACCCGAATCAATTCGAAGAATTGAACGTCAAGACGCAGAATAGATGCAGAAAAGCTCCGAGAACAGGAGAACGCAGTTCGACGCGGAGTTTTCAAATCGGTTTTCATTCCTTTTTTTGGGCATGAAAAATTCCTCGGCTTGATCTTGATTTTTTGGTTCGTTTTTTATCAAAAAAAAATGAACAATATAAAAAGCATCAAACATCAAAGCAAAACAAACAAGAAATCATATTAAAAGCTAAAAAGTAATAAACAACCTACTTTTTTAACAAAAATATCGTATTTCATCGTATTTATTAGTCCGTTAATCCAATATTTACTATTTTGGCACAACTATTGAAAACTACCTCAAATAACCAAAACAATAGACCCATGAAAAAAGCATTACTTTTTACACTATTAGTTTCAATACTACTATCATGTAGTACAAGAAAACAAGTTGCAACAGCAGTAAATTCTGGGAATTACGACCAAGCGATTACAACTGCTTTAAACAAACTTAGAAAGAACAAGAACAAAAAGCGTAATTATGATTATGCAATTATGTTAAAAGACGCCTATTACAAAGTTGTAGAGCGCGATTTAAATACCCTTTCTCATTTAAAAAAGGATAACAATCCAGAAACATTCAAAAGAATTTTTGAAATGTATTCAGATTTAGATGCTCGACAAGAAGCTATAAAACCTATTTTACCTTTAAACGTAAATGGTAAAAATATTGCGTTTGATTTTAACAATTACAGCAATGATATTTTAGTATCTAGAAATAAGTTGGCCGATTATTTATACGAAAAAAGTATCGATCTCTTAGAAAGTGATGACAAGCGTTTAATACGTGAAGCCTACAATGAGTTATCATATTTGAATGATATTAGCCCAAATTACGAGAACACTAACGAATTGTTAACAGAAGCTCATGAACGTGGAAAAGATTACGTTCTAGTATCTATAAACAATACCACAGAGCAAGTAATTCCTGTGCGTTTGGAAGAAGAGTTACTAAACTTTGATACCTATGGCTTAAATAAATTTTGGAGCGAATACCACGCCAATAAGCAAGCAAACCGTAAGTACGATTTTGCAATGCAATTAAATTTAAGACAAATAAACATTTCGCCAGAGCGTATTAACGAACGTGAGTTTTTAAGAGAACGTGAAGTAGCAGATGGTTGGGAATACGAAAAAGACCGTAAAGGCAACGTTGTAAAAGACAGTTTAGGAAACGATATTAAACACGAAAAGTTTATTAAGGTAAGCGGGCGCTTATTTGAAACCATACAAACCAAATCTGCGCAAGTAGTTGGAGATGTGGTGTATTTAGATAACGATACCCGTCAAACCTTAGACACCTTTACCATTGATAGTGGTTTTGTATTCGAGCATATTTTTGCAAGATACAGAGGCGACAAACGTGCCTTAACTAGTGAAGACAGACAATTGTTAAATAACAGACGTCTCCCCTTCCCAACTAATGAACAAATGGTTTTTGATACTGGCGAAGATTTAAAACTCCGACTAAAGGATATTATAAATTCCTATTCTGTAACAACAAGATATTAAAACGTAAAAACTCCCAAAGTGATTTGGGAGTTTTTTTCGCTACATATTGTAAAACTTAACTGAATAGCAGAAAGCTATTTTTTAGTTGTAATTACAACTACACCATTGGGCGCATTATATTTTTTTATGGCCTGCTCGCCTTTAAAAACATTAATACTCTCAATGTTATTAGGATCCATCTTATCAAGTTGTGCTTTCTTAGTTACTTTCCCATCAATAATTATCATAGGCTCGTTGTCCCCTCCTTTGATTCTTAATGTAGGTTCAACTGACTTTTTTTAATTTTTGTAGTAATAAGTACAACACCATTTGGGGAATTGTATTTTTCTAATTTCTTAGCATCTTTAATAACAAACACAGATTCAATTTTACTTTGATCTATCAACTCTACTGGAAAATCAAATTTCTTTTCATCTACATAAATATGTGGTTTTGCATCTTCTTTTAACTTTACAAATAGTTTATCCAAATTTGGTGCTCCTACTATAACTTTTTCTTTGTCTTTGGCTTTGTTTTTATCTTTCTCTTTATCTTGTGCTTGCACCATAGAAACGGATAAGCATAATGCAAAAATTACTAGTACTATGTTTTTCATCTTTTTAAATATTTAACTGTTCGTATTATTTTGATTTAAATGTTTTAAGGCTTGGTATATACAATTACCAAATCATCTTCGTAAATAATGTTTTGTGAGGTTTGTACCTGTTCTGTTTCCGGGAACATACTCAGAGCTTCGTCAAGCAACGCCTTTTTCTCTGCATAGCTTAACTCTTTTGGCTGAAAACTATTTATAGTTATCGTAATTAATAACAAAACTGATGCTGCAGCGGCTATCATGCCAATTTTAAACCTTGGGCTTTTGAAATTTTTATTTTCAAAATCATCCCAAAGCTTAGCATTGAAACCTTCTGGTGCTCGCTTTTTATGGTTTTTTACAAAAGCTGCCAAAGCTTTTAATTTAGGTGCTGAAGTATCGGCAGTTTCAAACAGAAATTGCTCTTCTTCTAAAGTACTCGTACCAGCTTCGTACTTTTCAATCAGGGTTTTAATATGCTCCTTTTTCATAGCTGTATGTTTTTTCTAATGCTTCGCTTATTTGTTTTCTTGCTCGCGACAATAAAACTCTTGCATGTTCTACTTTAATTTCTAGTGCTGCGGCTATTTCTGAAAACTCATAACCATCTATATCTCGCATCATAAATACGTCTTGCTGCTGCTCTGGAAGTGTTTTAAGGATATCTTCTACAATAACACTTAACTCATTATAAGCTATATCTTTATGCGCGTTTCCTGATTTTAAAACTTGAAGGTAAGGTGTGGCATCATCTACCATATTCATCTTTTTACGCAACACATCAATACAATAATTACGAGCGGTTAAGAATACAAAACCTGTGACATTAGGATGCTGCTCAAGCTGTTTACGTTTGCTCCAAAGCTTTACCATGATATCTTGAATGGCATCTTCTGCATTGGCATTACTCCCTAACATACGAGCCACCATTGGAAATAACCGTTCGGATAACGAAAACACTTTAAGTTTAAAATCGTTCTTGTTCATTCTATTTTAATAACGTTAAAATAGATGTATTCATAACAGCATTTTTTGATTTTATTTTTGAAATAAGTAAAAGTGGATCAATAATCTTAAGTATATCAAAGTTTTTAGCATCAAAATAATCATAAAAAAAACTCCCAAGTGTATTGAGAGTTTTCAAAAAAGCATTTAACATAATGTCATTGGCAAACTATCTTTTTCAATCTATGTATTATTTACCATCTAAACTCGGGTTATACTCATAGCCTTCGCTATTCCTATAATCTTGAATGATTTGATGTGCTTTATTTACAGTATTACCATGCTCTAAAGATAAATTACAATCAAAACGTACAAAATGGTAATACGGATATACTTTATGGCCAACGCCCCAAGTGATACCTTGCCCTGGTTGCTCATCAACATCGGTGTAATTTCCTGAGCGATATACACCACCACCCCAAGGTAAACTCAAGCCTTGAATTACAGGATGAAAATTTATACCATCCTCAGAGAATAGAATACTATTACGCTCCGGGCCTTCAGGCAATGTAGCACATACACCATTTCGGTATGGCCAAACCATACTCCCATGACCTCCCATTAATACTGGGTTGTATTTTGATTTAATATATGGGCCTTCAGGATTATCGGCAATGGCAACTCCTGTAGCTAATGGCATATCAGCATGTTCTTTATTAAATTCTCCTGGAGTGATATTTGGTGTCCATGGCAAACGACCTTGGCTTTTGTAGTATAAAAAATATTTACCGCCTTTAACAAAAAATGTAGGTTCGTGTATCACTTCTCCATCCCAAGCATCTTGCGAACCTGGTGTTAAAATAGGGGCATCTAATCCCTTCCATGGCCCATTAGGAGAATCGGCTACTGCCATACCAATAACGTTTGGTGCAAAATCTCCTGCCGTTGCAAATGTTTTCGCCCAACGTGCATCTTTTAAACTTGCTGCCGCTTGATATGCCAAATAATACTTGCCATTTGCAACCAATATATCTGGATTAAATGCGCTACGATGATCAAAACGTCCTTTTGCACCACGTTGGATTGCTACACCTTGTTCTTCCCATGTAATACCATCGGCAGAAGTGGCATAATATACATCGCAAATATCCCAATGGAATGCTCTTGTGTTATCATTCGCCTTATTTGGCCCTACTACTGCTGTACCAACTTGTGGTTTGGAATACCACATATAGTATGTATCTTCTACTTTTATAACACTTGACGGATAATACCGTTCCACACCGCCTGCAAAATCAAAGCCTTCAAGTTTTACATATTTAAAATCGGTATGAAACTCATTAAACTTTTCATAGCGAATCTTACCCTCACGAAAACGTTTATACGATGCACTTTCAAAGGCTTTCGTATCTTGGTCTGATTCTTTAGTGGTTTCTTGGTTTGACTGCTGGCATGAAAACAAATTCATTATTACCAATGCTAAAACAATACTGATTTTTTTCTTCATGGTGGATTTTAATGTTATAATACTTTACCTCTATTATTTATCGAACTAAAATTTAAAAAAATTAGGTTACCCTTAAATCTTGATAACAAAATCTTAAAGCGTAAGGATTAAAGCTAATGATAATAGCGAAAAACCCAAAATGCTCAAAATGCTATTTATTGCGTTTTACGTTTCAATATTTGGTAGAAAAAAACTCAAATTTTTAACAGATTATAACCTTATTACTGTAATACTTTAATAACAAAGGTCTTACAATTATGAGCTTTCACAATAAAACGTATTTAATATAATATTGAAGATGAACACTTTAAATGGCTTGTTTAGTTTTTATCTAGTAAATTAACGTTTATTTGACTACAATAATTTCTGAGAGCAACTTTTTGTTTACATTTTTTTCATAAGTTTAGATTCAAAGAATAATTAACACCTTTTTTAATAGATTCATTATGAAAATTAACATTAGTACAAGTAACAACAAAAACAACATTAGTTTAAACCCTATTTACAGATACTGCATCATTGCTTTATTTTTATTTTTAGGTACAAGTTTTGGTTACGCCCAAAAGGCAGATGCGAAAAAAGAAACCAAAGAAGAAGCAAAAGTTATTGGCTTGAAATACATTTGTGTACATGTGCTTCAACTTGAAAAATCACTTAAGCTATACCGTGAGATTCTTGGTTTTAAGCTTGACAACGCAGAAGTACTTCATGGACCAGGATTAGAAGGTATGCTAGTAATGAAATTAAAGGCAAATGATTTAACCATTGGATTATCAGTTACTGCTCCAGAATTTCAACACACCATTGGGCCTATTGGAAACACGAACCACAACCACTTTATGCTTAAGGTAAGTGATATTGGACCTATTGGAGATAAGTTGAAAGAAGAAGGTTATGAATTAGAAAATGAGAACTACAAACGTGACAAATACACATTTTTTGTAGGACCAAATGGCGAAATCATTGGGCTTTCGGCATGGGATTAAATATATTTATTTTTAATGTGATGTAAAACTAAAAAACTCCCAAGAAAATTCTTGAGAGTTTTTTTATTCTTAAATGTTACTTTGTCTGCTTGTTTTCTCTAAAAAAGTGCTTTTTGTTTTTGAGTTAGTGAATCTATTTCTCTAATTCTTATGTCTTTAAAAAACACTTCGGCAGCTTCACTTTGCAATTGAATTTTCCCTTTTATTAAAGGCACTCCATTACCTTCTTCATCAATATATCTAGAGTTTTTGAGAATCATAACAACTTCTCCGTTTACCACATGTAAACTCTTACCTTCGTAACAGTATAAATCAAGAGTATTCCATTCGTCATGTGGTTTTTCATAATTACCTTTTCTTCTACAATAGTTTCTGTACGGACTATTCATTCCAACAGGTAAAAATTCCTGAGACTCATGTGCCAAAGGATCTAACACAGACTCTGGTTTATAAGCTCTGATATCTATAGCAGAATTTTTCTGACTCCAAAAATCTCCTGTATGCCCCTCCATAATTTGAAATTCTTGAGACAGCATCCACGATCTCCAATACTCAACACCCATTGGGCCAACGGAATGGTAAAGAATACCAGAATCTTTTAGTAAATTTTTTCGATAAGCCCATGTTTTATCTCCCCATTTGTATTTTAATTGGAAGTGATAGTTTTTATACTCTTCTTTGGTAATCAAGCATCCATAATATTCACCAGTATTTTTTATAATGGTTTCAGTTCCTTCTTGAAACGTTGTAAAAACATCATAACCTGGTTTATTTAATCCGATAGGTGGAATTAACTCCCCATTTTCATCTTTTGGCTGCGAACCATCATAACCCACTTGGTGCTGATAGCTTAAAAACACATCCCATTTGGATAGGTCCGTATCAATCAAATTTTTCCAATTATAGTTTTCTGCAAGATTAGAGGTTTTTTCAGTCTTAACTTGAGAACAAGACGTTATTACTAAAAAAATGAAGAATGATATTTTACTGTAGTTCATTTACTGATAAATTTTTATTAATTATTTTACTTTTTACTTAGATAGTTTTTTCACATTTGTTTCATTACTATAGCAATTTTACAAAATTTCATTACTTATAAAATACTAATTTTTGACTTTAAATTGTTTGTTAAGTTTTAGTTCAGTATAATTTTACTTCTAATTTTTAGCTTTTTTGCTAAGTTACTATCACGATGTATTACTTGAAAAATTAAATTTTATGTTAGAAACTTAAAAAGGCGCTTCACAAACAAATTCTAAAACTTCTTGTGTTACTGGGTGTATGAATTTTAAAAGTTCAGCATGTAAATGTAATCGTTCTCCTCTGGTACCATATAAATCATCGCCAACAATTGGAATATTCAATCCATCAGCATGTGCAGCATGAACACGTAATTGATGTGTACGCCCAGAAATAGGATAAAAGTGAATACGTGTGTTGCTGTTTTCAATAGCAACCACTTTGTATTTTGTTTGAGCAGGTTTACCATGTTCATAGCACACCAATTGCTGCGGACGATTATCCAAATCTACTCGCAATGGCAAATCTATAACACCTTTTTTTGTTTTAAGTTTACCATCCAATATAGCAACATACCTTTTTTTATAGTACGCGCTATGAATTGCTTTTGAAGATTTTTGTGTGTTTTCTCGTTTTTAGCTACCAATAATAATCCTGAGGTTGACATATCCAAACGATGCACCAATAAAGGCCCTTTAGCTTTTGGCAAATAGCGTTTCATTCTATTTAATACCGACTCTTGAATATGCTTCCCAGGTACCGATAAAAACTCATGAGGTTTGTTTACTAAAAGTAAATACTCATCTTCATAAAAAATCTCCAATGGTGCCTTATATTCAATACTATGCTGAATAGGGTTTTCAGCAACATTCAAACCTTGCATCATATGCCCCAAAATAGGTTCGCATTTGCTACGGCATGATGGATAGAACTGTTTGTGTTTCCGCACTTCTGATTTTGGCGATGTTCCCCACCAAAACTCCGCCATAGCAATCGGCTTTAAATTATTCTCATAGGCATATTGAAACAGCTTTGGTGCGGCACACTCTCCTGAACCGGCAGGCGGTGGCACTAGAGCATCTTTGAATATATCTAATAAATCTTTTATCTGGCCTTTCGCATTCAAGAAACGATATTGCTCATGCAAACGCTTTTGCAAAAACGCAGATAGTGCAGCCCGTTTTTCTCTGAGACTTGCAATAGGTTTTACTATAGTGTTTAATTCAGAAGTAGCACTTTTAATTTTAGTATCCCAATCTTGTTTTAAATCTTTCAAACGGAAATGATAATAAATACTCTGCTGTTTTAAATCTTCATCTAAAACCTCGTAATCTGTTTTAGATAATTCGTTTAAAGCGGTTTCACGTTTTGCCCTTCGCTCTTTTCTCTTCGCTTTAATCTCAGCTTTAAAATCTTTTAATTCAGTATCATAACGCTTAAGAGTTTTATCTAAATTAGATTTTGCTACTCTTAATTCTGGAGCTGCTTCTAAATGTTCTATATCACGATTTAACCTGTTTAATTCGGCTTCTCCTCTTTTGTAAAATCCGTTTTCATCTAAGGTATCATAAACTGTAGGCACAAAACCGTTATGGTAATTATTCTCAGCTAATTTCCCTGAAAACGCTGCTAAATAGCCTAATTCGTTGTTTACATTTTGCACTACCATCACGCCAAACATCTTTCCTATTACTAAGCCTTTTTGTTTTTGATTTAATCCGAAATTATGATCAAAATCAGTTTGCGTTTCTAAATACTGTTGCAAATCTTTAGCAGCAAGACGACTTAATGCATGTGGTTCATAATAAAAAGGAAAAGTGAATTGTTTTGGTAACTCAAACTCCAAAGGAACATCAAGCGTATGAAAAAAAGTATCGGTAAACTTAGGTGTGCGCATCGTTTAAAAAATCCCCAGATAAAATCCGTTTTTTATCTTTTAAATTCTGGTTGTAAAGATACACCCAAGAATTTACAGAATTTCCATTTTCCAAAAAAACTGTTGTGATGTCTCTAAAAAATAAACTAGTTTTAGGATGATTTATATCACAACCTTCATAATTATCTAAAGTTTTAAATATTTTAAAAGTATCTTTTAATTTAAAAACAGTACCGTAAATATGTTCAGAAGTATTTTCACTTAAAACAGCTCCTGGAAACCAAGAAATAGCATATAACTTTCCCAATATAGAACCTCTACCTATAATTTCAGAATTGTTTGATAAAAATTGAGACATTTCATTATCTAAATCTTTTTGTAAGGTGCCGTAAACAAACAGGTAATCAGAATTCAATAGGGAGATTGACTAAATAAATCGATTCAAATCAACTTGATTAATTTGCCCATGAGAAGCATGTGCCACCAATTCACCATTTTTTATAACCAAAAGTTGTGGAGATTCATGTATTAATTGAAAAACATAACCTACTTCATCAGAAATTTGTCGATAACTCAATAAATCCAAATAGTATAAATCTATTTCTTTTTCACTAAAATTATAGTCCTTAATAAACTGGCGTTGTACCATGCTACTAATTCCACAACGCGTAGAATGTTTAAAAATCACTTGTGGTTTTATGCTCGACTTTTTCTTAATATAATCAATTTGCTGCAAATCATTAAAAGGTATCCAAGGAATTACCTTTTCTTCTTTAACTACTTTATCTCCTCCAAATATCTTATTCAATAATCCCATATCACTATTAACTCTTTACTATTTTAAACGTAAAATTCTCGTTTACATTGTTTTATTTTGGACGTTATCCTAAAGGGTCGGGCTTTACGTTTCAAGTCCTCGCACCTCCTACATCGAGTTGTGGGCTTTACTCTACAATCCCTAACGCGCCACTATTATGTGCTTACTCAAACCTTAAGTCGCATATCAATTTAAAATCTTACATCTGACGAAAAGTCACTTATTTCAAAGAAATTCACGACATTTTGTCTTGAAAAAGAGTGCTTTTAAAATTGGTAAGATAATTGACTAAAACAGGATGTAAAGTTAAGTAAAAAGAATACAAATTATATAAAAATGAATTTTAATAATTATACCATAAAATCTCAAGAAGCCATACAACAAGCGCAACAAGTTGCTCAAGGTTTCGGGCATCAACAAATTGAAAATGAACATCTATTTAAAGCCATTTTTGAAGTTGATGAAAACGTATTACCATTCCTATTAAAAAAATTGAATGTAAACGTTTCGATATTAGAACAAGCGCTTGATAAACAATTAGAAAGTTTTCCTAAAGTTTCAGGCACAGATTTAATGCTTTCTCGCGAAGCTGGAAAATCTTTAAATGAAGCATCTATCATCGCAAAAAAAATGAAGGACGATTTTGTGTCCATTGAGCATTTAATTTTAGCTGTTTTTAAATCGAAAAGCAAAATTGCGCAAATGCTTAAGGATCAAGGAGTGACCGAAAAAGGACTTAAAGCTGCAATTGACGAATTACGTAAGGGAGAAAATGTAACCTCTCAAAATCAAGAAGAAACTTATAATTCTTTGAGTAAATACGCTAAAAATTTAAATCAACTTGCTAAAGACGGTAAACTAGACCCTGTTATTGGGCGAGATGAAGAAATACGTCGTATACTCCAAATCTTATCTCGTCGTACTAAAAACAATCCTATTTTAGTTGGAGAACCTGGAACAGGTAAAACCGCTATTGCTGAAGGTTTAGCACACAGGATTATCGATGGAGATATTCCAGAAAACCTAAAAGACAAACAAATTTTCGCTTTAGATATGGGTGCACTAATTGCAGGTGCAAAATATAAAGGAGAGTTTGAAGAGCGTTTAAAAGCCGTTATCAAAGAAGTTACTACTAGTGACGGTGACATCGTGTTATTTATAGATGAAATTCACACTCTTGTTGGAGCCGGTGGCGGGCAAGGTGCTATGGATGCCGCAAACATTCTAAAACCTGCTCTTGCCCGTGGCGAATTGCGAGCAATAGGCGCAACCACTCTAGATGAATATCAAAAATACTTTGAAAAAGATAAAGCCTTAGAGCGTCGTTTCCAAAAAGTAATGGTTGATGAACCTGATACTGAAAGTGCGATTTCAATCTTAAGAGGTATCAAAGAAAAATACGAAACGCACCATAAAGTGCGTATAAAAGATGATGCTATTATTGGTGCAGTAGAATTATCGCAACGCTACATTACAAACCGTTTTTTACCAGATAAAGCTATTGATTTGATGGACGAAGCTGCTTCTAAAATGCGTATGGAAATCAATTCAAAACCAGAAGAATTGGATGTTTTGGATCGTAAAATCATGCAGTTAGAAATAGAGATAGAAGCCATTAAACGTGAAAAAGATGAAGCGAAATTAAAAACGTTACGTTCTGATTTAGCAAATCTAAAAGAGCAACGCAACGATTTAAATGCCAAATGGAAAAGTGAAAAAGAAGTGGTTGATAATATCCAAAATACAAAACAAGATATTGAAAACTACAAGCTAGAAGCTGAAAAATCCGAACGTGAAGGCGATTACGGAAAAGTTGCAGAATTACGTTATGGAAAAATCAAGGAAGCCCAAGAGCAACTTGAGGTATTTCAAAAGCAATTGCAAGCTCAATCTGAAAACTCTTTAATAAAAGAAGAAGTAATTTATGATGATATCGCAGAAATTGTTGCAAAATGGACAGGTATCCCTGTAACTAAAATGATTCAAAGTGAGCGCGAAAAATTATTAAAACTTGAAGACGAATTACACAAACGCGTAGTTGGTCAAGAAGAAGCTATTGAGGCTGTTAGTGACGCCGTAAGACGTAGTCGAGCTGGTTTACAAAACCCTCAAAAACCTATTGGAACATTTCTATTTTTAGGAACTACAGGTGTAGGTAAAACCGAATTAGCAAAAGCCTTAGCTGAATATTTGTTTGATGATGAAAACGCAATGACTAGAATTGATATGAGTGAATATCAAGAACGCCATGCAGTAAGCAGGTTGGTTGGTGCTCCTCCAGGATATGTGGGGTATGATGAAGGCGGACAATTAACAGAAGCTGTGAGACGTAAACCTTATTCTGTTGTATTGTTAGATGAAATTGAAAAAGCTCACCCTGATACGTTTAACATCTTGTTACAAGTTCTAGATGAAGGACACTTAACAGATAATAAAGGCCGTGTAGCAGATTTTAAAAACACAATCATAATTATGACTTCCAATATGGGAAGCACTATAATTCAAGAACGTTTTGAAGCCACAAAAGACATTGATTCCGCCATTGAAGCTGCAAAAGTTGACGTACTAGCGTTGTTGAAGCAAACTGTAAGACCAGAGTTTTTAAACAGAATAGATGATACAGTAATGTTTACACCATTAAGCAAAGAAAATATTGTTGATATTGTTGGCCTACAATTAAAAAGTGTTACTAAAATGATTGCTCAACAAGGTATTACTTTTGACGCTACACAGCAAGCTATAGATTACCTAGCTGAAAAGGGTTATAACCCAGAATACGGCGCTAGACCTGTAAAACGTGTCATACAAAAAGAAGTGCTAAATGCATTGAGTAAAGAAATTTTAGCAGGAAAAGTAACAACAGACAGTATCATTCTACTAGATGCTTTTGATGATAAGCTAGTATTTAGAAATCAAAGTGACTTGGTAGAAAACATATAATAATTAGTTTGGTTGGTTAGTTGAGAAGCAACGTGAGTCTTTTATAAGATAGCGTTGCTTTTTTGTTATTATAAAAAATATACCGATTGGTATATTTTTTATATATTTGTCCTAATATGTTAACAAAAGCCGAACTTACAGCACAACACATCATAGAAATTTCTGCTCCAATATTCAACAAAAATGGGTATGCAGCAACTTCAATAGCAGATATCACAAAGGCAACAGGGCTTACTAAAGGCGCCATTTATGGGAACTTTAAAAACAAAGAAGATTTAGCTTATGCCTGTTTTAAATTTATGGTAAACTACTTAATGAGACCAATAGCTAATCATTTAGAACAAAGCGACTCACCCATCCAAAAATTATATCTAATTACAGATTTTTATAAAGATTACTATCCTTTTAGCAAAAAAATGGGAGGTTGTCCCGTTTTAAATATCGGTGTAGATGCTAATAATAGTAATTCAGAATTATTAAGAAAAGTCCGTGATGTTATTCAACGCATTCAAGATAATTTATGTACAATTATAGAAAGCGGTATAGAAGCAGGTGAAATTTCATCTGAAATTAATTCAATGCGTTATGCCAAAAGAATAGATACCATTATTCAAGGAGCAATTTTTATGACTTATACGATGGATGATGAATTTTATATGAAAGACGCCATGAAATACATCAATCAAATGATTAGAACCGAACTAAAAAAGTAAAAAATTTACAATAAAATATACCGATTGGTATATTATAACACTAAAATTATGAAAGCACTTCCAAAAATATTAGAAACAAGCACAAAAATTAGATTTCAACATTGCGATCCATTTAATCACCTTAACAATGGAAGTTATATTGATTACTTTATGAATCATCGAGAAGATGCACTAATTAAACACTATAATGTTGATATTTTCAAAATGGCAAGGTTAGAAGGCAAAAGCTGGGTATCTAGCAGTAATCAAATTGCATATTTAAAACCAGCTTTTTTAATGGAAACTGTAATTATTGAATCACAACTTATTGAGTTTGATAATAGTGCTTTAAAAGTTGAAATGCGCATGTTTAATGAAAATAAGACTCATTTAAAAGCCATTATTTGGTGCGGCTATGTTCATTTTAATCTTTTGAAGCAAAAACGAGAAGTACACTCCGAGGATTTTATACAATTATTCAAAAAAGTAAATTACCCTGTAACTGCTTCTAATTTTGAAAACAGACTGCTACATTTTAAAAATAAAACTATAAAAAACGTTTAAATTAATCTTAATAAGTATCGATATAAAGTTTCAATTCGTCGAATATTCAAATTATATCTAAAAATACTCTACAATAATGCCTAAATTTAAATGTTTATTACTCTGTTGATAAAAAAATAACATATCTCCCTCTTGTTGGTCCTAAATTTTTAATTTCACAGTTGTCTTATCGCTCCAATCAAGACAGCAAAAAACTATTAATTTTTAAAGAAAACCTACTTTTTATTTATGAATTTATCTAACTATATTGATTACACATTTTTAAAACCAACAGCTACTGAACGTGATATTATAAATGTGTGTAAGATAGCAAAGGCAAATAATTATTTTTCTGTATGTGTTAACGGATGTTACGTGCAATTGGCGAAACAACTTTTAAAAGATACCGATGTTAAAGTATGTACTGTAGTAGGGTTTCCATTGGGTGTTACATCTACAAAAAGTAAAATTTCAGAAGCTTTAAATGCTATTGAAGATGGTGCCAATGAGATAGACATGGTTATTAACTTAGGTTATCTTAAAAGTAGAAATCATGTATCTGTTTTAAGAGATATTAGTGATGTAAAACGTGCCGTTGGAGATACACCTTTAAAAGTAATTTTAGAGATATCTGAGTTGAATAAAAATGAGATAGTAAAAGCTTGTGAAATATGCGTAGATGCTAATGCTGATTATGTAAAAACCTCAACAGGTTTTGCTTCTGGTGGTGCAACATTTACCGCGGTTAAAATCATGAAGAAAATCATAAAAGATAAAGCTAAAATAAAAGCTTCTGGTGGTATTCAAGATTTTGAAACTGCTGTAAAGTATCTAGAATGTGGTGCTGACAGAATTGGAACATCAAAAATGCTTAAACCAGAAAGCGATACACTACAAAAAAGAAATTCTAAAATTTACAGACGTTATATTGAAACCTCTCAAAAAAGTGAAGTTTCAATTACTAATTTGAATTTAAAAGAAAGTAAGGTTTAATATTACTTTAGTTTAAAACACACAGCGTTCCCTGTAAACTTTTGTGCTAAAATAGCAATAGCATTTTCAGATAATTGCATAACTCTGGGATAACCACCAGTAGTTTGGCTATCTCGCATTAAAACTATTAATTTCCCTGAAGGTGTTAATTGTATTGTCCCTGGAAGTACTGACGAGGTAATAATTGAGGCTAAATCATTTTCAAGCACCTCTTCTAATTGATACGCCATTCTATTATTTTCTTTTGAAATAGTGAAATCTTTAGAAAACAACATTTCTATTTGTTTTTCTGAAAGTTGGTTGAATTCTGGTCCTTTAAAAACCTCTAATACTGAAGATTCTAAATAATCCATATCAATTTTTACACTAGAAAATTTCTTTTCATTAGAACTATTATGTTCAGAAATTTGAAGTTCATCCCCTTTTTTAATTTGAATTTGCTCAGTAATTCTAGGATACATACTTCTACTTTCCATTACAGGTTGGGTTCTAATTCCTCCAAATACTGCTAAATAACTTCTAAAACCTGATACTAATTTCCCAAAACTTAAAATATCTCCTTTTGAAACAACAATTAAATTATTATTTTTAATTTTATTTCCATTTAACTTAGGACTCATATCCCCCCTGCAACACAAATCGAAGTGTTTACCAAAAATTCTATTTTTGGACCACTCATGGTTATCTCCAAAACTGCAGCATCAACTTTATTTCCTAATAATATATTGGCTGTTTTGAGAGCTCGTACATCCATAGCACCAGAAATTGGAACTCCATATTGCTGATACCTCTCTCTTCCTAAATCTTGGACTGTGGTATAAAAACCAGAAGTTAAAAATTTAAGCATCTAATACCTCACTTTCTATTTGATACACACCAGCTTCAACTAGCGTCTTAATATTTTTATGTTCTTTTAAAGTAATAGGGTAAAACTGAAGAGTATCTCCGGCTTCTGCAAAACATGGAGTGTTTTTAGTAACATTGAAAAATTCTATTGGAGAATTTCCAATGATATGCCAACCCCCTGGACTTTCAGAAGGATAAACTCCTGTTTGCTCTCCACCTATGGCTACTGCCCCTTTTTGAATTTTTAATCTAGGAGTTGATTTTCTAGACATAAACAACATTTTATCTAGTCCGCCTAAATATAAAAAACCAGGTAAAAAACCTATAAAATAAATGGTGTATTTTGGTTGACAATGACGTTTTATAATTGCTTCAATTGAAAGGTTTTTTTCTTTGGATATGCCTTTTAAATCCATACCGAAACTAGAATCATAACAAACTGGTATCTTCCATGTTTTTGAAAGTTTTTTTAACTTCAACTGTCGAATTATAAACTAATTTTAACTTTTTAACCTCTTCATTTAAAACTAAAGGTTCATTGTTGTAAGTTATTAATATTGAATTATATGCGTGATTTACAGAAATAAAATCTGAAGTATGATTCATTTCAATTTTACGCTTAAAATTTAAAATATCATTTAAGATGTTTTCATCAATTTTAGATGGCCATTCAATAAGAATTGAACGCTCTCCAAATGGAATATATTTTAATTGAAATATCATTTTACTATTGAACACAAATCCCTTTTTCTTCTAATTGATTATTCAATTTATTGAGCAAACCAATTGCTTTTGGATTATCTCCATGAATACAAAATGTTTGAGCTTCAATATCTTTTTCTTTACCTGTAATAGTTATAACTTTTTTTTCTAAAATCATTCTATATACATGTTTAAAAACATCTTCTGGATTATCAATAAGCGCACCTCTTTCTTGTCTAGAAACTAATGTTAGATCGTCATTATAATTTCTATCAGCAAATGCTTCGTATATAATTGGAATGTTATTTTCAATGGCAATTTTAGCAATAACAGAATTATAAGGCACATAAAGCGATACAGGTAACTGCATACTTTTCATGACTTCAATAATCACAGTAGCTACTTTTTCATCTTTCGCAGCCATATTATATAACGCCCCATGAGGTTTAACATGGTGCAAACTCATATTTTCCTCTCCGAGAATTTCAATTAATAAATTAATTTGATCTTCAATAGATTTAAACAGAGCTACACATGGCATATTCATCTCTACTCTTCCAAAGTTTTCAGTATCTGGAAAAGATGGATGTGCGCCTATTTTTACTTTATGAATTCTAGCAAGTTTCACAACAAATCGCATTGTATCTTCATCGCCAGAATGACCTCCACAAGCAATATTACAAGATGAGATAAAAGGCATTAATTGTGCTTCGTTACCAATACCCTCTCCTAAATCGGCATTTATATCTATAAAAAACTTATGCATTAAAATAAATTCAAATGAAATACCTTATTCAGAGCTGCACTAGCCAATAAAACACTCACTAAAAATATAATTAAACCAAATATATTATTGACTATTGAATTCTTATATTTTCCTAAAAGTGCATTTCTATTCATTACCCACATTAAAAAACCAGTAATAACGGGAAGTAACAACCCATTAGCTACTTGTGCAAATTTAATTATTTCAATTGGTTTTATACCCGATGATGATAGCATTACACCTAAAATTAAAATAAAAGCCCAAACGCTTCTAAATTTTATAGATTTTAAATTTGAATCCCAACCTAAACAACCACTAGCAACATATGCGGCTGCTAATGGGGCAGTAATTGCACTTGTAATTCCTGCAGCAAATAAGCCTATTGCTAAAAAATATTTTGAAAAACTTCCGAATAATAGCTCTAATCCAAGTGCCAAATCTGCTGCGTTATTTACTTCAGTACTTTGTATGGCATTAGCAGAAACCACAATACTAATAGACACCAAACCTCCGAGCAGTATAGCTATAAATGTATCTTTTCGCGCATAACTTAAATCACTAATATCTTGCCATTTTTCTTTTACTAAAGATGCATGCAAAAATAAATTATAAGGTACTACTGTTGTTCCAATCAAAGCTACTATTAGTAATGTACTTCCGTTAGGAAATTTTGGTATAAATGCCCCATATAATAATTCTGAAATATTAGGTTTAGTAAAAATTGCTGTGGTTAAAAATGCTAAACTCATTAAAACAACTAAAAAAACGAGTGCCTTTTCAATGATTTTATAATTACCTAGATATAATAATGCAAATGCAATGATACCAATAATAACACTTAAAATGTTTAATGAGAAATTTCCGAAATTAATTTCATAATTACCAATTATAGCCTCCAGTCCAAGAACGCCACCACTAATATTTCCAGCCTCGTATGCTGCATTACCAATAACAATTGCTGACAGTACTAATGCAATAGATAAAAATTTAAATACTGGAGCTTTTATTTCTGATCGAATAATCTCAGATAAACTCTTTTGAGTTACTAACCCCAATCTCGCAGCCATTTCTTGAAGTACAATAGTAGCAATGACAGATAATACCAACGCCCACAATAATGTAAATCCGAATTGGACTCCAGAAAGGGTACAAATAGTTACTGTTCCAGGACCAATAAATGCTGCTGCTACTAATGGTCCTGGGCCGATATTTTTAAATAGTTTTTTCAATTGAATAGTGTTGAGAGTATCATTATTTCAACTGGCTCAACAATTCCTCTACTGCTCTTTTTAACTGTGTATCTTTTTCTTTAGCTTTATCGTCTGGGTTGTTATTCACGATAATATCTGGTACAGCAGGACCTAATTCCATATTAGATCTTGTTTCCTTAACATACCAACCTCTAAAAGGCATTCTTACATAAGAACCATCAATCAAAGTAGTACCACCAGTTGAAATTACCGCACCAAATGTTGGCACTCCTACTAAAGTTCCTAAATCTAAAGCTTTATAGGCATGTGAAAAAATCTCAGCATTTGAATAACTATTTTGGTTACACAAAGCAATTGATGGTTTTGTCCATGATGCTAAAGGTAAACGCTCGCTAAACGGATAATGATCCATAAATTTAGTATGTTCTTTTTCTAAGTTTTTAGCAGCACCTCTAGGAACAGTATAAGCATGTTGCTTTACGTTGAGAACAGCCATAAGATAATCAGTTGTCCAACCACCTCCATTAAATCTTACGTCAATTACAATACCTTCTTTTCCTAATCCTGCTGCAGTTAATTCTCGTTCAAAACGCTCAAAACTCGTCCAGTTCATCCCTTGAATATGAATATATCCTAATTTACCGTTTGAATATTTTTCTGTTAGTCGTTGACGCTCTTTAACCCAAGCTTTATAATTTTCCGTTCGGTTACTACTTTTCGGTCTAACAACAATTTCATTTGAATTACCACCTCTATTTACTTCAATATAAATTTTTTCATTTGAAGTCCCTTCTAATAAACTATAAACATTTAAACCTTTAGTTAGTTTTGTTCCATTAACAACAGTAATGATATCTCCAATAAAAAACTTACTAGAAGTTCTATCGCCCGGCATTGTTGGCACAACAGAAATTACTTTTAAATTTCCATTTGATGTTGGCTGCAATTCAATACCTAACAGACCTGTAGTTTCACTTTGTACATCTTCTCTAGTTTCAACACGATATAACCCCATATGGCTTGCATTTATTTGCCCTAACATCCAATTAAACATTGATTGAAAATCTGTTCTAGTAGAAGCTTCTAAGGCTAAGGGTTCATATTTTTTTCTAAGGTTATTCCAATCTTGACCATGAAAATTAGGGTCGTAAAAACCATCATTTATGGCTTTCCAGGCTTCATTGAAAATTTGTTGAGATTCTGTATCATAATCAATATTTAGTTTAGCTGAAAATGATAATGCTTCTGTTTTATCTTTTGATAAATTAATACTTGACAGGCTTCCCCGCTTTTAGTTAAAAATATAGTTGATAATTTTTTATCAGCTACAATATTAGATGGCCTACTATTTTTTGAGGTTAATGCTTTTTTATCTTTACCATTCCATTTTATTTTGAATAAATCTCTTTCAACATTAGCATCTCCTCTACTACCGTTTCCCGTGGTGTAATAAATAGTTTTACTGTCTTTTGAGAACAACTGTCCAAACTCTCCCCCAACTGAAGAGGTTACTTGCACTTGGCGCTCGTGAATATCTTTAAAATCTATAACTACATTTTTTATTTTATTTTTTTCTTCTTTACTCTTTTCATCTTTTTTATGCTCATCGTCTTTTTCTTTAACTTTCTTCTCTTTAGATTTTTTATCTTCCTCAGACTCTTCTTCCCAATCTTGTGCTGTTTTTTCCCAATCGACTTTTGTTAACCATATAAACCAAACGTCGTAGTCATTATTATTTCTGTTAGAAGAAAACATTAATTTTTTTCCATCAGGACTCCAAACTGCACTTCTATCTTGTTTTGGGTGCATTGAAACATTAACGGGTTTAGCACTATTATCTGCCTTGTGAATATAAATTTCAGAATTAAAATCTAAATTACTTAAACTATAAGCCAACCATTTAGAGTCTGGCGACCATGCCACACCACTTGGTGTTGCCCAACCATCTTGTAAAGTTTTCTTATTTGACAACTTACCTTTACTATCAATTGAAGCCACAACTAGTTTGCCCCTTCCGACATTATATGCTAAAGATTTTCCATCGGGAGATAATTTCAAATTACTTTCATCATCTTCACTATTTGTTAATCTTTGAATTTTGTGTTTTAGAGTTTTGAAAATATCTGATTCATTTTCATTATTGGACTTTACTAAATAAATATCCTTTTGCCCATCTCTATCAGAGATAAAAATAAGTGTATTATCATTTAACCAAGTGGCATCTCTTTCTCTATATGATGATTTTGAAACGTTAATAGTTCGTTTTTTATCTTTTGAAGTTTCCCTAATAAATAACTCGCCTCTAATATTAAGTGCTACATATTTTCCATTAGGAGAAACTGAGATATCACTCACTTTATTTCCATATGTTTCATGAACAACAGGATCAAACCTATAATCTGAAGCTAAATTAATAGTAACCTCTTTTTGTGCTTTAGTTGATGTGTTAACTACAAATATTTGACTTCCTTTGGTAACAACAATATCTTTTTTATTTCTACTAATTTGAAATGAAAAAATACCCATATCTTTAAAACTAGTTACTTGAGATATAGCTCCAGATTTTTTACCAGAATCAGTAATCGTTAGTTTATGAACATTATATTTCCCACTTCTTGAGGACTGAAAGTAAATGGTACTATCATCTCCCCATTGCGGATAAAAATCGTTTCCATCATAATCAGTCAGCTTTGTGTAACTATCATTCTTGATAGTATACAACCATAAATCTCTATTCGCAGGCCCTTTATATGCTTCTCTTTCTAATCTACAACTTCCTTTTGTAAATACCACAAATTTACCATTTGGAGATAATTTGGCATCAAAACCAGTAGCATCTAAATAACGTTTGGGTGTACCACCATTTTTGTTTATAATATGAGTTTCAAATTCGCGTTCAACTTGAACAAAATTTCTTCGTGTTGAAAAAAGTATATCGCCCGAAACTGTAAAATCTGTTATGATATCTGAAGCAGAGTGATAGGTTAATCTTTTTGGAACACCGCCAGAAGTAGGCATAATATATACATCATTGTTACCGTAACGCTCACTAATAAATGCAATAGATTTACCATCTGTACTCCAGGTAGGTCTCGTATCATAAGCCTCGTGAACGGTTAATCGTTTTGGATTTTCTCCATTTATGGAAGCAGTCCAAATATCACCTTGATAATTAAAAGCTATGGATTGTCCGCTAGGACTAATAGCTGGAAAGTTGATTAATGGGTTTTGAGCAAAAATAAATGATGCCATTAACAAGTATAAACTTGCCAAAAACTTAGAATAGAGTTTCATTTTTTATTGATTATTGTAGTTATGACCCTAAAAATATAACTTAAAAACAATTACAAGATATATTATTTAGCTTTAACAAAGATTTTACTATTATTCTGAAACTGAATTTAGAGCATATATAGCAAAACTCCCTAACCAATGTCCACCCTCGTAGCTATCGCCAAAAATACTTGGCAAGGAATAATTGATGTGTTGATTTGCTATATTTTTAAGATGATTATATTCCGGAATGCCTTCTGCAATTTTTGATAAACTCCAGGCTCTAGAAAAATTCACGCCATCTAAATGGACCAAATGACCATCACTTCTATCGGAAACAATACCAACTTCCAACGTAAAATTTTTATCTTTTAATTGCGGTAAAAAATCATTTAACCAAACTTTATATTCTTTCAGAGACAACAAACGTTTCATTAAAGCTGCCTCTTCTAAACAAGGAGATAAAAAATCACTTCCGCTAGGTTCCCAAGACATTGGACAATTTTTATCATTCATAAAGAAAAACTTAGCACGATTAGAAATTCCAGATTTAAGTGCTTCATCGTTTAAAGTCTCAGCATAATCATAGGCAAACGAAAGCCCAAATGCAGTATTTGTATGTGTTCCTACACGAAGCGAATAATTTAGTCTTGGTAAAAAATCTAAATACTTTTCAACTATTAAATTGGTTAAAGGTTGAAGATTTATTTCCAATTCTCTCGCAGTTTCATCATCCCATGTATGCAATTCTTCTGCAAGTTTTAATAGCCATGCCCAACCATAGGTACGCTCGTAAGATTTGTTATGTATTCCGTAAAAATAAGCAACTTCCGTCTCTATATTTTCTTTTGAAATATTATTCAATAATTTTTGCTTGATAGCTTCTGCATTATCAATATTTGGAAAAGATTTCAATAAACTTACCAAACTCCAATGTCCGTGAACTGAAGAATGCCAATCAAAACACCCATAAAATGCAGGATGCAGAGCAGTTGGTGATTTTAAATCTTCATCACCACCCAAAGTTTGAGATAAACGGTTTGGATATTCTGTATTGATACAATGCAATGGTAATTCAGCTAACTTCAGCGCCTGATCTACATCTAATTTAGGAGCCTGAATACTAATCTCTGAATTCATATCAGACTCCTTACTAGGATTTTGAATTTTCACATCTTTCTTTTTAGAAAAATTACACCCTAATACGACTAAGGTTATGACTATAAAAACAATTCGTTTCATAAATACGATTTAAAAATAACGATACGCTAAATTTACCTTACCTTAAAAGAATTGCCAAATATTTACCCCTTAACATTTTATGTTTTCAAAATTTAGTGCATTTGTTATGCAAATACAGACAAATGTTATGGGATAAAATTTCGATACTAAGTTTAAAACAGCATATAATAATATATTTGTAAAAACCATTATTTAACTCGCCATACAAATAGATGAGACAATTTAGCACTACTTTATTTTTATTCATTACCACAACACTATCTCTTTTTTCTCAACAAAACGATTGGGAAAACCCTCATGTAAATCAAATTAACAAATTACCTGCAAGAGCCACGTTTTATTCATATGAAACTATAGATTTAGCAAAAACTAATGTTAGAGAAAATTCTAAAAACTACAAATCTTTAAACGGAGATTGGAAATTTAAATGGGTAGCAAAACCTGCTAATGCTTCGGATAATTTTCAAGAAAACAATTTCAATAGTTCAAGTTGGAATATTATAGATGTTCCTTCCAACTGGGAAATGCGCGGTTATGGTACTCCAATATATACAAACTCAACTTATCCGTTTTTTCGTGATTTCCCAAATATAAATCATCATGATAATCCTGTTGGCCATTACATTAAAAGCTTCAAATTTGAAGAGTCCTGGAAAAATAAAGATGTTATACTTCATTTTGGAGGTGTTTCTTCTGCATACTATGTATGGGTAAATGGAAAATTTATTGGTTACAGTGAAGACACAAGATTACCTTCAGAATTTGATATCACAAAACATTTGGTTGATGGTGATAATAAAGTGGCCGTAAAAGTATATCGTTGGGCTGATGGCAGTTACCTTGAAGCACAAGACCATTGGCGAATGAGCGGTATTGAACGTGAGGTTTATTTACAGGCATTACCAAAAGTGAGGCTCGCAGATTTTGCGGTTAGAACAGTTTTAGATGAAGATTATAAAAATGCTTCCTTACAAATAAGACCAGAAATCACAATTAATATTCCAAATAAATACATAGAAAAAATTGGGCATTTTGGCAATAGTCCGTTAAAAACTGTAGTTGATAATTGGACGTTAACAACTAAATTAATTGATGATAAAGGACAAACTATTGGAGATGGGAACACAGTAAAGTTACGACAAATTTTAGGTGAATTTTATCCTCAACGAGATA
The DNA here is from genome assembly GCF_055808955.1 of Jejuia sp. G7-7. Lineage (NCBI taxonomy): Bacteria > Pseudomonadati > Bacteroidota > Flavobacteriia > Flavobacteriales > Flavobacteriaceae > Jejuia > Jejuia sp. G7-7. Next base: position 1,107,701 of record NZ_JBVVSZ010000001.1, read on the forward strand.
ATGTAGAATTTGGATTAATAAAAACACAAATTACAAATCCTAGAAAATGGTCTTCTGACGATCCGTATTTATACACTTTACTTTTTGAACTTAAAGATGATAAAGGTAGTTCCATACAATGTACCAGTACCAAAGTAGGTTTTAGAAGTATAGAAATTGATGAAAGAGGTCGTTTTTTAGTGAACGGAAAGCCTGTGAAAATAATTGGTGTAAACCGTCATGATCACGATCAAATTAATGGTAAAGCAGTATCACGCAAAAACATGGAGGATGATGTGAAGTTATTAAAGCAATTCAACTTTAATGCCGTAAGAACGTCTCACTACCCTAACGATCCTTATTTCTATGATTTATGTGATATTTACGGAATTTATGTTATGGATGAAGCTAATTTAGAAACTCATGGTGTTCGTGGAGAATTATCTAATGTTCCTAGCTGGGGAAGTGCTTATTTAGAACGTGCTATTAGAATGGTTGAGCGTGATAAGAATCATCCTAGCATTGTATTTTGGAGTTTGGGTAACGAGTCTGGTAGTGGTCCTAATCATGCAGCTATGGCAGGTTGGATAAAAGAATTCGACCCTACACGTTTCATTCACTATGAAGGTGCACAGGGAGATGCTACAGACAAACGCTATAAGCCAAAACATTTTCCAAAAAATACTGGAAACCCTACAGATCCTAGATGGGTTGATATGTTAAGTCGTATGTATTTTACACCTACTGGCACTCAAGGTTTAATTGACAGTACAGATGATTTTGACAAACGTCCAGTAATTCTCTGTGAATATGCTCATTCTATGGGGAATTCTACCGGAAATATGAAAACTTACTGGGACATGATTCACAAAAATGATCGTGCCTTAGGTGGTTATATTTGGGATTGGATTGACCAAGGGTTGATTAAGAAAGATAAAAATGGTAAAGAATTTATTGCCTATGGTGGCGATTACGGTGACAAACCCAATGATAACAGCTTCTGTTTAAACGGAATTATTGCCTCTGATAGAACACCTAAACCAGCAACTTACGAATGTAAAAAAGTAAATCAACCTGCTATTATCACATCGACTGATGCCGAGAGCGGTGGTTTTCAAATATTAAACCGTCATCATGCTATTGATTTATCTGGTTATGATTTAAAATGGGAATTGACCGAAAATGGAAAAACAATCCAGAAAGGAGATTTAAATAGTCTAAACACAAAACCATTCGAAACTTCTTCACTTAAAATAAACTTCAAAAAACCGAAACTAAAAGCTGGTAGCGAATACTACATTACTATTAGCGGATATTTAAAAAATAATACACTTTGGGCTAATAAAGGTTATTTGATATTTACCGAACAATTTAAACTTGAATATGCTACTAAAAATGTAAAACCGATGGAAAGCAAAGCGGCTTTGAATGTGGTTGACACAAAAGATGAAATCATTATTTCTAATGCATCAATTGCTCTTAAAATTGATAAGGCTTCTGGGTATATTTCATCTTTTGAATCAAAAGGAAATACATTATTCAATTCTCCACTTAGACTTAATTTTTGGCGTGCTGAAACTGAAAACGATATTGCTTACAGACGCGCTAAAAAACAAACATCAGAACGCGATTGGATGACAGCAGAAGATAATTTTACACCAAGTAAAGTTGAAATAGTTTCAAAAGAAAAAGGAAAAGTAGTTGTTGCTGTAAATGGTAATATTACAAACCCAAAAACAGAGTTGCAATTAGAATATACCATTCTTGGAAACGGGGCTATTAAAGTAAATTACACCGCCAACATTGATAAAAGCGCACCAAATACGCCAAGAATAGGTATGCAATTTGATATTTCAAATACTTATAAAAACCTTACTTATTTTGGCAGAGGTCCAGAACCAAATTATCAAGATAGAATGTATGGTGCACAAGTTGGCTTATATTCAGGGAACATTAAAACAATAAGTTACATGCATCCAGTTCCTCAAGAATATGGCAATCATACAGACACACGTTGGTTCAAACTAAAAAACAACAATTCTCAAGGTATTTTGGTAAAAGGTGAAGATAATTTAAGCTTTAGCGTGCAAGAGTTTAGTTCAATGAATTTACAAGAAGCTAAACATATCAACGAGCTAAAAACCGTAATGTATTGTGTGTAAACATAGATTTAAAACAAATGGGCGTGGGTGGAGACGATACTTGGAGTACAAATGCAGAACCGCATGATGCATTTTTAATTACACCCGGTAGTTATAAGTTATTCTTTTTATTTGATGCCTTTAAATTCTAAATTAAAACCTGAATTGGTGAAGTTCTAAACGACCAATAGCTCTTAGCATTACCTATATCTTAAGCTTTCTTAATTGAAAACTAAAAGGGGTGATAATGTTACAAAACAAAAAAACCGAACAGATGCTCAGTTTTTATTTGCCAGAATTAGAATTAAATACACACTTATATACTTCTATAAATCAGCATATTAAATCATTTACTCATATACAAACACCTATTTACATACTTAAGTCTAAAAGAACTATTAAAAAAATCGTTTACTTTTTACTAACATAAAAGTAAAATAATATTAGAAAAGTAGGAAATTCATTGGTTTATGGCTATTAATTAATAAATTGAAGTTTCTCAGTTTATTACTAATATTCGCATAAATAGAATTATTTTCAATGTCGCAATTGTTAGCGACCTATTTCTTCTGTTTTTTTTAGATTTTAAAGTTAATTTTATTCTTTAGATGACAAATAACGTTCGGCATCTAAAGCGGCCATGCAACCAGTTCCAGCAGCAGTTATAGCTTGTCTATAAACATGATCGGCAGCATCTCCAGAAACAAATACGCCTTCTACATTGGTTTTTGAAGTTCCTGGAATATTTATGATATAACCTGTTTCATCTAAACTCAAATACCCCTTGAAGATATCAGTATTCGGTTTATGACCAATGGCAACAAAAAATCCTGTTGCTGGAATTTCTAATTTCTCATTTGTTTTATTATTGAATACCCGAATACCTGTTACCACTTGTCCATCACCCATAACCTCGTCTGTTTCAGTATTGAAAAGAATCTCAATGTTTTCAGTATTCTTAACACGGGTCTCCATAATTTTTGAGGCTCTAAACTCATTCCTTCTTACTAACATAGTTACCTTTGCACATAGCTTAGACAAATAATGTGCTTCCTCACAAGCGGAATCTCCTGCCCCAACTATTACAACCTCTTGATTTCTATAAAAGAACCCATCACATATAGCACAAGCTGAAACACCTCCACCAAGTTTTAAATATTTTTGCTCAGAATCCAAACCTAAATATTTAGCTGTGGCTCCTGTGGAAATAATTACCGTCTCACAATGTATTTCCTTGGTGTCGTTAACCCAAACTTTATGAATATTTCCAGAAAAATCTACTTTGGTTATCCAACCATCGCGTACATCTGTTTCAAAACGTTCGGCTTGTACCTGTAGTTCCAGCATCATCGCAGGTCCAGTAACACCTTCTGGGTAGCCTGGGAAATTTTCAACTTCATTCGTTGTAGTTAACTGGCCTCCAGGTTGTGTTCCTTGATATAAAACCGGACTCATATTAGCTCGTGCAGCGTAAATTGCAGCGGTATATCCAGCTGGTCCAGAACCTATAATTAAGCATTTTACTGTTTCTATTTGTTGTGACATGATTATTTGATTTGTTAGTTAGTTTTTATGAATTTTTTGTTAATCTATCAAGGTAGGTTGAGTATATTTTTTTCAACCTCTCTTGCATGAGAAATGCACAACTTTAATATGTCATTTATATCATTAAGTGTAGTTCGCGGATTAATAAGACACATTCTTAAAACGATTTGGTTTTGAAGAATAGTTGTAACCAACATAGCCTTTCTTGAATTTACGATTTTTTGAGAAATTTCTTGATTAATTTTATCTAATTGCGCTTCACTAAAGTTCTTATGAGTTGGGTTGTATCTAAAATTAATTACTGCCAAAGTAGCTGGCGAAACAATTTCAAAATTTTTACTTTTTCTGATGTACCCTTCTACTTTTTCAGCTAAGTCTATACTATATGTTACTGCTTCACGAAAAGCTCCTAAGCCAAATGTTTTAATGGACATGTAAAACTTTAAAGCCCTAAATCTTCTGGTTAACTGAACCCCATGGTCATAAAAATTAATTTCAGATTGATTGCCTTCAACATCCTTTAAATATTCAGGTTTTTCAGTAAAAGTTGCACTTAACCATTTATGGTTTTTTATTAAAAGACACCCCATCTCATAAGGTTGAAAAAACCATTTATGAGGATCAATAGTTATAGAATCTGCTTTTCTAATACCTTTTAAAATTTTAGCTCCTTTTTTAGATAAAATTGCACCGCCACCATAAGCAGCATCTACATGCATCCAAATATTTTCTGTTTTACAAATTTTGGCTATTTCATCTAAATTGTCTACAGTTCCAGTATTTGTTGTACCTGCATTGGCTATTAAACAAAAAGGTTGTAGTCCTTCCAATTTATCTCTAGCTATAGCATTCAATAGTTTATTCAAGGACATCTTAAATTCTAAATCTGTAGATATAATCCTAACCTGACTTTTCTTAAATCCTATTGTTCGTATTGCTTTTATATTTGAAGAGTGAGTTTGGTCTGACATATAAATTACTGCTTTACTAAAATCATCGCTGCATTTTTGCCTTCTAGCCGTTACCAAAGCTGTTAGATTTGCCATTGAACCTCCACTAGTAAAAATACCGCCCCCTTTTTTACTGGAAATTTAAACAGTTTCAATAACCAATTAATAGTTACAATTTCTAACTCTGCTGCTGCTGCAGAAGTAGACCAACCTCCTGAAAACACATTATAACCAGTTGCCAAACTATCAGACATGGCACTTATAAAATTACTGGGACCAGGTACAAATGAAAAAAACTTGGGATGTGAAACGACATTGATTTCAGAAAGAACGTTTTTTTTGACAAATTCCAATACCTTAAAAGCGTCTGTAGGCATTTCTGGCGCTTCTTCCAAAAAAAGATTATCCATTTCATCTCTTGTGGACATTGAAACTGGACTCTTTAAATGTTGGGTATCAAAATGCTCAACTATAGCATCTATAATTTGATATCCATATTTTTTCATATCATCTTTAGAAAGAGTCATATCCTTTCTATCCAGCCCATCAAAACTGCATTCTTCTGCAAAGTGAATATCCTTCATTATATCTTGATAATATTAAAAGCCATTATTTTATCTGTTTAAGAATGCAACAAACTAAAAATCAACCCGCTTCTTTCCTGAAGTAAAATTATTTTAAGCTAAACCAATTTTGAGTAATTTCTTTTTCGGTATTAGGGTTTTCAAAATGGATAAATTCATTCTTAACTGCATTATATTCATATTCTTTTCCCCAAACTTCACAATTTTTAGCTACCTCAGCTATGGCTTCACAAATAAATTCAATGTCTCCATTAGTCATTGTTGGGTGAATAGACATACGAATCCAACCTGGTCGTTCCATTAAACAACCTTCAAGTATTTTTTCTTCAATAGCTTTGGAAGTTAATTGATCTACGTGTAATAAATAATGACCATAAGTACCAGCACATGAACAGCCGCCACGTGTTTGAACTCCAAATTTATCATTTAAAAGTTTAACTATTAAATTATAGTGTACATCTTCAATATAAAAAGAAAAGACCCCTAACCTATCTTGATGTTCAGGAGCTAAGATCGTTAAGTTCTCTATTTTATTAAGTTTGTCAAAAACTATATCAATAAGCTCATGTTCTCTATCTAAAATATTCTGAACCCCCATTTTTTCTTTTAATTGAATGGAAAGCGCAATTTTTATGGCTTGAAGAAAACCTGGAGTCCCACCATCTTCACGAGTTTCAATATCATCTATATAATCATGGTCTCCCCATGGATTGGTATAACTTACGGTACCTCCGCCTGGGTTATCTGGCACTAAATTTTTATAAAGTTTTTTATTGAAGATTAAAACGCCTGAAGAACCTGGTCCTCCTAAAAATTTATGAGGTGAAAATGTAATAGCATCTAAGTATGCATCTTCATCATCAGAAGGATGGATATCAATATTTATGTAGGGTGCAGAACATGCAAAATCCACAAAACAAAGTCCGTTATTTTGATGCATCATTTTTGCTACTTCATGATAATTTGTTCTGATACCTGTAACATTAGAACATCCGGTTATAGCAGCTATTTTAATAGGAGTATTTTGATGTTCCTCTAGCAAAATTTTCAATTTATTTATACATGGTAATCCTTCATTATTAGACGGAATAACTTTTACATTTGCAATAGTTTCTAACCAAGAGGTTTGATTAGAATGGTGCTCCATATGCGACACAAAAATAATAGGGCGTTTCTCTTCAGGAACAATGGTGTTTTCTTTTAAATTCTCACAAAGTTTAAGTCCTAAAATACGCTGAAACTTATTTATTGCACCTGTCATACCAGTACCAACAGTAATTAGCACATCATCCTTTGAGGCATTTACATGTTTTTTAATAATATTTCTGGCATCATGATATGCATGAGTCATAGCCGACCCTGTTATTGAAGTTTCAGTATGCGTATTAGCGACATAAGGTCCAATTTCATCAATTAACTTGTCTTCAATTGGTCTATATAATCTACCACTAGCAGTCCAATCAGCATATATTATTTTTTTCTTCCGTAAGGTGAATCAAAATACTCATCTATTCCAATAACATGCTTTCTAAACTGTTCGAAATATTTTTCAAGGTTTGTTGTCTTTTTCTTTAATGAATCTATCATAACACAAATCGAGATATATGAAAATTTATGACGTTGTTATTTACTCTTCTTGAATACTTCTAAACCACTTTCTAAAAATTTAGCATAATCATCTTCGTCTGGTGTATAACCTACAGGCTCATTTAAAACTTGATTACCTTCTGAATTAAGTAACACATAATAAGGTTGCGAATTCGACTTAAAAAATTGTGTTTGGAAATTAGCCCATTTATGACCGTAATTTTTCAATAAACGTTTACCGCCATTAACCCTGTTTACTTCAACTTGTTCTTCTGATGGCAAATCTTTTTTATCATCTACATAGAGTGAAATTAAAACATATTCATTTCTTAAATAATTATCAATTTTTTGCAATGGCCACACATGTTCTTCCATCTTTCTACAATTAACGCAAGCATATCCTGTAAAATCAATCATGATGGGTTTATTAACTTGCGTTGCATAAACAATACCTTCCTTTAAATCTTTAAACGTTTTCAAGTTATTTGTTGAAGTACTTGGATACAACCAACTGTATCCTACAGGAGGTGCTAAACCGCTTAATAAAGTTAAAGGTGTAAATGTGTTTGTTTCTTTATTTACTCTAAATCCTGATGCCAAATAGATAGCGAAAGCAGCAACTAAAATACCTCCACTAATTCTAAAAAAAGATAGTTTTTTAATTGGAGAATCATGTGGAAACTTAATTTTACCGAATAAGTAAAGTGCTAATCCTGCAAAAATAATAATCCATAGTATCAAGAAAGGCTCAATTTTTAATAGCCCCCAATGTTTTACTAGATCGGCATTAGATAGGAATTTGAAAGCCAATGCTAATTCTAAAAACCCTAAAATAACTTTAGTAGTATTTAACCAACCTCCAGATTTAGGCAACGCATTCATCATATTTGGAAACATCGCAAATAATGCAAATGGTAAGCCTAAAGACACTCCAAAACCAGCCATGCCTGCTGTAAGTTGCCATGCTCCACCATCAGCAGTTAACGAACCTGCAAGTAATGAACCTAAAATAGGACCTGTGCATGAGAAGGAGACAATGGCTAGGGTTAACGCCATAAAGAAAATCCCGATTAAACCACCTGCGTTCTCGCCTTGCGTAGTTTTATTTGTCCAACTTGATGGTAATGTTAATTCGTAAAACCCAAAAAATGAAAAGGCAAAAAACATAAATACTAAAAAGAATATCACATTTAACCAGACGTTGGTAGATATTTCATTTAATATATCTGGATTTACAGAATCTAAAAGATGGAAAGGAATACTTAAAATTAAATAAACTAATAAAATAAAGAAACCATATAGTAATGCTTTTCCAATACCTGATGTTTTACTCTGTCCTCCTTTTTTAGTAAAGAAACTAACTGTTAAAGGAATCATTGGAAAAACACACGGTGTTAAAAGCGCCAATAACCCCCCTAAAAACCCTAAACCGAAAATGGTCCAAAGGGATTTTTTTTCTTGAATTTCACCAGATTTTAACTTAACATCTTTAGGCGTCATACCGTAAAGCATTTTGTTTACTGAGTCGTTATCTATGGATTGTCCGTCAGTAGAATTTGTGTTTTCTGAATTAATAGTTCCGTTTATATTGAATACCAAATCTACTTCAGTAGGTGGTAAACATCTGGTATCATCACAAACCATAAATTCTACGGTACCATTAAAAGTATTTTTATCGCCAGATACTTCAATTTTTTGTTCAAAAACAGCCTTGTCTTCAAAAAACTTGATCTTCATTTCAAAAACAGGATCGTCAACAATATGTCCATCTTCTTCTGATGTTTTTCCAATGGTTTTAAATCCTACACTATCATAAGTAAAAGTTGTTGGTATTGGCCCATCTTCAGGAACATCTTGAGAATATAAATGCCAACCATCTTCAATAGTCGCTTTTGCAATTAAATTATACTCTGTATCTGATATTTTTTCAACAGAAGTTGACCATTTTACAGGTTCTAAAATTTGCGAAAAAACATTTGCGGTTAAGAATAACGCAACTACTAATAATAAGTTTTTCATAATTATGGTTTGGTTAAAAAAAGGACTATTGTAAAAAATAGTCCTTTTTATCATCTTTCTTTTTATTGACTGACTAACTCAAAAAATTACACTAAAACAAATGTATGAAGAAAGACTTTTCTATTTTATCAAAGAGTCTAAAAAAAGGATTAACCCTTATTAATAAAATGTTAAACTTTATTTTAAAGGCTCACCATTATCATCTAGTGATCCTGATTTTATAATTATTAATTTATTTAAATCTATGTGCTTAGTTATGGCTGCATTAACTTGTTCTAAAGTAACGGCTTCAATATCTTTTGAATATTGATCTATATAACTTGGTTCTAAGCCACGTTCTACAAAACTTAAAAGCGCACCTGCTAATCCTCCTGTAGTTGAAAGTCCAACTTTAAAACTACCTGTTAAGTTTGTTTTTTTAGCAGCCAACTCTTCCTTCGTTATACCTTCTTCAACCCATTTTTTAATTTGTACCATGCTTGCATCTAGCCCTTTTTGAAATAAATTAGGGTTGAATGATGCATTTACTGCCCAGTAGCCTCCTGCATAAGTATGTCCTGAATGACTAGCTCCAATGCTATAGGTTAAGCCATCATTATCTCTAACTGTCTGCATTAACCTTCCTGAAAAACCACCACCTAAAATACTTGTACCTATGTAAAAAGGCATATAATCTGCGTCCATTCTTTGGATTCCTGTATACTGCCCTATATACATTTCTGCACTTGGTTTTTGAGGAATTGTAACCACTTTGGTTAAAGCATCAACTTTAATTGGGTTTTCAAAATTAGCCTTAGCTTTAACGCCTCCAGTCCATCCTTTGAAAGCAACTTTAAGCGCTTTATATAAAGCTTTGGTGTCAACATCGCCAACAGCTACTAAATGCATATCTGCTGGACCAAAATAGGTTTTGTGAAACGCTTTTAATTCATCTAAAGTCACCTTATTTAAATTGTCAATTGATGTCTGAATATCGGTAGTATAGTTAGGATGTCCTTTTGGGTATATGGCTTGAGAAAGCGCTATGGAACCTTGAGTTCCTGGGTCTGTTAGTCCTCGTTTCATGCCACCTTCATTTTGCTGTTTTACCAGCTTAAATTCTTTTTCATCAAATAAAGGAAATCTCAATTCTTCGGCTAATAAATTAATAACTTCATTTAAATCTTTTTTCAAGCACTTAAAACCTATACTTACTTTATGAGTGCTAGCGTTAACTCTTAATGTAACGCCTAGTTTTTCTAGTTTTTGAGAAAATTGAAATTTATCATTATTAGAGGTACCTTTACTTAGCATTTGTGCTGTTAAGGATGGTACCATTTCATTGCCATTTGTATTTAAATAATCGCCTATAGGAAAACTTGCCGATACGGTTAAAAAATCTTTTGCTCCCGTTTTGGCAGTAATTACATCAATTCCGGCAATGTTTTTTCGAGTGAATTTTTCACCCTTGGTCGATATTTCAATGGTTTGGTATGCTGAACTAATCTCGGAAATAGCTTCTTGAGATACTATACTAGAATCGTCGTGACCATCTTCGTTTGTATGCTCAGGATTTCTGTAAAAATATTTATTGTCGCTATTAGGCATATAGTTAGCAGGCTTTTGACCTACAGCTTTATTCCCTCCTGGTACTTTTGGTATAAAATATCCCGTTGTACTTTGGTCTTGCAATAAATACGTATTTGCTACACGTTTTACATCTTCTGCTGTAACTTTACTAAGTCTTTTAATTCCATTGATATAATCTTTCCAATCGCCTCCTGCAATGGCTTCATTTAATTCCCCAGCAATACTACCCGAACCGTCTCTAGATAAAATAGTTTGCGCATTAAGCTTTGCAACAATGCGATCAACATCTTTTTGAGTTACACCATTTTCTTTTACTGCAGCTATCATCTCAAGTAATTGTGCATTTATGTCTTCATGATCTTTATCTGGAGTCATACCTAATGCGACATTAAGTAATCCTACTTCTTTAAAATTTGAAGCTCTTGAATACCCAAAAAGCGCTATACCATTATCTACAAATGTTTTGTTAAGTATAGAAGAAGTTCCAGAACCTATAATTTGACTTAACACCTGTAAGGCAGGTAAATCTTCATGCATTCTACCTGGTATTTTGTAGCCAATAGAAACAATACCTTGTTGACCAGGTTTCTTAATAATTATTCTTCTTGGTCCCAATTGAGCTGGCTCAGTTGTATAAGGCTGTGGCATATCGTGAGGAGCCTTTGTTATTTTACCAAAGTATTTATTAACCAAATTAAAAAGGGATTCTTTTTGAAAATCACCAATAATGGTTAATGTTGCATTATCTGGCCAATAATAGGTGTTATAGAATTTTCTTAATGTTTCTATAGGCATGTTTTCAATGTCTGAACGCCATCCAATAGTAGAATGATGATAAGGATGCGCCATATAAGCTGTTGCCCACATTTCCTTACTTAGCAACCTATTGGGGTTATTTTCTGCACGTTCAAATTCATTTCGAACTACTGTCATTTCTGAATCTTTATCTTCTTTTAACAATAAAGAGTTTCGCATTCTATCTGCTTCTATATGAAGCGCTGTTTCTATTTTATCACTTGGGATGGTTTCGTAATAATTAGTTCTGTCGTTCCAAGTCGTAGCATTCATTTGGGCTCCCATACCCTGTAATACGTTAAATATGGCATTTCCGTTTCGTTTATTAAACGTTGGCGTGCCTTTAAAATTCAAATGCTCTAATAAATGTGTAGAACCTGTATTTCCTGGCACTTCGTGTTTAGAACCAACCCTGTAAACTATTTGTACTGTTACTACAGGGGCTGAATTATCTTGCACCAATAAGATATTCATTCCGTTAGGCGTATATAAATATTCTTCTATACCCTCAAGTTCTGTCACTTTTGTAAATTTTGATGTGGTTTCTTGTGCATTCAAGAAAAAGGACGTCAATACCGTTGAAAGTATAAAGACGTAAGTTTTTAAAAACGTTGTACTAGTCATATTAATTATTAGTTTTATTATTCGTTTATATAACTATAGAGTTGAAAATCTTAATCTGCCCCTATTAAGGAAATGTTAAATTGGTATAAATAATTTTATTCTTAATTTGATTTATTCTTTTTCTAACTTAGAAGTTTTTTTCAGTTTAAAAAGTTGTTATTATTTATAACCTTAGAGCTTTAATGCTTTTGTTTTTGTTTCAGGCGGAAAGCACTTGTGCAAATCACATGTTTGGTAATACATGCCACTTGTAATCATAGCTTCATTGCTATAATTACCAACCGAACAATACTGAACAAACACTAAATCGCCATGATAAACATACACCCCATCGTCATAAGGTTCGCTATATGGTTTTTCCCAATCTCCGATTTTAATAATTCCTTTAGGAAGCTCTAACCGTAATTCCGAAGTAATGTATGGCTCTGTTTTTGGCACATAGGCATAAATATGCCATTGATCTTCAATACTAACTTTCATTACAACTGCCAACTGCGTTTTATCGTCGGACCAAACAAGCGTTGCGTTTATGGAAACCGGATCTACAGGGGTGGTTTCATTTGTTTTAAGAACCATAGCGGCTTTATCAACTTTTTGCTTTAGAGCTGACAATACTTTTGTGGTTTGTGCCCAACTGAATTGAACTACTAAAATGATGATAAAGAAAGAATACGTTTTGATTTTCATACGATTACTTAAATTTTAATACATCAATATCCTTTTCGCTTCTTGGTTTTACTTTTGGATTAGCATTAGCATCATTTATCATCCATACATAACCACCAGTTTCAGTAAAGAACATGTTATCTTTATTTTTATTAAACCAAGATCTCCATGCTGAAGCAGAAGAAAAATTTTCTAAAGTATATCGCAATAAGATTCTATACCCTTTATCAACATCAACATTTTCTTCTAACAAGCTAATGGCTTTATCAAGCACTTTTATATTTGTATTTGCAATGCCCAGACTTTTAATATCGTTATCAACTTTTAAATCATACAAGCCTGCCGGTTCAGAATAAAAATAATCTCTATTTTCATTAAGGTAGGTTCTAATAGCAAGCGTATCTATACCTGTTATTTTAGACCATGAATTTCTTCCAATATTCTTTTTCAAATATTCTTCTCTTGTTCTAATAGGTTGTGGTTTACTATTAAGCATCATTTTTTCCGTCTCAGTTAGGCCCTTTCCTTCTGCTTGCTTTTTTTCTGCTGCTGCTTTAGCTTTAATACCATCTTCGTTAAACTTCTTATATGTTTTTACATGTGCTAAATATGATGCCTTTGTGGTATAATATAACAACTCATCTATATATACCTTAGTTGCAATTCTTTCATTGTATTTTTTAGCTATAATCTTATCATTTTGATGCTTATTGATGTAAACAACGGTGTTGGCAAATACTTTTTTAGCTTCTTCGGTCATATTATCTGGTGATCCGGCAAAACCCCACAAAAAGAAGTTTCCATGTCTGCCAAGAGCAACAGCCGTTTTTTGTTTGGTACAAACGCCACTTGAAATAACTTCAGCATTAGGAGAATCTTCAAATCCCCAACCACGAGCTACCATACCTATTCTAAACCCTTTGCCATCTTCATAGCCTTCGGCATCCACTTCCCACATAGGAATTTCTTTGGGTACATTTCCGCCATCAAAAGCTTTAAAAACACCACTTGGTGTAGTCCTGTTTTTTAGAGTGATATCTGTTTTAAAAGGCCCTTTAAAAATTGTGTGCTCGGTTTTTATATGGTGTGCATGTCTATCTAGACAAAGGCAATACCAATCTAATTTAGAGCCTAAGCTAGCGCCTATAGTAGATGCCGTGTGGCCTATAAAAATTGATGGACTACTAAAATCATCACTCACATATTTAGCAGGTTCCACTCCTATAACCCTTCCAGTTATAGAATCTTTGTGAATTACACGTTCTTTTATTGGTGTTGGAGCTTGATCGAATATGGTTACATCATGTTTTAACGACATACTCTCATTATATTCTCTGGCATCAACAGTTGTAATTTTGGTGAAGTATGTGCTTAAAAGTGTTTTAAATGCAGGCATTCTTTTTCCATATTCGGCTTTAAAACGTTCTGGTGTCATGCCTCCTGTAACCTGAACAGCTTCTATATTTTCGGGCATTGGTTTATCTGAACTATAACCAACATATAATACTGTTATATCTAATTTTTCCTGACCATGATTTATGAATGGTATTAGAAGAACAGTAATTAGAAAAAATCTATTTATATATATTTTCATAAATAATGTTTAATAGTTTATTGCATTTACTAATACTTACTTTTAATGATATGCCCTTGCTAACAAAACACTAAGTTTAAAAAAGGGGTTGGGAGATAATCCACCCCCCTTTTTTACCTTTCATTTATAGTGACTAACTCAAAATAACTATAAGAAAAATTTAACGAAAGGAGTTACTTTTATTAATGTCCAAAAAGTTCTTTTAGTTTTTCGTCTAATTCAGATTTTTTAGGATTTCTAAGAATTATTTTTTCATTTTCATCCATTAAAAACGTAGTTGGCAAGAATGGAACACCATATTGTCTTGCCACAACGCCCCATTGATGATCTGCCCCAGTATCATTTAAATGCATCCATGGCGTTTGGTCTTCTTCAATGGCCTTTTTCCATTTTCCTTCTTCATCGGCTGTTCCAATGCCTACAATTTCGAATCCATCTTTATTGTATTTTTTGTACAATTCTTTTAAATGTGGAAAGGAAGCTCTACAAGGTACACACCAAGATGCCCAAAAATCAACTAACTTGTATTTGGCGTTTATTTTAGAAAGCGTAACTTCTTTACCGTTTAAATTATTCAATATAAAATCAGGTGCTATTGCTCCTTCTCCTAAGGATTTAAATATATCATTATAGGTTTTATCGTAATACTTAAACATGGCTGTATGTTTGGCAGCACCTTTAAATATTGGGTAAATCTGTTTCATTTCTTCTTTGGACATACGTCCTTCACTAAACTGAAAACCTAAGATCCAAGGTGCTACTGCAGACTCTTGGTGGTCTTTTGCATATTGAATCATAAAAGATTTTCTTTCATTTTGCTGTTCATTTAGCAAATCCATAAATTGACTCCTCCATACTTTGAATGCATTTATTTTAGCATCATCTTTGGATTTATAAGCAGCTTCCATTTTAGATCTTATCGTTTTTAAAACAGTAAATTTTTCCTGATTATTGATACTGTCTAGTTTTGCTTGCTGTACTTCATAGGTTTCCTGTAATACTGAACCTGTAACTTTTGCTTTAAGATTACCGCGGTTTGATTCAGCTGTATCAAAACTTAAAACAATATTACTGTTCTCTAAAAAAATGAACTCCTAAATTCATCACCTATTGTTATGGTTACACGATCAGGATGTTTAATAATTCCTTTAAATTTAAAAGTACCATTTATCATTTGGGTACTATCAATAATTTTAGGTTCAGCGCCTCTATCTGTAAAATTATTTTCTATTAATTTAACTGTGGCTTGCTCTATGCCTTTTACAGTTCCTAAAACTGTATAGCCATTAAATGGTATTTCTTTTTTACAGCTGGTAAAAGCTAATGTTACTAATAAGCAAAACGTCAATACATACTTTATTTTAAATCCTATTTTCATGATTTTTATTTATTTTGATTGATGATTATTTTAATAGTTCTTCTAATAGTTTAAAGGCATCTTCTCCACCTCCAACAAATCGTTTTACAATATTTCCTTTTGGGTCAATAATAAGCTTTGTTGGAAATCCTTGTACGTTAAATCGGGTTACAAAATTATCAGAAGTGTTTTTTCTCTCACTTAGTATCTGTTGCCAATCATAATTATTCTCATTAACAAATTTTTGAACTTTTTCTTTCGTGTCCCCAGAATTAACACCTAAAACAACCAGCTTGTCTTTATGCTTTTCTTGAAATGCTTTTACATCAGGCATTTCTTTTACACAAGGGCCGCACCAAATACCCCAAAAATCGATGAGTACATATTTCCCTCTTAGTGAATTGATGTTGAATTCACTACCATCTAATGTAGCAGTTGTTTTAATTGAGGGTACTGGAGCACCTTCTTTGGTATTCTTTATCCCTGCTATTCTGGTGGCTATACTTTTATAGTCTTCATATTCTGACAAATCTGTTGACAATCCATCAAACAGGGCTTCAGCCTCTATTTCATCAATTTGTTTTCTTCGTAGTAAATCATTTAAATACCATGTGGCACCCAATGATTTTGGATTGCTTTTAATATGGGCAATTATGGCGTCTGTATTCTTTTCAAAAATGCTGTTTGCCTTTTCTTCATTTTTAGTTATTACTAATGAATCCTTTTCATGTGTATTAGCTACAGCAATGTTTCCTATTTCATTATAATTTGGAAACGTAATTTTATTAATAACAGCTAGTGCATCGTTAAACTTATCACCTTCAGGATAAGCATTCATAAAATCTGTAGCTTCTCCAGAAACCTTAATCTCTGCTCCAGGATAGGCGTAAAACATGAAATTGGTACATTTAAATGGAAAATAACCTTGACCGTCAGCAGGAACCTTAAATAGTTTTTTATCTGGCCCTTGAAAACTTGGGAACATTCTAATGAGTGTTAATTTGGAAATGGTATCTGAAAAATTAAATTTCCCATCAACAACTACTATAGAATCTGGTTTTGTTTCTCTTGTATATTCTTTATCCGGATGCCTGAAATATAAATTTCCTTCAAGCCCCCTAATCTCTCCTTTTAGAGTGAACTGGTTGGGGTGTTTTTTTTCTTCTGTTTTACAAGACACCACAAATATGGCTGTCAATAAAAAAAATGTGATGTATTTTAATGTCTGTTTCATTAATATCAATTTTTATGTTAAAACAATTAATTATTTATACACTCCTACTAAATTTAATATCAAATACAAGCTAAATAGAATTAGCTGAGTACGTAAAAGGACGTATTGCCATTAAACATAGTATACCAGATATTTTGAAAAAGTGAAGTTCTTTAAAGTTTCCAATCATCTAAATGAAATTAGATGATTGGAAATAAAGTACTAATAACTTGGATTTTGCTCTACAACATTACCTCCAGATTGAATTGATTCTGATGGAATTGGTAAAATAAATTTATCAGGATTTGTTGCAGAAGATTTGACATCTGATACTTGAAAACCAGACCCAAAGCCATCAGCTGCATCATAACGAACCAAATCAAACCATTCTTCTCCCATTTCTGTACCTAACTCTACCCATTTTTCAACTCTAACAGCTTCTAAAAAGTCAGATAGTGTAATACTTGTGGGGTATGTTTCAAAACCATCAGCACCAGTTGTAGTAGCTCCAGCTCTTGTTCTTACGGCATTTAATGCATTTAATGCATCTGTAGTAACTGCATTATTTGCTCTAGCATCAGCCTCAGCATAAATTAAGTATAGTTCTGCTATACGCATGTGGTATAGCATTTCAAAAGTCTCTCCCGCAAAAGGGAAAAACTCTGCAAATTTACCTGTACCTCCAGAAAAGTCTTCAAAAAACCGACTATTATCATCGTAATTAATAGTTTGACCATTGATTACAACGCTTCCTGTGAAAATATTACGATAGTCTTCAGTAAGTTCTGAATAAAATCCACTCCAAAAATTACCTAATCTTAAGTCTTCTTCATTTGTAATGCCTCTTGAGCCAAAAAGAAGCTCGCTAGAATTAAAAAGTGCATCATTTGTATTATCAAAAATCTCATTAACTGTAGCAGCCAACTGAAAATCACCTCCAGAAGTATCAAGCACCTCTTTTGCCAATGTAGCTGCCTGAGAATAATTACCTTGATATAATAATACTTTCGCTTTTAAAGCTTTTGCATAAGACTTATTAATAAAATATTTAGCTCTTAAATCTGGTGCATTAGCTATAGCATGGTCTAAATCTTCCATAATACTAGCATAACTATCTGCTACGTTATTTCTAGGAAAAGCTATATTTGATTCCGCTGAAGCTGTTTTTACAACAATTCCGAAATTAGAATTTAAATCATAAAATTGTCCCCAAAGGCGCAATAAATAAAAGTGAGCTGTAGCACGCATTCCTTTTGCCTCTGCGATGATTTCATTTTTTCTATTGGGGTTAGAAAATGTAGCTTCTGGTATATCTGCAATACCTTCAAGTAACCAATTGGCATTATTAATAATACCATACAATCTTGTATACCCCCTCTCATATCAACGGTACCAGTTGCGAGTGGTACATTAATTGAAATCGCCTCACTTTCTGCTCCTCTATCAAAACCAGGTTGTGCTACACCACTTAGTAATGAAGGTATAATGTAAATATGTGGATTTCCTGCTCCTATAAAAGTTCCAAAACCAGAATAAACCCCAGTTAATGCAAGTTCTGCAGTAGATTCATTAGTTATTTCTGTAGCTCCTAGAGAAAAAGGACGCTCAAAATCATCTATTTCTTCTGTTAATTGACACGAATTAAAGCATGTAATCATTAGAATTAATGACAGTATATATATGTTTTTTATTGTTTTCATTTGATTCATTTTTAATGATTAGAAACTTAATTGAACTCCAAAAGTGAATGTTTTTGCTTGAGGATACGCAAAACCTGCATCAGTTCTTCTGCCGATTGATGAACCTCCTGGGAATACAGTTACATTTTCAGGGTCTTGTCCTGGGTAATTAGTTATAGTAAACAAATTATTACCACTTAATGTTATTCTAGCCGTATTAAAACCAATATTATTAACTAATTTTTGCGGTAGATTATAGCCTAACCCAAGATACCTTAATCGTGTATAAGAACCGTCTTGTACATCTTTTGATGTAGCTCCACCTGAAGGTCTATGCGTACTAGAACCTAATCTTGCATATGTTGCAGAGTTGTTATTTTCACTCCATGTATTTAATATTTGAATAGGGTGATTAAAACTTAAATCTATTCTACTCGCAGCAAATCTTCCTGGAATCACCCACCTCCTACTATTACCTTGTACAAATTGAAAATTAAATGATAAATCAAAGTTTTTGTAAGTTATCGTATTATTCCAACCACCAAAATAATCTGGATTAATATCTCCTAAATTCTTGCGGTCATTATCTGTAATTTCACCATCGCCATCAATATCTTTAAAAATATAATCACCTGGGGCTCTTAAACCACTAAAATAATTCCCACTTGGTGCAGCTGCATTTAAAGCGTCTATATCATCTGGTGTTTGCGCTATACCTACCACATCATAACCTAAAATATAACCAATTGGCTCGCCTTCTTGAATACCATCAAGTGCTGGTAAAAATGGACTGTTTTGATTTGTCCCACCATTTAAAGCGTCCACATTGTTTTTAATAAAAGAGATGTTAAAATTAGTATTCCATTTAAAATCTTTAGCTCTAATAACATCTGCACCGAGGCTAAATTCCCAACCTTTGTTAGATACATCAGCAACGTTACCAAAGAAATCTTGAAATCCAGTTTCGTGAGGAACGGGTGTTAATAAAATAAGGTCGCTTGTGTTCTTTTCAAAATAGACAATCTCGCCGTTTACACGTCCATTTAACAACCCAAATTCTAAACCTAAATCTAATTGATCTGTTGATTCCCATTGTATATCTGGGTTTGGTAAGTCTTGTACAGAAATACCATTTATGCCATCATAAAACGTTCCAACTCCTAAAGTGGTGTAGAAAGCTTGGTACGAAAAGGCCTGTATATTATCATTCCCTGTTCGCCCTAAACTAGCTCTTAGTTTTAACTGATTAATAAAACTTTCTTTATTGAAAAAAGCTTCATTGTGTATATTCCATCCAAATCCTGCTGAAGGGAAAAAACCACGTCTATTGTTGGGGCCAAATTTAGCAGACGTATCGCTTCTTGCAGTAAATGTAACTAAATAGCGATCTTTGTAGTTATAGTTTATTCTACCAAAAATAGAATTTAAACCCGTTTCAGATGTAGCACTTCCAAAATCATAAACATTAGTTGCAGAGCTTATGTCTATGAGTTCAAAATCATCTGGGAAGCCAGAATAATTCTGAGTTTCTAAATTTAAATAGAATCTATCCCAAGATAAACCTGCAACCACATCTAAACGATGGTCTTCTTTAAGCGTTACGTTATAATTTAATGTATTACTGAACGATGTTGTATAACCATCTGTAATTTGGTTGGCCATATAAGCGCCTTCAAAGTTTCTCCTTTGTCCCTCTATTTGTGCAGTAGAAGTGAACGACGGATTAAATATTGAACTTTTGTCGTTATTTAAACCCACATTAATTTGTGATCTTAGCTTTAAGTTTTTAACTAACTTAAGTTCCCCGTATACTGAAGCTAAAACATTTTGAGAAATAGCCTGATCACTTACCTTAGCTAAATTTTCAACGGGATTTATAAAAGTACGTCCTCTAAAACCATTACTAGATTGTACTTCAGTAGGATTGCCATCCGCATCATAAACACCTAAGTCTGGTCTAAAATTCCCATTATTTAAAGACAAAAGACCGGATTGATTATTTTTGCCGTACGTATAATTTATAGAGGCTCCAATTTTAAAATTATCTTTTATTTGAGAATCAAAATTAGCGCTTAAATTATATTTCTTAAACTTATTCCCTATTAAGAGACCGTCTTGTTGATTTATTGAAGCTGAAGCAAAATAATTTGTTTTTTTTGAACCACCATTAACACTAAAGTTATACTGATTCTATAAGGCATTCTTGTTAAGAATTTTATCCTGCCAATCCGTATTTGCATCTCCAAAATAATTATCTGGATCATTTACTATAGCAAAAGGTACTGCAAAAGCAGGTTGAAACCTGTCAGGTAATCCATCCAAAATTATTTGTGCTTGTTCTGAAGCAAATGTTTTGTATTGGTCTGCATTTAAATAATCTTCTTTTTGAGTTGGATTTTGAAACGTTGCATTTGCAGAAAAATTAAAACGTGGCGCTTGATTGCGCTTTCCCTTTTTTGTGGTTATTAAAATAACACCGTTAGCAGCACGAGAACCATATATAGCAGCAGAAGATGCGTCTTTCAAAACATCAACACTTTCTATATTATTTGGGTCGATTGCCAATAGTGGATTCTCCCTGTTTCCTGCACCAGTAAAAGTTCCGAAATTTGGGTTCGCAAGAATAGGAACCCCATCAACAACATATAGTGGTTGATTATCTCCTATAATTTGACTTAACCCTCTAATATTTACTGAGGCACCAGCTCCTGGTGCTCCAGCGTTAGACTCAACAAAAACACCAGATAACTGACCAACTAAAGCCTGATCTACCGTTTGAGATTGTACCTGAGTAACTTGCTCATTTTTAATTGAACCAACAGAACCTGTAAGATCTTTTCTTACTGTACTACCGTAACCCACAATAACGACTTCATCTAATTTACTAATATCTTCTTCCAGTACAAAATCTATAGTTGTTCTTCCATTTACAACTTCAAAAACAGTTTTATAACCGTACATCCGTGTATAAATACGCTCTGTTTCATTTTCCTTTTGCATGTATGTTAAACTATATTTACCATCAAAATCTGTAGCAACACCAATTTTATAAAAACCTTCTTTGTCATTATCACCTAGAGTGACCAAAACACCAGCCAAAGGAACACCATTTGTATCTGTAACCGTGCCAGTAATTGTAACCTCCTGCTGAATTACACTTTTAGACTCTGTAATTACAATCGTTTTATTTGCTGTTAAACTTAAATCAAACTCACCATTAGAAAGGCTTCTTTTTAAAAGTTTGCTAGCTTTAACTATTCCTTTTTCTAGATTAACCTTTGGAAAATCTTTAAACATATCTATTTGGTAGATAAAGGTGTAATCTGTTTGGCTCATAATCAGATCAAAAACTTCATCAACAGTTACTTGTTTATTTTCGTCAATCTTAATTTTTGCGTTTTGTGATAAAACATTAATTGGTGTAGCACTAAAAACGCTTAGACACAATAAGAAAATAAGTGTTCTCATAATGTTTTGCAGTAATTTCCTTTCAAAAAAAGAAAAGGTTTGGTTAGTTTAAATTCCATAAATTTGCATGTTATTAGTTAGTTAAACATTTAATTAATTAGTAATTCTAAAAATTGGGGGATAAAGCCTTATACTTTGGACGGTCTAAGCTTTGTTCCTCTTTATTTTTAATTATTTGATGGTGATTGTATTTTTGTTTATCCCATAGGCGTTAATAAAATTTGTATTTTTTATAAGGATTAATATTTCTTCTATATTTTGATTTTTACTGATAACGCCTTTAAAACGTATATCTTCTAGCGTTTTAGTTTCAAAAACGACATCCACATCATACCATCTTGACATAACCTTCATAATACTTTTTAAGGACTTATCCTTAAAATTAAACAGTCCTTTTTTCCAGGCGATTTCAGAATATACATCTGCCTCTGTAATTACAATATCATTATTATCTATATTTATAATAGACTGCTCATTAGGGTTTAAGACTTGTTTATAATTACCACTATTAATAGCTACTTTTCCTTCTACTAAGGTTGTGTAAATGTGGCTTTCATCTTTATAAGCCTTTATATTAAATTCTGTACCCAAAACTTCAATCTCTTGAATTCCTGATACTACCTTAAATTTAGAACCATTATGCTTTGAACTTGGAGATACATCAAAATAAGCTTCTCCATAAACTAGCTCCACCTCACGCTTTTCTCCTTTTATAAAAAATGTAGGGTACTTTAATCTAGATTCAGAATTCAACCAAACATTAGTTCCGTCCTCAAGCTCAAGATAAAATTGCCCGCCTCTAGGGATTGTTAAGTAATTATATGTAATTTCTGATTTATCTGCTTTTGTATTGCTGATATAAACCAATTTTTGCCCGTTACTTTTTATATTATTGATACTTAAACTTTCACCTTTTTCTAAAACTATATTAGAACCATCGTCTAAAGTTAATGTAGCCTTATCGCTTCCAATTTTGATATTATTATTTATGATATTGACTACTTCTGGCTCTACGGTAATATTGTCTCTCTTTTTAAGAACAAAGGGCAATGAAATTAATAATACCAACGATGCAGCAACTAAATATTTAAATATAGTTTTTTGATAAAACGGAATGACCTTAATACTATTTATTTCATCGTTTTGCAGTTCTTCAAGGATATTAATGAGTACTCTATTTCTAGTTACTTCTTCTGAACCTAGTTCTTCAACCCATGTGTATTCCTGCTGATAGCTTTCGTAGTAGTTAACTAACAATTTCAGCTCTTCAAGAGTCGTTTTTCCATCAAGATATTTTTCAATTAACTCTTGAAAGTCCTCTTTGTTTATCTCTTCTTTATTCATCAATTTGTGATTTAAGATTATGGGGTATATATATAGTGTGTCTTTTTGTATAAGTATCCCCTAAAAAAAATGTTGTTTTTTTGAAAAAACAACAAGAAATTATTGATAACCGTAGTATTATCAATACGATTAATCAAAAATTATTATTGAATTAATAAATCAGTTACTTTATATTTTGACTTATAAATACTATTAATTCAATACTCAGCATGTGTCCAAGGGCACTTCGTAAAGTTCTCAATGCAAAACTTATATGGTTTTCTACTGTTTTTGTCGAAATATCAAGTTCCTTGGCAATTTCTTTATGAGTTAATTGCTTTTGTCGACTTAGTTTATATACGTTTTTACATTTTTTAGGAAGAGTTTCCACAACAGCATCAATCTGAGCGACTAATTCCTTGTGCATTATTTTGGTTTCAGGTGTAGAATACTGAAATCGTTTTTTTAAGTCTTCATATAATTCTACCCTAATTATTTTGCGTTTTCTAAATTGCGCAAATACTTTATATCTAGTGCAGGCATATAAATAAGCTTGAAGTGAAACCGATATTTGTATTTTTTTCTATTGTTCCATAAATCAATAAAGACATCTTGTATTATTTCTTCACAAAGTTCTTTGTTTTTTAAAAGGTTATATGAAGAAATGAATAAAGGTTTCCAAAAATCATTATATATAAGTGTAAGTGCCTTTTTGTCATCATTTTTAAGACGTTCTATTAACAGATTATCTTTTAATTTATTCTGATTGGACATTTAAAAGAATTTAACATGGTAAAAGTATATAAAATTATTATAAGGTAAATTTAGTTACAACTATGAAATTATTAGTAAAGTTCAAATATTGTTAAATGACAATTATTGAATGTAGCCTCAAACACTCACAGATGAAATGATTTTATCTTCTTGTAAGAACTATTTTTGGTAATCCAGCAATTGGTTATATGTTTAATCCAGTTATTGATTTAAAACTCTTGCTTTGTTTGAATACTCTCGCATCCTATTTTTGGTACTATCTCATTCATTTGATGGCACACTAAGTTTTAGAGTAGTTTCTGAACGTTTTCCGTTTATAAATGGATAGTTCACCTAGAAGGCTTCTTGTTTTTCTCGTAAAGAAAATGACTAAAAATATTTTGCTTATCAGCATTGTTATTGTCTTTACTTAATAAATAATTTTGTAAAGACAAAAGTCAAATCACTCCTAAAAAACTCCTTAAAATTATGACAATTCAGCGAAGAAAGTATATACTTAATTGTTCACCTTTTAATTGGTTTTGAATGATTTTAAACGGTATCATAAAAAACAAAAAACACCTGAAAATTATATAATTAACAGCGTTTTAGTTTCACCTATTACTAGGTAGTCGGGGTGGCAGGATTCGAACCTGCGGCCTCCACGTCCCAAACGTGGCGCGATAACCGGGCTACGCTACACCCCGAATAGTATCTAATAATTTGCGGAGAGACAGGGATTCGAACCCTGGGTACCTATTTCTAGGTACGACGATTTAGCAAACCGCTCCTTTCGGCCACTCAGGCACCTCTCCAATAATTTTGAATGAACTACGCACTTAGTTTAAATGCGGATGCAAATTTAGTTTTTCATCTTAAACAACACAAACATTTTCTTCGTTTTTTTTAGAATTTATTCAGGGTATTCAATTCGTAAATGATAAATGTTTGCAAGCTTGTGTTTTAGGACTTTCTTTATGGATTGAATTTCTTTAAATGTAATATTCGCATTTAAAAATTGCTCCTCCTCTATTTGTTTATTTATAATGTTTTCAACGAAAGCGTCAATTTTTGTAGAAGTTGGATTTTTTAAACTTTTACTAGCAGCTTCAACACTATCACACATCATTAAAATAGCGGTTTCTTTACTAAAGGGCTTAGGACCAGGGTATCTAAATAAATTTGCATCAACTTCCTTGTCAGACGCTTTTGCTTTCATATAAAAATAATACACCACACTAGTCCCATGGTGGGTTCTAATAAAATCGATAACTCTATCTGGTAAATTATGTTTTTTTGCAATTTCAATGCCGTTAATTACATGGTCGGTAATAATTCTTGCACTTTCTTTTGAAGATAATTCATCATGCGGGTTAATTCCCGTAGATTGGTTTTCCGTAAAATAATTTGGATTTACCATTTTCCCAATATCATGATACAAGGCACCTACCCTAACCAACATGGCATTTGCTCCAACTTCATTTGCAGAAGCTTCAGCAAGATTAGCAACATTCAATGAGTGATGAAATGTACCAGGTGAGACATTCGATAGCTCTTTTAATAACTTTGTGTTAGTGTCAGACAATTCTAATAGAGACACATCAGAAACTAAACCAAACAATTTTTCATAAGCATAAATTAATGGCTGTACAAAAAGTGTTGCTAATCCACATAAAATGAATAGCAGAAACGTATTTAAATCTATAGTTTCAATACTACCTTCATGGATTACAAAAAAGGCGAAATAAGCTATGATATATATTAAAGTAATTTGACCTACTGAAATAAACAAATTAGCACGTTTATATAATTCTGAAACAGTAAGTATCGTTACAATACCAGCAATAATTTGCAAAAACATATACTCATAACTATTTGGTACAATAGATCCCAATAAAAGCACGGTAATAACGTGAGCAAACATTCCCAAACGCGCATCAAAAAAGGCTTTTAAAACCAACGGCAGCACACAAATAGGAACTACATAAAGATATTCTGAATTATAGTTTACCACCAAAGTCGTAATAAAAACCATCAATAACACATTAAAAAATATAAAGGTTACTTTGGTATTATTCTCGAATACTTCAATACGATATTTTCTCAAAAACAGCAATAACATCAACAGAGCTAAAGCTACAAGTAATGTGTAAGCAAACAGAATCCAATTGTAATTGGACTCATTCCAAACCTGAGATTCATACTCAGATTGTAACGATTTTAATTTTTGATATTTATCGCCTTCAACTACTTCTCCTTTGGAAATAATAAGCGTATTTTTTTCTACACTACCTCTGGTATATGATATTTTATTTAATTCGTCCGTAAGCGCTTTTTCTGTAAAAGATTTGTTATAGGATAGATTAGGTTTGATAATATCAAAAAACAATGAAGTAAACTCAGATTTGTATTGATTCAATCTTCGAGCATCTAAAGTTTTTTCAATAATTTTTTTAACTTCTTCTTGAGCTATTAAATTACCAAAAGCTGTATTCGTCTTTTTTATATTTCCGCTAAGGATATTGACTTGTTTATCATCCTTAAAATTGTAATTTTCAGATAACACCCCATAATTATAAAGATTTGAAATAATATTGTTCCCAACTATCGCTAAGCTATTCAACCTTTCAACAGAAAGAGAATCGGGAAAAGTCTTTTTGAAATTCGCTTTATACTCTTCTTCAACCTTCGTTTTAATAGATTCGTCTACATCAAAATACAAAAGTCCTCTATCCTTAATTTCCTGCTTTTCTTGTTCTATTTCATCTTGAGATTTTTTTATTGCAAAATCAAAAGGTGCTTGTAAATCTTCAGATTGCCAAGGCTTACCCTTTTCAAAATTATATTTAAACTTTCCACTCTTAGGAAATAAATACACAATTAAAAACGTAGTACAAACAAATAATAAGGCTTTGTAAATCAATGAGTGATTTCTATATAGCTTATTTATAAAGTCTTTCATGAATTGAAAATAATATTATCAAATGTAACAAATTCTTGGTGGTTATTTAGATTTTTATAATCCTGTTCATACTTATTTAATCTATTAAAAATTGATTATTTTCGCTTTAAGTAATTCTAAATTTTGAATATGAATTCAGAAGTTGTTATTGTATCTACCGCAAGAACGCCAATTGGTAGTTTTTTAGGCGCTTTATCTACTGTACCAGCAACAAAGCTAGGCTCGGTTGCGATAAAAGGTGCATTAAACAAAATTAATTTGGAACCAGAATTGGTTGACGAAGTTTTTATGGGCAATGTGGTTCAAGCAGGCAACGGTCAAGCACCAGCTAGACAAGCTGCTATTGGTGCAGGTTTGCCAAATTCGGTACCTTGCACAACTGTAAACAAGGTTTGTGCTTCTGGAATGAAAGCGGTAATGTATGGTGCGCAAGCTATCAGTCTAGGCGATGCCGAGATTGTAGTTGCTGGCGGCATGGAAAATATGAGTTTAATTCCCCATTATTTATATGCCCGAACAGGAACAAAGTTTGGACCAACAACTTTAGTTGATGGCTTACAAAAAGACGGGTTAGTTGATGCTTACAATCAAAACGCTATGGGCGTTTGTGCGGATGCTTGCGCTACAGAATATGAATTCTCTAGAGAAGCACAAGATGCTTATGCTATTCAATCCTATAAACGATCTGAAGCAGCATGGAAGTCTGGAAAATTTAAAAACGAAGTTGTTCCAGTTGAAGTACCTCAACGCAGAGGGGACAACATAATAGTTGATACAGACGAAGAATTCACGAAAGTAAAATTAGATAAGATACCAAGTTTAAGACCCGCTTTTTCTAAAGACGGGACTGTTACAGCTGCCAATGCATCAACCATAAATGATGGTGCTGGCGCAGTAATTTTAATGAGTAAACAAAAGGCAACCGAATTAGGATTAAAAATTTTAGCAACTATAAAAAGTTATGCTGATGCAGCCCACGAACCAGAATGGTTTACAACTGCGCCAGCAAAAGCATTACCCAAAGCATTACATAAAGCAGGTATTTCGCAAGATACTATTGATTATTTTGAATTTAACGAGGCATTTTCAGTTGTAGCTTTAGCAAATATGAAAATTTTAGGATTGACTGATACTAACGTTAACGTTAATGGTGGTGCTGTTTCATTAGGGCACCCGCTAGGTTGTTCTGGAGTTAGAATTTTAATTACATTACTTAGTGTTTTAGAACAAAATAATGCAAAAATTGGTGCTGCAGCTATTTGTAATGGTGGTGGTGGCGCTTCAGCAATAATAATAGAACGTAATTAATCTGCCTGAATGCAATACGGAATTTGTAATTTAAGTATCGTTCCTTTACGATTTGAAGCCTCCGATAAAAGCGAATTGGTGTCGCAAGTATTGTATGGCGATTTTTTCAAAGTACTGGAGCAACGTAAAAACTGGAGTAAAATCCGTTTGGCATTTGATAAATATGAAGGTTGGATAGACAATAAGCAATATTTTGAAATTGAAGCTGATGATTATAACACTCTAAATTCTGAAACTCCTAAGCTTTCTTTAGATTTAGTCGAATTTGTACAAGATGAACATGAGCAGCTTTACCCTATTCAATTAGGCTCTACTTTAAACGGTTTGTCAATCCTTAATCATTCTTTTGACGGTACTTTAACCGAAGGAGTTACTGATAAGAGTAATATAATTCAAACTGCTTTCATGTATTTAAATAGTCCGTATTTATGGGGAGGTAAAACACCTTTTGGTATTGATTGTTCTGGTTTTACACAAATGGTGTATAAGCTCAATGGTTATAAATTATTACGTGATGCATCACAACAAGCCACTCAAGGCGATGCTTTAAGCTTTATAGAAGAAAGTGAACCTGGAGATTTAGCATTTTTTGATAATAATGAAGGTGCTATTATTCATGTAGGTATTATTATGAAAGACAATTACATTATTCACGCCCATGGAAAAGTTCGCATTGACAGACTAGACCATTCTGGGATTTATAACGTGGATACTAAGATGCATTCGCATAAGTTGCGGGTCATTAAGAAAGTTGTTTAGTAGAGATTATAGATTCCTTTTTATCATGCCGAAATGAGGCACGATCGAGACATCACATTATTTTTGTAGATTACCTTATACTTTTTGTGATTTCTCTCAACGTTCGAAATGACAAAGAAAGCCCAGATTAATCTACAAAAACCGACTATGCCAACTCTCACTCGCTGGCACTTCCCAGTTCTCTTTAAACTCCGCTATATTGGTTACTAGATTATTAAAAACAATAGTGTTTTTAGATACGGCTCGGTCTTTAGCCATCTTTTTAAAATCGATTAAAGTTTTGTGGGCAATGAATTCGCCTTGTTTATAAGACACATTCATTTTATCCATTAAATCTACATTATATTCTTTTTCTAATTGTTGAATAAAATGTACTGACGCATCAATAGAACACCCCGTAGCAGCATTTAAGTTTTGATTTAATCCTATAACTATAAATCGCTTGTATTTAATAAGATAACCGGATTGCAAATCACTTCCGTGAGCTGTCCAGTTTTCAATAAAAACGTTTAATTTATTTTGAATTGCTTCAATTTCTTCTGGTGTAAATGATCGATTGGCTTGGTAGATCCAAACTCGTGATTCTTCTGGTAATGTATTAAAGTCTACTAGCATTTTTTTGTTTTGTGATTTGAAAGAGAATAATTCATTTAGATGCTTTGACTAAGCTCAACATGACTAGAATTATAAATCCTGAGCATTAGCAATTAACTCAGCAACATCCATAACTTGTACGTTTTCTTTTTCTTTTGCTTTCATACCATCAGTTAGCATGGTGTTACAAAACGGGCAACCTGCTGCAACTATTTCTGGTTTCACTTCTAAAGCTTGCTCTGTACGTTCAACATTTACTTCTTTATCTCCAGGTTCAGCATCTTTAAACATTTGCGCACCTCCAGCTCCACAACATAAACCGTTTTTTCGACAGTTTTTCATTTCAACCAATTCTGCTTCTAGCTTTTGTATAAGTTCTCTGGGTGCTTCATAAATATTGTTAGCACGACCTAAATAACAAGGATCATGAAACGTGATACGTTTTCCTTTAAATTTTCCACCTTCAACAGTTAAACGTCCGTCGTTTAAAAGTGTTTTTAAAAACTGTGTGTGGTGCATAACTTCATATTTCCCACCCAATTCTGGATATTCATTTTTTATGGTATTGAAACAATGCGGACAAGCTGTAACTATTTTTTTAACCTCGTAGGCATTTAAAACTTCAATATTAGTTACGGCTTGCATTTGGAATAGAAACTCGTTTCCTGCCCGTTTGGCTGGATCACCAGTACAACTTTCTTCTGTTCCTAAAACAGCAAAATCTACTTTTGCTTTATGTAATAGTTTTACAAAAGCTTTGGTTATTTTTTTTGCTCTATCATCAAAACTTCCTGCGCAGCCTACCCAAAATAATACTTCGGGTTGTTTGCCTTGAGCCATATATTCTGCCATTGTTGGCACTTTGAGTGTTTCGCTCATAGTTATTTTTTTGAACAATCCCTAAGTTTTAAAAACTATAGGAATTGGTTTAATATTTCTAAATGTTCTTTTGCGTTAGGGATTGAGGCATTTGTTGAAGCTCCTCGCAGAGAGCGACTGCCGAAAGCCCGACCCTTGTGGTAACGCCAAAATTATTTTATTTTTCGTCTTTCCAGTTTAGCCTGTCCATTTGATTGTATGGCCAAGGTGCACCGTTATTTTCTATATTGGTCATCATGTTATTGAGTTCAACTGGTGCAGCGGATTGTTCCATGACCAAATAGCGTCGCATATCCATAATAATTGACAACGGATTAATACTTACCGGACAAGCTTCAACACAAGCATTACATGAGGTACACGCCCATAACTCCTCCTTTGTGATATAGTTTTCCAGTAACTGTTTACCATCGTCCTTAAACTCACCATTGTTGGAATCTATATTTTTCCCTACCTCTTCTAGACGATCTCTAGTGTCCATCATTATTTTACGAGGGGATAACTTTTTACCCGTTTGATTTGCAGGACATTCGCTAGTACAACGTCCACACTCGGTACAGGTGTAAGCGTTTAACAATTGAATTCTGCTTAAATCTAACACATCACTAGCTCCAAATTTTGCAGGTACTTCATCGTCTGCGTCTTCTGCTGGAACTGCAAATGGATCAGCATTTGGATCCATCATTAACTTTACCTCTTTAGTAACTGCTTCTAAATTATCAAACTCGCCTTGAGGTTTAACCCTTCCAAAATATACATTTGGAAATGCTAGCAGAATGTGTAAATGCTTAGAGAAGTATAAATAGTTTAAGAATATTAAAATGCCTATTATGTGTAGCCACCACGCACCTCTTTCAATGGCATAAAGTGTTGCTTCTGATAACCCTGAAAATAATGGCGAGATATATTGGCTTACTATATTTCCTGAATTTAATGCTTGAAAATCCAAATCGGTAGCATTCATTATTAAAAAGAGTGACATTAACACCATTTCAAAATATAAAATGAAATTTCCATCGTTTTTTGGCCAACTGGTCATTTCACTTTTCCAGAAACGCGCCAACTTTAAAATATTTCTTCTAATCCAGAAAATGATAACTGAGACGAATACTAAGCATGCTAGCACCTCAAAAGTGCCAATTAAAAACCCATAAACTGAAGTTGGTAACACCTCTAAACCAATTCTATGGGTTCCGAATAAACCATCTATAATGATTTCTAAAACTTCAATATTAATGATAATAAAACCTACATAAACAATCAAGTGCAAAAAACCAGATACTGGACGACGCACCATTTTACTTTGCCCAAGGGCAATGTTAATCATGTTTTTCCAGCGTTGAGATGTGTTATCGCTTGTATCTACCTCATGCCCTAACTTAATATTTCTAATGAGCTTTTTTACATTTTTGGTAAAGTAGCCTATTCCAGAAATTAGGATAATTGCAAAGAGAATATTGGGCAAGTACTGCATATTGAATACAATAAATTAGTTAGTTTCTTTAATTTCGTTGCCTTCAGCATCATAGCGTTTTGGCTTTTTTCCAAACAGCGAGAAGTGAACGTATCGTTTAGGATTCAACTTCATATCTTCTAGCAACTGCTCTAGTTGTAAACTAGCACCTTCTAGGTTTTGATATAAACCATCATCTTTTAAAAGCTTACCTATTGAGCCTTCGCCTTTATCGATTTTAGCAGAAATACTATTGAAATTTGAGATAGTGTTTTCTAAATTTTTAATAGTTTTCTTTAAATCAGCCTCAGCCAAATCTTGAGTAGTTTTAGATAAGTTTGAAGAAATATTATCAACATTGGTTAAAGTACTGTTTAATTTTTCTTGATTACTTGCAATAAGACTATTAAAACCTCTTGAAGCAGTTTTAAAATTCTGCATAGTTTCATTTAATCCCGCAATACTTCCTCTTAAATTAGCCTTAGTTTTTTCATCAAAAACCTGATTTAAATTATTTAGTAGTGAATCTGCACCTACCATCATAATTTCAATTTTTTCTTGCAAAGGCGTTAAGCGTTGGTTTACCAAATCGGTTAATCCTGCTTTTACTGTTCCTTCTAAAAAACTGTCTTTTTTTGCTTTTTCTGCACCATCAAAAGCTGGTATAATGGCAATAGCTTTCCCCCTATTAATCCCGTTTCGTATAATTCTGCTTTACTGTTTTTTGAAAATTCAAAATCGCTTTCTACTAGCAACTCTATCTTTAATTTACCAGAACCATCTCCTTTAAAATCAACATCAACAACTCTACCAACACTTAGTCCGTTTATTGTAACTGGTGTTGATGGTACTAAACCTTCAACATTATCATATTCAGTATAAAATGTTTGAGAAGAATTAAAAAGATCATTTCCTTTCAAATAATTAATGCCATAGTATAATAAAACTATACCAGATATTGCAAGTATTGCAGTTTTTACTTCTCTTGATATTTTCAAAATATGCTTTGTTTTAAAAACAAATTTAAAATAAATTTAGATAGTAACTTGTTAATTAGAAGTTGTTTTTAAAACTTCGGTTAAAGGAACTTTTGCATCATCTTTAAAAGCAACTACAAAACTGGATTTATAACCTTTTGCTTTTGCTTCTTTTACAAGTGTTTTTGCTTGGTTATAATCGGATGTTTTTCCATAAAAATATTTATACAAATTACCTTCTTTAGTTCTTGAGATATTGTTTAATCCTTTAAAGTTGTAGGGTTTTGGCATGAGTTTTCTGGAGCTTGCTGCTATTTGCACTTTAAAATCTATGCCATCAAATTGAATTGGAGAAGATTCTATTAAATCATTATTTTTAATTGAAATACCTTCAGTATTCAAATCTAATGACTTTTTATATTTAAGAATTGCACTAAGAATCGCATCAGCCATTTGTTGCTGTCCCTTTTTAGAATTTAAATATTTACCTTCTCTATTGTTAGTTAAAAAACCTAATTCTACAAGAACACTAGGCATTACGGTTTGGTGTAATACAATAAAACCAGCTTGTTTAACCTTTCTATTTTTACGCTTGAGTTTTACAAAATTATCCTGTATTAAACTAGCTAAATAAATACTCTGGTCTAAATATTCTTCTAACCCTAAAATAACACTTATAGCATCTTCTGGAGAATTAGGATTAAACCCTGCGTAATTCTTTTTATAATCATCCTCCATAAAAATAACCGAGTTTTCCTTTTTAGCAACTTCAAAGTTTGTTTTGTTTCTGTGTAAACCTAAAACAAATGTACCTGCGCCATAGGCTTGTGTATTATGGGAATCGCAATGAACAGACACAAATAAGTCTGCATTTGCCTTATTTGCAATTTTACCTCTCACAAATAAATCTATAAATACATCTTTCTTACGTGTATAAATAACTTCTATATTGGGGTTTTTCTCTAATTGCTTCCCTACTTCTAAAACAACTTTTAAGGCAATTTCTTTTTCCCTAAAACCATTACCTAAATTACCAGGATCTTTTCCTCCATGGCCAGCATCTAAAACCACAACAAATTTATCAACAGATTGTGCGTTAACTATTTTTGGAAATGTTAATACTATTATAAAAGATACGAAAAGTAATATTCTGTTCGTTTTCATGTGATAATTAAAAATTATAATCTTTTAAGTTTTACAAATTTTGAGTTTTTCTAAGAAAGGCTCAATTTTTGCAATGTTTTAAAGATTTAAACGGCTAAACAAATCGGTTTATTTCAAATGATAATTTTTATAGAGAAATATAAATTAATCCACAAAAAATATATGTAATTTTGGCGTTTCAAAAACCGAGCCATACTTTTACAAAAATACATTTAAAAGCGTTGCGTACAAATAAGTTTAAAATACTTTTTGCTTTAAGTTTTACAGTGTTTATCAACACGTTCTGCTATACTCAAGATATCCCTAAAAAGGGCGAACCCATAAAACCAAAAACTCAAGATACTATTGTAAAATCTATAGATAGTATTATTAAACCTGAAGTTACTGAAACCCTTCAAGACACTACGGTAGTTGATTCCATTAAACCCAAGAAGAAAGAGTTTTTAGAAAACATAGTTACTTACAAAGCTACCGATTACACTTCTTTGAATCAGAAAAAACAAAAAATATACCTTTACAATAATGCTGAAGTTACTTATGGAGACATTAACATTAAAGCAGGAGATATTACTATAGATTACAAGAAAAATGAAGTCTATGCACGAGGTATTATAGATTCTTTGGGAGAATATACACAAGCACCAGTATTTACTCAAACAGGTAATAAGGTAGAGCCAGACTCAATGCGTTTTAACACTAAGTCGCAAAAAGCTTTAATTTATAATAGTGTTACTGAGCAAGGAGAAGGTATTGTTATTGCAAGTATTACAAAAAAAGAAAATGATTCTGTTTATTTTATTAAAAACGCTAAATATACAACAGCAGAAAACATTGAAGATCCTGAATATTATTTAAAGCTAAGAAAGGCCAAAATTGTTCCAGGTAAAAAAATTGTAACTGGTTTAGCTAACCTTTTTATATATGACGTACCTACACCCTTAGGTTTGCCTTTTGGTTTCTTTCCTCAATCTGAAACACAAACCTCAGGTGTATTAATTCCAACTTTTGGAGAACAAAACGAGCGCGGTTATTTTCTTCAAAATGGTGGTTATTACTTTGCTATTAGCGATCATGTAGATTTAGCACTTATGGGGGATTACTATACCAATGGTAGTTATGGTATTAGAGGTGAAAGCACTTATGCTTTACGTTACAAATTTAGAGGGAATTTTGGATTTAGATATGAGAATTTAATTACTAGCGAACGTGGTTTTCCAGATTATTCAAGATCTACCGTATACAATTTGCGTTGGTCTCATAGTCAAGATGCAAAAGCAAGTCCTAATTCCAGATTTTCAGCATCTGTGAATTTAGGAAGTAGTACCTTTTACAGAACATCTCTAAATCAAGCCACAACTGGTGCGTTCTTAAACAATACTCTAGCGTCTTCTGTTTCTTATTCCAAAACGTTTCAAGGCGAGCCGCAATTGGATTTTAGCCTAACTGCTACACACTCACAAAACACCCAAACGCAGCAAATAAATATGACCCTTCCTACATTTCAAGGAAACATGGGAAGAATATTTCCTTTTGCGCCTAAAACAGGAAGTAAAAAAGGTGTCTTTCAAAATATTAACTTTCAATATAATGTAAGAGGTGAAAATAGAATTCAAACTACAGATTCTTTATTTTTCAAAAAAGAGATGTTTGATGATGCAAAAACAGGCTTTCAGCACTCCATACCTTTAAGTACAAATTTTAAAGTTTTTAAACATTTTAGTGTAAGTGCTAGTACAAATTACAATGAAGTATGGACGTTTAAAACCATAGATAAACGTTTTGATTTTGATACTCGTGAAACCATAACCGATACTATAAACGGATTTGACTCCTACAGAACATACAATTTCAGTACAAGTATAGGAACGACTATCTACGGAATGTTTAATTTTGAAAAAAAGGGAGAAGACAAAAAAATAAAAGCAATTAGACACGTAATAAGACCATCTATAAATTATAACATTAACCCCGCGTTTGATAAATATTATGATAGCTACAATACCGAGGTTGTTACGGCAGACGGATTAACTGCAGATGAGGTTGAGTTCTCTCGCTTTGAACAAGGTTTATTTGGTGCGCCTAATCAAAACTTCTCTAGTTCAATGGGCTTATCGCTTTCAAATAATTTTGAGGCAAAAGTTAGAGATAAAGACAGTACTGCTACTGAACCTAAAAAAATAATTCTTCTTAATAACCTTAACTTTTCTACCGCATATAATTTTGCTGGTGACTCTTTACAATGGAGTCCTGTAAGAATGAATGGAGGTACACAATTATTTGACAACAAATTAAGCGTAAACTTTAGTGCTACTTTAGATCCTTATGCATTAGATAATAATAACAGAAGAATTGATAAGTTTAATATTGATAATGGAGGCAGTTTATTCAGACTTACGAGTGCTAACGTAAATATGAGTTATTCTCTTTCCAGTAAAAATGGAGATAAGAAAAAAGATGATAGAAACGACCCCAGTGTACAAGAAAATATACGTAACGGTGGTCGTGCAGATGATTTATTTGGTCGTTCTGAAGATTATACAAGTAAAAAATTAGACCAGAAATCAGATGATGACGAAGAAAAAAATAGCGAATTCTATAATTTTAAAGTGCCTTGGAGTTTACGATTAGCCTATGCTGTTAATTACAGTAATCAAAGACGAAATAGTGAAATTTCTTCACACTCCTTAATGTTTTCTGGAGATATAGAGTTATCACCTAAATGGTCAGTTGGTGGTTCTTCTGGTTATGATTTTAAAAATCATGGATTTACATTTACACAATTGCGCTTTGAACGAGATTTATTAAGCTGGCGTATGAATTTTAGTTGGGTACCTTTCAGCTCTAGAAGTTCTTGGAATTTCTTTATTGGTATTAAGTCTAGTCTATTAAAAGATTTAAAATACGAACAGCGAAGACAACCAGACCAAACGCTTTAAATATTTTGCTCTCTCTTTTTATACAATTCTATTTATTCTTACCTTTAGAAAACAATAGTAACCTTATAAATGAAGACAATAATAACTACCGAACATGCCCCTGCCCCTTTAGGACCTTACAACCAAGCTGTTTTATATGGAAACACGCTTTACATTTCTGGGCAAATTGCTATAAATCCTGAGAGTGGTAATTTAATTTTAGATGATATTAAAAGTGAAACTCTTCAAGTAATGAAAAACTTGGAAGCTATTTTAAATGCAACAGACTTAACTTTTAACAACGTAGTTAAATCTTCAATTTTCATTAGTAACATGGATGATTTTGGCGCTATTAATGAAGTTTACGGTAGTTTTTTTGATGATGCCAATGCGCCTGCAAGAGAAACGGTTCAAGTAGCTAAATTACCTAAAAATGTAAACGTAGAAATAAGTATGATTGCTGTTATTGCTGGTATTTAGGAAACACTTTCTTTTTTAACAGCATATTTTTCCAACAACGTTTTTAGTTTTTCAGTATCAATAGGTTTTGCTAAAAACTCATCTACACCAGCTTTTTTTGCATTTTCTATGTCTTGCTCAAAAGCACTAGCAGAAACGGCTATTATTGGAATATTGTTTTTAGCATATTTATCAGAGTTTTTAATAATTTTTGTAGCGTCGTACCCATCCATTTTTGGCATATAAATATCCATGAAAACCATATCAAAATTGATAACCTTATAAAGGTTAACCGCATCCAATCCATTGGTTACAAATGTACATTCTGCACCTTGACGCTCCAGCAAAAACTTAATCACTTTTTGATTCATTATATTATCTTCTGCTACTAAAACATTAAATCTGTATTCAAATTTATTAAGTAGAATAGGCTTTTCCAGAGGTAACTCTTCTTTTACATTAAGTGTCTTTTGCAATTGTAAACTAAAATAAAAAGTAGAACCTTCGTTTTCTTTACTTTCAATTTTTAAATCTCCACCCATTAACTTTACCAGTTTCTTTGTGACAGATAATCCTATACCAGATCCCCTATAATGTTGTAAGGGTTTAGTACTTCCATCTTCAACATCAGTAAAAGCATGCTCCATTTCATTTTTATTCATGCCAACTCCAGTATCCTTAATATAAAATGTTACCACTTGATGGTCGTCATGCGTAACTGTATGGTCTATAGTAATTTCAATCTTACCATTATTAGTGAATTTTATGGCATTGCTTACTAGATTAACTAAAACTTGCTGAATTTTACTTAAATCTCCAAGTAACAAAAAGTTGTGCTTTTTATCACTCATAAAATTACTTGTAAAGTTCAAACCTTTCTCCCAAAGCTTGATATTCAAAAATTTTGAATAATCTAGATAAATCAGATTCAATATCAATTGTCACCATGTTTAATTTCAAATCATGCTCATAACCTTTTGAGTTATTCAAAATCATATTTACTAGTTGCAATAGATGTTCAGATGAATACTCAGCTATTTCAACTTGAGCAGTCTGGTCAGAATC
This sequence comes from Jejuia sp. G7-7, assembly GCF_055808955.1. Lineage (NCBI taxonomy): Bacteria > Pseudomonadati > Bacteroidota > Flavobacteriia > Flavobacteriales > Flavobacteriaceae > Jejuia > Jejuia sp. G7-7. The sequence goes on from NZ_JBVVSZ010000001.1 coordinate 1,146,082, forward strand.
TAAATCAGTATTTTTCAGCATTCGAATCATACCTAAAATGGTACTCAAAGGAATCCGTATTTCATGACTCATATTGGCTAAATAAATAGATTTATGATCTGATGCTTCTTCAGTTTTTTGCAGTTCCAACTCTAATTCAGTCAATCGTTTGTTCAAAAAAGATTCTACAACCTCAGTTTCTAATTGAGACCAGATCAAATACAAAACTGTTGCAGTAGCAATAATAAGTAAGATAAAAACTAATAATGAAAAGGTAATAAGGTAATTTATATCCTCAATAAATTTAATTCCAATAAAAAAAGGCACCAAGAATTATTATTCCAATTATGGAGCTTATAACCCATATAGTTAGTTCTTTTTTTGTCCTTGGGGGGAATATCATGATTCAAAATAATAGACTTTAAATATACGAAAGTATATTTACTAAAAGTAATACAAATAGTAAGGTATTAGGGGTTCTAACATATCTCACCAGTTGACCCCATATCTTGAGGTATCAATTCATAAACAAAATCAGGTTCTATATACTCTTCTTTTCTATGAGAAACATAAAGAATAGCAGTATTACTTTCTGTTGAAATTTTATTTACTAATTCTGAAAACAATAATGCATCATCGTCATCAAGTCCGTTTATGGGTTCATCTAAGATAAGTAATGGTGGTTGTTTAACCATTGCTCTAGCAATTAAAACTAATCGTTTATGACCTTCCGATAATGTTGTAAAGCTTTTATCCTTTTTATCTAATAAATTTAAAATCCGCAACCATTGATGTGCTAAACTAATTTGTCGCTCATTAGGAAACTTATACAGCCCTACAGAATCCAAAAAGCCAGAAATAATCATCTTTTCTATGGAATCCCTTCGTTTAAAACCTATAAGCATATCTGAGGAAAAATAGCCTATGTGTTTTTTAATATCCCAAACACTTTCACCACTACCCTTTTTCATTCCAAAAAGCGTCATATCTTGATTATACCCTTTAGGGTTATTTCCAAATATTAATGATAGTATGGTGCTTTTTCCTGAACCGTTTGGACCAATCAATTGCCAAAACTCACTTTGTTTAATAACCCACGAAATATTATCAAGTATTGATCTATCTTCATAACTTACACTCACGTTTTTAAGCTCTATAAGTGTTTCAGGTGAATTAGCTTCATTGCTCAAAGGCTTCGGTAACTCGTGGATGAAGTTTTGAAATTTACCAGTATTGGATTCATTTAAATACTTCTGTAATAACAATTCGCCATTTTTTAACTTGTAGATGGTTTTAATAAACGGTAAAATATCACGTTTTCGATTTGTAATCTGAACTATTAAAGTTGTTTCACTTAAATAGATTAATGTCTTTTTGATGTTTTCTTGAGCTTCAACATCTAAACTATCGTATAAATTATCTAAAATTATACATTCAGGATTTCTAGAGATGATGTGCTTTAACAAAGCCCTTTTTCGTTCACCTTGTGAAGAATTTTTTAAGCTATTTTTAGTTGAAGTTTTAACATCAATATGTCCATGACGTGTTTCTTCATCTATAAACCGATTTAAAGTAATATCTGAAAAAGTTCGTGATTTAATTTAGAAATATTAAGATTGAATTGGCCAGAAAGTATACGTTTTATAAGTCCCTTTTTGTTTTCATTATTAGAACTATAAATCGCAATATGTTTTGGCACGGATATTAAGTATTACTTAAAAAAATTGAAATTTTATAGGTCTGCAGTATGAAAAGGCACCAGACCATCGATAGGTCTACGCTCAAAGTTACCAACTTTAAAGCCCATTTCATCTGCTACTTCTTTTATTTCTTTCTGAGAAAAATATGCAATGGAACCAGCAAAATGCACAGGAACTGTTTTAAGTTCGTCCTTATATTGCATAATCATATTTTTTGCAAATACTCTTATACCATTTTTAATAAGATTAATAGTGTATTCAGAATCTTTATGCAAAAACATAAATTCGGCGAAGTTTGCCAAATACGCATTTGGACTAGGTTGCTTGTAAAGATTATATTTTATAAAATCTGCATCCATATTGAATTTAGCACCAAAAGCAATTTTTACATTTTCTGGCATATGATCAAAATAATAATCTCTAATTAATTGCTTACCATAATAGTTGCCAGAAGCATCATCCATTAATGTATAACCAAGAGATTTAACACGTTGATGTAATACATTGCCATCATAATAACTACAATTAGACCCTGTGCCTAAAATACAAACTACAGCAGCTTCTTTAGGGTGATTAATGGTAGCATAAACAGCTGCTAAAGTATCCTCATTTACCTCAACATGTGCATTTGTAAATATTTCTCCTAAGACACCATTTAATAATTCTCTTGCATTATCAGTTCCGCAACCAGCACCATAGAAAAAAACGTGTGTAACTTTTTCTTTATTATCTCTTAACTCATTGCTTTTATTAATAATTTTAAACAGCTTTTTCTCACTTAAAATTGCTGGGTTTAATCCTTTTGTGCGGATTTTATCCATTAATTTATTTCCGTTATTATCTACTGCCAACCAATCTGACTTTGTAGAACCACTATCAACAATTAAAATCATAAGTTTAGATATAAAAAATCCACAGCACTATCAGAGAATAATACTGTGGAAATATATTAATAATTAATTACAAAGAACCGATATGTTGAGCTAAATCAATCAATTTAGTTGAATAGCCAAACTCATTATCATACCAAGACACTAATTTTACAAAACCATCATTTAATGCCATACTTGCATTAGCATCAAAAGTACTTGTTTTAGGTTCAGACACAAAGTCTTGAGACACTACACCTTCTTCAGTATAACCTAATACACCATCTAATTCACCTTCAGAAGCATCTTTTAAAGCTTTCTTAACATCAGCCCAAGGTGCTGGTTTTTCTAAACGACATGTTAAATCCACAACAGATACATCAACAGTAGGAATTCTAAAAGCCATACCAGTTAATTTTCCATTTAATTCAGGAATTACTTTTCCAACAGCTTTAGCTGCTCCAGTTGAAGCAGGTACAATATTATTTAATGAAGCTCTACCTAATCTGTAATCTTTTTTAGAAACACCATCAACAGTTGATTGAGTTGCTGTTGCAGCGTGAACTGTAGTCATTAAACCTTCAGCAATTCCGAATTTATCGTTAATTACTTTAGCCAATGGCGCTAAACAGTTAGTAGTACAAGACGCATTAGATACAATTGTATCACTAGCTTTTATATCTTTATGGTTAACACCCATTACAAACATTGGTGCATCAGCAGATGGTGCAGAAATTGCAACTTTTTTAGCTCCCGCAGTAATGTGTGCTTGAGCTTTATCTAAAGTTGTAAAAATTCCAGTACAATCTAAAACAACATCCGCTTCAACAGCATCCCATTTTAAATCTTCTGGGTTACGTTCAGCAGTTACTCTTATTGTGTTTCCGTTTACAATTAAGTTACCATCTTTTGTATCGATAGTTCCATCAAACTGTCCGTGAACAGAATCATACTTTAATAAGTAAGCTAAATGATCTACATCTAATAAATCATTAATCCCTACTACTTCAATATCATTTGATCTAGAAGCTGCTACTCTGAAAGCAATTCTACCTATTCTCCCAAATCCGTTAATTCCAATTTTTAATTTTGACATAATCGTGTTTATAAATGTTAAGTGCTCATAATATCTGAGACACGCAATAATTCTAAGTTAATTTTTGATTTTCCTTTTATGGCTTTATCTAATGGTGTTAATTCCATTTTATTATTTAACAAACCAACCATATAATTGGTTTTGCCGTCTAATAAAGATTCAACAGCTTTTACACCCATTCTACTAGCTAGAACACGATCAAAGCAAGATGGTGAACCTCCACGTTGCATGTGTCCTAAAACAGAAACCCTAACATCGTAGCCTTCCATGTTTTCATCTACATAATCTTTAAGTTCAAAAATGTTTTTACCTATTTTATCACCTTCTGCAACAACAACTATACTAGAAGATTTTCCAGATTTTCTACTGCGTCTTAATGACTCTACTAATCTATCTAATCCTAAATCTTCTTCAGGAATTAAAATTTCTTCAGCACCACCAGCAATTCCAACGTTTAAAGCAATGTGCCCAACATCGCGTCCCATAACTTCTATAAAAAACAACCTGTTATGCGAACTTGCTGTATCTCTAATTTTATCTATAGCTTCTACAACTGTATTTTGTGCAGTATCGAAACCTAAAGTATGTGATGTACCAAAGATATCATTATCTATGGTTCCAGGAATTCCCATTACAGGAAAATCGAATTCTTCGTTAAAGATCATGGCTCCAGTAAAAGTTCCATCACCACCAATAGCAACTAAACCATCAATACCTGCTTTGTTTAGTTGATCGAATGCTTTTTGTCGTCCTTCTTTAGTACGAAACTCTTTAGATCGCGCAGATTTTAAAATAGTACCCCTTTGTTAATAATGCCTTTTACGCTTCGGGCGTTCATGATTTCTAAATCACCTTCCATCAATCCTTCATATCCTCTGTAAATTCCATAACATTCAATATTATGGTAAGCACATGTTCTAACAACAGATCTAACAGCGGCATTCATCCCAGGAGAATCCTCCAGATGTAAAAACACCTATTTTCTTAATTTTTGTAGACATTAAATCTTTTAATTTCTAGGTAAAATTACTAAACAAAAACCATATTTCTATAACTTATATCATATTTTAATATGATTTTGAAACTATAACGTTTTAGTTAACAATAATATAGATTTTGTTAATAAAAAGGGTATGTAAGATTACTTCTAATTATCCTTTTTAGATGATTTAATAGAAATAAAATCAGGCAAAGATTCTTCAGTTTCTTCTTTTGTTTCTGGTACTATAACTTCAACAGTATCTTCCTTTTTCTTGAATAAACTGCGAATAAGTTCTTGAAAGGTATCAAAATCTACATTATACGAGATTCCTACGCCTTGTGTATAACTTATATTGTCCCCAAAATTACGAATACTATTTTCTCTATTAAAAACTTTTGCAGTTAGTGTTCCTTCATCATTTAATAGAAAATTAACTTCTAAATCTCCCGCTACAACTGTTTGAGTTTCTCCTGCTCCACCTACAGGCACTCCTACTTTTCCATTAAAAAACACACGATCATTTAATTGTGTTTGAAATGTTAAACCAACTCTGTCATCAGTTTGATAATCTGGGCGATTTTGTCCAGCTTCGTAATAAGGATTCAAATTGAATTTCCCGTTTTCACTAGAAAAAATACCATTTACAATACCATTTAAACGTTCTGCGATAGTTCCCGAGAAATTTAAATCGTTTAAACCTCTAGAAAAAGAACCTGTTGACACCAAATACAGAGCTTGGTTTTGTTTATCATCTGTAGATTCTAATCTATAATTTAACTCAGATTTTATAGTTGAATTTACATTGGGGAAATCAAAACTAAATTCTGGTTTAGGCTGCTCTAAATCTCCTACTATATTAATATTTAACTCAACAGGAATACTTCTATTAATAGGATTATCTAACAAAGGAGAAGGATTAGCTTGTGTTTTATAGGTAGCCAGCATATTTATTTGAGCTTTTAATGGATCACCTTCCCATGCAATAGTACCACCAGGCTGTACAATAAATTGTTTTTGAAATAAACCTCCGTAGGCAAAATTATAAACCCCTTCAAATACTGAGAAATCTCCCCACATATTAAATTTCCCATTCGTGTTAATCTCAACTAATAAACCACCCACTCCTCGACCTTTTAAGGCGTGTCCTGTTTCTTTATTGATGATGATTTCTACTTCGGCATCTTGAGTAACATCTAAATCAAAATCTAATTCCAAACCTTTAATTTCTTCGAATACAAAAACCTCCCCTTTCTCACGTGCTAATTTTTGTTCTGGAGTTATAAAACGAATGAATGAATTATCTCCAAAAGATTCAGTATCGTTTAATGGAATTTTAAAAACTGTACCGCGCTTTGTTTCTCCAACCACACTAATTACTAGCTCTTCTGTAGGACCATAAATATTTGCAGTACCTCCAACAAAACCAGTACCGTAATATAAAGACTCTTCTGTTTCTTTAGTATCTAAGACAAGTAAGCGCTTGGTATTTATACCTAAATCTAAACTCCAATCTGATAGGTTTACATGACTAAGTTTCCCGTTTAATTCACCTTTGGATCTGTGCTTGGTGTCAGTTAATTCTATATTTTTAAATATAAAACTCTGGTTTTCTAAACCAACTTGCGCACGATCATTAAATTGATAATCTACATTTAAATATGGAATAGTAAATCCTGAATTATCCAAACGTAATTCGCCATTAATATCTGGTCTATTTACACTACCAATAATATTTGCTTTTCCTGTAACTTCTCCTCTAATATTTGATAAAACATCAACCAGCGATGGATTTAAAGGAACAAGATTCAATTTATCCAAAGTTAAAGCTACATCCATAGTAGCATTTTTCCCTTTTACAGTAATATCGCCAACTGCATTAAATGTTTTTTCGGTATCATTATCAATACTTACGTCAACGTTGTAATTTGTTAAATCTTCATTACCAATAATATTTGCTTTAAAATCGCCTAGTAGAAATTTATTAACTCGAAAATCATTCACAACAATTTTAGAATTTGGTAAGTAACTCCCGTTTTTTTGGAGAATATCTAACTTTCCATTTACATTTCCTGTGAGCAATAAACTATCAACATCGGGTGTGATTTTTGAAAGTCGAACGTTTTTAAAATTTAACTTTAAATCTTTTTCTGTAGAATCCTTTAAGAACCCAGAAAGCCTTACTTCCTCTCTTCCGTGATTTAGTTTTAATTTATCAATATCTATATAGCTCAAATCTTTATTAAAGGCTATTTTGTTATTTTTATCATCATCACCGTTTATATACCATTTGAAGTTTTTAACGGTAAGATCGGAAGTTTTGAAACCTATAACAGAATTATTATCTTCATTAATTGTATGATAAAAACTAAGATTAAATTTATCATTATTACGCTTACCTCCTGTAAATTCAGAGCGCATAAAAAGTGTATCATTTACTGTAACATTAATTAGATTGAATTTTGAAGTGTTGTAATATTTCGTATTAATACTATCAACTTCTACATAAGTATTAAATACAGGGTTATTATTATCTACTTGAAGTTCTATTTGTTTTGCAAAATTATTAAGATATTTTATTTCTGGAGATTTAAAAGTCAACCTAAATCGTTCTGCATCGCTCTCAACTCTACCTCGTATAAACGTATTTTTACCTAATTCTATTTCTGGATAAAACACTTCTATGATTTTGTTATAAATTTTGAAATTGAAGTTTATATTTTGACCATCTGCAACTTCATAAGGAATGTAATTGGTATAAATATCTCCCAACGAATTTTCAACAAGCTTTATCAAATCATTAACTACAAACTCGCCACTAATACCACCTTCAATAATTTCAGGAGAATCAATTTCTATAAATCGTGTTTTACCTTCAAAACGAGATTCAACCTTAAATCGTTTAAAATTATAGGTGTCGTTTTCATTTTTATAGGATGTGTTTCTAAACGTTATTTTTCCATAAGCATCATCTAAACTACTGCTATTCATATTCATATTAACAGTACTTCTAAAAATTGAAATACTGTCTTTCTTCACAAAGTTTAATGCATTTAAATTGGCATAATCAACTTTAGCTTCAAAATCATACTTATTTATAGCACCTGAATAATCTAGTAAGCCATTAAAATTCAACCTTAAATTTCTATCGTTCACAACTAAAATACCATCAAAAATTCCATTCTTAATTTTTCCTGATACTTTTGTTTTTTGATAATTATAGTTGTTAAAAACCAATTGAAATACATCTCCTGTAACCTCTGTATCAATAGTTTCTGCAACAAAACCACGACCATTTACATCAATATTTGCAGTTACTGTGCCAACTTTAGGGTCTTCAAGAAAAGTTCCTAAATCAAATTCTTCAAGTATAATTTTACCTTCATATTTGGCATTATCGATATCATTTATTTTTGTGATGCCTAAATTAGAATCTATAAAACCTAAATCTGTATCGATAGTTATACCTGCTTTTACTTTAGAGGCAGTAACGTGAGAATTCCCTTTAATTTTGAATTGCCCTAATCTGTCAAAAGATGATGGAATTGAAGCTCCCAAAACATTTGGCAGTAAAGCTTTTAAATCTCGATAAGTAGATGTTAAGTTTCTAAACTCTCCATCCATAGAAAAATCATCAGTAGCTTTACTAAATAAGTTTTTAAAATCCAAATCGCCATAAACCTTTGTATTTCTACTAGTATTAAGTTCTAAATTTTCAGCATGTAAATCATTTAATGTTCCCGATACATTAACATTAAATTTGGCATATTGATTTCGTCCAAATTCGTTATAAAACGTGTTTAATTCATCCAAAAGCACATTAGAATCTTTGAATGAAGCCTCTACTTTAACTTTATCTACAAAATATTGCAAATCTTCTCTTTTGTAGAGAAACTTCAAATTTCCTTTTAAAACTGAATTCGTGGTATTGATTTGCAAGTTATCAAAAACCATGTTTGTTCTAGTGTACTTGAAATTTGTCATCATATTTTTTACAACAACACCACGGCTATCCACAAAAGCTAATTTGTTAATTCTAGCACTCACATCACTTCCACTAATTAAAAAGTTTGTAGCATTAATATTTAAATCATGAAAATTTAGAATTTTTGAAGTTTCCTTATTTTCATCTGACAACATGAATATGCCATCATAAATAGAAACATCGCTTGATGATAATAAAAAAGTACCGCTACCCTTGGTTGGATTATCGCCCTCTAGTTTTTCGACGAATATATCTAGGTTTGTGTCCTTATAACCTTTGTAGGTTTTAATATGAAATACCAAATCCATAATATCAATATCTCCAAAAACCAATTGTCCGTTAGCTAAATTTGGAAAACTTAATATTGAGGTGTTCAGTTCTTTGATACTAATAAGTGTGTCTTGCTTAAAATCTTCAATGTAAATATTTTTAAGCTCTACATCGCCGTTAAATTGTAAACCAACTTTTTCTATATTAATATTGGTTTTAAAATCTTCATTAAGACGTTTTGTAGCATATTTACCTAAACGAGTTTGTACAGCTGGAATAGATAGTGTTAGCACCAAAATAACAAACAGTAGCAAAATGATAGCCACAATTTTTAATAGTATTTTAAGTGCTTTTTTGATAGCGCGTTTGTATTGTAAAAAATGAATATTATAAACACAAACCATTCACAATTTAGAAACTAAATAATGCCTAGTTTTGTATTTACGAATTTTGTTAAGGAAACGGTTGTTTTCTTGTTTCCAAAATTAACAATTATTGTGCCTAATATTTAGTAATGAGAGAACAAAATATTTTTATCCTTGGAATTGAGTCGTCTTGTGATGACACCTCTGCTTCTTTAATACACAACGGCAAAGTTTTAAGCAATGTTGTAGCGAGTCAAAAAATACATGAGGAATATGGTGGTGTTGTGCCCGAATTAGCATCCAGAGCACACCAACAAAATATAGTTCCAGTAGTACATCAAGCTTTAGAAAAAGCAGGAATTAGCAAAAAACAATTGCACGCTGTGTCTTTTACCAGAGGTCCGGGTTTAATGGGGAGCTTGTTGGTAGGCACCTCTTTTGCGAAATCTTTGGCTTATGGTTTAAATATCCCGTTGATAGACGTGAACCATATGCAAGCCCATATTCTAGCACATTTCATTGAAGAAGAAGGGTTTAACAAACCACCCTTTCCCTTTTTGGCGATGACTATTTCTGGTGGACATACGCAAATTGTTAGGGTTGATAATTATTTTGAAATGAAAGTAATTGGCGAAACCATAGACGACGCCGTTGGAGAAGCCTTTGATAAAAGTGGAAAGATTTTAGGTTTAGGCTATCCCGCTGGCCCAGAAATTGATAAACGTGCAAATTTAGGGAACCCAAAAGCGTTTTCGTTTACAAAACCACGGGTTGATGGATTGAATTTCAGCTTTTCTGGTTTAAAAACAGCTATTCTTTATTTTATTCAAAAGGAAGTAAAAGCGAATCCTAATTTTATAGCTGAACATTTAAATGATATTTGTGCCTCTATTCAATACACCATTATTGGTATTTTAATAGATAAGTTGAAAAAAGCCGCAAAGGAAACTGGTATTAACCATATCGCTATTGGTGGTGGAGTTTCGGCAAATTCTGGAATTAGACAAGCATTAAAAGATGGCGAACAAAAATTTGGTTGGACAACCTACGTTCCAAAATTTGAATATACTACTGATAATGCTGCTATGATAGCTATTGTTGGATATTTAAAGTTTTTAGAAGGCGATTTTGCTGAGCAGGATGTGATGGCCTCGGCTAGATTGAAGATTTAAAATAAAGTCGTAGTTCACAGCCAAAATAAGTCGTAAACAAAATATTTATTTTTTTAACAAAACGACACACCCATTAATCCCCTCTTTCTAGAGGGGATTAAGGGAGATGTAAGGCAAAACTCAAAACAAAGTTGTAAACAACAAATTCTTAAAAACTTATTGCATTCTAAAATTTCTCAGTTGGTTAAAAAATTAAATTTGAAAAATCTTAATTTTAATCAACATGAAAAAACTCCTACTTATTTACATTTTATCATTATCTTCAATTGTATTAACCGCCCAAAACAATGCAGAAGACGTTTTAACTTCAATTGAAACCCAAGAACAAGCAAAACAATTTATTGAAGATAAATATGCGTTCAACAGCAAAATATTCACTTTTAATGAAGAAAAGCACAAAACGCAACTTGCTAAATCTTTATTTAAATTAGATAAAGGCAATGTAAAATCAGTTAAAACTGAATACGACAAAACACTCTACAAAATTTTAGAAAAGCATAGTAAATCGTATTACAGAGTCTCTTATATTTATTTAGACGGCTCTAAATACACCACAGAAAGCATTAATGAATTGCGAGATAATTTAACAAAAAAGTATAACAATGGTACACCTTTTAATGTTTTAGCAAATCAATACTCAATGGATAAAAACGCCAATAAAGGAGGGGATACAGGTTGGTTTGAAGCTGGAAATATGCAACCAGATTTTGAAAATGCAATCATTGATGCACAACATGCCATTGACGATATTTACACTATTGATATCCCTTCAAAAAATAGTTATTATTTAGTACTGCAAACTTTTGAGCCTAAAGAAATTTCAGAAATAAAAGTTTTAAAAATTGTTGAACCTATAGAGTAATGCAACTTTTTTACAGTCCAGATATTACCGAAACTTCAAATGATTTTTCTTTTTCAAGAGAAGAAAGCAAACATATTGTAAAAGTTTTACGTAAATCTATTGGAGACGCATTGTATATTACTAATGGTAAAGGCTGGTTATTTACTGCCGAAATTTCAGTCGCTGGAATCAACAAATGTGTTGCAAACATCATTTCAAAAAAATTACAACCAAAGCGAAACTATAACTTACATCTAGCAGTTGCTCCTACCAAAATGAACGACCGCTACGAATGGTTTTTAGAAAAAGCTACCGAAATAGGTGTTGACAGCATCACTCCTATTATTTGCGATCATAGCGAACGTAAAGTGATTAAACCCGAGCGTTTTGAGCGTATCTTACAGTCTGCCATGAAACAATCTTTATCATGCCATTTACCAAAATTAAATGAAGCTATTCGGTTTAAAGATTTTATAAATCAAGATATTAATGGCGATATATTTATCGCGCATTGCGAAGAGACTAATAGAACATCATTAAAAAATGTAATACAACCAAAAAACGATATAACAGTTTTAATTGGTCCTGAAGGCGATTTTAGTTTAAATGAAATTGAAATGGCTCTGGAAAATAAATTTATTCCCGTAACTTTGGGAAACACAAGATTACGCACCGAAACTGCGGCCATTGTTGCATGCCATTCGGTAGCGTTTACAAATGAATAGATGAAAAAAATAATTTCGTTTTTGATTTTTGCTGGTATTATTATCAACCTAAGTGCGCAAGAATTAGCCGTTTTAAAATACAAAGGCGGTGGCGATTGGTATGGCAACCCAACAGCTTTACCCAACTTGATAGAGTTTTGTAATAAAAATATCAAAACAAAAATAACACCCAAACCCCAAACTGTTGAAACAGGAAGTCTTGAACTATTTCAGTTTCCTTTTGTGCATATGACAGGACACGGCAATGTTTTTTTTAGTGAAGGAGATGCTGAAAACTTGAAAAACTATTTAATTTCTGGTGGTTTTTTACATATTGACGATAATTACGGAATGGCACCTTATTTGAAAAAGGAATTAAAAAAAGTATTTCCAAATAAAGAACTAACTGAGATACCAACAAGTCATGCTATTTTTAATATTGCCTATAAATTCCCAAATGGCCTACCAAAAATCCATGAACATGATGGAAAGCGTCCGCAAGCTTTTGGTATTTTCCACGAAAGTAGATTGGTTTTACTATTTACTTTTGAAAGCGATTTAGGTGATGGTTGGGAAGACCCAGAAGTGCATAATGACCCCGAAGATGTTAGAGAAAAAGCTCTTAAAATGGGTGCTAATATTGTGAAATATGCTTTTGAGAATTAATTTAAAAACTTAAAATTAACGTGAAAAAATTCTCAATAAAATTCAAAATTCTAGCATTAATTTTAACACTAGCATTTGTTTTTCAAACTATGACTGAAATCAATAATCATTCTTATACAACTGGAATTGATAGTTATCATTATACATGTGGTTGTTTAGGTTGTTGGCCAAATCATCTAGCTGTTAAATGTAATTCTAATAATTCAAAATGGCATCTATAAATTGCAACTTACCCACTACACAACAAACTTCAAAAAGCAAAAATTTCCAATCATATTAGTTTGTGACAATGTTACAAATGCGCCAAACATTGGTAGTTTATTTAGAATTGCAGATGCGTTTGGTATAGAAAAACTAATACTTTGTGGAAACAACATTACTATTGGTAGAAAGGTTGCCAAAACCTCTAGAGCAACTGAAAAAAAGTTGATTTTCAGATAGAACCTTCTGCTTTAGAAATTGTAAATCAATTTAAAACCAAAAACTACCAAATCATTTCATTGGAAATAACTGAGAATAGCCAACCTATTCATAAATTCAAATTTTCAAAAGAAAAACCAATAGTGTTAGTAATGGGCGATGAGAATTTTGGAGTATCGGAAGACATCTTAAAGCTATCAGATACTGTTATTCATATTGATATGTTTGGGCAAAATAGCAGTATGAATGTTGTACAAGCTACCAATATTGCACTTTACGAAATTACAAAGCAATTGTTGTAAAGTGTTTTATATATTTACAACATGAATTCCAACACAATCTCTAACGGTATTTTAAAAGCAGTCGGTATTATTTGCGGCGTTGCGCTTTTATTATACTTTTTATACCAAATACAATCTGTTATAGGTTACGTTGCTATTGCAGCAGTTATATCTTTAATAGGAAGACCAATTGTTTTATTTTTAGAACGCAAACTAAAATTCAAAAATACAATTGCTGTAGTTGTTACAATTGTAATTCTATTAGGCGTCTTTGCTGGATTAGTAGGCTTATTCATTCCCTTGATAATTAAACAAGGACAGAATCTATCACTTTTAAATATTGAAGAATTACAAGGGAATATTGAAAACTTGTATGCTGAAATCGTCACATATTTCGATTTACATCAAATAGATGTTGAGCAATCTTTAAAAGAATCTAATTTATTATCTAAAGTAGATTTTTCACTTATACCCGATTTCTTAAACTCTGTAGTTAGTGGATTAGGTAGTTTTAGTATTGGTTTATTTTCGGTGTTATTCATTTCTTTTTTCTTTTTAAAAGACAGTAAACTATTCGAAAATGGTATTCTAACTTTTATTCCAGACCAAAAAGAATCTAATTGGAAAACATCTTCTACAAAAATAAAAGACTTGTTATCGCGCTATTTTGTGGGCTTAATTTTTCAAATACTAATACTATTCATCATATATACCATAGGACTTTTAATTATTGGCGTTGAAAACCCAATTGTAATTGCTTTTCTGTGTGCGCTATTAAATTTAATCCCTTATGTTGGTCCTTTAATTGGTGCTGGATTAATGTTGATATTAACCATGACAAGTAATCTAGGCGAGAGTTTTAGTGACGTTATTTTACCAAAAACGCTTTGGGTGTTACTAGTTTTTGTTATCGGCCAATTGGTTGATAATTTTGGAAGTCAGCCTATTATTTTCTCAAAAAGCGTAAAGTCTCATCCGCTGGAAATATTCTTAGTAATATTAATTACAGGAATTTTATTTGGTGTGATAGGTCTAATAATTGCTGTGCCAGCTTACACAGCAATTAAGGTAATTTCTAAAGCCTTTTTATCCGAAAACAAGATTGTTAAAAAGCTGACTAAAGACTTATAGTTTTCATTTGAATAATTATATTTTAAATACTGAAATACAAGAATTTATAAATAATAATTTAAATTCAGATATTAATTCTATTATTCTGAAAGGAACTTCTTTTTCTAATGTTAAAACTTCTGAAATAATTGAACAGATTGAAGCTAAAAACAGGTGTAAAAAAAATTACCGACTTGGTTTCATTCTGAAAATATTTACTATCCAAATAAGCTAAATATTGAACAAACTTCTTCGGAGATTACAGCAAAATACAAAGCTGAACTAATTAGTGGAAAACGCATTATCGACCTTACTGGCGGTTTTGGAGTAGACTGTTTTTACTTTTCAAAACGATTTGATTCTGTAATTCATACTGAAATAAATGATACACTTTCTGAAATAGTAAATCATAATTTTAATCAACTCCAAATTTCTAATATTAAAACCGTAACTACTGATGGTATTGAGCATTTAAAAGGAAGGGGAGGCCTATGATTGGATTTATGTTGATCCTTCCAGACGCCATGACACTAAAGGTAAAGTGTTTTTTCTAAAAGATTGCTTACCCAATGTTCCCGAAAATATAGGTGTATTATTCAAGTACTCCAAAAATGTGATGCTAAAAACATCGCCTTTATTGGATATTTCCTCAGGTATTAATGAATTAAAAAACGTTAAAGCCATTCATGTAGTTGCCGTAAACAATGAAGTTAAAGAATTATTATGGATTCTAGAAAACGGTTGTAATGATTCCATTTCTATTAAAACAGTTAATTTAAAATCTACTGAAAATGAAAATTTCAACTTCTATTTAAATGATGAAAAAGATACTTTAGTCAATTATAGCGTACCACTCACCTATTTATACGAACCAAATGCTGCAATATTAAAATCTGGAGCTTTTAATACAATTTCAAAACAATTAAATGTTTCCAAACTACACCAACATTCGCATTTATATACTTCGGAAACGTTAGTAGATTTCCCTGGAAGAACTTTCAAAATTGTAAATACCATTAATTATAATAAAAAGGAAATCAATAGATTAAGAATTAAAAAAGCTAATATAACAACTAGAAATTTCCCAGAATCTGTTCAAAACATTCGTAAGAAATTCAAAATTAAAGATGGTGGAGACATCTATCTCTTTTTTACCACAGGTGTAAACCATCAAAAAATAGTGTTGATCACTAACAAAATCATAAAACCATGACGGTTAAAGAACTCACAGGACAATATTCTGTTATTGGAAGTAATCAAGATGAACTGTCAAATACATACAAGGGCACACTTCATTTAACTTTGGATGAAAATAATAGAATAAACGCAAAGTGGTTAATTAATAATACTCAAAATCAATTTGGCTCTGGTTTTTTTAAAGACAATATTTTAGTTATCAACTTTAATTACAAAGATGAAAACACAACGTTTAAAGGCGTTGTAGTTTACAAATGTATTTCTAAAGATATTCTAGAAGGTTTTTGGTCAGAAAAACATGGAAACCCCAAATATCTTGGAGAAGAACGTTGCTTTAGAAATGACAAATTAAAAGAGATTATCAACTAATTACTTCTTCTTATACTGAAATTCCTTTTCAAAATTACCTTTTAAGTAAGCATCGGTCTTTGGTAATGCAAAAGTATATTCGTAAATATAATCTACTTCAACTTTTAAATCGGTAGCTTCAAACTCCATAACATGTCCCGCAAATTGTTTGTCATCAGATACAAAGTGCAAATGATAAGCTGCTACATTAATATTACCAATGTATTCAGGGCAGAAAAAACCAACCATGGTTCCAGAAAAGTTCTCACGTTCAAAAACAGGACGATTAGGAATTAAAACATCCAATCCTGTTTCAAATGGCGACTCTTGTTTGTGCAATCCTCCACATTTCATTGTCTTGAAGTTACCATGAATTTTAAAAGCGTAAAAAATATTTTTGGTAGGCATATGCTGGTTAATGCTATCTCGAAGTGTCTTGTAATTTGGGATATTTTTTAACCCAAAAGTATCTTCAGCATCAAAAAAAGTAGTGTTTGCGTAAGCTATTTTTATGTTATCATCTGGTGTTTGCACCTTACCATCTTCCGTTGCTTGATATAAAACCCCATCTAACATAATCAACTCACCGTCCAAAGCATTATAAGATCCTAAACCAATATCGCCTTTAGTTTTTAGAGTTTTAGCTGTTATATCTCCTTCAAAAACTCTGTTTACAAAAGCATACCAAATGGAATAATGGTAAAATCCATCAGATTTAATTTCAGATTGTTTGTTTTGGTCTTTTAGCTTTTCAGAAGAAATATCAGTATGAGTTTCTGTTTCTTTAGTTTTACAGGAAAAAACTAATACCGCTGCAACGATTAGTATGTTGATTTTTTTCATTTTAAAGTTAATCTCTAGTTAATTTTAGACATCAATATAAATAGAAAATACTAATTAATTTAATATGTGAACATTTGTTGTTAATTACTAAACATGTGATTGTCAAAAAAACAAAAATATCCATTTAATTTGTTTAGATTAGTAATACCCTAGACTCTAACACATAGTTTGTGTATAATTCTGAAAGGTTAAAAATGATAAGACTTACCATAATTTTACTCTTAATATTAATTCAAAGTTGCAATTCTTCTGCTAAACTTTCTAAAGAAGTTAAAACTCAAGAAAAAACAAAAAAACCAAATATCATTTTACTCTACGCTGATGATATTAGCGCTCGGGAGTTACCCATTTACGGTTCTACTGTATGGAGTTTACCAAAAGGCGGTGGTTTGGAAGGTGGAGATACTTCAGATGATAAATATAGAGCAAAAACTCCTGTTTTAAATAAATTAGCAGAAGAAGGATGCTACATTAAAACTGCTTGGGCTGCTACCGTTTGTGGACCTAGCAGAGCTATGATGATGACAGGCAGGTATGCACATTTACATAAGTGGTGGCATAATAAAGATAAGGGTAAAGCCCCAAACGGAAAGAGTACTTGGGATTTATACGATAGCTCCCCGCATACAATTGCCCATATTGCTAAAGCAGGTGGATATGCCACATATTGGGCAGGTAAAACTCAAATGAATATTAGTGGATTTAATTTTGATGAAGGTTGTTTTACACCCGGAGAAGGCTCATATAACAAAGCTATCCACACTACTGATTTTAGACTGGAATCAAGAAAAATGAATGGCAAAAAGAAAATATATAATGCAGATACAAACAAAGCATTAACACAGAAAAGCTATGTGCAATCTGGCTGGTATTGGAAACCTCATGTACAATTGTTAAATCATCCAAACGCAAAAAATAATTTAGAATGGTGGCCTAATACTGAGGAATCAAAAAAGGAATTTGGCTTAAATACTTTTGGTCCAGACGTAGAATTGAATTTTGTTTTTGAATTCATGGAAAGAAAACAAAAAAACGATGAACCCTTTTTTATATATCACACCAGTCATCTAGGGCATGATGCTTTTGATTTTTTACATCCTGAATCTGGAAACAAGTGGCCAGGGACTCCAAAGATTAATTGGAATGGTTCAAAATACTCAAAAGTAAAACCAAACATAACAGGAGACAACGGTGTTTACAATACAAATAAAACCATTACAGAAGATGGTATTCATTATCATGTTAATTATTTGGATTACCAAGTTTGGCAATACATGAACAAATTAAAAGAACTCGGTATTGAAAATAACTCCATTTTTATTTTTTGTGCAGACAATGGTACTAGTGGTTATGGAAAATCTAGTCCTGTATCACAAAAAGGAACTCATATACCCTTAATCATTTATGCACCAGGAATGAATATGACAAAAAAAGGATTGCAAGATGTATTGGTAAATATGTCTGATATGCTTCCTACAATAGCAGATATAGCTGATGTGAAAATTCCAGATAGTTATGAAGTGAATGGAGAAAGTTTAATTCCGTTTTTAAAAACAAAGAAGGAAACGCACAGATCTTGGATATATGCTTATCACAAAGACACCCAAATTGTAAGGGGTAATATGGTTTTAAAAGATGGAAATAATGTTTGGTATGATGTTAGCAAAACACCTTCGGACTTAATAAGTTTTCCTAAAATAAAAGATTGGAGTTTGGTTTCTGAGGCACACAGAAAAGAAAGAGACGAGCTAAAAAGAACAATTATAAAGTATGATTTACATACTAAAGAACACGATGCGCCCAAAACAATAATAAGCAAAGTAGCTCCCCTAGAAAAATACTAATATTATATACATAAGAATATGAAAAATAAACCAATATTTTTTTAGTGCTATTAGTTTTTTTCGGGTGTAAATTTATAGTCGCTCAAAACTCAAAACAACCAAATATTTTATTTATACTAACGGATGATCAAAGGTACGATTCGGTAAAAACCTTTAATAAAGAAATTGATGGTCAAGAAATGAGTAAGTTGGGGTATATAGAATCTCCCGAAGTTGATAAACTTGCAGAACAAGGTACTACGTTTATAAACACCTATTGCCAAGCAACGGGTTGTGCTCCATCACGGGCGGTAATGCATCAAGGGCGTTACACCTTCAGGTCTGGTATTTATGAATTTGAGTGGCATAACAATAAAGCGGAACACATGAAACCTTCTCTTCCAGAACAGTTAGTTCCATTAGGATATCAAACCTTTCATGTTGGTAAATTAGGTTATAGACTTAAAGGATTAGATGATAAGGGAAATTCAAAAAAACATAATGTATATCAAATTGATATGGATTTTAGAAGTTTAGGATTTGAGGGATTAGCAGATCACACCTATGGAAGCATCAAGGAAATAGACGGAAAATTATTGGACAAACCAGTAAACAGGGCTGAATTATTTATTAATGCAGAAGGAGATTTTGAATACGTGTGTGACGAATTAATAAAGCAAGATGAAAAGTATAGAGTTGTAGCGGAAAAAGTTACAAAAAAGTATGACCTAATACGACATTACAAAAAAGGTGAAAAAGAATCTATATCAAAAGGCATGATTATTTCTGGAGTAAGTCCGCAACCAGCAGGAAAAACTCGGGATGGTTATTACGCACATTTTCTTAATGAATACTTAGTTAATGAAAACAAGCTGTTTAATGCTGGAAAGTTAAAATTTAAAGGGGTTGATCCATCAAAACCTCTGTTTGCTCATATAGGTTTCGATTTTCCACATACTCCTGTTTTACCTCCAGCCGATTATCGCGAGCGTTTCCAAAAGCATACCTACAAAATTCCTAAAGTAACAGAAAAGGAATTAGAAGCAATCGCCACACAGATGAAAAAGTTGCTTAAAAACAAGTATACAGATCATATGTCTAAAGAAGAATTACAGAAAATGATTCAGGATTACTATGCATTCTGTGCTTATGGAGATAGACTTGTTGGTAAAGCAGCAAAAGACTTTGTGGCTTATAGCGAAAAACATAATCAGCCTTGGATGATTATTTATGTTTGTGGCGATCATGGATGGAAATTAAATGAGCATGGTGCTACTTCAAAATTTACACCTTGGGAATGGGATAGCCATAACCCTATGATTGTTGTTTCTTCAGATAAAGAAAAATTTCCAGCTGGAAAAGTAGTTAGAAAATTTACAGAGTTCGTAGATATTGCTCCTACGGCTTTAAGTGCTGCAGGAGCTGATATAAAATCAAAAAAATACAACTATTTAGATGGTTTAGACTTAGCAAAAATAGTAACTAAAGAAGCACCAGTAAGAGATTATATTATTGGTGAAACACATGCTGTTATTGGTCCAAGAGCTTATATTAGAACCAAAGATTATGTGCTTTCAATAAAAACAAGACCTACTAGAAAAGAAGGCGAAAATTTGCTTTGGGCATTATCGGCCTCTTGGGAAGATCTAGATCCTGCATTATATGATACAAAGAAAGACCCTAAAGAAATCAATAATATTGCTTTCGATAAAACATACAAAACGATAGCAAAAAAGATGAAAGATAAATTATTAAACATTGTTTTGGGCGACAACCGTGTTGAAATTAATTGGGAAAGACAAGGTACTGGAACCAAAATATTTCGCAGCAATTTTGCTCCTGGAGCGCATGATTATAAATTAAAATTATAATTAATTTAATGTTTAAATGAAATACGTCTTCAAAATATCCTTAATTGTACTTTTAGTTCAATTTAGTTACGCTCAAAAAAAGACAAATATTAAATATTTAGAAGAATAACTGATGTATATCAAAAAACTTTTTATTTGGCTTGCAATTGTTTTTTTTAGCGTTAGTTGTAACGGTAAAAAAATAGAAACAAAGCAACCAAATGTTATACTAGTTTTAACTGATGACCAAGGTATTGGCGATTTAGGTTGCCATGGTAACCCTTGGTTAAAAACACCAAATATTGATTCATTTTACAACGAATCTGTTCGATTTACAGACTATCATGTTAGTCCTGTTTGCACACCTACACGAGGAGCTATAATCACAGGGAGATATCCAATTAATAATGGTGCTTGGGCAACATATAAAGGTAGAGATGCATTAACTGAAGGCACAAATTCAATCGCAAAATTATTTCAACAAAATGGTTACAAAACAGGTATGTTTGGAAAATGGCATTTAGGAGATAATTATCCTGTGCGTCCTACAGATTGTGGTTTTGATGTAGCTACTCACCATCTTGCTGGAGGAGTTGGTGAATTGTCAGACTATTGGGGAAATAATTATTTTAATGATACGTATTACGTCAACAATGAACCTAAACCTTTTAAAGGATACTGTACTGATGTGTGGTTTAAAGAAGCCATAAAATTTATGGATAATGCTAAAGATGGCAAGAAACCTTTTTTCATTTATCTACCTACAAATGCTCCTCACAGCCCACATTATATAGACGACAAATATGTTGAACCTTATAAAGCATTAGAAAACAAAGCATACCCAAATGCTAAATTCTTTGGTATGATTGCTAATATTGATGAAAACTTCGGGAAGCTTGAAAATTACCTAAAACAAAATAAAATTGCTAATAATACTATTCTAATTTTCATGACAGACAATGGAGCAACAGGTGGCATTAGTCGAGATGAAACCATGGGATACAATATGGGACTTAGAGGAAGAAAAACTCAAAGAGTTGAAGGCGGACATCGTGTACCTTTTTTCATCCGTTGGAAAGACGGAAATATTCAAGGCGGATGGGATATTAATGAGACAACTACCCATGTAGACATATTACCTACATTGGCAAGTTTATGCAATATTTCTATTCCAAAAGACACTAAATTAGATGGTTTAGACTTAACACCTCTTCTACATAAGAAAAAAGATAAGCTAGAGGAGAGAACAATATTTGTACACAACCGTCAAGATTGGAAAAAACCTTTAGATGTTGATAACACTTGTATTGTAAAAGATAATTGGAGACTAATAAACGGTAAACAACTTTTTGATATTGAAAAAGACCGTAAACAAAGAAACAATGTTGCCAATCAATACCCAAAGATAGTAGAACAAATGCTTCAGGATAATGAAACATTCTTAAAAGAAACTAAATTAAACAAAGAATATAACGAGTTTCCTACTTCAATTATTGGAAACAAATCTCAAAACGAAATAAAACTTACTATCCAGCACGCTATAGGTGATGATAAACCTATATGGAAAAGTGAACAGGTTGCAGAGGGCTTAAAAAATAAAAATGACACGCATGCACTAAAAATTGAAAAAAAGGAATGTATAGAATATCTTGTAGAAGATGGCCAAAAGAATGTCAGGGACCAATTTTAGGAATTCCAAACAAAAATCCAAAAAACTGGTTTACTTATAAAACTATTACTCCTAAAAAAGTTCAAATCAATATTGCAAATCAAATTCTTGAAAAAAACATCAATAAAGATGATATAGAAATTATTTTTGATGTTAAACTTGAAAAAGGAAAAACATTTTTAACCACAGATTTTATCGAAGGAGATGAAACTTATGGTGTATATTACACCTATATCAAATATTTACAAACAAACGACTAGACACACTAATGAGACTACTATTTATTGCATTGCTAAACATTTTGCTTTTGTCATCATGTACGCAAAATCAAACTAAAAATACTGGATTAGAACGCGAAACAGATTTCAATTTCGATTGGAAATTTACTTTAGTAGAAGATAAAGAATTACCAACTACTATTCCTCTAGATGATAACTCATGGAGAGATATTCGCTTGCCACATGATTGGAGTGTAGAACAATCTTTTAGCGAAGAATGGGAAGGTGCAACTGGTTATTTACCTGGTGGCGTAGGTATTTATCAAAAGCATTTTAAAACACCTGCTTCTCCTACTGAAAAAAGTACGTTTATCAATTTCGATGGGGTTTACAATAACGCTACGTTTTGGCTAAACGGTACTAAGTTAGGGTTTAACCCTTATGGCTATTCCCCTATCAATTACGATTTAACCGATTTATTAAAAACCGATGGGTCGGACAATATTTTAGCAGTGCATGTAGACCGTTCGAGATATGCCGACTGCCGATGGTACACGGGTAGTGGAATTTATAGAAATGTAAAACTGGTGGTTTTGGACAAGTTGCATATTCCTATTTGGGGTACTTTTATCAGCACACCTCAAATTGATGACAATTCTGCAAAAGTTCAAATTAAAATTGATGTTGAAAACCAATATGCGGATGCTGCTTTTTTCAATTTAGAAACTAAAATTTTAGACCCTTCGGGTGGTATGATTGCTCAAAGTTCCAATGCGCTTTCATTGAATTCAAAAACAAAAGAAACATTCACTCAAAATTTAGAAGTGAGCAATCCTCAACTTTGGGATATAACATCTCCAAATTTATACAAAGCAGTAACTACAGTTTTAAAGAATGGAGTAACAGTTGATGAATACACCACTAGATTTGGTATTCGTAGCCTAGAGTTTAGTAAAGATTTCGGATTTAAACTAAACGGAAAACTTACAAATATTAAAGGTGTTTGTCTTCATCATGCGGCAGGCCTAGTTGGTTCAGCAGTTCCAAAAGGGGTTTGGAAAAGACGTTTAGAAGCATTGAAAGCCTGTGGCGTTAATGCCATTCGTACAGCACACAACCCTTATTCAAAAGAGTTTTTAGAACTCTGTGACGAAATGGGTATTCTTATTCAAGACGAATTTTTTGACGAATGGGACTATGCTAAAGACAAAAGAACAAACTATCACGACCGTAGCTTCGACTATATCACGCGTGGTTATGTGGAGCATTTCCAAGAATGGGCAAAAACAGACTTAACCCGCACCATGTTGCGTGACAGAAATCACCCCTCTGTCTTTCAATGGAGTATAGGTAATGAAATTGAGTGGACTTATTTACACTATAGATATGATACTGGCTTTTGGAAAGATCCTAATGATCCTCAGAAATCAGGAAAATATTGGGGCAGCGGCCCTATTTTAACACCCGAAGAGATTAAAGCTAACTATGACGCGGCTGAAAAAGGCGAGTATATTTTGGCCGAAACAGCTCATAAACTAGCCAAATGGACCAGAGAATTAGACCCGACTAGAGTGGTTACTGCCAATATGGTAGTACCTCAAACAAGTATGGTTAGTGGATATGCAGATGCAGTAGATATTTCGGGATTTAGCTACAGAAACCTTGATATTCCTTGGGCTATTAAGCATTGGCCTAATAGACATATTACCATTAACGAAAACCCAGGCACATGGGACGATTGGAAACAAGTTGAAGACCATCCAGGGGTTTTTAGCATTTTTATGTGGACCGGCATTGATTACATGGGCGAACGTCATGGCGATTGGCCTAACAAAAGTGGTTGGGGAGATTTATTGGATTTAGCAGGATTTAAATACCAAGGTTGGAACTACTTCAAAAGTATTTGGGTAGATGAACCCCATATTTCTATAGGAACGCTACCTGTCTCTAAATCAGGGTTCAAGCAAACTAGTATTTCTGGGCAACAATTACCAGAAAATAGTAATGCTTTTAAATGGAGAGATTCTAATATGCATTGGAATTACAAAGACGGAGAACCTGTTGTTGTTGAAGTTTGCACAAACTATACTGCTGTGGAATTATTTCTTAATGGACGTTCTTTAGGAAGCAGAGAAATGAGCCCAGATAAATTATTCAGATGGACAATTCCTTATGAAGCTGGAACACTTACTGCTAAAGCAAGTTTAGATGGTAAAGAAATAGTGACAGAACTAAACACCACATCAAAACCAGTAGCTATAAAATTTACAGCAGACAAAAAAGTGTTGGAAGCAGATGGTTATGATATAGCACATTTGGAAGTACAACTTATAGATAAAAACGGACATGACGTTAAAACCGAAAATGCTGATATTGAGTTTATTATTGAAGGAAACTCTCGCTGGTTAGGTGTTGATAATGGAGCAAGAAGTAATATTCAGGATTTTAAATCTAAAAAAATTACAACTGCTAAAGGTAGAAGTTTGGCAATTATTCAATCTACTAGAAAACAAGGAACAGTAAAAATCAATGCTAAAGTAAAAGGTTTTGAAACTCAAACAGTAACTATAACTATTCAATAAACAAACTATGAAAAAATCGCTATTTATATTAAGCATTTTAAGCTTGCTACTTTCTTGTAATCAAGAAGTATCTGAAGAACAAGAACCAATTCTAGAGCATGGTACCTTTCCTCAAAAACTACCAAATGAAAAACCAAATTTTAAATTAAGCGCGGCTTTAAATCGTTTATATGATAATTATAGTGCTCCAAAACCACAGGATAACGAACTCTTTTCGCAGTTTAAATATACAGACATTAAGGGCTTTGATTATAATAATCATGATGGCACAATATCTCGCAGAGACCCTTCAAAAGTATTGTTTCATGATGGTAAATATTACGTTTGGTATACGTATAGAAATACACCAACTCCTCCACAAGGTGCAGCAAAGTCTAGCGATATTATCCCTTCAGCAGATTGGGATTTAGCCGAAATCTGGTACGCTACAAGTACTGACGGTTTCAATTGGGAAGAACAAGGGGTTGCTATTAAAAGACCTAAAAAACCAATTGTAGGTTGGAGAGCTGTTACTACAACAGATATACTACAATGGAAAGGTAAATACTATTTATACTATCAAGGTTTTATGGAGGCCAGCGGTAAACGTGGAGACGATTGTCCAGTAGCTGTTTCATATGCAGATTCACCAGATGGTCCTTGGACGCCTTATAATAAAATTGTAATTCCAAATGGTGGCGAAGGCGCTTGGGATCAATATTCTATTCACGACCCTTACCCTTTAGTTCATAACGGAAAAATATATTTATATTATAAATCAGATTTTGGTAAAAAAGGTGATTGGATTAGAATGCAAGGTTTAGCAACTGCCGATAATCCCTTAGGGCCTTTCACAAAACACCCATTAAATCCAATAATTTCTTCAGGTCATGAAACGTCACTTTTCCCTTTTGAAGACGGTATTGCTGCTTTAGTTTACAAAGATGGAAATGAACACAATACAGTACAATTTGCTAAAGATGGTGTAAACTTCGAAATCGCTTCTATAACAGAAATGATGCCTTACGCCGCTGCTCCTTTTGTTCCAGATGCTTTTACAGACACCAAAGATGGACGTGGCATTACTTGGGGAATGGCACATTTTATTAATCTTGGCGGAAAAGATAAATTTCATTCTATTCTTACGCGCTTTGATTGTGATTTAAGTAAAGATTTACACGACCCTGAAATGAAAGAACCAAGAATTAATTACAAACCTGAAGATTATTTTAAACGTAGTTTGAGTGAAAAACAAAAAAAGCGTATTGCTGAAGAAAATAACAAACTTTCAGAATAAAAAAATGAATCCAAAAAAAAGATTGTTTATCACTATTGCTTTAACTTCAGTATTAAGCTTAATAAGCTTTTCTGAAATTGTTGCACAGAATGAAGTACATGTATACTCTACCGAAATTCCTTGGGAGGAAACTATAGTAACTCAAGACCCTAGCAAAATTTATTCTATAACCGAAGCGATAAATCAAGCATCAAGTGGAGACATTATTATAGTCCATGAAGGAATTTACAGGGAACGCATTTTAATAACCAAAAACAACCTTACTCTTAAAAACTTTAATGATGAATATGTATTGGTAACTGGAGCAGATTTAGTAACAGGAACTTGGACAGATGCAACTGGTATGGCAGCAGGAGTAAAAGTTACTGATATCTCTGGTTTAAATATTGAAACAGATTATAGCCAATTGTTTTCAAATGGAAAAATTCGAAATTTAGGCAGACACCCAAACAGAACTATAGATCAAATGATGGAAGTAATTTCTCATAATAATGAAGGTGGATATGCGCCTTTAATTAATGGGACAAAACCTTCTGGAGCAAATGCAACGGGACAAATTACTTTCGATGACACTACTATACCTAATGTAGATTTAACAGGAGGTGTTATTAGAGCTATGACTGGTAAAATGAGAAGGTATGTATATGGTAATATAGTTTCAAATTCAGGAAACACAGTATCTTTTAAAGCCATTAATAACAATACAGATTGGAAATCTGATGGCGCTATAGCATCAACAAGATTTAAATTTAGTTGGGGTTTTGTGCTTCATAAAAACTTGGTAGATACTCCTGGTGAGTGGTTTATCGATAACAATAAGTTGTATTATTACCCAAAAGCAAGTGAAAACATAAATAAAAATCGTTTAGAACTTCAAACCCGAGAAAGAGTACTTGTTTTAAATAATAGGAGTAATATATCTATTTCGGGAATAAACTTTGTTGCAGGTAATGTAGATGCGCAATCCACAAATAATGTTACAATAGATAATAGTACTTTTAGATATTTATATCCTTTTTGGACACCTACTGGATATGGACAAAATGATACTGACAATAAAGGTATTTACCTAAGTAACAGTTCAAATAACACATTCAAAAACACTTATATAGGACATAGTTGGGGGAATATGGTAGCTCTGCGCTCTGGTCAAAATAACACTTTTGAAAATTGTATTATAGAAGATTTTGGGTGGATTGGTGTTTTTACTTCAGGTATACATATCAACAAATCTGATAATACAAGTATTAGTAAATGTACTTTTGGTGAAGCTGGCAGATTTCAAATTAGAATTGATGGAGGCGACGCTAAAGTGGATATTTTAGATTCAGATTTTTATGGATCTATGAAAATGGGTGAAGATGCAGGTCCATTGGAAGCAACAAGCACAGGGCGAATTGGGTCTTTGGACTTAAAAGGCGCCACAATTGCCTATAATAAAGTTCATGATGTTACCGGTTTACCTGTGTCTGATGGAGGTTACAACAAACAAAAAATTGTAGCTTTCTATATGGAGGATACAGAAAATTATACAGCTCACCATAACCTTATCTATAATTTTAAAGCAGATAATTATACAGGATCTATTGAAATAGAACGCGTTGGTGAATTTTTATATTTAGGGCCTCGTTACAACAGAATGCAAGAACCTGTAAATTATTATAATAATACTATTTGGAACTATGATGAGTTTTGTAGCATTTGGAATATAGAAATTGATAACTGGCAACAACTTGGAATTCCAGAAGAAGATGCTT
Source organism: Jejuia sp. G7-7 (assembly GCF_055808955.1). Taxonomy (NCBI): domain Bacteria; kingdom Pseudomonadati; phylum Bacteroidota; class Flavobacteriia; order Flavobacteriales; family Flavobacteriaceae; genus Jejuia; species Jejuia sp. G7-7. Next base: position 1,174,082 of record NZ_JBVVSZ010000001.1, read on the forward strand.
CTGGAAGTATGGAAGATGGACATTTTGCAAATAATGTTTTTATGAATGGATCTAATTATAGGCTTAGTTATGTTCGTCAAAAACTAAGTGCAACAGGGGCAAATCAAGGTTGGGTTAACTTAAATCCAAGCCCAAGTTTAAATACTACAGATTTTAATGCTTATACAGCTCATTGTTCTAATTATGGTTATCAATTTAATCCTGAGAACAACGTATTGTTAGATTTCGCAAGCCAAGGTAGTAACTTTGCAGATGCCACCAATGGAGACTTCACTTTACTTAACGCTTCTGCTGCAAAAAATGCTGGTGTCGAATTAACAGGTATTACAAATGGAGCAACACCAGATTGTGGTGCATTAGAAGGAAGTGATAGAGTTTTAAACGCTGGCTCTACATTAGTAACACCAGAATTTTTAGAAACCCGGATTTTACTATCCAAAATACAGTTTACTATAGCTGTTAATTCTGAAACCTGCCCAGACAAAAACAATGGCATTCTAACTATTACAGCTAGTGAGCAGGGAGATTATGAAGTGACTTTTGAAGGGAAAGTATATGACTTTACTAATGAAAAAACATTTGAAAATATAGATCCTAATGATTATGAAATTTGTATTAATATAAAAGGAGACACTCAAAATCAATGCTATATTGTTAAAGTAGAAGCTGCTGAAGAAATAACACTAAAATCAAACTTAAACAATAAACAACTAGAGGTGAATGTTACAAAAGGAACAGCACCTTATAAAATATTTGTTAATGATGCTGAAGTGCTTAACACACATGTCTTCTAAATTTTCTCTTGAAGTTAATCATGGAGATACAGTAAAAATAAAAACAGATAAAGAATGTGAAGGAGAGTTAATACAATCCATTGATTTTTACTCTAACATCCAACCCTTTCCAAACCCTACATCGGGTAATTTTAAAATCACGTTGCCAATAACTGAGGGTAGAATTCCAATAGAAATTTATGATATCAGAGGACAACTAATATCTTCTAAGGTTTACACTATCAATTCAAGAGAAGTAGTACTAAATTTAAATGGTAAAACTTCAGGAATGTACTTTGTAAAATTAGTATTAGAGCAACCAGTAAACTTTAAAATTGTTAAAAAATAAGATTATGAATAAAATATTTTTTTTACATACCCTAGTTACGTCTATATTTATAAGTTGTTCGGGAGGAAGTAATGATGACGCTCCTACCCCAGAAGAAAACAAAGCCCCAGAAGTTGTGGCAAATTTATTGTTTCCTACAAATAATATGTTATGCATTTCCAATACGCTTGAATTTTCATGGAGCTCTGCTACAGACCCCAATGGCGACCAAGTGACTTATATCCTTGAAATTTCAAAAGACTCGCAATTTAGTGTTATAGATCAAACAGTAAATTCATCAAGTATTACTAAGTCTGTTACCGTAGAAAAAGGTGTCATATACTATTGGCGTGTTAAAGCTAAAGATAATAAAGGCTTAGAAAGTGGATACTCTTCAGTTTATCAATTTTATACTGAAGGTGATGCAACAATAAATCATTTGCCTTTTCCTGCTCAAGCTGTAAACCCATCTAAAGGAGCATCTTTAAATACCACATCAACCACAGCTTGAATGGGATACTAGCGATGTAGATAATGATCCGCTTACCTACGATATTTACTTTGATACTGCAAACCCTCCCTCACTAAAGTTGGTGATGCTATTAGTGAAAAAACATTAAGTGTTAATTTAAACGCAGGCACTACATATTATTGGAAAGTAGTTGCCAAAGACGATAAAGGAGGACAATCTATTGGTCAAATTTGGTCTTTTAGTACTGAATAAAAACTTACTTATAATAACAAAGAATAGATTTTAATAAATATGGATAAAACATATTTACTTAATCATATTCAAAAACAAAAAAATCAACTTTACGATACTAAATTATGAAAGCAAAAATTTTATTTATTCTTTTATTTTGCTCATTATACTCAAAAGCTCAAAACAAAAAAATGGATAGAATCTTATACTACAAAATGGGAGAAATTTGAAGGTGGAACTAAAGCTATAGTAGATAATTATAATTTTGCACCAATTACTTTTATACTTGATTACAACCCAATAAATCTTACACCTGATAAACCTAATGGAACATATGTAGTTGTCCCTGCTAGAACTCAAGGTTTTACAGTTGTAACTTTCAAAACCATAGATAAAAAGAAAGGATGGAAGTTTCAAAAAGGAAATACAAAAGTCTACTTCGGCAACTTAACAGATACAGAATACGACGAAGATTTCGTTTATGATTTACCATTTGAAAAAGGAAAATCAGAAAAAGTTGGGCAAGGATATAATGGCGCAACATCACATCAAGAAAAAAAGGCAATTGATTTTTCTATGAAAATAAATAGTAAAATTTTTGCGTGTAGAGATGGTGTAGTTATAGATTTGATAAGAACTAATTCTAAAAACTGTGCAGAACCAAGTTGTGCTAAATTCAATAATTTTATAAAAATCCTCCATTCAGATGGCACTATAATGCAGTACGTACATTTAAAAAAATTTGGAGTTAGAGTTAAATTAGGTCAAAAAATAAAAAAAGGACAGCTTATTGGTTTTAGTGGCAATACAGGATGGAGTACTGGACCACATTTGCATATTGATTTATATTTAATAAATAAGCACAATAAATATCAAACTCTTAATATGAAGTTTAGAATTAACTCTGGAGAAGTAATTAATGAATTAAAAGAAAAAGTTATTTACACCAAGAATTATTAAATAGAATTCTCTGCACAAATTTTGTTTGATAAAATACTTGTAAAAAAATAAAAAGCTTCAATAAAAGCAGTAAAGATTTCCTTTTTTAACTTTCAAGACGATTTTTATTTTCTATAATAGCCCGTAACTTATCTTTTCTAGTTATTTTCTCTTTACGAAGCTTATTCTTCTTTTGCTCCATTAATTTAGAGTGCTTCGCTTTATTCTTAGTATTCTTTGGGCTTCCTTTTTTGCCATAATATGAAATTTAAAACAAGTATAAAACAAAAAAACCTCACTAAAAAATAGTGAAGCTTTTTGTGAGCCCTGAAGGATTCGAACCTTCGACTGTTCCGCTTTTGGCGGAATGCTCTATCCAGCTGAGCTAATCAATCTTTCAATATAAACCCTAGACTTCTTAGATTTAATTTCACGCTCTCGTGCATAAGCTTCCTTTTTTGAATTGTAAGTTTCAAAATAAACAACTCCCAATCATTTACTTTACCAGTATACCCTTTATGATCCGTGTTATGCTTTCGCAATCTCTCCTCTAAAGTATCACCTGTAAAATCCACATAATAACGGTTTATTTCTTGTGAATAAAGTATGTAAGTAAAATGTGCTATATCAATACAACAAAAAAGCTCCACTAAAAATAGTGAAGCTTTAAGTGAGCCCTGAAGGATTCGAACCTTCGACCGCCTCCTTAGAAGGGAGGTGCTCTATCCAGCTGAGCTAAGAGCCCTCAACCAAAAACAAAAAAATAATTTTTGTTTTACGGTGTGCAAATATAAAACATATAACTAATTAAACAAGATAAATGTTTTAAATTTAGACTTAATTTTTTTAATCAAAATAGCTAAAAGTATCGCCATCTTTTATGTTTAGTAGCGACTCATAAATGAGTTTAATAACGTTTTCAACATCGGCTCTATGCACCATTTCTACGGTAGTATGCATGTAACGCAAAGGCAACGAAATTAAAGCCGAAGCCACACCTCCATTACTATAAGCAAAAGCATCAGTATCCGTTCCTGTAGCTCTAGACAATGCCGAACGCTGAAACGGGATCTTTTTAGCCTCCGCAGTATCCGTAATTAAATCACGTAGTTTTTGTTGCACCGCAGGCGCATAAGCCACAACAGGCCCCTTACCTATTTCTAAATGCCCCGCCTTTTTCTTTTCAATCATTGGCGTAGTCGTATCATGCGTCACATCCGTAACAATTGCAACATTTGGTTTAATAGTTTCGGTAATCATTTCCGCACCACGTAAACCAATTTCTTCCTGTACCGCATTAGTAATGTACAATCCAAAGGCAATTTCTTTTTGTTCTCTTTCAGTAAACGTGCTACTTCTGCAATCATAAAACCACCCATACGGTTATCAATCGCACGACACACAAATTTATCATCATTCAAAATATGAAACTCATCCGGATACGTAATCACACAACCCACATGAACTCCTAAAGCCTCAACCTCGTCTTTAGTAGCGCAACCACAATCAATGAAAATATTATCAGGTTTAGGCGGCTCCTCCTTAGCCTTATTTCTGAGATATGTATCGCAGGCCATCCAAAAACGCCCTTAACAATCCCGTTTTTCGTATGAATATTAACCACCTTACTTGGCGCAATTTGATGGTCGCTCCCTCCGTTTCTAATCACGTAAATCAGTCCATTATCACTAATATAATTCACGTGCCACGAAATTTCATCAGCATGTCCCTCAATGACTACTTTATATTTCGCATCTGGGTTAATTACCCCAACAGCAGATCCGTAAGTATCCGTAATAAACTCATCAACATAAGGTTTTAGGTAATCCATCCATAGCTTTTGCCCTTCCCACTCATAACCCGTAGGCGCTGCATTATTTAAATATTTTTCTAAAAATCTAGCGACTTTTTGTTAAGTATGCTCTTCTTTGCCATTTATAAAAAGTTTTGCACTAAAATAATAATATAAATGTTAAATGAATGTTTATGACATTGTAAATTATTAATTTTGGAACTGTTATTGCTCCAATGGATTTTTATAATGAATTATTTAAAATACATAATTACCTTTTTCCCTTTCCTTTTGTTTGCGCAAATAAGCGATATAGAACAGGATTCTACAAATGTGAAGTACCTCATTATCAAAGGAGATTCCATTCCAAAAAACTACTATAGATTTGGATGAAGTCATGCTACTTCATAAGTTAAAATTCGATAGTAAAAAGACAGAATCCGCTATTTGATTTTACGCCGAAAAACCATAAAAGTATATCCTTATGCTAAAATGGCTGCCAGAACGTTTAGATTCACTCTCCACTCATTTAAAAACATTGACCAAAAAGCGACACAAGAAACGTTACACCAAAAAAATTCAAAAATATATTGAAGGCGAGTTTTCAGATGAATTAAAAAAATTGACCCGTACCGAAGGTCAGATTTTAGTAAAACTAATCCACAGACAAACAGGAAGAACCACCTTCGATTTAGTTAAAGAACTGCGCAACGGCTGGCGTGCCTTTTGGTACAATACAACCGCAAGTATGTTTGATATCTCATTAAAACGCGAATACGACCCTTGGAACGAAAAAGAAGATTTTCTTATTGAAGATATTTTACAACGTAACTTTCAAAGCGGACGCTTAGAACGTCAAAAATCTAAGTTAAACATCGACTTTTACGACTTGACCGATAAGTGGATTTACAACAAAATCGAAGAGTAATACATGCGCATTCAAACGCCATTTGAAGAAAAACTCAATGCCATAAGCCACGGTATTGGGGCTTTATTTGGCATTGCAGCTTTGGTACTCCTCATTGTTTTTGAAACCAAAAAAGCGGACTATAGTTTAACTAGCGTCATTATTTACGGTATTTCAATTATTGTGTTGTTTACGGCTTCAACCGTATACCATTCAACCAAAAGCGACACTAAAAAACACTATTTTAGAATCGTAGACCATATTAGTATTTACCTACTAATCGCTGGAACTTACACTCCCGTTTTATTAATTACTTTGGAACAAAGTTTAGGTTGGACGCTGTTTTTCATAGTCTGGAGCATTGCCCTTTTTGGAGTAATTTTAAAATTGTTTTTTACGGGTAAGTTTGAAACATTTTCAACTTTATTGTACTTGGCAATGGGTTGGCTAATTGTATTCGATTTTGGAAACTTATCAGATTTGATGAATTATAATGGTATTTTACTCCTCTTTGCTGGAGGTTTGGCATATACCGTTGGCATTGTGTTTTATGCCATTGAAAAGATTCCCTATAATCATGTAATTTGGCACTTATTTGTGTTAGCTGGTGCAATTTTTCATTTCTTTATGATATTTTTATATGTGATATGATGACGATTACAAAAGCATCTCAACCCGAAGATTTCATTGCAATTGAAAAATTAGCTGATATAATTTGGCGCGAACATTACACCACCATCATAGGAAAGCCACAGGTAGATTACATGCTAAAAAAGTTTCAGTCTGCCAATGTCATGAAACAGCAAATTAGTGAAGGTTTTATGTATTTCTTAATCTATTCTGATACTTCTGAAATTGGTTATATCTCAATTAAAAAGGAAATGAATCGTTTGTTTTTAAGCAAATTATACATTTTAAAAAGTTATCGCGGTAAAGGCTTTGGAAAAAAAGCACTAGAATTTGTTGCCAAAAAGGCTAAAGAGCTACAATGTAAATCCATTGCATTAACAGTAAACAAAAACAACATTAATTCCATAAAAGCCTATGAAAAACTGGGGTTTAGAAATCAAGGAACAATCGTTATTGATATTGGAAATAGTTTTGTAATGGATGATTTTAGAATGGAAAAAGATTTAAATTGAAATTCTTTTTTTCATTATGAAAGAGGAACGACTGAAGAATCTATAAAATATAAGTTCATGATGAGATTCTTCGCTACGCTTTGAATGACAACTAACCTCTCGCCTCAAAAATCTTCAAATGAATAAACGTTCCCATTTTTCTAGCACGACGCTTTGCGTTTTCAGCATAATCGCCTTCAAATAGCTCGTTGATGGTTTCAAACCATAAATTCAACCAAATCCCAAAATGGAGTTCAGAAATTGAATGATTAAATGCCTTATCTACTTTTATATGGGCCTCTAAAGGATCTCCCGTATAGCGTGTTTTTAAAAACAAGCTAGCTTCCCAAAATGTGGTAAGATGTTCTAAATGCGTTTCCCAGTCTTTTATGGTTTCATTAAAAAACGGTCCTAAAACAGCATCTCTTCTAACCTTTTCGTAAAAAGAGGATACAAGCAAAAACACATCTTCCCGGGTTTTTATATCAGCTTTATTCATATTTCAAAGATACGCTATTGTACTTTTAAAAATGATATTACTTGCGTATTTTAGCCGTATGATTTCAGTAACTCTTCTTGGTGCTGGCAACGTTGCCACCCATTTATTTAAAGCTTTTAGCACCTCAAATCAAATAACTATAAAACAATGGTTTAACAGAAGTATAGATGCTCTAAAACCATTTAAAAACAAAGTTGCTATTACTAACGATTTAAGTTCGTTACAAAATGCTGACGTTTATATTATTGCAATTAGCGATGATGCTATTGCAGACTTATCATCACAATTGCTTTTTAAAAACAAATTGGTGGTACATACTTCTGGAAGTGTAAACGTTCATGATTTGGATGCAAAAAACAGACGTGGTGTATTTTACCCGTTACAAACCTTTAGCAAAACTGCTGAAATGGATTTTGCCAATGTCCCAATTTGCATTGAAACGCTTGTAAAAACAGATTACCCAATGTTAAAAGCTTTAGCAGTTGCGATTGGAAGTCCCGTAAAAAAGGTAAGTAGCGAGCAACGGCGTACCTTACATTTAGGAGCTGTATTTGTGAATAATTTCACAAATCAGTTATATAGAGTTGCACACGAAATTACAGAATCTGAGGGCGCGGAATTCGATTTTTTAAAACCGTTAATTTTGGAAACGGCTAAAAAAGTTCAAGATATGTCGCCTTATATGGCGCAAACAGGACCTGCAAAACGCAACGATAAAAAAACGATAAAAAAGCATTTGGCGCTTTTAAAAAACGACCAACATAAAGACATATATAAGTTACTAACCCAATCTATAAAAGATACTCATGGAAGATAAAAGTTATAAAGAATACCTAAACCACATTACTACGTTTATTTTTGACGTTGATGGCGTGTTAACTGATGGCACCGTACATGTTACTGCAACTGGCGACATGCTGAGAACCATGAATATTAAAGATGGTTACGCTCTTAAAACCGCAGTTGATAGAGGTTTTAACGTCTGTATTATTTCTGGTGGAAGTAACGAAGGTGTACGTTTGCGTTTAAAAGGTTTAGGTATTACCGATATTTATTTAGGGGCTCACAATAAAATTGAGCAACTTGACGATTACTTTAAGAAAAAAGGCATAAAGTCTGAAAACGCTTTGTATATGGGCGATGATATTCCAGATTTTCCTGTAATGAAAGGTATTGGTTTACCCATGTTGTCCACAAGATGCAGTTCCAGAAATTAAGGCCATTTCTAAATATGTGTCTCATAAAAAAGGCGGTAAAGGTGCTGCTCGTGATGTTATTGAACAAGTGTTGAAAGTTCAAGGCAAATGGAGTGGTAATTTTGATGCGAAGTATGATTAAATGTGAAAGAAAAAGTAGACGTATTAGTATTGGTTTTGGATATATTGGCTTTGGCAATAAGCAAAGTAATTTTAATCAGAAAAATGAAAATCCATTTAAAACTTCAAAAGAGCGTTTACAAAAAGAATCACAGTCTCATTTCCAACTAGATTTTTTAAATAAAAAACTATCAAAAGCTGATAAAGAATTAATTAAACACAAAATTCGGAAAGCCGAAAATCGCAAATATATTATAGCAATATCTCTAACTATAATACTTATAATTTTAATAGTATTAGTGACCAAAGAATATATACTACCCGCTTTTAAAAACAATACAAATTTTTAATCTTGAACCTCCTAAACCTAATCCGTTGGAAAAACTTACTAATGATTGCCATAGTGCAATTATTGATAAAATATGCACTCCTTGAACCTTTTGGAGTAAACACAGCTTTAGACGGTTTAGACATCACATTATTAATTCTAGCCACTATTGCTATTGCAGCTGCTGGAAACATCATCAACGATATTTACGATGTTGAAACAGATAGTATCAACAAACCTGAAAAAGTAATCATTGGTAAATCTATTTCTGAAAAAATGGCCTATAATTTATTCATCATTTGTAATGCTATTGGTGTTGGTTTAGGTTTTACTTTATCGAATACTGTTGGTAAAAGTGCCTATTTTTCAATTTTTGTGGTTATTTCTGCATTACTCTACATCTATTCATCATATCTAAAACAAATACTTATTATTGGAAATGTAGTCGTTTCTATTTTAGTTGCAGCAAGTATTCTAATTCGTTGCGAATTAACACCAAACCTCACTCCTGCCAATAGAGACCTACAATTAATGTTTTTAAAATTCTTCTAGATTATGCCCTATTCGCATTTAGTATCAACCTGCTTCGTGAAATTGCGAAAGACATTGAAGATATTGATGGTGATTACAAAGTTGGAATGAATACACTTCCAATTGCAATAGGAAGAGAACGAGCTAAAAACCATTCTTGCTATTTTCCATTTCATCCCACTTGTAAGTATTATTTTTTATATCGTTGCAGATCTATATAAATACCCAGTAATGGTTATTTATTTTTTAGTATGCATCGTTGGACCATTATTATTTACAGGAATTAAAATTTTTAACGCAAGAACTAAGGAAAAGGTAAAATTAGTTAGCTATATGTATAAATTGGTTATGTTTTTTGGAATGCTCTCATTACTTTTATACAAGTTTATTGTTCTCAATTAATGCGTCTCAAAAATCTTAAAAATCACAACATCATTTTAGCATCTGGTTCTCCTAAGAAGGCAAGCTTTTTTCAATGATTTAGGATTAGATTTCGAAATTCGATTAAAACCAATCAAAGAAGAATACCCGCCGCGATTAACGCATTTTGAAATCACAAATTACACTCGCCCAACTAAAAGCGTTACCATTTAAAGATGAATTACAGCAGCAAGATATTTTGGTAACAAGCGATACTATTGTTTGGCATAACAATACAGCTCTAGGGAAACCTAGAGATGCCAACGAAGCATTTTCAATTTTAAAAAGTTTAAGCGATGCTACGCATGAAGTGATTACATCTGTTTGCTTTACTACAACAGATTACGAAAAAACACTTCATAACATCACAAAAGTAACTTTTAAGGCATTATCAGATGAAGAAATAAACTTCTACATAAAAACCTACAAACCTTTCGATAAAGCTGGTGCTTATGGTATTCAAGACTGGATTGGTCAAATAGGCGTTACAAAAATTGAAGGCTCCTATTTTAACGTCATGGGATTACCTGTTCATCTCGTTTATAAAACCTTAAATGAAATTTGTTCTAAAAACTAAAATTTAAAAATGAATAAACGCATTAAATTATCTGCACTTTTAATATTAGTGCTAAACATGTCAACATTTGCACAACAACAAAACTTACAACCTGCAAAATTATTTGTAGAATTACCAAAATACTGTCCTACTCCAGATGCTTTTGATATTGCACCTGATGGCTCATTAGTGCTTTCTTGTCCAAATTTTGCTGATAAAAGCCTACCTGGAGTTCTTGTTAAAATAGATAAAGATAAAAACATTACAAAGCTTTATAGAAATAGATGGTGTGTCTAACGACAGAAGCTCAAACCCTATGGGAATAGCCTTTGCGCCCGATGGAAGTTTGTTTGTATGCAACAACCAAGGTAGAAATCAAGGGCAAGTTTTAAGAATCGAATTCTTAGAAAATGGAAAACACAATACAGAAGTAGTTGCAGAAGGCATGGGACAACCAAACGGAATTCGTTATCATGATGGTGCTATTTATGTAACTCAGCCTAATATGCCTAAACTAAAAACCAGCAATCATGTAAGTGGATTGTATCGCTTTAAAACATCGGACAGAAATATTAAAGTGAATAATGACAAAACCGATGCTAACTTAATTTTCACAACCGAAACCCTAAACACTAATAGAACAGTAGGTTTAGATGGTTTGGTATTTAATAAAGCGGGCGATTTATTTGTTGGAGATTTTGGAGATGGAGAAATCATTAAACTAACACTAGATAGCAAAGGTGCTGTAATTATAGAAGCACCCTTTGCAACTGTACCTAAAAGCATCTGGAATGGACGGGATAAATGTAGATGCAGAAGATAATATTTATGTGGCAGGGTTCTGTAAAAATCAAATCTTTAAAGTTGATACCAAAGGAACAACAACACTTATTGCAGATTATCCTGATAATGATGGTTCAGATGGGCAAATAGATCAGCCAGCAGATTTAATAGTCTACAATAACAAAATTATTATTTCAAACTTCGATTTAATGACCATAAAAGGCATGGAAAACACCAAACATAGTAAGCCTTACACTTTATCTGAAATTGATTTAACAGCCATCGATTAGGCTTAAAAATGTTAAAAGCTATTGCCAACATGAAGTAAGTTTGTAATTTTATAAAAAGAATTTACCATGAAATCAATATTAAAAACTGCTTCATTATACCTTTCATTAATTGGAGCTTTATCAATTTTAGCATCTTGTAAAAACGATGCAAAATCAGATAAAAAACTAGCCATAAGCACTTCAAACGAAACTAAAAAACCTGCCGAACCTTTAACACAAGAATTCAAAGACTATTGGTACGCTGGAAAAGCTGAAATATCTTCCTATAAATTAGAACAAGCGCGCTATGGCGAAATGCGAGAAGGCAACGCCGTGTTAATTTACGTTACTGAAGATTTTCTTCCTGAAATTCAAGTAAAGGCAGATAATCAAAACAAAAAAAATATCCCTGTTTTAAAATTAAACGCTACTAAAAATTTCAATACAGGTATTTACCCATATTCTATTATGCAGAGTACCTTCTACCCTGTTGCCAATAACCAACATGCTTTAAAAGTATCAAGTTCTATGCAAGAATGGTGCGGACATATGTATGCGCAATTAAACAACAAAGCAGAGTTTCAAATCATGTCTCACTCCTATTTTGAAGGAGAAGCCGATGAACATTTTAACATTAAAAAAGCAATTCTTGAAAACGAAATTTGGACGCAATTACGCATCAATCCAAAATCATTACCAACTGGAGATATCAAAGTTATTCCTGCTTTAGAATTTACAAGAATGAAGCATAAAACAATAAAAGCACACAAAGCAGACGCCACATTAACTAAGGATTCATACATATTATCTTATTTGGATATAGACCGAACATTGGTTATAAAATTCAATCCAAACTTCCCGCATGATATTTTAAGTTGGGAAGAAACTTTTACAAGTGGCTCCAAAATTCTAACCACAAAAGCCACGAAACTAAAAACCATAAAATCTCCTTACTGGCAAAAAAATCATAATAAAGATGTAATTTTAAGAGATTCACTTCAATTAAAATAACATGTTTTTCATTTTTGAATGTATCTTTGTATTGAATTTTAATTCAATTACAATGTTTTTCAAACTTACCAAACTGAACTTATAATATCAGGATTTGTTCTTCTTTCATTACTTGTAATTAGGTTTATTAGTCATTTTACCATTACTAAAGTAGCCCGAAAAAATGAAATCAATGAGGCTAGAATTAGGTTAATTCGTAGGTACATAACAGTTTTGCTTTTCATTATAGCAATAATCATAGAAGCGTTTGTTTTTGGAGCTGAGTTTAAAGATTTAGCGGTGGTTTTTTCTTCTGTATTTGCAATTATAGGTATTGCTCTTTTTGCAATATGGTCTATTTTAAGCAACGTTACTTCAGGAATCATCATGTTTTTCAACTTCCCATATAAAGTGGGCGATAAAATTGAAATCCACGATAAAGATTTCCCAATAAGAGCCATTATTGAAGATATTAGAGCCTTCCAACTACATTTAAGATTAGAAAACGGAGATTTGGTAACCTACCCCAACAACCTTCATGCTCCAAAAAGCAGTAACACTTGTAGAAAAAGATGCTATCGATTATGAAGGCAATAGCGACGATGGTGCCGCTGCTGTTTTAAATACTATCAACAAGAATTTTACTCGCGATTTAATAGTTTCTTTAGTATAATCCATATATTTAAGTTCTATTTTTAATATATGCCTAGAAAAAGGAGTTTACCGTTCAAAAAAATTAGGTCAAGTACCTGGTAGTATGATCTATACAGGCGAGCGTTCTAAAGAAAAACTCTTTATAGATGCTTTTGATTATAGTAAAGACTTCTGTACCGAAAAAGAATTACAAACCGTACAAGAAAGCTTTGAGTATAGAGACACCAATTCCGTAACTTGGATAAATTTAAACGGTTTAAATCACGTCAACCAAATTGAATCTCTGGGTAAACATTATGAGTTGCACCCCTTTGGTTTTAGAAGACATAGTGAACATAGCCCAACGCCCAAAAATTGACGAGTACGAAGGTTACCTCTTCGTTGTTTTAAAAATGCTATATTATGATGAAGACCAAAACATCGTCTCAGAGCAAGTCAGTTTTGTATTGGGCAAAAACTACGTGCTCACGTTTCAAGAATCTGAAGGCGATGTTTTTGATGAAGTAAGAGAGCGCTTAAGGCAAGCCAAGGGGCGAGTGCGAAACATGCAAGCCGATTATTTGTTGTATACACTTATAGATGCTATTGTAGACCATTATTTCAGCGTTATAGAAATACTAGGCGATAAAATAGAAGATTTTGAAACCGCCATTTTCGCAGGCAATGTCGAAGACGATATCAGCCAAAACATCCAAGACCTAAAACGAGAAATTTTAAGAGTACGCCGAGCCATTTTTCCCTTACGCGAAGTTATAAATCGTATTGAAAAAAACGAAAATTCACTTATTCAAAAAAGAACAATTACCTACTACAGAGATATTTACGACCATTTAATTCAGGTATCAGAAAACATCGATATCTACCGCGAAATGATATGGAGTTTAATGGATATGTACATGACCACCATTAGTAATAAAATGAACGAAGTCATGAAAGTATTGACTATAATGGCGTCCATTTTCATCCCGCTAACTTTCATTGCGGGTATCTACGGTATGAATTTCGAATACATCCCAGAACTGCAATACAAATACTCCTACTTCATCCTTTGGGGTGTTATGATTGTGTTGTTTTTAGGCATGCTCTATTACTTTAGAAAGAAAAAGTGGCTCTAAACCATTTTAATTTTTTGGACGTTACCACAAGGGTCGGGCTTTCTGCTACAATCTTTTTAAAGCGTTATGGCGCGGAGCGAGCAACTTGCAATCTGCCGAAACCTATCTCCAAACCTAATTAACAGCTCATCAAGCTTAAAAAGGATTTCCACTACAATCCCTAACGCGAATCAGAACACTATTTTAACTTCAGAACTTCGTTTTAAAATGTAGGAACTAAAAACTTGACTTTGTAGAAAAAATCAACTAACTTCGTTTAACGTCGGATATAAGTCATTAAAACGACGCATATCCGTAAAAACATTAAACGAACCTTCAAAAAAAAACACTTAACGCTAGTCTGTGACTTGTGGCGTTACAACTACATCCGTCTGGCAAAAAACAATTTTCTGTCAATCTGACATTTAAAAAACCCTCAACAATCCCACAACCCATTTGGTACATTTTTTGAAAAATACACTACTGTATAATTCAAAAATATATCAACATGAAAGCACTAAAATTAATGCCTTTGTTTTGTCTTTTATTTTTAAATTGTTCAGGGAAAGACAAACAAAAAACAGCAGAAAACACGATTAAACCAGACGAGAATATTCAAGTCAATAAAGAATATGACAAATTTGGAAACCTGATTAAATACGATTCCATTTACTCGTATAGTAATTCCTCAAATGATAGTTTAAGTGATAAAATAAAAATGCAATTCCAAAAGCATTTTAATAACCACTCCTTTTTCAACGATTCATTTTATGACGATTTTTTTGAGAGAGATTCCATAACAGGCGGCTTTAATTCCAGAGACTTCTTCCATGATGGTTTTATGAATCAAAACGAACAGATTAAAAACATGATGAAACGTATGGATTCCATACAACAATTGTTTTTCAATCAACGTTCCCGTCCGTTAATCCCAGCAGAACCAGAAAAAGCAAATCCAAAAACTGAAAAATAAGTTTCAAACACGTATAACTATTTGTAATTTCGACGAAGTGATAAGTAGAAATCCCAGACAATAAATTAAATAGTACTAACACAGAAAATATGAGCAATCAAAAATTAACAATTGTAGCAAAAATTTTAGCTAAACCTGAAAAAAGAGAATTAGTTAAAAATGAATTAATAAAACTCATAGCTATCACAAAAGCTGAAAAGGGCTGTATTAACTATGATTTACACCAAGACAATGAAAATGAAAACCTATTTTTATTTTACGAAAATTGGGAAAACAGAGATTTATGGCAAACGCATATGAACAATACGCATTTGGCTGAATATGCAAAAGCAACAGACGGTGCTATAGAAGATTTTTCGTTACATGAAATGACACATATTGCTTAAAAATGTATTACAAATTCATCTTGATAATCAAAAACTGAATAACAAAACAAGTGTAAAATAAACATAGCCCATTTGTCATTTCGACAGAGCGAGGCAGGAGCGATGAGAAATCTCATAATCCAACTCGTAAAATGAGATTCCTCCTCCTATAGCGTTCGGAATGACAAGTAGTATTTTAACATCTAATTCCAAAGCGTTAAATAAAATCTAAAACCAGCATAATCGCTGGTTTCTTTTTTATATTTGATTTTAGCTAAAATAAAACCATGCAAAAACACTTACTTTACTTATTTATAGGGCTTTTTTCAATAGCCATTTCACAAGCTCAAAAACCGAAAACACCAGCATCTTCAGAGATTTACGAATCTATTCAGAAACTAAATTTTTAGGTTCGGTGTTATACGTAGCGGCACATCCCGATGATGAAAACACACGCTTAATTGCATACATGTCTAACCATGTAAAAGCAAGAACAGCCTATTTATCATTAACCCGTGGCGATGGCGGACAAAACCTAATTGGTCCAGAAATAAGAGAACTTTTAGGAGTGATTAGAACCCAAGAATTACTAGCTGCAAGACGTGTGGATGGTGGCGAACAATTATTTACCAGAGCCAACGATTTTGGCTATTCCAAACACCCAGATGAAACTTTAGAAATTTGGAATAAAGACCAAGTATTAAGCGATGTGGTTTTAGCCATCAGACAATTTAAACCTGATGTTATCATCAACAGATTTGATCATAGACGAGCAGGACGTACACACGGACACCATACCGCATCTGCTACGCTAAGCATGGAAGCTTTTGAACTTGCCAATGATACATCTGCATATCCTGATCAACTAAAACAAACTAGCCTTTGGGCACCTAAACGCTTGTTTTATAATACAAGTTGGTGGCGCTATGGTAAAGAAGCATTCGAAAAATTAGATAAAAGTAACATGCTAAGTTTCGATATTGGTACGTACTACCCACTAAAAGGCATGTCTAATAACGAATTAGCCTCTTTAGCCAGTAGTCAACATTTATGTCAAGGTTTTGGGCGTCTAGCTACAAGAGGTACACAAACCGAATATATTGAGTTTTTAAAAGGCGAACCACTTATTGATGATAAAAATATCTTTTCGGGTATTGATACGTCTTGGAACCGTATAAAAGGCGGAAAAGCCATTGGGGATATTCTATATAACGTTGAAAACAACTTCAATTTTCAAAATCCATCAACACATGTTTCGCAATTAGTCAAAGCCTACAAACTACTTCAAAACATAGAAAACACGCATTGGAAAACTCAGAAATCAAAAGCTTTAAAACACATTATTCAAATGTGTGCTGGTTTATACCTGGAAGCATCGGCTGCAACTAATTGGGCAACCGCAGGAGCATCTGTTAAGTTAAATTTAGAAATACTAAACAGAAGTGAATTACCAATTACACTATTAAGTATTACCAATGCCAGAGATATGAATATCTCGAAAAACATGACGTTGGAAAACAATGTAAAATACGATTTTAAAGAAGTTTTAAAAGTAGGTACTGATGCCAAAGTAACCACACCATATTGGCTCAACGAAAAAGGTACACTAGGCATGTACAAGGTTAACAACCAAAGTGTAATTGGCAAACCTGAAACTCCAAGAACGCACAACATCGATTTTAATGTTTTGATAAATAATGTACCTTTTACATTCACAAAACCAGTAATACAACGCTTTTCAAAACCAGATAAAGGCGAATTATACCGTCCGTTTGAAATTATTCCTGAAGCTTCAGCTAGAATCACAGAAAAAGTAATTATTCTAGATAATAGCCAGCAACGTGATATATCAGTTGTGGTAAAAGCTGGAAGAGACAATCTTGAAGGCGATGTGGAGGTATGTCATCCAAACGATTGGAGCGTTTTTCCTAAAAAACAAAAAGTAAATATTACTCATAAGGGCGAAGAACAAACATTAGTATTTACTGTTATTCCGCCTAAAAATCAAAGTGAAGGATTCATTGGTCCAATAGTTCATATTGGAGATAAGGACTATACCAAAGAATTGATTGAAATAGACTACGAACACATTCCGTTTCAAACGGTATTACTACCAAGCGAAAGTAAAATTGTGCGTCTAGACATAAAAAAACGAGGCGAAAATATAGCTTACATACAAGGAGCTGGCGATGTAGTTCCTGAAAGTTTAGAGCAGATTGGCTACAATGTTAGCATCTTAACACCAGACGAAATAAACTCAGAAACTCTAAGTAAATTTGATGCTGTGGTTGTTGGTATTCGTGCTTACAACACGGTTGAGGATTTAAATTTCAAACAACAACAATTATTTGATTTTGTTGCTAATGGCGGAAATATGATTGTGCAGTACAACACATCACATCGTATTAAAGTAGACCATATAGCACCTTTCGATTTAAAATTATCTAGAGACCGTGTTACTGATGAAACTGCCGAAGTACGTTTTTTAAATCCAGACCATGACGTCTTGAACTTCCCAAATAAAATCACACAAACAGATTTTGAAGGTTGGACCCAAGAACGTGGCTTATATTTTCCAAATACATGGGGCAATGAGTTTACTCCTATCCTATCCATGAATGATAAAGGCGAAACTCCAAAAGAAGGCAGTTTATTGATTGCTAAACATGGTAAAGGGTATTTTATCTATACAGGTTTAAGCTTTTTTAGAGAATTCCCTGCTGGTGTTTCCGGTGCTTACCGTTTATTCGCCAATATGCTCTCTTTAGGAAAAGATGACGTAAGAGAAGCACTTAAACTAACCGATTAATTATGAAAGAAGAACAACCACAAAAACAACCCTGGCTCAACTTATACTCAGTTGTTTTAGTAGCTAACATACTATATTTTGTTGCATTTTACATCATCACAAAATCATTTCAATAATGCAAACTCTAAGTTGGATTGATTGGTCTGTACTTTGCGCTACGCTCATAGCTATTGTTAGTTATGGTACATGGCAAACCCGAGGCAGTAAAAACGTAAAAGATTATTTGAGAGGTGGTAATAGTTCAAAATGGTGGACTATAGGACTTTCAGTAATGGCAACCCAAGCAAGTGCTATTACCTTTTTATCAACACCAGGACAAGCCTTTAATGATGGGATGGGATTCGTACAATTCTATTTTGGATTGCCTATTGCCATGATTGTAATTTGTATGGTTTTTATTCCGCTATACCACCGTCTTAAAGTTTACACAGCTTATGAATTTTTAGAAAATAGATTTGATTTAAAAACGAGAACGCTAGCTGCTATTTTATTTTTGATTCAACGTGGTTTAGCTGCAGGTATTACCATATTTGCGCCTGCTATTATCTTATCGGTTGTACTTGGTTGGGATTTACTAACGCTAAATATTGCAATTGGTTTATTAGTTATTATTTATACGGTTTCTGGAGGTACGCGTGCAGTTAACGTAACTCAAAAACACCAAATGGTGGTTATATTTATTGGGATGCTGGTCGCTTTCTTTTTAATAGTTGATAAATTACCACAAGATATTACATTTTCTAAAGCACTTGATATTGCAGGTGCTAGCGGCAAAATGGAAGTCCTAGATTTTTCATTCGATTTAAATAACAGATACACTTTTTGGAGTGGTATTATTGGCGGAACGTTTTTAATGTTGTCTTATTTTGGAACAGACCAAAGCCAAGTACAACGCTATCTTTCTGGGAAATCGGTTAAAGAAATGCAGTTGGGTTTGATATTCAACGGGCTTCTAAAAATACCAATGCAATTCTTTATTCTTTTAGTAGGGATTATGGTTTTTGTGTTTTATCAATTTAACGAAGCACCCGTAAATTTCAACCCTACAGCAACTGAAGTTGTTTTAAATTCTGAATATGCTGAGGATTATAAATTATTACAAAAAGAACAACAACAGATTTTTAGAGACAAGCAAAAAATAATCACTTCTTTTTCCAATTCTGATGATAAAAATATTGGTAAATATGTAGCAGCTGCAAATTTAGCAAATGATGAATTACGGCAAGAAGCAAGAGCTTTAATTGATAAAGCTTCTGAAAGTCAAGATGTAAAAGTAGAAAGCAACGATAAAGATTATGTATTCATTCACTTTATTATAAACAACCTCCCTAGAGGTTTAATTGGTTTATTATTGGCTGTTATTTTAAGTGCCGCCATGTCTAGTACTGCAAGCGAATTGAATGCTTTAGGTTCAACTACAACCATAGATTTGTACAAACGAAACACCAGCGAAAAAACAGAAGCCGACATGGTAAAAGCATCTAGATGGTTTACATTTTTATGGGGAATTATTGCCATAGGTGTAGCCTGTGTTGCAAACCTTGCCGAAAATTTAATTCAGCTAGTAAATATTATAGGTTCCATATTTTATGGTAATGTATTAGGTATATTCCTATTAGCTTTTTTCTTCAAATTTGTAAAAGGGAATGCTGTTTTTATTGGTGCTTTAATAACACAAGTTTTGGTTATTGCTTTATTTTTATTAGATGAATATGAAATCATTAATTTACCATTCCTTTGGTTAAATTTTATAGGCTGCGTAATTGTAATTGCAATAGCATGCCTACTTCAATCTATATCACATGACAAAACAAGCAACGCATAAAATCATAAACTGGGGCATTATTGGCCTTGGAAATATTGCTGATAAATTCGCTACCGATTTATTAACCGTTGAAGGTGCAAAGCTTTACGCCGTAGCTTCAAGAAATCAAGAAAAGGCAGATACTTTTTCATTAAAATACAATGCAACAAAAGCCTATGATAGTTATGAAGCATTAGCAAATGATAAAAATATTGATGCCGTTTACATTGCTACACCACATGCACTACACAAAGAAAACACGTTACTGTGTTTAGAACAAGGTATTGCGGTTTTATGTGAAAAACCATTCGCGATGAATAGTAATGAAGTTGCTGAAATGATTGCTAAAGCAAAAGCTAAAAATGTGCTTTTAATGGAAGCGTTGTGGACGTATTTTTTACCACATTACAAATACGTTTTAAATCTATTAGAAGAAAAAAGCTCGGCAGTATTTTAAAACTAGAAGCTGATTTTGGTTTTTACAGGGCTTTTGATAATTCAGCTAGATTATTTAATAAAGAACTTGGTGGTGGAAGCTTATTGGATATTGGCATCTACCCAATTTTTGCAGCACTTTCTACACTTGGAATTCCGAAAACTATTGAAGCTAAAGCGATGTATTTTAAAAATGGAGCTGACTCCTCATGTGATATGGTTTTTGAATATGAAAATAATGTTGAAGCGCATTTAAAAAGTACACTTGTTGAAGACACAAAAACGGAAGCTATTTTTTATTGCGAACAGGGAACTATTAAAATAAATAGTATGTTCCATATGCCAACAACGGTTACTTTAATTCCAAATAAAGGCGATACAGAAACCTTAGATTTTAACTACAAAACGATTGGTTATAATTATGAGGCTATTCATTTTAACGAGCTACTAAGACTAGGAAAAACAGAAAGTAACATTATGACTTTTGAGTTTAGCAAGCAGCTTATCAAGACTCTTGATGACGTTAGAAAGCAAATAAACCTAAACTATGGTGCATAGAACACCTTAGCAAGCAAGCGCGTTAGGGATAGTAGAGAAAAGCCCACAGCCCGACGCAGGAGGTGCGAGGACTTGTAACGGATAGCCCGACCCCTTGTGGGTAACGCCCAAATAAAAAAAGCGCAACCGTAAATGATTGCGCTTTTCTAATAGTTTAAGAAATCTATTTTACATAGCTCCCCATTCTTTTAAAGAATCTTTATTCATTTTTACGTAACCTGCATTACCAGCTTTTTCAGCATGCTTTAATGACGCTTTAGCTGCGGCAATAGCACTTTTGGTATCACCAGCTTTTGCATGAATAAGAGATTGTTGTCTTAACATCCAGAAACGAGGCTTATCTTTAGTCATTGCAATAGCTTTATCTATCCATTCTTTTGCTTTACCAATATCTTTATTTTCTTGTAAATAATAAACAGCAGAATTAAAATAATCATTGGCTCCAGGACCACTCATAACTTTATTAATGCTCGCTAAAACCGCATTATCTGTTGGTACCTTAAAATCTAGACCAACCCAAGTTTTCTCCCAAATAAATTCAAGTCTGCCTCCATCATTTGATAAATTGTTTATATCTATCGTAAACGATTCTACGTTAAATGGAATTGGATGCGCCTTTACATTAGTTTTAGCTGCTACTTTACTTTCATCCCAATTTTGAGGTGTACCCCAATTTTCTGTATCAGAATAAAAGAAAACTTCCCAAGATTCGGCGCTAGGTTTAGTAAAAATAGCATAAGATCCCGCTTTAAGAGTTTGTCCATCTATTGTAGCATCAGTACTAAACTTAATGATTGTATTTTTGTTTGCACCTGTACGCCAAAGTTTTCCAAATGGCACTAAGTTTCCAAATACAGAACGCCCCTTTACTCCTGGTCTAGAGTATTCAATAGTAACATCTGTTAAACCAACCTTTTGCTCAACTTTTGAAGCAGGGCTAGGCTGTGGTGTTGTTATTTGTGCTTGTACAGAATAAACTGTGGCACAAGTCATAAAAAGTAATAGTAATTTTTTCATTTTCAATTGTTTTAATAATTAGGTTTTTAATGCATTAAAATTAACCATTCTAAAATCGAGAATTGTTAACAAAAGCTTAAAATAAGAGGTTGTATCTTTACAGCAAATAATTTGGGCGTTACCTACATCCTGAATTTGGTTCAGGATATAGGTCGGGCTTTCTGCTATATCTTTTTTGCTTTTAATGCAAAAAAGGATGCCGCTTCAATCCCTAACGCAAAAGACGAACTATAATGAAACAATACATCTCCGAAACAATAGGCACATTTGCAATGGTATTCTGCGGTTGTGGCGCTATGACTATTAACGAAATAACAGGCGGAAGTATCTCACACGTAGGTGTTGCAGCCACTTGGGGTTTAATTGTAATGGTTATGATTTACGCATTTGGAGAAATCTCTGGAGCACATTTTAACCCAGCTGTAACCATAGGTTTTGCCTTTGCTAAAAAATTTGCTTGGAACAAAGTACCTAAATACATTTTAGCACAAGCTATAGGAGCTATTTTTGCAGCATTTTTATTATGGTTTCTATTTCCCGAAAGTCAGTTTTTAGGAGAAACAACTCCAGCAGAGAATTTTCCTGCATACAAAGCCGCCATTCTAGAGTTTATACTTACCTTTTTTTTAATGGTTGTAATCATAAATGTCTCGACAGGCAGTAAAGAAATTGGCACCATGGCGGCTATAGCTGTTGGTGGTGTTATTTTATTGGAAGCCATGTTTGCTGGCCCAATGACTAAAGCATCCATGAATCCTATTCGTTCTATAGCTCCTGCCATTTTTACTGGAAATTTTCAATATCTATGGTTGTATATTACTGCACCAATTATAGGAGCTATTGCCGCCGTATCTAGTTGTAAATTGGTTAAGGATGAGCAATGTTGTTAACCTTCTATAACAAAAACCTATAGTCGTATTTATTATTTTGTTTAACTTATTTTAATATTTGTTAAACATTTTATATCTTTACCATAAATATAATCATTATGGCAAAGAAAAAAACAGTTTCAAAAAACGATATAATCACTTGGTATATGGATTATGTTTTAGAACATAACCAGAATCCTAAAACAGTATTCGCTTTTGCTAAAATGAATAATTTTGAAGAAGCCAAATTCTACGAGCATTTCGCGTCTTTTGAAACCATAGAAAAAGATATTTTTGAAGCCTTCTTTACTAACTCTGTAAATGCTTTAAACAAAAGCGAGGACTACAACATATTTGATGCAAGAAACAAACTATTAAGCTTTTACTACACGTTTTTCGAAAACCTAACAGCTAATAGAAGTTACGTAAAGCACGTATTAGATAAGTATAAAAACGACTTAAAAGGTTTAAAAATGCTATCTAATTTAAAAACACACTTTACCTCATATGTGAGTGAGTTAGAGATTCAGATGTTAGACGTAAAGCAAGAACAACTTGAAAAAATTCAAGATAAAGCATTAAAAGAATCAGCATGGTTACAATTATTATTAACCATGAAGTTTTGGCTAGATGACACCTCTGCTTCTTTCGAAAAGACAGATGTTTTTATCGAGAAATCAGTAAACACCACTTTTGATGTGTTAGATATTGCGCCCCTAAAAAGTGTTTTGGATTTAGGAAAATTTCTATTCAAAGAAAAATTTCAAATGAACTAGCCCCTATGAAAACTATAGATAAAATACCAACCTCAAAAATACAACGTGCAACCAAATTGGTTTCTACGGGTGCAAAAGTTGGTGTGAATTATTTAAAATATTACGGCGATAAAATTGTAAATACTGAAGATGAGGCCAAAGCACGCCTTAATAAAAATAACGCTTCAGATATTTATGACGGCTTAAAACAATTAAAAGGTAGTGCGCTTAAAGTAGCACAAATGTTAAGTATGGAAAAAAGCATATTGCCACAGGCTTATGTTGAAAAATTCTCTTTAGCACAATTTTCAGTACCGCCATTATCTGCCCCACTAGTTATAAAAACTTTTAAAAAATATTTTGGAAAACATCCAAATGACATATTCGATACTTTTAACGCAACTTCTGTAAACGCTGCTAGCATCGGTCAGGTGCATATAGCAACTAAGAATGGGGAAAAACTTGCTGTGAAAATCCAATATCCAGGAGTTGCGGAGAGTATTGCTTCAGATTTAGCTATGGTTAAACCTGTAGCCATGAGTATGTTTAACATTAAAGGAAAAGATTCTGATAAATACTTTAAAGAAGTAGAAAATAAGCTGGTTGAGGAAACAAACTATGTGTTGGAAATGAAGCAAAGCAAAGAAATTGCTTTAGCTTGCTCTCACATTTCCAACCTAGAGTTTCCAAAGTATTATGAGGAATTTTCATCTGAACGTATCATCACTATGGATTATATGGATGGTGAACATCTTTCTGAATTTACAGCACACAATACAAATCAAGATATTGCAAACAAATTAGGGCAAGCCCTCTGGGACTTCTATATGTACCAAATTCATAATTTGAAAAAAGTGCATGCAGATCCTCACCCAGGAAATTTTTTAGTAAATGAAAAAGGAAAATTAATAGCGTTAGATTTCGGGTGTATGAAAACCATTCCTATGGCATTTTATACACCCTATTTCGAATTAGCCAAACCAGAAAACATCAACAATCAAGACTATTTTGTTAAAAAACTCTATGAGTTAGAAATATTACGTGAAGATGACTCTGAAGAAGAATTAGCCTTTTTTACTGCCATGTTTCATGAGATGTTGAGCCTATTTACACAACCATTTCATCAAGATACTTTCGATTTTTCTGATGCTGAATTCTTTGGAAAAATTGCAGAGTTAGGAGAACGTTACTCAAAAAGCACAGATTTAAAGAAGATGAATGGTAACCGTGGTTCCAAACATTTCATTTACATCAACAGAACCTTTTTCGGGTTATATAATTTAATGTTCGATTTAAAAGCAGAAAACATCAAAATCAACAATTATTTAAAATTGTCATAAGATGAAACACTTTAGCGAGGCAGATATTAAGAATTTAGACCACATCTATAAAATCAATTTGATTAATAGTTGTTCAGGCTACAAGTCTGCAAATTTAATTGGTACTGTTTCAGAAGATGGCATCGAGAATGTTGCTGTGTTTAGTTCTGTTACTCACATTGGTTCAAGTCCTGCTATGTTGGGTTTCTTTTTAAGACCAACCACCGTTATTAGAAACACCTATGATAATATAAAAGCTTCCGGGTTTTATACCATAAATCATATTCACAAAAACATCATAAGTGATGCACATCACACCTCTGCAAAATATAAAAGTGAGATTTCAGAATTTGATGTTACTAATCTAAACCCAGAATACAAACCAAAATTTCAAGCACCTTTTGTAAAAAATGCCCCCGTTCAATTGGCAATGCAATATGTTGAAGAATACGATATTAAAGCAAATAACACCATTTTAGTGGTTGGTAAAATAGTGGGGTTGTATGTAAACGATAACCTTATTGAAGATGATGGCTTTATCAACCTGTCAAAAGCTGAAGTCGCAGCGATTAATGGATTAGATGGTTATGCGGTAGCAGAAACTAAAACACGCTTTGGTTACCAAAGACCAAAGGAACTAATACAACAATTATGAATATACTCGTAACAGGCGCAACAGGCTACATAGGTAAACGCATTATACCCTTTCTTTTAAATGAAGGTCATACCGTTGTTTGCGTTGTTCGAGATAGATTACGAGCTGATAAAAGTTATTTTGAAGACGAAAATGTTTTTGTTATTGAAGCTGATTTTTTAAAACCTGAAACGCTAGAAAATATTCCAAAGAAAATTGATGTAGCTTATTATTTGATTCACTCCATGTCTAATTCTTCAAAAGATTTTGAATCCCTTGAAGAACGTTGTGCCATAAATTTCAAAAACTATATAGAAACTACCGATGCAAAACAAGTTATTTACTTAAGCGGTATCACTAATGAAGATAAGCTCTCTAAGCATTTACAATCCCGAAAAAATGTTGAAGACAAACTTGCATCAGATAAATATGCCCTTACCATTTTTAAAGCTGGTATTATTGTAGGCTCTGGTAGTTCTTCTTTTGAAATTATAAGAGATTTAGTAGAAAAATTACCATTTATGATTACTCCAAAATGGCTGAATACAAAAACGCAACCATTGGCAGTTAGAGACGTTTTAGGGTTCTTATCAAAAGCAGCAGGTAATGAAGCGGTGTATAATAAAACCTATGATGTTTTTGGACCAGAAGTGATTACCTATAAAGATATGTTACTTCAATTTGCTGAAGTTAGGGGCTTAAAACGGTACATTTTAACAGTTCCTGTGATGACCCCTAAATTGTCTTCCTACTGGTTGTATTTTGTAACATCCACCTCATATAAATTAGCATCGTCTTTAGTAGATAGTATGGGGATTCAAATTATAGGGAAAGAAAGTGATACTAATGCATTATTAGAGGTAAATCCAATAACCTATAAAGAAGCTGTTGCATTAGCTTTTGAAAAAATTGAGCAGAATAGTATTGTTTCCAGTTGGAAAGACTCTATGGTAAGTAGCGGCAGACTTAGAAATAATTTACATAAATATGTGAATGTCCCTAAGTTTGGTTGTTTTAAAGATTATAAAGAACGCTATGTGATTGATACCGAGGAAACCATTGAAAAAATATGGAGTATTGGCGGTACTAATGGCTGGTATTACGGTACTATCTTGTGGCGTATTAGAGGCTATATCGATAAACTTTTTGGAGGTATTGGTTTAAGACGCGGACGTACAAACCCAACTGAGTTGAAAGCAGGAGATGCTTTAGATTTTTGGCGTGTTATTTTTGCCGATAAATCCCAACAAAAACTACTGCTTTATGCAGAAATGCGCTTACCTGGAGAAGCTTGGTTAGAGTTTAAAATAGAAGATAACAAATTAAAACAAACAGCAACTTTTAGACCTCGCGGACTTTGGGGTAGATTATACTGGTACGCTGTACTTCCCTTCCATGGATTTATTTTTTCTGGAATGATTAATAAACTTGTTAAAGTTGAGTCACAAAAAGCAACATTTACCACAGAAAACGTGTCTAATTTGTAAACGCCCTTTCGCATGGAGAAAGAAATGGGAGAACAATTGGGTATATGTAAAATATTGTAGTGAACGATGCAGGAGAAACAAAACAATATCGGCTTAGTATGGTTTAGAAACGATTTAAGAGTTGAAGATAATACCGTTTTAAACCAAGCCATTAAAAACCATAAACACATTATTGCTGTTTACTGTTTTGACCCAAGGCATTTTGAAATAGATAAGTTTGGTTTCAAAAAAACGGAACAATTTAGAGCTAAGTTTTTAATTGAAACTATTCACAATTTAAAAAAGAATTTAAAGGCTTTAAACATTGAATTGCTCGTTTATATTGAAAAACCAGAAATAGCTATTAAAGCTATCATTGAAACTTTCAATATTAATAGTGTTTACCTTCAAAAGGAATGGACAAGCGAAGAATCATCAGTACTTCAAAATGTAAAATCCGCTTTATCACAGACTGTTTCATTTAATATATATTTTGATCAATTTCTATTTCATCCAAAAGATATTGATATGTCTTTTTCTGAAATCCCGAAAGTGTTTACTAATTTCAGAAAGCATGTTGAGAAACAGAGTAAAGTAAGATTCTCTTTTGAAAATAAACAAATTGAAAATAATATCTCAATTGAAAACAATACACAAATACCTACGCTTAAAGATTTAGGTTTTGAAGATTTTGAAGCGCATACTAATACTGCTTTTCCATTTAAAGGCGGTGAAACAAAAGCTCTAGATAGGTTACAGTACTATTTTTTTGAAACTAAAAAACTGGGGTTTTATAAAAAAACTAGAAATGGTTTAATTGGAAAAGACTATAGTTCTAAATTTTCACCTTGGTTGGCAAATGGTAGTATTTCAGCTAGAACCATCTATTGGCAAGTGAAACAATTTGAAAAAGAACATTATAAAAACCAATCCACATATTGGCTTATTTTCGAACTGATCTGGCGCGATTATTTTAAATATATCTCATTAAAACATGGAAATTGCATGTTCAAAATTGGCGGCATTCTTCAAAAAGATTACGAGTGGAAGAATGATAACACTTTAATTCAAAAATGGATTAATGGCGAAACAAAATCGGCTTTTGTAAATGCCAATATGATTGAACTAAAAAAAACAGGCTGGATGAGTAATAGAGGCAGACAAAACGTAGCCTCTTATTTTGCAAAAGACCTTAAACTAGATTGGAGAATTGGTGCCGCTTATTTTGAGTCCATGCTTATTGACTATGATGTACATAGCAATTACGGTAATTGGTTGTATGTATCTGGTGTTGGTAACGACCCCAGAGATAGAAAGTTTAATGTGAATTTACAGGCTGAACGTTATGATTCGTCAGGTAAATTCCAAAATTTATGGTTACAAGAAACCTTATTTTAAATGAAAATACTTAGGCTCATATTAGGCGATCAACTAAACATCAAACACTCGTGGTTTAAGGAAACAAATGATGATGTTATGTATTGCATGTTTGAAATGCGTCAAGAAACAGACTATGTAGCCCATCATATTCAAAAGGTTATTGGTTTTTTTGCTGCAATGCGTGAGTTTTCAAAAGACCTGAAGAGAAAAGACCACAAGGTTATTTATTTAAAAATTAATGATGAAGATAACACCCAAAGTCTTACCGAAAATCTTTCATTTTTGATAAAGAAGCATCAGATTGAAACTTTTGAATACATCTATCCTGATGAGTATCGATTAGATGAACAATTACATGCATTCTGTAAATCATTATCCATAAACTCAAAAGTAGTTTCAGCAGAACATTTTTATACAAAACGTGAAGATTTAGGCAATTTCTTCAAAGGCAAAAAGCAATATCTCATGGAGAATTTCTATCGAGATATGCGTAAAAAGTACAATATTTTGATGATTGCCAATCAACCTGAAGGTGGTAAATGGAACTACGATAAAAGCAATAGAAATAAATGGAAAGGCGATGTTGAAATCCCAAATTACAAACTATTTAAAAATGATATTTCAGAGGTAGTCGATGATATCGAAAAAGCTAAAATTAAAACCATAGGCAAGTTTGAAACAAAAACATTCTCCTACCCTATCTCTCGATCTCAAGCCTTAGAACAGCTCAAATATTTTTGCGAACATCTATTAATTCATTTTGGCGATTATCAAGATGCTATGCATACTGATGAAGACTATTTATTTCATTCACGATTATCTTTTGCAATGAATTTAAAACTCATTGCTCCAAAAGACATTGTAACTACAGTAATGAATTATTATCGGAAACATGGAGAACACATCAACATCTCTCAAGTAGAAGGTTTTATTAGGCAAATAATTGGCTGGCGGGAATATATGCGCGGGATGTATTGGGCATTTATGCCAGAATACAAAACTAAAAACGAACTCGAAAATTATAATAAACTACCCGACTTTTTCTGGACAGGTAATACAAAAATGAATTGTTTAAAAAACGCCATTACTAATTCTCTAGACAATGGTTATGCACACCACATTCAACGCTTAATGATTACTGGAAACTACGCTCTTTTAACACAAACTAATCCGGACGAAGTAGACGCTTGGTATTTGGGTATTTATGTAGATGCAATAGAGTGGGTTCAACTTACCAATACTAGAGGTATGAGTCAATTTGCTGATGGTGGTAAAATAGCAACTAAACCTTATGTGTCTTCAGGGTCATACATCAATAAAATGAGTAATTATTGTTCGGGTTGCCATTACAACAAAAGCAAGAAATTAGAAGATGATGCATGTCCGTTTAACAGCTTATACTGGAATTTTTTAGATGAAAAGCGTGAGTATTTAGGAAATAACTTCAGAATGGGGATGATGTATAATTTACTTGATAAGATGGATAAAACCGAACTACAAAATATAAAAGAAAAAGCGCAACATATCATAGCAAATCAGGATGACTACTAAACCACAAATACATATAGTTTGGTTGAAGCGTGATTTACGTCTTCAGGATAATGAAGCCATTTTTAACGCAATAAAATCTGGAAAATCCGTACTTCTATTATATTGTTTTGAACCCTTACTTATCAATGATCCTCATTATAGCAAACGCCATTGGAATTTTATAAAAGAATCCATTCTAGATTTAAATAAAACACTAGAAACCTACAACTCTAAAATACTTGCTATTCAGTCTGATATTATCGCCGCAATTAATCAATTACAAAATCATTTTAGTATTTCAGACATCTATTCTCATCAAGAAACAGGTATTTTAACAACTTTTGAACGTGATAAAAATTTTAAGCGATATTGTAAAAACAATCTAATTAATTGGCACGAAAACATAAACAATGGTGTTCAAAGAGGGTTAAAAAACAGAGATAGTTGGAATAAAATGGTAGATACTTTTTATGCCGTAGAACCATTATCATTTAATCCTAGTGAAAATCAATTACTATCTATTCAAGATATTACTATTTTAGAACAAAACTTCAATCTTCCAGAGTTAAAAACACCTGAGCAAACACCGTTTCAAAAAGGTGGACGCACTATGGGGCTTCGGTATTTAAAATCGTTTTTTGAAGGTCGTTATCAAAATTACATGTTCAATATTTCTAAACCTGAGCAAGCAAGAACAAGTTGTAGTAGAATTTCGCCATACATTGCTTTGGGGTAATTTATCGGTAAGAGAAGTGTATCATGAGGCCTACCATTTAAAAAAAACATCAAAACACAAAAAAGCTTTAGAAGCCTTTATGTCTCGTTTACGTTGGCAAACACATTTTATTCAAAAGTTTGAAATGGAACACACCATGGAAGAAGCTAGCGTAAATAAGGGGTTTCATAAATTAAAAAAAGCCATTTCTAAACAATACCAAATAGCTTGGAAAACAGGACAAACAGGCTACCCACTAGTTGATGCCTGTATGCGGTGTTTGAATGAAACAGGATATTTGAATTTTAGAATGCGTGCTTTAGTGGTTTCTTTTTTCACACATAATCTTTGGCAACCATGGCAAGAAGCCACCACCCACTTATCACAAATGTTTTTAGATTTTGAACCAGGGATTCATTTTCCGCAATTACAAATGCAAGCAGGCGAAACGGGTATTAATATGCTACGCATTTACAATCCTGTAAAAAACAGTCTAGAGTACGATCCTGAAGCGACTTTTATTAAAAAATGGGTACCAGAACTTGAAACTTTAGACACACCTTTTGCGCATCAACCCTACCTAATGACTGATATGGAGCAACAATTCTACAATTTCAAATTGGGTAAAGACTATCCATATCCTATTGTTGATATAGATGCAACTAGAAAGAAAGCAGGCGACACACTTTGGAAACTTCGAAAAGACAAAACTGTTATTGAAGAAAGTAAAAGAATACTAAGAACACACACCCTAAAAAGACGATTCAAAAGTACATAATCGACTATTTTACAATAACATATAACGAATCATAAATTTTATCAATAGTATGATTTTTCTTTTTGTTTAACTTTTTAGTATTAAAGTTAAACATTTTGTATATTTGAAGTATCAAGGAACAATTATGATACTCAATACTACACATCACGATAAAAATCACAAACACATTTTAAATGATTTAGTAGGGAGATCATTCACCTTGTTAGAATCTTTAAAAATGAAAGGCATGGGCTCTAAACGCATGATAATTGAAGATGTTAGCCCAAACTTACAATCTTACATGAATACCGTGTCAGACGCTAACTATGCAAATATAGAATTACGTGCAAAAGGCATTTTAATTTTCATAAATAAAGGATTACAAAATTTTACTTGGGCAATCCCTTACTATCAATTAGTTATTTACAAAACAAACGGAGCTAGTATTCATGCGCAAGGAAAATTTATTCACTTTAAAAACAATAAAACATTTAAAGAGAATAAGCGGTTTTTTGAGAAAATGCTAGATGAAAAAATAAAATATGATGAACAGTATAACTTTCAGAACATATGATGTTATCTGTTGAAGATATTGATAGAATTATCGAAATGGCTTGGGAAGACCGAACCACTTTTGAATCTATACATTTTCAATTTGGTTTAAAAGAGCAGGAAGTTATTGAATTAATGCGAAGAGAAATGAAACCTAGTAGTTTCAGAATGTGGCGCAAAAGGGTTCAAGGGCGTTCCACAAAACATGAAAAATTAAGAGTATTTGAAAAAGGACGCTTTAAATGTAGCAGACAGAAACAAATAACTCACAATAAAATTTCAAAACGATAACGTGCTTTGATTAATCAAATACGATTAAGACAGCACATAAAAAAGAGATTATGCAATTAGAAAAACTAAGAACAAACGGACACAAGTTAAACGGATTCTCTTTAGATGATATTGGAGATGATCATCTCTATACAGGTCTAGAAACACCAATAAAACCTGATGCTTTCAAATTATCTGACGAAGAAAAAAAAGAATGTATTGCCATTTTATTTGAAGAAATAATGGATGTTATGGGCTTAGATTTAACTGATGATTCGTTACAAGGTACTCCTAAACGTGTTGCAAAAATGTACATAGATGAAATATTTTCAGGTTTAAACCCTGCTAATAAACCAAAAGTAGCCTTGTTTGATAATAAGTATCAATACAATCAAATGTTGGTTGAGAAAAACATCACGTTCTATTCAAATTGTGAGCATCATTTTGTACCTATTATTGGTAAAGCACATGTGGCTTACATTTCATCTGGAAAAGTAATTGGCCTTTCAAAATTAAACAGAATAGTACAATATTATGCGAAACGGCCGCAAGTTCAAGAGCGTTTAACAAACCAAATAGCTAACGAGTTAAAATCAATTTTAGACACAGAAGATGTAGCAGTAATAATAGATGCTAAACATTTATGTGTGTCTTCTAGAGGTATTAAAGATGATACTTCTTCGACGGTTACTGCATATTATGGTGGACAATTTAATACTTCAGAAAAAATTACAGAATTACAAAATTATTTAAACAGTTAATATCATGGATTTAATAAACAGAGCCTTAGAATTTGAGCAAAGAAAAATGAGATCATTGTCTACTAGCGATCGTGTAAAAATCTCGAGAGAAGCAAAAGCTTTAATCTTAGATTTAAATCAAATCTATAAACAGCAAAAAGATGATAAAATAATGGATATCATGAAACGCTTAACCGTTATAAAAAGAAAAGTAGAAAAGCGATTAAAAGGACGCCTGTTGTAATAGCAAAACTATCAAAAACAAGGGGTTAATTCCTTGAAATATTAAATTTTATCTAATATTTCGGCATAAAAATAGGTAATCTTCTATAATTTGTTATATTGCGAAAATGTGCATCTAGTAGTGCACTTCACACAAAATATAGTAAGATTAGAATTATGGAGATTATTGACAAAGCTTTAGAGTTCGAGCAACGTAGACACACGTTTAAAACTACGAGTGAGCGTATCGAATCATCTAGAGAAGTAAAAAGTTTAATATTAGGTTTAAACGACATCTACAAAGTAGAAAAAGATCCTGAGATTATGGATTTAATGAAGCGTTTAACAGTCATTAAACAAAAAATAGAAAAGCGGCTAAAGGGCAGGCCATAAAAACTAAATGCCCTGAAACCCATGAAAACAATAATAGTAGTTGGTGGAAGTAAGGGCATTGGAAAAGCTTTAGTTGAAAAACTATTAGCCAATTGCAATGTTATAAACATTAGCAGAAGTACTCCAGAAACATCGCACAACAACCTAACTCACCATCAATGCGATGTTACACAAGACGAATTACCAGAAATTGATAATGCGGACGGACTTGTTTATTGTCCTGGGAGCATTAACTTAAAACCTATTGGGCGTTTAAGTATTAACGATTTTAAAAATGATTTTGAAATCAATGTACTAGGTGCCGTAAAAGTGATTCAAAAATACCTTCCAATCTTAAAGAATGGAAGCAAACCTTCTATTGTTTTATTTAGTACCGTAGCTGCAAAACTGGGTATGCCCTATCACGCTAGTATTGCAGTTGCAAAATCGGGTATTGAAGGCTTAGTAAAATCATTAGGTGCAGAACTAGCGCCCACGCTCCGTATAAACGCCATTGCGCCAACGGTAACAGATACAGATCTAGCTTCAAAGTTATTACGTAATGAAAAGATGATTGAAAACATCACAGAACGTCATCCTTTAAAAAAATTCTTATCACCAGAAGAAGTTGCAGATATGGCAGCGTTTTTATTATCTGAAAATTCATCTTCTGTTTCGGGACAAATATTTGAGATGGATTGTGGTATTGTAAGTTTTAAAATTTAAATTATGAATCCACTAAAAGCATTTGCAGCCACATTAGGCTCTAAAACGCCTAATCAAAAATTAGAAATTGATACGTTATATGATATTGCAATTAATGCATTAAACGGTAAACCTATTAATCTATCTAACTTTAAGGGGAACTATATTCTTTTTGTAAATGTAGCCTCTAAATGTGGTTTTACACCTCAATACGAAGACTTACAGAAGCTTCATGAAACCTATGGAGACAAAATACAAGTTATAGGCGTACCCTGTAATCAATTTGGAGGACAGGAACCTGGAGATGCTGACGATATAGAATCCTTTTGTCAAGTAAATTACGGTGTTACATTTCAAATTACAGAAAAAATTGATGTTAAAGGAAAGCACCAACACCCTTTATATACTTGGTTAACACAAAAAGTGAATAATGGCGTAAAAGATTCCTCTGTAAAATGGAATTTTCAAAAATATTTAATTGATCCAGATGGTAATTTGATAGATTATTTCTTTTCATCTACAAATCCATTAAGTTCAAAAATCACAACACATTTAAAAAATTAAAGCTATGTTCGGATTATTTAAAAAGAAATCAAAATTAGAGAAACTAGAAGACAAGTTTAAAAAACTGATGAAAGAATGGCATGAGTTATCTACCATAAACCGGTCTGCAAGTGATGAAAAATATGCAGAAGCTCAAATTATTGCAGAACAAATTAATGCATTAAGAAATGAAGCTGCTTAAATACATCTTTGTCTTTTTAATCATAAATTTTGGTGCATTAGCTATTGGCAGTTGGCTTATGGATAATGGCCCACAAACAGCATGGTATACCAGTTTAAATCAAGCCCCTTGGACACCACCAGGATGGGTTTTTGGTGTTGCTTGGACTACTATAATGATTTGTTTTTCAATCTATATGGCGTATTTGTATAAACTGAAACCAAATGCAAGAGTCATCTTTTTATTTGTTGTTCAATTTATTTTTAATGTTATTTGGAACTATATTTTTTCAATCAGCATTTGGTTGGTTTTGGGTTTACAACCATTTTATTACTCACTTTTATTATTGGCATTTTCACTTTTTCCTTTAAAAAGGACATGGGTACAAAAACACTTCTTATTCTCCCCTATTTAATTTGGCTATGTATTGCTACATCTTTAAATGGATACATTTTACTGAATAACTAACTATGAAAATATACAGACTTCATAAAAAACAGAATTTACCAATTACTATAGATCAAGCTTGGAATTTTCTATCAGACCCTAAGAACTTGAAAACTATTACGCCTGATTATATGGGGTTTCATATTTTATCTGGAGCAGACAGACCTATGTTTGCAGGACAAATTATTCAATACATCGTAACTCCTGTATTAGGTATTAAAACCAAATGGGTTACAGAGATTACACATAGTGTTGATAAGCATTATTTTGTAGACGAGCAACGCTTTGGCCCCTATGCACTATGGCATCACAAGCATTTTATTAAAGAAATTAAAGGCGGTGTAGAAATGGAAGACATTATTGATTACAAAGTGCCTTTTGGTTTGCTTGGGCAACTTGTACACCCTATTTTAGTGAAACCAAAATTAGAAGAAATTTTTAGTTATAGAACTGAAAAGTTGGAAGCACTTTTTGGGGTTTATAAACAAAAATAATTTCTATTAATCTGTCATACTGAACTTATTTCAGTATCACATCAAATTTCAATAGATTCTGAAATAAATTCAGAATGACAACATATTTTAATGCGTAAAAAAGTAAATATATTTTGGTTTCGTCGTGATCTAAGACTAGATGACAACGTTGGTTTTTATGAAGCTTTAAAAGGCGACTTTCCTGTTTTACCCCTTTTTATTTTTGATTCTGAAATTTTAGAAAAACTCCCAGAAGATGATTCACGTGTAACGTTTATCCATGAAACGCTTCAAGATATGCGTAACACATTGCAAGACGAACACGGTAGTAGCATTGCTATATATCATGGAAAACCAATAGATGTTTACAAAGCTTTAGTCGAATCATATGATATCCAAAATGTTTACACCAATCGTGATTATGAACCGTATGCAAAGGAACGTGATGAGAGTATAAAAACGCTTTTAGAAACATATAACATCACATTTAAAACCTATAAAGACCAGGTTATTTTTGAAGAGGATGAAATTATTAAGAAAGATGGTAATCCTTATGTGGTGTATACGCCATACATGAAACTTTGGAAAGCAACTTTTAAATCTCACAATTTAGAGATTGTTGATACTAATTCGCTTTTTGATAATTTAATTGAACATAATCAACTCCCTAATTTAAACTTATCAGATATTGGTTTTAAAAAGTCAAGTCAAAAAATTGTCCCGTATACGGTAACACCAGCTTTGATTCAAGACTATGAAGCTACTCGTAATTTTCCAGCCCAAGATGCCACATCAAAATTAGGGCCACATTTGCGTTTTGGAACAGTAAGCGTGCGCAAAATGGTAAAAAAGCCATTGCTGAAGCCAATGAAATATTTTGGCAAGAACTGATTTGGCGAGAGTTCTTTATGCAAATTCTTTGGCATTTTCCACATACAAAGGATGCCAGTTTTAAATCGAAATACGACAGAATCGAATGGCGCAATAATGAAACCGAATTTAAAGCATGGTGTGAAGGTAAAACGGGTTACCCGTTAGTTGATGCTGGTATGCGCCAACTAAATCAAACAGGCTTTATGCATAACCGTGTGCGTATGTTGGTTGGTAGTTTTTTATGTAAACACTTACTTATAGATTGGCGCTGGGGCGAAGCCTATTTTGCCGAAAAACTACATGACTATGATATGGCAAGTAACGTTGGTAACTGGCAATGGGTTGCTGGAAGCGGTGTTGATGCTGCGCCGTACTTCAGAATTTTTAACCCTACCACACAAATACAAAAGTTTGATAAAGACTTAAACTACATAAAACAATGGGTTCCAGATTTTCAAGAACTCACCTATCCACAACCCATTGTAGATCATAAATTAGCTAGAGAACGTTGTTTGGAGACTTATAAAAGTGCTTTGAATTAATGTTTTTAGTTTAAATGTTTCTTGGGTTTGCAATGTTTAAATTCATATTGCTATTCATTTTGTATATCAAATTATTTAACTCATTATTTTTGATATACAAAACACCTAAGATCTTATGTAGCTGTGATTACAGATATATCAAAGGGTGTAATTTAATTCCGCTATTTTTTTTACATTAGCTTTTGTAACACATATTTATGTGTTGTAAGTAATGCGGAAAACCCAGAAACCGAGTGAATAAAACAATATTTGAAATTACCAAAATGGATTGTCCTTCAGAGGAAAATCTAATCCGAATGAAATTGGACGGAATTTCGAGCATTGTGAATTTGGACTTTGATATTCCGAATCGAAAATTAACCGTTTTTCACAGCGGAGAAATTGACCAAATTGAAAAGTCGGTTATCGAACTGAATTTGGGCGGAAAGAAAATCTCGACTGAACAAACCGACCAAACGGAATTTAATGAAAACAAAAACCAAAAAAAGCTACTTTGGTCTGTGCTTACCATAAATTTTGCCTTTTTCATTATCGAAATGATAACAGGGATTATCTCAAAATCTATGGGACTTGTTGCCGACAGTTTGGATATGCTTGCTGACAGTTTTGTTTACGCAATTAGCTTGTTTGCAGTTGGCGGCACGTTGATTAAGAAAAAACGAATTGCTAAGCTTGCTGGATATTTTCAAATAACACTTGCGATTATTGGGTTTGTAGAAGTTTTGAGAAGATTTTTTGGAGACGAGAAACTTCCCGATTTTTCAACAATGATTATAGTTTCGATTTTTGCCCTTATAGCAAATGGGATATGTCTTTACATTTTGCAAAAGTCAAAGAGCAAAGAAGAGGCACATATGAAAGCGAGTATGATTTTCACTTCGAATGATGTGATTATTAATTTGGGAGTAATAATTGCGGGACTTTTGGTAAATTGGTTGAGTTCGAGTAAACCTGATTTGATGATCGGAACAATCGTTTTTGTGCTGGTAATTCAAGGCGCATTTCGCATACTGAAATTGAGCAAGTGAGCGGAAAGCACTACTTACAACAATGCGTATAATTAATTGCTTCTGAATTTCCTCAACGGAAATTCCTCCGAATTAATTAACTTAGTCCTTCATCGGAAAAACAGTACTGATTTTCCGCAACTAATCATACACAAACACGTCACCTGCAACCACTAAAAATCAACCGAAATGATAAAACGAAAAATAGTACTTACATCAATTTTTATTATAGGGTTGATATTATTAGGCTCTTGTAATAAAAAAATATTAAGTCCATCTAGTTCAATTACGAAGACAAATTCAAGTGTTGCCCAAAAAAAACCTTATTTAATATTAATCTCACTTGATGGTTTTAGATGGGATTATGTGGAAAAATACAATCCACCAAATTTGAGTTCATTTATCAAAACTGGTGTTAAGGCAGAATCTTTAATACCTTCTTTCCCAACTAAAACTTTTCCAAACCATTATACCATTGCGACAGGACTTTATCCTGACAAACATGGAATAATAGGGAATATATTTTATGACTATGAAAAAGATGTACTATTTAATAAAAGGAGTCCAGGAATGGCAGAAGATGGAAGTTTTTATGGAGGTTCACCGATTTGGGTAGAGGCAAATAAGGCAAATATAATAACGGCGAGTTATTTCTTTGTTGGCACAGAAGCAGATATTCAAGGCATAAGACCTACGTACTATTATACATTTGATAGTAGCGTTAAAAAGGATGAGAAAGTTAATCAAGCACTAAAATGGTTGAACTTGAAAGATAAACGCAGACCACATTTTATTACTCTATATTTTGATGATTTAGATGGAGCTGGACATCGCTTTGGAATCAATGACAAGGAATTAAAAAAGGCGTTATTTGAATTGGATAAACATTTAGGTAATTTGTTTAAAGGAATATCGGAAACTGGGCTTCCTGCAAATATTATGATAGTGTCTGATCATGGCATGGGAAATCAGTCTACTAACAAGATAATACCAGTAGATTCTATCAAAAATGATGACTTATTCATGACAATTGATAATGGTACAATAGTATCTATACATCCAAAAAAAGATGTTGAAATAGATTCAGTACTGCAGTATTTAAGGCAAAAGGAAAATAATTTCAAAGCTTACAAAACTGAAAATACACCAGGTTTTGAGTATAGCCCAAAAAATAAAAATTGGGGAGAAATACAATTAATACCAGATTATGGCTATGGTTTTTGGAATCAAAAAAGCAAAATGAAACTTATCAAAAACGGTGTCACAACAATTGGTATTCACGGTTATGATAGCAAATACAAAGAAATGCATGGCATATTTTATGCAAATGGTCCAGCCTTTAAGAATGACTACCAAATATCTTCAATTAAAAACATACACATATTTCCATTAATGTGTAAGATATTGGGATTAGAAATTCCAAAATCAATCGATGGAGATATAAATCAAATCGAAAGCGTTTTAAAAGGTTAAAAAGCAAACAAGAAATATAAAATTAATAACAGACTATAGCCTACTTACGAAAATTATCCCCGGTTTTCTATTCGGTTTGTATTTGATAATTCAGTTGCTAAAATACGCAACGAACCATACACAAAACCGATGCTATGTAATTAAAAAGACCACTCTGTCTGTTTTTATAATTTTTGTACTATCTTTGCTAAGTGAAACATTCAGAAATAAGACAACATATCATTGAAACTGCCTCTACTTTATTTTATGGCAATGGTTATAATTCTACAGGAATCAATGAAATAATTGCGAAAGCTGGAATTGCCAAAGCAACGCTTTACAGTCATTTCAAATCTAAAGAAGATGTTTGCGTCGCCTACCTTAAATTTAAAAACTCAACCTTTTTAGAGGATATTGCTACATTCTGCAATTCACAACCTAAAGGGAAACAACAAATACTTGCCATTTTTGATTTTTTAAAGTCATTCTATTTAAGTTCTGACTTTAACGGCTGTTGGTGTATTAATACGGTTTCAGAAATACCAAAAGAAAACAAAAAAATAAGAGTTGAGATACAAGACCAAAAAGAAAAGTTCGTTCAATTAATTTCTAAGTTGGTTAGTAACAATCTACCCAAACTATCAAAAGATAAGTCTATTTCATTATCAAGACAAATATATCTATTATATGAAAGTGCAGTTTCAGAAAGCCATTTACATAAAGCAGATTGGCCAATAAAAGAAACAAGAAAACTATGTTCGCAAATCATAGCATAAAAAAATTTGCAAATCTAAAGACAGACTTGTCTGTTCATTATTAATTTTTAATTTTTACAAATGAAAAAGTTTGAAAACAAAGTAGCCATCATCGTTGGTGGAACAAGCGGAATTGGAAAAGCCACCGCAAATCATTTACTGAATGAAGGAGCAACTGTTCATATCATTGGGAGAAGTACTGATAAGGTTGAGAACCTTCCAAATCTAGTTAAACACAAATCAGATATAACCGATAGTGTTCAGCTTGAAAAATTGATTGGTGAAATTAATGAAATAAAAAACATTGATTATTTGGTTAATGCTTCTGGGATTTTTGGTCCAAAACCTTTTTTAGAACATACAAATGAAGATTACAATTCATATCTTGATTTAAACAGAGGATTTTTCTTTTTAACACAAGCAATCGCAAAAAAAATGAAGAATACAAATGGAGGTTCAATTGTTAATGTTGGTTCAATGTGGGCGAAACAAGCAGTAAAAGCAACACCTTCATCTGCCTATTCAATGCAAAAGGCAGGACTTCATTCATTGACACAGCATTTAGCTATGGAATTAGCTGATTATAACATTAGAGTAAATGCTGTATCGCCAGCAGTAGTTAATACACCTGTTTATCATGGAGTTTTTGGTGGTAAAGATGAAGCAGAAAAAGCTTTGGATGGTTTCAATGGTTTTCATCCAATTGGTCGCATTGGTAAACCACAAGACATTTCAAATAGTATCGTATTCTTATTATCCGATGATGCATCTTGGATAACAGGTGCAATTTGGGATACGGACGGTGGAATAATGGCTGGAAGAAACTAAATGCAAACAACAAAGTATAAAAAAAAATAAGGAGATTTTGGCTTGATACAAAAGTAGTTTTGTATTATCAAAGTCTCCCTATTTTTAAATTTAGTATTTTTAAAACGAAAAAGTTAAAAATTAGGACTTGTTGCTTACCAAAAGGAAACATCCTATTTTCTACTCTACTGTTCTTATACAAGACCTTTAGCTCAAATTAAACACCTATATGAACAAATATTTGACAATTCTATTCGCACTTATAGTTTCTTCATTTGCTACCGGACAAAACCAAATCGAAATTCAAAAAGGTGAAACTTTTTCAAAAAATCAATTCGGAACAAATATCTTTTATTTTGTTCATCATACTTTTGCTGATGCTTTTTACATGACTGATTTATATAAGCAACTTAGTAATGATGAAATGCATAACATTTTAGATAAAGCATATTTCAGTATCACAGAAAAAGATAAAGTTTTAGTTATTATTAAACAAGATGGTAAACCAGATGCCAGATTAGCATTTAGTATCATCATGGATAGTAAAATTGGTGATTTAATGGTTTTAGCGACTAATTTCAATAATAAAACTAGAGTATTTGAAGAAAAAATTGATAAACATAACTCAGTTTACAGATGGTATACCATGAAAAAAGAGAAACTAGTTTACAGGAAAGATTTATATTCAAAAGAACTTGAAAATGAAAAGAAAAATGAAAGTATTTATTCATTAATCGACTTTTACCTTTTTGATGATAATTTTAAGAATGATAAAAAAGTGAAAACACTCTTAGATGAATTGTTGAATTCTGATTCAGCAAGTGATGTTGATAAACTATATGGCTATCTGTATCAAGGAGAATATTGGCTACTTAATGGTAAGTTAGCAAAAGCAGAAGATTCACTAAAAGAAATGGAACGACATTTCAAATCAAGTAAGTCAATTCCCAAAGGCTATTCTTTAATATTGAGCATGGCAAATACTGAATTTGAAATGATGAAACGGTTTTATAACTAGAGTTAACAACATGTGTAATTAATCGCGGTAGAAATTACTCTCAGAAATTCGATCTTATTTATTATCTTTAGACTTAGAGGGAAAATGATTCGCTTTATCTTCCCAAACTGGCCATAACACCTACACCTTTAGCACCAATTAATTCAAAATCATATAAAGATGAAAGTTACTACCGAAAAAATGAAAAAGTCGCTAATATGATATTTGCATCCATTTATCCACTTTATTTGAATAGATTAGAGAAGAATGGCAGAACAAAAGAAGAACTCAACCAAGTAATAGAATGGCTTACCGGTTTTGATAAAGATGATTTACATGCACTTATTGAAGAGAAAGTAACTTTTAGAACTTTTTTCAAAAAGCTAAAATACATCCCAATGCACACTTGATTAAAGGAGTTGTTTGTGGTTATCGAATTGAAGAAATAAAAGATGAATTTGAAGTCTATAAACAATGTAGACGTATGGAAAAGCTCATTGATGAATTAGCAAGAGGTCGTAAAATGCAGAAAATTTTACGGGAAGAAAAGAAATAAATCTGGTGCTAAAAACATGTATAGTTAATTAAAATGGTAGAGCAATTGAAAGCTAATAGCAAAAACCTATTGTATATTGAAGCTAGAATCGAGTGGCGTTTTTTCATGCATAATTGAAATAGTATTATCTTGGTATTGTAGAATTTGATTGAAGAAAGGAACTGAAATATTTATACCATATAAAGACTTTGTACAACACTAGTTTGATGTAACTACTTTGTAAATTACCTACTTGAAAACTCCAATCGAAAAAGATGGATTGTGTTACTTGGATTACTTATGTATTATTTATTCCAGCTTTAGGATTATTTATATAAATATTAATTGATAGAAAGCGGAAACTGAATTAATTTGAGTAGAAAGAACGTGAATAGCAAACAGAACAAAATGACACACAAGATCTTTAAACAAACCTCTATAAAACAGAATAAACTACTTATAAAAAACCAAACTAACAAACTCACCTGCCTTAGGGATTGAAGTGGATAACGCAAAGCCTGACGAAGGAAGTGCGAGGACTTGGAACGGAAAGCACTCCCCTTGTGTAACACCCAAATATTTTTTAGAAGATATTTATTTTTACAGCATTTGGTTATATGACAAAAATCAAGGTTTCTGAAAGCTAAATTTCATACTTTTAAATTCGTTAATTTTTTGATAACATAAATGCAAACTTTATGACTGATATACAAATTGCTAAAACTATTGCGATTGAACCGATTACTAGAATTGCTGAAGCGTTTGGAATTGATGCCGATAGCATTGAGATGTATGGAAAGTATAAAGCTAAAATTCCGTTACGTTTTATTGATAAACTAAAAGTAGAACAGAGTAACCTTATTCTGGTTTCGGCCATTTCGCCAACTCCTGCAGGGGAAGGAAAAACAACGATGTCTATTGGTTTGTCTGAAGGTTTAAACCGACTTAAAAAACAAACTACGGTGGTTTTAAGAGAACCATCTTTAGGGCCTGTTTTTGGAATTAAAGGTGGGGCTACTGGAGGTGGATATTCGCAAGTACTACCAATGGAGGATATTAATTTGCATTTTACTGGTGATTTTTCAGCTATTGAAAAAGCTCATAATTTGCTTGCCGCCATTATAGATAATAACATACAAAGTAAAACGAATTCTTTACACATAGACCCTAGAACCATTAGCTGGAAACGTGTTGTTGATTTAAATGATAGAGCGCTTAGACGAGTTATTGTTGGTTTAGGCGGTACAACATCTGGAGTACCTAGAGAAACTGGTTTTGATATTACTGCAGCATCTGAGATTATGGCTATTTTGTGTTTAGCTGAAAATTTATTGGATTTAAAGGAACGTTTAGGTAATATTTTTATTGGTTATACTTTTAATAAAAAACCAGTTTACGCAAGAGATTTGAAAGCTCAAGGTGCTATGACAGCCCTTTTAAAAGATGCTATAAAACCTAATTTAGTGCAAACCATAGAAGGAAACCCTGCTATTATTCATGGTGGACCTTTTGCTAATATTGCTCAAGGAACAAATTCGGTTATTGCTACCTTAATGGGTATGTCGCATTCTGATTACACGGTTACTGAGGCTGGTTTTGGTTTTGATTTAGGTGCAGAAAAATTCTTTGATATTAAATGCCAAAGTGCAGGATTACAACCTAAGGCTGTAGTTTTAACCACAACCATTCGTGCTTTAAAATATCACGGTGGTGCGGATTTAAAATTGCTTACTGAGCCAAATTTAGAAGCCTTAGAAAAAGGATTACCCAATTTAGAAAAACACCTAGAGAATATTGCTAAATTTAACGTAGCACCCATTATTGCTATTAATAAATTTACAACAGATACGGAAGCAGAAATTGATTTGATAAAGCAATTTGCTGCTGCCAATGATATTAGGGTTGCTCTAGCTGATGTTT
Organism: Jejuia sp. G7-7; assembly: GCF_055808955.1. Classification (NCBI taxonomy): domain Bacteria; kingdom Pseudomonadati; phylum Bacteroidota; class Flavobacteriia; order Flavobacteriales; family Flavobacteriaceae; genus Jejuia; species Jejuia sp. G7-7. The sequence goes on from NZ_JBVVSZ010000001.1 coordinate 1,218,864, forward strand.
GGGCTAAAGGTGGAGCAGGCGCTATTGAATTGGCGCAACAGGTAATTGAAGTGGTGGAGTCTAATGTTTCGGATTTTAAACCTTTATACAAATGGGAATCTGCTATTAAGGATAAAATAAATACTATATCAACTGAAATTTATGGTGCTGAACATGTGGACTATAACTCTAAAGCTAAAGCGCAATTGAAGAAAATAGCTAACTTAGGTTTAGAACACCTTCCTGTTTGTATTGCTAAAACTCAAAAATCTTTATCTGATAACCCGAAGCTACTTGGTAGACCTAAGGACTTTATTATTACCGTGAGAGAAATAGAAATTGCTGCCGGTGCAGGCTTTTTAATACCAATAACGGGAGATATTATGCGTATGCCTGGGCTTCCTGCGCATCCAGCATCTGAACATATTGACATTGATAAAGATGGAGAGATTACTGGATTATTCTAGTATATTTCGGCTTAAGTTTATTCTTAAACTGAAAATTTAAGAATTGATGTACATCACTTAAAGCCTCCCCCCGTTTTTGAGGTAACACTCAAATAATTAATTTTTGAAATCATAACATTTTATTAAGATTAGCGTGTTTAAAATTTTAATACTTTTATGATTCATCAAAACAAATTAAAATTATGAATACGCAAGAGGTTGCAAATAAGTGGGCGCAAATGTGCCGTGAGGGAAAAAATTTAGAGTGCATACAGGAGCTTTATGGCGAGAATGTAACGAGTAAAGAAATGCCTGGAGTACCTTATGGCGAAGTGGTTACAGGTAAACAAAATGTTTGGGATAAGAGTAAACAATGGCTGGATAATGTGGTGGAGTTTCATGGTGGTGAGATTTCGGACCCAATGGTTGCTGATAATCATTTTACAACTAAAATGAGTTTTGACGTGACGTTTAAAGACCGCGGAAGACAGCAAATGGAAGAGGTTTGTGTGTTTGAGGTTAATGATGGTAAAATTGTGAATGAGCAGTTTTTTTATACAATGTAACTTATAATATTTAAAACTTAAGAAGCTTCAATACCTAAATTGAAGCTTTTTTTATACATAAAACACATATTTCACTAGATATTCTTAAATATTTATAAGAAAAATCGTTATATTTGGTAATACCAACCAAATCCTATAATCTTATGAGAATGCTAGTTTTTTTGCTATTTTCATTTTTCTCCCTATCAACTTTTAGCCAAAATAAAGCTTGTAATAAATTCAAAACTGGCAATTTTGTTTACGCAGATACTTCATATGTTGACTGGAAAGTGAGCAGAAAAGATGATATGCAGATAGAAACGAATATAAAAAGTGGGCTTGTAATTAATAATTCTATAACATGGATTTCGGATTGTAAATTTAAACTGACTTGTACCAAAGTATCAATACCTAAATTACAACATGTTGTTGGAAAAGTGTTTGAAGTTGAAATCGTTAAAACTGACGGCAACTCCTATTTTTGTATTTCTAAAAAGAATGATATTCAGAAAAAAGATTTGATGTTGGAATTGGTTAAAGTGGAATAACTCTGTTTTTATTACTTAAAATTGTATTTGATTTTAGAAATTATTTTACAAGTCTTTCTATAATTCTTTTAGTTGGTAAAATTGCATTGCTGTGCTCTATACTTGGCCCTGCTACCCAAACCGTTTTGTAAGTTGCTTTAGTGGCAGCATTTTTTGTGGCATTCATCCCTATTGAAAAGCGAATCATCTTCACCCACTTTTTTAGTTTTTTATTTTTATTTAAAACGGATTCTAACCAGGTTTGCTTTGTGCCAATTTTTTGAACGTAAGGTGTATTGATGACCGTACATGGAGTTCCTGAAATACGTTCTGTCATAACTATGTCTTCTGCTCCATAATCTACACAGGCTTGTTTATACTCCTCAGTAACTCCAGCTTCTATTGATGCTATAAACGGACTTCCAACCGAAACACCTTCTGCACCGTAACTTAACATTTCATCAATATCAGCTTTACACCCAACCCCTCCTGCTGAAATAATAGGAATGTTACAGTTTGCACTCAATTCTTTAATCAATGCTTCTGGAGATTGATTTCCTCGGTGTCCTCCTGCTTGATTATTTACTGCTATAATTGCATCTGCTCCTAAACCTTCAACTTTTTTTGCAAATTTTAAATCGGTAACATCACAGAATACTTTAATACCAACTTTATGCGCTTGGTTTATAGTTTCCTCTGGACTTCCTAATGAAGTAATGATAAAATCGCAACCTTCTTCACAAATCACTTCTAATTGTCCTTTATATTTTACGTTGGATTTGTTTACTATTAAGTTGAAACCAAACGATCCTTCTTCTGGCTTTTTAGCTTTTAATTCTCGTAGAGCTACTCTTAACTCATCCAAAGTTCTATAATTTAAAGCTGGAATACAACCTGCTATTCCCCCATACATTGCTTCTTTAACCATATCAACATTTGACACCAAAAACATGGGAGCTTGAATAATTGGATACTTTATATTGAGAAGTTTTGTGAGTTTAGTAACCATAAAATATTTTTTTCAAATATAGCAAATTATTATGCATGCATAGTAATTGGTTATCAATTAGTTATAAAACCGTACTAGAAAAAATCATATAAATATCTGACTTTCATGACTTTTATCATTTTTTTATTATGCACGCATAGTTAATTTTGATTTGAAAATTAAATAATATACTAGTCATGAAAAAAATAATATTGAGTCTATTTCTATTTGTACTCACCACTCAAGTTAATTCACAAACAGTAGAATTACCAGAAACAGTTATATCAGTAAATTACAAATATTTAGATGCTGTAGATAAAAATGATGCTCCTGAACACGTTAAAAAATTAGAAAAAGAAGTTCTGAATTATAAAAATATAGAACAGTCTAAACTTTACGATGATGTACATGACACTTATAGTGTTCATTTTTATATCCCTAAAGGAAAGATAGTTGCTGCTTATGATATCAATGGTAAAATTGTAAGAACAATTGAAAAATACAATAATGTAAGATTGCCTTTAGTTGTTATGCAAGCAGTTTCAAAACGTTTTCCTAACTGGGGAATAGTTGAAGATGTGTATTACATTAAATACCATGTTGATAAAGATTCCTTAAAGCAGGAGTATAAAATGAAAATTAAAAATAAGGATAAGATTCTCACAGTAAGAACAAATGAAAAAGGAGATTTTATTTAGGCCAACACAACAGCTTAATCACTAAAACGGTAATACCCACATTTTAAATAAGCCCTTCAGGAAACCCAACGGGATGATCAATATCGTGTTGGGTTTTCAATATTAATTCAAACACTCTATGTATTGAAGAGAACATTTTACGATTTATTTCAAAAAAATCTTCAGCTAAAACTCTTGAAGAGCAAGATGCTAGAACTAGTAATCCGTTTTTAGAGGTTAACTGTTCTCCTAACTCTGCTAACTGAGCATATTTCTTTTTAGCTAAGTCAATTTCTGAAGCTTGTTTTGCAAAACTTGGAGGATCAATTACTACAACATCAAACGTCACTCTATTTTTAATGAGATTCTTTAACTCTGCGAAAGCGTCACCTGCTATTATTTTATGTTTTCCAGAATAGTTGTTCAGCTTCCCATTTTCAATGGCTATTTCTAAAGCTTGTTTACTAATATCTAAACTCGTTACTTCTTTAGCACCATTTGCTAAAGCATGCACCGAAAAACCACCAGCATAACTAAATACATCCAATACCGTTTTTCCTTTACTCCAATCGCCTACTTGCTTTCTATTTGCTCGATGGTCTAGGAAATAGCCTGTTTTATGACCTTTGATAACGTTTGCTGAAAAATTAACGCCATGTTCTATAAATTCTATAACTTCATTATTTAAAGTTCCGTATACAACTTCTCCATTTTCAATTTTATGAAGCTTTGATTTTTCTAAACCTCTGCTTAATCTAATAACAACCGTTTCAACCCCTGAAATTTCTTGTAAACTAGGAATAATAGTTTCTAAATACGGCAACCATATTTCAGAATATATTTTTACAACTAAAACAGATGCATAAACATCTGCTATTAGTCCAGGAAATCCATCGTTCTCACCAAACAACAAGCGGTAACTGTTAGTATTTGTTTTTAATAACGATTGCCTTTTAAAATAAGCTTCTTTAATTTTAAGTTGAAAAAAAGCAGCATTAATTTCTACTTTTTTAGGGCTGCTATGCAGCATTTTAATACGAATTGGCGAATTTGCATCATACAAACCCAAGCCAATAACTCTATTTTTATTTTTACTAAATATGATTGCTAAATCTCCAGATTTGGCATCATCATTTATTTTAGTAATATTATTTGAAAAAACCCAAGGATGTTCTTTTACAACAAATTGCTCTCCTTTAGCATTTAGTTTTACGGCTAAACGTTTTGGTTTATAATTTGATTTTATTTTATATGAAAAAGGCATGAGTCATTTTAAAGTCACTCAAAAGTATGAGTTTTATATTTATTAAAAATCAATAAACTTTAATATTATTTGCGCAACCTTTTTTAGCATTTTACATCTAAGTTAAAAAACACTTATGAAAAATTGCCAATACATAGTTTTATTACTTTTAATTATTTTTAACCTTTCCTGTTCTAATGATGACTCCTTAAAAACAGAATCAATTTGGGTTGACTCTGAACGTGTTGATTGTACAGGTGTAGCAGAACAAATGTGTTATAAAATTCAAGAAAATGAAATAATTAATGAGAATTCATGGGAATTATTTTATGATAGTATTGAAGGGTTTGACGACTTATATGAAGAAGGATATATTTATAAAATTAGTGTAACTAAAATAAATATTGATAATCCCCCAGCTGATGCGAGTTCCATTAAATATTCGCTTAAAAAAATTATCAGTAAAGAACCTGAAGAATAAAAAAACGCAACCAAAAATGGTTGCGTTTTTACTATTCAAAACTGCCACTCTACCAAACTGAGCTAATCCTCCTGAAAAAAAATCTTAGTGGAAAATATAGGATTCTAACCTATAACGCACAGAGTATTTTTGCTGAGATTCCTGCCTTCGTAGAAATGACAACTAATTTTACTTTACTTCCTCAAAGTCAACGTCTTCAACATCATTACCTTCAGCTTGAGCTTGCTCACCTGCACCAGCGTCTGGTCCTGGTTGCGCGCCACCTTGAGCTTCAGCTTGTGCTTTATACATTTCTTCAGATGCTACTTTCCAAGCTTCGTTTATTTTATCTAAAGCAGGTGTAATAACCTCTAAATCTTTAGATTCGTAAGCTGTTTTCAATTCTGCTAAAGCATCAACGATTGGTTGTTTCTTATCTTCCGATAATTTATCACCAAACTCTTCTAATTGTTTTTCAGTTTGGAAAATCATAGAATCCGCTTCATTTAATTTCTGAGCATTTTCTGCTGCAGCTTTATCTGCTTCAGCATTTGCTTCAGCATCCGCTTTCATTTTCTCGATTTCCTCTTCGCTTAAACCTGAAGATGCTTCAATTCTAATATCTTGTTTCTTACCAGTTGCTTTATCTTCAGCCGATACTTTAATGATACCATTAGCATCAATATCAAACGTTACTTCAATTTGTGGTGTTCCACGTCTAGCTGGTGGAATATCACTTAAATGGAAACGTCCAATAGTTTTGTTATCTGCTGCCATAGCTCTTTCACCTTGTAATACGTGAATCTCAACAGAAGGCTGATTATCTGCTGCTGTCGAGAATACTTGAGATTTCTTAGTAGGAATCGTAGTATTCGCGTCAATAAGCTTCGTAAACACATTGCCCATAGTTTCAATACCAAGAGATAAAGGCGTTACATCTAAAAGTAATACATCTTTAACATCTCCAGTTAAAACACCACCTTGGATACCAGCACCTAAAGAAACAACTTCATCAGGATTCACACCTTTACTTGGTGCTTTTCCAAAGAATTTTTCAACCGCTGCTTGTACCGCAGGAATACGTGTAGAACCACCTACTAAAATTACTTCGTCAATATCACTTTTACTTAAACCAGCCGCTTTTAAAGCAGACTCACATGGCTCGATAGTACGTTTTACTAAATCGTCAATTAATTGTTCGAATTTAGAACGTGTTAATGTGCGCACTAAGTGTTTTGGTCCACTTGCAGTAGCTGTAATATAAGGTAAGTTAATTTCTGTTTGCGCAGAAGATGATAATTCAATCTTAGCTTTTTCAGCTGCTTCCTTTAAACGTTGTAAAGACATTGGGTCTTTACGTAAATCCATATTTTCTTCAGCTTGAAACTCATCAGCTAACCAGTTAATGATTTTTTCATCAACATCATCACCACCTAAGTGTGTATCACCATCCGTAGAAAGCACTTCAAATACACCATCACCTAATTCAAGGATAGATACATCATGTGTTCCTCCACCAAAGTCAAAAACCACTATTTTTTGGTCCGTACCTTTTTTATCCATACCGTATGCTAAAGCAGCAGCAGTAGGCTCATTAATAATACGCTCTACTTTTAAACCAGCAATCTCACCAGCTTCTTTAGTCGCTTGACGCTGAGAATCATTAAAGTAAGCAGGTACAGTAATAACTGCTCTTGAAACATCAGTTCCTAAATAATCCTCAGCCGTTTTCTTCATTTTTTGAAGAATCATAGCACTTAATTCTTGAGGCGTATATAAGCGTCCTTCAATATCAACTCTAGGCGTGTCATTATCGCCTTTCACAACTTTATAAGGTACACGTTCTGCTTCTTTTTTAGACTCAGAATATTTATTCCCCATAAAACGTTTAATAGAATAAACCGTTTTTGTTGGGTTTGTTACCGCTTGTCTTTTCGCCGGATCACCAACCTTAATCTCTCCACCTTCTACAAATGCAATCACCGATGGCGTAGTACGTTTACCTTCCGCGTTTGGGATTACAACAGGCTCATTACCTTCCATCACAGAAACGCAAGAGTTGGTTGTTCCTAAATCGATTCCAATAATTTTACTCATAATATATTTTAATTTTGAATGTTCATTTTTAATTTCAGGGTGTATAAGTCAATCATTATGCCAACCAAAAAATTATGACATAGTGTCATATTTTAAGTTAGTAGTTGTAGTCACAGTTTTCTGAATATTATCCTGTCATTTTTTGGATGCAACACTAAAAGGGTCAGGCATTACATTACTCATTAGTTTCTATTTTTAAATTCATAAATACAATTTTTTTACTATTCAATTCCTTGCTCGGGTTAGCCCTGTCAACAATAGAGCATAAAAGGATAGTTATTACATATCCATATAAATTCATTTTAATTTTAAGTCTCAATCTAAGGCTTCAGACTTCCCCATACGTGTTCAACTATGCGTCTTAGAGGCTTTACGCGACAAAAAATATCAGCAAATCTTAACAAAATACTCACAAGAATAATCCACCCCTTAAATACAAGTCAAAAAAATAAAACAAAAAAACAATCTATATTTGCCCAACTATAACGTTTTCGTAATATGGAATGTATATCAATATTCGACATGCTAAAAATAGGTATTGGTCCTTCAAGTTCTCACACACTCGGACCATGGCGAGCAGCCGAACGTTGGATTAAAGAATTGAAAACCACAAACAAATTTTATAGCGTAGAAAAAGTAACCGTCAACCTATACGGGTCCTTATCTCTAACAGGAAAAGGACACGCCACAGATTATGCTGTCATGCTGGGCTTATATGGCGCCAACCCTGAAACCATTCCTACAGAAAATATTAGCACCATCATTACACAAATAAAAAACACCAACACTTTAGGATTTAATAATGAAATAGTCTTAGCCTTCAATCCTAAAACAGACATTCTTTTTAATAGAAAATTTTTACCATTTCATGCTAATGGTCTAAAATTCTCAGCAATCTGTAATGGAAAAAAGACCCCCTCAACATTCTACTCTATAGGTGGCGGATTTGTCGTTAAAGAAGAACGAAAAAACTCAAAAAGAAATTTCGAAATAAAATGTTCATTTCCTTATCCTATTGAAAAAGGAACAGAGTTACTTCAGTTTTGTAAAACTTTAAACCAACCCATATCCCAAGTTGTTTTAGAAAACGAAAAATCCATTCGCACAGAAACGGAAATCGATTCAGAATTAAAACGCATTTGGGATACCATGCTGGATTCCATGTACTCGGGTTGCCATACTGAAGGTAAACTGCCAGGTGGCTTAAACGTAACACGCCGTGCATACGGAATGCATAAAAATTTAAAAGGTATAACACCTTATAATAACGCTGTGGAATGGATTTACAGTATCCGAGATACAGAAGTTAAATTCCGTCAAATACTAAAATGGGTAAGCTGTTTTGCTTTAGCAGTAAACGAAGTTAATGCAGCATTAGGACGAGTAGTAACAGCACCAACCAACGGAAGTGCTGGTGTAATTCCAGCAGTTTTAATGTATTATTTGGTTATTGAAAACCACGATGGTGATTTTGATGATATTAAAAAATTCTTACTAGTAGCTGGAGAAATAGGAAGCATCTTTAAAAAAGGCGCAACAATTAGTGCCGCTATGGGTGGTTGTCAAGCAGAAATCGGTGTATCATCAGCTATGGCTGCTGGAGCATTAACAGAATTGTTAGGCGGAACACCAGAACAGGTTTTAATAGCCGCAGAAATAGCCATGGAACATCATTTAGGTTTAACCTGCGACCCTATTGGCGGTTTAGTTCAAATACCCTGTATAGAACGTAATGCCATGGGAGCCATAAAAGCTATAAACGCCGCAGAATTAGCCTTAGATACAAACCCTAAAAATGTAAAAGTTCCATTAGACAAAGTAGTAAATACCATGTGGGAAACCGCTAAGGATATGCACTCAAAATATAAAGAAACATCTGAAGGAGGTTTGGCTGTCGGCGTTTATTTAACAGATTGCTAAAATTCTACAATATACTCCTATCATTATATATTTTCATTGTAATTAATTGACATTTATTGCGTTGTAATAATTATATCATCTCTCTAATTAATACAAATACTTTTCATTTCCAATCGATGAAATAAAACTCAAATATGTAATTCATCGAAAAAATAACACTTTAATCTATTAATTATCTATATTTGAATTGATTAAGAAGTAAAAAACTTACATAACTATATTTGAGTTAACTTAATAACCGCTATGAAAAGAACATTATTACTACTATTACTTTGTTTGCCACTCTATTTCTTTTCTCAAGATTATAGAGATTATTTAGGCGCAGGACATAGCAAAGGTATTACGGTAACTTCAAGCAGTCAACAAGCTAAAACAGATTGGAGAGAACAAGCAAAAGCTGAAAATACTATAAACGGAACAGGTTTAGATGCTCGCTTGTTAGAAACATCACGTTTTTTAGCGCAAGCCACATTCGGAACTAATTTAGATTATATAAAATCAGTTGCTGAACAACCTTTTGAAGATTGGATTGATAATCAATTTTCAATTAATTCTTCAGAGTTCAACCAATTAACACAAAACGTATTTAGTGAAGCACGTTCAATATATCTTGCAAATGGTGGCAACCCAGAAGATAGAACATCAGCTAATTGGGAACATTTTATGTATGCTTGGTGGCAAGCAAATATTAAAAATGAAGATTTACTATTACAAAGAGTAACGCTAGCATTAAGTGAAATTTTAGTGATTTCTAGAAATTCAAATCTTGGAGGCTATGGTATTGGTTTCGGAGATTATTATGATGTTTTAAAAGACAATGCTTTTGGAAACTTCAAAAACCTACTAAAAGATGTTACTCTTCATCCAATGATGGGGATTTATTTAAGTCATTATAACAACCCAAAAAGTATTCCAGATAGAAACATTCATCCTGATGAAAATTTTGCACGCGAAATCATGCAATTATTTACCATAGGTTTATATGAATTAAATCAGGATGGCTCTTATGTTCTCGATGGAGAAGGCAATAGAATACCAACCTATGATAATGACGATATAAAAGAATTTGCTAAAATATTTACAGGTCTTGGTCCTTCTGGAGTAGAAGATAAATTCCCAGATAGAGATCCTTCATTTGGTCAAGGTCATTACTTTGCCCGAAAAGATATGCCCATGATTATGTATGATGATTGGCATCAAACAGGAGAAAAAAAGTTATTAAATGGATATACAGTTCCTAGTGGACAATCAGGTATGCAGGATATTGATGATGCTATTGACCATTTATTCAACCACCAAAATACTGGGCCTTTTATCGCTTTACGTTTAATTCAACAATTGGTAAAATCTAACCCCTCTCCAGCTTATGTATCAAGAGTAAGTGGGGCTTTTAATAATACAAAAGGTGTTAGAGGTGACATGAAAGCTGTAATAAAAGCTATTTTATTAGATGATGAAGCTAGAAGTTGTAGTTGGATTGAAAACCCAAAAAGTGGCAAATTAATTGAACCTATGATGCGTTATTTTAATGTAGTTCGCCAAATTGATTTAGATAATGAAGATGGTAGATATTGGAATATAGCTTACGATTTTTACAAAGCAACGGGGCAAGCACCACTTTCCGCACCAAGTGTATTTAATTTCTTTTTACCTGAATATGTCCCAAATAGCGAATTTACAGATGCCAAATTGGTAGCACCAGAATTCGAAATTCATAATTCAGCAACAAGTATTAACTATTTAAATCAAGTAGATGCTTGGACAAATACACGATGGTATAAGGTTTTAAGAACTTGGGGGTTAGAATTAGAAGGTACAGCCTTAGATTTCGAAGCTTTAAAGTATTTTGCAAAAGACAGCGAAGTACTAGTCAATCAATTAGACAAATTATTTACTCACGGCCAATTATCAGATGAGACAAAACAAATTATCATAAAAGCCGTAGACCCAATTGTAAATGGTTGGGGCAACGAAGTACAATATACAGATTTAAGAGTTAAAATGGCGCTTTACCTCATACTAGTAAGTCCTGATTATACAATACTCAAATAACCCATGACAAAACATAAAAAAATACAATATCTAGAAGAAAATTTATAGGCAATTCCTGTGCTGCACTTGGATACACTACTCTATTTTCATCCTTGATAAACTTAAAAGCCATGGCAGCCTCGGCTATGGATAACTCATCCATAATTACACTTGGTGGTGATTATAAAGCACTTGTTTGTTTAATGATGAGTGGTGGAAACGATTCATTTAATATGCTAATTCCAAAAGGAAATAATGAGTATAATGAATATGCCACAACACGATCTAATTTAGCTATTCCACAAAATGACGTACTACAAATAAACCCGAATACTTCGGATGGAAGAACATTTGGCCTACATCCTTCATTTAGTGATATGCGACAAATTTTTGAAACTGGAAACCTAGCTTTTCTTTCTAATGTTGGCACTTTAATTGAGCCTTCAAATAAAACAGAAATTAGAAATAAAACTGTTAAAACGCCACTTGGCTTATTTTCACATTCAGATCAAGTACAACAATGGCAAACTGGAAAACCAGACGAACGTACCAATATTGGTTGGGGCGGTAAAATTGCAGATTTAGTACAATCTATGAATTCTAATGATGAAATATCAATGAATATTTCACTTCGTGGTAGTAATATTTTTCAAAGAGGTAATGAAATCATTCCTTATGCCATAAAAAACGAAGGTAGTGTGGGCATTAGAGGTTATGGCGGCGATGGACTTTTTAATGAATTAAAAACTGAAGCCTTAAACTCAATGCTTGAAAGAGATTATCAAGATATTTTTAAAAATACTTATAAAAATACTGTAAAATCATCTAATGATTCTAATTTAAAATTTCAAGCAGCAGTCGATACTATCCCTGAATTTATTGCAACATTACCAGAAGACAACGATTTAGCAGAACAACTCAGGATGGTAGCAAAAACAATAGCTGCAAGAGATACTTTAGGTTTTTCAAGACAAATATTCTTTGTTGAAATTGGCGGATGGGATCATCATGATGAATTACTCATCAATCAAGCAGATAAGTTAAAGCAAGTAAACGATGCCTTAAATTATTTTAATAGTTTAATGTTTGAATTAAATACTAATGATTGTGTAACCACATTCAGCGTTTCAGATTTTTCAAGAACACTAACCTCTAACGGAAATGGTACAGATCATGCATGGGGCGGAAACGCATTTATGATGGGAGGCGCAGTAAACGGAAAAGAAATTTATGGAGACTACCCTACTCTTGCTCTAGATAGTGATGTTGATTTAAGAAGCGGCGTTATGATACCAACAACTGCAGCAGATTTATATATGGCGGAACTAGCACTATGGTTTGGAGTAGCAGCTTCAGATTTAAACACCATCCTACCAAACTTATCCAATTTTTACGATACCGCTAGCGGTACACCACCACTAGGATTTATGAACATGATATGATGAAAAATTTATATGTAATTTTAGTATTCACTTTGAGTATACAACTCGTTCAAGCACAATGTTATCCAGACAGGCATAGTACCAATTGGTACGATGGTTGGGTATCTTGCGAAACATCTCCAAACCCAATTTCATCCTATGGAGAAACCCATTGGATCATGTACGATTTAGGATATGATTATGTTCTTAACGAAACCAAATTTTGGAATGTCAACGAATCAAAACATCTAGATTACGGTATTAACGAATATAATATAGACTATTCTTTAGACGGTATTACTTGGGAAAACCTTGGCAAATTCAACATGGAACAAGCCACAGGAAAATCAACATATCAAGGGGTAGAAGGTCCAAATTTTAATGAAACTCAAGCCAGATATGTTTTAATCACACCCAATTCCAATTTTGGCGGCGACTGTTTCGGGATGAGCGAATTAAAAATATCAATCACAGACCCTTTTATTGTTGTCAATGAAGAGGATGGCTTTAACGCATCCGTATATCCAAATCCTTTTATAGAAAGCATTTCTTTAAGAATTGTGTCTCTAGACGAAAACGCTCTCGTAAATTTCTCATTGTATGATCTCCAGGGACGAACTATCACAAGTAGCAATATCACAATTTCAGAAGATTCTCAAAACTACCAACTCCCAATTAATGGCCACGCTTTATCAGTTGGCATATACATTCTAAAAATAAATCAAAACGGAAAAGAAAAAACTTTTAAAATTATAAAAAGGAAGTAGATTTTTTTGGGCGTTACCCCGAAAAGGGGTCGGGCTATCCGCTATATCTTTTGTTTTTTGTCGTTCCTGCGTAGGCAGGAATCCATATCATAAATAGTAACTTATCCTCAAAATCAGTATTTCTTTCTAAGTAAAACAAAAGGATGCCGCTTCTATCCCTAACGCAACTACCCGCCAAATTCAGTTCTTAATTCAGTATTTTTGTCATTCCTGCACAGGCAGGAATCCACCAAGAGGAAACCACGAACAAAAAAACAACCTCAACAGAGGTTCTTTTTACAATATTCAAAAACTAATTAATCAATCTCTTTATTCAGCATTTACAACACGTTTCTGCTCGTACTTCCCAAACACCTTTCTATCATAAACCCAAGATACGGTTATAAAAATTAGTGCTAAAATTGCTGTCATATGTGCGCCATCACTAACATCAAGATGTGCTACCAATGCTAAAATAGCATCAAATAAAAAGCCTGCATAAGCCAACTCTTTTAAAAATGTTGATTTTTTAGTTAACACAGCCAATACCCCCAATATTTTAAGTATTGCCAACGGATAAATTAACCATGTTGGAAACCCAAGGTTCACGAAAAACCCTTCTACACGCTCATAGTTTGTTAAATACATAAATGCGCTAAATAAAAATATTGCACACATTAATCCTGTTGCAATCCAATATATTAATTTGTTTGTTTTCATTCTAAATCTGTTTTTAATTTTTAATAGGTTGCGAGAAAATCACTTCTCTTGTTACTTGCCAACGGTTATTTTCGTTAACTAAATCTATACTTAAAACCAATTGTTTTTCTACATCGTTTAATTTCACTTTTCTGGTTACTAACACATGACCTTTATTGGCATCTGCTTGAATATGATTAAACTGAGCCCATGTGTTTAAAGAAGGCTCGTTATTATGAAGTTTCATTTGGAATAAGTTTTTAAATGCCTCTTTATTGGCTTCCATAAGCTCTCCATTTTCATCAATACTTATAACTTGAAGTCTATCATGGTATATTAATTCTAAAGCACCAATATCGAAAGTTGTTCCAGCTTTAATCAAGCTTTCAATGGTTTGCTTTACTTCTTTAGTGTAGTCCATCGTTTTTAGTTCATATTATACGATACAAAATTACATCAGACATTTAGCTTTTAGATAATCTATGTTATTAAAAAAATAGTCAATCTCTAACTATGTCAAAAAAAACGAAATACCCTTTTAAAACTTAGTTGGTGTAGTTCCTGTGAATTTTTTAAAGAATCTAATAAAATTTGAATGCTCATTAAAGCCCATTTTAAAGGCTATTTCTTGGGAAGTGTATTTGTTTTCAGAAATGTTTCGTTTTGCCTCAAGTAGCAACCAACTGTCTAGAAAAGCTTTGGCTGTATTTTGGGTAATTTGTTTGCAGATGTCGTTTAAATATTTGTAAGATACTGATAGTTTGTTGGCATAATCTTTGGCATTATGGCTTTCATGATAATGTTCTGTAATTAACTGTTTAAACTTTATAAAATCTTTAAAACGTTTACTCTCAAAAGTTTTATGCTGATAAATAGAAAGTCGTTTTATTTGAAATAACAAGCCCATTAAAACGGAGTTTACAATTTCAGATTTCATGATTGTATTTGAATCTTTATGCAAATCTATAAGCAATTTTAATATAGGGTTTAAGGTTTCCAGATTTTCTTTTCCAATAAGAATACTTGGTGTGTGGAAGATGTGCAAAAAATGAAATAAGTTCTTTTCGCTTATATTTTGAGTAATAAAACGTTCTTCAAAAGAAATGATATAACCTTTAACCGTAAGGTTTTTATTAAATGCATGCACTTGGTCTTTTGTTAATGGTAATATCACACCAGGAGATAAAACCTCTTCTTTAAAATCTATAACATGAAACCCTTCGCCCTCTGTAACAATCATTAAGGCATGAAATTTTATTCTGTGTGGATTCGATACATCAAAATTACTTTCACTACAGCGTTTGTAAAGTTCCTTAATGGTAATTAGCTCAAAAGGAATCTCTTGGTCTACAAAACGTGAAAAAATAACATTTTCTACATTTTCGTTCATGAAATAAATTTACCACTTTTTGGTTGTCAAAATATAACTATAAGCAAAGTTATAAATTATTCGAAGAATATAAATATGCAGATATGTACAAATATTGGCTAAATAAAAACCTTTTGCAAATATACTCGCATTAGAGATTGAAGCGGCATACTTTATAAAACAAATGTACTTTTAACTTTGAATTGAACTTAAGTTTTAAAGATTACCTCGTCTCGCTCCCCTCGAAATGATACTTTAAAAAAATATAACGAAACATTTATGTTCATGAAGCTAAAACCTATAAATAAAGACCGACCGCCCACAGCGCTGGAATGCCCAAATAATAATACTATATCTTAAGTTCGTTAAGTTGTTCGTTAAAAAATAGAGCGGCTCTTTTTACGGAAAATTCAAACCACTTTTTCTTACCCCAGAAATTGTGCCCTATTTTTGGCAATGACACCAATTCGCAATAGACATCGTTTTCTATGAGTTTTTTTATGCTTGCCGTGGACTGCTCTATAGGCACAACGGGATCGTCGGCGCCATGAATGAAAAGTATGGGCGCGGAATTTTTGCTAATGTGCGAAATGGGCGATGCGAGTTGCCATTTTTGAGGGTTATCCTGGTAGGTGCAGCCCAACCAATCAATTAAATTTTTATCATCAGTAGCTGCGGCGAAATCTGCATCGGCTTCTAAAACCACAGCAGCTTGTACCTTATACATTTCAGGATTACTGGTAGGGTTTAGCTGGGTAACATGACTGCTAACCGCCAACATCATTGATAAATGTGCACCTGCTGAGGCTCCTAAAACTCCGATTTTTGCGGGGTCTAAATTGTAAGTTTTTGCATTATCTTTAATCCATTTTACTGCAGACTTTGTGTCTAGAATAGGCGCAGGAAATAACTTCTCGCTTGAAACTCTATACTCTATACATATGGCTGCAAAACCTTGTTTTGCTAATGCTGCAGACATGGAAGCGAAACCGTTTTTATCCCCTACTCTGAATCCACCACCTCTTATTACAACTATAGAGGCGAGGTTTCCGGTGTATTTTATTGGGCGGTATAAATCGAGAAGCAAGGTTCTATCATCGTATTTTACGTATTCTAAATTTGGTGTAACACTTACATATTTTGGTACAAACTCTGAAACTTCTGGTCGTTTTTGAGCATTTATGACGTTTGTAAAAAGAAAGACAGATAAAACTATTAAAACTATATTATGTTTCATGATGTTTAGCGATTTGTGTTGACTATTTGAAAAAGCCTTTTTTGGTTTCAATAACGTTATTTGACCAAATTTTGATGTTATCAAATTTACCTGTATCATCAAAAGAGCCGATACCTATATGACCTTCAGTAAAATGCACATCAGTAGCTTCCATTATTGGTGTTTTACTGTCACCGAAATATATTTTAATGCTTCCTGAGGCTACTTCTCTCTCTATTCTTACTTTATGCCATGAGTCATTTTTTCCCCAATCTGTACCTTCAGTTGATTTTGTGCCTATTGATGTTCTAGGCTCATCATTTACTATAAAAATGTTATTAGCATGCTCATCAGCTTTACTTGCTATA
Organism: Jejuia sp. G7-7; assembly: GCF_055808955.1. NCBI lineage: Bacteria > Pseudomonadati > Bacteroidota > Flavobacteriia > Flavobacteriales > Flavobacteriaceae > Jejuia > Jejuia sp. G7-7. The sequence goes on from NZ_JBVVSZ010000001.1 coordinate 1,235,596, forward strand.
TGTACATAATAAAAATTTGTGGGGCTATTCATGCCAAAAAACAAGCATAAATCTCGATGGCCATATTCCTTTCCTGTTTGATTAAGCTCAGCTTCAAACACAAAATCTCCCACCACAATATCTTTTATTAAAGCAATATTAAATGGAGAACGTACTCTAGATTTATATTCACTTTTCCCGAAGAGTTCTAAGGCGTTTCCTGTTTTGCCTTTGGATATTTTCCACGCATTGTCATCTGTCATTTCAAAATCTTTAATAGCTTGTGGCGATTCGAAATCTTGGGAGTAAACGAGGTTTCTTGTTTCAAGTGTACTCCTTTTTTTGGTGGATTTACAGTTAAACGTTAAGAGTAAAAATAAAAAGCACAATATTCTCATGTTGGATAGTTAAATTTTATGAACTTCTAAGTTATTGCTTTTCTTTTAAACATAAAAACCCCCTTTCAAATGAATGAAAAGGGATTGTAACATGTAGAGAGTTTTTCGTTACACAGAAAAGTAACCAACCAAATTTTAACCCTAACTTAAAGTTAATCCTGTATACTTACTTTGCTCTCTACAATATCTTTAATAGGCACTATAATTTTACCTGTTTTTGTTTTTATAGTTACCGATATACCGTTAATAGATTCCACTTCGCCGCGTATATCATTAAATTCTATTGTTTGTCCTACTTCATATGTTTTTCTGGCATAAAACGTTTTTAACAATTCACCAACTACTTTTTGCGCTCCAAAACCAAATGCTAAAGCAAAGGCTAATAGAAAGGCTGCTAAAATCATGGTAATATTACTTGTAATGATTTCAGTATCAACACCAGCTTGGTTTAACGCAGTTATTGAAACAAACGTGAGTATGATAAAGAATACCACCTGACTTATAATTTTTGCGCCCGATAAATCCATGGATTCGAAAAAGGATTTCAAACCTTTCTTTATCAAGTTTGCTAAAATTAATCCGACAGTAAAAATTACAAGTGCTGTAAACAACTGAGGCAAATAACCCAACAATTCACTTATTCTTTCAGAAATCATAGTAAGGTTCATGATATCTAATGCCATAATTAGTAACATGATGTACATAACATACTTCACAAATTTTGATACAATTTTTATGGTATCGAAATTCAGCTTTTTACCTTCTACAATTTCTATTTCATTTATTTTATCGTCAAGCTTATTTGCATTAGCTAATTTCAAAGCTTTCTTAATTAATTTTACGACTAGCTTTGTTAGTAACCAGCCAACAACTAATACTATTAGTGTTCCTATAATATTAGGAAATATTGCCGAAATTTCAAGCCACATTGCTGTTAAAGACTCTGTGGCAATATCTTTCCATTCTGATGCTTTATCCATGATTAGTTAAATATTTAGTTAGGGTTATATTCTTTTTAATCTTGTTTTCTTTGTTTCATTACAGACTCTATAATATCTCCAATATTATAAGAGAATAAAGCAGCTAACTCCATGATGAGTTTAGCCATAGCTATATCGCTCATAACTTTCGACTTCAGTTCTGGTGGAACTTCTTTAAGCGGTCTATTTATTTGGTTAAATGGATTCTCCATTAGTTTTGGTTGTTAGCGTAGACTTCGGTTAATTTGTCTTTCGCTCTTTTTATTCTCATTTTCACGGCACTCTCTCCTATTCCTAAAACTGAAACTATTTCTTTTATGGTTAAATAGTCTTGGTATTTTAATAATAGTATCATTTTCTCATCAGGCGAAATTAATTCCATAGCTTTTTTAAGCTTATCAACTCGCATATTGAGAAATTCTTTATCCTCTATCTCATCTTCAGATATATTTTCTATATCTGCATAATCTACAGATTGTTTTTCAAATTTCTTTGCTGTATTTCTTGTTACATAATTTACACAATGGTTATAAGTGAAAGCATATAACCATGTTGAAAATTTAGACTTTCCTTTAAAACTCGCCAATTTAACAAAGAGTTTTAAAAACACATCCTGTGTTAAATCTTTAGCTTCATCTCCATCCTTTGCAAAACCATAACACTTGTTATAAACCAAACCAGCATACCTATCGTAAAGTACCTCGAAAAGCAATGTGTCATTGTTTTCAACAATTGCTTTTACCAGATCTTCATCCGAAGTACTGTTAATATTTTCTAGGGTTTTCAAGGGTAGCTTAACGCTTAATTGGTTTTACTTATTATTTAAGACACACGTAACTCTAATTAGTCACATAGTTTCGCAAAAAAAGTAAAAAAAATTTATCTATACAATAAAAGGCTTATTAATGCATACGCACTTAGTACTCAAAAAATTTTTATGATTGTTTAAACAATTATAAAAATTTAATCACGATTTATTTTTTAAACTCTTGTGCCATCATTTGAAGACTAGCTATCTGTTCTCTAGACGAACGTTCTATCTGTGCTATCTTTATGGCTTGAGTGATATAAAAAAGCGCTTTATTATTATTACCTAATTGAGAATATGCTCGTGACAAAGATTTTCCTGCAGAAATTCTAGTTTGTGGATTAAACACGTAATTAATAAATGCTCTTTCACTATACTCCTTAGCTAATTCTATATTTCTTAATTTTTTATCTGGACAATTTAACAATAAACTACCGTAAGCTTCTTGTATACTAGAATCATTAGGTTTAGCTTCCAAAGCTTTTACATATAAGTTGATTAGCTTGTGCCATTTTTTTTGCTCTTTATAATAATCTGACAAGCGATTTAAAACATAATTATTGTCTGGATTTTGAGAAAATGCTTTTTCCAAATGCAAAATAGATTTGACCTTAGCTCCAGCAATTTCAGCTAGAATACCCTCAAAAACATGAATGTTTTTGTTCAAAGGATAAATTTGTATTAATCGTGATAAATACTTTCTGGCGTTATCTATGCTTTCTGTTTGAATATATAAAAAAATAGCATCCCTTAAAATATTTTCGTTATTTGGATTTTGTTTTAAAAGTGAATCGGTAAGTTTAAGTGCTTTATCTTTCAAGCCTAATTTTTCATATAGCAAGCCTGCAAGTTTAGATTTAGTATCTATATTTTGTCCTTGTATTTTTTCAGCTGCTTCAAAATATCTTTTGGCTTCAGAACTAAAACCAAACCTTACTAAACCAGAACCCACTTCAATTAATTCTTGATAATTATCACTAAACGCATTAAGATGCTTATCCAAAAAAGGAAATGCGCTTCTAGCACTATTCATATCCATAAATTGTTTAATACCTTTAGATAATAAATATTTATTATCAGGCATATTTTTTAAGCCCAATGTTACCAATTCTAAAGCCCAACGCTTATTACTACTTCTATTGGCATCTTCAACTTGTTTTAACAAAAAACTCTCATTTCTAGAATATAAACTCATTTTATCAAGCAATGTATCCACAGGGCTGGTATAAATATGCAAGTCATTCGACCTTTCTGAATAGTAACGACTTAATGCTTTGTCTCCTCTTTGAGCATATAGAAAACTCATTTGTTTATATGCTGGTCCAAAAGTTATTTGTTCCTTAATTAGCTTTTTCAAACGTGTTTCAGCCAAATCAACTTTGTTCTCATTTAAATACAATTTTGCTAATTGTAGATTAGCGTAAGTGGGTAAAGGAAAATATGAAGTTCGTTTGGTGTTTTTATAAAAAAATGCTTTTTTGTCCAAAGTAGAGAGTTTTTTAAAAATCTCCTTCGCATTACTTACTTGATTAGTTTGCTGATAAGCTTCTCCTAGATAATAGGAAGCCAAATAAACTTTAGCATTGGTCTTTAAAACATTTTTAAATTGTGTTATCGCATTTTCTGAATCTCCAAGCTCTTTATTTAAACACCCTAAATAATAACTCCATCTCCAATCTTTAGGATCTTTTTCTGTTGCTAGATTGTAACACTTTTTGGCTGAATCTATATAATTATTAGATTGATATATAATACCTAAAGCTCCAATATTTACTGCAGAAGGATTATTTATAGCTCTTTCGTAAGATTGATCAATATAAGTTTTGAAAGATGTAGTTGTATCTGTTAAATCAGGAATTTCAGGAAATTTTTCAGCATTGTAATTATTTTTACACGCTAAAATTAAGCAGAAAACAAGAATAGTTAAGGGAATAAAAAGTTTCTTTTTCAAATTCATTTAAATGGTATTTCATCACTAATTAAAGATTTCACTAAAATAGAAAACTTAAATTACCTTTTGATAGAAATAAGGAAATTAGCATGATAAATCTTTGTGAAAAATTCAAAATTAATAAGGTGGATTTTCAGTTTTACGTACTTTAGTAGCATAATTTCTAAATTAGAATTCAATCTTGATCCCTGAACAATTAAATCTTCCAAAAAACGTCTGCTTATTGCTTCTGATTTTATTTTATTTTACAGCTTCATGTATAGATTATAAAAATGAACTTAAAGTTGAAAACATAAAAAAAGGAGAAGCATTGTTTACTTCGGTTGGATGCGCAGTTTGTCATTCTTTATCAGGAAAAAGCAAGCTTTATGGACCGTCTTTAAATTTTGATTTGGAGACAACAATTACAGTTGTTAGAGGTAGTAAAGAACATACTTTAGAAGTAAATAGAGACTATATAAAACGTTCTATTATTAATCCCGATTATGAAAAACAAATACCATTTAAGAGCAATAAAATGCCAATACCAACACTTACTAATTCTGAAATTGATTGTTTAGTCGATTACCTGATAGCTATAAATTCAAAATAACACAATATTGTTTATTCAAAAAAACATATCATATTCTCAAATGAATCAACTAGCTAAAGAGATAATATTACCTAAAATATTTATTATTTGTTTGGGGTTAAGTGCTTCAGCCTTTTTAATTAATTGTAAATCTAAAGAAGAAAAAAACAACACTAAAGAAATACATCAGAAATCAGAAACCCAAATTGATTCAAAGACAGATTCTTTAAAATTATTCACACCAATCGCTATTGGAAGTTCATTTCAGGAACCTCCACAAGTTTCTCATCTTGCTGCTCATGATATAGATAAAGATGGTTTACTAGAAGTTGTTGTTTGTGATATTAAAAACAATTTAGTGTCACTTATTGAACAAGATCCAAAAGGTTTATTTAACGAAAAGATTATTGCAGATAACATTAAAGCGCCTGCCCATACTCAAGTTTTTGATTTTGATAATGATGGAGATAATGATATAATTGTTGCCGTACTAGGTATGCTGTTTCCTAATAATGATAGAATTGGCTCTGTAGTGGTTTTAGAAAATGATGGGGAAAGTAATTTTAAAAAACGAATTGTTGCTGAAAACATTGCTCGTGTAGCCGATGTAAGAGCTGGAGATTTGGATGGTGACGGTGATATAGATTTAGCTGCAGCACAATTTGGATATGATGATGGAGAAACCTGCTGGATTGAAAACTTAGGCGGGTGGAAATTTAAAAACCATAACCTACAAAGCATTTCCGGACCAATAAATGTGGAATTGATTGATATAGATTTTGATAACGATTTAGATATTATTTCTCTAGTTACCCAAGAATGGGAAAAAATATATTGTTTTATAAATGATGGAAAAGGTAACTTTAAATCGAAACAATTATGGGGCTCTAGTAATGATGATTTTGGTTCTAGCGGTATTTCAATTTCAGATGTGAATAGAGATGGTAAACCAGATATTCTATACACTAATGGAGACGCTTTTGATTATTTGCCACCTTTACCTAGATCATGGCACGGGATTCAATGGTTAGAAAATTTAGGAGATTTAAACTTTAAATATCATCGTATATGTAGTTTTCCGGGTGCTTTTAGTGCTAGAGCAATAGATATAGATTTTGATAATGATACAGATATTTTTGCAGTAAGCGGGTTTAATTATTGGGAGAAATCGAACGTTGAAAGCCTTGTTTTATTAGAAAACACAGATAATAACACATTTAAAAAGCACACTTTAGCCAAATCGCCTACACATTTAATAACTTTAGAACTCGGCGATTTTAATAATGATGGTAAAATAGATTTGGTTACAGGAGGCATGTATGTCTATCCGCCTTTTAACGATTTAAAACGTGTTACACTTTGGATAAACACTAGTAAATAAACGTTTCTACTCAAAAAAACACTAGTTATTGAAAAACATAAGTAACATTAACAACTTGTGTTAATCTAAAATAACCAAAAGGATTGTGTTCTGGATTTGTAGCATTGATACAGTTTCCTTTTAATGACGCTGGTATTGTTCCAAAAGGGTTTTCGGCATTTTCATACTGATCTATAAGTAAATCTATATAATTGAAATATTGCTTAGAAATTCCGTAGAATTTAATGAATGCTATATCTCCAGATTCAAATTCTTCTTGACCAATGTCTTCATCCTCTTCTTTTTCAAAAAAGACTTTCATTCTGTTACCATCTGTAAATTCATCAGGAATAGCCAGCAATTCTGGTAGAATATCTCCATCTTCTTCAAATCGAAATAAATAAAAATTTTCTTCATTTGGTGGATCATTAAAATAAATATCAACTTCCAGGGCTTCATCATTAAAACCACCTATTCTGGCTTGACTTAATTCATCAATATCTACAACAGGAGTTAAGGTTTCTTCTGCAAAATATGTTTGCCCGTCGTAATTAATTTCTAAAGTATAAGATTGATTTAAAATAGGTTCAAAACTAGATGTTGAATAAATTCCATTGCCATTATCATTAAATACATACTCAAAATTTGTAGAATTATTAGTAATTTTTACTGAGGCACCAACCACATCTGTATTAGATAAATTTTCAAAATACGGAGTAGACATACTTAGTTTAATAGTCTGCTCGTTACCTTGAGTACCTTTTTCCCAATCTATTGAAGCTTCAATTACCAATCTAGGTGCTGCCTCAGGCACATCAACATCAACCACATCGGTGCAAGATGTAAAAACAACTAAAAATGCAAACAAGTAAGTTATATCTAAAATGTTTCATGTCTTAAAATTTAAAATTATATGAAACCGAGGGTACCATGCCAAAAATAGCGGTTCTGGTTGCTTCGTTTGCTCCTGTTTCTCTGTTTTGCCCAAATGAAATAGACGCTGCATTTCTTCGATTGTAAATATTATAGATTCCGAAAACCCATTCGCCTTTCCAACGCTTTTCTGGTTTTCTGTTAGGAATATATGTTGCCGAAATATCAATACGATGATAATCTGTTAATCGACTAGAGTTTCTATCTGAAAAATTTGCAATATTTAAATCCTCATAGGTATACTGACCATCTGGGTATGTAACTGGTCTCCCAGTTTGGTAAATTGCATTAGCACCAAAAGTCCATTTGTCATTGAGTTTATAAGCTCCCGTTAGTGATACATCATGAGTTCTGTCTTGAGCTGCATAATACCAATTGCCGTTATTAATTCCTGGTCCGCTTGCCACACCACCAGGAGTGCGTTGTTCTGCCTTAGAAATGGTGTATGCCAACCAACCTGTAAAATCTCCTTTAGTTTTTCGTAATAAAAATTCTAATCCGTAGGCTCTTAATTCTCCATTTAAAATTTCAGTTTCGATGGTATTTTGACCTATTAAATCAGAGCCATCTACATAATCAATTCTATTCGCTACTGTTTTATAGTAGGCTTCCACTTCTAAAGAGTATACTTTATTTTTGAAATTTCTAAAATAACCTAAGGCATATTGATCAGACAATTGTGGTTTTATAAATTTTCCACTTGGCGTCCAAACATCTAATGGTGTTACCGATAACGTATTTGACAATAAATGAATGTATTGTGCCGTATGACTGTAGCCAGCTTTAATTGAAGAATTACCATTTAACTGATAAGCTAAGGCTAAACGTGGTTCTAAATTACCATAAGTTTTAATGGTCTCATCTTTTTCATAATTTGTTTCTCCAATGGCATTACCCTCCTCGTAAATTCCCAAAGCTTCATTATAAACAATTGGTAAACCGTTTTCGTAATCCGTAAGTGCTTGGCCCCCTCTTCTCATAAAATAGCTATACCTCAAACCAATTGTAGCTGTTAATTTATCAGAAACCTTGTATTCTGCACTAGCATACAACCCGTTTTCAAAAGCACGTTTTTGATCTAATAGTAACGGATTTATTGAAGAATTTTCAGAAGTTGGGTTTATTTCTCCAGGATTAAATTGATAATAAATAGCATTTAAACCAAAATCTAATTGTAGTTTATTACTTTGATAATAAGTCAAATCGTATTTGATGTTATAATTTGTGATTTCTGAAATCCAATCGAAGTCAAAAGACTTAAAATCTAGGATATAATCGTAATCACTATAGATAAAAGATAAGTTTGAAAATACACGATCATTGAAAATATGGTTCCATCTTAAATTTCCTGATGCATTTCCGTAGCCACTATTAAAATTTGCACCAAAATTGAATTCATCCCTACCAAAATATCCCGATAAATACAATTTGTTATTTTTATCGATATTATAATTAGTTTTTAAATTTAAATCATAGAAATAAGCACTATTTTCTCCTCCAGTTGCCTGTAAAAACAAGTGTGCATATGAACCACGACCAGCTACTAAGAATGAGCCTTTATCTTTGAACATTGGCCCTTCAGCTGAAAGCCTGCTTGATATAATACCAATACCCCCATTCAATTCAAAATTCTTGCTATTACCATCTTTTTGTCTTACATCTAAAACAGAAGATACTCTACCACCAAAACGTGCAGGAATACCTCCTTTATATAATTTAACATCTTTGATAGCATCGGCATTAAATACAGAGAAAAAGCCAAATAAATGTGACGTGTTATAAATAATGGCTTCATCCAAAAGTACTAAGTTTTGATCTGCAGCCCCACCTCTTACGTTAAAGCCTGCCGAGCCTTCTGCACCACTTGTAACACCTGGTAATAGCTGAATGGATTTTATAATATCAGTCTCTCCTAATACTACAGGCATATTCTTGATAGTCTCTAATTTTAATTTAGAAACACTCATTTGCGGACTTCTGATATTAACGCGTTCAGATTCTTCAGCGACTACAATAACTTCATCCAACTCTGTGGAAGCAGCACTTATTTCAAAATTAATTTGTTGATTATCTGATAAATCAATTTGTTGAGAAGTCGTGGCATATCCAATGTAAGACACTACTAATTTATATTTGCCTTCTGTGGCCGTTATGGAATAGAAACCATATTCATTTGTAATTGCTCCAATAGTTGTACCTTCTAAAAACACCGAAGCGCCAAAAACAGTTTCGCCATTAGCAACATCAGTTACAGTACCACTTATTGTAAACTTATCTTGTGCTGAAACACCTATTGAAAATAAAAGGAATACATAAAAATACGCCAGTTTTGGGTTAATCATAGCAACTAGTTATAGTTTGCTAAATTACACAATTTGAATTATTTTGTTTAAAAAAAACGTTAAAATATTAAACAACATATACATTCATACAATAAATATTTAATAATCAATAACTTATTGTTATTTATCATTACCCTATCATAGATTTATAACTTCAAAAAGCACCCTTCCTTTGAAGAAATTTGGTCGTTATTTCAAACCAATCATTTTTTTATTCGGGTTTTTAGAATCTTTTTTAATCAAATTTAAAACTGACTCATTCCTAGAGCTATAAATTGAAGTATTCCAACCAAATCCAAAAAATGGATTAACTTTTTTAGAAATAGTATTTGTGATTTGTGATTTCATGATTATTTCATTTTGATTGATACTATTATAGACACATCAGAAAACAAAAGGTTGCATGAAATACATGTTATAAATAAAAAAGCAACCTTAAAAGATTGCTTTTTTTATAAATTTCAAATATTTTTTAAATATGTAACGGCCTATCATCAGTAGCTGCCAAAGCCGCTTCTTTAATAGCCTCTGTAAATGTTGGGTGTGCATGAGACATACGAGATACATCTTCTGCACTTGCTCTGTATTCCATGGCAACAACTGCCTCTGCAATCATATCTGCAGCACGAGCACCAATCATGTGTACGCCTAAAATTTCATCAGTAGTTTTATCAGCAAGAATTTTCACAAAACCATCTAAATCCATACTTGCTCTACTTCTACCTAAAGCACGCATTGGGAATGATCCAGTTTTATAAGCTATTCCAGCTTCTTTTAATTCTTCTTCGGTTTTACCAACTGCCGCAACTTCTGGCCATGTGTAAACTACTCCAGGAATTAAATTATAATCTATATGTGGTTTTTGACCTGCAATAGTTTCGGCAACAAAAACACCTTCTTCTTCAGCTTTATGTGCTAACATTGCGCCTTTTACAACATCTCCAATAGCATATATATTTGAAGTACTTGTTTGTAAATGTTCGTTTACTTCAACACGACCTCTATCATCTAGTTTTACACCAGCAGCGTCGGTATTTAAGCCGTCTGTATAAGGTTTACGACCAACAGACACCAGACAATAATCGCCTTTAAACTCTACTTCTTCTCCTTTCTTATTATCTGCTTTTACAATAACTTCATCACCTTTTCGCTCTACAGATTTCACTTTGTGAGATACTTGCATTTTGAATTTAGCCTTCTTAAATACTTTATTTAATTCTTTAGACAAACCAGCATCCATAGTAGGGATAATGCGATCCATGTACTCAACAACTGTTACTTCTGCACCAAGACGTCTGTAAACTTGTCCTAATTCTAAACCTATAACACCACCACCAATAACAATCATATGCTTTGGAATTTCTTTAAGCTTTAATGCTTCTGTTGATGTTATAATACGTTCTTTATCAAGTTCTATAAATGGCAAATTAGAAGGTTTACTACCTGTAGCAATAATTGTGTTTTTAGCTTCAATTTCAGTTGTTTCTTCTCCTGTAATAGTAATATGAGTTGCATCCTTAAAGCTTCCTAAGCCTTGATATACATCAATCTTATTCTTCTTCATTAAAAAATCAATACCACCAGTAGTTTGGTCAACAACTGCTTGCTTGCGCGCAATCATCTTTTCCAAATTCACTTTAATATCGCCAGGAATTTCAATACCATGCTCTTCAAAATGTTTAACAGCATCTTCGTAATGATGAGAAGAATCTAAAAGCGCCTTACTTGGAATACAGCCTACATTAAGACAAGTGCCTCCAAGGGTTGCATATTTTTCAACAATTGCAGTTTTCATACCTAATTGTGCACAACGTATTGCTGTTACATATCCTCCAGGTCCTGAACCGATAACGGCTACATCATATGATTTCATAGTATTTTCTTAATTTTTGAATAAAAAATATGCTTCGCATACAATTAAAGTACCAAAGCAAAAACGAATATCAAAAATACAAATTTTGATGCAAGGTCATTAACAGTTTTAGAGTTTTTTAGCAACTTATTTTTTTGCTGGTCTATGTCATTCAAAACCCAATCTAATTCAGCATCTTTTTTAAGGTTTCTGTCTTCAATTGTAGGCGAAATTTGAACATCTGGCTTGATGCCGTAACCATCAGGGACTTGTTTATAAGGGGCTTCAACCTGCATTAAACCAATCCGTACAACTAATTTAGATTCTGGTAATTGGTACAATTTATAAAGTCCTGCAACACAGCCATTATAGGCTCCTCCAGTTTCTTCGCCTACAAAAGTAGCACGTTTTGTGGCTTTTAAATGTGTGGAAATTATTGAGGATGCTGAAAACGAATTTCCGTTAATCAACACATACATTTTACCTTTATAATTTAACGGATTTGGCTTTTCGGGTTTAGCTTGACTAAATTTATAATACAACTTACCATCCTTCTTTTTTGTTCTTAGCAAATTCTGAACGATGACAATAGGCGATAAAACGCCAGCTAGTACTTTTACGCCTGTTGGTGTTGTATTGCTCATAACCGATTTTAAAACGGGAAGCCTACTATTTACTTCGCTTTCAGTAATAAATTGAAATTCTTTATCAGTAAAGTAGGAATATAATTTTTCAATTTCGGCAATTCGTCCACCTCCATTATCTCTTAAATCTAAAATAAAATGTTTGGTGTTGGCAGAATCTATTTTAGCAAAACTTTCCTCATAAAATTTTTTGTATTTCCCGTTTGAAAATCCTCTAATTTTCATGTAAGCCACAGCACTATCTTTTCCTATAAAATCAAGATTTCTTGTATATTCTTTACTTCTAGGAATAAAACCATGTTTTTTTCTATACTTCCTTTTTTTCTTGGCTACTATTTTATTTGCTTTCTTTTTCGGATTTGGTTAGCTTCTTAGGTTTTACTTTTAAAGTATCCTGTTTTTTTAATGCGGAAGTATCTACTGCTTTCTTTTTATCTTCTTTTGAAACTCTTCTAAATATTTTAGAAAACACAGAATCTTTTGATTTAAAAGTTACTCTTAAACTGTCTAAAAACCCTTTGTCTCTAAAATAAAACTGTTTAAAACCTATACCTACAAATCTGTTATGAAGTGTGGTATTAAATCCATCGGAAGCAAAACGTGTTTTGTAAGTATTCACTAATTTTGATACTGATTCTTCATCTAAACTTAGCACCTCGCTGCCTACTAAAACAGAATCTTTTCCAAATGAGCGTTTTACCCATAATTTATCATCTAAATATTCAAAATCTAAATCATAAAATTCGAATTTTTTCTTTTTAAGTGCTTTTAATTCTTTCCGTTCAAAACGCTTACCCATAGGTTTTATAGAAACATGTCCTTGCCTCACATTAGTAAGAACAGGTGCTAATTTTTTATAAAAATCACGAGATTTTAATGGTGTAGTTATGGTTTGTTTTAAACTATCAAATTTAAATTCTAAAACATCTTTTGGAGTGTATTGGTATAATTTAGGGTGGTGCTTTTTTAACTGACTGTAGGCTTTATCAACATCACTATGGAGCGCTTCAACGGCATGTAATTTAGTTATTTGAGTATTATGCCTTTGCACGCTAACACATGAGTTTAACAAAAATATAACTAATACTGCAGACAATAGTTTTTTCATAAATAGCTAAAAAATTCAATGCTAAAATAACTGTATTTACTTTACTTAAAAACCGATTAGAATTTATTTAACGTTTTATACCATATATAAAGTAGAAACCATAAAATTATGTAGTTTTGTGGTTATGCAAAAAACAGTTAACATACAGAACAAAAAAGCACGTTTTCAATATGAAATATTGGATAAATATACGGCTGGAATTGTGCTAACTGGTACCGAAATAAAATCCATAAGAAGCAGCAAAGCATCTATTGCCGAAAGTTTTTGCGAGTTTAGTGAAAATGGAGAACTTTTTGTTATAAACATGACCATTCAAGAATATGCGTTTGGCAACTATTACAACCACAAACCCAAAGCGGTTAGAAAACTGTTACTCAATAAAAAAGAACTTAAAAAACTGAATAAAGAAGTTCAAAATTCAGGCTTAACTATTATTCCTTTGCGTTTATTTATCAATGAAAAAGGATTTGCCAAACTAGATATTGCGCTTGCTAAAGGGAAAAAACTCTTCGATAAACGCGAAACTATTAAGGATAGAGACAACAAGCGTAATCTGGATAGAATAAAGAAAATCTATAAATAATTTATGATGATTTTAACCGTTTTAAGATTTCAAAATGATTAATTTTCCATAAAATTTTTTAAAATGAAAAGGATTCTTCTCATAATTTTAATAAGTGTTATTTCACTTTCTGTAAACGCTCAAAAAAATCAGACAAAAAGAATACTTCCGAAAAAAAGGAATTTGTGGTTGACAGTACGCAAGTATTAACTTTAGATAAAACGATAAAAGCGCTTTATAAAGTTATTTCTGCTGAAAAAGAAGAAGAACGCAATTGGAAGCAATTTAAATATTTATTCTATCCCGGTGCAAAAATGATTGCCTCTGGGATGAATCCTGATGATGAATACAAAGCAAAATATTTAACACCAAATGATTATATTAAAAACTCAGGTAAGTGGTTGAAATTAAATGGCTTTATTGAAAAAGAAATTCATAGAAAAGTAAATACTTTTGGAAATATAGCTCATGTTTTTAGCACCTATAAATGTTTTCATAGTAAAGATGATGAAAAACCTTTTATGAGAGGTATTAATAGCATTCAGTTACTAAATGATGGCGAACGTTGGTGGATTATCAATATTTTTTGGTCTCAAGAAACTGAGGAAAACCCAATACCAAAAGCATACTTACCAAGAACATAAATCATGGCAAAATTTTTCACAGAACTAACTCCAGAGTTACAAACGTTTATTGAAAATCAAAAGATATTTTTGTAGCTACTGCTGTAGATGAAGGACGCATAAATTTATCACCAAAAGGCTTAGCAGATACATTTAGAATTATAGACAAGAATAAAATATTGTGGTTAAACCTAACGGGAAGTGGCAATGAAACGGCGGCGCATTTATTAATAAATGACCGTATGACCATTATGTTCTGCTCTTTTGATGGCAAACCTTTAATCTTAAGATTGTATGGTAATGCCAAAATTTATCATGAAAGAGATGCTGAATTTAAACAGCAAATAGAGTTATTTCCTAAAATTCCTGGTACACGTCAAATTGTTGAAATGACTATTGATTCTATCCAAACCTCATGTGGTTACGCAGTACCCTTTATGGATTTTAAAGAAGAACGTCAACAACTTAATTCTTGGGCAGAAAAACAGGGCAAGGAGCGTATTGAAAAGTATTGGAAAGATAAAAATACTAAGAGTATTGATGGTTTGGAAACTGAGATATTTGAAAATTAAATGTCTAATACAGAAAACTACTGGGCTAAACGCTACTCAGAAGCGAATACAGGTTGGGATATTGGTTTCCCTTCAACTCCACTAAAAGATTATATCGATCAATTAGAAAACAAAGACTTAAAAATTCTAATTCCGGGAGCTGGCAATTCCTATGAAGCAGAATACTTATTTAACAAACATTTTAAAATGTTTTTGTTTTAGACATAGCAAAAGAACCTTTAACAGCCTTTAAAAACAGAGTTCCTAATTTTCCTTCGAAACATATTATTCAAGGTGATTTCTTTAAACATCAAAATAAATATGACCTCATTTTAGAACAAACATTTTTTTGTTCTTTTCCTCCATTACCAGAAACTCGAAAAGCATATGCTTTAAAAATACATGATTTATTAAACGAAAAAGGAAAGTTAGTAGGTTTATGGTTTGATATTCCATTAACTGTCGATATGGAAAAACGCCCTTTTGGTGGCTCTAAAGAAGAATACCTAAGTTACTTTGAATCACTTTTTACTATTAAAATTTTTGAAAATTGCAATAATTCTATTGCTCCTAGGATGGGGAATGAATTGTTTGGGGTTTTTGAAAAAAAAACAATAATTTAAACTCCTTCATATTATTATCTATCTTTCAACAAAAACTCCTAATTCTTATCCTCCAAAAGCGGCACAAAACGAAATTCCCCAAACTCATGCTGTTCAAACTCTTTTGGGCCTTTTCTAACAAAAAGCGTCATTACTTGAACATCATCGCCCACGGGAATTACAAGTCTTCCTCCATCTTCTTTTAGTTGACTCAATAAAGGTTTAGGCACAAAAGGAGCACCTGCAGTTACAATAATACTATCAAAAGGTGCTTCATCAGGCAAGCCTTTATAACCATCTCCAAAAATCAACTTTTTAGCTCTGTAACCCAACTTTGGCAGAAATTTACTCGTTTTTTTGAAAAGTTCTTGTTGGCGTTCAATACTATACACCGAAACCCCTAATTCGCATAAAACTGCTGTTTGATAACCACTCCCTGTACCTATTTCTAGAACTTTATGCCCCCGTGATAATTCTAGCAATTCACTTTGAAAGGCCACAGTATAAGGTTGAGAAATAGTTTGATCTGCAGCAATGGGGAACGCTTTATCTTGATAGGCATGGTCTAAAAAACCAGAATCCATAAACAAATGTCTAGGTATTTTACCTATGGCTTTTAAAACCTTTTCATCTTGTATGCCTTTGTCTTTTAAAACGTTAACTAATTGTTGACGCAATCCTTGATGTTTAAATGTATCTTTCAATTTTGGCAAGTTAATTGTGCTAAAATTAATCAAAGATTTTTAAGCAGAAAACAATTTTCGCAGAATTTAATTTTAGTATCTTTAATGAAGATATTTACATATAGCAAAAGCCGAAATTTTGGCTTTTTTTATGCTAATTATAGTATTTTTGTTTAAAACATAAAAATTATGCTAAAAGCTGGTGTTCTTGGTGCTGGTCATCTTGGAAAAATTCATTTAAGACTTCTAAAACAATCTGAAAAATACGATTTGGTTGGCTTTTATGATGCAGATACTTCAAACGCTAAAAAAGTTGCAGAAGAGTTTGGATATCATTTATTTGATTCCATTAATGACTTAATTGATGCTGTAGATGTTGTGGATATTGTAACACCTACTCTTTCTCATCATGAATGTGCAATAAACGCTATCACAAAGGGAAAACATATTTTTATTGAAAAGCCTATTACAAATACTGTTGCCGAAGCGGAAGAAATTAGAGCTTTGGTTGCTTTACACAAAGTAAAAGGACAAGTAGGACATGTTGAGCGTTTTAATCCTGCTTTTATAGCGGTTAAGGATGATATTAAATCTCCAATGTTTATTGAAACACACCGTTTGGCTGAATTTAACCCAAGAGGTACTGATGTGCCTGTGGTTTTAGATTTAATGATTCATGATATTGATATTATTTTGAGTATCGTAAAATCTGAAGTGAAACATATTTCAGCAAGTGGAGTTGCCGTAATTAGTGATACGCCAGATATTGCAAATGCACGTATTGAATTCAAAAACGGTTGTGTTGCCAACTTAACAGCAAGTAGAATTTCATTGAAGAAAATGCGTAAAGGCCGATTTTTCCAGAAAGACGCTTATATCTCAGTAGATTTCTTAACCAAAAAATGTGAAGTTGTAAAAATGAAAGATGCACCAGAAAATCCTGGTGATTTTGATATGATTTTACAAAATGCCGAAGGTGTTAAAAAGCAAATCTATTTTGATAACCCTGACATTCCAGATGTAAATTCTATTTTAATGGAATTAGAAACCTTTGCTGATGCCATAAATAATGACACAACTCCAGTAGTTACTTTACATGATGGTACTGAAGCATTACGTGTTGCGAATATGATTATCAATCAGTTCTAAATGCCTTCCTTATCTAATTTAACTTGAGGCGTTATAGGGTTACCCAAAAGATTATGCATCAATAAATTTATAAACATGAAAAACATAGCAGTTATAGGCGCTGGCACCATGGGAAATGGCATTGCGCACACCTTTGCTCAAAACAGGTTTAAAGTCCAACTTATTGATGTAAATAAAGATGCCCTTGAAAGAGGATTGCAAACCATTACTAGAAATTTAGACAGAATGGTCGCAAAGGAAAAAATTACACCAGAGGAAAAACAAAACACACTAAATAATATTTCTACATTTTCTAATCTTAAAGAAGGAGTAAAAAATGTTGATTTAGTAGTTGAAGCTGCTACCGAAAATTTTGATTTAAAACTTAAAATTTTCAAAGAATTAGATGAAGCTTGTTCCGATACTGCAATTCTAGCAACAAACACCTCCTCTATTTCAATTACGCAAATAGCAGCAGCTACTTCAAAACCAGAGCGTGTTATTGGAATGCATTTTATGAATCCTGTCCCTATTATGCAATTGGTTGAAATTATTAATGGTTTTAACACCAGTAAAGAAGTGACTAAAACCATCATGAATTTATCCAAAACTTTAGGTAAAGTTCCTGTTGAAGTTAACGATTACCCTGGTTTTGTTGCCAACCGAATTTTAATGCCAATGCTTAACGAATCCATTGAAACACTTTACAACGGTGTAGCTGGTGTTGAAGAAATTGATACCGTTATGAAACTAGGTATGGCCCATCCCATGGGGCCATTACAACTAGCAGATTTTATCGGGTTAGATGTTTGCCTATCTATTTTAAATGTGATGTATAATGGGTTTAAAAATCCTAAATATGCACCTTGTCCATTATTGGTTAACATGGTAAATGCTGGAAAACTTGGTGTGAAATCCAGAGAAGGATTTTATGATTATTCTGAAAGCAGAAAGGCAGAAAAAGTTGCTAAACAGTTTTTGAAATAAGTAAAAATCATGTTTCGTTTAACTTTTTATAGTCTTGTTCTTTTTTTGCTTTTTTTCATGTAGAGATAATGAAAAGAAAGTTGATGTTTTTGAACAAGTCGTAATTGTCAAAAATGACACTACCCCTCAAAATAAAATCACAGAACTATTTAAACATAATAAACAATACATTTCTGATGGATTTGATTTTCCTGTTGGCAAACCAGATGCCAAGGGATACTATAATGCTCAAAAATTTCAAGAGAATGATCATTTAGGGGATGATTGGAATGGTATTGGTGGTGGGAATTCAGATTTAGGAGATGCTATTTACGCTATTGCAAATGGCTATATTAGAGAAGTTAAAGATTATGAAGGAGGTTGGGGAAAAGTTATTAGAATTGT
Source organism: Jejuia sp. G7-7 (assembly GCF_055808955.1). Lineage (NCBI taxonomy): Bacteria > Pseudomonadati > Bacteroidota > Flavobacteriia > Flavobacteriales > Flavobacteriaceae > Jejuia > Jejuia sp. G7-7. The sequence continues at coordinate 1,254,042 of NZ_JBVVSZ010000001.1, forward strand.
TCATTTACATAAAGGCAAGTTTTATGAATCTGTTTATGCGCATTGTGATACTATTCTAAAGACTCAAGGAATATTAATACATAAAGGAGACAAGATTGCTACTATTGGCAATTGTAATGGAGTATACCTAGCGCATCTTCATCTGGAAATAAGAGATTCATTAAATATGGATATTGGCCCTGGATATTCTAAATCTATTAACGGATATATCAACCCCAGTAATTTCATTTTAAATAATCGTAATTAATAAAATTCATTCTTAACCCTCTAGTACAAATTCAACAAGTCGTAACTTGCAACAAGACACTAACAATCCTATTTTTTTATTTATGAGCATAAAAAACAATCTTCAAAACATAAAAAACACCTTGCCACAACATGTCACGCTAGTTGCAGTCTCTAAAACCAAACCAGTATCTGACTTAATGGAAGCCTATAATACAGGCCAGCGTATTTTTGGAGAAAACAAAGTGCAAGAAATGGTTGATAAGCACGCCCAAATGCCAAAAGATATTGAGTGGCATATGATAGGGCATTTACAACGCAATAAAGTAAAATATATGGCAAGTTTTGTGAGTCTCATTCACGGTGTAGATAATTTTAAACTCCTTAAAGAAATAAACAAGCAAGCCAAAAAACACGATAGAATAATTGACTGTTTATTACAAATTAAAATAGCCGATGAAGATTCTAAATTCGGGATGTCTCCCAATCAAGCGCAAGAAATAATTCAATCTAAAGATTTTTCAGAATTGCAACATATTAAAATAAAGGGTGTTATGGGGATGGCGACTTTTACAAACAACCTCACTCAGATTGAAAGGGAATTTAAACTGTTAAAACAAAAATTTGACAGCTTAAAACCACTAGAAAACTCTAAATTTAAACCAGAAACCATTAGCATGGGAATGAGTGGCGATTACAAACTCGCAATTGATTGTGGAAGCACAATGATTCGTGTTGGAAGTAGTATATTTGGTTCAAGAAATTATTCAAATTAAGATAAGGATATTTACGCAATATTAGACATAGAAACTACCGGAGGAAAGTATAATGAAGAAGGCATAACCGAAATTGCTATCTATAAATTTGATGGCCATAAAGTAGTCGATCAATTTATCAGTTTGGTAAATCCTGAAAGAGATATTCAACCATTTGTTGTAAACCTAACTGGTATAAACAGCAATATGTTGCGAAATGCACCAAAATTCTATGAGGTTGCAAAACGTATAGTAGAAATTACCGAGGGTTGTATTATTGTGGCTCATAATGCGCAATTTGATTATAGAATTTTAGGTACAGAATTTAGACGCTTAGGTTTTGAATACGAACGAGAATCGCTTTGTACTGTAGAACTTTCAAAATATTTAATTCCAGACCAATCGTCATATAGTCTCGGAAAACTGGTGCGTTCATCGGCATTCCTGTAACAGATAGACATCGTGCCTCTGGAGATGCTCAAGCCACAGTAAAACTTTTTAAAATGTTGTTAGATAAAGATACTTCTAAAAACATTATTAAAGATGCTGTGCGCTTAAATCCCAAACGTCAATTAGAACCTAGACATTTAGATATTATTGCAAATTTACCATCAATTACTGGTGTTTATTATATTCATAAAGCTGATGGAGAAATTATTTATATTGGAAAAAGCAATAACATAAAAAAGCGTATCAATCAACATTTTACAAGTACAAATCCTAAATCAAAAAAAATTCAAGCTTTGGTTCATATGGTAACTTATGAAGCAACCGGAAGTGAATTGGTAGCTCTATTAAAAGAAAGTGAAGAAATAAAACGTAACAAGCCAATATTTAATCGTGCTTTAAGACGTACCATTTTTACACACGCACTTTACAGTTTTAAAGATGAAAACAATTATATAAATCTTAAAATTGATGTTGCCGATGGCAGAAAAAATCAATAACAACATTTAGTAATAGACAAAGTGGAAAAAGTTTCATAACTAAAGTTGTTGAAGATTATAAACTATGTCAAAAATTAACAGGGCTATATAAAACAAAAACAAGTTGTTTTAATTATGAAATAAAACAATGTGATGGTGCTTGTATTCAGGAAGAGACTACAGAATCTTATAATAAGCGGGTTCTTGATCTTATAGATAAAAATAGCTATGCTAACAAAAACATGGTTATTGTTGATAAAGGTCGAGCTATTGATGAACGTAGTGCAATTCTCATTAAAAATGGTGTTTTTACAGGTCTTGGATTTTTCAATTTAAATTATCAAATAAATAATCTTGAAATATTAGAATCTATTATAACTCCTATGCAAAATAATAGAGATGCCCAACATATCATTCAAAATTATTTAAGACGAAACAAGCGCGTAAAACAATTAATTATAAACAGTTAATGAAACAATTTTTATCTCTTCTTACCTTCAGTATTTGTATAAATCTATTTTCACAATCTACTTTTAATTCAGAATCATATCGTGTTGTACTTGCAGATATTGAAACCAATACTTTTGAAAAAGATACCACAGCAAATGCCTTGGTAATTTACGAACAGGGAAACAGTTATGTAGATAGGAACGACTATGATTTAAGAACCGAAGTAAAACATAAAATAAAAATACTAAACAGGGAAGGCTATGAAAAAGCAAACGTCATAATTCCGCTTTACAATAATAAAAACCATTCTGAAAAAGTTGAAAAAATCGTCGCCACTACTTACAATAAAACAAACGGAAAAGTCACAAAAACACAACTTAATAAAAATGATATTTTTAGAGAAAAATATGATGACAATGTTACTTTAGTAAAATTTACTTTACCAAATATTCAACCTGGCTCGGTGATAACCTATAGTTACAAACTCAAGTCCCCATTTATGTTTAAATATAAAGGCTGGGAGTTTCAAGATGATATTCCCAAATTATATAGTGAATACAAAACTAGTATCCCAGGGAATTGGCACTATCATATAAAACTAGTTGGTTATAAAAAATTAGATGTAGAAACATCTGATATAAAAAAAACCTGTCTAGAACACGCAAGAGGAGCAAGTGCAGATTGCGCTATAAGCACATATGCCATGAAAGATGTACCTGCTTTTATTGAGGAAAATTATATGACTACCAAAAACAATTATTTGGCTAGAATAGAATATGAATTACAAACTTTTAATGGCTTTGATGGTACAATAAATAACTACACTAAAAAATGGAAAGATGTAGATAATGAATTACGTAGTGAAATAAGTATTGGTAAGCAAATATCAAAAAAGCTAAAACCAGAAGATTTTCTAAATTCAGGAACAATAAACGAACCAAATATTCTAAAAAAGTTCAAGCAATTGTTAATTATGTTCAAGAAAATTATACTTGGAATGAGGAATATAGTATCTTTAAAAAACACACCATTAAAGACCTTATTAATAATAAATCAGGAAACGTTTCAACAATAAACATTTTGTTGCATAACTTACTGAAATCGTGTGATATTGAGGTGCATCCTGTGTTAATCTCAACAAGAAAAAACGGGTTTCCTACTAAAATTTTTCCTGTAATTTCAGATTTCAACTACCTTATAGTTCAAGCAAAAATTGATGGAAAAACTTATTTGCTAGACGCCACAAATCCTTATTTAAGTTTCGGACAAATTCCTTTTAAATGTTTAAATCAATACGGACGTTTACTAGATTTTAAAAACGGAAGTTCTTGGATTAATATAGGAATAACTAAACCAACAATGTCTTTCATACAAACAGAATTAAATATAAATATTGCAGGTAAAATAACTGGTAAAACAAAAACTAGAGCTTCAGGTTATCATGGATTAAGTGAGAAAAAGCTTGCTTAGGAAACCCAGATGCCTATGTAGAAAAAATTCAGAATAAATTCCTGAATTTGAATATTAAAAATTTTGAGACAAGTACAATTGAAAAAACAAGCAAAACCTTTAACTCTTCTTTCGATTTCACTTTAGATGAAGCCTTGGTAGGAGATAATTTATACATTAACCCTATTCTTTTCCCATTCTTCAAAGAAAATCCATTTAAGCTTCAAGAACGCACATACCCAGTAGATTTTGGATACAAAGACGGTTACTTTTACAATCTAAATTTCACTATAGATGAAGCTTTTGAAATTATAGAAATACCAAAAAGTACTATTTTAAAACTGGCAAATAATGGTGGAGATTTAAACTTTACGTGTAATAAAAAAGGCAATAAGGTTAATTTAATTTTTAAACTAGATTTTAGGAAAGAATTATACACAGCAGAAATATACCCCTATTTAAAAGAGTTTATGAATAAAGTTGTAGATATTCAAACCAATTCTTTAATTGTTCTAAAAAAGAAATAACTTATCTTTAGTATTTTAGCACAAAAATGAACGACACTAAAAAAAACGATACTGGCGTACAAAACTTCATGATATCATTTATGAAGCCGATACACCCGCAGGAAAGTTTTTTGATGTTGTTCTCTTCATTGCCATTATAGCAAGTATCATTTTAGTAATGCTAGAAAGTATTCAAAGTTTTGATGAAAAATATCATAACTTTTTAAATATTTCAGAATGGGTTATTACCATTTTGTTTAGCATAGAATATGTAGCCCGTATCATAACAGTAAAAAAACCCATAAAATATATTTTCAGTTTTTATGGCATTATCGATTTTTTATCCACAATTCCAAAATACATCTCGCTATTATTTGGAGGCATTCACGCACTAGCAGCCCTACGAGCACTTCGTTTGCTACGTATTTTTAGAATTCTAAAACTGGCGCGTTACCTAGGAGCATCAAATATGCTTGTATCTGCGCTTAAAGCAAGTAGAGCAAAAATCTTAGTATTCCTATTTGCTGTACTCATTTTATGCATCATATCTGGAACCCTTATGTATTTAATCGAAGGTGAAGAAAACGGTTTTTCAAGCATCCCCGTAAGTGTCTATTGGTGCATCGTAACACTTACCACCGTTGGCTTTGGAGACATTGCTCCGGTAACACCATTAGGTCAATTTCTAGCAGCATTAATCATGATAATGGGTTACGGAATCATTGCTGTACCAACAGGTATTGTTTCTGCTGAGTACACGGCTCAAGGCAAAAAAAGTACGCCAAACCCGAATTATAATGTTTCCTTAAACTCCCAATCCTGCGAAAATTGTCTAGCAGAGGGTCATAGTGACAAAGCAGACTATTGTTATAATTGCGGTGAAAAATTGCATATTTAAGTTTTTGGCGTTACCCCTCCTTTAGTCGGGGGTCAGGCTTTCCGTTCCAAGTCCTCGCTCGTGCCTCGCTGTGTGCTTTCCTATGTAATCCTTAACACACCTATCCGACAAAGTCAATTTCTAAAACATACTTTGGTCTCCCCTATTTTTCATAGTATATTTACACTTCCAATTTCAATAAAAAACTCATAGAAACTCAAAGCAAATACCTTATTTCAATAGTTGGTCCAACTGCTATAGGTAAAACCGCCTTAAGTATTAAATTGGCACAACATTTTAATACAGAAATAATTTCAGCCGATTCCAGACAGTTTTTTAAAGAAATGCAAATTGGTACAGCTGCACCTACTCAACAAGAATTATCAAAAGCTAAACATCATTTCATCCATCATAAATCCATTCAAGAAAATTACAATGTTGGTGCTTTTGAGAGAGACGCCATTGCTCTTTTAAATACCCTGCACAAAAAACATAATGTTATAATTATGGTTGGAGGTTCTGGCTTATATGTTGATGCCGTTATAAACGGATTAGATAATTTCCCAAATGTAGACCCTACAATAAGAACTCAATTAAATTCAGATTTAAAAGAAAAAGGATTAGAACATCTACAAGTAAAACTAAAAGAATTAGACCCTGAGAGCTACAAAACTATTGCAATAGATAATCCACATCGTGTTATTAGAGCCTTAGAAATTTGTATCGGTACAGGAAAACCCTATACTTCTTTTTTAAATAAAGAAAAAGGAAAACGGCTATTTGAAACCATACACATAGGCTTAACAGCCGAAAGAGAAACCATCTACTCACGAATCAATCAACGCGTAGATATCATGATAAAAGAAGGTCTTTTAGAAGAAGTAGAACAATTAGTACCACATAAAGAGTTAAACGCCTTAAATACAGTTGGCTATAAAGAGTTATTTAATTACTTAAATAATAAATGGACTTTGGAATTCGCTACTTCAGAAATTAAAAAGAACACCCGACGTTTTGCAAAACGCCAGCTCACATGGTTCAAAAAAAAGATACACTTTGGTTTGATTATTTAACTGATGTAAATGATATTATTGTCCAAATAGAAACAAAAAATCAAATGACAGTTGAAACCATCTTATCAAAACTTGTTTCATTTCCAGTTTTAGGAGGAGAAAGTAACTTATCGATAATCCATTGGATAAAAGAATATATAAAATCATTTGGTATTGAATGTACTTTAGTTCCAAATATATCAGGAAACAAAGCATCTTTACATTGTCGCATTGGCCCTGCAATTGATGGTGGAATTATATTATCAGGACATACAGATGTAGTTCCTGTTAAAGGACAAGATTGGGAAACAGCCCCATTTACTTTAACCGATAAAGGAGATGGAAATCTCTACGGTCGCGGTGCTTGCGATATGAAAGGGTTTTTAGCGTGTTGCTTAAATATACTACCTCAACTAGTAAAAGTCGATTTACAAAAACCTATCTATTTCGCATTTTCTTATGATGAAGAAATTGGATGTCTTTCTGCTCCAGAACTCATTCAACATTTATTACAACATTATCCTGAAACTCCAAAATATGCAATCATAGGTGAACCCTCATTGGGGCAACCAATAATTGGACACAAAGGTATTTGCTTATACACCACAAAAGTAAACGGATCTGCTGGACATAGTAGTGGAATCCTTAAAGAAGTAAGCGCAGTTCATGAATCTGCACGACTTATTTTATGGCTTGAAGACAAAATGAAAACCATAGCATCTTCTGGAAATAAAAACCTCAGTTTTCGTCCTCCGCATACATCATTACATACAGGAATAGTTCATGGCGGTATAGCTCCAAATGTTATTGCCGATAAAACTTACTTTGAATGGGACGCTAGAGTAATTCCAAATGATAATCTATCTGAAATAATTAGAGATTTTAAAACACATTGTGAAAATAGAATGCAAGATCTTCAGCCTATATTTCCAGATTTTAAAATTGAAACTATAGAAATTCATCCTCCAGTTACACCATTTGAAACTAAAACAAACGCATCTATTGTAAAGCTTTTAAAGGAAATTAACTCCAATAACAATATTGATACAGTTGCATATGCTTCAGAAGCTGGACAATACAATGAAGCAGGCTTAGAAAGTATTATTTGTGGTCCAGGCTCTATAGAACAGGCGCACAGAGCCAATGAGTTTGTGAGTAAATATGAATTAAAAAACTACTGTAAAATACTTGAGAATTTAGTTGAGTTATATTCTTCTGAAAAAATTAATAACGAATTCTAATTGTTATTTTTTAAATTTAGCAAAAACAGGCTCATGATCAGATAAGTTGGTATTGAAATTTCTATGTGTAATTACTTCAAACTCGTCATCAACTAAAATATGATCTACTTTAAATGGGTAATTAAACAATTTAAAAGTAGCTCCAAAACCGCTTCCTTTTTCAACAAAAGTATCTTTTCGAGAGTCTTTCAACATTCTGTAAACTGGAGAATATTGAGTACTGTTAAAGTCCCCAACAATTATTACTTCTCCATTAAAGTCTTTAATATGCTGTTGAACCAATTCAGCTTGAATCACCCTATTTTTATCAGCTTTTAATATTATATTATAGCCATTAGAGTTATTAAATTGGGTGTTTCTATCTACTTTGTAAGACTCCAAATGTAAATTATAAAGCCTAATAACACTACCTTTTATATCAATATCAACATACATTGCATTATTGTTGCTATTAGGAAATTCTATATACCCTTTATTCACTATAGGTAACTTAGAAAATATTGCTAAAACTGACTTATAAGGTGTATCTATATTACTTTTTATCCAATAAGGGTAAGCATCTATATATTTAATAAATTCTATTGCAGAAAATTCTTGAAAACAAACTATATCAGCATTAACATGTTGCACAAAATCTGCAATTCCGTTATTGGCATTAATAGAATTAATAAAGCCTTCTGTATTATAAGTTAAAATAGAGATAATATTTTCTTCTTTTTCCCGACTAGAGTTCAATTGATAAAACGAATCAAAGCAGAAAAAAACAATAATAATACTCCTAAATTAAATATAGCTTTTTTATTACGCTTCAATAAAAGCACTATAAATTGAAGAAAATTTAGCACTACAAATATTGGTAAAACAATAGAAAAAACAAACGAAGTATTACTTTCCCCTAAAAGTATTGATACAATACCAAATACTAATAAAAAAGGAAATACAAAAGAGATAATAGGTTTGATGGTTCTTTTGAGAAATCCTGATGTTTGCATCTAAAACAATGTAATTTGACCTTCATCATCTATTTCTAAATCATTTTCATCATCAGAATCAGGTTTAGGTAATACAGAGGTGTCATTTTCTATTTCTGAAGATTGGTTAGAAACTTCTTTTTCATCAATAACCTCTAAATCATCAGCGTGCACCTCCTCAGGAGCTTCATGTGGTAAAGGTTCTAATAAATTTATTTGATTTACTTTATCTTTAGTAAGTTGATTTCCTTGAGCTGAAACACCTTTAATATCTATAAATTCTTCAAGATTAACTTCAAGGTTTTCTTTACGATCTTTACCTCGTTCTTTCGCAAAAACAACCTCAGCCATAGGTTTCCAATCGGTAGAAACAATTTCTAATTGTGAATTTGTATGATCTGATATAAAAGATTCCTCTCTACCCTCCTGCTCTATTAAAAAACGTTTTACATAATACAGTTCCTTTTCGCCATTAAAATAAATAGCCGAAATAGGCTTTTTAGGAATCCATTTTTCCATAACAATCATATCATCATCAAAATGCATAGTTACCTCTGGCGTAACCGTTTTAAGTATTCCAGATTGATTAATTATCAACAACTTATCTTCTCCTCTAAATTCACCAATAAGTTCCCCTCTGCCATCAACATTTAAACGCTGAACAGTATCATCAAACCAAATTTTTCGTGGTTTTAATGTGGAAACACCTTTTTCTTTAAGCTCAACACGCTTAACAGGATATTTAGTTACTAAATTACCTTTTGACGCTCGTCCTTTAATAAGGATATCAGCAAAATCAATATCCCATTTTAGTTTTTTAATACTTCCTGCTTGCCTTAAATTAATCGAAACAACTTCTGCTTCTCCATTAGGATTTGCAGAGAAATATAAACTTACAGAGCCTTTATTTCCGTTAGTTAAATCGTATTCCCTATCTCTTGTCATACTAGTGACAGCAAAACGCTTAATGTATGAAGGACCTTTTTTACCGTCACGATAAATTAAATTATAGATTGTACGCTTATCTTTCTTTTTAAAGACAGCTACATGAATAATATCTTTCCCGATAAACGTTTTAGAATCGACTTTAGTAACCATCATTTTACCTTCTTTGGTAAATACAATAATATCATCAATATCACTACAATCACACACATATTCATTTCTTCGTAAAGATGTCCCGATAAAACCTTCTTCACGGTTTACGTATAACTTAGTATTTCTAATTACCACTTTTGTTGCATCTACATCATCAAAAGTTCTAATTTCAGTTTTACGCTCTCTACCTTCTCCGTATTCTTTTTTAAGCCTTTGGAAGTAAGCAATAGCATAATCAATAAGGTTTGCTAAATGATGTTTCACTTCTGCTATTTGATCTTCTAGTGCATCAATTTTTTGTTGCGCTTTATCTATATCAAATTTAGAAATACGTTTGATTCGTATTTCTGTTAAACGTGTAATATCTTCAGTAGTTATCGCTCGTTTTAAATGTTTTATATGAGGTTTTAAACCTTTATCGATTGCAGAAATAACACCTTCCCAAGTTTCTTCTTCTTCAATATCTCGGTAAATTCTATTTTCAATAAAAATACGCTCCAGAGAAGCAAAATGCCATTGTTCTTCTAGTTCGCCGAGTTTAATTTCTAACTCTTGTTTTAATAACTGAACTGTATTATCTGTGGAACGACGTAACATTTCTGATACACCTATAAATAAGGGCTTATTATCTTCAATAACACATCCTAAAGGAGAAATTGAGGATTCACAACTTGTAAAAGCGTATAATGCGTCAATCGTTTTATCTGGAGATAATCCAGAAGGTAAATGCACTAAAATTTCAACTTCAGCAGCTGTATTATCTTCAATTTTCTTGACTTTAATTTTACCTTTATCATTCGCCTTTAAAATAGAATCAATTAACGAAGATGTTGTTGTTCCAAAAGGTAATTCAGTAATAACTAAAGTATTCTTATCTAATTGAGAAATCTTAGCACGAACTCGTACTTTACCCCCTCTATTGCCATCATTATAATTAGAAAAATCTGCTATTCCAGCAGTTGGGAAATCTGGTAAAATAGTAAAACGTTTTCCTTGAAGGTGTTTTATTGAAGCATCAATCAATTCAATAAAATTATGAGGCAAAATTTTAGTTGACAATCCTACTGCAATACCTTCACCTCCTTGTGCTAAAAGCAAAGGGAACATTACTGGAAGGTTTACAGGCTCTTTCCTCCTACCATCATAACTGGCTTGCCACTCTGTAATTTTAGGATTGTAAACGACATCTAGCCCAAACTTAGAAATTCGCGCTTCAATATAACGAGACGCTGCTGCTCTATCTCCTGTTAGGATATTACCCCAGTTTCCTTGGGTATCAATTAATAAATCTTTTTGACCAATTTGTACCATTGCATCTGCAATACTCGCATCACCGTGCGGGTGGTACTGCATGGTATGACCAACAATGTTTGCAACTTTGTTATAGCGCCCATCATCAAGATCTTTCATGGAATGCATAATACGACGCTGCACAGGTTTAAAACCGTCTTCTATAGCTGGTACAGCACGCTCTAAAATAACATACGATGCATAATCTAAAAACCAATCTTTATACATACCAGTAACTCTGGTAATGGTTTCTTGAGGCTCATTTTGTTCGTTTGCTAGATCGTCGTTTTGGTCTTCAGTCATTAAAGATTCTTAATTTTTGGTTTACCATTAAGATATGTTCTCCCTTTTTTTCTACGCTTTTTTGCATTACCAGTTACATCATGTTTATGCAAATAGTCATAAGACCTTTGCTTTAGCTTTTTGTTTTTGGTGTATAACATAATAATCTAGTTTAGTTTTACTTGTCTTCTTCTATTAAATCCAACTCAACCTTCAAGTTATCAATTATAAATTCTTGACGTGTTGGTGTGTTTTTCCCCATGTAGAACGATAATAATTCTTCAATAGACATGTTATCATCCAACATAATGGGATCTAACCTAATATCATCTCCAATAAAATGTTTGAATTCATCTGGAGAAATTTCACCTAATCCCTTAAATCGGGTTATTTCTGGTTTTGGTTTTAGCTTTTCTATGGCATCTCTCCTTTCTTGCTCAGAATAACAATAAATAGTTTCTTTTTTATTTCTAACCCTAAACAATGGGGTTTGCAATATATATAAATGCCCTTCTTTTATAACTTCAGGAAAAAACTGCAAAAAGAATGTGATTAACAGTAGACGAATATGCATTCCATCAACATCAGCATCTGTTGCAATAACCACATTGTTATATCTTAAATCTTCTAAAGATTCTTCAATATTTAAAGCAGCCTGTAATAAATTAAACTCTTCGTTTTCATAAACAATTTTTTTAGTTAATCCGTAACAATTTAAAGGTTTTCCTTTTAAACTGAATACTGCTTGTGTATTAACATCACGAGATTTTGTAATACTACCAGAAGCCGAATCTCCTTCTGTTATAAATAAGGTAGTTTCTAGGTTTCTTTCGTTTTTAGTATCTCCAAAATGCACACGACAGTCACGCAATTTTTTGTTATGAAGACTTGCTTTTTTAGCTCTATCTTTTGCTAATTTTCTAATTCCAGAGAGTTCTTTACGTTCTCGCTCTGCTTGTAGAATTTTACGCTGAATTTTCTCGGCAGTATCTGTGTTTTTATGTAGATAGTTATCTAGTTTCGTTTTTAGGAAGTCATTAATATACGTTCTAACAGTTGGCAACTCGCCTCCCATATCTGTAGAACCTAACTTAGTTTTAGTTTGACTTTCAAAAACAGGTTCCATAACTTTTATAGCAATAGCACTTACAACAGATTTTCTAATATCCGAAGCGTCGTAATTTTTACCATAAAACTCTCGAATGGTTCTAACTAGCGATTCTCTAAAAGCATTTAAATGCGTACCTCCCTGCGTGGTGTTTTGTCCATTTACAAAACTATTATACTCTTCGCTGTATTGCGTTTTACTGTGAGTTAACGCGACTTCAATATCATCACCACGTAGATGAATAATTGGGTATAACAAATCTGTTTCAACTATTTTTTCTGCTAATAAATCTTTTAATCCGTTTTCGCTATAATATTTCTCGCCATTGAAAACTATGGTTAAACCTGGATTTAAATACACATAGTTTTTGAGCATTTTTACAACATACTCACTTCTGTATTTATAATTTTTGAAAATAGTTTCGTCTGGAATGAATGATACTTTTGTCCCCTTTCTTCGGGTAGTATCATCAAGCATTTCCTGATTGATAAGTTCTCCTTGTTCAAATTCTGCAGAAGCAGATTTTCCATCTCTATTAGACTCTACTCTAAAATAATTAGAGAGCGCATTAACGGCCTTAGTACCAACACCATTTAAACCCACCGATTTTTTGAAGGCTTTAGAATCGTATTTCCCTCCAGTATTCATTTTAGAAACAACATCTACAACTTTTCCAAGAGGAATACCACGTCCATAATCTCTAACAATAACTTTTGTGCCTTGTATGGAAATTTCAATGGTTTTTCCAGCTCCCATCACAAACTCATCAATGGAGTTATCTAAAACCTCTTTGAGAAGAATATAAATACCATCATCTGGCGAAGACCCATCACCGAGTTTACCAATATACATTCCTGGACGCATACGAATATGTTCTTTCCAATCTAATGAACGTATATTATCTTCGGTATATTTGGTTTGTTCTGCCATAAAAGGTTGTGAGTTTACAAGATAGCACGCTAATATAGTACAACCAAATAAAAAATAAAATAGCTATACTACAAAGTAATTAACAAAGGAAAACTATTATTGTTGAGAACCTTATACTAAGTGTATTTTGGTTTTTTTAAAGATACAACCAGAATCCCAAATATAACTACCATAGCACCAAATAGTTGCAACAAAGTAAGTCTTTCTTCTAGAAAAATAGCTGCTAAAATGATGGTAGAAATTGGACCTACCCCAGCAACAATAGCAAAGTTAGAAGAACTTATCATTTTAATAGAAGTAGAAACCAAAAAAGAAGGAATTACAGTTGCAAAAACTGCAATTAGAAAACCTAAGCCATACACTTCCCAAAGAAAAGCTAAACAAATCAATATGATTAATTATACTATAGTGAATAAACACGCATAAACATGATACAAGCATAGCATTGGCAGTAAACTTTATTACTCCAAATTTTGGAATTAACCAACCGCTACCTACTAAGTAAGAAGCATAAGTTAATGCACTTAAAAGAATAAAAATACCACCAGTAATCGTTTCTTTTCCAGATATATTTACTTCATCCCAAAAGGCTATTACAATTCCTAAATATGTTAAGACAATAGCTGCTGCTTGAATTTTTGTGATTTTTCGTTTTAAAAAAATCTTATTCATCAACAGTACTAGTGTTGGATATAGAAATAATATGATACGTTCTAAACTTGCCTTAATATATGTAAGCCCGACAAAATCAAAATAACTTGCCAAATAATAGCCTACAAAACCAAAAAACACCACCAATAAATAGTCTTTAAGATTTAGTTGTATTGCTTTGTTTTGATTTCGATATACATATGCTATTATTACATAAAAAGGGAAAGAAAACAACATTCTCAATAATAGAATACTAATTGCATCAACATTATAGTTATATGCCAATTTTACCATAACCGCTTTTGAAGAAAACATAACAATTCCCAAAACACCAATACCTACTCCATACCAAAACTGTTTATTTGTTTGCATAAAACGAAGGTATAAAGCTGATTTTAGCAACTCTTAAAAAAAGTTATTGAATTACGATGTCCAATACTATTATTATCCTACTTAAAGGTAAAAAACATAAATAACTACTGTTAAAAGTGAATTATTTCTTGAGAAAGAGATACTTTAGACTTGAGTTTACTTTCACAAATTTTTTCAGCTTCTTTTTTCAACAACTCGTTTCTTGTCTTTAAGAGTTTTTTCATGTAACGTTTTAAAAACAAAACATTGGCTGTTTGACCAAGAATTCCAAGAGGAGATTCAAAATAAAACTTATCAATCATTAATGTTTTATCATTATCAATCTTATGAAAAATATGCTCGTGTCTAAATGATTTAAAAGCCCCTAGAACCATTTCGTCTACAAAATAATTAGGACTTTCAAATTCTGTGATTTTTGAAGTTAAATGCTGAACAAAACCAAAATGCTTAGCCTCCCAACTTACCCATTCTCCAAGTTCTATTAAACCTGTAGTTTTTCCTGCAATTGGTATTTCTCCAGTATGTTTTAATGATTCTTTGTGAATATCAATATTTCTGGCGAGATCAAAACAAGTTTTAGTATCACATTCAATCTCTGTTTTAATTTCAATTAAGGGCATTTTGTAATAATTATCTTTAATTTCAGTCGCTAAACTAACTAAAATCTTACACAAAAGGTAAAATATTACACATTAAATAAGAAGTGCATCACATCTCCATCTTTAACTACATAATTTTTACCCTCAACACGCATTTTCCCAGCTTCTTTTACTTTTGCTTCACTTCCGTAAGACACGTAGTCTTCATAAGCAATAACTTCAGCACGGATAAATCCTTTTTCAAAATCAGTATGAATTACCCCTGCAGCTTGGGGCCCAGTAGCACCAATATCTATAGTCCAAGCACGAACTTCCTTGACACCAGCAGTGAAATAGGTTTGTTGGTTTAGTAGTTTATAAGCTGAACGAATTAATTTAGCTGAACCTGGCTCTTCTAATCCAATATCTTGTAAAAACATTTGACGTTCTTCATAATCGTCCAATTCATTAATATCAGCTTCAGTACCAACTGCTAAAACTAAAACCTCAGCGTTTTCATCTTTAACAGCTTGTTTAACTTTTTCAACATAATCATTTCCTGAAACAGCAGCGCCTTCATCTACATTGCAAACATACATAACAGGTTTGTCGGTAATAAATTGAGAGGGTTTAACAAAAGCCTCATAATCATCTTCAGAAAACTCTAAAGCTCTTACTGAAATTCCAGATTCTAAGCCTGCTTTTATTTTCAATAAAACGGCTTCTTCTTTTTGAGCGTCTTTATTACCTGTTTTTGCAGCACGTTTTACTTTATCTAATTTCTTTTCAGCAGTTTCTAAATCCTTCAACTGCAATTCCATATCGATGGTTTCCTTATCACGAATAGGATCTACATTACCATCAACATGCACAATATTATCGTTATCAAAACACCTTAAAACATGAAGAATTGCATCAGTTTCACGAATATTAGCTAAGAATTGATTCCCTAAACCTTCGCCTTTACTCGCGCCTTTTACTAATCCTGCTATATCAACTATTTCAACTGTTGCTGGAATTACTTTTTCTGGATTTACTAAAGATTCTAATTTCTCTAAACGTGGGTCTGGAACATTTACCACACCAATATTAGGCTCAATTGTACAAAACGGAAAGTTTGCACTTTGCGCTTTTGCATTAGATAAACAATTAAACAACGTTGATTTACCTACGTTTGGTAATCCTACAATTCCTGCTTTCATAATTAATTAATTTTGCGAGTGCAAATGTAGTTAATCTAAAAGAATTTTTAGCAGTTAATCAATGCTAGCAATGAAACTTTATTGATTATATGAAAACATATTTTTTAACTAAACCAGCCATTAGATGATAACTAAAAGTTAAATACTATACTTATCGGTTTTGTGTTCTGTAACATTATTTAACTTGCCTCGTTTTATAAATAGAAACTATCATCATCAAAAAAATGCATTATAAAATCACACTACTTTTATTGCTTTTAGCGCCCCCTCTTTTATCTCAAAACATTACGGCTAAACTTATCGCTAAGGCTACTCAAAATCCAATCCCATATGCCAATATAAAAACAGGTAATTATTCTGGTGTGATATCAAATGACGAAGGCTTTTTTAGTGTTTACGCAGAAGATGAGACTAAAACAATTACTATCTCATGCATGGGCTACGAAAGTAAAACACTAAGTCTAGGAGATATTAAATCTCTAAAATACACTATAGAATTACGGGAAGTTATTAATCAATTAAATGAAGTTTTTATTAGCACTAAAACCCCAAACGTAGATTCTATTATTGCTAAAGTTAAATCTAAACTTGCAGATAATTACAACAATGATTTAAATGAATATAACATCTTTCAACGCACAACAGATCATGTTAATTTTAAAAAATTAGAATTTGAAATTGATAAAGCGTCACATGTTAATAAGAGAGAACTTGAAGCAGTTAATGCGAGTTTAAATAGCCTTGCTACTCAAGTGAAAAATAGTAATATGATCCAGTTTACTGATTTTAAAGGAAAACTTTACAGTTTAAATAAAGACAGTATTAAAATAGAAGTTGAAAAAGCTACTGAATTATTAGATTACAAAAACGATTTTTCAATTGAAAATATACAAGAAAAATCGCAAAAAATTATTTTAAGTTATTTAGATACCACTAAAACCTATAAGCTAAAAACAGGGTTATTTAAAATTGAAGATTCTTTGTCTTTAAATGATGACGATTTTAAAGAAGATGATAAAAACGAATACAAATTATCATTTTTAAATGGAGAAACAAAAGCATTGTTAAGGCGCGCTCAATTTTACAACAATTCTTTTTTAAACATAATATTACATACAGATTGGTACGAATATACTCTTGAAGATGTTGGTTATAACAATGGCGAACTCACATACATCATTAACTTTACTCCCAGGAAAGGAAAAGCGAAATATACTGGGAAAATTTATGTAACTGATGATACTTATGCTATTACAAGAGTAGATTATAATTATTATAAGAACCGACATGGCGAAAAACTAAATTTAAAATTTCTATTGGGGATTAAATACATTTCAAACATAAGTGAAGGGACTGTGATTTTTGAAAAAGACAGTTCTAATACCTACAACCCAAAATATATAAAGCGTACTACAGGAAGTTACTTTTATGTGAGTCGTCCCTTAAAATTTATCGAGAATAGCAAAAACCGCTATAAAGTAAGTTTTGACTTTAAAATTGAAGGCGACAATTTAAATAAACAGGAATTATTAATTACCGCTCATAACAAATTAACGTTTTTAGATTTTCAAGCCGAACGCCAAAAAGAAAAAACGCCTATTACAATTTTGACTAAATATGAGAAATCTGTTTGGGATAGTGAGGCTGTTTTAGAGCCTAGTTTAGAGATGAAAGCTTTTGAGGGTGAAAACTGAAACAAATAATATCACAATTTCGCTCTAATTTTAGCTTCATCGAGATATTGTTTCATTAGTATCACAACATCCTTATTTTTAGGTTTAGAGGCTATATTTATATTCTCATCAGCATCATTTTCTAAATCATACAACATTTCGCCTTCATTCTTTCCAGTATAACTCGTGTAAGTATGCGTTTTAGTTATAATAGCATCTGCACTTAAAAAACGACTGTACGCGTAATCTCTAAAACTTTTCTTTGGATTATTAAATAATTTTTTAAAACTTTCTCCTTGTAAATGCTCAGGTTTTTCTAATCCCACCAAATCGCAAAGTGTTGGATAAATATCTACAGATTCTACAATAGCATTAGTCTTTAAGCCTTTATAATTTTTGGGTAACTTAATTATTAGAGGCACACGCATAGAATGATGCATGGTGTTATGCTTACCCCAAAACTCATGTTCTCCTAAATTCCAACCATGGTCTCCCCAAAGCACAACAATAGTATTTTCTGCAAAACCTGAAGCCTCTAGTTGCTCCAACACATCTCCAATAAGTGAATCTATATAACTTACAGATGCAAAATATCCATGCTTCATCATTTTATGAAAATCATCAGATTTAGATTTTAAACTATCTAAATAGTAACTATAACGTTCTCCGCTACCTCGTAACGCTTTTGGTGCATCCTTTGGTCTAAACCTGTTTTCTGCTAATTCAATGGAATCTCTATTGTATAAATCCCAATACTTTTTTGGTGCATAAAATGGTAAATGCGGGCGAATAAAACCACAAGCAATAAAAAACGGCTCATTAGTTTTACTTGCATTTTTAATGTGCGCTTTTGTTTTTCTTGCAAACTCTCCATCAGGATAAGCTGAGTCTGGCACATCAGGAAACTCGTAAATTCGCCCTCTTCCTCTTTTACTTAATACTTTATAAGTTGATGGATCTAAGGCTTTTAAAAAACTTTCTTTACCAGAAGTCCCCATAAAATTGGGAGTAGTCCAGCTTTTGTTTCAGTATCAGTTCTATCATGAAACACTTTTCCAACAGAATATGTGTTATAGCCATTTTCTTTAAATAACTGTGGTAATGTTTTTATATTTGGTGCATCCTCAGACGCTTTAGAATCGTATTGTACAAATCTAGTTTTAGTAGGTAAAATACCTGTTAGCAAACTAGCTCTTGAAGCACCACAAACTGGAATATTACAATAAGCCCTATTAAACTGAAGGCTGTTTGCGGCTAACTTATCTATGTTGGGCGACTTTATTTGAGTCGCTCCATAAGCACCTAGCTCTGGTCTTAAATCATCCACAAAAACAAATAGCACATTGAGTTTTTCTTCACTTTGTGGTCTACATGATGCTAGACTAAAGAAAACTAATAAAATACTTATTAAAGTGATTTTCATTTGATATGCGTTATTATTTTAAAAAATTAACTTGTTAAAATGCAAGTTCTTTTTATTTAAAGTAAACTACCATTTCAAAATCCATTTCATAATATTTTCCTCCAATTCAAACTGCATTCGTTTTATTCGACTTTTTAAAACTAGATAAGGTACACCTAAGAGGATTAGAGATTGAATAAATACTGTAGTTAGAACAGAAATAATTGGTTCTTTTTTTCAATCAATGTAAATGAAACGAAATACATAAAAAAAACCACTATCAAAATATAAATTGAAGTTTTCAATAAACTCATACCAATTACTTCTGTATTCATATAAAGGACTTCTCCTTTCTGTCTAAAAACACCTTTAACAATTGATGAGTTTTTATTGAAATTGATAAATCGTTTTCGCTTCCTAATTTCAAATCCATTAAAATCTATCTGTCCTATATATGTGTTTTTACTTGAAGAGAAATATTCATTTAAATTAAAAACGCTTTTTGTGGTAGTAACATCAATATTTTCTTTAAAAATTTTTATACAATCACTCCTGTCAAGAGGAATTACAACAGAATAATCTTTAATCAATTTAATTTTCTTTAAAAACTCTTTCATTTTACTATTATTAGTAAATATAATAAATTTTACATCTGTAAAAAGCAAAAAAGTCCCAAGCTAAAACTCGGGATTCATCAATAATCGTCAATTTTCAATTTCTATTAATCAATTATGGACTTCTATTTCTTCCAAAACTATGTTACTCCATCCACCATAGCTTCCAACACCATAAACATAATTAGTTAATTCTACATCGCTATAAGCACAGCCGTCGTAAATTTCTACACCTAACTCTACCATTCCCATGAGTCTTCAACAAAATGCCAACTAAATACGTGAGTTGCATTTTTATTGCAACCTAAACTCCCCTGCTCTATTTCACCTAATGGAAAAAGCTTTCTATCTTCTAAAGATATTTTTAACTGGTTTAAACATTGTTGAATAACTTTTGAATTTGATGTTGCGGCTACAAACGAAGTGTCTTGCCAATTACCATGACTATTTTCAGGACAACTTTTAAACCTAAAGTAGCGCTTTAATACTTCAGGTGTGTTATTGTCATCATCATTATTACATGATGTAAGCATAATTCCAAAACCGTAAATAATGACACTTAATTTTAAAAAAATCTCTTCATCTTGATTTTTTTTAATACTATCATAATTCATTATTTACTCTGTTTTGAAATATCCCTGAATAGAAACATATCTTTTAATTTACTTGAAGCTCCATTATAAAAACCAGTTTCCTTTTCATAGTTTTTCGGATTTTGAAATGTGCCAAAAACCATATCTATTAATGGTAAATCAGAATAATTTTTTTATGAATCCCTCTACCATGATGTATAGAATGACTTTCTGGGCGTTGCACTATAAAACCTATCCAGCGAGGAGTTTTAATATTAGCATGTTGAAAAAAGGCAAGGAAGTTTATAATAAAAAGCAAAGGTGTTATAGATTGAGCCGACAACCCTAAAAGTAGTGCAAAACTTACGCTTCCAACAAGTGTAAATCCAATCATATCTAAAGGACTATGAAATAAGGAACCATAAGCATCCATACGTTCTGCACTATGGTGCACCTGATGAAATGTACGCCATAAAAAATCATATTTATGCATGGTTATATGATATAGATATATTACCAATTCATATACAAAAAAACCTATTATTAAGCTTGTAAAAAACCCTAAATGTGTTAAATCAAATACTTGAAATTTAGTGAGAAAAGGATCAATGAAAATTGGTAAATAAGAAGCAACAAAAAAGAAAGTAAAGAAGAAAACAAGTCCTTTAATTCTCCAAAATTTCACTTTAGGAAGTTTTCTAGCTGGAAAAATTTCTTCCCATAAAATTAAAAGTCCGTATGATGCTAAGATATAAAGCGATAATGGATCGAGTAATAGTTCTAAAGGTGTCGGTAATTCTGATAAAAAAGATTGCATAACTAATATTTTAATAATTGAAATGCTAAACTAGGAGCAATACAAGTATTAAAATAAAAATTAGACTTGACCTATGTTAGGAATTTAATTTATTCCTAATTCTACTCAAACTTTCAGGGTGTATGCCTAAGTATTTAGCTATTTTATTAACTGGAATGTTAGATAAATATTTAGAATGAGTCTTAAACATTTCCTCATAACGCTCTTCTGCCGTTTTTGATAAAAAATCTTTTTCGCGTTTAGCTTTTCTAATATAAGCCTGTTCTATCACTATACGACCTAGACTATTGGCTTTAAAAGATGTTTTATAAGCATCCTGCAAAGCTTTATATGTAACTTTCTCTAGACTACACTCGGTTAAAGCTATTACTTGAACATCCGCAGGTTGTTGCGTTAAAAAGAGGTTAATGCAGCTACCATTTCATTTTCAAAAAAAGTCAACTACCTTTTCCGTCATATAACTTTTAATATTCAATTCAACAATACCGTTATTTATAAAGTAAACAGCTGATTCTATTTTATTATAATCCGTTATAATTTGTCCTTTTTAAAAAAACTGGCTCTACTGCATATGGCAAATCATCGTATGAGTTACAATCTGTATTCAAAACCATATTATAAAATTCTAAAAAAGTCATATTAATAAATCAACTTTAAAATTAAAGTTTTTAAATTCATTATTTAAATTTGAAGCAAAAAAATCCCAAGCCAAAGCTCAGGATTAATTTTATAATTTAATGTCGGTTATCAACCTTAATTAACCATCAGGATGCATAAACTTCTGCTTCGCTAATAATTCTTCTTCAGTTTCCACAACATCCTCATCAGGCACACAACAATCTACAGGACAAACTGCAGCACATTGTGGCTCATCATGAAAACCTTTACACTCTGTACATTTATCTGGTACAATGTAGTAAAGCTCATCACTTACAGGTTCTTGAGCTTCATCTGCATCAACTTCGTTACCATTAGTAAGTACAACTGTACCTTCTAAACTTGTACCATCTTTGTAGCGCCAATCATCTGCACCTTCATATATTGCCGTATTTGGGCACTCAGGTTCGCAAGCACCACAATTTATACATTCGTCTGTTATTATAATTGCCATAGTAATTTTTATCTTTTAAAATTCAAGAACTCTATGTAGAATCCTTAAATTTGCAGTTGCAAAAATAAAGCCAAAACCATTCATAACCAAATTAAGGATGCTATTACAAGAAAGAATTAACGCTTTTGTAAAATTAGGAGATTTTTTAAGGCAATTTTCTAACGAAGTTGTCCAAAAAGATGATAATGTTGAACATAACGATATTTTCTTTGACGGCTTTAAACATCAACTTAAATTAGCTCAAGAACACAATGGATGGTTTACCAATGAAAATATCACGTTTGCTATAGACTCTTGGTCTACTGCTTTAACCTCAGAAAACATTTCTAAATGGCTTGAACCATATAACATAAACGAAACTGAACAAAAAACTGTTGCTATAATTATGGCTGGAAATATTCCGCTAGTTGGGTTTCACGATTTCTTGTCTGTACTTATTTCTGGGCATGATGTATTGGTAAAACAATCTTCAAACGATAAACATTTACTACCTTATTTAGCTAAATATTTAGAATATGTTGACAACAATTTCAAAGAAAAAATAACTTTTTCTGAAAAAAAACTAGAGAATTTTGAGGCTGTAATTGCCACAGGAAGTAATAATACAGCACGCTATTTTGAATATTACTTTAAGGAGAAACCTTCAATTATAAGAAACAACAGAAATTCGGTTGCTGTTTTAACTGGAAACGAAACACCTGAAGATTTGCAACACCTATCTGAAGATATTTTTAGATACTATGGTTTAGGATGTAGAAACGTTTCGAAATTATTTGTACCAAAAAACTACGATTTTACAGGTTTTTTTGAAGCTATGTATCATTGGCACCCTATCATCGATAAAGCAAAATACGCTAACAATTATGATTATAATAAAGCGGTGTATTTAATGAGCGAATTTGATATGTTAGAAAACGGTTTCTTTATGATTAAAGAAGACGAAAGTTATGCATCGCCCATAGCCACAGCCTTTTATGAATATTACGAAAACGTTGAACAATTAAAGCAAAAATTAAAAACGGATACACAACAAATTCAATGTATCGTTTCAAAAGGTTTTACTGAAAATGAAATTCCTTTTGGTCATACTCAAAAACCGCAACTTTGGGATTATGCGGATAGTGTAGATTCTATTAAATTTTTATTATCGATTTGACGAAAAAATTATTGAATTCTTAACAGAAAATACTGAATTAATTAGCAACTTTGCATCTTTAAATTTTACTAAAAAAAATGAAAAAACATAACTTTAGCGCAGGACCTAGTATTTTACCACCAGAAGTATTATTAAAAGCTTCTCAAGCCGTTGTTGATTTAGACGATAGTGGATTATCTTTAATAGAAATATCACACAGAAGCAAAGCTTTTGTTGACATTATGGAAAACGCTAGAGCTTTGGCTTTAGAGTTACTTGGTCTAGAAGGTAAAGGCTATAAAGCGTTGTTTTTACAAGGTGGTGCAAGTACGCAGTTTTTGATGGTGGCACTTAATTTATTAGAAAAAAGAGCCGGTTACCTAAACTCTGGAGCTTGGGCTGCTAAAGCAATCAAAGAAGCTAAAATTTACGATGATGTTTATGAAGTTGGTTCTTCTAAAGATGCTAATTATAATTACATACCTAAAGGATATGAAATTCCTGAAGATTATGATTATTTTCATTGTACATCCAATAATACCATTTACGGAACGCAAATGAAATCGTTTCCAAAAACTGATATTCCTTTGGTTTGTGATATGAGTAGTGATATCTTTTCTCGTACTCTAGATTTTACACAATTTGGTTTAATTTATGCTGGTGCTCAAAAAAATATGGGACCTTCAGGAACTACTTTAGTTATTGTAAGAGAAGATATTCTAGGTAAAGTATCACGTAAAATTCCATCAATGATGGATTATAAAGTACACATCGACAAAGGCAGTATGTTTAATACACCTCCTGTATTCCCTATTTATACATCTATGTTAACGTTAGAATGGTTAAAAGCACAAGGTGGCATTGCAGGTATTGCTAAAGAAAATGAAAAGAAATCTCGTTTAATGTAT
This sequence comes from Jejuia sp. G7-7, assembly GCF_055808955.1. Lineage (NCBI taxonomy): Bacteria > Pseudomonadati > Bacteroidota > Flavobacteriia > Flavobacteriales > Flavobacteriaceae > Jejuia > Jejuia sp. G7-7. The sequence goes on from NZ_JBVVSZ010000001.1 coordinate 1,278,237, forward strand.
TCAGAAATAGACTTAAATCCGTTGTTTAAAGGATTTGCTTCTAAAGAAGATAGATCTGATATGAATGCTACATTCACATTAGAGAACGAAAATTTAAAAGATACTTTTGAAACTATGCTTAAAGAAGCAGGTGTTAGTGGTGTAAATGGACACAGAAGTGTTGGAGGCTACAGAGCTTCAATGTATAATGCAATGCCACTAGATAGTGTGAAAGTATTGGTTGAAGTAATGAGTGAATTAGAGAGTAAAGCTTAAAAAGTCTCAGTAGATAGTTGGAATTTTCAGTTACTCACTCAGATTAACAATATAAAAATAATTAAAAACTAAAATTTATCAGATGTAACTTCAAAACGTTACACTTTTAAACTTCTAAACTTAAACAATGAAAGTATTAGCAAACGATGGTGTTTCTCAAAGTGGTATTGACGCTTTAGAAAAAGGTGGTTACGAAGTAATTACAACTACTGTAGCGCAAGAACAATTAATAAACTATATCAACGAAAAAGATATTACGGTTTTATTAGTACGAAGTGCAACAACTGTTCGTAAAGATTTAATTGATGCCTGCCCTGGTTTAAAGATTATTGGTCGTGGTGGAGTTGGTATGGATAATATTGATGTGGAGTACGCACGCCAAAAAGGCTTAAGCGTTATAAACACACCTGCAGCGTCTTCACATTCAGTTGCTGAATTGGTATTTGGTCACTTATACGGTTTGGCTCGTTTTTTACATAACTCAAACAGAGATATGCCTTTAGAAGGCGATAGTAATTTCAAAGGCCTAAAAAAGCTTATGCAAAAGGAACTGAGCTTAAAGGAAAGACTTTAGGTGTCTTAGGTTTTGGTCGTATTGGTCAAGCAACTGCTAAAGTGGCTCTTGGTGCTGGAATGAAAGTTGTCGCTTTCGATCCGTTTTTAGAAAAAACTGATTTAGAATTAGAGTTCTTTGATGGTCAAAAAGTAAACTTTGAAATCAAAACAATTTCTAAAGAAGATGTTTTAAAACAATCAGATTTTATCACACTTCACGTTCCTGCTCAAAAGGATTATGTTATAGATGAAGCTGAATTCAATATGATGAAAGATGGCGTTATAATCGCAAATGCTGCACGTGGTGGTGTACTTAATGAAGTTGCACTAGTTAAAGCTATTGAAAGCGGAAAAGTTGCGAGAGCTGCTTTAGATGTTTTTGAAAAAGAACCAAAACCAGAAATGCAATTATTGATGAATTCTGCATTATCATTAACACCGCATACTGGAGCTGCAACTAACGAAGCCCAAGATAGAATTGGCACAGAACTAGCATCACAAATTATTAGTATTTTGGGATAGATTCTCTAAAATGTGACCTAAATAGAATTAATGAGTCCTAACTATAGAAGTTGGGACTTTTTTTGTACATTAAGCATCCATTTCACAAACTATATTAATTAAAAACACACACAAACATGTCTGGAATTTTAGATTTATTAAGCAGCGACCTAGGAAAAACTATAATTAGCGGAGTAGCAGGTTCAACAGGAAACGACACAAACAAAACAAGTAGCGTATTAACAATGGCGTTACCTGTATTAATGAAAGCAATGCAACGTAACGCTGCAACACCTCAAGGTGCAGAAGGGCTTATGGGTGCGTTAAGCGGTAAGCACGATGGCAGTATCTTAGATAATCTAGGTGGATTATTTGGCGGTGGTGTTGATGATAATGTAAAGCAAGATGGCTCAAAAATACTAGGTCATGTTTTAGGAGGAAGACAACAAGGTGTTGAAAAAATTATAGGAGAAAAATCTGGTTTAGATGCTGGTGCTGTTGGAAATATATTAAAAGTTGCTGCACCAATTTTAATGGGTGTTTTAGGAAAACAAACCAGACAACAAAATGTAAGTTCTTCAAATGGTATTGGAGACTTATTAGGAGGATTACTTGGCGGAAGTTCAGCTCAAAAAGAACAAAGCTTTTTAGAATCTATTCTTGATGCTGATGGAGATGGTAGCGTTGTTGATGATGTTGCTGGAATGGTTCTAGGAAACGCAAGCAAAAAAGGTGGTCTTGGTGGACTTTTAGGTGGTCTTTTCGGAGGAAAATAAACCTTATTGTACATATAAATAATAAAAATGCCAAATCTAATGATTTGGCATTTTTTGTTAAAAACACTTAAAAACAAACACTTGCGGAATGATTTTTGTAATTTCAATACTAAAATTACGTTAACTAGTTGAAATAGGCTATTCACTCATTTATACTTTTTAAAACTGGACTTTAGAGATACTTTTGAGGTATAAACAAAAACATATAATCATGAAAAATACTATTTACATCCTACTCATTAGTTTATTTCTTTTTAATTGTAATACTTCAAAAAAAGTAGTTTCAAAAAAAGACAACAAATTAGCAACTGCGAAACAAAATGATACTGTTAGGATTGCAAATGACGAATTAGAATATGAAATAATCATCATAGATCCGGGATTTGCTACTTGGTTAGTTTCTACTGCAAGACAAGAAGGCTTTTACACGCAACAGTATATGGAAACTAGAAATAGAATATATGTTATTGAGTGGAACCAACGTGTACAACAACCTTTTCGTTTCGATCCTAATTTGTACGAACTTCGAATAGATTACGAACAAAATATCGACTATGGCTACGAGGTAAATTATAAGCTCTACAATTACTTTATTTACTTTCAACAAAAATACAATCAAAGATTAGGACCATTTATTCCTAGAATTTAATTTCATTTTAATAGTTTTGCATCACAAATTGTTGATGTGAAAAAATTTAAAGAAAATTGGGAGATTGTTAGTAACTGGCAACTCATATTCCCAATATTAGGAATATTTGCTTTAGGCTACTCCGCTTTTAAGTTATCCTCTTTATTTTTAAAAGAATACCATATTGCATTTAATCTAGGGTTAAGTGCAATTATCTTTTTTGTGCTTTTGAAGCTCACTCTATTTATATTTTCCAAATTAGAAAAAAAATGGGATGTTAATTCTAGATGGGAATTAATAAGTATTTTTCTAGTATTTGCAATTACAGGCTCTTCTTCAGTTTTTGTTAGTAGACCATTAATTAAACTTGCTGGTATTAATAAAGAAAATTTACCCATCTTTGCATATTGGGTATTGTATATTATAATTGGTTTTATTTTCTATCAAATTTTATTGGTAGCTATTGGCTGGTTATTTGGTCAATATAAATTCTTTTGGGAATTTGAAAAGAAAATGTTACGCAGACTAGGTTTAAAACGTTTTGTGGATTAATGCATGAATTAAAAAAACATATCGTTTTTAGAGTATTTGCCTTAATTTTGGCAACAACATTGTTTGCGCCAACTATTATAAAATTTGCACACGTGTTTTCGCATCATGAGCATAAAGTATGTTCTGGAGATGAATCAACTCACTACCATCAGGTAGATTTAGACTGTGAATTTCAGAAATTCCAACTAAATACTAATTTTTTATTACCGCTTGAAAACGATAATTGGCCAGACACTTCTTATCCATATCAAGTATTCACATTAACATACAAATTCCTTAATAATCATCGGCAATTATCTTTCTCTTTAAGAGGGCCACCTGCTTTAGTTTAAATCCCAAATTTTAAACTAAAATACAATTCGATGAAATATTATTTATTGATTGTGGTGCTTTGTTTTTTAAACTTAGCCCATACTCAAAACTGCACATATACTTTTTTAGGAGAGATAAAAGACTTTCATGATGGTACACCTATGTCTGGTGCCACCGTTTATATTGAAACCTTAAACTCTTATACCACCGCAGATATTAATGGCAAATTCACTATTAAAAATCTTTGTGGCGGTTCTTTAGTGCTTATAATATCTCATGTTGGTTGTGAAAGCAAACGTTTGGAAGTTGACATCAATGGAGATACTTACAAAGAAATCAATATGGAGCACCACATAGAAGAGCTTCATGAAGTAAAAGTTTCTGGTAACTCCTCGAAAAAACTAACTAAAACCGCTCAAGAATCTCAGTTAAATACTGAAACAATTGAACGATTTAGTGCGCTAAACCTAGGTGATGCTATCAAACAAGTAAGCGGTGTGTCATCTATTAATACAGGAAACTCAATTGTTAAACCTGTTATTAATGGATTACACAGTAGTAGAATATCTGTAATTACAAATGGAGTATTATTACAAGATCAAGAGTGGGGTATTGAACATGCACCAAATGTAGATTTAAATGCAGCAGGTAGTATAAATGTGATTAAAGGTGCTAATGCTTTAGCTTATAGTGGCGATGCAATTGGAGGTGTAATAGTTTTAAAGCCTGCCAATATTAGTTTAAAAGATTCTATTTACGGAAAAACTATTTTAGGTGGACAAACCAACGGAAGGGGTTACAACATAGCTTCTACCCTAACCAAATCTTGGAAAACAGGTTGGTACGCTAATGGCCAAGTTTCATTAAAACGTTTTGGGGATTTTAAAGCACCTGATTATAATTTAACAAATACTGGGGTTAATGCGAAAGGATTCAATTTAAGTGCTGGTTTTAAAACTTTTGAAAAAGGCTTCAATATCAATTATAGTTATTTAAATAATGAAATTGGCATCTTAAGTGCTGCACATATTGGTAGTATTAACGATTTAGTTAGAGCTATTAATAATGGCGAACCTAATGTTGTAAAAGACTTTAGTTACGATATCAATTCTCCAAGACAAGAAGTGACACACCAAATATTAAAAACAGAATTTTATAAACGTTTTAAACAATTTGGGAGACTTCAAATACAGTATGATTTTCAAAACAATCAACGTTTTGAGTATGATATTCGAAGAGGCGACAATGATAGGGCTGCGATAGATTTAAATTTAAAAACACATACTATTAAGGCCAATTTGAAGTTAGATGCCAACACTAAAGCTGTTTATAATTTTGGAGTCCATACAAGATTGCAAAATAACTTTGCAAACCCTACTACTGGTATAAGACGATTGATTCCTGATTATGACAAGTATGATGTTGGAGTATTCGCTATTTCAAACTTAAAATGGGGAGAGCATACTATTCTAGACTTTGGACTGCGTTATGATTTTAATAGAATTGATGCTAAAAAATGGTTTTTAGAAAGCAGATGGGAAGAACGCAATTACGACAATGATTTTAGTGATATTGTTATAAGGACCGAGAATCTTCAAATCTTAGTAAATCCAGTTTACAACTTTCATAATGTATCGTTGTCAGCTGGAATATCTCATAAATTTAATGAGCAGCACTCTGTTTTGTTTAATTATGGCTTGTCGCAACGTTCTCCTAACCCATCAGAATTGTTTAGTGATGGTTTACACCATTCGGCAGCTAGAATAGAATTGGGAGATTTACGGATGAAGCAAGAAGTTTCAAACCGATTTGGAGGTACATACCAATTACAAACCTCAAATGTATCATTGCAAGTGGAGGGTTTCGCAAATCATATTAGAGATTTTATTCAAATCATACCTTTTGGAACAGAGCAAACTATTAGAGGTGCTTTTCCCGTATGGAATTATACCCAAACTAATGCATTTTTATTTGGTGTTGATATTACTGCAAATTATGATATTACTGAACAATGGCGCATTAATAATAAATCATCCTTTTTAAAAGGAAGAGATGTTGAAGCAAAAACTGCACTAATCGATATGCCTGCATTTAGAACAGTTAATGTGTTAGGGTACACTAATCAAAAATGGCTAGATTTCAATGCAAATTTAGAAAGCGAATGGGTTTTTAGACAAAACGATTACCCAAATTTTAATTTTGAAACCTTAAACCCAACTACGCAAGAAATGGTTTTGGTAGATATAAGTACACCTCCACCAGCGTATCATGTTTTGCATTTTAGAAGTGAAATTACAACAGCATTATCAAAAAAAACAAAATTAAACATTGGACTTAACGTATCTAATGTTTTAAATACTTCCTATAGAGAATACTTAAATAGATTGAGATATTTTGCCGATGATTTAGGAAGGAATTTTATGTTACAATTAAAGTTAAACTATTAAAAATTTAAAAATGAAACATTTAAAAAATTTATCAATTGCTATTATTACACTATTATTTATCTCGTCTTGTTCTGATGATGACACGCCCACACAAATAATTGAAGAAGAGGTAATCACAACCATGACGATAACCTTAACGCCTACTGGTGGAGGTACTCCAGTAATCATGCAAACAAGAGATGCAGATGGCAATGGACCAAATAATCCTGTGGTTACTAACCCGGTAAATTTGGCTGCAAATACTACATATAATGGAAGTATTGTGTTATTAAATGAACTAGAGTCTCCTGCTGAAAACATAACCGAAGAAGTTGAAGAAAAAGATGATGATCACCAATTCTTTTTCCAAGCTACAAATTCTATAGCAACATTTGCATATACTGATATGGATGGCGACAACAACCCGATAGGTTTAAGTTTCACACTTACTACTACTGATGCAGGTAATGGGACAGTTACGGTTACTTTAATTCATGAGCCAATGAAAGATGCAAGCGGTGTTAGTGATGGAAATATTGCAAACGCTGGTGGCGAAGAGGATATTTCAGAAACATTTAATGTAGTTGTACAATAATCTTTATTTGCACTTTAACCAAAAAATCCCTTTCCTAATTAGGAAAGGGATTTTTTTATCTTTAAAATTAATAGTTGCTATATATCTTCAGCTTCTACTTCTACTTCAACTACAATAGGCTCTTCTCCTTTTTGAAAGACATAAGTTAAAAACCACATAATCGTAAAGGTTGGAATGATATCAAACCCAGGAATTGCTTCTTCAATAAATGAAACAAAACCAGCAATTTTTCCTCTATTTCCTTTATACATTTTTGTCATTAAATATGCCGAAGCTGGCGCCCATAAAATATCTATAAAAGTTACCATACCAATGGCATCAAACAAGATGCTTAAGGCTAACTTTTTACTTTTGTAAATTTTCTAAATTCATAGTTATTTGTTTATAATAATAAGTACAATAAGTATACCAAATGTTACAACTAATTTTAAGATAATTAGCTACTTACCAATCAGCTTCAAAAACTCGTTACGAGTTTCTATCTTTTCAAACTGACCTCTAAACCCAGATGTTGTTGTTGTAGAATTTTGTTTTTGTACACCTCGCATCATCATACACATATGAGATGCTTCTATTACTACCGCAACACCCTGAGGCTTTTAAGGTATCATTTATGCAATCTAAAATCTGTTCTGTTAAACGTTCTTGCACTTGTAAACGTCTTGCAAAAACATCAACAATTCTAGGTAATTTACTGAGTCCAACAATATATCCATTCGGAATATATGCAATATGTACTTTCCCAAAAAATGGTAAGATATGATGTTCGCAAAGCGAATACAATTCAATATCTTTTACAATAACCATTTCATTATAAGACTCCTTAAACATGGCACCTTTTAAAATTTCAACTGGATCTTGCTCGTAACCTTGTGTTAAAAATTGCATTGCTTTTGCTGCACGCTCTGGGGTTTTTAATAAGCCATCGCGTTTGGTATCTTCTCCTATATCTTCAATGATGCTCTTATAACGCTCTTTTACATCATCTGTAATTTTTTCATTGTACTCTTCAAAACTTTTATATGGCATAACTCTTCTTTATTTTCAATATAAACATTTCCTTTTCATGTTTATTTTTTTCCTTAAAAATAAGTCCTAAAATACTATTCTGAAAAGAAAACAGTTCAAAATTGTGCAAAACATCATAAAATAGTAATTTCACACCTGTTATTTTTACCAAATGATAAAAGCAAAAAACATTCATAAATATTACGATGATTTACACGTTTTAAAAGGTGTTGACATTGAAGTAAAAAAAGGCGAAGTAGTTTCAATTGTTGGTGCTTCAGGTGCTGGAAAAACAACCCTTTTACAAATATTAGGTACATTAGATAAAGCCTCAAAAACTGAAGATTTCAGTTTAATTATAAATAACTCTGAAATAAAATCGTTAAAAGATAAAGCGCTCGCTAAATTTAGAAACGAGCATATTGGATTTATTTTTCAGTTTCATCAATTATTACCTGAGTTTTCTGCAATAGAAAATGTGTGTTTACCAGCATTCATTAAAGGTACAAATAAAGTTGAAGCAGAAAAACGCGCCAAAGAATTACTGGATTTTTTAGGGTTATCACACCGGTATAACCATAAACCAAATGAACTTTCAGGAGGAGAGCAACAGCGTGTAGCGGTTGCAAGAGCTCTAGTGAATAAACCCGATTTAATTTTTGCAGATGAACCTTCAGGTAATTTAGATAGTGAATCTGCAGAAAATTTGCATAACCTGTTTTTTAAATTGCGGGATGAATTCGGGCAAACTTTTGTAATTGTAACTCATAATGAAGAGTTGGCAAACATGGCAGATAGAAAGCTAGTGATGGTAGATGGTAAAATTGTGGATTAATCGTTCTTGTTTTTTAAAAGTATTACAATACCGAAAACTGGTCCTAAAGCAAGTACTAAAAAAAGATACTTCACATTAATTCCATTTTGTAAACTATTTAAAAGCTGAATACTAACAATAGTAATTGCAAAACCAATAGAATTAACTATTGTTAAAGCAGTACCTTTTGATTCTGAAGTGATATTTTGAGCCACCATTGTTGAGAATAATGGAGAATCTGCAATAACTACCATTCCCCAAAAAATCATAAAAATTATAAATAGTAGTTCTGAATGCTGCATAAAAATTATTGGAGACAACAAACAGCATGTACACGATAAAACCAGAGATAATGTCGCAATTTTTTTGCACCAAATGCTTGAGATAAATAACCAGATATAACACAAGCAACTCCTCCGCTAGCAATTATTACAAAACTTAATAACGAAATATTAAAATCTGTATTTGGGTTTAATTCATTATAACCTATTAATGCTAGAGGTACAAACGCCCAAAAAGCATACAACTCCCACATATGTCCAAAATACCCAAAAGCAGCAGTTCTGAATTTTTTCAGTTTGAATATTTTATAAAAAACAGAAATATCAAACCTATGAAGCTTTGTTTTATAAGGTCCATCAGGTACAAACAAAAATACCATACTACCCCCTAATATTGCTAAACCTGAAGTAAAATAAATCATATTTTTCCAAGAGATGAGATGCTCAAACCCTTTTAATAAATGAGGAAAAGCTGTACCCAAAACTAATGCTCCAACTAAAAAACCTAGAGATTTCCCTAATCCCTTTTTGTAATAATCTGAGGCAATTTTCATTCCTACTGGATAAATTCCAGCCAGAAAGAAACCTGTTAAAAATCGAAGCACTATTAAACTCAATAACGAATGATTTCCAAATGCAATCAAAACATTAAAAAGTGAAGCTATCAATGCACTAACAAAAAATACTTTAGAAGGCGAAAACCTGTCTGCGATAGTAAAAATCGCAAATAAAAATGTACCTATTATAAAACCAAATTGTACAGCTGATGTTAGATGTCCTAAAGAAGATTCTTCTAAATAGAAATTACTAATTAAGTCAGTAATAATAGCATTCCCCGCAAACCATAAAGAAGTACAGCAAAACTGAGCAAAAACTATTATTGGTAAAATTGACTTTTTTATATCCATTGATAGAATTAGATTCTAAAAAATTTAAGCGCCTAAATTAATGCTTTGTCGAAAACCAATAGAAAAACTTTAATAAAAAAACCAAAGATTATATTCTTTGGTTTTTATTCTTCCCTTTTATATGTTAACCTTGAATTTATAGCTTAGGCTCCCACCCTTTTTCATAATCTCTTTTCCATAGCATATCAGCACCTCTATTATGTAATACTCGACCTGTTTTAGAGTCTACATTTAAACTTTCTTTTAAATCTTGAGCAATATTACCTAAGTGGCATAATTGTGTAGAGATGGCAGCATCAGCAATTGGAGAATTTAGTTGTTCTCCTTTTAAAATAGCATTAATAAAGTTTTGCATATGTGAAACCGTTAAACCATCAAAACCAATAGTATCAGATGTTTTATTTGCTTTAGTTGCTTTAGCTTGATTTTCAAACTGCTTTTTTATTTCCTTTCCGCCTAAATCGAAAAGCGCATATTTAGCCCTATCCAAATGTATGCTCCCTTTTGTACCATAAATAACAGCACCTCTTCCTCCTATATATTTAAAGGCATTGCAACTTCTGCCATCCCAAGTTAATAACTTCCCATCTTCAAATTCGTAATTAACCATTTGTGTATCAAACCATTCCCAATCGTCATTTTTGTAATGTAACCTCCCCCTGTAGACACTACTCTTGTTGGATATTCTACACCCAAAGCCCAACGACAAATATCAATTTCGTGTGTGCCATTGTTATGTATTTCTCCTGTTCCCCAAGTCCTGAACCAATGCCAGTTGTAAGGGTGTACATTATCTCTGTAAGCTTCTCTTGGTGCTGGCCCTTGCCATAAATCCCAATTTAAAGTTGATGGCACAGGGACTTGTTTTCCTACTCCAATTGATTTTCTAGCATTGGCGTAAACTGCTTTTGCAGCGTAAACATCTCCAATAATTCCATCCTTAATATCGTTGACAGCTAAAGCCGAAGTTATCGAGGAACGTTGTTGATTTCCCATTTGACAAACCTTTCCGTATTTATTCTGAACCTCAACTATCAATTCATTTTCATGCGGATTATGGCTACATGGTTTTTCAACATATACATGCTTTCCTGCTTGCATTCCCATAATTGCCATTGGTGCGTGCCAATGCTCAGGTGTTGCAACTACTATGGCATCAATATCTTTGTCTTCTAATAATTTTCTAAAATCGCTTTCCGTCTTAGGTTTAGCGTTGGCTTCCTTTAAACAAAAATCCTTAAACTTATTTAAACGATTTGCATCAACATCACAAATCGCCGCTACTTTTCCCTGTTTAGATACAGCAATAGCTTTTACTAATCCATGGGCTCTACCTCCACAACCTAAAATTGCAAAATTCACAGCATCGTTAGATCCTAAGATGCTCGCATAAGAGCTAGTGTTGCTTAAAAGTGTAATACCCGCTGCACCCATTGCAGTATTTTTTATAAATTTTCTACGTGTAGTCATTTTAATATTTTTAGTTCTCAGTTAGTTTAATTCTTTAATTTTGATGTTCTTAAAATGAACTTCATCTCCATGGTCTTGTAATAAAATGAGACCTTCTTCAGCTTCGCCAAAATTTGGCCAATTTTTGTATTTACTATAAGCAACTAAAGCTCTCCACATTTGAGTGTTTCTGGTATATTTCACAACAGTACATCCGTTTAAAATGTGCTCAACGTCATTACCTTTTACAATAATTCGTGCACGATTCCAACCACCTTTATTTACATACTTTTTTGTATATAGAGATGGAATATACTCTTGCGCATTTGCAGTTATCAAATCATATAAAGATCCAATAGTTCTATTACCACTAGTTCCCTTTTTTGCATCAGGGTGTTTTTTATCATCTAAAATTTGAAATTCACAACCAATGGCTGATCCTTTTCCTTTATTCAAGTTAGTATCAACAAAATATTTAATACCACTATTGGCACCTTCAGTAAATTTAAAGTCTACATCTAACACAAAATTCTTGTAGGGTTTTGTAGTAACAATATCTCCACCGTGCACAGATTCTCCACCACCTGATGCATGAACTGTAAGAATCCCATCTTTTATACTCCAACCTTTGTCTGGGAAATTATCTTTTTTTGCACCTCTCCAACCATTAGTAGTTTTTCCATCCCAAAGCAACTTCCATCCATTAGATTTTTCTTCCTCAGTTAAGCTATTTAAAGTATAATTAACAATAGGCGCTGTGGTTTCAAATTTATAATCATCAGAAATCTGAGTTAGTTTAATATTTCGCCATCTAATTATTTTACCTGCTTTTTGTTTGTTATTACCAATACTATGTACTTGTAAGGCTATAAATCCTGTTTCGATAGTTTCCTCAAACAAATTGGCACAATTTACGCCATTAACCCACGTTGCAATTCTATTACCAGAAGCAATTACTTTTACTTTATTCCACTCTCCGTGTTTGTAAGCATTTCTAGAATCTGGGTTGTATTCTAAAGGATAGCGCCAACCTTTTCTGGCTTCATCAAATAAACCACCAAACCATCCTCTTGGAGAGTCATCTGCTTCAACCTGTAAACCATGTACCCGACCATCATTATAATCCTTATAACTATGACTTCTTATTTGTACACCTGAGTTTAACCCAGCACCAAGAAACATTTCGTATTCCAAAATAAAATTGGTGTAATCTTTTTTAGTCGTCAAAAAAGTGTTTGGAGTACCTATTTTGGAGGTGCCAACAATTTCATTATTTGCTACAGTATATTCAGCAGTACCATTCAGGACTTTCCATCCCTTTAAGTTTTTACCGTTAAACAATTCTATAGTTTTTTCTTGGGCATGTAAAAGAAATGTTAATGCACAAAGCATTGTGATACAAAAAACAGTTTTTTTCATTATTATAAGTAATTTTAAATGATTAGTTTGATTGAAAAACTATTGCTTCCAAATATATAGAAATTAAGATTCCTACGTAGGTTTTATACGTTCATAAATGTTGCTTATATGGTTAATATTTGATAAAATATAAAATCTTTGTGCTTATTTTTACTTTTCTTTGTTACTCAAATAATTCTATTTGATGACAATAAATAAAGCTGAACTTAAAGATTTTTTAGACTCTAAAGTTGAACAATACAACAATCCGAAATTTATAGAAAGTGACCCGATTCAAATCCCTCATGAATTCACAAAAAAAGAGGATATTGAAATTTCTGGTTTTTTAACTGCTACTATTGCTTGGGGGAATAGAAGAAGCATCATCAATAATGCAAATAGATTAATGAAATTATTGGATAATTCGCCGTATGATTTTGTTACCAATCATCAAGAAAATGATTTAAAAAACTACTTCCTTTTGTTCACAGAACATTTAATGGCGATGATTGTATGCAGTTTATAAAGTCTCTACAACATATTTACAATAACCATAATGGTTTAGAAAATCTATTTGCCAAACATGCTGAAGCCAATTCACTACAAACATCAATTTCAAAATTTAAAACTACTTTTTTTGAAATTAATCATTTAAAACGCACAGAAAAACATGTGAGTGATCCTTTAAATAAATCTGCTGCAAAACGCATTAATATGTTTTTACGGTGGATGATACGAAACGATAAAACTGGTGTGGATTTTGGAATTTGGAAAAGCTTATCCCCACATCAATTATCTTGTCCGTTAGATGTGCACTCAGGAAATGTTGCTCGTAAACTAGGATTATTGAAACGTAAACAAAATGATGCTAAAGCACTTTTAGAATTGGATACTGCGCTAAGAAAATTAAACAAAGCCGACCCTGTAAAGTATGATTTTGCGCTTTTTGGACTTGGGGTTTTTGAAGGGTTTTAACATTTGTTTTCTTTATCTTTAAGCAAAACTTAATTCTAAGTTATGAAACGTTACTTTTTTCTACTCTTTACGATTAGTACTTTTATTGGATTTTCGCAATCAAGAAAAATTCCAACTGATACAATGGTGGTTACAACGCATACCACATCTATAAAAGGAACTACAATTTCTTATACCGCTACAACAGGTACTCAACCTGTTTGGAATAAAAAAGGAGACCCGATTGCAACTTTATATTATACTTATTACGAAAGAAATAATGTTAAAAATAGAGCTAACAGACCATTGGTAATTTCATTTAACGGAGGTCCAGGTTCTGCATCGGTTTGGATGCATATTGCATACACAGGTCCAAAAGTTTTAAATATTGATGATGAAGGGTATCCTATTCAACCTTATGGTGTAAAGAACAATCCTAATTCTATTTTGGATGTGGCTGATATCGTTTATGTGAACCCTGTAAATACTGCATACTCAAGAATGTTAGAAGATAAAGAAGGGAAACTACCTAAACGCGAAACATTTTTGGTATAAATGCTGATATAAAATATTTGGCCGAATGGATTAACACCTTTGTATCCAGAAAAAGTAGATGGGAGTCTCCAAAATATATTATTGGTGAAAGTTATGGTGGTACGCGTGTTATGGGTTTAGCAAAAGAGTTGCAAGACAATCAATGGCTATATTTAAATGGTGTTATTTTAGTTTCCCCAGCCGATTATAAATTATATAGCACAAATCAGCCTGTGTATTCTGCTTTGAACCTACCCTATTTTACTGCTGCCGCTTGGCATCATAAAGCATTACCAAATGAGTTACAACAAAAAGATTTATTAGAGATTTTACCCGAAGCGGAAAACTTCGCCATAAATATATTAATGCCAACATTAGCAAAAGGTGGTTTTGTTTCTGAAAATGAAAAACAGGAAGTCGCAAAAAAATGGCATATTATTCGGGTTTAAGTGAAAAAGCTATTCTTCAGAATAACTTAGATGTACCCACTCGCTTTTTTGGAAAGAATTATTACGTGATAAAACAGGACAAACCATAGGGAGATTAGACTCAAGGTATTTAGGCGTTGACAAAAGTGAAGCTGGTGCTAGTCCAGATTATAATCCAGAATTAACCTCATGGATGCACTCATTTACACCTGCCATTAACTATTACATAAGGGAACATTTAAATTTTAAAACAGATGTGAAGTACAGTATGTTTGGAGATGTACACCCTTGGGACAGGCGCAATGACAATGTTCGTGAAGGTTTGAGAGATGCTATGGCAAAAAACCCTTATTTAAAAGTACTGGTACAATCTGGTTATTATGATGGTGCTACTACTTATTTTGCAGCAAAATATACCATGTGGCAAATAGACCCTAGCGGAAAACTAAAAGATAGGTTTATCTATAAAGGATACAGAAGCGGACATATGATGTATTTGCGACAAGACGATTTAGTGTCTGCTAATGATGATTTACGGGAGTTTATAAAGAATTCTTTATCAAATGGGAAGGCTGCTAAGTATTAGTTTTTATAGAATTTGATGGTTATAGATATGGTATTATTTAATCTCTTATTGAATTTTAAAAAATCGTTTGTTTATTCTAAAAACAAACTAACACTTACTTATGATTGACTTCATTTGTAAAACAATTTATAAATTCTATTAATAACGGAGTATATATTTGCTTTGTGTATCATTTAAGAAAACCGAAATAGAACTGTAGTCGATGATTAAAAAATGGATTCATAATTTTTTCAAAAAGAAACAGATTGTCGATGTTAATCTTGATATAATTCAAGAAGCTATTCTAAATTATCGAGAAGAAGGAAAAGAATTAATGTTTAAGCTTGGAGAAAAATATGGCTTGGATATTAATTTTAAAGAAGATTACGAAAAATTAATTTCTAGAAGCAATAATGATATCCCGCGAAGGGAAAGCTTTCAAAAAGATGGAATTATAGCTTTCACGGACAGGAATGTGGTTTTTATAATAAAAAACATCAAAAGAATGTAGAAGTTGTTTTGAGCAATCCACCTGAATTTGGACATATCGATTCTTGGTTTCTTCTATCTTATATGCAATCAATAGAGAAATACAAAAACGAAGTTGCAGGAATGAATTGGCAAAAATTAAAGTTGTTAGTTGATAAATTATATATGGATGGTAAAATTAAAAAAGTAGTTAAGTAAAACGTATCCCATATATTCAAATGAAGTTCTAATCGGAACAACCTTCAATCTAAAACCATAAGCCAGCAAACACACCCGTGTTAGGGATTGAACGGCATGTTTGAAATCCTTTTTAAAACTAAAGTAAAACGTATATTTAGGAAGGAATGAAACATTGTAGATTGCCACAGTCGTGCCTCCTTCGTAATGACGTTTTAAAAAGATTGAGTAGTGAAAGCCCAACCCTTTAGGGGAACACCATAAAAAATAAATTTAAAATTGCGCATTATCAATTATTAACTATATTTGCAGCCAAATTTGGGTTAACCTCTGGCGAAAATCGTGAATGTTGTTCTGAATTAATTATATAAATATTAAAAAATGGAATCTTTAGTAAAATTTGTTCAAGACGAATTTGTAACAAAAAAAGACTTACCAGAATTTGGTGCTGGAGACACAATTACTGTGTTTTACGAAATTAAAGAGGGTAACAAAACACGTACTCAGTTTTTTAGAGGTACGGTAATACAACGTAGAGGCTCTGGAGCATCAGAGACGTTTACAATTAGAAAAATGTCAGGATCCGTTGGTGTGGAACGTATATTTCCAATTAACTTGCCTGCTTTACAAAAAATTGATATTAACAAGCGTGGTAAAGTACGTAGAGCTAGAATTTTCTACTTTAGGGGACTTACTGGTAAGAAAGCAAGAATTACCGAAAAAAGACGCTAGAAATAACACTAGTACAATACTATTAAAAAGCTTTGGAAATTATCCAAGGCTTTTTTTATGAACAAAAGTTAATAACTACGGTTTATAACCAGTTGATATCTAATTTGTTGTGTGATTTTGATTTTTGAAACTTATTTTGTACTTTAGTATGAGAATCAAAAATAGAAATATGAAACTATTTTATTGAAATTCTTTAAAGATACGTTCTTTACATATTATTGTTTTTCGAGGTTAGTAGTTAAAAACGGTAAAACGTTGGCAACAAAAACCATGAGGTTATAAAATGTTTTAGTAGTTTAAATTACCAAAGCAAATGAGTAACTGAAAGCTTTTTTAAAATAAACGGTTACACCTATTATTTAATTTAGAAGTGTTTGGAATATTTGAATTAGTTTACTTAAGTAAATAATGAATGCCAATCATAAAGAAAAACAATCTACTGAAACATTGCGTGATAGGTCAATACATTTTGAAAATCACAAATTATGTTTCATTGATTTAACTGGACTTGAATTAAAAAGATTTGAATGTAATGTTTAAATTGATTTTAGTTGAAACACTAAAATAGGTCATGTAAAGTTATTTCAGAAAAGCCATGTCAGAAATAGATTAAATTCTATAGTGATATGGCTTTTGTTTTTTTGATACTTTCATATCGTTATTCTTGATAAATCCTTATCAGCTAGAAACTTTATTAAATTTATGCTAAATCTCTAGCATTTGGGTGTTTTTCCTGAATATATTATTCATATTTAAGTGTCAATTTTTGTATATTCGCAGTCGCTAAAAACGAATCATCTTTTTACTCCTGTTTTTAGTATTGTTATAATTCAAAAAACACGACACGAATGTCTAAAATTATTTACACTAAAACGGACGAAGCGCCAGCATTAGCAACACGCTCTTTATTACCAATTGTACAAGCTTTTGTAAAGTCTTCTGGTATTAATATTGAAACTAAAGATATTTCATTAGCAGCAAGAATTTTGGCTGTTTTTCCAGATTTTTTAAATGAAGACCAACGTGTTTCTGATGATTTGGCAATACTTGGGGAAATGGCAAAAAAGCCAGAGACTAATATTGTAAAGTTACCAAATATAAGTGCTTCTATTCCCCAGTTAAAAGCTGCTATTAGCGAATTACAAGCTAAAGGTTTTAATATTCCTGATTACCCAAACGACGCTGAAAATGATACTGATAAAGATATCAAATCACGTTATGACAAAATAAAAGGAAGTGCTGTAAACCCAGTATTGCGTGAGGGCAATAGTGATAGACGTGCACCAAAAGCCGTTAAGAATTATGCCAAAAACAATCCACACTCAATGGGTGCTTGGTCTAGCGATTCTAAAACACATGTAGCAACTATGAGTGGTGGCGATTTTGCCCATAATGAAAAATCTGTTACGCTTGTTGATGCAACTAGTATTAAAATAATTCATACTGATGAAAGTGGTAGTACCACAACATTAAAAGATAGTTTTGCTTTACTTAAAGGCGAAATTATTGATGCTACGGTAATGAACAAAAAGGCTTTGGTTAGCTTTTTAGATCAACAAGTTGCTGATGCGAGAGAAAAAGGGATTTTATTTTCGCTTCATATGAAAGGCACAATGATGAAAGTGAGTGATCCAATTATTTTTGGTCACGCTGTGAAAGCTTTTTTTAAAGATGTTTTTGCCAAACATGGCGAAACTCTTGAAGAATTAGGTGTAAATGTGAATTCTGGCTTAGGGAATCTTTTAGAACGTATTCAAGAACTGCCTGAAGCAAAGCGTAATGAAATTGAAACTGATATTGAAGCTACTTATAAAAAAGGGCCTGGTGTAGCTATGGTAAATTCTGATAAGGGGATTACCAATTTACACGTACCTAGTGATGTAATTATTGATGCTTCTATGCCTGCAATGATTCGTACTTCTGGTAGAATGTGGAATGCACAAGGAAAACTTCAAGATACTAAAGCGGTAATTCCAGATAGTAGTTATGCTGGTATTTATGCTGCAACTATAGATTTTTGTAAAGCTCATGGTGCTTTTGACCCTACAACAATGGGAACTGTTCCTAATGTTGGATTGATGGCTCAAAAAGCTGAAGAATATGGCTCACATGATAAAACTTTTGAAATTCCCTCAAACGGAACTGTAAAAGTTGTTGATGCTTCTGGAAATACTCTGCTTGAACATTCTGTTGAAGAAGGCGATATCTGGCGTATGTGTCAAACCAAAGATGCGCCAATTCAAGACTGGGTAAAACTAGCTGTTACACGTGCAAGAGCTTCTGAAACTCCAGCAGTATTTTGGTTGGATAAAAATAGAGCTCATGATGCTGAATTAATTAAAAAAGTAAATACGTATTTGAAAGATCACAATACAGCAGCATTAGATTTAAGAATCTTATCTCCTATTGAGGCGACAAAATTTACTTGTGAAAGAATTATTAAAGGTCAGGATACTATTTCGGTTTCTGGAAATGTATTACGTGATTATTTAACAGATTTATTTCCGATTTTAGAAGTTGGAACTAGTGCAAAAATGTTATCTATTGTGCCATTAATGAATGGTGGTGGTTTATTTGAAACTGGTGCTGGTGGTTCTGCTCCAAAACACGTGCAGCAATTACTTGAAGAAAACCATTTACGTTGGGATTCTCTCGGTGAATTTTTAGCATTAGCAGTTTCTTTGGATCATTTTGGTGAGGTTAACAATAATACTAAAGCTAAAATTTTAGGAGAAGCTTTAGATGACGCTACTGATAAACTGTTAGAAAACAAAAAAGGACCTTCTAGAAAAGCAGGTGAATTAGACAATCGAGGAAGTCATTTCTACCTAGCCATGTATTGGGCTCAAGAATTGGCAAATCAAAATAAAGATGCCGCTTTAAAAACCGAGTTTACTCCTATTGCAAATCAACTGGAAGAAAACGAAGCAAAGATTGTTAATGAATTAAACGAAATACAAGGTAAACCAACGGATATTGGCGGCTATTACGAACCAAATGAAGATTTAATAAATCAAGTAATGCGCCCAAACAAAACGTTTAATGCAATATTAAATTAGTCCATAAAATGTTATATAAAACAGGCTCCTTCAATAGGGAGCCTTTTTTAGTTTAGGGGATATTTTTTTGAGGTATTCTACGAGTTATCAGTCAATAACATTTAAGAGCATATTAACTTCTCTGTAAGTATTTCTGTGCTTTTTTTATTTAAATTTGAACAAGAAACTTACCTTCACGTTCTGAATTGGTCTAACCAAAGAGACTTTTTATTTACTGCCGAAAAAGCCAAAGAAGTAGCACAAAAAAGGTATGATATTTCTAAAAAGCGATATACACATGGTGAAATCACAATTACAGATTTAAACATTGCGCTTCAAGAAAAGGATAGAGCAATACTACAGTATTTAAATTCGCTTCAAAATTTCTGGCAAGACTATTATATATTAAGACAACTAACCCTTTATGATTTTATTAATGAAAAAAATAGAGTTAGAAGATATTCTTTACGATTAAACATTAACATAATCATAATTTAATACTTGTAATTTTTAGAAATAACTAATATTTTAACTAATAAAAACACATATTATAAAATATAAAGTTATTTAAACTAAAATCTTGCACACTTCAACTAATAAAAAAGTTACCATAGAGATGCTTTTCTAAATTTGTTAGCTCTCATATTACTTAATGGTTAATATTTTTAAATTCTCTCTCTTTTTTTATTGCTCAATATATCGGTTGTTAACGCCCAGCAACGATTTACTATAAGTGGTAAGATAACTGAAGAAAATAGTAACGAAACTCTAATTGGTGTTTCTGTAGTATTTCCAGAAAAAACAACAGGAACAATCACTAATGAATATGGCTTCTACTCTATCACGCTTCCAGAGGGTATTTATAAAATACAAATAAGTTACTTAGGGTTTTCTACAATAACAGAAACCATATCACTTTCACAAAATATCTCAAGAAATTTCAGTCTAAAAAATTCTATAGAAAGTTTAGATGAAATTATAATTACAAAAAGTTCAGAAAAAGTAAATACTCGTTCTCCCCAAATGAGTATTAATAAACTTTCATCTGCTGCTATCAAAGAAATTCCTCTATTGCTTGGTGAACCAGACATTATCAAAGCCATAACACTTCTACCTGGTGTTAGTAATGCAGGAGAGAACTCATCAGGGTTTAACGTTCGAGGTGGTGCCGTAGATCAAAACTTAATTCTTTTGGATGAAGCTACGCTTTATAATTCATCACATTTATTTGGATTGTTTTCAATTTTTAATCCAGATGCCATAAAAGATATAAGATTGTATAAAGGTGGAATCCCTGCACGCTATGGTGGTCGCGTTTCTTCGGTCTTAGATATTTATCAAAAAGAAGGGAATAGCAAAAAGTTCCATGGTAACGGAGGTATTGGTTTAGTAACTAGTAGGCTACTATTTGAAGGACCACTCAAAAAAATAAAAGCTCATTTCTTTTAGGGGGCGCTCCAGCTATGCACATTTATTTTTACCACTTTTTGATATTAGCAACAAAGCCTATTTTTATGATATCAACACCAAATTAAGCTACAAAATTAATGATGAAAACAATATATATCTTTCTGGATATTTTGGAAGAGACGTTTTTAGAGTAGATGATACTTTCGAGAATATTTATGGTAATTCGGTATTAAACTTTAGATGGAATCATTTATTTTCTGACAAATTATTCTCAAACCTTTCTATCATTTATTCTGATTATACATTCGGTCTAAACTTGGCCTTTATCGAATTTGATTGGACATCAGGGATTCAAAGTCTAAATATTAAGTATGATTTCAAGCATTATGTTTCAGATAAAATAAAGCTACAATACGGTTTTAATAGTTACTATTATAAATTCAATCCAGGTGATATCAAACCAAATACAGAAACTTCAGGAATTAATGAGGTATTACTAACCAATAAGTATGCCATGGAAAATGCCGTATACATTGATACAGAACATAAAATATCTGATAAGTTGGCTTTATCATATGGTTTAAGGGCTAGTGCGTTTTTTCGTTTAGGCCAAGATGAATTTGATATTTATGATAATAACCAACCAGTAATTTGGAATAATACTTTTAAAATCTACGAGAAAGCAGAACCAATTGACAACAAATCATTTAAACGAACTGATGTTATTGAACAATTTTTCAACTTAGAACCTAGAGCTGCACTTTCTTATCAACTCAACTCAAATAGTTCCCTAAAGATTAGTTACAACCGAATGAGCCAGTATTTACATTTATTATCAAATACTAATTCACCAACTCCTTTGGATATTTGGGTGCCAAGCGGGAAATATATAAAGCCACAATTACTCGATCAATATGCTGCAGGCTATTTTATAAACTTCAACAAAGAAAAATACTCCATTGAACTAGAAAGTTTTTACAAGACTATAAAAAACAGAATTGATTATATTGATGGAGCAGACTTAATTGCAAATAACAACATTGAACGTGCAATTTTAAACGGAAGTGCTAGAGCATATGGCTTAGAGTTTTTATTGCGAAAAAACAAAGGAAGATTTAAAGGTTGGATAGCCTACACACTATCAAAATCTGAACAGCAAACAGAAGGAAGAACTCCTGAAGAATTTGGGATAAATAATGGCGATTGGTATAATACGCCTTATGATAAAACACATGACATTTCAGTTACTTCTAGTTTTAAATTAAGTAATTCTTGGAAAATAAATACTAACTTTCTGTTCCAAACAGGACAGCCAGTAACATTTCCTAATAGTCAATATGTGTTTAATGGGGTAGTTATCCCAAATTATAGTGGAAGGAATAAGGATAGACTTCCATCCTATCATAGATTAGATTTGGCATTTAATTACACACCAAAGCCCAAGGGAGAACAAAGATTGCGAAGTTCATGGGATTTTGGAATTTATAATATTTATAATCGTAGAAACGCCACTTCTATAGATTTCAATAGAAATGGAAGAACAGGACGAAATGAGGCTACACGTCTATCTATATTTGGTATAGTGCCATCTTTATCATATAATTTTAAGTTTTAAGATTATGAAAAAAATAATAGTAATATGTTTATTGGGAGTTTTAACTTTTTATAATTGTGAAGATGTTATTCAAGTTGAATTAGAAACTTCAGAACCGAAATTAGTCATTGATGCTTCTTTAGGATGGATTAAAGGCACTAGTGGCAACATGCAAGAAATTAGATTAACCCTGACATCTGGTTTTTTTGATACCATAATACCTCCAGCTAGTGGTGCAATTGTTACTGTAACGGATGAAAATGATAATACCTTTAATTTTATTGAAAAAGATGCTACAGGGAAATATAGAAATCAAAATTTCAAACCCCTTCTAAATAATTCATACACATTAAATATAGATTATAATAACGAAATATATACTGCTACTGAAACATTAACACCAGTAGTACCAATTGAATCGGTTGAAGAGCGAAAAAACGTTGGTTTTGCTGGAGATGAAAAGGAAATCAGAGCTTTTTATACAGACCCTAAAGGTGAAAGAAATTTTTATTTGTTTGAATTTATAAATCCAGATACAGGGATTAGAAACAACGAACTGTATGATGACGAATTTACCGATGGTAATAGAACATTTGGAGTTTATTTTGATGACGATTTAAAAACAGGAGACACGTTAATTATTGCTAATGAAGGTATTTCTAAACAGTTTTTTGAATATGTAAATATACTGCTCCAGCAAATTAATATTGAAGATGGAGATCCTTTTGAAACCCAACCTGCTACCGTTAGAGGAAACTGTGTAAACATAACAAATCCTGACAATTTTCCGCTAGGTTATTTTAGAGCATCCGAAGCTTCTATTTTTATTCATACCATTGAATAAACACTCTACTCATCAGACAAATTATATACTGTTTACATTAAATTTTATGTACTTTTGAAGCATGAATTTTATAAAAACTACAGAGCAAGATTCTAATCATAACCATCTGGAAAAGATGTCTATTTCAGAATTGCTAAAAAACATTAATGAGGAAGATAAAACTGTACCAAATGCCGTTGAAAAAGCTTTGCCACAAATTGAAGCCCTAGTTGAACAAATTGTTAAAAAACTTAAAATTGGCGGTCGCTTATTCTATATGGGTGCTGGTACAAGTGGTCGATTAGGAATTTTAGATGCCTCAGAATGCCCTCCTACCTTTGGAGTATCGCATGACTTGGTTGTTGGCTTAATTGCCGGAGGAGATTCTGCCATTAGAAAAGCAGTAGAATTTGCTGAAGACTCTACAACCCAAGGTTGGAAAGATTTAGAAGCATACAATATCAGTTCCAAAGATTTTGTTGTTGGTATTGCTGCATCAGGTACCACTCCTTATGTTATTTCTGCTTTAGAAGTTTGTAATAAAAACAACATAATTACTGGATGTATAACTTGCAATAAAAACAGTCCACTTTCCAATGTTTCCAAATTCCCTATTGAAGCAGTTGTAGGTCCAGAATTTGTAACTGGAAGCTCAAGAATGAAAGCAGGTACTGCTCAAAAATTAGTACTGAATATGATTACCACTTCTGCAATGATTCAGCTAGGTCATGTAAAAGGGAATAAAATGGTAGACATGCAATTAAGTAATAATAAGCTTGTAAACAGGGGTGCCAAAATGATAATGAAGGAAATAAATGTTTCTGAAGAGGAAGCATTAAAATTACTAAACCAACATAAGAGCGTGCGTGAAGCCGTTAATAACTTCAATAATGGAAATAACCAATAGAACAAATAAGGAAGTTCTTGCAAAAGGAATTAAACTCATGGGAGTATCATTAGCTTGTATGTTCTCAGGACCAACGCTTATTTACATTTCGCAAACAAAATTAAAAACCCCAATAGATACTATTATATTAATCTTGGCAATAATAATTTGTGGTATGGCTATCTTTTTAGGATTTAAAGGCATAAATACAATTCTAGATAGCATATTTAAAAAGAAGTAAATTCTTTTTAAGCAATTCAATGTCAGTTCGAGTGATTTTTTTAAAGAAAAATTGTATCGAGAACTAATTATTCAGCCGAAACATGCTTAGGCGTGGTAGGGTTATAACCAAACTCAGTATCATCAATTACAATTCCTAAACTATCAAAAATATAATTAATAATCGCATAATGGTGTATAGTATGACTGTTCGCTTGTGCCAATAATGAACCATAAGTATACGGAATTTCAGTTTTACCCAATCCTAAATCATCAATTACAAACACTATTTCATTAATATCAAATGCTTTAGCACATAACCTCCCAATTATTAAGCTTAAATAATCTTGAGCACATCCACAATCTGATTCTACATCTTTATTTCTACTTCTTGCAGTTAAATCTACTTTGCTTTCAGAGTTTAAGCTGAATATACAATCGTAAAAATCTAAAATATGCCTAATATGTGTCCCTATACTTGAATGATAAGGCGGAACAGAAGCATCACACAATTGCGTATTGGATAAATTATCTAATAAAACTTGGGATTTTTGTAGTGTTTTAAGAGTAGATTGGATGATAATATTCATGGATACTAAATTAACTAAATAATTTGAATTTTTTAGATGATTGTACGTTTAGTCTAAACACTCTAAAATCCTTACATAAATTAAAAAATTTGTCATTATGAGGAGCGCTAAAGCGCGACGTGAGAATCTCTCTATCATTTTCAGAGTAAAATAAAACCAATCTCCACACACCTCCAATATTATCAAATATCATTTGGAATTTGACAACACATTCACCACCAAACGCAACTCTCCATAACTAAACTTATCATCCAATTGATGTTTTAAATCCGATAAATTTTCAAACTTCTTTTTGGAATAATCGCTTTCAACTCTTCATAATGGTCAGTAGACATCAAATCAGTAATTCGTACTTCACCAGTTGGCATAAAGCTAGCCAAATGCCCAATAATTGTATTCGTATTCAACTCCCGCTCGTCAGCAATCTCTTGAACTGATTTTCCAGATTGAAACAATCCCAACGATTCCTTTTTAGTATCACCCTTTTGTCGCTTAGGCTTCTTTGGTGTATCAAAAATCTCTACTTCAGCCGAAGTTTCAATATCATGCTCATCACAATACGCTTTTATCACTTTCAGAATAGCAGCACCATATTTTTCAACACGGGTTTTTCCCATACCATTCACTTTTAATAACTCTGCTTTATTCGTCGGCAAAGTTTCGCACATTTCATACAACGTTTTTTGTGCAAAAATCTGATAATGAATCAAATCTTTCTCTTGAGCAATATCATTTCTCAACATTCGAAGTCGTTCAAACAACTCCACATTACTGGTGCCTTCAACAACTGCTTTTCTAAGTTTTTTAGGCTTTTCCTTTCCATTAAAGACAGATTTAGCTCGTAACTCCAAAAATTGTTTCGCATTAAAATCACCAGTCAAACCCTTAAAGTATAATTGCTTAGTAGTCAGTAACTCTTCAAAGTTGTCTAGGTTTTTAGTTATATCTGTGCCAACAGCATTATTATCAGTAGTAAAACCAAACTTTTTTAATGGTGTTACAATCTTAGTTTCAGCTTCAGCTTTAAAATAAGCAATCGCTTTTTTAAATCGTTCTTGAATCACAGTACTTTCTTCTGCTAAACCTTCACTTTCCGAAAGTTGCTTCAATTGTACATTAAACCCATTAGCAACTTTTAAAAAGTTAGCAATAGTATCTTTAATGGTTACAAAAGTGGTTTCAATAGGCCCTTCAACCACAGTTCTATTCTTATAATAAATATCTAAAATCCTATTTGCAGGATATAGCAACGGATAAAAATCAAACACTTCAGCAATTAAATCCAATTGGAAGTTTTTTTCTGAAGCTTTTAAAACAGTTTCATCTGGCTCATTTTCTTCCGCATTCTTATTAAATGAAATCACATTCGCATCACTAATAATTTGGTTGGAATGAATTTTACTCTTCAAAACCAAACCTTCCAAAGATTTACATCTACTCAACGCCACATAAGTTTGCCCATGCGCAAAAGCACCTTGCGCATCAATAATAGCCTTTTCAAAGGTTAAGCCTTGACTTTTATGTATGGTAATACTCCAAGCCAAACGCAACGGAATTTGCGTATAACTTCCAATTTTTTGCTCAGTAATAGCCTTTGTATCAGCATCTACAGAATAATTAATATTCTCCCAAATCTCTGGCGTTACGTTAATATTAAAATCATCATCCGGACAATTTACCACCACTTCATCCCTATCCAACAGAATTACTTTTCCTATTTTTCCATTAAAATAACGCTTCTCTGGATTGCTATCATTTTTAACAAACATTACTTGAGCACCTACTTTCAATTCCAAAGATGCAGCATTTGGATAAGCATACTCAGGAAATTTACCATCCACTTCAGCCTTATAAGTTTGTATTTTGGTTTTCAACTTATGTAACTCCTCCTTGTTAGTTGCCTCTGCCTTATTATTATGCGTCGTTAATGAAATATAACCCGCATCAGGCTCAGGCGTAAAATCTGGGATATATCGTTTATTTAATTCTTTAGCCGCAACTTCAGTCAACGCATTATTCCGAATCTGATTCAATATTTCAATAAATTTCGGATTATCCTGTCTGTAAATATGTTTTAACTCAATACTAATGGCATCACATTGTTGGTAAGCTTTACTGCTAAAAAAGAAACCATTCTTATAAACATGTTTCAACAACTCCCATTCCTGTTCTTTAATAACAGGCGATAATTGTTGTAAATCGCCAATCATCAAAACCTGCACACCTCCAAACACCTTATTTCTATTTCTAAAACGGCGTAACGTTTTATCAATACCATCCAACAAATCGGCACGCACCATACTAATCTCGTCAATCACCAACAAGTCCATCGACTTAATAATATTAATTTTCGTCTTGCTAAATTTTCTATTAAAACCTTTCGAAGCATTCAAATCTGTATCAGGCAAAATAGGACCAAAAGGCATCTGAAAAAAAGAATGAATAGTTACACCTTTAGCGTTAATAGCAGCAACACCTGTAGGTGCAACAACTACTAGGCGTTTTAAGCTATTCATTTTCAAACGGTGTAAAAACGTAGTTTTACCAGTACCAGCCTTACCTGTTAAAAAAATAGATCTACTTGTATTATTAACAAAAGCCCATGCTAATTCTAGTTCTTTATTTTCTGCCATTAATTACCTTAAAATTTAGAGGTTTAAGATAATAATTTGAATAATTTTTTGAGTGGGTTTTCAAATTTAAAATTAAAAGGAATACAGCAAATAGCTGTCAGGTATTTTTAGCTTATTCAATAAAAAGCAAAAAAATCCTGATTCTAACGAATCAGGATTAAAAAAGGCAACGACCTACTCTCCCACAAATGTAGTACCATCGGCGCAAATGGGCTTAACTTCTCTGTTCGGAATGGTAAGAGGTGAGCCCCATCGCTATAACCACCTTAAGTTATAGCTGCTCGCTATTGGATATTACTCCTTAAGCATACAGCGTCCCGATAAGCTCGGGACAAATATCTTAACATATTGAATAAAGTACATGATTTGTAATAACTATTGAACTTATAAAAAAACAGGCGTACAATAAGCCTATGGGTTATTAGTACTACTTGGCTATGACATTACTGCCTTTACACCTATAGCCTATCAACGTGGTCATCTTCCACGACCCTTTAAAGAAATCTCATCTTGTGGTGGGTTTCGCGCTTATATGCTTTCAGCGCTTATCCCTTCCGAACGTAGCTACTCTGCAATGCCGCTGGCGTGACAACAGATGCACCAGAGGTTCGTCCAACTCGGTCCTCTCGTACTAGAGTCAGATCCACTCAAATTTCTAACGCCCGCTGTAGATAGAGACCGAACTGTCTCACGACGTTCTGAACCCAGCTCGCGTGCCACTTTAATGGGCGAACAGCCCAACCCTTGGGACCTTCTCCAGCCCCAGGATGTGACGAGCCGACATCGAGGTGCCAAACCCCCCGTCGATATGAGCTCTTGGGGGAGATCAGCCTGTTATCCCCGGCGTACCTTTTATCCTTTGAGCGATGGCCCTTCCATGCGGAACCACCGGATCACTATGCTCTACTTTCGTACCTGATCGACTTGTAGGTCTCTCAGTCAAGCTCCCTTATGCCATTGCACTCTACGCACGGTTACCAAGCGTGCTGAGGGAACCTTTAGAAGCCTCCGTTACTCTTTTGGAGGCGACCACCCCAGTCAAACTACCCACCAAGCACTGTCCCTTCAGAAGAAGGTTAGACTCTAGATAAGCAAAGGGTGGTATTTCAACAATGACTCCACAACGCCTAGCGACGCCACTTCAAAGTCTCCCACCTATCCTACACATTACTTATCCAAAACCAATACTAAGCTATAGTAAAGGTGCACGGGGTCTTTTCGTCCCACAGCGGGTAATCGGCATCTTCACCGATACTACAATTTCACCGAGCTCATGGCTGAGGCAGTGTCCAGATCGTTGCACCATTCGTGCAGGTCGGAACTTACCCGACAAGGAATTTCGCTACCTTAGGACCGTTATAGTTACGGCCGCCGTTTACTGGGGCTTCATTTAAGATCTTCGAAGTAAACTTCTAAACCCTCCACTTAACCTTCCAGCACCGGGCAGGTGTCAGGCCATATACGTCATCTTTCAATTTAGCATAGCCCTGTGTTTTTGATAAACAGTCGCCTGGACCTTTTCAACCGCGGCCACCCCAAAGGGTGGCGACTCTTCTCCCGAAGTTACGAGTCTATTTTGCCTAGTTCCTTAGCCATGAATCTCTCGAGCTCCTTAGAATTCTCATCCCAACTACCTGTGTCGGTTTAGGGTACGGGCCGCTTCTCTTGCTTTTCTTGGAAGTCGATTCTCTGGATTATCACCGCAGCCGAAGCCTTAGTGTACTATCGCGGTATTACTACTCGCTTCAACGTACTATTCCGTCAGTACGCACCAAATATTCGCCTCCGTCACTTTTAATGAGAGCGGGTACAGGAATATTAACCTGTTGGCCATCCACTACCCCTTTCGGGTTCGCGTTAGGTCCCGACTAACCCTCAGCTGATTAGCATAGCTGAGGAAACCTTAGTCTTTCGGAGTGCGGGTTTCTCGCCCGCATTATCGTTACTTATGCCTACATTTTCTTTTGTAGCTTCTCCAGCATGTCTCACAACACACCTTCGACGACACTACAATGCTCCCCTACCGATATTTCTATCCCATAGCTTCGGTAATATGTTTATGCCCGATTATTATCCATGCAGAACCGCTCGACTAGTGAGCTGTTACGCACTCTTTAAATGAATGGCTGCTTCCAAGCCAACATCCTAGCTGTCAAAGCAGTTCCACCGCGTTTTTTCAACTTAACATATATTTTGGGACCTTAGCTGATGGTCTGGGTTCTTTCCCTCTCGGACATGGACCTTAGCACCCATGCCCTCACTGCTGATTAACATTTTATAGCATTCGGAGTTTGTCAGGAATTGGTAGGCGGTGAAGCCCCCGCATCCAATCAGTAGCTCTACCTCTATAAAACTATAAATCAACGCTGCACCTAAATGCATTTCGGGGAGTACGAGCTATTTCCGAGTTTGATTGGCCTTTCACCCCTACCCACAGGTCATCCGAAGACTTTTCAACGTCAACCGGTTCGGTCCTCCACCTGTATGTTACTACAGCTTCAACCTGCCCATGGGTAGATCACACGGTTTCGCGTCTACCACTACTAACTAAAGCGCCCTATTCAGACTCGCTTTCGCTACGGATCCGCACCTGAAGTGCTTAACCTTGCTAGCAACGGTAACTCGTAGGCTCATTATGCAAAAGGCACGCCGTCACAGCTTGCGCCGCTCCGACCGCTTGTAAGCGTATGGTTTCAGGTTCTATTTCACTCCCTTATTCAGGGTTCTTTTCACCTTTCCCTCACGGTACTAGTTCACTATCGGTCTCTCAGGAGTATTTAGCCTTAACGGATGGTCCCGCCAAATTCACACAGGGTTTCACGTGCCCCGCACTACTCAGGATACCACTATCGCCATAAGATTTACCTTTACGGGACTATCACCCTCTATGGTCTGTCTTTCCAAACAGTTCTAATTCATCTTAATTTGAATATCGTGGTCCTACAACCCCAATATTGCCGTAACAACATTGGTTTGGGCTAATCCGCGTTCGCTCGCCGCTACTTACGGAATCACTTTTGTTTTCTTCTCCTCCGGGTACTTAGATGTTTCAGTTCTCCGGGTTCGCCTCCTTGCGGATACTATATCTTCAATATAGTGGGTTGCCCCATTCGGATATCTGCGGATCAATTCGTATGTGCCAATCCCCGCAGCTTTTCGCAGCTTATCACGTCCTTCATCGCCTCTGAGAGCCTAGGCATTCCCCATACGCTCTTTTGTAGCTTATTGTACTTTTTGCTTTTTTAATGAGTTTATTATAAATACCAAAACGATTTGATATCTATAATATGATTAATTAGATATCGCTCGTGGTGATTCTAATTAATCCTAATTATTACTTTAATAAATTAAACTATGTCTAATCTATTTTCATGTATCTTTTTTCAATATGTCAATGAACTTTCTTCAGTTGGCAGTCTCAGTATTGAGTTAACAGCAAAACTGCTAACTGTTAACCGTGACTGGTTACTGATTCGTGGAGAATATCGGAGTCGAACCGATGACCTCCTGCGTGCAAGGCAGGCGCTCTAGCCAGCTGAGCTAATCCCCCGTTGTCGATTTCAGATTGCTGAATCTCGATTAACGATTGTTGATTTCAACTCAACTTCTAAAATTTCCTGTATTTAGTATAGTAGTCTCAGGCAGACTCGAACTGCCGACCTCTACATTATCAGTGTAGCGCTCTAACCAGCTGAGCTATGAGACTCTACTAAATCTTTATTTTAAATTAACAGCAATGAGAATAAACTATTTTTCATAATAGTTATAGATACTTAATCAGTCGTCTTTCTCTAGAAAGGAGGTGTTCCAGCCGCACCTTCCGGTACGGCTACCTTGTTACGACTTAGCCCTAGTTACCGATTTTACCCTAGGCCGCTCCTTACGGTGACGGACTTCAGGCACTCCCAGCTTCCATGGCTTGACGGGCGGTGTGTACAAGGCCCGGGAACGTATTCACCGGATCATGGCTGATATCCGATTACTAGCGATTCCAGCTTCACGGAGTCGAGTTGCAGACTCCGATCCGAACTGTGATAGGGTTTATAGATTCGCTCCTTCTCGCGAAGTGGCTGCTCTCTGTCCCTACCATTGTAGCACGTGTGTAGCCCAGGACGTAAGGGCCGTGATGATTTGACGTCATCCCCACCTTCCTCACAGTTTGCACTGGCAGTCTTGCTAGAGTTCCCATCTTTACATGCTGGCAACTAACAACAGGGGTTGCGCTCGTTATAGGACTTAACCTGACACCTCACGGCACGAGCTGACGACAACCATGCAGCACCTTGTAAATTGTCCGAAGAAAAGTCTATCTCTAAACCTGTCAATCTACATTTAAGCCCTGGTAAGGTTCCTCGCGTATCATCGAATTAAACCACATGCTCCACCGCTTGTGCGGGCCCCCGTCAATTCCTTTGAGTTTCATTCTTGCGAACGTACTCCCCAGGTGGGATACTTATCACTTTCGCTTAGCCACTGAGCCGAAGCCCAACAGCTAGTATCCATCGTTTACGGCGTAGACTACCGGGGTATCTAATCCCGTTCGCTACCTACGCTTTCGTCCATCAGCTGTCAATACATTATTAGTGATCTGCCTTCGCAA
This sequence comes from Jejuia sp. G7-7, assembly GCF_055808955.1. Classification (NCBI taxonomy): domain Bacteria; kingdom Pseudomonadati; phylum Bacteroidota; class Flavobacteriia; order Flavobacteriales; family Flavobacteriaceae; genus Jejuia; species Jejuia sp. G7-7. The sequence goes on from NZ_JBVVSZ010000001.1 coordinate 1,310,367, forward strand.
TTGGTATTCTATGTAATATCTATGCATTTCACCGCTACACTACATATTCTAACCACTTCATAATGATTCAAGATAACCAGTATCAAAGGCAATTTTACGGTTGAGCCGCAAACTTTCACCTCTGACTTAATTATCCACCTACGGACCCTTTAAACCCAATGATTCCGGATAACGCTTGGATCCTCCGTATTACCGCGGCTGCTGGCACGGAGTTAGCCGATCCTTATTCTTACAGTACCGTCAAGTTACTACACGTAGTAATGTTTCTTCCTGTATAAAAGCAGTTTACAACCCATAGGGCAGTCTTCCTGCACGCGGCATGGCTGGATCAGAGTTGCCTCCATTGTCCAATATTCCTCACTGCTGCCTCCCGTAGGAGTCTGGTCCGTGTCTCAGTACCGAGTGTGGGGGATCCCCCTCTCAGGGCCCCTACCTATCGTTGCCATGGTAAGCCGTTACCTTACCATCTAGCTAATAGGACGCATACTCATCTTTTGCCGTAACCTTTAATACAATGTTCATGAGAACTCTGCATACTATGAGGCATTAATCCAAATTTCTCTGGGCTATTCCTCAGCAAAAGGTAGATTGTATACGCGTTACGCACCCGTGCGCCGGTCGTCATCAGAATGCAAGCACTCTATGTTACCCCTCGACTTGCATGTGTTAGGCCTGCCGCTAGCGTTCATCCTGAGCCAGGATCAAACTCTTCATCGTTAAATTTTTAAGTCTTATATGACTTATTTGCTTAACAACTAATTAGAATCTCTAGTACTCAAAATGGTCTATTCTCTTTGTTGATTTTTATCGTTTCCAATTAAAATCTTACGCTGTCAATTCAATATGTTTATGAACTTATTTCTCTCTTTTCTTAACTCGTTTCCTCGTTAAGCGGGTGCAAATATAAAACCCTTTTTTTATTCCCACAATACTTTTAAATCTTTTTTTTGAAAAAAAATCTTAACTCCTTTTCTTTAATCTAAATCGTATTTTATAAGAACTTCGCTTTTCAACTTTACTGCTGTTTTTAGCGGCTGCAAACATACTATCCTTTTTTAGTTCCACAATGACTTTTTTTGCCTTTTTTTTATCTTTTTTTAAACACGCTTTTAACTCCCTCTTTTTCTGTTATTTATAGAGAAAACTTTTATTAACAATACTGAACCTTAGTGGAGTATTATGAGAGTCTGTGGATATATTAGACTCGATTTTATGGTCTAGAGCTCACTAACGGTAGTGGGGTGACAAAAGTTGCCCTGCTTTTTTGCTCACACCAAGGCGCCAAGGCACAATGATATCTTGATGGTTTAACTTATTCCTTAATATATGTACCTAAAAAAACTTTATGTTCATTTTGACTTGATGCACTACTCTCTATTATGTAATAATATAGATAATCGCTGAACTTATATTGAAAATAGTTTTTATAAAATTGCACACGCTAGGAATAGTAGTGGAAAGCCCACAGCATGACAAACGACGTGCGAAGACTTGAAGCGGATAGCTAGACCCTATAGGGAGTAACCAATTAAAAATTATACTTATATATATATTGTGTGGGTTTGTTTATACTATTATCTTTGCAGCTTGATTTTAATTTGATTTATGATACATATTACTTTGCCCGATGGGACTGTGAAGACGTTTGAGGAGAACGTTACCCCTATGGATGTTGCAAAAAGCATTAGCGAGGGTTTTGCTAGAAATGTGATTTCGGCTAATTTTAACGGTACTACTATTGAAACTGTTACGCCTTTGACTACCGATGGCTCGTTGGTTTTATATACTTGGAGAGATGATGATGGAAAGAAAGCGTTTTGGCATTCTTCGGCACACGTTTTAGCACAGGCTATTGAGGAATTGTATCCGGAAGCCAAATTGACTATAGGTCCAGCTATTGAGAACGGGTTTTATTATGATGTTGATTTTGGTGATGCTGTAGTTTCTGAAAAGGATTTTAAAACTATTGAAACCAAAATGTTGGAGATTGCCCGTGGAAAACATGATTTTAATTTGAGAGCGGTTTCTAAAGCTGATGCGTTATCCTTATATAAAGGTAATGAGTTTAAGACGGAATTGATTGAAAATCTAGAGGATGGTACGATTACGTTTTGTGATCATAGCTCCTTTACAGATTTGTGTCGAGGTGGACATATTCCTAACACCGGAATTATAAAAGCGGTTAAAGTTTTAAGTGTTGCTGGTGCTTATTGGCGTGGTGATGAAACTAAACCACAGTTAACCCGTGTTTATGGTATTTCTTTCCCAAAACAAAAAGAGCTTACTGAGTATTTAGCAATGCTGGAGGAAGCTAAAAAACGTGACCACAGAAAATTAGGTAAAGAATTGGAGCTTTTTACGTTTTCGCAAAAGGTAGGACAAGGCTTGCCTTTATGGCTACCTAAAGGCGCCGCTTTACGTGAGCGTTTAGAAAATTTCTTGAAAGCTGCACAGAAAAAAGCAGGGTATGAAATGGTAATTTCTCCACATATTGGACAAAAAGATCTTTATGTGACTTCTGGACATTATGCCAAGTACGGCGAAGATAGTTTTCAGCCTATTAAAACACCCAAAGGAAGATGAGGAGTTTTTGTTGAAACCAATGAATTGTCCACACCATTGTGAAATATACAAAAGTGCACAATGGAGTTATAAGGATTTGCCAAAACGCTATGCTGAATTTGGAACTGTATATAGGTATGAGCAAAGTGGAGAGCTACATGGTTTAACTCGAGTAAGAGGTTTTACGCAAGATGATGCGCATTTGTTTTGTATGCCGGAGCAATTGGATGAAGAGTTTAAAAACGTCATTGATCTTGTTTTGTATGTGTTTGGATCATTAGGTTTTGAGAATTTTACGGCTCAAGTTTCTGTAAGAGATCCTGAAAATCCCGACAAATATATTGGTGATGTTGCAAATTGGGAAAAAGCTGAACAAGCTATTATCAATGCTGCGGAAGATAAAGGTCTGGATTATGTAATTGAAACTGGCGAGGCTGCTTTTTACGGGCCGAAGTTAGATTTTATGGTGAAAGATGCTCTAGGAAGACGCTGGCAATTGGGAACAATACAAGTAGATTACAACTTACCAGAACGTTTTGAATTAACGTATAAAGGTAGTGATAACGAGTTACACCGCCCTATTATGATTCATCGTGCACCCTTTGGAAGTATGGAGCGTTTTGTGGCATTATTATTGGAACATACTGGAGGAAACTTCCCTATTTGGTTAATGCCAATTCAGGCTAAAATATTATCTCTGAGTGAGAAATATGAAAAATACTCCGAAAAAGTTTTAAATTTGCTTGAAAATGACGAAATTCGCGCCCTTGCAGATCACAGAAGTGAGACGATAGGAAAGAAGATTCGTGAAGCTGAAATGCAGAAACATCCCTATATGCTTATCATTGGAGAGCAAGAGGAGAAAGAAAATAAAATTACTGTGCGAAAGCATGGTGGCGAAGATTTAGGAATGATTTCCATTGATGAGTTCGCCAAAATTATAAAAGAGGATATTAGTAAAACGTTAAAATCGTTCTAAATAAAAGTTTAATTAAAAAATAGATAGCCATAGCAATTAGAAGAAGAAGGCAACCCAATAGAAGGGTTGTACAAGAGGATAAGCATAAGATTAACTCCAAAATTACAGCACAAAAATTACGTCTGGTTGGAGATAACGTAGAAATTGGTATTTATACCAAAGGAGACGCTATGAGAATAGCTAACGAACAAGAGTTAGATCTTGTAGAAATTTCTCCAAATGCAGATCCGCCTGTTTGTAAGGTTATGGATTATAAAAAGTTTCTTTACGAACAAAAGAAACGTGACAAAGCTTTAAAAGCAAAAGCTACTAAAGTTGTTGTTAAAGAAATTCGTTTTGGTCCGAATACTGACGATCATGATTACGAATTTAAAAAGAAGCATGCTGAAAAGTTCTTAAAAGAAGGTGCAAAACTGAAAGCTTTTGTGTTTTTAAAGGACGTTCCATCATATTTAAGGAGCAAGGTCAAATTTTATTATTACGTCTTGCTCAAGATTTAGAAGAGTTTGGTAAAGTTGAACAAATGCCAAGACTTGAAGGAAAAAGAATGACAATGTTTATTGCTCCTAAAAAGTAATAACATTCAAAATAATTAAGCGAAATAATTAAAACTAGGAGAAGAAAATGCCTAAAATGAAAACAAAATCTAGTGCTAAAAAGCGTTTTAAGCTTACAGGTACTGGTAAAATTAAAAGAAAGCACGCTTTTAAGAGTCACATCTTAACAAAGAAGTCAAAAAAGCGTAAGCTTAAGTTAACTCATGATGGTTTAGTACACAAATCTGATGAGGATAACATTAAAACAATGTTACGTTTAAAGTAATATTCGTTTTAATCGGTTAAAACAATTTATAAACCCTGGAGTTAGGCAAAATTAAAAGTGTTGATTTATTAACCGCCTACTACAAAAAACAATTAAAATTATGCCAAGATCAGTAAATTCTGTAGCAAAAAGAGCCAGAAGAAAAAGGTTCTTAAACAAGCAAAAGGTTACTTTGGACGTCGTAAAAACGTTTGGACAGTAGCAAAAAATGCGGTTGATAAAGCGATGCAATACTCGTACAGAGACCGTAGAAATAAGAAAAGAACATTCCGTGCTTTATGGATCACGCGTATTAACGCTGGAGCCAGAGAACATGGTTTATCTTATTCTCAATTTATGGGTGCATTAAAAGCTAATAATATCGAATTAAACCGTAAGGTTTTAGCCGATTTAGCTATGAATAACCCAGCAGCTTTTAAAGCTGTAGTTGATAAAGTAAAATAAGGCGCTTAGCCTATTGTAAAACATATTATTCGCTTAATAAAAAATCCGATTCGTTTGAATCGGATTTTTTTGTTTTATAAAGTTGTTTTATATGCTTTACAAATCTTGAAATTAATTATATTTGCTCACTCAATTGAAGTTACTACAAGCGGTGGACTTCAAAAAAGGCACACGTGGCGGAATTGGTAGACGCGCTGGCTTGAGGGGCCAGTATCCGTTTTAGGATGTGGAAGTTCGAATCTTCTCGTGTGCACTACTTACTCTTAAAACAACACTTTGTTATTACTTAATTTAAAGCGTTTAGTTGGTTGTAAAAGTACGGTATTGCGTATTATTAGGGGACAATTCTACTAGTCTAGAACTAATGTTTTTAGCTTTATTAATTTCACCTCCTTTTTGATAGACATAAGCCAAGACATATAACAAACTTTCATTGTTAGTATCTATTTTCAGTCCCTTTACTGCTATTTCTTCAGCTTTTTTAAGATTACTGGTTTTATCATATAACAAACTTAAATTATAATAAAACCTGATGTTATTTGGCATATACTTAATAGCCAAATGCATTTGTTTAATAGCTTCTTCAGTTCTATTTAACTCAGCCAATAACAAAGCATAGGAATAGTAGGTTTGTGCAAACCCTGGTTCTTGATCTATAATAGTTTTAAAAGCTTGTTCAGCCTTTTCAGCATCATTATTTCTGTAGTATAGATTTGCCAAATTAGTTCTAATCATATTGTTAAGACCATCAATTTCTAAAGCTTTTTCGTACCACTTAATAGCACCTAGCAAATCTCCTTTTTTTAAATAAAAAGCTGCTTTTTTTGCCCTGCCTCCACTAAAGTCGGCAGTAACTTTTAAATGAGTATTGAATTCTTTTTTTACTTTTTTGTATACCTCTTTGTATTCCTCTGGAATTTGCATTTCATTTAAAGAAGCAATCGCCAAAAATGCTTTTACTCTTACCGCTCGCTTTTGATCTTTAAGAAGAGGTAAAAAAGAGTTTACATAATCAGTTATCTCTAAATCATTTAAAGCATCAACTGTAGCACCTCTAACCAATGGTGATTCATCATTTAAAAAACTCAATAACTCGTTAATGGATTCTTGAGTTGCGTAACTACTTATGGATCTTACAGCTGAAGCTCTTGCAATTTCCGGGTAAATTGTATCCTTAGATAATTCTAATAATTTTTCAAACCCATGTGGGTCTTCAGTTAATCCGGGAGCTAATAATTCAGAAAAATGTTTTGATTTTGGTCTACCATAAGTTTTTTGATATTGTTCCCATGCCCATTTATCATCTTTATTTGTATGGCATTGTATGCAAGCATTTGGTGTACCATATTTTAAACTTAAATCAGGCCTCGGTATCCTGAAGCTATGGTCTCGACGATAATCATTTCCCATATAAAATTTCCCTGTCATATGACAATTAATACATTTTGCACCTTCAGAATCCATAGCATGAAAATGATGAGACGGTTTGTCATACTTTTTAATATCGTGACACTGGGTACAAAGTTGATTTCCTTCAAACCTGAGTTTTAGTGAATGAGGGTTATGGCAATTAGTACAGGTTACATTATTCTGATACATTTTACTTTGTAGAAATGAGCCATAAACATATACTTCATCCAATATCTGACCATCAGGATAATACAAATTATTGGCTAGTAATTGAGGGTAATAGTGATCTAAAAAACTCCCTTCAAAATTAAAGTGTCCTGAAATCTGTTCACGTCTTACATGGCATCTAGCACATTGGTCTACCAAATCTTTCGGGTGTGTATCAATCGTCATTTTTAAATCACCCGAAGGTTGGTATTTTACACCTTCAAAATTTACTTGTTCTACATGTGTTTTACCTGGGCCGTGACACGCTTCACAACTAACGTTTATAAGTGCATATTTAGTATCATAGCCATGCTTACTTAAATCATAATTCTTCCTAACATTTGTAGAGTGGCAGTCGGCACACATATTATTCCAGTTTAAACCGCCTCTAGACCAATGTAACCATTCTGAATGCACTACTTTAAAATCTGGATATAAATCAAACCATTTTTTTCTCCGTATCCCAAGCGGTTCTTAAGCATTGGTAATGGCCATCAGGAAATTTTACAATATACTGTTGTAATGGTGTTATCCCAAAGGTGTACTCAATTTTATAGTCATGATATTTTCCATCTCTACCCTCTGTATTAACATAATAACTGTCATCTTTTTTGAAAAACCTAGACGTAATATTTTGACTTTTGAAGCTAGCTTCATTAAAATCCCCTAAAATTGTTGAATCTGAAGCTATTTGCATTGCTTTATCATGATGAGACCCCTTCCAATCTTTAAACTCTTCTTTATGACAAGATTTACAAGCATCGTCTCCTAAAAAAGAATTATCAGGGATTAATTGAGTTGAAGTAAAAACATCATTATTTTCTGGAATTACATCTATATAATTCGCCTTATTTTTATTACATGAAAAAAATAAAACTTAAAAAAACTAAAAAAAGTAGCGCATAAAATAATTGCTTATGAGTAAATAACAAGAAGATATAAACCTTATCAAAAATAAAAAATATTAGTGTTGCAAGCAAAGTTTCAGTCTTATTAAAACAATATGATAAACTTCTTTAAAAGTTCAGAAAAATGTTGGTTTTTGATTGTATTTTTCGATAGTATTACTCACATTTAAAAAAATAAAGCTCTTATCTTTCTTATATTTAATTTGATATTCGTAATTTTGTTTAACGATAATTAATTTTTAATGAACAATATTCAGATTAATTTTAGTATTAAGGACTTAGAAAATCTAACTGGTATAAAGGCGCACACCATAAGAATATGGGAGAAACGCTATAGCTTATTGCAACCCAATAGAAGCGATACTAACATAAGGAATTACAGTTTAAGTAGCTTACAGAAGTTATTAAATATATCTTTTTTGAATAACAATGGCTATAAAATATCTAAAATAGCTAATCTAACTGAGGAAGAAATACCTATCAAAGTTCGTGAAATAGCTTCTAGAGTAAAAGTTGAAGACCATGCAATAAATGCTTTCAAACTTTCAATGTTAAATTTTGATCAAGTTTTATTTTACAACACTTATAATAATTTAATAGAGAATAATACATTTAATGATATTTTTTACAATGTGTTTTTACCCCTTTTAAATGAAATAGGTCTCCTATGGCAAACTGATACAATTACTCCTGCACATGAACATTTTTTAACGTCTCATATAAAACAAAAAATACTTTTAAATATAGAGCGTCTACAAAGTTTAGAACCTAAACCTGTTTCTAAAACTTTTATTTTGTATTTACCTGATAACGAAGTACATGATATTGGATTACTATTTATAAACTACCAGTTGAGAAGTAAAGGTTATCACACCATATTTCTAGGAGAAAGTGTTCCTATGGATAGTTTAATTAGTGTTTTAGAATTTTTTAGTGAGATTACATTCATATCCTACTTTACAGTTAGTCCTGAAGTAAAACAAATCCCAACTTACATCAAGGAGTTTGACGAATTACTACTGAATGACGACAAAACAAACCTTCTTCTACTTGGCCCTAAACTAGCTTCATTAGACAAAGATTTAAAACTTCCAAATAGTGTAAAAACTTACGATTCTATCGAAAACTTAGTTAAAGATTTATAAAAATATTTTATTTTGTTTAACTTTTAATTATATTTGTTAAACAATATGAAAAAAACAGTTTCAATAATCGGCTCTGGGTTCTCCTCACTAGCTACATCATGTTACTTAGCTCAGGCTGGTTATGACGTTACAGTATTCGAAAAAAACGCGACCATTGGTGGTCGTGCAAGACAATTAAAAAAAGAAGGCTTTACTTTTGATATTGGGCCTACGTGGTATTGGATGCCAGATGTATTTGAAAAATTCTTTGGAGATTTCAACAAAAAACCTTCTGATTATTACACGTTAGAAAAACTTAATCCTGCCTATAGTGTTTACTTTGAAAAAGACGATTACATTACCATAGGCGATACTTTAGACAAAATTAAATCTACTTTTGAAGCAGAAGAAAAAGGAAGTTCTAATAAACTTCAAAAGTTTATGGATGATGCCAAAAGCAACTATGATATTGCCATAAAAGATTTAGTATACAACCCTGGGGTTTCTCCCCTAGAACTTATTACTACTAAAACAATTAAGAAAGTAAATCAGTTTTTTAGCAACATAAAAAAAGATGTTAGAAAAGATTTTAAAAATGATAGACTAGCAAAGATTTTAGAATTCCCAGTATTGTTTTTAGGCGCAAAGCCTAGTGATACACCTTCGTTCTATAGCTTCATGAATTATGCTGATTTTGGATTAGGAACCTTCCATCCAAAAAAAGGTATGTATCAAGTAATTCTTGCCATGGAGTCCATGGCTAAGGAATTAGGAGTTAAAATCAAAACAAATGCACCTATCGAAAAAATAAATGTCGAAAATGGAGTTGCTGTCAGTTTAACTTCAAACGGAAAAAATTACAATTCCGATGTTATCGTAAGTGGTGCTGATTATCATCATACCGAAACACTTTTAGATATTACTTACAGACAATATTCCGAAACCTATTGGACTAAAAAAACATTCGCACCTTCCTCACTACTCTTCTATATTGGCTTTGATAAAAAATTGAAAAATGTAAATCATCACACTTTATTCTTCGATGTAGATTTTGATGTGCATGCTGAAGCTATTTATGACAACCCAAAATGGCCCGAAAACCCTTTGTTTTATGCAAGTTTCCCAAGTAAAACAGATGATAGTTCAGCACCCAAAGGAAAAGAAGCTGGAATTTTTTAATTCCACTTGCTCCAGGAATTCAAGATACGCCAGAACTAAGAGAGCTCTATTTCAATAAAATTATTGATCGTTTTGAATCATTGACATCTCAAAAAGTAAAAAATCATGTTATATTTAAAGAATCCTTCTGTTTGAAGGATTTTATAAAAGATTATAATTCATATAAAGGAAATGCATACGGAATGGCAAATACACTACTACAAACCGCTTTTTTGAGACCAAAATTAAAAAGCAAAAAAGTAAAACAGCTATATTTTACAGGACAATTAACAGTTCCTGGGCCTGGTGTACCACCTTCATTAATTTCTGGAAAATTAGTTTCAGATTTAGTAATAAAACACAATAGTTAATAGTATGAAAGCAATTTTTGATACCGTTTCTTATAATTGTAGCAAAGTAGTTACCAAAACGTATAGCACATCTTTTTCTTTGGCAACCAAAATGCTATCGAATTCTATAAGAATGCATATATACAATATTTATGGTTTTGTTAGGTTTGCCGACGAAATTGTAGACTCCTTTCATGATTATGACAAAAAAGAACTTTTTGAAAATTTTGAAAAAGATTTAGAAAAGGCTTTAAAACATAAAATCAGTCTTAACCCTATTCTAAATTCATTTCAACACACTTATCACAAATATGCTATAGACAAAAGCTTGGTAGATGCCTTTATGAGTAGCATGCGCTTAGATCTACATAAAACAGCTTACCTTACAGATGAGGAATACAAAGCTTATATTTATGGTTCTGCTGATGTTGTTGGTTTAATGTGTTTAAAAGTTTTTGTTAATGGAGATCAACAAAAATATGATGAATTAAAAGACACAGCCATGTCACTAGGTTCTGCATTCCAGAAAGTGAACTTTTTACGTGATATCAAAGCCGATTTTAATGAATTAAATAGAAGTTATTTTCCTAATGTTGACTTGAATAATTTAGATGAAGCTTCAAAACAGAGAATTATTGATGATATTGAAAGTGACTTTGAAAAAGGTTTAAGTGGTATTAAAAAATTACCTATAGAAGCCAAGTTCGGAGTTTTTATGGCATATCGATATTACAGTCAACTTTTGAAAAAACTAAAGAAAACACCAGCATTAAAAATAAAAGACACACGCATTAGAGTTTCAAACCCAAAAAAAATTGAGCTTTTAATGCGTAGTTATGTAAAATATCAATTAAATTTAATGTAAATTTTAAGTGATGCACACACTATTTTGGATACTTATTTTCTTTAGGAACTTATTGTGGTATGGAATTTATGGCATGGTTTACTCATAAATACATAATGCACGGTTTTTTGTGGAGTTTACACAAAGACCATCACCATAAAGATCATGATAGTTGGTTTGAACGAAACGATGCCTTTTTTATTTTTTACGCCATAGTAAGTATCGCATGTTTTCTTTTATGGAAGAACACTAGTTTTTGGGCAGGATTACCAATTGGCTTAGGCATTTTTGCATACGGCTTATCTTATTTTTTGGTACATGACATTTTTATACACCAACGTTTTAAACTGTTTAGAAATGCAAATAACTGGTACGCAAAAGGTGTAAGACGTGCGCACAAAATACACCATAAACATTTAGGTAAAGATGATGGCGAATGCTTTGGGATGCTATTTGTGCCGTTTAAATATTTTAAAAAACAATAAAGCGACATGGCGAGTCGTAACAGTTTTAATTACATCATCATAGGCAATGGCTTAGCTGGTTTACAATTGGCTTTACAAATGGCTACGGATGATTTCTTTAATGATAAACATATTGCATTAATTGATCCTTCAAAAAAAGCTCCAACGATAAAACTTGGAGTTTTTGGGAACTTTCGCCTTCTAAATGGGACGCTATTACTCATAAAAAATGGAGTTTTGCTAAAATCTATACTTCAAAAAAACTATAAATTTAAATCTCTCCCCTTATTATTATAAATCAATAAGAGCAATAGATTTCTATGAGTTTGCTAAAACTGAATTGAGCAAACACAGCAACATTCATTTTATAATTGATGAAGTAATATCGGTTATAGATGAAGATGAAACTTTTATTAATACCCATAACAACACTTATAAAACACATCATGTATTTGATAGTCGCGTGCCAGACGAATTTTATAATTCGAACAAAAATATAAACATCATTCAGCATTTTAAAGGTGTTATTATAGAAACTGAAACAGGCGTTTTTGATGTCAATACTGTCACTATGATGGATTATCGTTTAAAAGACAGAGATCAAACTACCTTCACATATGTTTTGCCATTTTCTAAAACAGAAGCTTTAGTAGAGTTTACCTATTTTACAGAAACTACTGTAGATGAATCAGTTTATGACACTTACATTGAAACTTATATTAAAGATTATTTAAAAATTGACCATTACAAGATAATTGATTCTGAAATGGGAGAAATACCAATGACAACTTTTCCTTTTGATAGTTTTAATACCAAAAACAGCACTAAAATTGGTACTGGTGGTGGTTGGGTAAAGCCTTCAACTGGTTACTCTTTTAAACATACCGAAAAAAAGTTGCTAGAATAATTAATAATATAAAATCTAAAAGAACACCATCAAATAACCTGTTCTTGAATAGATATAAATTCTACGACAAAGTATTTTTAAAAGTTTTAAAAGATGAAAACAAAAAAGGTGAATGGCTTTTTCAGCAGTTTTATGATAAAAATAACATTAAAACTATGCTTCGCTTTTTAGATGAAGAATCTAGCTTGTTTGAAGAGTTTAAAATTATGAAGTCTTTATTTTCGTGGAGTTTTATTAGAGCGTTTTTCAAGACAATCTAATCATGGTATTATTATCTAAAACTCTTTCATTTCATTTCTTCTATAAATTATAATTTCTCCAAAATTATTTATGAAACTATAATTTTCTAAAAAATAGTGGTGGATTGAGTTGCCATAAATTTCTTTAATACTAATATCTCCTTTATATTCTAAAATATATTTTGGAGGTTTTGCCGTTAGTTCTTCAAATATCTGATTACGTTCTTCTTTTTTATTTACAAATATCAAATTAAAGTACTTGCTAGAAGACACTCGTTCAGAATACAATAATGTTGAAATTAAACTGTAATCAGCACCAAATAAATATATATAATCTTGTTTAGATGAGTTGTTTTGAATCCACTTTGCAGCAGTTTTATATTCAATACTTTTATTTTCCGATAATAGTTTACCAACTTTAAGCACTTGCCTATAAGGAAAAAACCATAACATTACAATTACTAAAAATTTCAAATTTGATACATTTTTTATCAAATTAACTTTACCATGTAATTTGTAATTACTCAACACTATACCAATTATAATTGCTATTGATGGTAACATTTGTTTTAGCTGGTGTCCATAAAAATTTCCAGACAAAACTCCTCCTACAAAATCTATTAAAAACCATACTAACACCAAGGCATATATTTTATTTTTAAATAGTTCTCTTTTTAGATAAACCAATATTAATATTGGATATAGCATTAAAAACCTTGACTTAAAAAAAGTTTCAACAAAACCTTTAATATAAAAAGATATCCCCGTTCCTCTAGAACCTGAATTTAATAGAATTAACCATGTCCCTTCAATATATTGTTTTAGAGATACTCCATTAAAATATAACACTAAAATCACTATTAAGTTAATCAATAGTATTCCAAAAACTAATAGTAAACTATTAATCAATCTTGATTTCAAAGTGGCTCTATTCTCTATCAATACGAAAAGAAAAAAACGAATGTTGTGGTTATTGCAATTTGTTTAAAAAGTAAGGCGCATCCTAATAAAACACCAGTACTAAAAAGAAGCAATTTTGAAGATTTTGATTCCTTATACTTTATGAAGGTATAAAATGCTGAAATGGCAAAGAAAACCATGAATGTTTCTGTGTGCGCCAGAGACCATCCATCAACAACATACCAACACATCATCAATCCAAAAATAGACATACTCAATATGCCGCAAAAAAACCTTTTAATAGTTTCCCTATAAGATAAATAAGATAGGAAGACAACATAATGCAAATAGCACCTAAAAGTCTAATACAAATTATATTACCATTAAAAAAAACTGATTTAATTTGTACAGAAAAAAATACCTGGAGGTTTATTTTCTACCGAATCTGCATAAGGTACAAAGTCATTCTCATTCCAAATCCTTCCAATATAACTCCAAAGTATTTCGTCATATAATAAATATGGCGAAGTCGAAATAAAAACTAAAACAGCAAAAAGAAATACGCCAATTGCGAAAGGATTAAAAAGCAAATAGTGAACACTATTTTTCTTCATGATAATCTTTTTCTAAATTAACTTCCCAAATATTGTTTTTAGATACCACATTATTTATAATATTTCTAACAGCAGTTATTGCGGTTAACATCGAATGATCTTGGTTATTGTATTTATGCATTCCGTTTCTTCCAATTAAAAATAAATTAGGAATTTTATCCGTAAATTCTCTAATGGTATTAAACTGTGAATACGTCCCAAAATAAGCAGGGTAAGCCTTTGGCATTTTTATAACAGTACTATCTAGAACATCTTCTTTTTCAATAATATCAATTAACACCAATTCATCAATTGCAAACTTTATAAATTCTTCACTACTCATACTCCATAATTCGTCGCCAACATTAGAGAAATATTCTAATCCAATCCAAATATTATCATTATCTGAAACCATATAAGGTGACCAATTATTGAATATTTGTAGTCTCCCAATCTTAACTTCTTTTTCTTGTATATAAATCCAATTATCCTTTATAGGGTTTTCTTTAGTACCAATTTTAAGATTTTTAAGCAGTAACCCAACAGTTATAAAATCTCGATACACTAATCCTTCAGCGACATCTTTTATAGTGTTAGAAACTTTACTTCCCATACTTCTTATCAAATGTTTTACTGGCATGGTTGAAAAGAAGTAATCTCCCTTAGCATTTTGAACTTCTCCTGTGACTTTATCTTTATAAGAAACACTTTCTATTATACCATCATGCGATTCAATCAGAATTACATCAGCGTTCATAATAATCTTTCCGCCTTTTTCTGTTACTATTTTCGCTACTGTTTCCCACATTTGACCCGGACCTAGTTTGGGATACATAAATTGCTCAATTAAACTTGTATCAACATTTTTTTGATCGACCGATTTAGTCTTAAAAAAAGAGATTTAAAAAATGAATTAGCGTTCTGGAGATAGATAATTTTTTTATGCGTTGAGCACCCCAATTAGCATCTATATCAGTACAAGGTACACCCCAAACTTTCTCGGTGTAATCTTTAAAAAAAGTTTCGTATAATTCTTTACCAAATCTACTGATAAAGAACTGCTCCAAATTTTCTATGTCTTTAATTGGAAATAATCTTATTTGAATATAAGTCCAACCTATTTTCACAAGTTTAGTAAACCCTAACGAGGATAATGTCTGCCAATTTATAGTTATTGGATAATCAAAAAATTTGCGTAAAAAGAAAATTCTGGATAATCTAGAGCGAATTAACATAACTCTATCTACCTTTTCTGGGTTTGGTCCACCTTTGGTTAACCTATTAGAAATACTTTTCTTTATTTGTCCAGTTCTAGGGCTAATATCATCTCTAGAAGGAAAGCCTTGAACTGGTAATATATTACGCCACCAGTTCATTACGACATCAGACTTAGAAAAAAAGCGATGTCCACCAATATCTATTCTATTGCCTTTATATTCTTCGGTTCTAGAAATACCTCCTATTTTATCAGACTTTTCTAAGACAATAGGTATGATATCCGTTTTTGTAATAAGTTCATACGCGGCAGTTAATCCAGCAGGACCTGCGCCTATTACTATAGCATATTTACTCATTTAACGTTGGTATTGGACATATTTTCATGAATATTTTGCAATATAGTTATAATGTTTTTGCTTCTTCAAAATTTTAGTATTTGAAAATCACAGATTTTCTAATTACTTATTTTTGCAGTAGCTTCGCTTCCTCCCAAAACACATCCATTTCTGTAAGAGTCATGTCTTTAAGTGGCTTATTTAAACTTTTGGCTTTACTTTCCAGATACTGGAAACGTTTAGAGAATTTTTTATTGGTGCGTTCTAAAGCGTTTTCTGGGTTAATGTTTAAAAAGCGCGCGTAGTTTACCATAGAAAATATCACATCTCCAAATTCGCTTTCCATCTTATCTGGGTTACCAGATTGCACTTCAACTTTAAACTCATTTAGCTCCTCCTCTACTTTTTCCCAAACTTGATTGGGTGCTTCCCAATCAAAACCTACACCAGCTACTTTTTCTTGTATTCTATTCGCTTTTACTAAGGCTGGCAAGCTTTTTGGAACGCCTTCCAAAACACTCGTTTTACCTTCTTTAAGTTTTAAGTTTTCCCAATTACGTTTAACATCCTCTTGGTTTTCTACTTTTACGTCGCTGTAAATGTGTGGGTGTCTGTTAATTAGTTTTTCACTAATGCTATTGCACACATCGGCGATGTCAAAATTACCAGTTTCACTACCTATTTTAGCATAAAATACAATGTGTAATAACACATCTCCTAACTCTTTTTTAACCTCTTCTAAATCCTTATCCAAAATAGCATCTCCAAGTTCGTAAGTTTCTTCTATGGTTAAATGGCGTAAGGTTTCCATAGTTTGCTTTTTATCCCACGGACATTGCTCGCGCAACTCATCCATAATGGTTAATAATCTATCAAAAGCTTTGAGTTTGTCTTGTCTGGAGTTCATTTTTGGAATTTTTTCAAAAATACGATTTTGATGTTTTGGATGGGGAGTAATTTGGTTAATAATTGACTCTTGCCAATATAATCTATAACTTGATTTTGTCAGAAAAAAATGATAACTTCGTTTAACGTCGGATATAAGTCATTAAAACGACGCATATCCGTAAAAACATTGGCACCAATGCGAAATGACAGACGTATCTGAAACATATTTTGAAATAAAAGATGGAACAGACTTCATCCGAATTGAAGTCCTGAAACAAAATTTCCCTAATGGAGATTTGGATTGGGACCGAAATTCCTTGAATTGTAATGTTTCTGTTACGTGCGGAGCATTTTCAGGAGAGTTTAATGCAGACCTAATGTCGTGGGATTTTGATATTTTCAAAACAGAACTGAAATATCTCCACGAAAACCTGAACCGAAGAGCAATTTTTGAGGGAATTGAAGGTCAAGTTACAATACTTGTGCAAGGCGACGGAATTGGACACTTGAATACCACTTGCCGAATAATGGACTATGCAGGAACTGGAAATGAATTGAATTGTGAGCTTGAATTTGACCAGACAGAATTGCCTGTAATTATCGGACAATTAGCAAAAATAACGTCGGAATACAAAGTTTACGGAAGAATAAATGAAAAAAGCACAGGAGCCAACAACGTGTATAATTCATTGTGGCAGAGAGTTAAATCAAAGTTTAAATTATAAATTGTACTGATTTCTTAAGCGGAATAATCCTGCGGAAGATTCCACAACGAAATCATACACGAACACGTTAAACGAACTTTTTCAAAAAAAACGACTTTTGTTTTAAAAACAAAGCTAGTAGATATCTGCGTTAGGGATTGCAGTAAAAAGCCCATAGGGAGGTACGACCGAGGACTTGTAACGTAAAGCCCGACCCTTTAGGGTAACGCCCAAAAATTATTATTATTATAAACTAAAAAATCCAGCCTTTATAGACTGGATTTTTAAATATATGTGCTTGAAATTTAAGCGTTTTGCTTCTTAATCAAATTAAGTGCAGAACCCTCGTTATACCATGCGATTTGTGCATCGTTGTAGGTATGATTCAATTTGATGGTGTCTGTTGATCCATCTTCATGAACGGCTTCTAATGTTAATTGTTTTCCTGGAGCGAATTCATTTAAATCTGTGAAATTGAATGTATCATTTTCTTGGATTAAATCGTAATCGCTTTCATTAGCAAAAGTTAAGCCTAACATCCCTTGTTTTTTAAGGTTTGTTTCGTGGATACGAGCAAACGATTTTACAATAACCGCAGCAACACCTAAATGACGGGGTTGCATTGCAGCATGCTCTCTTGAGGAACCTTCACCATAGTTATGATCTCCCACAACAATTGACTTGACACCTGCTGCTTTATAAGCTCTAGCTGTATCTGGAACACCTCCATACTCACCTGTTAATTGGTTTTTAACAAAATTAGTTTTCTTGCCAAATGCATTTACAGCTCCAATTAAGGTATTATTTGCAATATTATCTAGATGCCCTCTGAAACGCAACCAAGGACCTGCCATAGAAATATGATCGGTAGTACATTTTCCAAATGCTTTGATTAATAGTTTTGCACCATTAATTGCTCCTCCAATTGGTTGGAAAGGTGTTAGTAATTGTAAACGTTCTGAATCGTCTTTTACTGAAACTTGCACATGACTACCATCTGCTTCTGGTGCTAAATATCCGTTATCATCTACTGCGAAACCTTTTGGTGGTAATTCCCACCCTGTTGGCTCATCGAACATCACTTCTTGTCCATCCTCATTAATTAACTTATCAGTTAATGGATTAAAGTCTAAACGTCCAGCAACAGCAATAGCCGCTGTTAATTCTGGAGAAGCTACGAATGCGTGTGTGTTTGGATTTCCATCGGCACGCTTCGCAAAGTTTCTATTAAAAGAATGTACAATGCTGTTTTTTGGGGCATTTTTAGGGTCTGAATATCTTGCCCATTGTCCAATACATGGCCCACATGCATTGGTAAATATTTTAGCGTCTAGGTTTTCAAAAATTCCAAGGATGCCATCGCGTTCTGCTGTGAAGCGTACTTGCTCAGAACCTGGGTTGATACCCAATTCAGCTTTCATTTTTAAACCTTTATCTAAAGCTTGTTGTGCAATAGATGATGCTCTTGATAAATCCTCATAAGATGAATTTGTACATGAACCGATTAATCCCCACTCTACTTTTAAAGGCCACTCGTTAGAAGTTGCTTTTTCAGTCATTGCAGAACCTACTTCTGTAGATAAATCTGGCGTAAAAGGACCGTTTAATAATGGTCCCAACTCTGATAAATTGATTTCTATTACTTGATCGAAATATTGTTCTGGATTTGCATATACTTCTGCATCAGCAGTTAAGTGTTGTTTTACTCCGTTAGCAGCATCGGCAACATCAGCTCTATCTGTAGCGCGTAAATAACGTTCCATAGATTCATCATATCCAAACGTAGATGTAGTTGCACCTATTTCTGCACCCATGTTACAAATGGTTCCTTTTCCTGTACAAGACATTGATGTTGCTCCAGGTCCGAAATACTCAACAATAGCTCCAGTTCCCCCTTTTACAGTTAGAATTTCAGCAACTTTAAGAATTACATCTTTTGGTGCTGTCCATCCAGACAATTTTCCAGTTAACTTCACACCGATTAGTTTTGGAAACTTTAATTCCCAAACCATACCAGCCATAACATCAACTGCATCAGCACCACCAACTCCAATAGCAACCATGCCTAATCCACCTGCGTTAACAGTATGTGAATCGGTACCAATCATCATTCCTCCAGGGAATGCATAATTTTCTAATACTACTTGGTGAATAATACCTGCTCCTGGTTTCCAGAAACCGATACCGTATTTATTTGAAACAGATTCTAAAAAATTAAAAACCTCACTACTTACATTATTTGCATGTTTTAAATCTGTTGCAGCACCTTCTTTAGCTTGGATTAAGTGATCGCAATGTACCGTAGTAGGTACAGCAACTTTATCTTTACCTGCTTGCATAAACTGTAATAATGCCATTTGAGCTGTTGCATCTTGACATGCAATTCTGTCTGGTGCAAAATCTACATAGTCCTTTCCTCTTGTAAATGCCTCTGTAGGTGCACCATCCCAAAGATGAGAATATAATATCTTTTCAGATAGTGTTAATGGTTTACCTACAATCTCACGTGCTTTATCTACGCGATCTGCCATTTTGGTGTACACACCTTTAATCATATTGATGTCAAATGCCATATATAAAATTTTAAGTTTTTAGTTATTTATTTCAGTCTTGCAAATTACGAAATTAATGTAAAGATTTAAAAAGAAAGTCAGGATAAAAAGAAGTATTTATACCTAATTATTATAGCATCATTATTAAACCAAATGATTGCGTTTTTAATAGTATTTCACTCTATAAAATGAAAATAAATCAAGTATTTAATAAAACTACAATAATTAAACTACTTTTTTTATAGATGACAAGTAATTTTATAATTGCTAAAATGATTCCTAATAATTTAAAACCAGTTGCAATAGATAGTAACCCATTCCCAGTTAAACTTCCTATTTCGAAATGTATAATTTTGAATAATGCCCCAATACTAGTAAAAGCCATACCTATTAAAAAACAAATTATAGGAATAATAAATGGCTTTAAACTCATTTTAGAATAAGCTTTTTATGATTTTGATTTCAGAAACTCCTTCAGCTTCAGCTTTATAGTTTTTGATAATTCTGTGTCTCAAAATACTTATCGCTACCGCTTGAACATCTTCTATGTCAGGAGAAAACTTACCATTTACAGCTGCATGTGTTTTTGCTGCTAAAATTAAATTTTGAGATGCCCTTGGCCCTGCTCCCCAATCAATATATTGTTTTACTAATTCAGGAACTGCATCTCCGTTTGGCCTTGTTTTGGCAACCATCCCTACTGCATACTCAATGACATTGTCTGCAACAGGAATTCGTCTAATAACATGTTGGAAATTTAAAATTTCTTGATCTGTAAAAAGCGCATTAACTTTAACCTGTACATCGTTAGTTGTAGATTTTACAACTTGTACTTCTTCTTCAAAAGAAGGGTATTCTAAATTGATGGCAAACATAAAACGGTCTAATTGTGCTTCTGGTAACGGATATGTTCCTTCTTGCTCAATTGGGTTTTGTGTTGCTAAAACAAAATATGGTAAATCTAACTTATAATGATGTCCTGCAACCGTAACCGCTCGTTCTTGCATGGCTTCTAATAAAGCTGCTTGAGTTTTTGGAGGTGTTCTATTTATTTCGTCAGCCAAAATAATGTTAGCGAAAATTGGACCTTTTACAAATTTAAAGTGACGGTCTTCGTCCAAAATTTCACTACCTAAAATATCACTAGGCATTAAATCTGGTGTAAACTGAATACGTTTAAAATCTATTCCTAAAGCTTGAGCAATAGTATTAACCATCAGGGTTTTTGCTAACCCAGGTACACCTATTAATAATGAATGTCCACCAGAAAATATAGAAATTAGAATTTGATTTACAACAACGTCTTGACCAACAATTACCTTAGCAATTTCCTGTTTTAAATCTTTAAATTTCTTTACAAACTCTTCTATTGCAGCAACATCAGACATACTTTATTTTTTTAACCAATTACTAGAAAATTCACAATCTCTCAAGCCTCCAGAGATTTTTATGTAAGTATCGTTAATTTTTTCAGCTTGCCATTTTTCAATAGCTTTTATTTTCTTTTCGTTTAATGCTTGCTCCTTAATTTTGAGAAAATCCCTAGCATAATCAGCCTCGTGATCTTCTATTCTATCAGAAACAGTCAATAATTTAAACTTTAATTTATTATTTCTATCTCTTTCTGAAAGGACTAAACTCACTTCTCCATCTTTTAAATCTTGAATTTGAGAATATAGTTCTGGATCCATTCTAGTCAATTCAAAATTATAATCCTGAGTTTCTGGGTTTATTAATTGCCCTCCATCAAATTTAGTTTCTTTTTCATCGCTAATTTCTTTAGCGGCATCTGCAAATGTAATTTCTCCAGCAACTATTTTTTCTCTTACTTTTTCAATCTTTTCTTTAGCTTCAACAACTGCATCAGTAGAAACTTCTGGGATTAGCAGTACATGACTTACATCATACTCCTGACCTCTTATTTTTTCACAATACACAATGTGAAATCCAAAATCGGTTTCAAAAGGCTCTGATACTTCACCTTCTTGTAATGAAAAAGCAGCCTCTCTAAACTCTTTAACCATTCTTGGTTTTTTTCTGTTTAGAGTATATTTATATCCTGATTGTTTTATTCCTGGGTCTTGACCATATAATATAACTTTAGATCTAAAACTTGCGCCATTTTCTTCAACATCTCTTTTAAAACCTTTTAACTTATGAATTACTTTTTGTTTTTCTTCATCAGAAATTTTAGGCTCTACAACAATTTGAGCTACTTTTAACTCTGTTCCAAATGTTGGTCTTTCGTCCTCCGGTATCTTATTAAAAAATTGTCTTACTTCCTCTGGAGTAATCTCTACTTCTTCAATAACTTGAGCTTGCATTCTTTGAGATAGCATCATACTTTTATTAGCCTCAAACATTTCTTCTCTTAAGCTCTCTTCACTATCCTTGTTATATAACGCCAAAAGACGATTCATATCTCCTTTTACTTGTTGTAAAAACTGTTGGATTTGGTAATCTACATTTCTTCTTACTTCAGCATCTGCAACCAAAATACTATCTTGAACCGCATGATGAGCGTAAAGTTTATTTTCCAATAATTTTCCGAAAATCTGACAGCGGGTAATATCTTTTGTATCAACACCGCTTGCTTGAAGTTGTAAATATTCCTTATCAATATCAGAGTTTAACACAATGTAATCCCCAACAACACCAGCAACACCATCTATTTTTACTTTTTTAAAAGTATTTGTAGAATCTATTTTCTTTACTTCTTCTGGGACTTCTTGTTCTTTTTCCTCTTGAATAATTTCTTGTGCTTGTAAATTAAATATCCCTACAAACATGAACATCAATACTAATTTTGCACTAATTGTATATCTCAAATTCTTTGTTTTTAATAGCATCTTTTGCAATATCTTTTTCTAATTTTTTAATGAGCTCTAGCTTTCTTTTATTAATAACAATTTGGTTTATGGTTGGTTTTACATATTCCAACGGTGCCGTATCATTACGCAATAAAACATCATTAATTTGCATCAAATATACTCCTAATGAATCTTTGAGTTGTACAAAATTAGATTTTTTAACAGTTGTTTTTTGTTTTCAGAATTTACGCCTGGTATTTTAGTAAGTACTTGACTCATTTTTACCCAAATAGAGTCATTTAATGAGTATGATTTAAACTGTATGGCAATAGAGTCTAATTGCCTTTTGTCTTCGTTGGTAAACCTTTTTAATTTTTCTTTTATATTTTTAAAGTCTATGATATCTTCATCTACATGAATGTATCGAAACTTTATGAGTTCCTCATTCAATTTAAAGGCATCTTTATTTTCATTATAATACCCTTCTGCTTCTGTATTTGTTAACGATGTCTCAATATTTTTTTAACCAAAGCTTCCAAATAGGCCTTGCTGTATAAATCACTTTTGTACTGCTCTACTAATTTGTTGAACGCTTCTTGTTTGTCTTCATTTAAATTAAGTAAAGCTCCGTCTACCAATAATTGTTGTGTTGCCCATTTATTGATAAAGTTTTGAACTATCAGAATACTATCTTCTTTAGTAATTCCCTCTGAAATCACTCCTTGTAAATCATCATAATACAAGTAAGAATTGTTTACTCTGGCTATTGGCTTTCTTTCATCTGTCTTTTTAAATATATCACAAGATGAAAGTAGACACAATGTACTTAATAAAATGAGGGTTTTTAGTCGCACAATTATTTTTAATTTCTGCCTTAACTGCTTTTAAAGCGTCTTGATTCAATACCACTTTGTATTTGTTTTTTAATTCTTCAAGCCACAAATTTTCTTTATGTGTTTGATAATCGCTCATTACAAGACCTTTAACCTCTTCAAACGTTTTTTGTTTTTTTGGCAATACGTTTTGCACTTTTGCTACCACAAATCCATTATTATGCTTGTAAACTTTGGAAATACCATTCTTAAAATCAAACGATTTTGGTAACGCTTGATGTTTTGCATCCATGGTATCAACCGTAAAAATAACATTTACTTCACCATTGGTATTTACAAGTGCTTCAATATCTTCAGATTTCATGTTCTTGTGCATTAATTTCGCTACTTTTTTAATCACTTTTTTATTGGTTGAAGATGCAACTTCTGCATTGACTCTTTCTGGCCAGAAATACTTAGTCGTATTGTTTTCATAATAAGTTTCAATTTCTAAAGAATCTGTTTTAGCTGCTTGCCAAATTGTAGATTCCATTAAATCAAACAACAACAAACCGTCTCTATATTCTCCTAAAATATGTGCAAAATCTTCGTTTTCATTTTCTAGGTTTTCTTCTTGATGTTGCTTTAAGTTCGAATTTAAAAACGTTTTGTACGAGCTTTTTATTATTTCACTAAAAGCTTGTCTACCACGATTACTTTTTTGTTGTTTTAGCAGAAAATTACCAAAATCTAAATAATCTAATTGTTTGTTGCCTATTTTTAGTAATTTTTTATTAGCCTTAAAATCTTTAGGCAGTTTCCAAGTACGTTTGTAAAAATCTTCATTTAAAATTGAACCAAAATAGTCTGAATCTAGAAATTCATCACTTATGTTATATTTAGCTTTTAATTTGCTAATTAATGCTTCCTCAATTAATTGAGATCGAGAATCTCGTTTTACTTTCCCTTCCAACTCTGGCTTCAATTCATCAAATTTTCCAATAGGATCGGCTTTTTCTAATTTTATAATATGCCAGCCAAATTTACTTTTTACAGGTTCAGAAACACTTCCCTTTTCTTGTAAAGCAAAAGCAGCTTCTTCAAATTCTGGTGCGCTTAATTGCCCACTTGAAAATGCATTTAACAGGCCTCCTTTGGGAGCTGAGTTTTTATCATCTGAAAACTCTTTAGCCAATACCTCAAACTCCTCTCCTTGTTGGATTTTTTTATAAATGTCTTTTATTCTTTTTTCAGCAGAATTAATAGTGTCATTCTTTTTATCAACCACCATGATATGTTTTACGGTACGCTCTCCTCTAGATTTACGTTTGTCCAAAACATTTATAATATGATACCCAAAACGGGTTCTAAAAGGTTTCGAAACTTCACCTACAGATGTATTAAAAGCTACTTTTTCGAATTTATAAACCATTCTAAATCCAGAAAACCAACCTAATTCTTCACCAAAAAGAGTTTTTCCGTTATGCACTTCTTTCCTAACTTTATCAAAACCTTCGCTTAATGCTCGTGTTCTCAGTTTTTTAATTCTATTATAAGCCACTAAAGTATCTTGCGGATTAGCATTCTCAGAAATCTTTACTAAAATATGGGTAGCTTTTACCTCATGTAATATATGCTCATAAGCTTCTTTAACTAAATCTTCACTTATGGTAGTATCGGTCATGTAATTCGCAGCCAACTGTTTTTTATAAGTTTCTAGTTCTCGCTTATAAGTAGGCTTTTCATGAAGTCCTTGTGCTTTAGCTTCCTTTAGTTTTAATTTATAGTTGGTAAATAGTTTTAAATATTCATCTACATCCTTTTGAGTTTCATCTTGAACTAAATTGAGGTTTTTGTTGTAAACCCTTAAAAATTCTGAGGTATATACCGGGGTACCATCAACTGAAAAGAGCACATCTTTTTCTAGCGTTTGCGCAATTCCTGATGTGATAAAAAGTAATAAGGATACTAGGAGGAAATTCTTTAATTTCATAGATAGGACATTATTAATCAACGGATACAAAAATACTAATATATCTGTGTAAAACAAGTTGAATTCACAAACGTAAATAAAGGTTATTTATTTTAATTTTTATACTGATTTAAATGTAAATTTGAAGCTTTCAGTTTAAACGAAAACACTATGCGAAAACTAAAATTAATTTGGGATTTTCGAGGTCCTGATGCCTTGAAAATTGCAGAACACCATGAAATCCATTTAAAAGACTTCATTAAAGCTGAACAATTGGAGTTGCTTATTACTGGTGTTGAAACTGTAACTGATATGCATACTATTGCATTTATGGTTGTAAATGAAGCAGAAATGAAACCAGTAAGAAATGCATTGAGGCCACATCGTGGGCAGGTTTATTCTGAATAATCTGTTTTTACAAACTTGAATTTGTAAAAAATTTCTGCTATATTCGTCTAATGACGGATATCCGCGAACCATTGTAACACATTAACCAATTTATGTCAAAAGAAAGTATTGGTTCCTTTTTCGGTTGTTTAATAGTTGGAGGATTTAGTGCGTTTTTACTATTACTATTCGCGATAGGCACGTTTTGGATTATAGCTTTACCACCAACCCCTAATCGAACAAATTTTAGAATATACTCTTCCGACAAAAAACAATGTCTAACTATAATTACCAACGGACATACAAGATATATCATTAACGGAAATCATAAATACCCACCAAAGTCTCACTATATAAAATTGGATATAAGTGGAACACCCAAATTGGGAGATGAAATTGGTATTTGTTGGAATAATGGAAAATACGAATGGGAAATGGTCAACGATAAAACAAGAATTGTCGAAAATCGATTAGATACATTTAAGTATAAATTCAACACTAATTGGGAGAAAGACAAACATGGAATACCAAATGCAACTAAATATCATAAACCTAATTGCGGAACTGTCGATCTTTTAAACATGAAAACCTATGATGAAACAATTATTATAGAAAATTAAAAAAAACTACCTAGAATAATTAGGAGACTCTTTAGTAATAGTTACATCATGTGGATGACTTTCATTAATTCCACTAGCCGTAATCTTTACAAACTGTCCGGTTTCCTTTAAAGTTTCGATATCTTTTGCGCCACAGTATCCCATTCCTGCTCTTAAACCACCAATAAACTGATGAATACTTTCGTATAAATCGCCTTTGTACGGTACACGTCCAACAATACCTTCTGGTACTAATTTTTTAATATCGTCTTCAACATCTTGGAAATAACGGTCTTTACTACCTTCTTTCATAGCTTCAACAGACCCCATACCACGATAGGATTTAAATTTTCTTCCTTCGTAAATAATAGTTTCGCCTGGAGATTCTTTTGTTCCAGCTAAAAGCGATCCTAACATAACGGTATCTGCACCAGCTGCAATCGCTTTAGGAATATCTCCAGTATAACGAATACCTCCATCAGCAATTACAGGAACACCTGTTCCTTTAATGGCTGCAGCAACTTCCAGTACTGCCGAAAATTGTGGAAACCCAACACCTGCAACAACACGAGTTGTACATATAGAGCCTGGTCCAATACCTACTTTTACAGCATCAGCTCCAGCTTCTACTAAATATTTTGCAGCTGCGCCTGTTGCTATGTTTCCAACAATGACATCTAATTTTGGGAATTTTGATTTTATTTCTTTCAAAACTGCAACTACACCTTTTGTATGTCCATGAGCTGTATCTATAACAACAGCGTCAACTCCTGCATTAACCAGGGCTTCTGCTCTATCTACTGCATCCCCTGTAACACCAATTGCTGCTGCAACTCTTAAACGTCCGTATTGGTCTTTATTGGCATTTGGTTTTTGGCTTAATTTCGTTATATCTCTAAACGTAATTAAACCTGATAATTTATAATTATCATCAACAATTAATAATTTTTCAATTTTATATTCTTGAAGAATAGCTTCAGCATCTTGTAAAGACGTGCCTACTGCTGCTGTAACTAAGTTTTCGCTTGTCATTACCTCAGTAATTGGTCGCTTGTTATCATGCTCAAAACGTAAGTCTCTATTGGTAACAATACCTTTTAAAGTGCCTTCTTCATCTACTATTGGAATACCTCCAATACTATATTCAGCCATGTACTTTTTAGCATGTTTTACTTTAGCAGTAAGTGGTAACGTAACAGGGTCAATAATCATCCCGCTTTCTGCACGTTTTACTTTTTTTACTTTTTGCGCTTGCGCCTCTATAGACATGTTTTTATGCAACACACCAATACCTCCTTCTTGCGCCATGGCTATTGCCATTTTACTTTCAGTTACTGTATCCATAGCTGCTGATATAACAGGAACGTTTATGGTAATATTTCGTGTAAATTTTGTTTGAATATTTACTTCTCTTGGAAGTACTTCAGAAAAGGCTGGAACTAATAGAACGTCGTCGTAGGTTAATCCTTCTCCAACTATTTTGTTTTCGTGTGCAGTCATTTGCAATTACAATTATAATTGCGTGCAAATATACGATATATAAACGAATTAATTATTGTAATAAATAGCTTTACAAAAATTTAACGTATTGGTTTGTGGAAGAGTTGTTTTAATATAATAAATATAGAAACTGTAAAGGTAAGTGTCATTAAAATACCAGAAAACATCACAATATACTTTGTCCAAAGTATCCCTGTCCATAATAAATATAACCCTCCGAAAGTAAGTATGACAGAAATAAATGGTTCTAGAATTAAAAATAGTTTAAGTTTTCTGCTTAATTTGGTTATTGAAACTAATAAACCTACCAAAAAGAAAATGATAGACATTGATAAAATATGATTGTGCACAAGTGTGAGCATTTCCCGATCACTTTTTTTAAAGCGCATAATTTCGGCATTTTCGTCGTCTTCATTTCCTAAATAATGCTCTTCTATGCCGTTTGGGTTTGCTGAAGATGTTTCTCCTACAAAAAGTAATCCTGTGTAAAACCCTATACTTAATACAATAACAAATGCACCGATTAATATTTTAATCTCTTTGGGAAGCGTAAATATTAATCCGTTTAGCTGCATTTACAGAGCGTTTTGCTTTTAAGTATTTTTAAAGATTTTAATAAATCGTTCATGGCATTAGTCATTGAACGAACTGAAATTGTGGCTCCTGCAATAGCATCTATATTATCCCCATACTTTAACTCATCGCCACCTTTTTTATCGATAAATTGCTTTAACCAGCGTGTGCTACCAATTTCCCCTCCGTATTCTTCGCGATACATTAATATTTTAGATTTCTTGACAACTAAGTCTTTATCTAAAAGCACTAAATAATCAAACTGTGCTGTTTTACTTGGTGCTTTTGATATATAAGCATAACCAATAAGTTCTTTTTTAGATTCTATTTTGAAAAAGTTATCTTTTTGGAATTTAGAAGGTAGGTCTTTTGTGAATTCTGATTTTAAAATGACTTCTGAAAAATCAAAAATTTCTATATCGTAAGTTTTTGCTATTTCTTTATTAACGCGTTTCTGTATGTTTTTTGGCAAACCAAAAGACATAAGGAGAAATGCTAAAAATATTATTAAAACGTGTTTAAAATTCATGTTGCAAAAGTATTGTTTTTTATTGTTTTTACAATAAAATTACCAAAAGGCAATCATCAAATTTATATTTAATAACTGCCTTTAGCTAGTTAATGCGTTTGGGATTGAGGCATTTGTTGAAGCTCCTCGCAGAGAGGACCTGCTGAAAGCCCAATCCTTGCGGTAACTCTATAATTATTTTAGAACCAAACACCTATTCCGAAATTTAGCCTATTATCAACATTACCACCAGAGACCGCGTTATCTCTAAATTGGTAATCACCTTTAAGCACTACGCCTGGTGCGATATGATAACTTAAGCCTGTTGTGATATCGGTACGGTTGTATGCATCGTTTTGTGCTAAACCACCATCTGTTTTTTCATGAGTATCGAACTGCTCGTATCTTAAAAATGCAAACAAACGTTGTTGCTTTACTTGAGGTAATAAGTTGTAAGCACCCTCTATATACCAACCCTGAAGTGCGCTCCCTAAATCACGACCTGTTAGATTATTGTACGCTTCGGTATCGTTTAAACTGGCATGGATAAACTGTCCGCGGGCTGTGAAACGTTGGTATGCATAACGCGCATCCAAACCTATCATTGAGATGCCAATATTTGCACCATCTACTTCTTCAATGTCATCAGCAGCTTGAGTTTTTCCAAAATATCCAGCTAATCCTAAACGTAAACCTGGGATGCCGTAATAATCAAATTTCGTGGATAATGTAGGGCTATCAACAGTAGATTTTATGGCTTTTTGACGTCCGCCTCGTAATCCATTTGAGCCTTTTAGAAATCCGCTTATGCCTCCTTCTCCATCAGCAATAGTGGATTTAAAACCATTAAATATATAAGCTTGATAGCCTAAAGAGATTTCGTTGAATCTTCCTGTTACACCAATACCAATTTCTCGCCATGTGGTTGGTACAATGGCATTATCTAATGCTGGTCGTTCCACTCCATTAAAGGTTGTTGGTTCGTGAAACTCATTAATAATACCCATAGGTACTAGCATTAAACCACCTCGTAAACTTACATTAGGAGCTACTACATAATTAACGAAAGCTTGCTCTACAAATATTTCTACTGTATGCTCTAATTCTAGTTCTGTTACAAACTGTGTTTTATCATTGAATTTATATCCAAAAAGTAATACTAAACGTTGAATATCTAATTCTCCATTTTTACTTTCTGGCTGGTTATAGGTTGTTTCTCCATAGGCACCTACAGTAACTGCTTTACCATAGTTTCCAGACAGCAAACGTTGTGCTGCATTTAATTGTTTTTGTGGATCAAAGGTTATTGAATCTTGAGGTGTTTGCGCACTAGCAAATGCAATTGTTAAGATTGAAAAAAGTAAGGTTAATCTTTTCATTATTGTTTGATTTGTTGTTTTTATTTAGACTTGTTATAAATAATACTTGATTTGAAGTTGCAAATATAAAACTCATTCTCACTCACGCAAAGTTTATTTAGATTAAATTTAAATAAAGATTTTGAAAAACAAATAACAAATTGAATTTCAAATATTTATATTTAAATGAAACTCGAAATTTAACATTTCAATATTAATAAAAGTGCTTAAAAATTTTTGAAGCCTCATTATAAGCACTTTCAAAACTTAGCGCATTTAAGTTGTTTTTGTGTTGAGAAGTAAAATAAGACAGTAGTTTTTCGGTAGGCATATTTCCTGTTAATTCGTCTTTAGCCATTGGGCATCCACCAAAACCTTGAATGGCACCGTCAAAGCGATGACAACCTGCCTTATATGCTGCATCAACTTTTTCAAACCAACTACTGGGAGTGGTATGAAGATGCGCACCAAATTCTATATTTGAGTATAAAGGAATTAAATTTGAAAATAAATAGTCTATACTTTCAGGATCTGAAGTTCCAACGGTATCACTTAAAGATAAGATATTCACTCCCATATTGGCGAGTTTTCAGTCCACTCTCCTACTATATCTACATTCCATGGATCTCCATATGGGTTACCAAAGCCCATAGAGATATAAACAACTAATTGCTTGTTAGATTTATCTGCTATTTGAATAATTTCAGAAAGCGTAACAAGAGACTCTGCAATAGTTTTATGGGTATTCCTCATCTGGAAGTTTTCTGATATTGAAAACGGATAGCCCAAATAATCAATTGCGGCATGTTTGCTAGCATCATTTGCGCCTCTAGTGTTCGCTATAATTGCTAAAAGCTTGCTCGTTGTTTTACTCAAATCCAATTGTTTTAAAACTTCGGCAGTATCTACCATTTGCGGAATGGCTTTTGGAGAAACAAAACTCCCAAAATCAATAGTATCAAAGCCCACCCTCAATAAAGATTGTATGTACTGTACTTTTTGCTCTGTAGGGATAAATTGCTTTATACCTTGCATTGCATCTCGCGGACATTCAATAATTTTTACGGGATTTGACATGTTTTAAAATTAAAGGTGGATAAAAGTACTATTATTTTTTAGAATTCAAGCCTAAATTAAAAGTACTAATCAAAGCAATAAAGCATATAAATCTAATATCTTAACTGACTTATCAAACAACTATTTAAACCAAATCTAAGTCAAAAAAACACTTTTAATAATTATTAATTACAAGTCGAAATTAGTTTCAATTTCATAATTATAAGGCAGTTATGCCTCCTATTTGTTAAATAAACGAAAATATTAGCCGTATATCGTCTTTATTATCGCTCAAATTCATTTCCATATACATTTGTTTTCGAAATAATTCAACCCCAAATGAATATTTTTACCTACAAAGTTAACTTCCTCGTATCATTGCTGTTTTTTGCAATGACGCATTTTGCTATTTCGCAAAATGAAACTCATGTTAATTGTGGGCATACAACATCTACGCAATCACTAGCATTTTATAATAGCATTAAACCGCAACTAAAAAAATACCAACAGGAATTTTCTAATTTCAAATTAAAAAAAGGTCCTATTCCTTCTGATGTTATTAATGCTGTACCTATTAAAGCACACATTATTAGAAATTCTAATGGTTCTGGTGGTTTAAGTACTGGCAGTTTAAATCATGCTATAAATAATCTTAATCTATCTTTTGAAAATGCTTACTTAGAATTCTTTCTATGTGATGGTATTGATTATATTGATAGTGATACATTTTCAAATTTTAAAAGTGGAGATGAAGATGCTTTAAAGGAAACAAACTATGTTCCAGGTGTTATTAACATCTATTTTGTTGATCATCTTACAAATGCTTCAGAAGATGCAATTTGCGGCTATAGCGATAATACAGGAAGAAACGACGTAGTTGTTATGAAAACTGATTGTGCAGTAAATGGATCATCCCTAGCTCATGAAATGGGTCATTTTTTCTCATTATTACATACTCATGGGCCATCAAATGACACTTTAACTACCGAGTTAGTTAACGGTAGTAATTGTGATACAGATGGCGATGGTATTTGTGATACGCCTGCTGACCCTAGATTAACTACTACAAATGTTGACAGTTCTTGTAATTATACTGGAACTAAAACAGATGCTAATGGCGATGTTTTTATGCCAGACACCAACAACATCATGTCCTACTCAAGAAAAAATTGTAGAACAACTTTTTCTAACGAACAATCTGCACGTATGTATGCCTACTATATGGCGATAAAAAATTATTTAGCATGTCCTTCTTTTAATGCAACCATTGCTGTAAATGAATCTGAAACATGTGAAACTTCTTTAACTGTTAATTTTGAAAGCCTTAGTGAAAATGCTACGGATTGGGCATGGGATATTGATGCAGATGGCGTTGTTGATTACACCACTCAAAACCCAACTCATACTTATGAAACAGGTATTTATGATGTTATTTTGACTGTTACAAACGAATCTAAAAGTATTACAAGACAATACATAAATTATATAAAAGTAGGAAGTGAAATTGAACCTTTATTTGAAGATTTTGAAGATTTTAAAATGACGGGAAAACATGGTTGGTCTGCAATTGACACTTCTGGAAAGGGTTATAATTGGCTTGCTAGTACCGGTGTAATTCATTCTAAAGGTACAGGACCAAAACAAAAAACGAGTAGTGCTGCAAACACTTATATATTTGCCGAAGCTTCTGGAGTTGAAGAAGGTGCTGTAGCTGAATTTATTTCTCCTTGTTTTTATGTTGAGTATGAAAATAGTGAAATTGAGTTTGCATACCATATGTTTGGCGCACATATTGGTGAACTTCATATTGATTTAAAAACTGAAGACGGTTATATCAATGATATTATTCCAGCTTTAGTTGGCAGTCAACAACAAAATCAAGATGATGATTTCTCAACTAAAGCTGTAAATTTATCACCTTATACTGGGCAAAATGTAAAGATACGTTTTAGAGCAATTAGAGGCAACGGATGGGATGGAGATATTGCCATAGACAATATTTCAGTAAACACTATATATACTCCAATTACTGATGATCTGTATACCGTATACCCTAACCCAGTTAAAAACAACATCATTTATATTAAGAATCAAGATCCTAAAAATATTTCTACATACATAGTTGCAAATTTAATGGGACAGGAATTCTTAAGAGGTACTATTTCTAATCAACCTATTAACGTAAGTAGTTTATCTTCTGGAACTTATTTATTGACTATCTCAGATGGAAAGTCAACAATCATGAAAAAAATTATCAAGTAATTAATTTCTAACTGCTCTTCAAAATTAGTTTATTTATACGTTTTATAAGGCTTGGGCCTTCGTAAATAAATCCAGTATAAATCTGAATTAAATCTGCGCCAGCATTTAGTTTTTCTAAAGCATCTTCAGCAGAATGAATACCTCCTACTCCAATTATCGGGAATGACTTATTACTTTTTTCTGAAAGATATTTTATAACCTTAGTACTTTTCTCTTTAATTGGCTGACCACTTAAGCCTCCGTTTCCAATGGCCTCAAGTTTTTCTTTTGAAGCTTTTAAACCAGTTCTATCAGTAGATGTATTACTCGCAATAACACCATCAAGATTTGTAGTTTTTACAAGTTCAATAATTTCATCTAATTGCCCATCGTTTAAATCTGGAGCAATTTTTAAAACTATTGGTTTTTGATTTTCAAATGTATTATTTGCTTTTTGAACCGCTCCTATTAATTCTTCCAAATAATCCTTATCATTCAATTTAGCATGACTTCCCACATTCGGGCAGCTCACATTCAAAACAAAATAATCCACATAAGGATGTAACGCATTAAAACACTCTAAATAATCTTTGGTATAATCTTCAGGTTTGGTAGCAGTATTTTTTCCAATATTACCACCAATAATCAGTTTCCCTTTATTCTTTTTAAGTTGACTAATTGCAGCCTCTAAGCCTTCATTATTAAAACCCATTCGGTTGATGATTCCTTTATCATCTTTAAGTCTGAATAATCTTTTCTTCGGATTCCCCACTTGTCCTTTAGGGGTAACCGTTCCTATTTCAATAAAACCGAAACCAAAATTTGCCAATTCATTATACAATACCGCATTTTTATCAAATCCAGCTGCTAAACCAACAGGGTTTTTAAATTTAAGTCCGAAAACTTCACGTTCTAAACGTTTGTCTTCAACACTATACAAACTTCTAAATACAGCAGGTAATCCTGGTATCTTGGATGTGATTTTAATTAATGAAAATGTAAAATGATGAATTTTTTCAGGATCAAAAGAAAAAATAGTGGGCGAAGTAGCGATTTATACATCAATATAATTTCATGCAAAAATAGGTTGAAAAGTTGTAAATAAAAAATGAAGTTTCGTTTCTA
Source organism: Jejuia sp. G7-7 (assembly GCF_055808955.1). Classification (NCBI taxonomy): domain Bacteria; kingdom Pseudomonadati; phylum Bacteroidota; class Flavobacteriia; order Flavobacteriales; family Flavobacteriaceae; genus Jejuia; species Jejuia sp. G7-7. The sequence continues at coordinate 1,344,916 of NZ_JBVVSZ010000001.1, forward strand.
CTATTCTTCTTCTTTTTCGATTAATAATTGTAAATTAGAGCAAATAATGGGTTTTAAAAATTCCATTATAATTGTTCTCTAAAAACCAATAATTTAAGATGATTTCAAAAGAACATATCATAAAACGATTTATAAGCTATGTAACTATTGATACTGAATCTGATCCCACTTCAGATACTACTCCAAGCACAAAAAAACAATGGGACTTGGCGAATAAACTTGCCGATGAATTAAAAACAATTGGCTTAAATGATGTTACCATAGATGCAAATGCATACATCATGGCAACCTTACCAAGCAATGTTGATCATAAGGTGCCTACAATTGGTTTTATTTCACATTTTGACACGTCTCCAGATTTTACTGGTTCCAATGTAAAACCGCAAATTATCGAGAATTATCATGGTGGAGATATTGTTTTAAATAAAGAAGAAAACATCATATTATCGCCTGATTATTTCGAAGATTTAAAACTGTACATAGGTCAAACACTTATTACTACAGACGGCACTACCCTTTTAGGAGCAGATGATAAAGCAGGTATTTGTGAAATTGTTTCTGCAATGGAATATTTAATAAATCACCCGGAAATTAAACATGGAAAAATTCGTGTTGGGTTTACACCTGATGAAGAAATAGGCAGAGGTGCTCACAAATTTGATGTTGAAAAATTTGGAGCAGATTGGGCTTACACTATGGATGGAAGTCAAATTGGCGAATTAGAATACGAAAATTTTAATGCTGCAGGTGCCGTAGTAAAAGTAAAAGGAAAAATTGTACATCCAGGCTATGCAAAAGGGAAAATGGTTAACTCCATGTATATAGCTACGGAATTTATCAACTCACTTCCAAGAATTGAAACTCCAGAGCATACCTCTGATTATCAAGGTTTTTTCCATTTACACAATATAAAAGGAGACGTTGAAGAAACTACACTTGAATATATTATCCGCGACCATGATAAAGAGCATTTTGAAGCGCGAAAAGAAGTGATGCAAAAATTAACCAACGAGCTCAATTCGCAATACGGAAGAGAGGTTATTGTTACCGAAATAAAAGACCAATATTACAACATGCGCGAAAAAATTGTGCCAGTAATGCATATTGTTGATATTGCCGAAGAAGCCATGAAACAATTGGATATAGCCCCGCTAATTAAAGCCATTCGTGGTGGTACCGATGGTTCTCAATTAAGCTATATGGGCTTACCATGCCCTAATATTTTTGCTGGCGGTCATAACTTTCATGGGCGCTACGAATATGTACCTGTTGAGAGCATGATAAAGGCTACCGAAGTAATTTGTAAGATTACGGAGTTGACGGCTTTAAAAGCTCAAAGCACATAACATATTCTTTTTTAGCTTTCAATTTTGCTAATTATTTTTGAAATTTGACTTTATAGTAATTTTTCATTAAATTAGTTTATGTAATAATCACATTTACAGGAATTCTACCTAAATAGTTACATATGGAAAACACATGGAAAATAGCATTAGCAATAGCTCTTTTTGTAATGATTACTTTTCTATATTGGAAAATGACTAAAAGTTATGCTGAAAAAGAATATGGCAAAGTATTCTGGAAACATTGGGGAACAAAAATGTATTATTGGACAGGAGCATTGTTTTTTAGTGGAGGCATAACGGTTGTATTAATTTATCTTTTTAAAAGGTAATTTATTTTAAATTTTGAAAACTCTAACTTCAAATTAATCCAACTTCTAAATGAAAAAGTCCACTCCGTAGAAGAGTATATCGAAGAAAACGCCAATTATAGTGATGCATTAAAGGTATTACGCGCTATTATACTTTCAACAGAACTTGAAGAAACTGTAAAATGGAGTTTTCCTGTGTATGCCATAAATAACAAGAATGTATTAAGTTTAGGTGCTTTTAAAAATCATTTTTGTATTTGGTTTTTCAATGGTGTGTTTTTAAAAGATGAGCAAAACCTGCTTAAAAATGCACAAGAAGGAAAAACCAAAGCAATGCGTCAAATGCGTTTTGAAAATATAGATGATATTAATAAAAGTATTGTGTTAGCCTATGTTAAAGAAGCTATTGAAAATCAAAAATTAGGTAAAGAAATAAAACCCAAAAGAACCACTAAAAAGGATATTGTTATTCCTGAAGAACTTCAAGCAGCATTGTATTCTAATTCTGAATTAAACAACGCTTTCAATCAACTCACTCCGGGCAAACAGCGCGAATATTGTGATCACATTGCTTCTGCAAAACGAGCAACTACAAAACAAACTCGTTTGGAAAAAATAAAACCAATGATTTTGATAGGTGCTGGTTTACATGATAAATACAAAAACTGCTGAATTTTAAATCTAAAAATTTTGACAAAAAAAGGCTTTCCAACAGGAAAGCCTTAATTATTATGTATTCAAAGAAGTTTATTTTTTGGCTGGAGCATTAAGCTTAGCACTAGCTTCCATAGAAATCGCAGAACGATCAAACTTAAGCTTACCTGCTAAAGTTTCAATAACACAAGAGTTATCTTTTTCATTTAACTCTGCTACTTTACCATGTAAACCGCTTTTAGTGATTACTTTATCACCTCGTTTTAATTCAGCTGCAAATTTCTTTTCTTTCTTAGCGCGTTGCATTTGTGGCCTAATAATGAAGAAGTAAAATATTACCATCATTAAAATTAAAAGTCCACCTTGTCCTGCAAAAAATTCTCCCATTATCTATTTATTTGTTTATTTAGCTTTTATGCCGCTGGTTTAACAGCTGGTTTAGCTTTGTTTGGATCAGGTTTAACAAATGCCGTGATTTTCACAGTCTCTGTTCCTTTTTCTGTATTAGCTGTAACTGTAATAGTTTTTGATACTTTATTACTACCACTACCATTAAACTTTACAGAGAATTGTCCCTCTCCTCCTGGAGCTAAAGGCTCTCTGCTCCAATCTTTAGGTACAGTACAACCACAAGAGCTTTTTATATTTGTAATTACTAATGGTCCTTCTCCTGTATTTTTATATTTAAACACAGTTTCAACAGCGGTTTTAGCTTCTATTTCGCCAAAATCGTGTTCTTTCTTATCAAACGTCAAAACTGGAAACTTAGAGGCTACTGCATCTCTAGCTGCAGCTTCAACTACATTAGCTTCACTAATTTTTTTGTTGCGTCTTCTTTACAACTTGTAAAGGCTACTAAGCATAGTGTGCTTATTCCTAAAATTATTTTTTTCATAATTGATTGTTTTTATGATTTGGTGCGTAAAAATAGCAATAATTTAACGGTTAAAAAACTTTTTGAGAATTCTATAACAATTTTCAACCTACATCAACCCTCTACCAACTTTATTTAGCTTACCATCTTTAGTATATTCTTTAACCAGCTTATCTAAAATACCATTAATAAATATGCTGCTTTTTGGTGTAGAATATTCTTTAGCAATTTCTAAATACTCATTAATAGTAACCTTAACAGGAATAGAAGAAAAATGATTTAATTCGCAAATCCCCATCTGCAGCAATACATAATCTATGTTGGCAATTCTATCTGCATCCCAGTTTTGGGTTTTTAGCTCAATTTCTTTATTAAGAGATGTACTATTTAAAATGGTTTTCTTAAATAAATCTATTGCAAATTGTTTGTCCTCAACATCTTTATATAGTTTTGGTGTAAAATGAGATTCGGGACTATTTTGTTTCACTTTTCTAAGTAATTTTAAAATAGTAGTATTTACTGTTGGAAGGTCATCTAGCCAAGTTAAATTATTATCTTCAATATATTCGTAAAGCTTTTCATTTGGCGCAATTACCTCTTTAAAAATATCGATAAAAAAGTCTTTATCTTCTCTAAAATCAGATGTTCTGGTTTGCATATAGTCTTTATATAAATCACTATTAATGATTGCTTTAAAGATTATGTCTACATATTCACTATCTAAATCCCAATTAATTGCTTTGTTTTGTTCTAAAGCAGATTTAAGAGTTTCGTTATCGGCTAACAATTGAAAAATTTGATTGTTTACAAACTTTCTATTAGGATTTTTATCTTCGGAAGTTGCTAAATGCTTTTGTTGTTTTTTTTGTAAATCTTGTGCTGCTCTTTGCTTTACTTCAACCAATAAAGACATCAGAAGCAAGTACAAATTGTGCATGTTTTCAATACTAAACAGCAAGAATTTTTGATCTTTTGTTAAATCATCACTCTCACTTCCATTAAAAGCATAAATGGTTTGCATTACTTTTACACGAATATGTCTTCTGTTTAGCATCATTACAAAGAACTTAAGTTAAAACGCACTATTTGTTTTTTACTTTTTACGCTGGCAAAAATAATACTATTTTAACAAATTCAATTGTAAATTGATGTTTTGTTATCGTAAATTTTCTTTAGGTATTATTTAACAATTCACTATAACAACAGTAACCCAATTGTATTTTTATTGATGTATATTTGCTATTCATTTTTTCTAAGTTTAAGTGAAAGAACTCAAGCATCTCAACAAATACTTCCTAAAATATAAAACCCATCTTTTGATTGGGGTTGTAATTACTATTGTTGCTAGGATTTTTTACTCTTTACGCCTCGTTATATCAGAAGAATTTTCGAAATCATCGAAAATAAAGCAGGTTTAAGTGAATCTGCAATTAGGTCTGAATTATTAGAAGCTATACTTTACATCATAGGTGCTGCAGTAATTGCAGGTGTCTTTACTTTTCTGATGCGTCAAACAATCATCAACGTATCTAGATATATTGAATACGATTTAAAAAATGAGATATATGCGCAATACCAAAAACTATCTCTAAATTTTTATAAGAAGAATAGAACTGGAGATTTAATGAATCGTATTAGTGAAGATGTTGGTCGCGTTCGTATGTACGCAGGGCCCGCCATAATGTATAGTATTAATACAATTACGCTATTTGTAATTGCGCTAATTTATATGTTTAACCAAGCACCAACACTAACACTTTACACTATCGTACCGTTGCCCATTTTATCGGTTATTATTTATAAGCTAAGTAAAGAAATTCATAAACGTAGTACTGTAGTTCAAGAATATTTATCAAAACTTTCAACATTTACACAAGAATCCTTTAGTGGAATTTCTGTAATTAAAGCATATGGCATTGAACCTAAAACCTCTGCTAATTTTGATGCCCTTTCAACCACTAGTAAAGAAAAGCAATTACACCTAGTAAAAGTGCAAGCGTTATTTTTTCCAATGATGATTTTACTCATTGGCACAAGTAACCTCCTGGTAATTTACATAGGTGGCATGCAATATATTAATGGCGAAATAGAAAGTTTAGGTACTATTGCTGAATTTATAATTTACGTAAATATGCTCACATGGCCAGTTGCTACTGTTGGTTGGGTTACGTCTATTGTGCAACAAGCTGAAGCCTCTCAAAAACGTATTAATGAGTTTTTAAAAATTGAACCAGAAATTAAAAATGAAGTTGAAGAACACACCGAAATTACTGGAGATATTTCGTTTAAAAACGTATCATTTACTTATGATGATACCAATATACAAGCTTTAAAGAATGTATCATTTAATATTGAAGAAGGAGAAACTTTAGCTATTTTAGGAAAAACAGGTTCTGGAAAATCTACCATTTTAGATTTAGTAGGCAGACTTTATGATGTAGATGAAGGCAGTATTTTAGTAAATAACAAAGAAATTAAGCAACATAACCTTACAGATTTAAGAGAAAGTACTGGCTATGTCCCTCAAGATGCTTTTCTGTTTTCTGACTCTATAAAGAACAATATTAAATTTGGAAAAGAAGATGCTACTGAAGAGGATGTCATTACTGCTGCAAAGAATGCACAAGTCCATAAAAACATTATAAAATTCAACAAAGGTTATGATACCGTTTTAGGCGAACGTGGTATCACACTTTCTGGCGGACAAAAACAACGTGTCTCTATTGCTCGCGCTATTATAAAATCCCCTAAAATTTTGTTGTTTGATGATTGTTTATCTGCTGTTGATACCGAAACAGAAGAAAAAATATTGAAAAATCTGTTTAAAATTTCAAAAGGAAAAACTACCATTATTGTAAGTCATCGGGTGTCCTCTGCTAAAAACGCAGATAAAATAATTGTTTTAGATAATGGGGAAATTGTTCAAAAAGGAACACATAACACACTTATTGATACTGACGGTTACTATAAAGACTTATATTTAAAACAGTTGAGTGAAACAAACGATAATAAAATTTAAATAAAATAGCCATTTGTACTATTCCAAATATTTCATTTAATGCAATAAAAACCAATATTTTAAAAAGAAACTTCAAAAAATGTTGGTAAGTTTAGGTTTTTTTAGATTTTTGAAGTGAACAATGATTTTTTTAAACTGAAAGTACAATGGCTAACAACGGCATGATGGAGAAAGAGGAGATTTTTCTAAAGTATTAAGAGCAGGAAGACGGACATATTTTTTTGATGTAAGAGCTACTAAAGCAGATGATTATTACTTGACGATAACGGAGAGTAAAAAATTCACAAACGATGATGGTTCTTACCACTACAAGAAGCACAAAATCTACATTTATAAAGAAGATTTTACTGAGTTTAAAGAAATTTTAGCAGAAATGACCGATTACATCATCGCTGAAAAAGGAGATGAAGTAATTAGTGAGCGTCATCAAAAAGACTTTAAAAAAGAATATGACACGCCTGTTGCTGAAGAAGCTCCTTCTTCTGAAGAAGATACTAAATCTACTGAAAGCTTTACAGATATAGACTTTGACGATATTTAATAGTTCTGTTTTTTGAACTTAAATTTAAACCGCTATTTTAAAATAGCGGTTTTTTTATGCATTTAAATCAACTAACCGATGTTCCGTTTTTAACTTTATACTCTGGATTTAAAAGTATTACATCTTCATCATTAACAGCACCAAGTACCAAACATTCACTCATAAATTTGGCAATTTGTTTTTTGGGAAATTTACTACTGCAACAATTTGCCTGTTCAATAAATCATCTTTTGTGTAAAGTGTTGTTATTTGAGCAGAAGTTTTTTTAATACCTAAATCTCCAAAATCAATCGTGATTTGGTATGCTGGATTTCTTGCTTCAGGAAAATCATTTACCTTAATTATTGTTCCAACTCTCAAGTCTACTTTAGTAAAATCTTCAAAAGATATTGTGTCGTTCATTTTTAAAAATAGTAATTTTACCGAACTTTGAGAAAACTTTAGATTATGGCAAGAACTGCTTCAAATATGCTTCCGTTAGGAACAAAAGCACCAAATTTTTCACTTTTAGATACGGTTTCTAATTCCAAATTAAATTTGAATGATTTGAAAGGCGATAAAGGAACAGTTATTATGTTTATTTGTAATCATTGCCCTTTTGTAATTCATGTAAATTCTGAGTTGGTTGCTATGGCCAAAGAATATCTGTCCAAAGGCATTTCTTTTATTGCTATTTCTAGTAATGATGCTGTAAATTACCCTCAAGATAGTCCTGATAAAATGACAGAACACGCAAAATCTGAAGGCTATCCATTCCCCTATTTATATGATGCAACCCAAGCAATTGCAAAGTCTTACGATGCTGCTTGTACACCAGATTTTTATGCCTTTGATGAGAAATTGGAGTTAACATATCGTGGCCAATTGGATGCTTCTAGACCAGGAAATGGTATTCCTCTTTCTGGAAAAGATTTAAGATATGCTTTAGATTGTTTATTGAATAACAAAGAAAATTCAGAATTACAAAAACCAAGTATTGGATGTAATATAAAGTGGAAAGGTTAATTAAGTTTTAGTTGCCAAAAACCTACATCTAGCCAAGTATTAAATTTTCTACCTACTTCTTTAAAATGAGATACCTGTGTGAAACCAAACTTTTCATGTAATTTTACACTAGCTTCATTAGGCAAAGTTAGCCCTCCTAATACTATATGATAATTTTGACTTTTTAATATTTCTAAGAGTTTTTTATACAGTTTAGATCCAATTTGCCTTCCTCCAAATTCATTCTTAACATAAACCGTAGTTTCTACAGTTTTATTATAGGCGGGTTTTGGGCGCCATTTACTTCCATAAGCATAACCCAATATTTCTCCATTTTCTTCAAAAACCAAACAAGGAAAATCACTATTAATTCTTGTTAATTTTTGTTCAAAAGTATCCAAGGTTAAAGGCTCAATATCAAATGTAATTACTGTATTTAAAACGTAATAGTTGTAAATATCAAGTAACTTCTGGGTATCGCTACTATGAAATGGTCTAATCATTTTAAAGCCAACCTTTACGTTTCATTACATTTTCAACATGAGCATAATGGTGTTTACTATGCCACGCATAATTACCAACATTATAACTTAACAACACTTCACTATTGGTTTCTGGGTGGATAAAACTCTTTTTTAAATCTTCATCAGATAAAGATTTTAATAGGTTTACTAATTTATAATGAACTGCTTTTAAATGCTCTATGGACATTTGTATTGGTGCCGATGTACTATCACTCAATTCTGCCCAAAGTTTTTCATTATAAGCTTTTATAACAGGCTTATCTTCTGTTAATGCCCATTTAAAACGTGTGTAACTATGATGATGACTATCCGAAACATGATGAACTACTTGCCTAATGGTCCAACCTTCTGGTCTATAAGGTGTATCTAATTGCTCTTTAGTAAGATGTTTTACAAGCGCTTCAAAACGAATAGGAAATTGTTCTAAAGTAGTTATCCAATCTTCAATATCTCTTTTGGAAATGTTATTAGGACATTCAAACTGCCCGATAGGATATTTAAGGTGTTCTAGTTCTGCTGAAGTCACGAATTTAAATTTTGAAGTGAACCTCTAAAATAAGTATTATTTGTAAAATAAAAATTTCTTTTAAAAGTATCTTCGAGACAGAAGAGATAACATTTAACTAGTTCTATTTTGAATTTTTAGAGTTAAAAATCGAAATTTTGTATTTGGATTCCCGTTTTCACGGGAATGACAGTTTCATTGGAAACCATGACGCAAAACATCAAGGAACTCTTTATGATTAAGCAACTTCTACCATTCCTTTTTTTGCCCAATTAACTGCAGCGTGAAGCGTATCAAAACTCTTTATTTTATTTTTAAAAAATAAATTTTCTACCATGAGATTGAGTTTACTCTGCGGCGAGCTAGAAACTATATAATATGCTTTTAAAAGATAATTACTTTTAAAAAACTTTAACCAATCTGCTGCCATAACTGCATAAGAGTTTATGCGATTGGAAATGTAGACTATGTCACTACCATCTGTCCCAAGATAACAGGACACATCTTCAGTAATAAGTTTTGCATGGTTTTCCCAACTTACATTAATCCCTTGTTTAATTTCAGTAATTACAAATCCATTAAAAATGAACACATCGCCAAAAGAATAATTAAGTTCTTTTAGTATTTCAGAGTATAGGTTGGATTGTTTTACGCTGGTCACACAACAAAACTACAAGTAAGGATTTAATTAAAACAAAATAATCGACAAACAAATTAATTAAACGTCAGGATACTTTAGGGCAAAAAAAAGCACTCAAAAAAATGAGTGCTTTTTAAATTTATTACGCTGATAATTTTATTTCACATTCATCAACTCTACATCGAAAATTAAATTGGCGTCAGGTGGAATTACGCCTCCTGCACCTGCACTTCCATAACCTAAATGACTTGGAATTACTAAACGTGCTTTATCGCCAACATTTAACAAGCTAATGCCTTCATCCCAACCCGGAATTACTTGACCAACACCTAATGGAAAATCAATAGGTTGATTTCTTTTGTATGAAGAATCGAATACAGTACCATCAATTAATTGACCTTTATAATGTACAGAAACAGTTTTTCCTTTTTCTGCTTTTACACCATCTCCTTTTTGGATAATTTGGTAACGTAATCCGCTTTCCGTTTTATCAAATCCAGAAGCAACTTTATCTAATTCAGCCTCTACTCTGGCTTTTTCTTCGGCTAATCTTTTTTCTCTTGAACCTTCAAAAGTTCTAAATGCTTCAACAGCTTGAAAAGCTTCTGCCTCAGCTCCTTCTCTTACAATTTCTATACTGTCAATTTTGTCGCCTTGCGAAATGGCATCTACAACTTCTTGTCCTGTTTGTACTTTTCCAAAAACAGTATGTTTTCCATCTAACCAAGCAGTTTCGGTATGAGTGATAAAAAACTGACTTCCGTTTGTTCCTGGGCCAGCATTTGCCATAGATAATACACCTGGACCATCATGTTTTAAATCTGGATGAAACTCGTCATCAAACTGATATCCTGGATTTCCAGCCCCTGAACCTTGTGGACAACCACCCTGAATCATAAAATCTGGAATTACTCTGTGGAATTTTAAGCCATCATAATAAGGCGTTCCTTGAGGTTTTATCTTATTTTCTAAATTACCTTCAGCCAAAGCCACAAAATGACCTACTGTTCCTGGTGTTTTTTGGTATTCTAAAGCGACTACTATTTCGCCTTTTGTTGTATTGAATTTTGCGTATAATCCGTCTTGCATTGTGCTTGTTTTTATTGAGGTGCAAATATATGAAATGATTTATGATTATGGTTTTGCGCGAGTTAATTAATTGATTTGAAAAATGGATTATCTTTACAGGGTAACGACTTCAAAAAATTATTATTTCCTGATTCTTATATGAAATATAATTATATCAAAGGTTGTGTTTAATTTAGGAATGACAGAAACCATTTCAAATAGCGAAAAATCATTTAGTATTCTGAATAAATTAATTCAGAATGGATTTTATGATGGAAATATCAATCCGAATAGAATTGAATTAAATAGGAAAAAAGGTTTATTCAACTCTAGAGGTAATCATAGAATAATCGGAATTTTAAATAGTGAAAATAAATTTGAATTAGATTTTGACTTTAAGTTCCCAATTAATATCGCTGTGAAAATTGCAATCGGAATTGGAATAGTTTTCTCTATTATTTCATTAGCTTATGGAAATTGGTTTTTACCCATTCCTTTTTTCATTTTACCATTTCTGATTATGTATATTGACTTTAAATTAAAAAAGAAAAAGGAAATTAGCCTTCTTACTTCAAAGTTTTTGGAATTATACAAATCAGAATATATAACTGAACAAAAACCTATCTAAACTTATAAAGAAACTGTTGCCATTCATCTCAAAAAATTCAAAAATGAAAAACACAAAACACATCATAATTCTGATTTCAATACTATTATCTTCTTCATTTGTAGTTCCTCTTTTTGCTCAAGAACACATTTTTATTAAAGAATACTTAGAGCGATTAGAAAATTCAAAAAAATATTTAATTCTTGTGTCGGAAACTATGCCAGAGGAAAAGTACGATTTTAAGGCTACGCCAGAATCTATGAGTTTTGCTGAAAATTTAATGCATATTGCTTGGGCAATGGATTGGCATAGTCAATCACTTTTGGGCGGACGCGATGCTAGAGACTGGAACACAGACACGGAACTGAAAGTTGATAACAAATCAAAAAAAGAAATGATTACGACTATCGTTAAAACGTTTGATACAACTATTGAATTTATCTCAAAGTTTGATGTAAACAAACTAGATGAAAGGTTAGATTATTTTGGGGCGGATAGAACAAAACGACAAGTTTTATTGTTGCTTGCTGACCACATCACACATCATAGAGGACAGATGCTTGTTTATATGCGACTTAATGGACTTAAGCCACCTAGATATGTTTTGTATCAATAATTAAACGCTATTGAAATCTAATCTAAAATTTATAAACTCTGAATTTAACGGATAAGAAAGCAACTGTAAGTTAAGTACTATCGCCAACAAACTTGCCCGCGTTAGGGATTGCAGCGGCATCCTTTTTAAAACTATTAAAGCGATAAAGCCTATGCGGAACTAACATTTATGAGATAGCCACGACCTTCGTCCTTGCTATGACGCTTTAAAAAGATATAGCGGAAAGCCCGACCCCTTTTTTGGGGTAACGCCCAAAGAATAAAACTATTAATTTGCTACTTCGCTAATGAATTTAATTCTGTAGAGTCGCAATTCCTCATCATCATAATCGCCATCAAACTCTTCGATGGCATCGTCGATACTATCGGACTCTGACTCCATAAAATAATCGTGAATTTCTTCTTGTTGGTCTTCGTCTAGAATCTCATCTATCCAATAATTAATATTTAGTTTTGTGCCAGAATAGACAATAACTTCCATTTCTTTTATAAAATCGTCCATGGACATACCCTTTGAAGAGGCGATATCGTCCAGCGGTAATTTTCTATCTACATTTTGAATGATGTACAGTTTATTTGCCGAATTACTCCCTGTGGATTTAACCACCAAATCGTCTGGTCTGGTAACATCATTATCTTCTACATATTGGGCTATTAAAGCCACAAAATCTTTTCCGTATTTTTTGGCTTTTCCATCGCCCACACCGTGTACATTGCTTAACTCTGCAACGGTAATTGGGTATTTAAGCGCCATATCCTCCAAAGAAGGATCTTGAAAAATAACGAAGGGTGGTACACCCAATTTTTTTGCACTTTTCTTTCGCAAATCTTTTAACATGGTCATTAAAGCGGCATCGGCAACACCTCCTCCACCTTTTTCGGCGGTAATGATACCATCACTTTTGGCATCGTCAAACACATGGTCTTCAGTCATTTTAAAAGACTTTGGTGTTTTGATGAACGTCTCCCCTTCTGGACTTAATTTTATAACACCATAGGTTTCAATATCTTTCTTTAAATAGCCCGCCACTAAAAGTTGTCGCAATAATGCCATCCAATATTTAGCGTCTTCATGTTTTCCTTTGCCGAAGAAAGGTTGCTCATTTGTTTTATGGGAATTTATCATGGCGTTTTCTTTACCCACAATAACGCTTACCAAATCTTTAGATTTATATTTTTCGTTGGTACTTTGTACAATTTCTAATAAAAGTTGAGCGCTATCTTTGGCTTCAACTTGCTTTTTTGGATGACGGATATTATCATCCATATCGCCACCTTCTCCCGTTTTGGTATCAAATTCTTCGCCAAAATAATGCAAAATAAATTTTCTACGAGATATAGAAGTTTCAGCAAATGCTACAACTTCTTGTAATAAGGCATGTCCAATTTCTTGCTCTGCAACAGGTTTACCAGACATGAATTTTTCTAACTTTTCAATATCCTTATATGCATAATACGCTAAACAATGACCTTCTCCTCCATCACGACCAGCGCGACCCGTTTCTTGGTAATAACTTTCTATACTTTTTGGAATATCATGATGAATTACAAAACGCACATCGGGTTTATCTATTCCCATTCCAAAAGCTATGGTAGCCACCACTACATCTACATCTTCCATTAAAAACATATCTTGATGGCTAGATCTTGTTTTGGCATCTAATCCTGCATGGTAAGGCACCGCCTTAACACCATTAACTTGTAGTACTTGCGCCAGTTCTTCAACACGTTTTCTGCTTAAACAGTAAACGATACCTGACTTTCCTTCATTCTGTTTTACAAATCGAATAATATCAACATCTACATTTTTGGTTTTGGGGCGTACTTCGTAATATAAGTTAGGTCTATTAAAAGAAGCTTTAAAGGTTGTAGCTCCAGATATTCCTAAATTCTTAATAATATCTTCTTGTACTTTTGGTGTAGCAGTAGCGGTCAATCCAATAATTGGAATATTATCGCCTATTCTACCTATAATATGTCTTAAGTTTCTGTATTCTGGTCTAAAATCGTGTCCCCATTCACTAATACAATGCGCTTCATCTACAGCCATAAAAGAGATTTTTACAGAACGTAAAAACTCTACGTTTTCTTCTTTGGTTAATGATTCTGGTGCAACGTAAAGTAATTTTGTAATACCATTAGTAATATCTTCCTTTACACGTTTAACTTCAGTTTTATTTAATGATGAATTTAAAACATGGGCTACACCTTCTTCATTTGAAATGCCTCGAATAGCATCTACCTGATTTTTCATTAAAGCAATTAAAGGCGACACCACTATAGCCGTTCCCTCTTGCATTAAGGCTGGTAATTGATAACATAATGATTTACCACCACCAGTTGGCATTATCACAAATGTGTGATTTCCTGTTAGTAAACTTTCTATAACAGGCTCTTGTAATCCCTTAAATTTATTAAATCCGAAATACTTCTTTAATGCATCGTGCAAGTCACTTTTTACGATTGCCATGAAATCTATACAATTTATTAACTAATTAACAAATATACATTGCTAAATAACCTCGATAATTTAGTAATGCATATGGAGAGTCCCCATTCATTTTTTCGTTAGTTTTGTAACGAAATTTGAATTTACAATAAAATTTTAAATTGACTCACATTAAAGATAACAAAATCTTTGATTGCGCTAATTTTATAAAACCAAAAAAGTTTTGAATAGTAAAGCAACTATTTTAGATACAGCAAGACAGACCATTGAAATGGAAAGTAAAGCCATTTTAAATTTATCTACACTTGTAGATGAAGATTTTGCTGATGCGATTGAATTGATATACAACTCCAAAGGACGCGTGATTATTACCGGAATTGGTAAAAGTGCTATAATTGCGAGTAAAATTGTGGCTACTTTAAACTCTACAGGAACGCCAGCTATTTTTATGCATGCTGCTGATGCCATTCATGGAGATCTAGGATCAATTTTGGAAGATGATGTTGTAATTTGTATTTCTAAAAGCGGAAATACTCCCGAAATTAAAGTATTAGTGCCGTTAATTAAAATGGCAAAAAATAAAATGATTGCTATTACTGGCAACACAAATTCTTTTTAGGTATGCAAGCTGATTATGTTTTGAATGCTTATGTTGAAAAAGAGGCCTGCCCTAATAACTTAGCGCCTACCACAAGCACTACTGCGCAATTGGTAATTGGAGATGCTTTAGCTATTTGTTTGTTAGAAAAAAGAGGGTTTTCAAGTAAAGATTTCGCTAAATACCATCCAGGTGGTGCTTTAGGAAAGAAATTATATTTAAGAGTTCATGATATCTCTTCAGTAAATCAAAAACCACAAGTAAACATTAATGCTAGTATTAAAGATGTTATTGTAGAAATTACCGAAAAACTCCTAGGAATTACTGCAGTAGTGGAAAACGAAGCTATTGTAGGAGTAATTACCGATGGAGATTTACGTAGAATGCTGAGTAAAACTGATGATTTCTCATCACTTACTGCAAAAGAAATTATGAGTAAAAATCCAAAACGCATTTCTCCTGATGCTATGGCAGTTGATGCTAAGGAAGTTATGGAGGATAATGGTATTACTCAATTATTAGTTGAAGACAATGGCAAATATGCAGGGATTATTCACTTGCATGATTTGGTAAAAGAAGGTATTATATAATGGCAAATAAAAATGTAAACGAGATGTCTTTTTTAGATCATCTGGAAGAATTACGGTGGCATTTAATCAGGATTATTTTAGCTATTGTTATCATTGGTACGGTTGCATTCATCTCTAGTCGGTTTATTTTCGACGAGATTATTTTTGCGCCGTTAGAAATGAATTTTGCTACCTACGATTTACTTTGTAAATGTGCCACTTTTATAAATGTTGAAACTACATTTTGTGGTGAGGAAATTCCTTTAATACTGCAAAACAGAACCATGGCAGGGCAGTTTTCTGCTGATATTTGGACTGCAGTTTTAGGAGGTTTTATACTTTCATTTCCATACGTGATTTATGAATTATGGAAATTTATAAGCCCAGCAATGCATGCCAATGAAAGAAAACATTCTAGAGGTTTTATTATAATTTCATCTTTATTGTTTTTCCTTGGCGTTTTATTTGGATACTATATTATTTGTCCGCTTTCCATTAACTTTTTAGCAAATTACAGCATATCCCTAAAGGTTGATAACCAAATAGATATCAGCTCCTATATAGGGCTGGTTAGATCCTCAGTTTTAGCCTCTGGGATAATTTTTGAATTACCAATAATCATTTACTTTTTAACTAAAGTAGGGTTGGTAACACCTGAGTTCTTAAAAAATACAGGAAATATGCTTTGGTCATCGTTTTGATACTTTCAGCAATCATAACGCCACCAGATATTACAAGTCAAATTATTGTGGCTATTCCTGTTTTAATTTTATACCAAGTAAGTATTTATATTTCTAAATTAGTACTAAGAAATCAACGCAAAAAAGAGAAAGTTCGGATATAATTTTAACTAAGAATTTCTTTTGGTGTAATTTGAAAACCCAATAATTAATATTTTTTTACGTTATTGCAAATATGATTTTAAGAGCTGAAAATTTGATGAAGTCCTATAGCGGGCGAAAAGTAGTAAAAGATGTATCTCTTGAGGTAAATCAAGGAGAAATAGTTGGGCTTTTAGGTCCTAATGGTGCTGGAAAAACCACATCTTTCTACATGATTGTTGGATTAATAAAACCTAATGGCGGTCATATATTTTTGGATAATACCGAAATTACAAAATACCCAATGTACAAACGTGCGCAAAACGGTATTGGTTATTTGGCACAAGAAGCTTCTGTATTTCGTAAATTAAGTATTGAAGATAATATTTTAAGTGTACTACAACTTACCAAATTAAGTAAGAAAGAGCAGCAAATGAAGATGGAGTCTTTAATTGAAGAATTCGGACTTGGACATATTCGTAAAAGTAGAGGCGATTTATTATCAGGTGGAGAGCGTCGACGTACCGAAATTGCGCGTGCTTTAGCTACAGATCCTAATTTTATTTTATTAGATGAACCTTTTGCAGGTGTTGACCCTGTTGCTGTAGAAGATATTCAACGTATTGTGGCACAATTGACAAAAAAATATTGGAATTCTTATTACCGATCATAATGTACAAGAAACGCTTGCCATTACAGATAGAACGTATTTAATGTTTGAAGGTAGTATTCTTAAAGCTGGAGAACCTGAAGAATTAGCCAATGATGAAATGGTTCGTAAGGTGTATTTAGGTCAAAATTTTGAGTTACGTAAGAAGAAGATTCGGGAGTAAAAGTCTGAAATCTATTTAATCATATATTTTTCTAAATCAGAGACCTGTCATTCCTATGTAGGCTGGAATGAATAAGTAGTTACTGTAAGGCAAAAAATAAGATGACGGTAAACTGTTAACTAAAAACCTAGTGCGCAATCCTCTAATACAATTATATTATTATTTCCCTTAATTAGACAGTTATAATTTTGAGAATACCATGCAGACCAATTTTCATAATCTTTTATGGTTGGAGCCTGTAAACCATCAATTTGAATATCAGCTGTAGTCTTAATCGTAGTTATTTTTTCAAAAAAATTCCTGCTTCAATTAATTTATAATGATCAATTTTCTTTAATAAAAAATTATAATCATGAATAAGTTTTAAGTTTTCCTCGTACTCAAAACACGCATCTGTATCTTTACATTCAAAATTAATTTGAACATCCTTGTTTTTTTTACAAGAAACAGACAACAATAATGTCAATATTAAAAGTGATATTTTTTTCAAAATTTAAAATAGTTTTAATCAACTTCTTACTATTCAATTAATTTATTTATTTAAATCTAACCTTTCCTCCTCTCCAAAAGTACCATCATCATTAAACCTAAAATAATACGTTGTTCATCATCAGTATCAATCTCATTCAACTTTATCAATTCAAATTTTCTTCCAAAAAAGAAGGTTCTTTTTTAAGCTTTACAATGGGCTTATTTTGTAAATCTAAAACACTATAACTTGGATTAAAAAGATAACCTGTAAAGAAGCCCAAAATAGGGATTTCTCCCAAAATTGAATCTAACACCTTAACCCAAGCATTATCTTCTCTTATACGGTACTATAGCTTTTGGTTTTGGTCTATTAACTCATATTCAGCCTTCCAAATAGAGCGCCATCCTTTTCGTGCTATTTTACCAAGCTCATCGCCACTCTTATCTTTCATGCTGTATGCTGCAGAAAAATCAATCCACCTATCTGCTTTTATTCTATACTCAACCGAGGATTTACTTTTATCTCCATACACTAAAACGTCTTCTTTAAGTTTGAACATTTTTTGTCTTACATAGGCTAATGTAATTCCTAACGAATCTACCGCAGTAAAATCGTTAGACAATGTAGAAATATGAAACGTAAACTTAACTGGGAATTTAATATCCTTCATTTATAAAGTATTTTATTTTTTATTAGCAATTTCATTTTCTTGCTCTTTCAATAACTTCTTTTGGTAGCGTCCTTGAACAATATCAGTAATTACTAAAATGGCAATTACAAAATAAAATGTTGTTTTACTCATAGATTCTATCGGGTTTCCAAATAGTTTTAAATGTGCTAGATGCCCACCTTCTGTAACTAACATAATTCCAACTATAAAAAGAATAAATAGACCTAAAACCTCATACATTCTATTTTTTGCCAAAAATGCTGAAATTCTATCAGCTAAAAACAACATTAATAATCCGCTAATTACTATGGCAATTGCCATAACTATAAATGCTGTAGTAGAATTTTTAATTTCGCTAGTCAATCCTATGGCTGCCAAAATAGAATCAAACGAAAACACCAAATTCATCAAAACAATACTTGCTATTACTGCGTTTGAACTCTTAGTCCCTTTGCCATCCTCTCCTACCGCATCACTTAAATCGTGTTTAGAAATCATATGCCAAATCTCCTTAATAGCCGTGTAAATTATAAATCCGCCACCTGCTAGAACAATTATACTATGCCCATTAAACGCAAAACTTGTTACATCCTCTATTTCTCCCGTTAAAAACGAAAATGGCTCTTGGAATAAATCAATAATAGATACCAACACAAAAAGTAATACAATCCGTAAGCCAATAGCAATAAGAATACCAACTTTTCTAACCCGCTTTTGATCAGCTAAGGGCGCTTTTTTTGATTCTAATGAAATGTATAATAGATTATCAAATCCTAAAACAGCTTGTAATAACACAAGCATTAAAAGTGTAAAAATAATTCCTAGCATAATTTTTATTTTGAAAGATTGTCTAAAACAGACATGAGTATATAAAGTAAAATAATAATTGGTATTGCGGCGAAATGCAATACAATAAGTGAAACCAAACACAAAATTATAAAAATGTATCGCGTTGCATTTGCTTTAAAGCTATAATCTTTAAACTTTAATGCGAACAATTTAATATTTGAATTTAATATCCAGCAACTAAAAATGGTTAATGCTATTAAAAACCATTTATTGATGATGATAGCGTTAATAATATCATTGTTCTGGTATTTTAAAATTAATGGTAAAGAGATAATTAGTAAGGTATTTGCTGGGGTAGGCAAACCTTTAAAAAAGTTTTGTTGTTCTGTATCAATATTGAATTTTGCTAATCTGTATGCTGATGCTAGCGTAATTGACAAACCTAAAAGTGGCAAAATTGATATTTTCATTCCCACCCAATGCATAGTTTCTGTCCATTCCTGAGAATTTTCAATTGGCTGAATAGCCTTTCCGTCCGCAAGTTCTAACAACTTATACATCACTAGCCCGGGCACTAAACCACTCGTTACCATATCTGCCAAAGAATCTAACTGAACCCCTAATTCACTTTGCACATTCAATTTTCTGGCAGCAAAACCATCAAAAAAATCGAAAAATATCCCTAAAAACACAAATAAAGCTGCTGCAATAAAATTATCGTTAACGGCAAAAATCACAGCAATGCTTCCGCACAATAAATTCAGAAGTGTAAGTGCATTAGGTATGTATCGCTTCATATATAAAATTATTTTGGTAAAAATAATAAACAATTTTAGTCTACAGCACGTATTAAACAATATCTATTACATTTTGTAGTTTA
Source organism: Jejuia sp. G7-7 (assembly GCF_055808955.1). NCBI lineage: Bacteria > Pseudomonadati > Bacteroidota > Flavobacteriia > Flavobacteriales > Flavobacteriaceae > Jejuia > Jejuia sp. G7-7. The sequence continues at coordinate 1,364,682 of NZ_JBVVSZ010000001.1, forward strand.
TAGGTTAACATTTTGTGCGCAAGAGCATTTTAAAAATAACCTATGAAAATATAGTTTTCCAAAGGATATGTTATGATAGAAAATGTATAATGTGCATCTTTGTAAAAAAATTGCGATTGAAACCATACATAACTGCTTTATTTAGTTTGATAACGCTGTCCGTATTTAGTCAAACCGTTAGAAAATATTCTAATGAGTTTATGAATATTGGTGTGGATGCTGCTGCTCTGGGTATGAGTAGTGCGGTTACTTCAAATTCATCTGACGTGAATTCTGGCTATTGGAACCCTGCTGGGTTGGTAAATATAGAAGACAACCAACTAGCTTTAATGCACTCCAGCTACTTTGCAAATATTGCTAACTACGATTATGCTGCTTTTGCTATGCCTCTTGATGATAGAAGTGCTGTTGGTATTTCTTTAATTCGATTTGCAGTTGATGACATTTTAAACACTACACAACTTATTGATGAACAAGGCAACATCAATTATGATAGGATTAGCTTATTCTCTACTGCCGACTATGGTATTACATTCTCTTATGCTAGAAAATCTACTTTAAAAGATGGTTTGAGTTTTGGAGCTAATGCGAAAGTAATTAGAAGGGTTATAGGTGATTTTGCATCGTCTTGGGGGTTTGGATTTGATGCTGGAATTCAATATAAAACTAGGAATGATTGGAATTTTGGTATTATGGCAAGAGACATTACTACTACCTTTAATGCATGGGCTATAGATGAAGATGAATTTGCAACTATTAAAGATGCTGTTGAAGGACAGAATCAAGAATTGCCTGAAACTACTGAAATTACTATTCCAAAATTACAAATTGGTATTTCTAAGTTAATGACATTTCATTACGATTATACGCTTTTAGCTTCTGCTAATTTAAACGTCAGGTTTGAAGAGAATAATGATATTTTCTCATCATCCTTTGCTAGTGTAAATCCTGCTTTAGGTTTTGAGTTTGGATATGTTGATATGGTGTATTTAAGAGCTGGAATGGGTAATTTTCAGAATGAATTACAAATTGATAATTCTGAACAATTGACTTTTCAACCCAGTTTTGGTTTAGGTTTTAAATATAATGGCGTACAAATAGATTATGCGTTTACAGATATTGGCGACCAAAGTGTGGCGTTATATTCTAATGTGTTTTCGTTAAAACTCGATTTTAGTATCTTTAGATAATGAAGCAATCATTACTCTTACTTTTTCTTTTATTTTCTTATCATTAAACGCACAACAACTTTCAGAAAGTTCTCAAATAAGCGTTTTAACTGTTGGTCCTGGCACCTCTTTAAACGATTCATTCGGGCATAGTGGTTTCAGAATAAAAGACAGTAAAAATGGCTTAGATGTTGTTTATGGTTATGGCGAGTATGACTTTGATGCACCTAATTTTTATTTGAAATTTTGCCAAGGTAAACTCAATTATTTAATCAGTAAAACTGAATTTAGTCGATTCTATCGTATTTATGAATATTACAATAGACGTATTGATGAACAGGTTTTAAATTTAAATCAGGAGCAAAAACAGAAACTCTACGATTACTTACTACATAATTATAAACCTGAAAACCGACGCTATTTATACGATTTCTTTTTTGATAATTGTGCTACCAAAATAAAAGATGTTGCGAATATTTCTGTGAATAACACTATTAATTTTAAGATTCCTGAGGATTACAAAGAAGTTTCTTTTAGAACATTAATACAAGACAATTTAAATAGAAATTCTTGGGGTAGTTTTGGAATAGATTTAGCTCTTGGTTCTGTTATAGACAGAAAAACAACACCTGAGGAACATATGTTTTTGCCTAAGAATATTTATAAATTCTTTGATAATGCAACTTTTGGAGTTAATAAAACACCCTTGGTAAAAGAAAAGCAGAATATTTTCAAACCAAAACCTCAATATAGTACTTCTAATTTTTTATTGAGCCCTATATTTATTTTTGGTCTTATTGGAATTTTAATTCTCTTTATTACTTATAAAGATTATAAATCTGAAAAGCAGACTAAACTCTTAGACATAATCATCTTTATAATTACTGGTTTGGTTGGTGTTTTTATTCTACTGCTCTGGTTTGCAACAGATCACAAAGGCACACATCAGAACTATAATTTATTGTGGGCTAATGCGCTTAATTTAATTGTTGTTTTTCAATTATTTAAAAATCAAGTAAGCTCTTGGTTTGTTAAATATTTAAAACTTTTGGTTATTTTACTATGTTTGTTAACACTCCATTGGACTATTGGAGTTCAGGTTTTTGCAATTGGCTTAATTCCATTGCTTGTTGCATTGTTCATCAGATACGTGTATTTGATAAAGCATTTAAAAAAATCTTAGACACGAATTTAACAGAGTTACGTAAAGATTAATAAGAGGATTCTTGAAATATTAAAATTTTCAACATTTTATTTCTATTTCTGAATAAAACACTATCTTCAACTGAGACTGAGACTACAAACTAAAGTTACTGCCCTCTGAAGAAAATAACTGTACTTAATGTTTTGAATAGAATATTTACGTCCAAAACAAAACTCCTGTGTTTGATATAGTACAAATCATATTGCAACTTTAATAGGCTATCATCAATTGATGAACCATATCTAGTTTTCACTTGCGCCCAACCTGTAACTCCCGGTTTTACAATATGACGTGTCTCATAAAAAGGAAGTACTTGAGATAACTCTCTAACAAAATGAGGACGTTCTGGTCTTGGCCCAATTAAACTCATTTCTCCTCTTATAACATTTATAAACTGTGGTACTTCATCTAGTCTTGTATTTCGCATGAATTTTCCAAAGGGTGTTATTCTTCTATCATTCTTTTTGCCCAAACTACGCCGTCCTTTTCAGCATTTATAATCATGGTTCTATACTTCACAATTTGAAAAAGTTTACCGTTTTTACCAATGCGTTCTTGGGTATAAAAAAGAGGACCTCTATTAGCTATGAGGTTTCCTAATAGAATAAAGGGTAAAAACAAAACTCCAATTAAAATTCCCATAGCTGATATAATAATATCAAAAAACGATGAAAAAAAGATACATCTTATTTTGATTACTTCTACTAAATGGGAAATATTTATAAAAATCTTTCCCAACAAACTGCACAGGTACTCTTTGGGTCAATTCTTCATAAACCTGCGTATATTCTTTAATTGGTAATCCACCTTCAAGCAAAGTAATTAAGTCTGTATAAATCTCTGAGGTAATATTCTCAGAGTTATAACTTACTACTACTACTTCAGAGATATGATTATCTTTAATTACTTGGTAAATTTGTTTCGGGCTGTATTCGATTAAATCCTTAAACTTGACCTTTTCTGTTTTTTCTATTTCACAATTAATAAATCCTACTATTTTGTAATTAGGGTCTGCATCATTGAAGGTCTTTAATATGGTTTTGATATTCGAGGTCTCTCCAACTATCAATACTTTCTTATAAAACCGAGGAGAGGTTACAAATGTAATGTATGCGAAACGCCAAATTAATAGTGCTCCTAAAATCGAGACGAAAAAATACAAAATTTGCAATCTGTTTTCTGGTAAAACAGGAGTTAGGTAAGGCGTTAAAAGATAGAATAATACTGTTATAGAAGATGTTAATAAAACATTTATCCAAACTTTTCAATCTTGCTAGACTTTTGCAAATCATATAATTCGAAAATAGTACCAAAAACAGAAATATAGACAATTAAAACAAACATCCATTTCCAATTTTCAGGGGTAATTGAGAAGTAATCAAATTCGAAAGTATTACCCACAAAATATAAAACCAACAATACTATTGCTACATCGATGAGCCTTAAAAGCACCTTTCGCTCGGAGATATTAAAATGGATACCTTTTTTTGGCATTTATATTAGGGAGGTTAGAATGCAGACCCAAATATACTAAGTAAATTTATAAAATGTTAAGAAAGAATTGAAAACCACTTATACTTCACAACGTCCCAATCATATTGTTTTACTTTTTCTCTTGCATTGATTACAATCTTATCTAAATAATTTTGATTATCTACAAGATTTGAAATTGCCGATATAAAAATATTAATATTATCAGGTTCAACTAATACACCATCTACTTCATTATCAATTAAAAAAGGTAATCCTCCAACATTTGTAGATATTACAGGTAAACCTAAAGCCATGGATTCAATAACGCTTACTGGCATATTATCAATGTTTGTAGTATTGAGAAAAATATTATACCCTGCCGACTTATTGTGCCATTCTGTTTTGGTTAACTTTCCTGTGAATTCAACATCCAGATTCATTTTTTTTGCAAGCGCTTTTGTTTCAATTAGGCTTCCGTCATTATCTGGACCAATCATACATAGACTAGCTTTTATATTTTCATCTTTAAGTGCTTTTAGAATCTTAACTGCCAATTGAGGATTGTATAGTTTAGAAAAAGACCTTACCCATAGTAGTTTTACTTTTTTAATAGTTCGTTTCTCAAATTTGTAATTCTTAAGCTGAATTGAATTAGGTATGTAAGTCAAATTTTTAAAACCAAATTTTTCAAAATTTGCTTTTAGATATAAAGAGGGAGATACATTTATAAAAGCATTACTGAATAACTGTTTTGAAAGTTTGGGAGAAGTTTTCAATCTATCAGGTAAATTACCCCCATGCAAAATTGGAACATATTTCAACTTAAAAAATCGACATAATTGACTTGATAAATAGGCGTAAAAAAGTTGGTAGTACTATAAGTATCAATTAATACATAATCAGCATAATTTCTATACTTAATTATATGAAATAACATATCTAATAACCGTAACAGTTTATTAGTTTTACTAGAAGCTGTTAATACATCAAAACCGTCTGAACGCAACAATTTACTTAATGTATCAATTGTAGTTTCAGTTTTATCCTTAGTTGATAATTGATTTCCTATGTAAAGGATTTTCTTCATATACTTCTATCTCTTAAACAATTACATTAGCTTTAGTTTACTTGTGATAGTTTCTTTTTTCTTTTAGGTTTTGGCGACTCAAAAGTTAAATTCAATAGACATAAACTATAAATAAATGCTGGTGCTGCTATTCGCATAGCCGAATGATTTATGGTTAAAAACCAAAACAAATAGAAAGAATAAAAAAATATATTTTTCCTGTTTTTTATTCTAAATACTAAAGGTGTAGTAATTAAAATTAAAAGCGCTAAAACACCAATCATTCCATGTTCTGATAGCATTCTTGTGACCTCATTATGAGATGCAGATACAATACCATCCTCTGCTAGTCTTATTTCTTTCATTTTTCCGACACCTACACCAAAAAAAGGATTTTCAAAAAATGCATTTAATTCTGATTCTAAAAGATTTTTTCTACCTGTAGTAATGTCTTGTTTTTCTCGACCAATAGCATCTTCGTTGGCATAACGTTTATCCAATAATCCAAAAGTATTAAAAGAACTTACCATCCATGTAAAAGCTAAAACAAGTCCAAATATGCTCATTAAACTAATTATCTTTATTCGAAACTGTTTAGTTGTATACACATAATAGGTTCCTACAAAAGCAATAATCATTATTGCAGCAACAAAAACACCACCTCTACTAAAAGTAATTAACGCTCTATAAGTCATAAAAGCAATTAAGCACAAGTTAAATAGTTTAAAAAAAGAGTTTTAGAATCCAGAAAAAACTTTACAACCAACATAAAAATACCAATTCCTAGCATTGTAGACACTTGATTTGGACCAAACCCTCCTGAAGTTGCAAAATTTGACCCTGTACTTGTTAATACTTCTTTTAGACTTGGCGTATATAAAGATAAATATACTACAGTAGAAAGCAGCGGTAATAAAAAAGCGAGAATTAACTTTTTCATTTCCTGAAACCTTAAAGATCTGTTGTAACAATAAAGTGCAGAAATTCCTAAACAAAACGGACCACTTAAATTAAAAGTCACAGCTTTTCTTACGTTTGTGTCTAAATTCAAGGTGCTAGAAGCTACTATAATTCCGGGTACTAATAGAAAAATAAAGATTATATATGTGTAAGCTCTCGTATCAACCTTTCCACTCAACAACATCCCTAAAATCATAAATAGAGTTACAGCATATTTAGAAGATTCGTAACCTATATTTCCTCCTGTCATTCTCAAAAACACTTCAGCACTAACCGAATATGCACATGCAATAAGCACCGTAATAGTTTTATCCTTTATTGGAGCTTTAAGTATATATAAAACACTTACTCCAACAATTAACAAAAAATAAATTACAGACAGGGATTTTACCGTGTAAATAATAAACCCTAATACCAAGTGAATTATTGCTAATCTTAAATATGTACTTTTTAGAATATACACTTATATATTTTGATATATATTAACCAATTTTTTAATAGCTTGTTGCTTTCCAAAATTTTCTTTTACATGATTAAACAGAGAAACCCCCAATTGTGTTCTTAAAATTTCATCTTCAGTTAGCTCAAATAACGCTTTACTAAATTCTTGTTGATTATTTGAATCTATTAACCTCCCCAAACTACTGTTTGAAATCACTAAATTACAATCCCCAACATTTGTGACTATAACTGGAAGTTTTGCCAAACCATATTCTAACAATGATAACGGCAAACCCTCTGATTTTGAAGATAGTACACCAATATCAGATTGATTCAAAATATTACTGATATCAGGGCAGCTTCCATAAATAAAAACTGAGTTAGATAAATTAAGTTCAAAAATTTTATTTCTCAATGTCTTGGAATAGTCATCATTAAAATCTTTACCAACCAAATGTAACGACCAATCATTATTTTTTAAGTTAGAAAATGATTCTATCAGTAATTGATGATTTTTTTGAGGTCGTAAATTTGCCAAACAAAGCAATCGTTTACCTGCTATACCTTTCAAGGTTGTTTGTTTAAAACCACTTTTATTTTCATCTACAAAATTAGTTAAAACATCTACTTGTTTACATTTTAGGTTCTTAATAGCCCAATCTTTTAAAGTAGAGTTAACACTTATTATATGGCTAAATTTATATGAACAAAGCATAAGCACCATTGATTTTCGCTCATGTAAAAACTCACTATTTCCGTAGTGATCATGCCATATAATTTTTATTTTTCTATTAACTAATTTAACTAATGTTGCCAAAAAATAAGATGATGAATGTGCATGAATAACATCTATTCGTTCTTTTTTTACAAACCTATTCAAAAGCTTTAAAGCCTTAAAGTCTAGTGTAGCTGTTTTGTTCAAAAATAAGTACCCAACACCTTTATCAATACTCGCCTTCAAAACACCTTCTCTACGGCTTGTACATATAAAAACTCTATCACATGAATCTATTACCCCATTAGCAAAATTAACTGCAACACGCTCGGCACCACCTGGTTCTAAGGAATCTATAAGTTGAAGAACACGCATCTAGGATATCAAAAGTTTTTTTAATTTCAGATTCGAAATAATCTAAAGTAAATTGTTGTGACCATTCTGATGCTAATTTAGACATCTTGAATAAATCTCCATGAGTTATAACTTGGGATATTTTAAAAACTGCATCATTTACTTCTGGTTCAATCAAAACCCCCTATTTCCTGTTTCTAGCATGTATGGCAAACACGATACTTTTGTAGCTATTGGAATAGTGCCAAAAAACATAGCTTCTGCAACCGCTTTAGGCCAACCTTCTGATTTTGATGGTAATATTAAAAAATGTGCTTCTTTTAAAACCCTTTTAATAATTTCAATGGGTTTATTACCTTCAATGCTTATGTAAGCATTTAGGTTATTAGTTTTAATGTAACCCTCCAATTCACCCCTCATTACACCCTCTCCAAATAGTTTTAAATTGATATTGAAACCCTTTTGAATTAGTGACTCTACAATTTTAATAGACAAATCTGGACGTTTTCCTGCTACTAAACTCCCAACAAAAATAAATTGTAGTTGATCTTTATAGTTTCTTTGCTTTATAGGTTCTATATCAGTTTTTTTAAAAGATGCTGTAAAAAAAGGTTTGATATTTTTGGTTTGATGCTCCCATTCCCCATAAACCAAGACAGTTATGTTTTTAGATAAAAATGAATTATTTAATAGCCATTTTTGAAATTTATAACTCAAAGGTTGTTTTGCTTTAGGATTCCAATTACCAGCATATTTGGCAGTTTTTATTTTCTTAGGAAATAAAATTTGAACAAGACATCCTAATAAACCAATGTTTCCTGGACACCTTAAATGAATATGATCTGCGCTTTTACAAACATTAAAAATTTGAATATAAATTATAGGTAATAGAATAATTGATTTAAAGATATGCTTGAGTGAGGTAAACTCTATTTTAGGTATTTTCTTTAATGCTATATTTTGGTGCTGATAAGGCACTTCAATAGTTGTGGGTTTTTCTACTATCGCTGGGGCAACTATGGTAACTTTATCGACGTATTTTAGCCATAAATTCATTTCTCTAATATAAGGTTCGTAGGCTGAAATTTTTCCAACACTTACTTTATGAATTACATGAGAAATGATTACAAAATTCATAATTCAATTTTTGGTTTATTAAAAACTAAAGACCACCAACCTATTATTCTTCCTAAAGTCTCTGAAAATGCCTCACCTTTTTTATTTGAAGTAAAAACATTAGTAAATCTAATTAATGTTAATAATAAGGCTGTTGCATGCCACTTAATTCTGGCTTTTATAGTGGGGTTTGCATATTTAACTCGCCATATATACCAGCCATTTCGCATCACCATTTTTCCATATTTATAGGTATTTGGCCTTCCGGATGCTTCATGATAATGTGCCAATTGCGCTTTTGTATTTATATATAGTTTCCCTAGTTTTGCAAGTCTTAACGAAAAATCTGTATCTTCATAAAGACCATACCCTTCAAAATATGTTGAAAACTTCAACGTTTCAAAAATCTCTTTTTTATAAGAAGAAACACCTCCCATAATTTGTTCTACTTCATATATTTTTTCTGAAGGAGGCAAAAAACTCACACTTCTACCATGAGCAAATGTGGGTAAAAACCCAGGATTAGTATCTGGTAATAAGCCAAATTTTCGTCTTAATTTAAATCGGGAAGGCTCATTACGTATCCAACCATCAAAGTGAAATTTATTAGAGCTGAATATACTTGAAACTTTTTCCCACTCAACTTCATTTGTAATATAACCACCAACTGCCAATGCTCCTGGCTTAGCTTTATAAGTACTGATTAATTCTTCAAAATAATTAACATTTAAAATAATATCATCATCTAAAAAACAAATAATTTCGGAAGCTTTGTCCACTAAATTAATACCGTAATTACGTTGTTTTGTCAAACCTCTATATTTCTCTTCAACGTTGTAATATTTTAAATTTTCAAAATTGTTTTTCTGAAATACCAACTCTGTTTCATTAGTTACTGAACCATCTATTATCAAAATTTCATTTGGATAAAGCTTTTGCTGTCGGACCGATTCAAGTAAATCTAAAATCGATTTTGGGCGCATATAAGTACAAATAATTAATGAAAAATTCATGTTAATGATGTTTTTGCATTAATTGATTTGCCCAATAATGACTTTTTTCCCATTGCTCTCCAAATTTTTTATAATAGTTAAACGGGTTCTTTACTTTTTGAACTCTATAATATTTTAAAAATAATGTTGTTTTATAACCTAAAATTTGTGCTTTGGTAAAATGCTTTTTTAAAAATAATAGTATTGTTGGTGATGGTTTGGGTTGCACATTGTCATCAGACCATAGCAGTTTAGGCGTGGTTCTAAAACCGCCAAAAGGCGCTTTTAAATGCAAAATTTTAGGTTCTGGTAAATATATAATATCAACACCTTTATTTCTAAGCTGCATTCCAAAATCTGTATCTTCTCCATAGCCATGTTCAAAAGCTAAAGAAAAACTGGCATCTTTAATAGCATCTACATGTACCATACTAGAACATGTTCCAAAAGTTAGCCATTGCTTTTTGTTTTTGACAGATAACTTTTCATTTATTAGGTGACAGCAAAATGTATAGGCTTGCTGACCAACTTCTCCAATTACTTTATTTGCCTTTTCTAAAAAATCTGATTTAAGTACAATATCATCATCTGCTAAAAACACCCATTCGTTCTCAATCATTTCTAATGCAATATTTCTAGCATTACAAGCACCTGTTTGATGTGTAAAATGATGTTGGATTTTAAACGGCCACTCTTGATCAAACAGGTAATTTAGTTCTGTTTTAGAATTTGGAATCGGGTTTTGTTCTACAATAATAACTTGCTTAGGTAAAAGAGTTTGATGCGACAAATCCTTTAATGTATCATACAAATATTTTTTTCTACCAATTGTTGGAATGACCACATCCACCGAAATGGAATCGCTGCTTGTAACTGATTTTCTTTCTAATGTTATATGGTTAAAACTATTTTCTTTCAATGTTCTCCTTTTCATGAATAAAGAAAAGAAAAATGGAATCAAAGGAATTCTTTTTTGATGAAAAACAAAATTAACAAATAGTAAGAAAACCCAAACTACTTTATAATGCTGTTTCACGAACTTAAATAAAACATAATTACTTGTGCTTTTATCAAGTTCTTCTTTAACAGAATTAGGCTTCAGCAATTTAGGGTTACTATAACATAGTACACCTAACGGCATACTTAACTTAGCTAAAGAATTTAAAAAATAACCAAAGTTAACATCTTGTTTTATTTGATTTTCAACAGCTAATAAAATTGATGCATTTACACCTCCAATATTACTACTCATCAACCATGTTGGATATACAACCTCTCTGTTAATTTTAATAAAAGGTGTTTCGTTTACATAACCGATGGCATTTGTCAAAAAGGGTGTTTCATTTAAATTAAAAGACACAAAAACCTTTTGTTGAAGCTCCATTTTCTTAAATTCCTCATGGTTTAAATTATCTTTTACGTATTCATTACACCAAACTATAAACTGGTTAGAATAGATGTTTGCAAGCTCTAAAAGTACTTTTGATATTTTTTTTGAAGACAAAGGAATTGCCTCTGAAATATCGGTGTTCCAAATAGAAGTTACTGCGTTATTTTTGTGGTAAATGATAATCACTCTTATTCTTACTATCTTTTTTTATTAATGATTCGTCTATATAGATTAATGTTTTTTTGTGTAATCATTTTAGATTCGAACTTCTCTAAAACTACCTTTCTAGCTTGTTTACCAAAACTATTTGCCAAATCTTCATCTTCTAAAAGTTGTTTCAATTTGTTGGCGTATTCTTGATGGTTTTTAGGATTTACTGTAAATCCTGTTTCTCCATCAACCATCATTTCTTTTGCCCAACCTATGTTTGAGGTTACTAGTGGCTTTTCCATTGCCATTGTCTCAAGCCAAGTCATTGGTAGGGCTTCAGCAAAACTCGGTAGCGTTATTAATTGTGATCTGGCAATAATCTTAGAAACTTCATTATAAGGCACTTCAATTAAATAGACTACTTTGGGTTTTACTCTAGGGGACAAATTATCTAAAAATAGCTCTAAAGTTGATTGTCCTTCAAAAATATCTACAACATCTTTTCCTAATAACACCAACGAAACATCTGCATTTTGTTGAGCTAAAAAATTAAAAGCTTTAGACAACTCTAAAACGCCTTTTTTTCTTATAATACTACCAAAATATAGTATTTGCCCTTTGTTTACTTTTGCATCTACTGGCTTAAATTTTTCAATATTAATTCCATTAAAAACCACTTCTATATCATCATTTAAACTAAAAATATCCTTAGTTTTTTTTGCAGTAAATTCACTTACCGAAACTATTTTATCGGCGTTTTTTAATGCTTTTTTCAAAGAAATAATTTTTAAATTTCTGCTTTCTATTTTCTAAATCACAGAAATAAGCGTCTGTTCCATGAAGTCTTATAAGTAAAGGACATTTTAATGACATAAATGCTGTTATTCCAGTCCAATCTGGTGCTTCAATAATGCTAATTTTATTACTTTTTATATATGAATTGATTCGTTTTTCAATATGTTTTCGATATAAATACCATCCAAAAATTGGATAATTTTTTTGAGCAATTTTATGAATTTCAACACCTTCTGTATTAATAATCTCATCATTATTTTGACTATATACAAATACAGATACTTTCACATCTTGTTTTACAAGTTCTATAGCTAGATTTTTGATACTTGTACCTAAACCTGCCGAGTTACCTAGACTTTCGTGCGGATATTCTGGAGTTAAAAAAGCTACGTGCATGGCAAACATTTTATATGTTCATCCACCATCTTTTCAAGAAAGTATTCAGTTTCTATTAGCTTGCTTACGTCATCAATAATTTCTATTTCCCCTTTAGTTATAGATGAAAGAATTGCAACTAAATCATTAACCTGTCCTGCTTGAAAAACATATCCATTCACTCCATGAGAAACCACTTCTAAATTGCCGCCTACTTGCGTTGTAATTACTGGAACATTAGCAGACAAACTTTCTAAAATAGATAAACTAAAACACTCCATGTAGGTAGGCTGTAACATATAACTGTAATTACAAAAGAGTTCTGGAAGCTTTGATGAACTACCTTTAAAATTAATAGATTGCTCCAACCCTAAAGTCTTTGTTAGTAACTTGAGTTCCTTCTCATAAGGGCCTTCTCCGTAAATATCTATCTTTATTTTAGCACTTGAATCTTTATCTAAAAGCGATACTGCTTTTATTAAATCTTGAATACCTTTTGAATGTCTTAAATGTGATGCTACAATAAACTTATGCTTGTTCGGCAAGATTCGTTTTTTAAATCTACCAAAAGCAATGCCATTGTAAACAACTTTAACTTTAGGTTTTAAAAAATGTCCATAATCTTTTAAAATATGGTTTTGTGTGTATTTTGAAACACCTACAAATTCATCAATATATCTTGAATAAATAATGCCTTTTAATTTGTTTTTAATACGCTTCTTAAATGAAAACCCTTCTAAAGGTCTTGGATTATGATCCACAGCAATAACATGAGAATTATTTAGTGCTTTAACCGATTTAAAAAAAGCAGTACATAATTCAACAAAATGAGTTATTACAACATCATAAGTTTTATTTTGAATTTTTGAATGTTCTAAAAACAGATTTTCTACTGATTGATTTTTCGCACCGTGAACATTTAAATCTTTATAAAAATCAAATTCTTGATAACCCGAAAAAAACCAGTCGATTCTATATCCCTGCTTTTTAACCTTTACATCAAAACCAAGATAGAATCTATCCATACTGCCAATTCTCTCAGGCTTTAATTGGTAATTACAAATAACGGCTATCGATTTCATTTTAAAGCTTCTACAATGCGTTTACTGGTCCCTAAAATAGGTCTACCAATTTCTAATTCTAATATTTCTTTTCTTTGTCCTTGCCTTTTATTTGGAGTCGTTAATGCCTCATCCAACTGTTGATAGAGTTCCTCTTCATTTTTGGCAATAGTTACTGCGCCACTTTTCACAACATAATTATAATGTACATATTTTAAAAAACGCTGATCGTCATACAGTCCATTTTCTGCATTTCCAAAAACAGTATTTATGACAGGTTTATCAAAAATCATAAAATCTAAACTCATGGTGGAGAGCATATTTACGTTCACATCAGAAAACTGTAAAATAGATTTTAAATCGATAACATCTTCAACTGTTGGTAATCGCTGCGACCAAGATTCGGTATGAATTTTTCGCATTTGAATCCAGTTTGGAATATTCCATATTATTTCTGGAATATCTTTAACCAAATGTTCAAAACGTTTACCCTCTTCGGCAGGAGATGTTCTTACTAAGAGTTGCAAATCATCACGTTTTTTTATATAATTCCACAAAGCCCTAATATGAACTTCATCATTTGCTCCAATAGAACTATCAGCGCAACTATAGCAAATAGTTTGCTTAGCACTATCTAATTTAAACTTTGCCATAAAACTAGTTTTATCAGTTTTATAACGTGACAGTACATAAGGTTCAAATTGCGGTGTTCCAACTACTGTAACTTGGTTGGGTTTTAAATTAGTATAAAACTCCAACAGCTCACTTTTCATTAAGTTACTCCAAACAAAATACTCATCAAAATTACCAGCCATTCTACCCTTAGAGGCTAAATTATCCCAACTAAAAATAAAGGTAATTGTTTCTATATTTTGTTGTTCAGCGGCAACAATTATAGGAGCTACATATGCCGGACGTTGGTGTGTAAAAAACAACTTATCTGGATTGTATTTTTTAAGTAATTGGATATAACCTTTAGTAACTTTATTATTTGCCAAAGTTTTCTTTTGAAGGTTCCAATATCTATTTATCCAAGATTCTGAATTAAAAAAATACGTCCACAAGAACACCAATTTTGTTAAAACTCCGCGTTTTGAATTCTTTTTAGGGTAATTGATTTTGAGATTATCTTGTATTCCGAAATTATTGTTTTTATGACGCTGCAAATGCGCCACTTCCTTTAATTTTCTAAACAACCATATTTTAGGTGTTTCTCTAAAATCTTCGAGTTCTTCAACAATACAGTTGCTTAACAAAAAACCTTCAAAGCTAGATTTTGGTAAACCCGAAAATATAATGATTTCATCAAATGCCTTTGACGCCTCATTAAAAAAGTCACTCAATACATAATTTCTAAAGCCTACTCCATCAGTTATCACTAATGCTAATTTTGACTTTTTTTCTTGCAAATCTGAAAGGTTTTATCATTTGAAAATTGCGATAAATATAGGGCTTTTTCAACTAAAGCATTACACTTTTAGTCCATTAAAGTCGCACAATTTACAAGTTGCCAAATATGAAAACTTGATTGATTATCTCCAGCTATATAACGTTGCCATTCCTTATCAATTTCAGTTTGATTGAACCAAGATTTAACTTTACTTGACTTGAGTTTATCTAAATGCTGCTGTACATATCCTTTCAGTTCGTTTCCTAACCATTCTCTTTGAGGCGTTTGTAAAGGGCGCTTTGGCGCATAGGACACACTTTTATCTACATATTTTGAAATTACATCTCGTAGCAATTGCTTTCCGTGATTACTCTTTAATTTGAATTCTGTAGGTAATCCAATCCCAAATTCTACTAATCTATAATCTAAAAAAGGTGTTCTTAATTCTGTTGAATATGCCATAGAAATTCTATCATTAAATCGTAAGGCTCTCGGTATTTTTGTGTAAAACAAATCTCTATATTGCAGGTTTTTAACAATATCATCAAATAGCCTTGGGTATTTGTTTTTAGTACTATTATTTAGAAATGCTTCATTCAACATGTTCTTTCTAAAAGGCGATTTGCTTACCCCCTGAATTGTAGACTGAGAATTGGTTCTGTAATAATCGTAACCAGCTAATTGTTCATCCATGCCTTGTCCGTCCAAAATCACTTTTACGCCTTTTTTAGAAGCAACAGCAAATAGCTTTGAGTATGCCAAGGTTGGAATTCCCCCAAATGGTTCATCTTGCTTCTTGGAAATAAATTTAGACAAGGTATTCACTTCACTTAGCTCCAACAACACTCTATTTAATGGGTTTTTATAGCTTGTAATAATTTGCTCTACCCATGGAATTTCATCATAATTTTCGTCACCAGTATAAAAGGTAAAAGCTTCAATTTTTGAAATATTCTTTTGAGAAATATTCGCCAATGCCAATAATGCAGAACTATCTAAACCACCGCTAATGTTGAAACCGATTGAAACATCTGCTCTGAATCTTAACGAAATACTATCAATTAATAAATTGGTATAAATATCTTTAGCTTCATGATAATCTTTTATTTTAGATTGATTCTCAACATTTACAACAAAGTCATACCATTTCTCAATTTTCAAACTCTTTTGATGGTACTCTAAATAATGTCCTGCCGATAGTTGTTTAATTCCATCCCAAAATGTTTCATCTGGCAATCCGTAACTCCCATATGCAAAATATTGAGACCATACTTTTTCATTGGGTTGTTTTTTAATTCCAGCAGCGAATAATGCTTTTATTTCACTTGAAAACAGAAATACATTTTTATTCTGAATGTAATAAAATGGTTTAATCCCGAAACGGTCTCTGGCAGCAAATAATTCTTTCTTCAAATTATCCCAAATAGCGAACGCAAACATACCATTCAATAATGACAAACAATTTTTACCATGTTTTATAAATACAGCTAGTAATACTTCAGTATCTGAAACTGTTTTGAAATCGTAATCTGTTTCTAAATCTTTTTTGAGTTCTAAATAATTATAAATTTCGCCATTGAAAACAATGGTATATCGCCCCGAATTATCCTTAAAAGGTTGGTTTGCACTTTGAGACAAATCGATAATAGATAATCTGTTATGCCCTAAAGCTATCTGACCTTCTTCAAAAAAATCACCTGTGAAATCTGGACCTCGGTGGTTTTGGGATTGCAACATATTTTCCAATTGAAGCTTACGATTACCCGCTCCAATAATTCCTGCAATACCACACATATTAAATACTTTTAGAGTTTAAAAATGCCTCAGCCTGTTTCCAATCTTCCATAGTATCAATATTTATGGTGTAATCTAAAGGCGATTTTATATATCCCAATTTTGTGCCATATAAAGAGTTTTGTTCCATTAAAACAGACGTTTTAGTGATGTAAATCAAACCATCCCTATGGTAAATTTCAGGTAAGTCTTGACGCCTTGAGATGATTCGCGGTTCACCTGTGAACAATTCCAAATTGCCATTTGCGTTTTCCTTGAATGTCCAATGAGGATTGTACTCGTCTGGTACTTGCTGCGCTGAAACTAAGGCGTCACATTTACTTTCTATAAATTTATGTATAGCAGCATCTATGAATTCACCTGTTTTAAACGGACTTGTAACTTGAAGTAAACAAACCGCATCAAACATGATGTTTTGTTCCTGATAAAATTTTATAGCATGTTGAATAACACCCAAAGTAGGCGATTTATCTTCTGCTAAATGTTCAGGTCTTATAAATGGCACTTCTAAATTCAACTGTTTTGCAACTTCAATAATGGCATCATCATCAGAACTCAAAATCACTTTTGAAAGTAGTTTTGACTGATTTGCAGCTTCAACCGTATATTGCATCAGGGGTTTCCCATTCAGAATTTTTATATTCTTTTTGGGAATGGATTTTGAACCACCACGTGCTGGAATAAGACCTAAAACTCTCATTAGTAAGCAATGGTTTTATGAAAACGTAGTGTTATTTCAGCTAAAATATCAGCGATTTTCTCTCCAGAGTTCCCTTCACCATAAATGGAGTCATTTGGAATACTTCTATGCTCCTCAATCCTATTTAATATACCAGATTTAATAGCAGCCTCTTCATAAGAAACATCTACTACATTTTGCCCTCTTGCTCTTCCGTTTTGTCGTGTACCAATATTAACTACTGGTACTCCCAAATAAGCACATTCTCTGATTCCAACACTTGAATTACCCACTAAGCACTTGCTATTAATTAACAATCTCAGAAAATCTTCTGGAATCATATTTTTAAAAAATGAATATTCTCTGGCTTATGAATTTCTCTATACGAACGAATTCCGTTTGAAGTGCCATCTGCTCCTGCATCTACATTCGGCCAAAACCAAAACGTTGGAATTCCCAAATCATGAATCACTTTTAATGTTGCTAAAACATTTTCTTTTGCTGCTGCATACTCAGTAGTTACTGGATGCTGCATCACAACTATATATCCTTCTTGCCAATTTATGGTATTACCTACACCCCCGTATTTTTGGATTGGATTGTAATTTAACTGAGGTGATTTACTCACTTGATATGCAATATCAATTGAAGGACAACCTGTATTAAACACATAAGCTTCGTCTTCTCCCATTTTAATAACTCTAGCTTTTGCATCTTTTGAAGCTACCAAATGGATATCTGCTAACTTTGTATTCGCATGTCGTACTTTTTCATCAATATTACCAGTAACCTCACCTCCTTGAATGTGAATGAGCGGAATATTTTGATACGAGGCCGCTATTGAAGTTGCCAAAGTCTCAAAACGATCTGCAATGGTTACTACTGCATCAGGTTTTAAATTATAGAATGTATTAGCTAATTCCATAACGCCTAAACCTGTAGTTTTAGCCATAGAAGTTTTGTTTTCACCTTCTAAAACCATAAAAACTTTAGCATCAATTTTAAAACCATCGTTTTCAATATAATCTACTGCATTTCCATAACGATCTAATAAAGCCGAACCTGCAACAACAAGTTGCAACTCTAATTTTGGATGATTTTTTATAGCCGTTAAAGCAGTTTTAACCCTACTGTAAGAAGGTCTCGCTGTAATTACCACGCAAATTTTTCTTGTACTCATTCTAACTTCTGATTTTTCTAATTTTATATTTAATAAAAGTTAGCCATTTATGTTTACTGTAATACAAAAGTTGCTTTAAATTGGGGTTTATAAAAAATACTTTTACGCCTCCTTGATAGTTATAATCTTCAAAAACTCCTTTTGAATTATTCTTTTTAAGAGATATTATATGAACAAATTTAGATTTTGGATACAATTTTTTTATTTTTTTCTTGATCTTTTCTATCTCCTTCAATAATCAAAACACCATTTTTGTTTGTTAAAGATGGTAAAACATCAATAGATTCATCTTTACCATCAATAATAATTAAATCAAAATTATCTCCCTTTATTGAACTTACATCATTATAAATATCTAAATCATTGTAACTATCATTTAAGTTTTTCTTTAGACTATTTAGGCAAAACTCATTGTTTTCTGTTCCAGAATACCTTATTTCACTATTAAAGCAGTATACAGAACTGTATAAAGTTCCAATTCCCAAACCTATCTCTAAAACGCTTTCTGAGTTATTCATTTTAACATTTTCAAGCACTCTATATATGGCATGTTCCGTAGCAATATGTTGACTTCCTTCAAAATTTGAGAACTTCAAATATTTGTTTAATGCTAAACGTTCTAATTTATTCATATTTAATCTATGTCCTCTTTAGATAAAAAATCCCATTGCTTCATATCTCTTACAATTTGTTTTCCTATGATTTCATTAAATCTTGAAGCTGAAACACCTCTATTTGCTGGCTTTTTGGCTTCTAAATCTGAAAACTGAATACTATGTCCTTTTTTCAAATCCTTATTGATTGCTAGTGATTTTTCAAAAATAACCTTAAGTTCTGCAAATTTGGAATTATCAGATTTATCTATTGGATGTTTTTGCGCCTTTTCTATATTTCGGACAGCAATTACCAGTTCTTTTATGGCCTCTATAGTTAATGATGATGTGACATCCGGACCAAAATCATCTTTACTAAAAACAGCATGAAACTCTAAAATTTCCGCACCTAAAGCAACTGCTGCTACAGCGGTTTCGATTTTTGCAGAATGGTCTGAAAAACCAACGGGAACATTATATCTTGATTTCAATTCTTGAATTACATTTAAACCGTATTGCTCTGGTTTTGTTGGATAGGATGTTGTGCATTGTAATATTGAAAAATCTATTTGCTTGGACTTTAAAAACGCTACAGTTTTATCCAATTCTTCATAAGAACTCATTCCTGATGACAGAATAATTGGCTTACCAGTTTGTGCAATTTTTTCCAGTAACAAAAAATTATTAACCTCTCCTGAACCAATTTTATAACGTTTAATACCAACAACTTCTAGAACATCAACCGCCGCGTTACTAAATGGCGAGCTCATAAATTCCAATCCAACTTCATCGCAATGTTGCTTAATATCTTTCCATTGTTCTAGAGTAAATTCCATGCGCTTCCAATAGTCAAAACGGGTATTATCCTGTTTCGAAAACTTGACTCTAAAAGGCTCGTAAATACTACTTTCGGCTTCAGCTATGTGCGTTTGGAATTTTATGGCATTAACACCTGTTTTAGCTAAGGTATCAATGTAACTATGTGCGGTACCCAAACTTCCATCGTGTGCTTGTCCTATTTCAGCTATTAATTTTACGCTCATTATTTAATTTTTCGTGCTACCAAACCATAACTCATACCTTTTGCTAACGGATTTTTATGTTCTATATAAGATTCAATATTGTATTTCACCCAGTCTTTAAAAGAATTCCTTCTTATGTCTTTGTACTGTGTATCTACAATTGCATACTCTAAAACTTCTAAATTACTTCTTTTAAAAATTCGTAAACAACATGTTTCCAAGGTGTAAATACATGATTTTCTACAATATGCTTTTCTTGAAATGCATAAAGAGAGCCTCTTAAAAACAAACTTAATGTATTTTTACTAGACTGAGGATTTGGAGTGCTTAAGATTAAAATACCTCCCTTTTCCATATGATTTGAGATATTTTGAATTCCTAAAAACGGGTTATCTAAATGTTCTAAAACTTCCAGAAAAATAACCATTCCTGCTTTTTTAACACCTGCAGGCACAGGGTTGTTTAAATCCCAAATAACTGCTTCTTCTATTTTTCTCACATAATCAAAGGGTTGCCATTTGCCTCCAATATTTTCGACTTCAATTTTCATATTACCAAATCCAGAACCAATATCGCTTACAACTTTATTTGGTACTTGGGATGTATACTTTTGCAACATGCTTTTAGCAAATTCTGCTCTGTTTCTGTATGTTTTTATGTTTGACTCCAAACTCTCTTAAATTTAAATGTATTTAACTACTTTTACTTTGCTGGCGACCAATATAACCTTGCATCAGACAATTTAGAATAATCTAAAAACTCCTTTTTAGTAAGCCTATTTGATTCTTTTATAAGTCTTATCATATTAAATAATAAATCGACAAATGCCAGAAAAACAGCTTTAAGCGCCTTAAAATCACCTTTAAAAACCTTTAGTTTTAGTTGCATCCATAACGTGTAGACTATGCGCTTAGGAATTACTTTTAAAGGATAAAACAATATATAGAGATACCATCCTGATCGTAAAGATAGCCTAAGTCTTCTTACATAATCTTTCTGCTTTTTTCGTTTTTTCAAGTCAACTCTATGATGTACAAAAAAATCTGGTGTATAATGTACTTCTTTGCCCTTTTTAAATAATTGAATTGACATAAACTCTTCTTCTCCATAAAACACAAACCATTCTGGTAATTTAGGAATAGATTTCCAATCTTTCATTTTAATAGCATGTCCACCAGCTCCGAAAGACTTTACTTGAACAGGAACTTCGTTGGACTCCAAAATATTTGGTAATTCTTCTCCCCAAAAAATCCTAAATGCCATTATAGCACATTCGGTATGAGTTTCAAAGTAATTAAATATATTCTTTACATCAAATGATTTTACAAAATTAATATCATCATCTATAGTAATAGCATACTTAGTTTTCACATTACTAAACATTAAATTTCTACTGTAAAAAATCCCCATCTGTTTTTCATTTCTCAAGAGTTTGATTTTTGGAAACTCTTTTTGAATATAATTAGAGGTTCCATCTGTAGAACTATCATCACATATTATGAATTCTACCCTCTCATCTTCCAGTAAAAAAGCACTTCTTTCTAATGTTTTTTGAAGTTCTTTCAAACGATTTCTAGTGGCGATTAAAACTGTTACCTGGCTTTTATTCATTATACAAATTGATAATTTGTTCCTTCAAATAGGACGGTGAAATATAATTCTCAATATCTTTTCTATTTAATTGAAAACCTTCCTTATTTGTTTTCCATTCAATGTAAAGATCTCTAATTTTAGATGCAATTGCATTAAAATCATCAATTTCAGCATGATATTGATAATCTTCTCCTAACAACCTTAAAACCTCGCTTTTCTCAGGGCCTAGATGCAAAATAGCCTTATTAGCAGCTATACAATGTGGGAACTTACCAGGTAAAAATGGACTTACTTTGGCCTTAGCTTCTAAAATTACATTTACTGAAACATGTTGTTGTAACCAGTAAACATTTTTAAAAGGTAAACTTTTTAGGTTAGCATATAATCCACTTATTTTGTTATTATAACATTCTATTAAGTGTCTATGATATTCCGCATTACCAATTAACAATAAATTAGAATCTTCTACAGCACTTGGAGTGTTTTTAAGGAATAATTGAAAACCCTTCAAGAGCCCTTCAGGGTTTCGAGGTTTCATTAAATTACCTGCATGTAATACATTAAATTTATTCTTATTGAAAAAATCAGGTGACTGAATATCTTTTATTTCCAATTTAAAATTTTGGTGCGGAATTACCATTCCTGTTTTATTGAAGTTTTCAAAAAAATCCCCCATCCACTCTTTTAATAATAAACTAGGGAATGCTGAGTATTTTGCATTTTTAGCAACTTCATGAAAAAACTTT
Source organism: Jejuia sp. G7-7 (assembly GCF_055808955.1). Taxonomy (NCBI): domain Bacteria; kingdom Pseudomonadati; phylum Bacteroidota; class Flavobacteriia; order Flavobacteriales; family Flavobacteriaceae; genus Jejuia; species Jejuia sp. G7-7. The sequence continues at coordinate 1,386,940 of NZ_JBVVSZ010000001.1, forward strand.
TCTTTTATTTTAAAACCAGGCTCTTTCCAATCATAAGGAAAAGGGTAACAGCTAAAAGGAAATGGATCATGAACATATGCTATCCATTTTTTATGAAATTCTGGTAAATCATTAATTGCATAATGTGGTCTAAAACTAGCTGCTTTACTAAGCGTTAGTACAAAATCTATTTTAGAGATATCAACATTCTTAAGTTCAGATTTGATACTATTAACATCATTAAAAAAGTGAATGAAAAACCAAATAGAGGCTCAATATATTGGGCTAAATTAATTTTAAAAACCCTTTGTATAACACGTTGCAGACGACTTAGCACATATAGATAATTCAACTTTTTTCCTTAATTGCTACACATTTAATAGTGTCTAGTTTTATAATTTTTCTTGTAAAATGTAAAACAGTAAGATTAAAACCAGCTTTCGCAAGGTTATTAATAAGAGCTACTCTTCCTTTTGAAGCGCTACTATCATTAATATCAATAGAATCTACTATAATTAATATGTGCCTATCAGCTTCTACCACGAACTATACAAGAATTTTATTTATTAAAACATCTACAATTCTTTGTGCCGCTTTTCCATCCCATTTCTCTGGAATACCTCCATCCTTCCATTTATTTTCAAAAAGTTTATTTAAAATAGGTTTAAACGCTTTAGGATTTGTTCCTATTAATTCATTTGTTCCTACATGAATTGTTTCTGGTCTTTCAGTATTATCTCTAAACGTGATACATGGCACACCCATTACTGTAGTTTCCTCGGTTATTCCGCCAGAATCAGTAATTACAACTTTAGAATTTTTAGTAAGAAAGTTAAATTGTAGATATCCTAAAGGTTCAATAACATGTAGGTTTTCATACTCTATGTTTAAAGTTTTAAATACTTTTAATGTTCTAGGGTGTACAGAAAAAACAACAGGTAACCCTCTTACATTTTCACAGACAGCGGCTATTATTGATTTTAATGTTTTTGCATCATCCACATTTGATGGTCTATGCATTGTGAGTAAAACAAATTTTTTGTTTTCTAATTGTAATTCATTCCAAAATACTGGTTTTTCAAACTTAGAATAAAACTTTTTTAAAGTATCAATCATTACGTTTCCAACAAAATATATTTTTGAGGGCTCAACTCCTTCATTAATCAAATTGTTACCTGATAAATGAGATGTTGTGAAATAATAATCAGTAATACTATCTGTAATCATTCGGTTTATTTCTTCAGGCATTGTAATATCTCTTGATCTTATTCCTGCTTCTACATGTGCTACTTTAATATTACTTTTCTTTGCTACTATAGCACAAGCCATTGTTGAATTTACATCTCCAACAACGATACATAAATCACTTTTTTCTTTTTCAAGTAAATTCTCATAATTTAACATTATTGCCCCTGTTTGCGAAGCTTGAGAGCCGCCACCAACATTAAAGTTTATGTGAGGTTTTGGGATTTCTAAATCCTCAAAAAATTGCGAGCTCATATTTTTATCATAATGTTGCCCAGTATGTATTAATCTGAACCTAAGTTTAACTCCATTTCTAACTTTATGCTCAATTGCATCTATTATAGGTGCTATTTTAATAAAGTTTGGCCTAGCTCCAGCGATTAAGTCTATAATCATTTACTTTTTTTAATATTTTTAAATGGTGTTTTTCTGAAACTTCATTGTTAAGATCTCCAAAAATTACAGCTACGTATTCGTTAAAAACTTTACTATCAAGTCTTACTAAATTTGTTGAAGCTATTTTAGTCCCTATTACAGGTTTTATGATAGGACTAATATAAACGTTATCTCCAAATATTTTTAAAATGAATACTTTTTCCATTTTATTTTTTATTCCATTTTTTAATAAACACCCAAATTGGGTATAACACGAATTTCGATTTGTAGAAGATTTCTGTTTTTACAGCAAAATTAGAAATCCTAAAAATAGTTTTTAATAGATTAAAATCCCTGAACGAAATTGCCAAATTCACTAAATAATTAAAAATATTTGGAGATAACATTCCTGCTTTTTCTAAATTTGAAACAATTAATATTAGTGCCTTTTTTTCGAACCTACTTTAACTGAATCATTTTTCCAAAACTGCCCTGTATTTGACGCCACATGTTTTCTATTATAGTACAAAATATTATTGAGCGATATTCCCTCAACACCATTTAACATTACCCTTGTATAACATTCCCATTCTTCTGCATACATTAGAGTTTCATTAAATCTAATGGTCTCAAAACATTTTTTTCCACAAAACCGTGCAAGACGCTAAACTATGATTCCCATTAATAATATCCTCGATATCATCTTTGGTTATAGTATTGTATATTTTTAAATCTTCAGTTTTAACTTGAGGCAACTTATTTTCAAAAGATTGCTTTTGGTAATGACAAAAATCTGTTTGAGTTTCGCCTATTGCTTTTAAACCATACTCTAGATTATTTGGATGTACAAAATCATCGTCATCAAAAAAAATAACATAATCACCTTTAGCCAAGTCTAAACCATAATTTCTAGCCCCAGGTAATCCTTTTAAATATTTATCTGGTCGTTTAAAAAACTTGAATCTTAAATCCTTAGTTAAAATATCAGCAATAACTTCTTTTGTATTATCTGTACCACCATCATCTACTATAATACATTCCCAATTTGAGTGAGTCTGCTCTTGAATTGAATGTAATGCTTCAAGAATAAATTTAGACCTATTATAAGTGGCCATTATAATACTTACCATTGGAAAGCGGACAATCATGATAATAAATTCTTAAAAAAACTTAACGGTTTTATCAGTAGTTTTCCTGTTTTATACTCTATAGTTGATTCTTTTTTTATCTTTTCTTTTTCCTCTCTCTCTATTCTTCCCAATAAATATTGCACAAACAATTCATAATTATCTGTATACACGTCCTTGTGCTTTAAGTAAATGTATTTTAATAAATCATACTTTTTAAAATTTGCTTTTTGCGTTGTAGAGTTTAAACGCCTTCTATAGTTAAAAAGGGTTCTTCTATAATATGTACATTTCCACCATTTTTTAATACCCTTATATAAAATTCCCAATCTTCGAAACCATTTCGCATAGCTTCATCATAACCATTAATTGCATTCCAGTCCTTCTGTCGAAACATTAAACTTCCCAGAGCTGTATTATTTAGTAACATATTCTTTAAGTCACCACCTGATGGTTTATAAATAGATTTAAACTTTTCATCTTCAATAATGTTAGCATAACAACTTACTAATGCTACTTTTTCTGAATTAGAAAATATATTTACTGCTTTCTCACAAAAAGTTGGCTCAAAAAAATCATCGCTATCCAAAACCAAAATATATTCTCCTTTAGCTTCTTTAACCCCTCTATTTCGTGCTGTACTCTGACCTTTATTCTCTTGAGTAATTAACTTTGAGATTCTTGACTCTAATTGTTCTAAAACCTGTTTAGTCTTATTATTTGAACCATCATCTACAATTATGATTTCTTTATTTTCATAAGATTGCTGTATTGCTGAATTTAATGATTTCTCAATAAATTCGGCATCATTATAACATGGTATTATTATAGAAACTAACGGACTATTCATGCTTAAAAATTTTCATCAATTTCGCTCCTTTTTTAGAGTTTGATAAGCTGTCTTTATAATGATTTCTAATATTCAAAAGTAAACTAAGTTTTTCATTTTGTGATAAGTTACAAAAACTAAGTGCAGCATTACACAACTCATTAAACGAACCGTTTACAATATAAGGAAACAGTGAAAATCTGTCGGCCATGGCACCTACATTATAACTTAGCAACATTCTTCCTGCAGCTGCGGCTTCCAGAGCTGTAATTGGACCACCTTCGTGTTTAGAGGTTACTAAAAAAACATCAATTTGCTTGTAAAACAAGTGAGATTTGCTGGGGCAAGTATGTGTATCTCTAAAATCTATATGTTTTATGACATCAAACTCGCTGGCCATTTTTTTTATCGCCTCAACATAGTTTTTATTACCTATACCTTGAATCATTAAAGTACAAGATTTGTTTTTTTGTTTATTAAATAATCTAAAAGCTTGATGATGTCTTCAATATTTTTTTCTTCTGAAATACGCCCTAAATAACCAAATTTAAGAGGTTTCTCTTCGTAAAACTTAGGCTCGTGTAAACCCAACAAATTCTCTTCATTTGGAATGATGATATCTTGAACTATAACATTGTTCAATTTATTTTCTGAGTTCCAAAATGATTTTTGAATATTATTAAAGACTATTATATTTTTTAAATACTTGTAAAACTTAACATCCTTTTCAGGTATTTTAAAAAAATGCCACATTGTTATTTTTGCAACACATTTTTTTTAGCATTTACGGCTTTAGCAATCGGAAAAAAATAAACACTTTTTGGGTAAGCCAGCATAAAAAAAGCATTGTATAAACTTCCTTTTAACTTCCAAAATAAATATTCTGAAATATTATATTGAAATCCATTTTTTTAAATAATCTATCAAATAATTTTATTACTCTTTTTGAAAAAAAGTTGGATACGTTAAAAAGTCTATCGAGCGATTTTCTATTAAATTTTCAAACAGACTTTTATCTAATTCTCCAGCAGAAAAAACTGTAACTTTATCATAACTATTGGAGTCATAAAAAGAAATCGCAGTAGTTACTGCTTCTATCTCGGTACCGCCAATACTATTTAAAAAAGGAGCTGTTACAATTAGAGATTTTTTCAACACAAAATGATTTAAAAAAAGTATAGTACCTTTTTTTTATAAATGATACTTTTTAGGAGTCGTTTATTAAACTTAAAGAATATTTTTTTTCGAAATATTTCAAGTGTGTAAGATATAAACTTAACCATTGTGAAACGCTTAATTTTGATTTTTTTAGAATGGAAACCTCATATTTTCTTATAATATCTAACCTACATCCTTTATCAAACTTATGTAATTTATCATGATATAGCGCTTCTAAAAAAGCTATTTCGGCATCTATTTTTAAGTCTAAATTATCTACTCTTCCTGAGATACTTATTTCAGAAATCCTAACCATAACAAGTGCATCATTTATAGAATAGATAGGTTTATCATTTGAAAAATCTAACCATGCTTTATCATCACTAAAAAACGCCAACGGATATTCTGTAAACTTTTTTTGAGCATATATACTTTTTAAAAATACATACTCTGATAATGAACTTCTTGTTAAACCTCTAACCTTTCTGCAATAGGACTGGTAGGCACTTTCCCAAGTAGGATGTTTAAATATGCTCTCAGTAATATCACCTTCCTCCTCATTTATAACTTTACTAGCAAACCTTACCAAATTTGATTTTGTATTAAACTCTTCATGATGCTTGTAAAAAGATGCAACAACATCTTCACTAATTTTGTCATCATCTCCAAGAATCATTATCCATTCTTCATTCTCAACCAAATTTAAGCAACGTTCCCATTGTTTTACTAAAGATGTGCTTCCAAAGTTTTCATCAAACCTTGTGTATTTAAAATCTATTTTATTTTTGTATGAATTTAGTAATGTTTCTGGGTTTTCTGGGCTTGCATCATCTCCTATATAAACTTTAAATCTAGTATCAGTTTGATTGGCTAAAGCCATTAAAGTAGCTTTAAAAAAAGTTAGTTTGTAAAATGGGATAACTATAGCTAGCATTAAAAATATTACTTAAGGTTTAGTATTCTTCTAATACAATTTCTCATCGTTTTTTTTAAAAGTCTTCTACTGAAAAAGACACCGCAAATGGCACTAAAATATTTTTTTTGTTCTATTAATGCACTTGCTCTTTTATATGTAAGTCTTTCTTTTTCATTTTTATACCCATTTTTTATAGCAATCAAATTTTTAGGATTTTGATGTTCAATAAAGTTAAACATATCAGATTTCATCTTAATCTCCATTTCTAAAATTTTTGGCAACCCACTTTCTTCATCAGCTTTTGCTATAACGCTTTTTTCATGAAATCTAAAATAGTTCATAGATTCTGAAATAAACGCAACCTTTTTATTACAAATAAGTTGCGCATAATAAAGCCAATCGGCAGTATATTTTAAATAAGGTTTAAAATCTAATGGCAAAATTTTTTTAGAATACTCTTTTTAATAATTACAGCACCTGCATTTGGAATTACATTTTTATGAATTAAAAAACGTTCTATGAATAAATTACCATCCATAATAAAATCTTTTTGAAATGGATTATCTTTAAATTTTGCTGTATGGCTAATCCAATTTCCTGTAACAACACCGCTACTATTAACTCTATGTGATTGACAGTATGATAATGCTATTTCTTTATCTTTAAAAAGGGAGTTATTACATGTTCTAAAAAATGTGTTTCACAAAAATCATCTGTTTCTGCTATCCAAATATAATCACCTTTTGCAAGTTCTACCCCCTTATTCCATTGCTTAAATGTACTTCCAGAGTTTTCCTTGTTAAAAATACAATGACTTACTTTGCTATGGGTATTGTAACTTTTAATTATCTCCGCACTATTGTCTGTACTTTTATCATCCAATAAAATAACTTCGAAATTACCGTAGGTTTGGTTAAAAACACTCTCCAAACGCTGTTTTAAATAATCTTCGTGATTATAATTTGGAACTATTACCGATATTAGAGGAAGTTCTTTATTCAAAATTTATTTAAAAATATTTATTTTATTTATAATACTTAAAAAAGGATTTTTTTCTTTGGTAATTGATTTCTAAAATCTTTGATACTATTTTTTAATATCGTTTTAGCTTCCGGTGTTACTTCATTAGAGTTTAGAATTAACTCAAAACTTTTTATACTATTTAAAAGACGATACTGATTTGTTTTTGTAGCCCAAACACTTAAATTATGTACTCTGTAAACAGCCATTATATCATCAAGTTTTTTTATTTTTTTATCTTTTATGGCGAGCATATAAAGTCCCCAATCCCCTATTGGCATACTTGTGAACCATTCTGGTAAAGCAAAATTGTTTCTTAAAACTACTGAGGGTGTGTGTATAAAATTCCCTTTAGCCAAATCGTTTACATTTGTTGTTTCTTGAACTTTTCGAGTGTTATTTATTAATTCAAATTCTTTTTTATTTTGATTATACGTTTTAACATTATGAAAACAAATATTATAATCATTATTGCTTTCTAGAAAATCAACTTGTTTTTGCAATTTTAAAGGGTCCAACCAATAATCGTCTCCTTCAAAATAAGCTATATATTTTACTTGTGGATTTGGAGCTGTAATTAAGTGCATCCAGTTTTTTGCTGGCCCTAAATTTTTCTTTTGTAATATCAGAGTTATTAAATCTGGATGTTTCTTTTTGTACTCAATTAAAATCTCCCTAGTTCCATCTGTAGAAAAATCATCTGCTATAATTAATTCAATAGAGAAATTAGTTTTTTGCATCAAAACCCCATCTATAGCTTCACGGATATAGTCTTTATGATTGTAAGTTATTAAACATACCGAAAGAAGTGGTAAATCCATAAATATCTATCCCTTTTCACACATTAAAAATATACTTGAGCATAAATCTGGATACTGTTGCCCCAACTCATAACAACCATCTAAATACTCTCTAGAAATGATATCTGTCTGCATTAGTTTATCCCATTGAAAATTTGCTAACGCCTTAAAGAATATTCCAGATCGATGCACTACCTTTAATCCTGCTTTTTTAGCATCACGTTCCAAAGTGTCTAGGGTATATGTAATATGATGTCCGTGTGCCTTTTCAGAAGGTGTTACTGCTGAATTATGACTAATTAATCCCATTTTAACAGCTATTTGTCTTGATGGTGCATTTGCATTAGGACACACTAAAAAGAACCGCCCATTATCTGATAACCATTCATCATTAATTCTTTTCAAAACTCGAACTGGATCATCAAGATGCTCCAAAACATGTGTTAAAACAATATTATCATATTTTTTAGGTAGCCCAACAGTTTCAAATAGCGCATTGACAAACTTAACTTTTTCTCCTAGATTATCTTTAGCTATTTTAATTGCCTCATCAGAGGCTTCAACGCATGTTATATCATTAAAATAAGGTAAAAATCGTTTAGTAAAATCCCCTTTAAAACTGCCCAATTCAAGTAAGTTTCCTTTCTTAAAAAAGGGGCAAATGATTTTAACATAAAAGGGTGCATTACATCAAAATCAAAATTATAAGCATAGTTATGATCTTTGGTATCCCTGAATTCTTTGTTATAATCTCTATTGCTCATCTTTTATTATTTTAAATCTAAACTCATTGTAACAATATCTAAATTATTGGAAACACGTTTAAAATTATGTTTGGTGTAAAATGAAATAACTTTTTTATTACTACAACTAACTTCTAAATTCATAGTATCAAAATCATCTTTCATAGCATATTTCAGGGCTTGATTAATTAAATTACCTGCAATTCCTTTTTTTTGAAAATTAGGCAATACACTTAAATTAGAAATAAACCCAATATTAGATTCTTTATTAAAATATGCTCCAATAAGTCCAACTAATTCTTTTTTATGCCATGCTTCAAAAGTAGTAGACATTTTAAACAATTTAGATGCATACTCTTCAATATTGGCTCGCTCACTTAATTTTGGAAAAAAAGCATTATCGCACTTTACTAAATGCAATAAAATATCATTTTCAGTTGCTATTTTAATTTTATAATGCATAACATTTAATGCTTGCTTGTATTGGTATGTAAATCAACAATACCAAATCCATATTTTCCAAATTCATTTCCATTATACAACAAATATACTTTAGAATCACACTCAAATATATGAGGATAACACATCATATTTGAATCCCATGAATCTTGACTTAGACTAATTCCTGAGTTTTCATCATCTCGAATCCATGTTTTTAAATTATCAGAATAGGCATAGCCTAATTTATAACCTCTTTTTGGGTTTTTTCTGAAATCTGTTGCCTCTCTAAAACAAAAATACATGTGATATCTATTGCCTATTTTTATAACAGTAGGCAAGGCTTGACATTCATTTTCGTTTAATACATCCGAAATTATTTGCAACCCTTCTTCCTTTTCCCAATAAATACCATCTGTTGACATTGCATGAGCTATTTTATAAACTCTTGCTTCTGGTTCATACTCTTTTGCTGGTATCCATTTTTTTCCAAATATATACCACATATGATAAATACCATCTATTTTTTTAACAAACCCATCACCTACCAAAGCAGGCTCATTAATAGATGAACTCAATATCGGTCCGTGCCCCTGCTTTTCAAAAGTAAGTCCTCCATCATTACTTATAGCCAAACCTATTGATGTTTCAACCGAAACACTTACTCTTCTACTCCAACCTGTTGTATATGCTAAAATTCTATCACCATCCTTTAATACATTAATTGGAAAAATTCCATGCTCATCAAAAGTTCCTAATTCTCCCAATGGTATAATTTCGTTTGTAGAAGAATTCAATATATTTTGCAATTTCTTATCAACATCAATAAAAGCAATAAAACTAAGATATTTACCTGTAGCATTATCTTTTTTACGAGTTGAAAAATATATTCTAATAAAATCATCAAAAACTATAGCTTGTGGAGATTGAGCAAATTCGCTACAACCATTTGCCAATTTAAATTTAGTAGGGTCAAATAACTTTCTTTTATTTATCCACTTCATATCCATCAATCTACTATTAATTTAGCAAGTCCAAAACCATGTTTACCAACTCCATTACCTAAATAAAACATATAAATTTCATTATCTAATTCAAACACATGAGGATAACTAATCATTTCAGAATCCCAACCTTCTTCTGAAACGTCAATACCTACTTTAGAATCATCTCTTGTCCAATTAATTAAATCTGTTGAAGAAGCATAACCAATCCTATATCCGTTTTCTTTCCCTCTATAATTCGTACTCTTTCGGTAACAAAAAAACATATGATATTTATCGTTTAAAAAAATAACATCAGGACTTGCCTGAGCTTCATTTTCTTCAATAACAGAGTTTATTATATCCTTATCTAATTTTTGCCAATTTATTCCATCTTGTGATGTAGCCATTCTTATTTTATAAACTGGTTCTGGCTTTTCATTATCCAAAATCCATTTACTACCAGCTATATAAAACAAATACCAAATACCACTAAATTTCCTTATTTTAGGACCACTCAATATAAATGGTTCATTCTGCGAATAAGACAAAACCGGACCTTCTCCTATCTTTTGGAACGTTTTCCCTTCATTTTTACTAAAACCTAAACCAATAGCAACATTAAATGGTACAGATTCGCATCTTGTCCAACCTGCATAATACACTCTAAATTGTTCTTCATCTTTTATAACTGAAGCTGGGTAAGTACCAAACTCATCAAATGTACCCAATTTACCTAATTCTAAAATTGGTTCTTTACCAATATCATTTATTGCAAAAAGATTTCTTCTATCTAAATCTACATAAGCAGAGTAACTTACGTATTGACCATTTATATCTGGTTTTGGTCTGCAGGAAAAATAAACTCTAACAAAATCATCAAAAATAATGGTAGAAGGTGCTTGTGCAAATTCATTCATCCAATCTGGTCTATCCTTAAAATCCCTAGGATCAAAGACTCTACCTAATTTTTCCCATTTAAACATAGTTGATTTTATTGTAAAGCGTACTTATTTAAGTAGTCCTTTACTTTAGATTTAGAGTTAAACATTATAACATCAATTATTGATAACCAAGGTATAAAATCGTTATCAAATTGCTTATATAAAACTGGCGCAGACTTAAGAAAATTTAGTTCTATACCTTTCTGTTCAAAGTCCTCTTTACTGTATAAATCTAATCCACCAATTGGATTTATATATGTTTTGGCATCTAACTTTTCACATATAGCAATAACTTTACTTTGAGATTTTAAATTATGGTCTATATCTATTTCTGAAGATATTATTATTTTAGTTTTAATCTCTAAGAAATGTAACACTTTAATTAAGGAAAAATAAATGTATTTAAACAAATTAGTTTCTTTATGAGTTAGTATACTTTTCAGTAATGGAAATACAGTTTTAAAATAAGGTGCTTTCCTATAGGAAGCTTCAATTTTATTTAAAATTTTAGTAGATTCTTTTTTAAAATTTTCTGCTACTTCTTTTTCAGAAACCAATGTGAAATCTGAAGATTTTTTTAATGGGATTGTGAAATAATTATCAGTAGCATTCATCAAAAACCGATTTCTATTTACCCACCCTTTTTTAGTGTACTCAATATTATCATAAATAACAAAGGTGTCCACACAATTAATCAACTGAAAGTAACCTATATAAGGTAAAAGATAAGGTTGCATTATCGCTAGTTTCATAACTGCTTTAAAATTATAGAAATTATTCTCTGCACATCTACTCCGGGTAAATCATGGTATAATGGCAAACACAATACACGTTTAGAAATGTTATCAGAAACAACTTTTATATCGCTTTTTACATAGAAAACATTATTCAAACTTGGATAAAAATAGCGTCTTGGAATAATTTGTTGTTTTATCAAAGCTTCTTTAACATTCAATAACTGTGTTTCATTTTCAAAAATAACTGGATAATAACTATAATTCCACTCTGTAAATTCTCTAATCTTTAGTAATTGTAAATTAACATTTTTAAAAGCCTCGGAATAGCTATTACATATAACTTTTCTTTTATTCAAAATTTTATCCATGTATGGTAAAACTGTCAACCCCATGGCTCCCTGAAGTTCACTCATTTTGGCATTAATTCCTAGACCTTGGAAATCTTCAGGTCCATCGTGCCCAAAATTATGGTGATAGAATAATTTGGATAATAAGCCTTTATCTTTACAGAATAGAGCTCCTCCTTCACCCGTATGAAACAATTTTGTGGCATGAAAACTACAAGTACTTACATCACCATAATTAAATATAGATTGCCCTTTATATTTAACACCAAAGCAATGTGCTGCATCATAAATTACCTTTAAGTTATGTTTTCTAGCAATACTTTCAATTTTCTCAACATCACATGGGTTACCGAATACATGAGTTGCCAATATTGCAGATGTTTTTGATGTTATAGCTGCTTCTATTTTTTCATCATCAATAGTTAAATATTCTGGATGAATATCTACAAAAACTGGTGTGCAACCCTCCCAAGCAATAGATGATGTTGTGGCTATATAACTAAATGGTGTAGTTATAATTTCTCCTGACAACTCTAAAGTTTTAAGAGCAATTTGCAAAGGCAAGGTACCATTAGTGGTAGCTATGACATTTGGAACATTTAAATACTCTTTTAACTGATTTTCTAATTCTTGCACCAAAGGTCCTCTATTTGTAATCCAGTTAGCATCCCATGCCTTTTTTAATATGGCTTGATATTCTTCTTGAGAAGGTAAAAAAGCTTTTGTTACATTAATCATGAAATTCCATTTTTGGGTTTTGCAAAACAAATAGTTTCCTCTGAGTGAATAGTATAATGCCCTATAAAAATTTCATAATCCAAATTTAGATTTAGTATCCAATTAGGAATTTCAACAAAATCCTCAAAACTATGATAAGTAGCAATTGCTAGTTTAGGTTTGAATTTTTTGATGGTTTTTATTGCTCCTTGTAACGCCATAGGTTCTGCGCCTTCAATGTCCATTTTGATAAAATCAACTTTCTTTAATTTATTATTCTCAACAAAATCGTCTATAGAAATAGTTTTAGCTTCACCAGTTTGATCTTGAAATGGTTCAAACTCAACTCTACTACTAGGCCCAGAATCTTTAAAATACACACTATCATTAGATTGATTAGAAACTGGATGTTTAATTAAGTTTATTCTATTCTTTAATTTAGGATTTAAAGCTGTATTAATTTCAAAAAGTTTAATATTATCAGGAATAAACTCAAAAGAGTATACCCGGCCATTAATTCCAGACTTATGGGCAAAATACATTGCTGTATCTCCCCAACAAGCTCCTATATCTAAAACCACATCGCCACTTTCTACTGAAACAACATTTTTGTTTTTAATTTTATATGTGTATTGTTCAATAATAAAATCTATTGCTACTCCAATTTCAGAAAAATAAAATTTTATATCATATCCAATTGGCTTTAAATCAAATTTTTCCAAAATAAAATGTATAAAATCAGGGTCATATGTGTCTTCTGGATTAGATAACAATTTTGCATCTTCAATAGCCTTCCAATAGAATGCATTATTTCTTGGTAATTTTACTTTTTTATAACCTAATATCCTATATGCAATTAATGCAACAAATAGTTTTCTATCATCTTCAGAAATATTGTTCCAAATATTTTCTAAACCTATTAAAGACTTGTTAATGTGATTATTTGTGTTTTCATAATAAACACGATGTTCGGGATGATAGCCAATACTGTTTTTTATAAATTTTTTTATGGTTTTAATAGTGAGTGGCTTGCTATTATCTTTTTTTTGTTCAGTTACTTTATGAGGATATTCTCCGAATCTATATTCGTCATAATTATTAATACCATAATTATTATTAATAGATTTTTTTATTTTTTTAAATAATTTTTTTTGAAATTACTCATCAATTTTCTTCTTATTCCATTCAAAATTCTGAGGTCTCACTAGACCTGGGAATTGCCCTAACCAAGCCTCTTCTCTTTTATTTTCTATTCCCTTTATTGTTAAAACATTTATTATTTCATGTAAAACCTTTGGTCCCTTTTCAACAACCATTAAATTAATAGCATAAGTAATATCATTTAATGTTCCACTAGGTACTATACATTTAAAAACATATTTCCCAATTTCTTGCGGTAATGGTTCTGAACAGGTAACAAAAATATTTGTTTCGTGTTCAGTATTAAAAAACAGGTTAATACTAATTTGCTCAAACACCTTAAAACATATTACTTCAACTTCTAATTCTAAATCTTTTTCAATATCAAAATTCCCACTTACTCCAATATCTGAGATACGTATTGAATTAACTAAAAAATCATTAGAATTAGTGTCTATTTTCCTGTAAGAAGCAACACCAGTACTGTATTCAGATAAATATAAGTCTACAATTTCCTCTACTCTTCCTTGTTTTCTTATTTTTCCATTTTGAAGTAAAATTGCTGATGAACATAAAGATTTTACTGCTAGCATATTATGACTTACAAATAAAACAGTACGTCCCTCACCTTTACTAATATCTTGCATTTTCCCAATAGCCTTCTTTTGAAACTCTGCATCACCAACCGCCAAAACCTCATCAATAATTAAAATATCTGGTTCTAAAAATGCCGCAACTGCAAATGCTAAACGTACTGTCATCCCACTAGAATATCTTTTAACTGGAGTATCAATATAACGTTCGCATCCAGAAAACTCTATAATTTCGTCAATTTTAGAACTAATCTCAGCTTTAGTCATCCCTAGAATAGCACCATTTAGAAAAATATTTTCTCTTCCTGTAAGCTCGTTATGAAAACCTGTACCAACTTCTAATAATGATGCTATTCGTCCTTTGGTTTTAATTTCGCCAGTAGTAGGGCTCGTTATTTTAGATAATATCTTTAAAAGTGTAGATTTACCAGCACCATTTTTACCAATAATACCTAAAACTTCTCCTCGTTTTACTTCAAAGTTAATGTCTTTTAATGCCCATACATAATTTGTCTTCCCCTTTTCACTCCTGTCATTTACTTCCCCAATTTTTAAAAAAGGATCTTCCTTACCACTTATATTATACCACCATCGTTTTAAATCATCTCTAATAGTACCAGAGCCAATTACACCTAGACGATATTGCTTGCTTATATTCTCTATTTTAAGTATGATGTCGCTCACTTTGTTTAATAGTTTTGTTTTAAACTGTGTCTATAAAACGTTTCTCTACTTTATTAAAAATGATAATCCCTATAAAAAAAACAATTAAAGAAATACCTAAAGTATAAATAAACATACTAATATTAAATTTCCCAACATTTAATAACATATGTCTTACACTCTCTATAACAAATGCCAAAGGATTGTACTCAACAATCCAAGAATACTCTGGTATTTTTTCAACGAAAAAAGATACTGGATACATAACTGCCGAAAGATACATCAACAACTGCATTCCAAAACTAATCAACACTTTTAAATCCCTATATTTAGTTACTAAAGACGATATTATCATCCCTAATCCTAATCCTAATAGTGCCATAATAATAACCATAACAGGGAATAAAAAGGCATAGGCATTTAAAATAATCTCATATCCCTGACAATAGTAATAAACATAAAAACAAACAAATATTAATAATTGAATTCCGAACTTAAATAAGTTAGAAATTACAACAGATAGAGGTACAATTATACGAGGAAAATATACTTTTCCAAAAATAGCAGCATTTGAAGAAAACGTATTAGAAGTAGAAGTAAAACACACCTTAAAATAGTTCCAAATAGTAATCCCTGCTAAGTTAAATAAAAAAGGAGGCACTTCACCTGTAGAAATATTTGCTACATTATTAAATATTAATGTAAAAATTACTGAAGTAAACAACGGCTCAATTAAATACCATAAAGGCCCTAAAACAGTTTGCTTGTATACCGTAACAATATCTCGCTTTACGAAAAGCAAAAGTAAATCTCTATATCTCCAAACTTCCTTAAAATTAAAATCAATTAATTTTCTGTTAGATGAAATGGTATATAACCAATTATTATCGCTAGATGCGTTCAATTTTTTAAAATTTGAGGTTTAGATTTATAACTTAAAAAGCGTTTTATTTTATCTAAAAAAGTTATCTTTTTAGACTTTTCATGATATGCATTTCCATACACACCATAACCATAACCATAACCATAGCCGTAGCCATATTTATGAGTGGATTTATGTTTATAAAAATTCAGGATATAACTTATATTTTTTATTTCGCCAGATTTGTGTTTAGCATTAATTAGTTCCAACATACCTTTACGGGTATAATTAAGTCTTAAAACAAATAGTGAAGCATCTGCATATTTCACCAAATCTAAAGCATCAGTTACTAACCCCAACGGAGGAGTATCTAGCACGATCATATCATAAGTTATTTTTAACTTTTCGATAAGACGCTCTAAATTTTCACCAATTAATAATTCCGAAGGATTAGGAGGAACGGGACCAGATGGTATGATTTCCAAATTTGATATGTGAGTTTTATGAATAACATCTTCTATTGGTAACTCATCAATTAAATAATTCACAATACCTTTTTCATTTGAAATACCAAAATCTTCAACAATTTTTGGTTTTCTTAAATCCAAACCTAATAATATGGTTTTTTTGCCAGAAACCGCATAAGCTGTGGCAATATTTATAGAGCAAAATGTTTTCCCTTCTCCACTAACTGAGGACGTTAACAAAACAACTCTGGAATTGGTTTTACCTTCTCGTCTGTAAATAAATTCTAAACTAGATCTTATAGAACGAAATGCCTCTGCTACAGCAGATTTTGGCTTATCATAAACAACCAAATTATTTTCATGAACATCTTTACCTATTAGTCCTAAAATTGAAATTTTTGATAATCGCTCAACATCTTCAACACCTTTTATGGTATTGTCTAGTAAAAATAAAGCGAAAACTAAAACTAAAGGGATAAAAGTACCCAACAACAGCGCCATCATGTAGTTAAGATTTCTATTTGGGCCTATAGGCCCTTCTCCAATATCCTTAGCAGCATCAATAACATTAATATCTGAGACGTTTGCTGCTTTAACAATTGCTGCTTCACTACGCTTTGCCAAATACACATTGTAAGCCTCTTGACTTAAGTTTAATTTACGCTGTATTTTTAGGTAATTTTGCTGATCTTCAGGCAGTTTACTTAATTTAGATTCCAAATTAGCAATTTGTCTATTTAAACTAGATATTTGAATATTTATAGTTCTTTTAGTTGCTTTAATGGTCTCTAATAATACTGCCTTTTCTGCATCAATTTTTCTGTCTATGGCCTTAAATAATTCAGAATCTTCTCTGGCGATAGACTCTAAATTTTGACGTTCTATGGACAATGCTGTTATTCTTCCAACACTATTAATAATATTCATTTCATCTATCCCAACAGTTGTAGGTGCTGCAATATCAACAAACTTATTTTTTGTAGTAATATAGTCTTCTAGAGTATTTAAATAATTAAGCTTATTATTCTCACCTTCTTTATCTACCTCATATGCTTGTAATTTAGATGACGTTTGTACCATTTCATCATCAAGGTTAAACACCTTATTTTTCTTCCTGAAAGAATCCATCTCGTTTGACACGTCCTTCAAGTCTAAATTTACAGCCTGTAAACTACTATCAATAAACTTTATAGTATTTGTTGCGTAAAGGTTTTTACGTTCCAATTCTGTTCTACTTAAAATTGAAGACGTAGCATTTAAATAATCTACTATTTTAGATTTATTATTGCCATTTAGTCTAAGCCTTAAAACTGAAGGAGACTCTTTTGAAAATACTGTAGAACTTACAGCTGTTTTATAACTATTTACAACACCGTCAAAACTAGAAAATCTTAGAAAATACTCTGAGTTAGGAACAATATTCGCGTTTTCCCTCTTAACAATTCTACCATTAAAAAAAGGTAAATTAATTAATTCTCCGAATTTATAAGTTTGTCTAAAATCTCCAAGTTTGACAGTTGCATTACTTATTGATTTATCTTCATAATGCTGCACAGATATATATTCAGATTCAAAAGTTAAAAAAGTTTCAAATTCTTGATCGTTCAAAAAGCGAATTCCAATCGGGATATTTAACATTTGCCCTTTGCGCTTATCTATATCTGCATAAAAAGGTGCTCTCTTGTAAACATTATCCTTTCTGTATTTACCTTCAACCAAGTAGTTTATATAATATTGAAGAGAATCTACAACAAGAGTGTTATGCTTCCTAGTTTGTAAAGTTGTAATTACTTTTCCAACCTTATCTGAAACACCGCCCCAATTAAATGAAATACTTGTATTAGCTGTAAAAAAAGGGTTTTGATCGTTTTCAACTGAAATCAAAGACTCTAAACTATATATATTCTGTTTTCTATCATTTACTAAATAGGCGATTACAAAACCTAAAGCGATACTTATGATGAATAGCCACCAAAAGGAGATGAGCTTAAAAACAAATCCTTTTAAATCAAAAGACATTCCTCCACCAGAATCAAAATTATCGTCGTTTTCAAACTCGAACTGCGCCATAACTATCTTAATTTCTAAGTAATAATACTGTTGTAGTTAATAATGATAAAATGGTTGCAACAGAAGCAATGTTTTGTAATGCATTTGTTCCTGTACCCCAAGATTTTTGTTTTAGAGGTTTCACATAAATCATATCATTAGGTTGAACATAGTAGTATGGAGAATTCATAATATTTGCATCAGTCAAATCCAGATGAAATATTTTTTGTCCTTGAGGATACAACCTAATCAATAATACATCTTTTTTATCACCAACATCTTTTACTTCTCCAGAATTAGCAATTGCTTCAAAAATATTTACCCGTTCTTGAAATAAAGTTTGTGTTCCAGGACTCCCTACTTCTCCAGTAACAGTAAACCTCAATCCAGTTAATTTTACAGTAACAAATATTTTAGCAGTTTCTTTAAAAGCTTCCTCTAAGAGTTTTTGTTCAATAATTTTTTCAATTTCATCTGTGGTATACCCTAAAACATTTATTTTCCCTAAAATAGGTACTTTAATTTTGCCATGTAAATCTATTGTAAACCCATCAAAATAGGCGCGTTCTGAACTACTAGCATTTAAATTACCATCTCCAACAGGATTAAAAATTTCAGCATTTTTTTGGTCAGTTACTTTTATTCTAATATTTAAAATATCATTTATTTGAACACGATAAGGCTTTTGTTTTTCAACAATAATTTGTGTAGCATCTGTAGCCGCACTTTTATTCTGTAAATACAATGTGTCTTTATAAGGTATACAAGAGGAAAATTGAGCAAGTACAATAATGCAAGTCAGTAAAACGCATTTCTTCATTATAGAGGGCTATTTTGAGCAAATATAGCTTTTCATCGTGAATTATAAAACTTTTATCGATTTTTATAGTGTTTTGATTTTCACAACAATAGTATATTTGAGTTAACTTATTAAAAGAAATAACGAAAGGATATTTTGGTTTTTTATCCGTTATTTGCAAAAAATATTTCCATTGAATTATCTAACAGTAGAAAACATATCGAAATCTTATGGAGAACTTACTTTGTTTGAAAATATTTCATTCAGCGTCCATAAATACCAAAAAATAGCTTTTGTAGCTAAAAATGGAACAGGCAAAACATCTATCTTAAATATTTTGTCTGGAGAAGATGCTGCTGATTCTGGAGAAGTTATTTACAGAAAAGATATTAAAGTTTCTTTTTTATCTCAAGATCCCAAATTTGACAACAAACTCACCATAGAAGATGCCATTTTAGCAAGCGAAAACCCGATTCTAAAAGTAATTTCAAATTATGAAAAAGCACTTTTAAATCCTGAAGACACAGATAACTACCAATCTGCTTTTGATGCTATGGAAAGACACCAAGCATGGGATTTCGAAACACTCTATAAACAAATTCTTTTTAAATTAAAACTTGAAAATTTAGAACAAAAAGTTAGTGTACTTTCTGGTGGGCAAAAAAAAGACTTGCTCTTGCTAATGCTTTAATAAACAAACCAGATTTATTAATTCTTGACGAACCTACCAATCACCTAGATTTAGAAATGATTGAATGGTTAGAAGGTTTTTTCACCAAAGAAAACATCACACTTTTTATGGTAACGCATGATCGCTACTTTTTAGAGCGTGTGTGTAACGAAATTATAGAACTAGATGCTGGCGAACTTTACAGTTATAAAGGTAACTACTCTTATTACCTAGAAAAACGAGATGCAAGAATTGAACGAGAAGCTGTTGAGACTGGTAAAGCAAAACAATTATTTAAAAAAGAATTGGCTTGGATGCGCCGCCAACCTAAAGCGAGAACAACAAAATCTAAATCTAGAATTGACGATTTTGCCGATATTAAGCATAGAGCACATCAACGTAGAAACGACCACGAAGTTCAGCTTGAATTGAACATGGAGCGTTTAGGAAGTAAAATTTTAGAATTTCATAAAGTATCTAAAGCGTTTAAAGATAAAATCATTTTAAATAGTTTTGATTACACCTTCAAAAAAGGCGAACGTGTTGGTATTATTGGAAAAAACGGCACAGGCAAAACAACTTTTCTTAATATTTTAACTCAAACTGCCAAACCAGATGGCGGAAAAGTAGTTAAAGGAGAAACCGTAAAGTTTGGTTATTATACTCAAAATGGCATTACTATAAAACCAGAGCAAAAGGTTATCGACGTAATTCGCGAGTTTGGAGATTATATTCCATTAAAAAAAGGACGTCAAATTAGTGCTCAACAACTACTAGAACGTTTTTTATTCAGTAGAAAAAAACAATATGATTTTGTTGAAAAATTGAGTGGTGGTGAACGTAAACGCTTATATTTATGTACGGTTTTAATTCAGAATCCTAATTTTTTAATACTTGATGAGCCTACCAATGATTTGGATATTGTTACCTTAAATGTTCTTGAAAGTTTTCTTTTAGATTTTCCTGGGTGTGTAATTGTTGTAACTCACGACCGTTATTTTATGGATAAAGTGATAGACCATTTATTTATCTTTAAAGGCGAAGGTGTTATTGAAGATTTTCCTGGAAATTATAGTGACTACAGAGTTTATGAAGATAGCCAACCTATTGTTTCTAAAACCGCTTCAGATGACAAAAAAGACAGTACATCTTGGAAACAAAATGAGGCTTCTAAATTATCTTATAATGAAGAAAAGGAGTTAAAGAATATTGAAAGCAAACTAAAATCTTTAGCTTACGATAAGAAAGCATTGGAGCGTAAGTTTAATAATCCAGAGTTATCACAAGATGATATAAAAAAACTATCTGATGAACTTCAGGGTATTATTGATACAATTGAAACTAAAGAAGAACGTTGGTTTGAATTGTCTGCAAAACTAGAGGAATAAATTTGTATCAAATTATTCAATACATAAAATTCATATTAAAATCCACCAATCAACATGGTGTGCACTCTCCTTTTGTATATAATGTAGTAACAAAATGTTTTTACGATAAAACTAATTACGAAGAGTACAAAAACATTACAAAATACTTTAATCACTTAATTAGAAATGATAGCATTCTAAAAATAAAAGATTTAGGAGCTGGATCACGCAAAATAGATAGCAAAGAAAGGAGCGTCAAGGAAATAGCTAAAACCTCTGGAACTACTCCAAAACGTGCAAAATTAATATTTCGATTATCACGCCATTTTAAATTTAATACTATTTTAGAACTAGGTACATCTTTAGGTATTTCTTCTCATGCTTTACATTTGGGTAATCCTAAAGCAAAAATAACAACTTTAGAAGGAGTTCCTGAAATTTCAATTTTTAGTAAAACCAGACTCAATGCGTTTCAAAATATAAATGTAGAAACAGGAAATTTTGATGATTTACTTCCAAAATTTAAGAATAACAAATACGACCTAATATTCTTTGACGGAAACCACCAAAAAGAAGCAACTTTGAATTATTTTGAAACTTTACTTCAAACCGCTCAAAACAATTCTATGTTCATTTTTGATGATATTTATTGGTCTAAAGGCATGACTGAAGCTTGGGGAATTATAAAAACCCACCCAAAAGTTACCGTTACTATTGATACATTTTACTGGGGCATTGTATTTTTTAGAAAAGAGCAAGTTAAGGAACACTTTGCTGTAAGAGTTTGACGTCTTATTTCTCGAAATTAAAAAAACTTGTAAATTTTTAAGGACACCCATCTTTATCTATCGACCCAGGCACATCTGGACATTTATCTAGATTATCCATAACACCATCTACATCTCTATCTAAATAAGGGCAACCATTATTTTCTATTGGTCCAACCTCATTTGGGCAATTATCCAGCTTATCTTCTACACCATCTCCATCTCTATCGTTATTCTTAGATTTAGATTGATAAATTGGCAATTTCAATCCTGCAAATACATCTCCCCCCATATTTTCATCGTTTGAGAATACTGAAATTAGTGAACCAGATCCAATGTAAAGTGGGCCAGTTCTTAAACCTGCTCCTATTTGAAAACCACTATACTCCACCATACTTAATGGCACATAAAAACTTAACCATTTGCTTTCAAAACGCGGTGTTAATGTTACTGAATTTAAAATTTTGCTTGTGTTTTCGGCTGTTTTAGATACTAGAGAATAGTCAGCATTAGCATTTAAATATATTTTATTGGTCAAACTCCAATCTATGTTTAAATGAGCTGCAGTTGGTAATGATGCCTTAAAACCTCTAAATCTACTTGTCAGTGCGTACAGGTTATTTAAAATATTATTTAAATCATCTTCATTTTCAATATCTTCTTCGCTTATATTGTTATTTGTTATGTCAAAAGTTTCTTCAATACCATTATCATAATTAATAAAACCAATATCAGTAACAGATAAACCTATCTTAAGTTTGTACTTGTTTTTATATTTTAGCATTTGTGTTGTACCGTCTTCATGTGTCACACTATAATCGGCATATTTAGGTCTGTATTCATAAACTAAACCTATATCTCCGCCAAAACCATTTGAGTTTTCAGGTATTTCATAGTCGTAATTACTGTCATCAAAATTATCATAACGACCATAAGTTAATGCCCCGGTGGAATTAAAACTTCCAGTAGTTTCACCGCCTCCTAAATTGGTTCCGTCGGCATCATAATTTATGGTTATGTTTTTCCCTTGTAAATAAGCACTACCTGCTCCTTGTAGGTATTTAACCGAGAAGCCTCCCTTTAAAAAATGTGTTTCATTGTTTACAATAACACTAGCGTAGGTTAATCCTACCTCAGCCCAAGTTTGCCCGAAAGCATAAAAATCGCCTTCATTTATGTTATAATCTTCTGATGTATCATCATCTAAAGCATCAGCAGTTTCTCCGTTAATTTCATTTATATTTGTAAAAGATCGCGCTCTTGAAAATAAAGCAATTGAACTATTTGAGGTAAGATTAAACATAAATGAAGGCCCTAAAACATCAATATTAGAACCAAAATTATTATTCATAGTTGGTGATTTTTTAGCATCTAAATCAAAATCAAAATCGTCTTTAAACGCATCCAAAATATTCACACCGTAGTAATCATTGGCAGCAAAAGCACTTAAACCTATAAAATTAACATCTAACTTATAACGAGAATCTGCAATAGTCGCTGGATTTGAAATAACGCCATGCACACCGCTATAATTATCTGACAAAAACCCTAAATAAGATTGCGCATTTAAATAAATTGCAGGGAGAAACAGTAAAAGCAAAAATGTATTTTTTTCATAGCGTACATTTAGTTTTTAGTAAAAATAAAAGTTTAACATTAAAACAAGACAAATACTCGTTTAAAGGCTATAAAACGATGTTTCATAGATGTTTAGCATGAATTTTTCGATGAGCTGAATTACACTCTTAAACTCCGAGAAAACTTAAGTCAAATCAAACTATTTAAAGACATAAAATGTAATTTTAAAATATATTTTCTACATTGATAAATTAAAATCAACATGATTCCTATTTTAATACTCCTTGGAATATTTTTTCTAGTAAAAGCAATTTCAAAAAAATTGAGTAGACAAAGAGAAATTAAATACCGAAATTCAATATTTAGAAAACAAAAATTTTAGAAGCTGATTTATGAATACATATTGGTTAATTATAGCTTTGATTATTGGAGGCATACTAACTTATTTAAACAATCGAAAAAAGTTCTTTGGCACATTCTATAAACATTTAAACAACACCCAATTAAAAGAAGAAGCCGTGAAATTTTTAAATGAAATTACAAATAGTTTTGATGAAAACTCAAACTTTATTTATACCAAATATAAAGACATTCATCACCTAAAGTCTGAAGTAGAAAAGCTTATTAAAAATATAGAACAAAGCTCTATTGAAGATTTGCAGCATACAACATCTTTAAACACCCATGATTTTCTTTTTATGGAGTTAGCAAAAATAAATAATTGGCCTAAAAGTAAATTAAAACTCATTGAAGATTTAGATTTAATATTTATTGAAATCTCAATACGACAAGGACTTTTACCTAGAGATTACCATTAACTATTTTTAACTTAATCTTTTGTGTTTTCTAGTTTTAACTTTTAACTTCGTAAGCTATGAAAATTTACACAAAAACAGGAGATAAAGGCACTACCGCATTATTTGGCGGTACGCGTGTACCAAAACACCATATTCGCATTGAAAGCTATGGTACAGTAGATGAATTAAACTCGCATTTAGGACTAATTCGCGATCAAGATATTAACGAACATTACCAAGATTTGTTAATGGATATTCAAGATAAACTATTTACTGTTGGTGCTGTTTTAGCTACCGATCCTGAGAAAGCGATTTTAAAAAACGGCAAGGAACGTTTGAATATTCAAAAAATTTCTACAGAAGATATTGAACGTTTAGAACAAGAAATGGATACCATGAACGATGCTTTGCCGGCAATGACCCACTTTGTACTTCCTGGTGGACATCAAACGGTGTCATTCTGTCATATTGCACGCTGTGTTTGTAGACGTGCTGAACGTTTAGCTTCGGCTTTGAATGAAATTGAACCTTTTGAAGCCAATACCTTAACTTACCTAAACCGTCTTTCTGACTACCTTTTTGTATTGGCACGAAAGTTGTCATCTGATTTACAAGCAAATGAAGTTAAGTGGATTCCTGAGAAGCAGTAAGCTGGAAGTTTGAAGCACGAAGTTAGAAGTTTACAAACACGCCTTTTGATGTTGGATTGAAAACGAATAACTGCGGATTAGCCCGCGTTAGGGATTGAGCGATTGTTGGAGCTCCTTGAAAAGAGCGACTCGCGAAAGCCCGACCGTAGCGTTTCCTGCAAGGTTTTTTCAACCTTGTAGGTATAAAGCGAAGGGAACGCCCAAATAATTAATTTGCCACATTATTATTAACCTCGCAGGAATAATTGCAAGGGTTTGGAGTACAAAAAGATACGTTCTTATAATTAATGATTAAATATTTCATTTTTTTCTTGTGTGTTTGAACTAAAAAATTATTTTTGCAGAAAATTAAACACAAAAAGAAATGTATTGGACTTTAGAATTAGCATCGTATTTAAGTGATGCGCCTTGGCCAGCAACAAAAGACGAATTAATAGATTACGCTATTAGAACCGGTGCTCCTTTGGAGGTTGTTGAGAATTTACAGTCGATTGAAGATGAAGGTGACTCATACGATTCAATTGAAGAAATCTGGTCAGACTATCCAACCGATGAGGATTACCTTTGGAACGAAGATGAATATTAAATAAAAGCATAAAGAATAGTTAAAAAGTCTCGATTTGAGGCTTTTTTTTGGTCTAAACTGCACGAAAAAGCATTACAAAATGTATCTTTGAGGGCATTTTAAAATGCAATTTTTACAACGATAAAACCTAGGAATTAACCTAGTTAAAATATATAAAATTTACACATATGAGTTTTTTAGATTCAGTCTTAAAAGTATTTGTAGGAGACAAATCGAAACAGGACGTTAAAGCGATTTCGCCTTTAGTTGATAAGGTTAAGACCTTTGAAAAAGCTATTGAAGCACTTTCTCATGACGAGTTAAGAGCTAAAACCGCAGAGTTTAAAGCAAAAATTGCTGAGGCAACTAAAGACATTAACGACCAAATGACAAGTCTGCTAGAAGAGGCCGAAAACACAGAAGATATTGATGCTCGTGAAGATATTTATGAACGTGTAGACCAATTAAAAGACGATGCCTACAAAGTTACCGAAGACGTTTTAAATGAGATACAACCTGAAGCTTTTGCTGTTGTTAAAGAAACAGCGAAGCGTTTTGTAAACAATACTTCCATTACAGTTAAAGCCAATGAATTTGACAGAACAATTTCTGGCGAAAAAGATTATGTAACGCTAGATGGCGATAATGCAACTTGGGCAAATTCTTGGGATGCTGCTGGAAAACCTATTACTTGGGATATGGTGCATTACGATGTACAACTTATAGGTGGTATTGCACTACACCAAGGTAAAATTGCTGAAATGCAAACTGGTGAGGGTAAAACATTGGTAGCAACGTTACCTGTTTATTTGAATGCCTTAGCTGAAAAAGGTGTGCATTTGGTAACAGTAAACGATTACTTAGCTAAACGTGATAGTGCTTGGATGGCGCCAATTTTTGAGTTTCATGGTATGAGTGTGGATTGTATAGACTACCACCAACCCAACTCTGACGCTCGAAGAAAAGCTTATAATGCAGATATTACTTACGGTACAAATAACGAATTTGGCTTTGATTATTTACGTGATAACATGGCACATTCGCCAGAGGATTTAGTACAACGTCCACACCACTATGCTATTGTAGATGAGGTAGATTCTGTTTTAGTGGATGATGCGCGTACACCGTTGATTATTTCTGGCCCAATCCCAAAAGGAGATCGTCATGAATTTAACGAGTTAAAACCTAAAGTTGATGATATTGTTAGTGTACAACGCAAATATTTAACTGGTGTTTTAGCAGAAGCTAAAAAACTAATCAAGGAAGGCGATACTAAAGAAGGTGGCATTAAGTTATTACGTGTGTATCGTGGTATTCCTAAAAATAAAGCATTAATTAAATTTCTATCAGAAGAAGGTGTTAAGCAATTACTACAGAAAACTGAGAACTTTTACATGCAAGACAACAACCGCGAAATGCCAAAGATTGATGCGGAATTGTACTATGTGATTGAAGAAAAGAATAATCAGATTGAATTGACAGATAAAGGTGTTGAATACATTTCTGGAAAAGACAATCCTGATTTCTTTGTAATGCCAGAAATTGGTATTGAAGTTGCTAAAATTGAAGCTCAGAATCTTGAAAAAGAAAAAGAAGCTGAACTTAAAGAAGAATTATTTAAAGAGTTTGGTGTAAAATCTGAGCGTATTCATACTCTAAATCAGTTATTAAAAGCATATGCTTTATTTGAAAAAGACACGCAGTATGTGGTTATGGATAATAAAGTAATGATTGTTGATGAGCAAACGGGTCGTATTATGGATGGGCGTCGTTACTCTGACGGTTTACATCAAGCCATTGAAGCTAAGGAAAATGTAAAGATTGAAGATGCTACACAAACTTTTGCCACAGTAACTTTACAAAATTACTTTAGAATGTACCGTAAACTGTCTGGTATGACTGGTACTGCGGTTACGGAAGCTGGTGAATTCTGGGAAATTTACAAATTGGATGTAGTTGAAATTCCAACCAACCGTCCAATTGCCCGTGATGATAGAGAAGATTTAGTTTATAAAACAAAACGTGAAAAATACAATGCCGTTATTGATGAAGTGACCAAATTATCAGAAGCTGGTCGTCCAGTTTTAATTGGTACAACCTCTGTTGAGATTTCTGAGTTACTTGGTAAAATGTTAAGCATTAGAAAAATACCGCATAACGTATTAAATGCGAAACAACACAAAAAAGAAGCTGAAATAGTTGATGAAGCTGGTAGAACAGGCCAAGTAACTATTGCAACAAATATGGCTGGTCGTGGCACAGATATTAAACTGTCGGACGAAGTTAAAAAAGCTGGAGGTTTAGCCATTGTAGGCACAGAGCGCCACGATTCGCGTCGTGTTGATAGACAGTTACGTGGTCGTGCTGGTCGTCAAGGAGATGTTGGTAGTTCTCAATTTTATGTGTCGTTAGAAGATAATTTAATGCGTTTATTTGGTAGTGAGCGTATTGCAAAAATGATGGATAAAATGGGATTAAAAGAAGGTGAAGTTATTCAGCATTCTATGATTTCAAAATCTATTGAACGTGCTCAGAAAAAAGTTGAAGAAAATCAATTTGGTGTTCGTAAGCGATTGTTAGAATACGATGATGTTATGAATGCACAACGTGAGGTGGTATACAAACGTCGTTACAATGCCTTAAATGGCGAGCGTTTACGTGTGGATTTAGCCAACATGATTTTTGATACTTCAGAAGGTATTGCAGAAACAAACAAAGGCGCTAATGATTTTAAGAACTTTGAGTTTGAGTTGATTCGTTATTTCTCAATGAGTTCTCCAATTACAGAAGAAGAATTCGGGAGATTAACGGCTATTGAAATTACTTCAAAAATTTATAAAACGGCTTTTGAACATTACAGAAAAAAATGGAACGTAATGCTGAAATTGCATTCCCTGTAATTAAAAATGTATATGAAACCCAACGTGACAAATTTAAACGCATTGTGGTGCCATTTACCGATGGCGTAAAGTCTCTAAACGTAGTTACAGATTTAGAAAAAGCTTACGAAACCAATGGTAAACAATTAATTACTGATTTTGAAAAGAACATTACATTGGCCATTATTGACGATGCTTGGAAAACCCATTTACGAAAAATGGATGAGTTAAAGCAATCGGTACAATTGGCAGTTCATGAGCAAAAAGATCCTTTATTAATTTATAAGTTTGAAGCTTTTGAATTATTTAAAGCGATGATAGACGAAGTGAACAAAGATGTAATATCCTTCTTATTTAAAGGAGAGCTACCACAAGAAACACAAAGTACCATTCAAGAAGCGAGAGCTCGTAAACAAGAGAAATTAAATACTCAAAAAGACGAGATTCCGAATTTAGATGAACGTTCAGCTCAAAATAGAGCTGCCGGAAATACACAACGCAAACAAGAAGTTATAGAAACTATAGTTCGTGATAAACCTAAGATTGGACGCAATGACCGTGTTACAATTAAGCATGTGATGAATGGCGAAAACAAAACCTTAAAATATAAGCAAGCTGAACCTTTAATAGCTAAAGGCGACTGGGTTTTGGTTGAAGATTAAACACATCATTAAGTTACTATTGAAGTATTGTTTCGACTAATTATTCTAGTAGAAACAATACTTTTTATTTTTATATAAACACTATAACATCTTAAAAGTATAATTATTGGTACTAAATTAACGGGATGAACCTAAACCCTTTCTTTTGTGCTTTCTGGTTTATTCTATAAGTAAACTTAAGATGGCTATAATAAATAATACATAAATTGTTATATTTAAAGGCTTGAAAGTATTTGTTAAGCACACAACATCTTTTAGGTTTAGCAATTAAAAAACAAAGACAATTACAAAACAAAAAAAATTCTTACCTGCCCCTCCACTTACCATAGCCTAAATGATGGTAAGCATTCAAGTACAAAGTTGAAATATAATTAATAAACACACTATTGGAATGACAAAGAACAAAACAACTGTTACTGAAATTGATGTATTAGATTTTGTCAATACTTATGTTGAAAACGAGCAAAAGAAATCGGATAGTCATGAACTCATAAAATTAATAAGCAAATGGTCTGGTTTTGAACCAAAGATGTGGGGACCAACTATTATTGGTTTTGGCAGCTATCACTATAAATATGCAAGTGGTCATGAAGGAGATGCACCGATGCTAGGGTTCTCGCCAAGAAAAGCACAGTTTTCATTATACATTTATTCAAAAACAAATAAGAGCGACGAGTTATTGAAAAAGTTTGGAAAATTTAAAATGGGAAAAGCTTGTATCTATGTCAAAAAACTTGCAGACATTGATATTTCAATCTTAGAACAAATCTGTAAAGAAACAATCGTATTTCTGAATAAAAATCATGAATGTGGAGCATGCAGAAATTAATAACTACTTACAACACAATAGTTATAATTCATTGTGGTTTTGTGTCACACCAAAATAAAGTATAAATCAACGATTAATTTCTCAGCTGAATCAGAGCCAAGACCATTGGCAGTACTTAAATCAAACATCACGATAAAATTATAAACACCTAAATTTAAACAAGATAATATTTCAAAACTAGACATGGTATTGACTATTCCAACACGGAATGAAATCTAAGCGTTATTTTAGCTTGTTTATGGTATTTAAATTAGTGATATTTAATTCTTATGCCCAAACATTACAAAGAAAAAGCGCTTCTAGCTACAATATACAAAATCCAGCGTTTGAAAGAACAATCTGGTTTTTTTAAAAAAACTTAAATAAGGTTATTATATTAGGTGTTGTTTTTTCTTTTTGTGCTCCTTTTTATAATAGTGAAGATGGAAAATCAGTTAAAGATCAATCAGGGATGACTTATACCAATTCTGTTCTATTTTCATTTGTAGTAGTTTTTTCTTTATGCTTAATAGCCCATATTGCTTGGACTATTCAAGATAAAAAACGATTAAAAAGATTAATTAAAAGGAAAGAAGAGTTAGAGGAACAGATAAAATCTTATGATACCAAATAGCCCTATTTTTTTAAATTCAATAATAGTTTGTATAAAGTCCAAAATTCTTATCAAAAGATAAAAATAGCTAATTAAGGGGTAATTTTAAACCTTAAAAAAATATCTAAGCACATAGTTTCGCAGCAAAAATAAACTATGAAATTAAAACTACTTCTTTTTGTTTTGCTATTTAGCTACAGCGCTACTATTTTTTCGCAGACCGCAGTAAAATTAAGTACTGGTCAATTTGGATTTAACGAAGGTCCAGTATGGGATCGTTCTGATAAAATTTACTTTTCTGATGTAGGTACGCGTAAAGTAGAAATTTATACTGTTACAAACAATACTTTTTCTACGGCTTTTACATCAACTGTAAGAACTAATGGGCTTATGTTTGATGAAAATTTAAACTTAGTAATTTGTGAATTTCAAGGAGGAAATGCTTCCCAAAGAAACACTTCTGGTTCAATTTTAGAAACCTTGGCAACAGGTTTTTCTAACCCAAATGATTTATGCATAGATAAAAAAGGTGGTATTTATATTTCTAGTCCTAGTGGGTTTGGTAATCCTTCTGCTTACACGAATGAGATTTACTATATAAGTCCTGGACCAACTAGAACAAAGACTTTAATTGATAGTAGTATTACTTTCCCTAATGGCGTTCTAATTTCTAATGATGGAAAATCACTATATGTGAGTGATTCTGTAGGCTATACAATTTATAAATTTGATATTGATCTAGATACTGGTTTAATTAACAACAGAGTAAATTTTGCGACTTTAACAGATACTGATAATACCGAAGCAAATTCACTTGCAGACGGCATGGCTCTAGATACTAATGGCAACTTATATGTTGCTGCAAAAAAGTCTATACAGGTTTTTAATACTACTGGAACGTTAACAAACACTATTAATTTTACCGAAAACCCAACCAACTGCACATTTGGCGGTTCTAGTTTAAGCACATTATATATTACTACACCTAATGATTTATACAAAATTGATTTTACTGGAGTTACTGGATTTCAACACCCTTTTGATTTACCAGAATCAAATTTATCAGTTGATGATTTGGAAAAACTTTCTTTCAAAATATTCCCTAATCCTACTTCAAACCACAAACTAAATATTGCAGTAAGGAATATAAACATAGATGACATTTCATTATACAATAGCATTGGACAGAAAGTTGGGACTTATGAATCAACAAGGATTAACAACACTATTTCTATTGATTTAAATCCGAAATTAAAAAGTAATATTTACATTTTAACCATTATCACTTCTGAAGGTTCAACTCTGAGTAAGAAGGTTATTATTGAATAAATAGTTTTTTGATTTTTAACACTTATTTAAAGAATTCCGATAAATTTATCGGGATTCTTTGTTTTATATATGTGCGTGCTTGTATCTATACAACTCATATTGATAACTACTAACGTATTTGACTTTACAGAAAATTTAAACTAATTTGGCTAATCTTTAAATAATTGGTTAATGATGAAAATCCACAATGAAAAACAAACTTTTTAAAGTGATGCTTTTATTGCTTGTTTTATGTATTGGAATTGCGTCAGGTGCATATTTAAGACATAATACTGCTTCATGGTCTTTCATAAAAACTTCAATAACCAAACTTAGGAATAACCAAAAAGAGATATGGCATAAAAATTTTGAAGAAATTGAAATTATATCAAGTATTGATAACACCATTCAAAAAGCATATTTATACACATCAACATCAAGGAAACCTCAGCCATTAGTTGTGAGTTTACACACTTGGAGCGGAGACTACAAACAATATGATGCTTTAGCCGAATTAAGCATGCAAAAAGACGTAAACTATATTCACCCTAATTTCAGAGGTCCAAACAACACCTTACAGGCTTGCTGTAGTGACTTAGTGATTTCAGATATTGATGATGCCATATCCTATGCGATTAAAAACTCTAATATTGATACTGAAAACATTTTCATCATAGGACTAAGCGGCGGCGGATACGCAACTTTAAGTGCATTTATGAAATCTAAACACAATATCAAAAAGTTCTCTGCTTGGGCTTCAATTTCAGATTTAACAGCTTGGTATGACGAATTAAATATTAGAAATATTCCCTACACTATAGATATCCTTAAGTGTACTGGTTCTGAAAATGAGCTTAATCTAGAAGCAGCTAAATCTAAATCTCCCTTATTTTGGAAAACACCTATTAAAAAATTTCAGTATTCTGAATTATCGATTTACGCGGGTGTATATGATGGTACTCAAGGAAGTGTTCCTATTTCTCATTCAATTAATTTTTACAACAAATTACTTAATGATCTATCTGTTAAAGACACTTCAAAATATGTTTCCGATACTGAAAAACTAAAATTAATGGCGCATAAAAAAACATCCGGAACACATAGTAATATTGCAGATAGAGACATCTTTCTTAAAAAAGAATTTGACAACTTAAACCTCACTATTTTTAGGGGTAATCATGAAATGCTTTCTGAATACGCCTTAAACGAATTACTGAAACAATAGCACTTTGTGCAACGTTTTAAAATTGAAATTACAAATTATCTAACTGATTACTAGTTTTATCATCACTAATAGTCCAAAAGAAACCTACAAAGAAAAACTGATCTAATGCTGGACGTAACGATCGACGGTTAAAATTACCATTCATATCAGGTGTATTTGCGTATTGGTAGCCATTCACATTTTTAAATCCTAAAGCATTATTTACAGAAGCGTATAGTATTTTTTGTGGACTAATTAAATATGCCCAATTCACGCTTAAACTATTAAATGCCTTTGTTTTTTCATTTAAAAATCCTGGTTTATTAGGGTTTGTAAAAGTTCTTCCAGAAGCGTAGGCATAGCTAAACCCTACTTGACTTTTCCAATCGTCTATCCAATATTTTCCAACTGCTGAAAAATTATGTGTGTTTGCAAAATTAGGTTGTGCTTTAACAGGATAATTTCTATCGTTTCTTTTTGTATCTAAATAAGAATAACTCAACCAATAATCTACATTCTTAATGCTTTTACTATCTCTCCAGAAGAAATCTATACCTTTAGCAAAACCTGAACCATTACTGCTAAAATCACTTCCAAAACTTGGAAATGTAGTGTCATATTTTGCCAAATTGCTATAAGCTTTATAATACGCCTCTGCTCTAAATATTTTCCTATCGGCATTATACTGGTAATTTAAAATATAATGCTGTGTGTTTTGGGGTTTAAAATCTTGGTTAAATTTTAAAACATTACTCGTTGGATTTTGATAAAAATCCCCATAAGCCAATGATAATTGACTTTTAGGAGACACCTTATAAGCTATAGAAACTCTCGGCGCTAAGGTAAAATTTTTAAAAATTTCACTATATTCTGCTCTTAAACCTGTTTTAAAAGCTAAGTTTTTTGAGATAAAAATATCAGCTTCGGCAAATGCAGCAGCTATATTATTATCAAATCCGTACGCAACGTTATCAATAGTTTCATCTTTGTATTGCTCTTCAAAATCTGTAGCGAAGTATTCAGCACCAAAATAAAGCTTAAAACGGTTACTGATACGGTTTTTAAATTTAAGCTTTGTGTGTATAGAGTTTTCAGTATCTCGAATATCACGCTCGCCAAAGTTTATTTTGTTTTTTGCATGAGTATAACTAAAACCTGTTTGCATGCTCCAAGTAGCATTTAAAATACCAGCATAAGAACCATTTAAATATAAATTGTTGTTATTTAATTTGATATACTGACCTTCT
This sequence comes from Jejuia sp. G7-7, assembly GCF_055808955.1. NCBI lineage: Bacteria > Pseudomonadati > Bacteroidota > Flavobacteriia > Flavobacteriales > Flavobacteriaceae > Jejuia > Jejuia sp. G7-7. Next base: position 1,420,986 of record NZ_JBVVSZ010000001.1, read on the forward strand.
GGAAGATTAATATCTTCTTGAATTAATTCAAAATTACTAACATCAAAAGCACTATAAAGTTTAAATAATCCTGAATTCGTTTTTCTTCTCAAAACCGCCTCACCTGAAGCTGTCTCAAATGGTTTTATAAAATTATTCCTATTTGAAAAAATCGCATTGTAAGGCGCTAAATTAATGTATGATGCATTAACACTTACAGAACTCCTTTTCCATTTTTGGGTGTTTCCTAAAGTTGCACCTACTGTCATAATCCCGATATCTGTTTTCTCTTGATCTGGTTCATCGATTGTATTTAAAAGCAATACACTAGATAATGCTTGTCCATATTCAGCTGAATAACCACCTGTAGAAAACGTAATACCATCAAATAGGAAAGGAGAATAACGTCCTCTTGTTGGTGCATTGTTAGTTGTTGGTGTATATGGCGTAAATACACGAATCCCGTCTATAAAAATTTGAGTTTCACTTGCATCACCACCACGAACAAATAAACGCCCATCTTCAGCAACGGTAGTCGTTCCAGGTAGGGTTTGTAATGCACCAACAAAATCACCCAAAGCACTTGCCGTAGTTACAACATCCATAGGCTTTAAAACATTTACTTTACTATTATCCCCAGCCGAGAACGTTCCTGCAGACAATACAACAGCATCTAACGCATTTACATCATCTCTAAGCTTAACAGTTATATTTTTCATATAAGACACATCTCCAACCATGGTAAATGTCTCATATGACAAATAAGAAACTACTAAAGTTTGTGTACCTTTTTCAGAGGTTGAAAATGAAAATTTTCCAGTTTCATCTGTTGTACCACCATCATAAGTACCTTCTAAATAAATATTTGCGCCAGATATAGTTTGATTTTTTGAGTTGGTAACAATACCACTAATGGTAGTTTGAGCAACTAGTTGAACTGTAATTAGAAGAATTAAAGCTGTTAGTATTTGTTTCATTATTTGTAGCTATATGTTTTTGATACCACAAATTTGCATCAGAACATCATCTTTTGAAATTTCAAATTACCGAACTGTAACTTTTTAAAGACGAATTGTATGTTGTAACAAATACTAGTAAATTTTCTAATTCAGAAATATTGTTAACTTAGAACACTAAAACTAACTATTATGTCTACTAACCAAGACTTAAAACCGCAACAAACTGATGCAGATAAGCTCATATCATACGATCTTTTAAAAAAAGTTATTGGCTGCTTGGCATTCTTTTTACCCATAGTATTAGCTATAGGTGGTATCATTTACGCAAATTGCGATTGTGTAGAAAATTCCATTAGCGACTATTACCATACTGAAATGCGAAATGTACTCGTAGGTACATTATGCGCCGTTGCCATGTTCATGTTTGCCTATCGTGGCCCAACAAAACTTCATGCTCGTGCTGGAAATGCAGCGTGCTTTAGCGCGATATTTGTAGCGCTTTTTCCAACAAGTGTCGATGCGGCTTCAAGTTGTGCCACAAACTGCATTGAATACAGGTCTTGGGTTGTTATAGTCCATCTTTTTGCAGCACTCATATTTTTCGCAATACTTGTTTATTTTTCCTTAAGATTATTTCCATCTAAATACGATAATACAGAACCAGAAACCCACAAATCTCATTTAAGGGATAGGATATACTACACAACAGGTTATACTATGATAATATGTGTACTACTCATAATTTTGTATTTTACTATCAAAAAAGTATACCCTGAATCAGAATTGAGATTAGAAAAATACAAACCCGTTTTTGTTTTAGAAACAATCGCTCTCTGGGCATTCGGAATTTCATGGTTAACCAAAGGTAAATTTTTCTATAAAGACAAAAAATCTAGTTAAAATAATTTCGATTGAAGCGTGTCAATTTTAAAATTATCACCTTATGGCTTAATATAAAAATATAAGTAAAAACAAGCAAAATACCTCAAAAAAGCATCATAGATAATATCTATATAAATACATTAAAAAACTATTAATCAGAATAATTACATGTTTTATATAAACAAATACTTTACATGTTGATTTCTAGACCATCCTTAATACATGTTTTCAAAACACAACTACTTCTCGACTTAAAATTTAGCAAAAAAATATCTAACAACAAGTGTAACAAATCAACATTAAAAGCTACTTATAAATAACTAAACCATCAAAATTTTTGACACAAGAACTAGAACATAGCTTTGTTGAATTATTAGAAAAGCATCAAAATATCATACATAAGGTATGTAGACTATACACCAATACTTATGATGCCCATAATGATTTATTTCAAGAAATAACCATTCAGCTCTGGAAAGCCTATCCAAAGTTTCGTGGCGATGCAAAATTCAGTACTTGGGCATATCGGGTAGGACTTAATACAGCAATTACACTTTATCGAAAATCAAAACGACGTATTAAAACCCAAGATTTTGAGGGTGTTGCTTTTAAAATGAAGACAGAAGATTATGACAACACAGAAGAAGAACAATTAAAAGTACTATACAAAGCTGTACACAGATTAAACGATATTGAAAAAGCACTTGTTTTCCTATACTTGGAAGACAAAGACTATAGAGAAATAAGCGAAACACTTGGAATTAGCGAAGTGAATGCAAGAGTGAAAATGAATAGAATAAAAACTAAACTAAGAAACATTTTAAATCCGTAATATCATGGATGGACTAGATTTATTAAAAAAAGACTGGAATAAACAGTCAGCAGAAAAAAAATTATCGACTAAAGACATCTACCCGATGTTACACAAAAAATCATCTTCCATAGTTAAAACACTATTCTACATTAGTATTGCAGAACTTGCGCTTTGGATTTTAATCAATTTAATTCCTTTTTTCGCCTCAGAAGCATATAAACAAAAACTTGAGATGATATATTCTAACAAGTTTTTATTCACAGGTTTAACGATTTTTGGATATTTGATAATTTTTATATTTATTTTTCTTCTTTACAAATCATATAAATCCATTTCAGTTACAGATACCGCCAAAAAACTCATGGAGGACATCCTAAGAACTCGAAAAATCATCAAATACTACGTTATTTACAGTTTAGTAATGGCTGGAGTATCTGTTATAATAGCATCATGTTTTGCAGTACAAAATGACCCTAAAACCATTGAATTTATTGAGAAAATTGGAGAAAACGGACTCATCATCTATTCAGTCATTATGATTGCGTTTTCAATAATCTTCATTTTAATCTTTTGGCTATTCTATAGACTTATTTACGGTTTGCTACTAAAGCGCTTAAACCGAAATTATACTGAACTTAAAAAATTAGAAGCCTAAAGCCTTAAACCCTCCAACCTCTAAAACATCACCAACTTGCATACCGCCTAACCAAATAACCCCTACCCGAACTCGAACTAAGCGAAGCGTTGGAAAACCTACTGCTGATGTCATTTTTCTAACCTGACGAAATTTACCTTCATTCAAAGTAATAGAAACCCATGATGTTGGCCCGTGTCTATCATCCCTAATCTTTTTAGAACGCTTTGGGAGTTCTGGTGCATTTTCTAACTTAGATACTTTACAAGGTTTTGTTTGATACTTTTTACCATCAAAACCAATTTCAACACCCTTTTGCATTTGTAAAATAGCTGCATCCGAAATACTACCATCCACTTGCGCATAGTATTCCTTATCTACTTTTTGACTGTTTACATAAGCACTCATTTTACCATCAGTAGTTAACAACAATAAACCTTCAGATTTTTCATCAAGACGTCCTATCGCCATAATTCCGTCAGGAAAACCATGAAGCTCCCCTAAAAATGTTTCGACTGTTGTTTGGAGTCATGGCTTTTAAATTGGCTCAAAAAACCATAAGGTTTGTAGATTACAAAATGTTTATGTATCACTTTATATAGAGGTATTCAAAATACTGTAAACTAATTCTTTTGTTGGCTTTTTATTATTCAGCTTCGATACCACTACGCTGAAAGCAACTTTAAAATCACAACCCGATTTATAAGCAGTACAACCATAGGCAGTTTTACCTTTTATAACCGTTCCTTTTTTACATTTAGGACATACCAATTCATCTGATTTTGGTTTTACCGAATTCTGTTTTGGTTCTAATTTAAGCTTGAAATTTTCATCAAACCGCAACAAACCTTCAACTTTACCAGCATCGGTTTTAAAACCTTTTAAATTAACAGTAGACCCTTTTTGAAACAATCTGATGAATTGCTTTTCTGAAATCTTTTTTTCATTAAAAACAAAAGGCATTACAAAATTACAGCCAGATTTATAGCTACTACAACCATAGGCAGACTTCCCTTTTATAATTTGCCCCTCTTTACATTTTGGGCATTTTTCAGCAGTAATACCTGCGCTTTTTTTAGCTTCTGCTTTAGCCGAACGTTTTTTAACAGTCGCCGCATGCGAAATGTTGGCGCGTTTTTCACTCCGCACCTCATACACCAAAGCATCTACCATACGTTTCATATTTTTTATAAACGCACCGGCGCTAAACTCCCCTTTTTCAATGTCCTTTAATTGTTTTTCCCAAGAACCTGTTAATTCTGCCGATTTTAACAAATCATTTTTAATGGTATCAATCAATTGAATTCCCGTTTCAGTTGGCAATACTTGTTTTTTATTGCGTTTAATGTATTTCCGTCTAAAAAGCGTTTCTATAATATTTGCACGAGTAGATGGGCGACCAATACCGTTTTCTTTCATTAAATCTCGCAATTCATCGTCATCCACCTGTTTTCCTGCCGTTTCCATAGCTCGTAGCAACGAAGCTTCTGTAAACTGATTTGGCGGTTTGGTTTCTTTTTCTAAAAAAGAAGGTTCATGCGGTCCTTTTTCGCCTTTTTCAAAGCTTGGTAAAATTCCAGACTCTTTTTCTTTCTTATTTGGGTTTTCAAAAACAACACGCCAACCCTTATCTAAAATCTCTTTTCCTGTGGTCTTAAAAGCGACTTTAGCAGCACTACCTATCACAGTTGTGTTTGCCACAGCGCAATCGTCATAAAATACAGCAATAAAGCGTTTTACAATAATATCATACACTTGTTGTTGATTGTACTGCAAATTGGTTTGCATGCCTGTTGGAATAATCGCGTGATGATCGGTTACTTTTTTATCATTAAAAACTCTAGATGATTTTTTTATCTTTTTACCTAAAAGGAGCTGTGTTAATTGCGAATAGTTGGTTAACTTTTGTAAAATCCCTGATACTTTAGGATACACATCATTTGGCAGAAATGTTGTATCCACTCTTGGATACGTTACTACCTTGCGCTCATACAACGCCTGAACTATTTTTAAGGTCTCATCTGCCGAAAAGCCAAACTTTGTATTACAATATACCTGTAAACCCGTTAAATCGAATAATTTGGGCGCATATTCTTTACCTTTCTTTTGGTAATGGATTCTATTTCGAAATCACTTTCCTTTACTTTATTCGCTAAAGCTTCGCCATCTTCTTTTTTTAAGAAACGTCCGTCTTCATAACTAAACAAAGTGTCTCGATACATGGTTTGCAACTCCCAATACGGTTGCGGCTTAAAGTTTTCAATGTCTTTAAAACGACTTACAACCATTGCTAACGTTGGTGTTTGCACACGCCCAACAGATAATACTTGCTTATAACCACCATGTTTTACGGTATATAATCTGGTAGCATTTATGCCGAGCAACCAATCGCCAATAGATCTAGAAAACCCTGCGTAGTATAAATTATCGTAATCTTGTGATGGTTTTAAATTCTGGAAGCCTTCTTTAATCGCTTCGGTTGTTAAAGACGAAATCCACAAGCGTTGTACTTCGCCTTTATAATTCGCCTCATTCATAACCCATCGCTGGATAAGTTCCCCCTCTTGTCCTGCATCCCCACAGTTTATCACAAGTTCGGCTTTATCAAATAAACTTTTTACAATATTAAATTGTTTTTTAATCCCCGAATTTGAAGACACCTTGGTTTCAAACTTTTCGGGAAGCATGGGTAGATTGTTTAAATCCCAACTTTTCCAATACGGTTTGTAATCTACGGGCTCTTTAAGCGTGCATAAATGCCCGAAGGTGTATGTTACTGCATAACCGTTACCTTCAAAATAACCATCGCGCTTTGTGCTTGCTCCCAAAACAGCAGCAATTTCGCGGGCAACACTTGGTTTTTCGGCTATACAGACTTTCATTTACGTTTCTTAAAATAGAAACGCAAATTAGAAATTTTAATGGCTTTTTTAAAAGCGAGTTGTTAGGAGTTATTAACTGAATTTGGATGTGAAAAATTTATATTTCGTTTAATGTTCTCTGATAAAAAATCGTTTTAATGTTTTTTATCATTCGTTAAACGAAGTTCGTTATTTTTTCTGACAAAGTCAAGTTTTGAAAATTTAATACTAAATGTTTTTTTGACAAGACGGATTCGCGTTAGGGATTGCAGCGGCATCCTTTTGTGAAGCTTTTAAATATTAATATTTCTATTTGAAATATGGAATTAATTGACAAGAAGATCCCGAAACAAATTAGGGACTGCTTCTCAAAAAGATATAGCGAAAAGCCCGACCCTTGTGGTAACGCCCGAAAATCATTAACGTTTCAGCACAAAATGACCTATAATCTTTCTTCCTTGGTCTGTTATAAAATGAAACCAATAATCTGAGGATGGCATATCCATATTATTAAATTTACCATTCCAACCGAGAGACGCGTTGGTTAGTGTTTTTAATAGTTTACCATATCTGTCGTAAATATATAATGTGTACGCTGTGGTTTCTCCACCCCTGATATTCCATAACTCATTATTTCCATCTCCATTTGGAGTGAAAAACTTTGGATAGCCTATAACAGCTTGCTGCGATTGTAATATAGCACCACATCCGTTTTTATCTTTTACGTAAACCGTGTATAGGTTTGGACTTAGATTCTCAAATAAATTGGAGTCTTGGTAATTCACACCGTCTATAGAATATTCGTAATCTCCAATTCCTGAGGTATTTATAAGCATACTATTATTTGGGCTATTATCTATAACATCTACATTAATGCTTGCAGGCTCGCCTGAAAAGCGAACTGTAACTGTTGATTGATCCACACAAAATCCAGTATCTACCGTAAAAGCATAAACACCTTCTCTATCTATTGCTGGATTAAACACACCTGTACCACTACTTAAAGTTGGTGTCCAGATGCCATTTAAGTCTGGATTGCCTCCTACGGAATTTATTAAATCTTCTGGGCTTGCCCCTGTACAAAATATTTTATTTCCATCTGTGCCAGCATAAGGAAGTTTAAGAACGGTAAGTTCTACAATTTCTGTTATAACTGCAGAGGTACAGAAAGTATGTATTGCTCTAAACCAATTTTCGTTGAATGTTATTGGCACATTAGACAGCTCTAAATTATCGGTATTAATACCAGAAAAAACAGAATTATTTGTTACATCTGTCCAGGTAGCACCAAAATCTGTACTAATTTGCCATTGTGCAGTAAAAGCATTTGAAGTAGTAATTGGTATTACCAAATTATCTTTTTCACAAATAGTTATCGCGCTTTTTGGCTGGACCACAACCGAAGGTATTTTAACAGTTACGGTTGATTGTGAAACAGCGCAATAACCATTATCAATGGAATACGTGTATACATCTTGTGCATCAATACTTGGATTAAAAACACCCGTACCACTATTTAATGCTGGACTCCAAGTGCCATTAGGGTCTGGTGTGCCGTTTAAAAAATTTATTAAATCTTGTGATGCATCATCTGTGCACACTATTTTTTCTGCATCTTCTCCCGTATCGGGGATTTTTAAAACAACGAGTTCAAAAACATCTGAATAAACTGGTGCATTACAGAATTCATCTAATTTAGCACGATACAAATATCCATTATACGATAAGGGCACTACTGTTAATTGAATGTTTTCTGCAGAAAGCTCAAAATATACAGAATCTCTATCTAAATCCTCCCAAGTTACACCTGAGTCTATACTAACCTGCCACCTTATGCTTAAAGAGTTTGAAACAGTAATAGGTACTGCTATATCACTTTGTTCGCATATTATATATCTAGCTTCGGGCTGTAAAACAAATAACGGACGAATGTCTTCCTGAAAATCTAAAACAGTATTTGCATCTGCATCTAATGGTGCGGTATAGCCTGTGGATTCATTTATTATTAAACCATCTGAATTTACAGTATCTGGTAAACCTCCTAGAGTACCGTTGGCATCTGGATCTTCAAAACCAGCTTCAATAACATCTAAACATCCGTCGTTATCACTATCTAAATCTAATGAATCAATATATCCGTCATTGTCTGTATCTAAAAGTGAATTTCCATTTAATTCAACAGTATCCAGAATACCATCGTTATCGTCATCTAAATCATCTTTATCAGGGATACCATCCTGATCAAAATCAAAATCGCAGGACGGTAGTTCCCAGATGATCTCAATTAAATCACCAATGCCATTTATTCCAGCTAATTCAAATTGAAAATCAACTTGACTAAACACTCCATTAATTTGAACTGAACCTGCAGCTCCTCCTGATTGAGCAGACCCGCATTCAGCAGTTGGATTATTGATAATTTGATTTGAAGTTCTATTTATTGATCTATTTGAAACCTCAAAATGAGCCCCACTACCCGATAATCTGGTTAATGATAAGCCAGGATCCAAAAGTGTTAGTAAAACAGAATTTGATTCATTTCCATACCAGCCTCCTATTTTATCTAGATGTAAAATAGGATCTGTTACTATATTTGAAAAGGTAAATGTTAAGATACCCTTACCTCCAGAATTTCCATTATAATTTAAATATGCTGTTAAAGCAGGATTACTTAAAACACTACCTAAAGAAAACGTATTAGGTAAATTACATCCTATAAAATCAGTATCAAAATCAATCGAAGCCCCATTTTGCAATCCAGAAACTGATGTTGATACAGTAATGTCGCATATTTCTGCTGTCCATACCGAGTCACTTCCACTCCATGCTCCAGTTATATCTTGGGAAAAAAGCATGAAATGAAACAAAAAAAAGAATAAGAAGTACAACCTTTTTGAAATAACATTTTTTGGCAATTAATATCTCGGTCTATAAAAATAGTTTTATTTCTTTCATAAACAATACACTATGAGTAAGCATCTTAAAAAAATGCTTCAAAGGACACTATTGCCATATTACAATAGCTACCAATACTATATTAGAATGCTGTAAAGTATGAAATAATCTACATTTATATATTTTACATATATTTGTTAAAAAATTGTAATTTCTCTCTATTCTCCCCAAATAATGATTAAAAAAATATAGTTATTGCTATTTTGCTATTAATTTGTAGTTCTCATACTTTCGCACAGGTTGGTATTGGAACAACAAATCCAGATCCGTCATCCGCTTTAGACATACAATCCACAACTCAAGGTTTTTTGCCTCCTAGAATGACATCTGCACAAATAAGTGCCATTGATAGCCCTGCAGAAGGTTTGTTTATTTTTAACACAGATAGTAAATGTTTTCAATTTTTTAATGGTACCAACTGGTCTGGTTGTTTAGGAGAATTCCCTACTAACTCTCTAGACTGTGGCTCTATAACTGCTAATGGCTCCTATTCTATTGGCAATACTTTAAATACCAGTAATACAATAACTATAAACGTCCTTGTTAACGTTATAGAAACATACACCATAAGCTCAAATACTGTTAATGGCTATAGTTTTTCTGCATCAGGAGCTTTTAGCTCGATTGGAGTTAATACGATAACACTTACCGGAACTGGCACTCCAATATCAGATCAAACAGATACTTTCACTATTACTTTTGCTGGAAAAGGAGACACTTGTAATACAGACATAACCGTTACAACTGTTCTACCTAATTGTTTGGCATATTTAAATGCTGGATTTACTACTGATGGCGTATATACAATTGACCCTGATGGTGCTGGAGCTAATCCTGCTTATGATTGTTATTGTGATATGACGAATGATGGTGGAGGTTGGACTTTAGTTTTTAATCATAATACTGCTGGTGGCTATTGGACTAACGATACTGAAGCCAATGAATTTAATGTTGCCACACCGAATATAACTACTAATAAATACTCTATTCTCAGTAAATTGGATGAATTAAAAAGTGCAGCGCCTTATGAGTTTAGGTTGCATTACCCAACCATAGGAGTAACAAACCATTGGAGCCAAACATTTGACCCTAGAAGTGGTGGTTCTCCAACAAGACCTGTTGCAGGATATACTGCTATAAACATTGATTCTACAAGTAATTATTGGGGAGGTCTAGAACAAAATAGCGGGAGCACCTATTTAGATGGCTCTGTAAACCATGGAAATTGGTGGTATTCGCTAGGTAGTGTTAATGCATATAGCGGTGGTGTTCCTGGACCAGGTTCTGTTGTTACTCAAATGCAATTGTTTATTAGGTAATTACTAGTTATAATATTATCTGAATTTTAATCAAATTATCAATTACCACCTGAAATTTAAATTTCAAAAAAGAGCTTTTTTGTCAATTTCAAGACAAATAAAAACTCAAACACTTGCTATTATTGCTCTGGAACTAGGCGTATCAGTCTACCAGGATTCTCAACTAAAATATATACATAAGCATCATTACCCATTGTAACATCTCGTATACGACCAATATCTTTTAACAATTCCTCTTGCCCTACTACTGTATTTCCATCCATTTTAAGCCTATGTAAGTAAGCAAACTTTAGAGAACCAACAAAAAGGTCGTTTTCCCAATTCCCATAAAAATTACTTGCTATAAAATCCATACCACACGGTGCAATAGATGGCACCCAATAATGAATAGGTTGTTCCATACCATCCATTTCTGTGTTATTTGTAATGGGTGTACCATTATAATTTATACCATATGTAATTACTGGCCAACCGTAATTTTTACCAGCTTCTAATATATTAATTTCATCGCCTCCTTGAGGTCCATGCTCCCCTTCCCAAATAGCACCTGTTACTGGATGTATCGCAAGACCTTGAGGATTCCTGATACCATAACTAAAAGTAGATTTTGTGGCGTCTTGTGTATTGAAATATGGATTGTCTGTTGGAATTTGTCCGTCATCATTAATTCTATGCACCTTACCTATTGAATTATTCAATGCTTGCGGATACACATCCCTGAATCCACGATCGCCAACAGAAACATATAGATAACCATCTTCATCGAATAACAACCTTGAACCAAAATGCCGTGTTGTATTTACATAAGGAAGCGCTACAAAAATTTCCTCAGTTTGCTGTAAACTGTTTCCTGAAAGCTTAGCTCTAGATACTGCTGTTGTTCTTTGTGATGAATTATTAGGATTAACTTTTGAATACGATAGATATACGAAATTATTGTTTTCAAAATCTGGATGAATAGCTATATCTAACAAACCTCCTTGACCACCTGATACCAGATCTGGTAGGCCTGAAATCTCAGTTAATCCTGAATTACCTCCAACACTAAATAGTTTTCCGCCACGTTCTGTAACCAAAAATTTTCCATTGGGTAATTGAGCCATACCCCAAGGCACACCTGAAATTTTATCTGTGATAGTTTCTAAACGAAAGTTAAGATCATCAGACTCAATTAAACCCGAAAGATCTGGATTATTTTCCTGAAGTGTTTCTTTTGTTTTTCCTTCAATTTCTTGCAGAATATATTGCGCTAAATCTCTAATTTCTTGAGCAGTAAAGGTGTTTTCATAGGATGGCATACCGTTTTGTTCGTAACCTGTTTTAATTGAATTTAACAAAGATTCTTGGGTACTGCCATACAACCAGTTACGTTCGATAAAAGATTCAAAATTTTGTCCGTGACATCCTCCACAATGATTGCGATAATTAAGAGCTGCTTTTTCTCCATCAAATAGCTCCATTTGCTCTTCTTCTTTCTCTTCTTCTCCCTCTTCAGGAGTAGTTGTGTCATTTGTACAACTAAATATTAGACTTACAAAGCATAACATTACAACTCCTAATAGGTATTTGCTAAACTTTTTCATAGTTTTTTATTTTGCAGTTTTAATAAAACTGTTATTTTTTCATTTCTGACACTTATTTTATATGATAACGGAAAAATTTAATAATTTCTTGTAACGAGACTTAAAGTTAAGTGTTTTTTATTGATTCTAAGCTTTAACAATTTTAAAAACACTACAGTAAAGACAAACTGGAAAACAAATTGCAACAAATTTAAGGATATGACGAATTCGCGCTAAGAATTGCAACGGCAGGCTTTTACTTTTATACAAATTGGTTAAAAACCTATTTTGAATCTAAACTTCTATTAGTAATTCCTGCTTTCGTAGGAATGACAAAAATTAAAAGATATAGCGAAAAGCCCTATCCTTGGGTAGCGCCCTAAACACCTATTAAGTTAATCTTTTTTCCATTTACGCAACTCATCTAATTCCGCTTGAGCCTTTAGCTCTGCTTCGGGAATTACTTTTAAGAATGAAGGATGCTGCTCTATGGCATACTCGATTTTTTTAACGATTTCCTCGGTAGTTTCATTATCATAATCAATTTCTAACGGCGATTTAATCTCCATAGATTGTAGAATATTTTTCTTTTTAATACGCAATCCTTTTTTATCGAAAGAGCGACGAAAACCATCAATAACTATAGGAACTACAATAGGTTTGTAGCGTTTTATTATATGAGCCGTACCTTTCCTGATAGGTTTAAAAGGCGTAGTTGTACCTTGCGGAAATGTAATAACCCAACCATCATCTAGAGCTTTACCTATATTAGAAATATCACTCATGCGCACCTGTCTATTTACATTTTGACCTTCTGATCGCCATGTGCGCTCTATGCTTACAGAACCTACATATGCCAAAATTTTGGGCAATAAACCTGCCTTCATCGTTTCTTTGGCAGCAACGTAATAGATATTTAGTTTTGGATTCCAGAGGTAACCTACATTTTTTATGGAATCTGTACGTCCGCTTAAACTAGCGTTAAATACATGAAACATAGATACAACATCGGCAAAATATGTTTGGTGGTTTGATATAAACAGTACATTTTTATCTGGTAAATCTTTAATAATTTCAGAGCCTTCAATTTGCAATTCATTAAAACCACGAAAACGCCTATGCGTCATTGCTCCCAAAATACGGATGAGCCATTTTTTTACAAAAAGTATGTGTCCAAAAGGGTTTCTTTTAAACAATCCCATATATCATTCTTCATTAAGGTTGGAAACACAAAGGTAGTAAATCTATATACTACACCAATTGCTTGATGATATCTTTAACTTCACTAAGCATCATAGCTGTGGCACCCCAAACCGTAAAGTTGTTTAATTTAAATGCAGGCGCCTCAACATCAACACTATATGATGTTGATACTTTTGTATTTATGGAATTATTTGAGTTTAACAAATCTTTCAGTTTTACCTGAATAAGCTCCTCTACTTCATCATCTTGCTTTTTAAAATTAGGAGTTTTCTCTACAATACCGATAAAAGGTTGTACGTAAAAATTACTAGGAGGAATATATACTTGTGATATTTTTTTAATTACTTTAATTGTTTCTCTTAGCACTCCTACTTCCTCATAAGTCTCTCTAACTGCTGTTTGCTCCAAGGTTTTATCTTGCAACTCCAGCTTACCACCAGGAAACGATACTTGCGCTGAATGCACACCTTTGTATGTATTTCTTAATATTAAAACAAAATGAGTTTCGTTTGTTTCATCTGGATAAAATAGTGCCAAAACTCCAGCTTGTTTTGCGTTTTTTATGGCTTTTTCTTGTTTTTTAAGCAACTCTTGCCTGTGAGGTGGCATCATTTTAAAATGAGATGTTTCGGCTGGTAGCGGTATATTTTTTATTTTTGAAAGCAGTTTCACAAATTCATCAAATCTCATAATCTATGCGCGCGATATTGTTTTTAAGCTTTTTTGTTTTATTTCTGAATTGTGAAGATAAGAAATCTCAAAAAAAATCAGATTCTAAAATTAGTAATGATTCTATTGTTCAAAAAGAATTAGTCATAACCAAAGAAACTAACAACATTGACACTCCAGAATTCCCTGTTTTGAATACCAAAAATGCCATGGAGTTTTTCTTAATTTACGAAACCGAGAATAAAGAAAACAAAGTTAGGATCACTACAGATTACGGTAGTTTTGATATTTTATTATTTAATGAAACCAAGTTCCATCGCGCCAACTTTATTTACCTCACAAAGCGTAATTACTATAAAGGCACTCAATTTTACCGTGTAATTGATAATTTTATTATCCAAGGTGGTAGTGGAGATGATAGAAAAACGGGGGTAAAACGCCATAATATTGGGCGCTATTTATTACCCGTGGATGCCGACAGAGGGTTTAAACACGAAAGAGGTGTGATTTCTATGCCTAGTAGTGATATTGATAACCCGCATAAACTAGCTTCTCCTTATGAGTTTTTTATTGTGCAGCAAAAAGGAGGCGCACATTTTTTAGATGGCGATTTCACAGTATTTGGAAAAGTGATTAGAGGTATGGATGTTGTGGATAAAATTGCTGCCGTTGAAACTGATGAAGCCGATTGGCCTTTACAAAATATTTATATTAGAAATGTGGATATTATTAGATAATAACAAAAGTGCAACTATATTTTTAATAGATTAGTAATCAAATAAAATAAGCATACTACATATGAATATTTCAAAATTAACTCTATTGTTAGGTTGTTTAATATTGTATAGCAATTGTAACTCTCAATCTTCTGCTCGTATAACAAATCAAAAACAAAATGTAGTTCTCATTCTTATTGACGATTTAAGTCATTATGGAGTAACGGCTTATGATGCAAATAGAATTACTTCCAATAGAGGTTCATTTGAAAATGAAATATTTGCTACACCTCAAATGGATAAGCTTGCTAATAATGGTATAATGTTTAACAATGCTCATGCTTACCCTTTATGCGAGGCAACCCGTATTGCTTTAATGTCTGGAAAACATAACTCTAGAAATTATTTACGTTGCAAATCGCAACATGCATCAGATATTACTTTTGGAGATGTGTTTAAAAAAAGTGGTTATGCTACAGGTATGTTTGGTAAATGGAAACAAACCAGAGGCACCAAAGAAATACCTGGAAAGGATTATATTTTTGAATTTGGTTGGGACGAGTTTACATGTTTTGATGTAGCTACTGCAGGACAACGATTTATCAATCCTAATTTGGTGAAAAATGGTAAAATAATTAATTATGAAGGGAGAACCGATTTAGATCCAGAAACTGGAAGACGTTGGTACGGACCCGATATATGTAATAGAGATGCTTTAAGTTTTATTGATAAAAACAAAGACAAGCCTTTTTTCTTATACTACCCAATGCTTTTAGTGCATGATGAACACCAACCCACTCCTGACACTAAACCTAATAGTGTTTTTGACACTTTTAAAGGCGATAGAAAAAAAGGATACAAACCAGATGACCATAACTTTTTTCCTGATATGATAGAATACACCGATAAACTTATTGGAAAGGTTATAGCTAAATTAGAGGAACACAATTTAAGTGACAATACATTAGTGGTTATTATGGGAGACAATGGCACTAAAGAATCGTTTACACATGTACTAAATAATGGAGATATTTACCCAGCTAGAAAAGGCGGAACTTCTGATAATGGAACTCATGTCCCTCTTATCTTTTATGCTCCAAATGAATTACCAAAGCCTACCACTTATGATGGTTTAGTAAATCTTACCGATATTTTCCCAACTATTTGTGATGCCGTAAAAATTAAAATCCCAAGACAACAGGATATTGATGGTATTAGTTTCTGGAACGCACTAAAAACAGGCAAGCAAAAACATCGAGATGTCATTTATACATGGTACAATGCCAATAATCTTTATACTGATGATTCAGAATTGCTAAAATTTGCTTTCAATAAAGATTTTAAATATTATGCACCTACACCTAAATTTCCTGAAGGCAGATTTTTTGATTTAAGAACTGACCCTCTAGAACGAAAAGGCGATTATTTTGAAGAACGCAGATTTAAAGTAATGCTCTATAGTGGTCTAAATCTCAAAGATTTAGATGATGAACAAAGAAGAGCTTATTTGTTATTGAAAGATGAAATTAAAAAGAACGATTATGTTGCAGTTCAAGGCTTAAAAATAAAATCACCTAAGAACACTTTCAAAGCTGGAGAAACTACACAACTCAAACACCTTGTCATTCCAAACAACGCTACTAGGAATAATGTAATTTGGTATTCAGAAAACCCTGAAATAGCTACAGTTGACAAGTTTGGCCTAGTAACTACTCATAAAGTTGGTACTGCAAAAATTAAATTATATTCTTGGGATGATGCATACCCGCAATCTGCAAATACACCTATCACTTTTAAAACAGACGGGGTTCAAGATATGATTGAGATTAATATTAAATAGTAAAAACAGCGTCAATTTTTGTAAATTACAGGTAATGCTATTTTAAACTTTACTGCCAATAAACGTGTTACTATTACAACCAATCCTGAAATAATAAAAATAACATCGTTATTAATTGGGAATAGAATTAGTACAAAATATACAACACCACCTAAAATACAAGCAGTAGCATAAATTTCTTTTCTAAAAATAACTGGAATTTCGTTACACAAAATATCTCGGATAACACCACCAAAACTTGCGGTTATGGTTCCTAGCGCTATACAAATTATGGGGTGCAATTCTGCATTTATACCTTTCTGTATACCAACTACTGTATATAAACCTATCCCGATAGTATCGAATAAAAACAACGAAGTTCTTAAATAATTTATCTTACTTCTGAATATGATGGCAAATACTGCTGATGCTAAAATCACATAAGTATATGTAATGTCTCGCATCCAACTTACTGGCGTGTCTCCAATTAGTAAATCTCGTAATGTTCCTCCACCAACTGCTGTTACAAATGCAATAATTAAAATACCAAATACGTCCATTTTTTTATGGAATGCTATTAATACACCTGAAATAGCGAAGGCGATGGTTCCTAGTATGTCTAGTGTGTCTAGTGTGTAGAACATTGGGTTGTTTAGTTGATTTTGTTTTTTAATTGAATTTAAAAATAGTTTTATCAATTGTTTGTTAATTTGAAAAAAATGAAATCCCGAGACGAGCTCGGAATAAGCGATTCACACACTTTTTCTAAAAAAAGTGGTTCTCTGCTTACATATCTTGAGTATAATAATTATAATCTTTTAAAATCACATCTATAAATTCGATATCATTACTTTGCTTAACTTCTTTAATGCCAACCACTTCAATTAATTTATTTCTTAATTTAATTAAAGTAGAGTAATCTTTTGAGGCCCTTGCTCTAATAAATGTGTCTTTGATAATTCTTGCGTCATTATCTGATAGTTTTATCACATTCGGATAAGTAGGTTTGTAGTCGGTTTTTAACTGCTCCAAAATAGTATGATTGATATTTACTTTATCTTTTAAACTTACAACTCCAGTTCCTGCAGCCATATCGCCTAATCGCTGTAGTTTTTTACTAAAGATAATCACGAAAAATCCAATTCCTAGAAGCCAAATATCAACTATTCTAAAAAACCATCGCACTACATAATCTGAAAATGTGGCTTGAAAACCATCAATTTTAACCACTTTGATTTTTAAAGCACGTTTCCCAATAGTTTGTCCATCCAAAACTGTCTCTAAAGCTAAAGTATAAAACATTGCCGGAAACCCCAGAACAGTACTTATACCAATTTGCGACCATTGGTCTAGATCTTCAAAAACACCAAAAAATTTATTTAGTATTAATAAATACCCAAATTTAATAGCGGTATCAATAATAAATGCAACCAATCGTTCACCAACTCCTGCGGCAGTAAACTTTATTTTTACATTTTGCGTCGTGTTAATTTGTAACTCTGACATTTTATATTTTAATTTATCTCATATTATGAGAGAAGTTGCATTTATTAAGCAAAATAAAGAAAAATGGTTGAGTTTTGAGACAGCTATTACTAATAATGATTTTAAAGACCCTGACGAACTCGCTTCTCAGTACACACATTTAATAAATGATTTGGCCTATGCACAAACCTATTACCCTAAAAGTAAGGTTATTATATATTTAAATCAGCTTGCAGCCAAAGCCTTTCAAAAAATTTATAAAACAAAACGACAAGACACCAATAGAATTATTGGTTTTTGGAAAACCGAAGTGCCATTAATTTGTTATCAATACCGAAAATTTATTTACGTTGCCTTTATCATTTTTTTTGCGTTTACGTTTATTGGTGCAATTTCAGCTGCTAACGATGGGGAGTTTGTCCGTTCTATTCTAGGAGACGAATATGTAAACATGACCCTAGAAAATATAGAAGCTGGCGATCCTGTAGCAGTTTACAAAAGCGGCAGTAATTGGGGAAGTTTTATTGGTATTACTGTTAATAACCTTCGTGTTGGCATCATTGCTTTTATTTTAGGTGTATTTTTAGGCATCGGCACACTCTACATTATGTTTAAAAACTGTGTGATGTTAGGTTCTTTTCAATACTTCTTCTATGAAAAACAAGTATTTTGGGAAAGTGTACGTGGCATTTGGATTCATGGTGCTATGGAAATTTTCGCCATTGTGATTGAATGTGCTGCAGGTTTAATTCTTGGTGCCAGTATTTTGTTCCCAGCCACACATTCCAGATATACATCGTTTAAATTAGGTGCTAAAACAGGTATTAAAATCTTGATTAGCACTTTTCCATTTACATTTTCGGCTGGGTTTTTAGAGGGATTTATTACTAGATATTCTAACATTATGCCTAATTGGTTATCGGTTGGTATTATTTTAATTACGCTTAGCGTTATTAGTTATTATTACCTTATTTATCCTTATAAAATTCAGAAACAAATTACCCAAACCCCTATTCTACTTTCAGTTTAAATGAACAGAAAATCATTATATATATTATTTTTTCTGATGCTTATGATGAGCTATCATCAAACTGCATTCGGAAGTTCTTCACTTCAAGATCCTGAAGTAAATCGTGTTTTCGATTCTGATTTCAAAGAACGTTATACCGATGACAAGTATAATTATGAAGGTAGAAAAGTAGTTGGTAAAACCAAATCTGGTTCTGGCAAATATGAAGACTACGACAAAGGAAAAGTAAAAACAAGAGAAAAAAATGATTCCGAAGAAACCATTATAAACTTTGGTATGTTTGGATGGTTATTCTATCTAGTTTTAATTATAGCAGTTGGGTATTTAGTATATATCTTACTCAATGAAGGCGGTTCAGGTTTATTTACTTCAGGGAAAAATAAATCCATTCAACGTTATGATGATATTACTGCCGAAAATATTGAACATGCCGATATTCACGCTCTCATAAAACAAGCCGAAAACGACAACGATTACCGACTGGCCATTCGCTATTATTATCTTTTGGTGTTAAAAACATTAAGTTTAAAAAATCACATAAAATTTGAAGATGATAAAACCAACGCAGAGTATTTAAATGAACTCAATGAAAAGCCTTTTATTAAAGCCTTTTCATACGCCTCCTACCTATATAATTATATTTGGTATGGAAAATTTAGTCTGGATGTTTCTCAATATTCTAAAGCAAAGGACAATTTCACAACGCTTTTAAATCAGGTAAAATAAATGAAGAAAACTTTACCTATCATCATCGTTATCGTTGTGCTCATCATTGTTGCAGCCTTGTCTATTAGCATTAAACGCACAAGAACTATCGATTGGGAAGAATCTTTTAACGAAAAAAGCAACAAACCATATGGTGTGAGTGTGCTTTACAAAGAATTACCTAACCTATTTGAAAGCTTTAAAATAAGAACAGTTTACCATCAACCTTCAAGTTATTTAACTGCTAATTCTGAATTTGGTTATGGAGACCATGAAGCTAAAGGTAATTTTATTATTATCGGTAACTCAGACTATCTTTCTGATTTTTCAGTAGAAAAATTATTAGGTTTTGTAAGTGAAGGCAATACATTATTTATTTCAGATTATTACTATGCGCAAAAGATTCATGATACCTTAGGAATTGATATCGATTTTGAATACAACTCAAAAAAAGATAGTATTTCTAAGCTCTCATTTCAAAATAAAAACTTCAACGAAATTACTATTGATAAAAATGAAGGCGATTATTATTTCTCAAGTTTTGATAGTATCAATTACACCATTTTAGGGCATTCAAAAACTGACAAAAAGAGAGTTAATTTTATTGAAGCGCCTTTCGGAAAAGGAAAAATCCTATTGCATACAGAACCTAAAGCCTTTACCAATTATAATATCTTAAAGGAAGACCGCTACCAATATGCAGAAGGCGTACTCTCCTATTTACCAGATGATGATGTGTATTTTGACTCTTATGTAAAGAAACAATCTGCTTATGGAGACGCAGAAGAAAAATCTAACTTAAGTTGGTTTTTAGAACAGTTATCTTTCAGATGGGCATGGTATACGGCATTAGCTTTCTTATTGCTTTTTATGATTTTTAATGCCAAACGACGACAACGTGTTATTAAGATTATAAAACCGTTACAAAACACGACGTTAGCTTTTGTAAAAACCATATCGAACTTATATATAGAAACCGAAGATTATAAAAATATTATTGATAAAAAAATAACGTACTTTTTAGAAAAAATTAGAACTGATTTTAATTTAGATACTTCCGTTCTTGATGACGATTTTATAACGAAATTAGCAGGAAAAGCAGGTCGTAAAAAAGAAGACGTTAAACAATTGACAAACTACATAAAGTGGTTACGTACAAAAAATGAGTTTTTTGAGGAAAACCTCATTAAATTAAACAGATACATAGAAGCCTTTTATAAAACATAATTATGGACGAACAAAACCAAGAAAAAGACCCTCAAGAGTTTTTACCAAAACCAGAGCAAGATGTAGTATCATCCATTGATGATAGTGCATTAAAAGATGAATCGAAAGATTTAGAATTTAAAAACAGACTGGATTTATCGGAATTACAGCAAAGTGTTGCTCAAATAAAAGCCGAAGTTGGTAAAGTTATCGTTGGTCAAAAAGACATGGTAGATATGCTAATTGCCTCACTACTAGCCAAAGGACATTCTCTTATCGAAGGTGTTCCTGGTGTCGCAAAAACAGTAACTGCAAAATTGTTAGCCAAATCATTGAGCGTAGATTTTAGCAGAATTCAATTTACGCCAGATTTAATGCCTAGTGATATTTTGGGAACTTCGGTGTTCAACTTAAAAAATTCAGAATTCGAATTTAAAAAAGGTCCTATTTTCTCTAATATGATTTTAATAGATGAAATAAATAGATCACCTGCAAAAACACAAGCGGCTTTGTTTGAAGTAATGGAAGAGCAACAAATTACAATAGACGGGCACAAATACAAACTAGATGCACCTTTTATGGTTTTAGCAACACAAAACCCAGTAGAACAAGAAGGTACTTACCGATTGCCCGAAGCACAATTAGACCGTTTTTTATTTAAAATTGATGTGGATTACCCAAATCTTGAAGAAGAAATAGAAATATTATCTCGTGAACATGAGTTGAAGGATAACAAAAAAATGGAGAAAATAACTTCGTTTTTAACGGCAAAACAAATTGAAAGTTATCAAGCATTAGTTAGTAAAGTTATTGTTGAAAAACACCTTTTAAAATATATTGCTGAATTGATTGTGGCCACCAGAAGCAATCGCTTTTTATATTTAGGTGCTTCGCCAAGAGCTTCAATTTCGGTATTAAAAGCAAGTAAAGCATTTGCTGCCATGAACGGACGAGATTTTGTAACTCCAGAAGATATAAAACGCGCCGTTGTACCTGTGTTACATCACAGGGTAATTGTAACACCCGAACGTGAAATGGAAGGTGTAACGAGTAAACAAATTATAAATCAGATTATTGAAACGGTTGAAATACCAAGGTAAGTATGTTTAAAAATATTTTTTCTTTTGAAGGTAGAATTAGGAGGCTTGAATTCGGGATAAGTTATATTATTTATATGATTTATGCTATTATAATTAATGTAATTGCTGATAATGAGGTAAGCTCATTAACCTCTTTAATCACGTTGATTAGTTTAATTCCTGCTTTATGGTTCTTATGGGCGCAAAGCGCTAAAAGGTGCCATGATAGAGGGAATAGTGGCTGGTATCAAGTCATTCCATTTTATGTTTTTTGGATGATTTTTGCAGATGGAGATCCAGGTTCAAATGAATATGGAGGTAATCCAAAAGGTATCGGATATGATACTGAAATAGATGACATTGGAAAACCTATTGATAATGAATTACCTAAACAACTAAACGAATAAATTGAAACTTTTCAAGCCATTCTACATACAACCTCGTTTTTTCTATGCTGGCATTGCCATTGTGGTGTTATTTGCGTTAAGTTATTTTATACCGTTGTTATTCAATATTGCCCAAATATCCATTTTAGTATTAGTGGCTCTGTTTTTTCTCGATATTTTGATTGTATTTATAGGAAAGCAAAAAATTGAAGCTAGTAGAGTTGTTCCCGATAAATTTTCAAATGGAGATGCCAACAACATTGAGCTTTCAATTAGAAATAATTATCCGTTTTTAGTCTATTTAGAAGTAATTGATGAAGTCCCTGAACAATTTCAAATTAGAGATTTCAAAATAAAAGAAAGTGTTAGTCCTCGAAAAACAAGACTAATCAACTATAATCTAACACCCAAATCACGTGGCGAATACCATTTTGGAAGTTTGAATATATATGCTTCATCTGCCTTAAAATTGGTTGCAAAACGATTTACGTTCAATAACAATGTAATGGTGCCCACCTACCCAAGTTTTAAACAACTCAAAAAGTTTGAGTTGCTGAACATCAATAAAAACGCCATGGACTACGGACTTAAAAAAACACGTCGTTTAGGGCATACCATGGAGTTTGAACAAATAAAGGATTACGTATTAGGCGACGATTTACGCACCATAAACTGGAAAGCTACCGCAAAGAAAAACCAATTAATGGTCAATCAGTTTCAAGATGAAAAGTCGCAACCCGTATATTCTATAATTGATAAAGGCCGTATTATGAAAATGCCATTTAACGGTTTAAGCCTTTTAGATTATGCTATAAATGCAACATTAGTCATCAGTAATATTGTACTAAAGAAACACGATAAAGCTGGCATGCTATCCTTTTCTAAAAAGATTGAAAATATAGTAGTTGCAGAACGTCGTAGCGGACAAATGCAACTCGTTTTAGAATCACTATACAATGTTAAAACAGATTATTTTGAAAGCGATTTCGGCAGACTTTATGCCAATATTAAAAGACACATCACGCATAGAAGTCTACTTTTAATGTACACTAATTTTGGGACACTAGATGCGTTAAATCGTCAACTCCCCTATTTAAAAGCCATTTCCAAAAGTCATTTATTAGTAGTGATATTCTTTAAAAATACAGAACTAGACAAACTCATTCATAACAAAGCCGAAACCGTACAACAAGTTTACGATAAAGTAATTGCCGAAAAATTCGATTTCGAAAAACGACTCATCGTCAACGAACTTAAAAAATACGGCATCTACTCCATTCTTACCACCCCAGAGAATTTAACTGTAGATACCATAAATAAATATTTAGAGATAAAAGCTAGAGGATTGCTTTAACATAAAAAATATTTGGACGTTACCCCTAAAAGGGGTCGGGCTTTCCAATACAATCTTTTTTTCGTGCCTCAAAAAAGGATTTCCTCTACAATCCCTAACGCACGTTCTGCCGAAGCAAGTCACTAAAAGCGAGATTTTTGCATGTCAAATTATTTTTTTAAACAAAATCAACAACCCATCCTATAAAAATTACAATTCAGTCATTACAATTATAAAATTCTTTGGTTGTGTTGCATCTTTGAAGTGTAAAACACATAAAACCATATATCATGAAAACATTAACAACATTATTCTTCGCATTACTAATAACAGTTAATTTTAGCAATGCACAATCAGAAGCAGCAACAGAAACAAACGGAAACTCAATTACAATAACTATTCAAAACATAACTAACAATAAAGGAAATGTTGTGCTAGCATTGCACACGGAAAGTACATTTATGAAAAGTCAAGGCATTAAAAGTGCAAAAAGTAAAATCGTAGATGGGAAGATTACAGTAACCTTTAAAAACGTAGTTCCTGGAACATATGCAATAATGGCATTACACGATGAAAATGAAAACAATAGAATGGATTTTGACGCTAGCGGAATGCCAAAAGAATCATATGGTATGTCCAATAACCCAATGAGTTTTGGACCACCACAGTATACTGAGGCTAAGTTTGAAATGAGTTCAGAAAATTTAGAAATGACTATTAAATTTTAATCACACAAACATATTTATCATATTGAGCCTAATCGAAAAGTATTTTTTTTCAATTAGGCTCAAATTATGTCTTGGTTTATCAATAAACAATCTCTTTTTCAAAAAGTTTAACTTATAATAAACAGCTTTTCCTATAAGTTTTATTGATAGTTTTTATATTTTTGCTGCTCAATATTTCACTTATGACAATTACCCAATTATATTACGTTTTAGCGGTTGCAGAACATCAAAACTTTACAAAAGCAGCCGAAAAATGTTTTGTAACTCAGCCTACGCTTAGTATGCAAATTCAAAAATTAGAAGATCAACTAGATGTTTTAATTTTTGACAGAAGTAAAAAGCCTATTGAGCTAACTGATGTGGGTAAAAAAATTGTACATCAAGCTAAAAATATAGTTAATGAATCTTACAGAATTCAAGACATTGTAGATCAGCAAAAAGGGTTTATTGGTGGCGAATTTAAATTAGGAATCATCCCAACGGTAATGCCTACGTTACTCCCTATGTTTTTAAAAACCTTCATAAAAAAGCATCCAAAAATCAAGCTTAAAATTGAAGAGCTAACTACCGAGGAAATCATTTATCGTATTAACGAAGGCCACCTAGATGCTGCCATTGCTGCTACACCTCTTGAAAATGAAAATATAAAAGAACGTGTACTTTATTTTGAACCTTTTGTAGGATACATTCCCAAAGGGCACAAACTACATACCAACAAAAAAATTAAAGTAGACGAATTAGTAATTGAAGACATGTTACTTCTTGAAGATGGCCATTGCTTTAGAGACGGTGTTTTAAACCTGTGTAAAGCATTTAAAAACCATGACGATGATAAATTTCAACTAGAAAGCGGTAGTATTGAAACCTTAATAAAACTATCTAATGAAGGTTTAGGCATGACGCTACTACCTTATCTACATACTCTAGATTTGAATGATAAGGCGAAAGAAAATCTTCATTATTTTGAAGAACCCTCTCCTGCTAGAGAAGTGAGTATTATTTATCACAAAAGTGAATTAAAAATGCAAATTATTGAAGCTATGCAATCTGTAATTGCAGGAATTGTGCGTGGTGCTATTAAGTTTCAGGATGTAAAAATTATTAGTCCATTACCAAAATAAAACTAAAAAAGCGACCAAGTTGGCCGCTTTTATTATGCTTTTAAATAAATCATACATTGATTTAGTTCTGGGTTTTGCTGTACAAGAGAAAGAATATAAATTTTAAGCTCTTCAATCTCATATGGTAGTAAACGTTCTACTGCCTTTTGCACTTCTCTGCAAAACAATGTTGCATCAAAACTTACTTTACTCAGTACAGTTTTAGTATACTCTAGCATTGCTCTTGCCATGTTTTGTTAAGGTTTTAGGTTTGTAATTAAAAGTAGATTTTTTTATGGGTATATATTGTTTTGTTATTTAACCTTAAAATTAATCAAAAATTACATCAGTTTGTAATTTTAGCAGGACTTTAACATTATTAAAATCCATTATCCCCATCCAACAAATCCCCAATACCTCCAAGAATACTGCCTTCTCCTTTATTTTTACCACCTGCCCTTGGTGCAGATGCTAATACTCTGCCTGCTAATCTACTAAATGGTAAAGATTGAATGTAAACCGTTCCTGGACCTTGTAGTTTAGCAAAGAATAAACCTTCGCCGCCAAAAACTGTGTTTTTAATACCACCAACAAATTCAATGTCGTAATCTACAGTTTGATCAAAACCTACAATGCAACCAGTATCAACTTTTAAAGTTTCGCCAGCTTGCAATTCTTTCATAGCCATTGTGCCACCTGCATGTACAAATGCCATACCGTCGCCTTCTAGTTTTTGCATGATAAAGCCTTCTCCTCCAAAAAGTCCACGTCCTAATTTTTTAGAAAATTCTATACCTACACTTACGCCTTTTGCAGCACATAAAAATGCATCTTTTTGGCAAATAAATTTACCTCCAAAACGGTTTAAGTCTATTGGAATAATTTTTCCTGGATATGGGGAAGCAAATGATACGTTTCGTTTTCCTGTGAGGTTGTTGTAAAAGGCGGTCATAAATAAGCTCTCTCCTGTGAGAATACGTTTTCCTGCACCTAAAATTTTGCCTAAAAAGCCAGAATCTTTTTGAGAACCATCGCCGAAGATAGTTTCCATTTTAATGCCGTCGTCCATCATCATAAAGCTTCCTGCTTCGGCTACAACACCTTCTTGTGGGTCTAATTCTATTTCTACGTATTGCATTTCTTCGCCGTAGATGCGATAATCAATTTCGTGTGATGTCATTTTTTATGTTTTTTGTTGATTCGTTTATATGTTGATTTCTTTTGGGTTTTGTTACACGTTTTTAAAATTCCAAAAATAAATTCCAAATTCCAAACTGAGATAAAAATGTTGTTGTCGCGCAAAGGCGCTAAGACGCAAAGTGATGCGTGATATTCTAATTCTCTAAATATAATCACTAACATCATCCATAGGAATCCATTCTTTCATCTCTGGAAGAACTCTTTTTTGCATAAAATCAAAAAAATCAGAGTGTTCAGATTCTATAATATCCCAATCTTTTACATTATTTCCAAATGATAAATGAAATACAACCACATTCTCAGTTAATACTCCATTTAAAATTTCAAATCCAGCGAATGTATCCATATCTTGCCTTCTTCCAAAAGTCAAAATTTCTCGATTTTGTTTACATTCGATTTTAAATCTTTTGTTAATCGATGAATTAATATCGATTTTAGATTCAAAATTCCAAGGTATAAATTGAATAAGATTTAATTTAGAAAACCAATTATATGAATTAGGTATTTCGTGTCCTTTTTTCATTCTTAAATATCTAACTTTTAACTTTAACACTCCACTCAAAATTAAAAGTAGAGACTACAACACCTTCTTCATTTACCCCAACAGATTGCATCCATAAGGTTTGCCCTTCTCCTGTTTCTATGGCTTTTTTAAGTACCTCATCAATAGCTTTTCCATCGTTACAAGTAAATCTTATTTTTCCAATAGCTTTTTTGGTAAATGTGGCATTGTTTGAGGTGACTAACATAGACACACGTTTACCAGATTCTTGAATTTTGCTCATCATTAATGCACCAGTTGAAAACTCTGCAGCCATACCTTGTACTGCCCAAAACATGGATTTAAATGGATTTTGATTTATCCATTTGAATTTAACACCTACCGTACATTTCTCGTTATCGATATGTTTTGTTCTGACACCGCACAGATATGCTGCTGGCAGTTTGAACATGGTATAAGTATTTAGTTTTCTTGGTGTTAATATCATTATGTTTCCTTTAATTTTTTACTAAGTTATAAAATTTAAACAGATTACTAAATGTTAATTTTATGTTAATTTTTAGTACTATGTGTAACAAAGTACCTTCTTTTAGACATATATTTGCATAAGAAACTATTATATGTTTTTAATCAATCATCAAAATCATGTTAGATAATCATCAAAAAAACATCGCTACTTTTATTCACTTATCCACGTTTAGTCGTTTTTTTATTCCTTTAGGAAATTTTATTGGTCCGCTAATTTTATGGAGTGCCAATAAACAAAAATCAGAGTTTGTTGACCAACACGGGAAACAAGCATTAAACTTTCAAATAAGTATGTTGCTGTATGCTGTTATTTTAGGTACGCTAGCCATTCCGTTTTTTGTGTTTAAGCTTATTGGGAGTTTTGATTTTCTAGATTTTAACGGGTTGCATAATTTTCATATTTCGTTAGACAAACCTTCACCTCTGCTTTACATTGGTGGCGGCTTAGGTGTTTTTGCAATAATTGCTTTTATAATTGAATTGGCGCTAATTGTAGTGGCGAGTTTAAAGGCAAGAGATGGAGAGGTTTACAACTATCCGTTTACTATTAATTTTTTGAAATAGTTTATGGCTTATGAGGAAACTGAAAACAGTAAACTAACCCGCGTTAGGGATTATAGTGGAAAGCCCACAGCGAGGTACGAGCGAGGACTTGGAACGGAAAGCCCGACCCACAGGGTAACGCCCAAATAATAATTTAGAATAAAAATTTCATCAAAATAATCATCGATCTAATCAATCACATCAATCAAAAAATGAACAGTTTTACAACATTAAACGAATGACACTATGAAGATAGAAAACACAAAAGCGCAAATGCGTAAAGGCGTACTGGAATTCTGCATACTATCTGTCTTGAAGGACGATGACGCTTATGTAGCAGAAATTTTAGGCACCCTGAAAGACGCAAAGTTGCTGGTGGTAGAGGGTACAATTTACCCTTTATTAACACGACTTAAAAATGCTGGACTTTTAAATTACAGATGGGAAGAATCTACCTCTGGACCGCCAAGAAAATATTACGGTTTAACCGAAACAGGGAAACTTTTTTAAAGGAATTAGACACTACTTGGAGTGAATTACATAACGCAGTAACCATAGTAACAAGCCAAAAAACACCAAAAAAATGAATAAAACAGTCAACATAAATTTAGCAGGTATATTTTTTCATATTGATGAGGATGCGTACCTAAAATTGCAACGCTATCTTGAGGCTATAAAACGTTCATTTACAGACTCTCAAGGTCGATCTGAAATTATTGCTGATATTGAAGCGCGTATTGCTGAACTTTTTAACGAGCGTGTACAAAACGACAAGCAAGTTATTAGAATTAAAGAGGTAGACGAAGTTATTACCATTATGGGGCAACCTGAGGATTACTTGGTGGATGAGGAAATTTTTGAGGATGAACCTCAGCCTACATACACTCGTAAATCTTCGCCATCCAAAAAATTATATAGAGATACGGATAACTCTTATATTGGAGGGGTTTCTTCTGGATTAGCACACTATTTTGGTGTAGACGTAATTTGGATTAGATTGGCTTGGATACTTTTGGTTGCTGGGGCTGGTACTGGTATTTTACTTTACATTTTACTTTGGATTTTAGTTCCTGAAGCTAGAACAACAGCCGAAAAAATAATGATGACAGGCGAACCTGTTAACATTAGTAACATTGAAAAAAATCAAGGACGGCTTTGATTCAGTAACTGAAACGGTTGGGGATGTTGCGAAAAATGTTACGGACTCCGTTTCTAACGCTGCAAAAAAAGTAGATGTAAAAAAGGGAGCTAACTCCATAAAATCTACTTCTAGAGGTTTTTTTGATGCTCTTGGAGATGTTATTATGTTTCTATTTAAAGTGTTTGCCAAATTTATTGGTGTTATACTAATATTTATTGGTGCAGTAACTTTAATAGCACTTATTGTGGCGTTGTTTTCTGTAGGTATTTCAGATGCTGTTAATATTCCAGGATTTGACCTTGTTGATGCTGCAAATGCTGCTAATACACCTGTATGGCTAGCATCTTTATTGATGTTTTTTGCTGTTGGTATTCCGTTCTTTTTCTTATTCTATTTAGGCTTGAAAATTTTAGTAAACAACTTAAAGTCTATTGGAAACATTGCTAAATTCTCATTGTTTGGGCTTTGGCTAATGGCTATTGTTGGGTTGATTGTGATTGGTGTAAAGCACGCAAGCGAACATGCTTTTGATGCCCATGTTACTCAAAAAACACCATTAAATATAACAGCCAATGACACCTTAAATATTAGAATGGTTGGTAATGATAGCTATTTTAAATCAAGATCTGGACATCTTTATAGAGACCATCATTCATTTAAATTGGTACATAATGAGAATGGAGAAAAGCTAATTTACACTTCTGATGTGAGGCTAATAGTTAGGTCTACTAAAGATTCTTTGGCATCTATAAGTATTGAAAAGAATGCAGAAGGGAGTAGCTATCAAATTGCTAAAGAACGTGCTGAACAAATTAATTACAACTATACGCTTGCTAATAATGAACTCTTATTAGACTCTTATTTAACGTCTGATTTCAAAAACAAATTTAGAGACCAACAGGTAAAACTTATTTTGTATTTACCAGAAGGTTCAACTTTATTTGCTGATGATAACACATATTCGTTCCATAGAAATGTTTCTCAGTATAACGATATTTTGGAAAATGGTATGGAAGAGCATTACTTACTAATTATGCATAATTCTACAAAGTGTTTGGATTGTGATGAAGACGAATTTGAAGTAAACGTTGATACCGATGGTGTTAAAATAAATGAAGATGGTATTGAAATTAAAGATCATGAAAACAGCGTAAAAATAAACAGAGACGGAGTTAAGGTTGAAGCTGAAGATGTAAAAGTTAATATCAATTCCAATGGAATTGATATTAAAACGGACCAGTAACAATTCATCATTAAAAAACGACAATTCGGAAATATAAGTTATTAATCAATAGGCTTTTAAAATATATTTGAATAATAAATAAATCATCAATCTAAAAAACAAATAACCATGACAACACTAATTAGAATTATTATCGCATCCATTTTAAGTTTAGCACTTTTCTCCTGTAATTTCGATATGAATTGGAATTCTGGTGTGAAAGGCAACCGAAATGTGGTAAAAGAAACTAGAACCTTAAATGCATCTTTTTCAAGCATTAGAGCTACAGAAGGATTAAGCGTTTACTTAACTCAGAGTAACACCGAAAGTGTTACCGTAGAAGCCGACGAAAATCTTCAAGAACTTATTTTAGTTGAAGTTATAGACGGTGTTTTAAAAATTCACACCAAAGAAAATATAGGTAGAGCAGCTTCTAAAAGAGTAAATGTAAGCTATAAATCTATTACTGGTATTACATCAACAAGTGGAAGTAATGTTTACTCAACAAATACAATTACTACTGAGTCGTTAGATTTAAAATCAACAAGTGGCAGTAATATGAAAGTAGCTATTGAAACGAATAATTTAAACTGTGAATCCACAAGTGGAAGTAACTTGAAAATATCTGGAAAAGCTCAACGATTATCAGCCAAAGCAACTAGTGGCAGCAACATTAAAGCTGGCGATTTAATTGCAGAATCTTCACAAGTAAAAGCTACAAGTGGTGCTAATGTAACTGTTAATACCTCTAAAGAATTAATAGCAAAAGCTACAAGTGGAGGTGGTATAAAGTATTACGGAAATCCAGAAAAAGTAGATGAAGATAAAAGCTCAGGCGGAAGTATAAGAAGTAATTAGAATTAGTCAACTAAACAACCACTATACTTTTAAAACCATCTTGAAACTTAAAAAGTTTGGGATGGTTTTTGTTTATATTTGTTTGAAATATTTGTTGATAAGGTTTTTTCTTATTTAAGTGACTTATAATCTATTAAGTGTGTCTAAATGGTAACCAACAACATTAGTAATTAATCCTTTTAAAATGAAAAAGTCACTTATAGCTTCCCTCTTTAGTTGCTTCTTAACTATATATTGTATTGCTCAAAACCCTGAAAAGATTAAAGGAAATAGATTAGTTTCAATAGTAAATACTGAAATTGATGCATTCCACACCATCGCTTTAGATGAAGACTTTGAAATAGATATTATTTACAATAAAATACCATCTGTTGAAATTGAAACTGACGATAATTTACATGAAGTGATAGATTTCATAGTTAAGGATAGCGTACTCTATTTTAATAAATTGAAAAAAATTACTTCAAAAAGAGATTGAATATTAAAGTAAATTATGATGATTTACTCCAATATATAGAGACTTCTGATGATGCTGAAATAAATGGATTAACTCCTTTGGATTTATACAATGGTTCTTTAAAAACTAGTGGCTCATCAAAAGTTGCTTTAACTCTAAAAACTGATTATTTTAATTTTGAAGGTGCTGATAAATCTAAAGTGAAATTAAATATTACTGCAGATACTTGTATGGTAAACATGCGAGGAAACAGCAAATTACAAGCTTTGATTAATGCTCCGAGATTTGTTGGTGCTTTTGATGAAAGAAGTAACGCTGATATTGAAGGTAATTGTGATACCGCTACATTAGAATTAGATAATAATGCTCAATTTGATGGTAAGAATTTCACAATTAATACTTGCGAGGTTACTTGTAATATTTCAAGTGATGTTTATTTAGAAGTTATTAAAACTATTAGTATAGACGCCACAGGATCTAGTGCTATTTATTTGTATCAAAATCCGCAAATAACTATCAATTCTATGACGGATACTACTAAGCTTCAGAAGAAGGTAAAGTAGTATATACCATTGATTAGTTTGGAATAATACTTTTAGGGATATCTAGTTTTTTATCATCGGAATCCAACGCAAAATCACTAATAGCATAGGCATCTAACTTACTCCAATCAATTTCAACTCTACCATCGCCTAAAACAATATCTGTGAGTTTCTTTTGAAACCACTCAGACAGTTTTTTGTAATCCTTATTGAGCGCAACATTATTTTGTTCTTTAGCATCTACTCTTAAATCAAATAAAGCAGCTTCAACAGTTTCTAGAGATTGATTTCTTGCCCAATCCAAACCTGTCCCAGGTGGTACTTGTTTTCCTGGTTTGCTATTTTTTTCTTTGATACGCATTGAAAACGCAAAATCTTTTCCTCTTATATATGCTCTGGGGCCATAAACATGATTCATTTCACCCAAAACATAGTCTCGCTTTACACTTTTATCTTTGGCGATTTCTGCCATATCGTAACCATCTAAATGCTCGTATTTCTTTTCAGAAAGATCTGCGTTAGCGGCAGATAAAGCTGTTGCATAGATATCCACATATTCCACATAATTTTCGCTTACTCTATCTACAGGGTATTTTGTAGTATTAGATCCAGCTAAAACAATAGCACCTCTATTGGAAGTATCATAAGGTGCAAACTTTGCTTCTATACCTTGCTCGCCTAAATGCCAACCATGGTCTCCAACTGTTAAAATAATTACATACTCTTGTTTATGTTTCTCATTGTAGGCTTTAAAATCTTCTATAGCTTTACCTATTAATGCGTCGGCATAGGCACAAAACGCATAATAATCTGCAATAGCCTGTTGCTTATCTTCTGAAGAAAGTCCATCAATTTTCATATTTTGATATAACTTGAGAAGTTGCGGAGGTAAAGTTTCATGCTCTGCTTTTTTATCAAAATCTGGAACTTTATAAATTTTGTTTTTAAATTGATCTCGAAAAGATTTTGGAGCTAATACTGGTGTATGCGGTAAATGAAAATTTAAACTCATAAATTGAGGTTCATTTGTTTTTGGTCCATTTACTATTCTTCCTGAATAGGTTCTAAACTCTCGGTTTGGACTATTTAGATAATTCTGAAATTCTTTTAAAATAAAACCATCAAAGGTTTCAAAAGCAGGTCTAGGGCTTTCTCCTCCAATAATCATATGATTTTGTTTTCGCGTGTATGCTCGTAAAATTGAAAACTTATTATCAACATCAATCATATGATTGATATCGCTTTTGGCTTTAGAATCAGGAATAACACGAAGGTTAATATCTTTAGCTAAAAAGAAATCTTCGGTTCCAAGTTTTTTACCATCTATCATTACTTTTTCTTTATTACTGAAATCTGTAAACCCAAGAATTTGCAAATCGTTTTTACCATTTAATTCATGATCGTAATACCATGGACTTTTAAATGTAGGCTTTTGCTTTTTTTCATCCCATGACAGTAATCGGAATCCGAATTTCCCATAAATAGAAGTACCATATCCTAATTTTTTCATGGCTTCTGGCAACAAATCTTTGGTTTGAGAATTTCTGTTATGTCCGACTTCAAAACCTGTAATTCCATTATGATGCGGATATTGACCTGTCATCATTGATGCTCTTGAAGGCGCACACGCTGGAGAATTACAATAGGCATTAATAAACAAAGTGCCCTCTTTAGCCAGAGCATCTATATTCGGGGAACTTACATAACCCAAAGCACTATCGTCTTGTCCGATTGTAGCACGATTAAAAGCTTGTACTGCATCTGCTCTGTGGTCATCAGTAATTATCCATAAAATGTTAGGTTTACTTTCTGTTTGCGCATTTAACTTCAAACAAAAAACGATGAGTAAACTTAACTTGACAAATGCCTTCATATTAATTATAGTATTTCCAAAAATCATATTCTCTTCCTTTTGCTTCTGTTTTAGTATCGCCAAACATTACTGCCTGTTCTTTCATTTCTTTCCGCATAGTATTTAGTATTTCCTTGTATTCAGGTAAAAAAGATAAATTGTTAGTTTCCCAAGTGTCTTCAGTTATATTGAATAATTGGGTTACTCTAGAACCTGCAATATACAAGCCATCCTTCCAATGATTGCCATCTGCTTTTACATATTCAATCAATTTATAATCGCCTTTTCTATAAGCTCTTTGAAATTGTTTATAAGCATGATATGTTGAATTTCTAACTTGTGTTTCATTATTTGAAATAACAGGTATTAAACTTTTTCCATTTGCAGATTTTGGCGCATTAACACCTACCAAATCGCAAACTGTTGGAAAAATATCATGAGTATAACTTAGGGCATTTATGCGTTTTCCCTTTTCATTTATAAATCCTCCCGAAACTACAAAAGGCACATGAATTCCATCTTCATCATACACACTTTGTTTACCAATTAATCCGTGATTCCCGACAGCCAAACCACTATCTCCAGCAAATACAATCAACGTATTTTTATACTTACCGCTTGACTTTAAAGCTCCAATTACTTTTCCTATTTGATGGTCTAGATGGCTAATTATGGCATAATAGTCTGCCAAATGCTTTTTAGCAACTTCAGGAGTTCTTGGCCATGGCGCTAGTGCTTCATCTCTTAATACCATATCGCCATTATCAAAAGGATGTTGCGCCATGTAAGATGGAGTTAATTCAATAGCCTCGTGCGGATACATTTCCAAATATTCTTGTGGTGCTTGTCTTGGGTCATGTGGTGCATGAAAAGCCAAATACATAAAAAACGGATCTTTCTTTTTATAATTCGTAATGTATTTTGTAGCATGTTCTGCAAAAACCTCTGAGGTATGCGGCCCATTTTTTTCGGTTCCTATTGGCCCTCTTTTGTCTTCACTAGTCAAACCTCTTTTATAAGATTACCTTGAGTATCATATTCTAATAAATAAGCATCTTTTCGTTTATAATTACTGTTTTTATCAAAATCCCAAAATGGCATTCTAAAATGGTCTACCAAATAACCATCACGTCCCATAATTTTATCTCCAGAATCAAAAGAGCGATTTAAAGATGCGTTATCCTGATGCCATTTCCCAACTATATGCGTATTGTAGCCAGATTTTTTAAACCACTCCCCCATTGTTGTATGCGCTTCAGGAATAGTTCTACCAATACCGTCTAAAGAAAATAAATTCCTTCCCGTAAGTAACATAGCACGACTAGGTACACATGTTGCTCCTGAAAAAGCACCCTGTAAATAGGTATTTGCAAACGCAATACCATCATTTACTAACATATCCATATTAGGAGTTTTAACTGGCATACCACCAAGTGCGTGAACACCAGTATATCTATGGTCATCAGTATAAATTACTAATATATTGGGTTTAGTATTGTTAGTATTTTGAGCACACGCAAAAAGTACTTTAACAAAAAGAATAATTACTAATAACTTAAGTTTCATATTTAATTTTAATATAATGAGTTTAACACAAAAAAATGAAAATAGTTTCATTCTCTTAGTAACAAATCTTCTAATCTTCACAACTATTGATAATCTTTTTAAGTCATTTTTATATTGGATAGTTTTATATTAGTTTTTTAACTAATATCTTTAGTGATTAAGTATCAGTCTATAACAAACTATAAATATTGAAATATCTAAATTTAAAACTAATCAAATGAAAAAAAGCATTCTTTTGGTATTTATTACTCTTATCTGTTTTAAAAGTTTTTCACAGAAAGACTATGTTCCAACAGCTTCAAATTTAGAAGCAAGACAATGGTTTGAAGATGCTAAATTTGGCATGTTCATTCATTGGGGTGTCTACAGCATTTTAGGTGATGGTGAATGGGTTATGCAAATACAGAATATTTCGGTAGATAATTATGAAAAACTTCCTTCATTCTTTAACCCAATTGAGTTTGATGCAAGAGCATGGGTAAAAATAGCTAAAGACGCTGGCATGAAATACATTACGATCACAAGTAGGCACCATGATGGCTTTTCAATGTTTGATTCTAAAGCAACAGATTACACTATTGTAAAAAGCACACCCTACAAAAAAGATATATTAAAAGCATTAGCAACCGAATGCAAAAAAGAAGGCATCAAATTATTTTTTTATTATTCTCTTTTGGATTGGAATAGAGATGATTATTTTCCACGAGGACGAACGGGAAATGGTATTAAAGGAAGAGAAGAAGGGAATTGGAAGGATTACATAGACTTCATGAAGGCACAATTAAAAGAACTATTGACAAATTATGGAGAAATAGGTGGTATTTGGTTTGATGGTGATTGGGATAAAAAAACGGCCAATTGGCATTATGATGAAATTTATAAATTGGTTCATGATTTACAGCCACAATGTTTAATAGGCAATAATCATCATGAAGCTGTAAAATCAGGCGAAGATTTTCAAATGTTTGAAAAAGATTTGCCTGGAAAAGCAACGCAACGCTTTGCGAGTAAATCAGAAGATATTGGTTCACTTCCCAAAGAAGTCTGCGAAACCATAAATGGGTCTTGGGGTTTTAATATTCGTGACAATAAACATAAAAACAAAAAAGAACTTATTCAATATTTAATTAGTGCCGCTGGCTATGATAGTAATTTATTGCTAAATGTAGGACCTATGCCCAATGGAGAAATTCAACCAAAACATATTCAGTCATTAAAAGAGATTGGAGATTGGCTAAAAGTTAATGGAGAAACAATATATGGTTGTAAAGCCGGAAGTATTTCTCCTTCAGAAAACATGGTGTCTACGCAAAAAGGAAAAACACTCTATCTTCATTGGCTAAATAATGAGTCTACAATTTTCATACCTGATTTTAATAAAAATATCTCTTCAATAAAACTCTTCAAAAACAAAGAGAAATTAAAATTTAAAAAAGATAGTTATGGCTTAACATTAAAGATTCCTGAAAATGCTTTAAACGATATTGATACCATAATTGAAATAATATTAAAATAAAATGACAAAGTTCAGTTTAAAAAATAAAACAGTAATAGTTACAGGTGGCGGAAGTGGTATTGGTAAGGCAATAGCCCTAACCTTTGCAGAACAAGAAGGGAAAGTCCATATTCTAGATTTTAATATTGAAGCTGCTCAAAAAACAGTAAACGAGATAAAAAACAATGGTAATATAGCTCAAGCCCATAAATGTGATGTAGCAGACCAGCAAAATGTAAATGCAATTGTTAAAAAAATTACAGAAACTGAAAAGATAGATATTTTAGTTAATAATGCAGGCATAGCACATGTTGGTAATATTGAGACAGTAGAAGAAGCAGATTTAGATCGACTTTATCAAGTTAATGTTAAAGGGGTTTATAATTGTATTAAAGCTGCTATTCCATCGCTAAAAAAAGGTGGTGGTGTTATTTTAAACCTTGCTTCTATTGGGTCTACGGTTGGGTTAAACAATCGTTTTGCTTATTCTATGAGTAAAGGAGCTGTACTTACTATGACCTATTCTGTAGCTAAAGATTATATAAATGAAGGTATACGATGTAACTGTATAGCTCCTGGTAGAGTACACACCCCATTTGTAGATGGATTTATCAACAGAAATTACCCAGGTAAGGAAAAAGAAATGTTTGAAAAGCTGTCAAAAACCCAACCCATTGGCAGAATGGGAGCACACAAGAAATTGCAGACTTAGCACTATTTTTATGCTCCGATGAAGCAGGCTTTATAACAGGATCCAACTACCCAATTGATGGTGGTTTTGTAACACTAAATGCATAATAATAAATTATAACTAAATGAAATTAATACGATTTGGAGCGGTAGGTAAAGAAAAACCAGGTATTCAATTAGAAAATGGTTTAAGATTAGATACATCTAATTTTGGAACCGATTACAATGAAGAATTCTTTGGAAACAATGGCATTGAAAAACTAAAAAATTGGCTTGAGATGAATCAATCTAATTGCCCAGTTATTAATACAAATGAACGCTTAGGTCCACCACTCGCTAGACCTTCTAAAATTGTTTGTGTTGGGTTAAATTATGCAAAACATGCCCAAGAAGCTGGTATGGAAATCCCTAAAGAGCCTGTTATATTTTTTAAAGCTACATCTGCTATTGTTGGTCCATTCGATGATATCATAATCCTGAAGGGAAGTTTAAAAACAGATTGGGAGGTTGAGTTATCTGTAGTAATTGGTAAAAAAGCTTCGTATGTAGAAGAGAAAGATGTATTAGGCCATATAGCTGGATATATGTTGCATAATGATGTGAGTGAAAGAGCATACCAACTAGAGCGTTCTGGTCAATGGGTTAAAGGAAAAAGCTCTGATACTTTTGCACCAATAGGACCTTTTATTGCTACTAAAGATGAAATTAAAAACCCTAATAACCTCAATTTATGGTTAAAACTAAATGGGGAGTTAATGCAAAATAGTTCAACATCAGATTTTATTTTTAGTGTTCAGCAAGCCATAAGCCATATTAGTCAATTTATGACTTTACTTCCTGGCGATATTATATCAACTGGAACGCCTTTTGGAGTAGGTATGGGATTAAAACCACCATTATACTTAAAACCTGGAGATATCGTAGAACTTGGTATCGAGGGTTTAGGTAGTTCTAAACAAAAAGTAAAAGCGTACTCATAAATCTGACAATGGAGAATTTAAAACTTTGCTTTGTTTCATCTTTAATAATGTTAGTATTAACATGTTGCAAATCCCCTGATGCTATAGAAACTCAATCAGATTCTTTTTCAGATGTCATTGAAAAGCTATCTACTATTGATGATTTAAAGGTTTTGAAATATAAAAATTCAGCGATTGCTGTTTCTGGTAGCTACCAAGGCAAAATCTTTTCAAGTACTGCAAATGGATTAGATGGAAAATCATATGGTTATATCAATTGGAAACTATTTAATGATAAAACTCATGAAACAAACTTATCAAAATTAGGAGGAGAAAGCAGAATGTGGTTTGGACCCGAGTTTGGCGAATATTCAATTTTCTTTGATGAAGGAGCTGAAAGAGATATTGGCAATATGAAAATTTCTCCAGAATTAAACACAAAAAAATTTCAACTTATTAAAAAAGATTCTCTTTCAATCGTTTATGGTTCTGATATGGAAATTAGAAACACAAAAGGTTATATTTTTAATATTAATGCAACACGAAAACTTTCGCTTTTAACAGAATCACAAATTGAAAGTGATTTGGATATTACATTGAATGAAAACATAGCTTATGTAGGGTTTTCTACAGAGACAACCATCAAAAACTTAGGTAAACAATGGCAAAAAGAAAAAGGCCTTTTATGCATTTGGGATTTAGGGTGTATGCTAACTAGTCCTGACAATCGAGTTATCATTCCTCTTCAAAAAGAAACAGATTCAGTAACAGGGTATTTTACACCTGTTACTTCAGATAGATTATTAATTAAAGACTCTGTTGTGTTTTACAAAGCAGACGCTATGGGGTTGAATAAAATTGGTATTAAATCTCATTTATCCAAAAATATTATGGGTAGCTATTCGCAAAAAAACAAGCAGCTAAATATTATAAAATTTACTTTTGAAAATGATGCGCTTTATGTCAACTCCTTACCCGAAAACACATCTCCGTATGATGGCGATGTCATCAATATATTTAATGGCGAAGTAAATGAAACTTTAGATAGAAACTGGCCATTTTATGAATTTGAATCTTCTTCTAGCGCTAAAGAATTAGGTACGAATGAAACGCAATATCATAGACATACTACCTATCATTTTGAAGGAAGTTTCGAGGATTTGAATATCATCAGTAAAAAGGTTTTAAAAGTAGATTTGAACGAAATCCCAAAATTCTAAACTCAATATAGAGAATACAACAAATATGCTAAATAAATATTTCCAACTAAGCCTCATTTCTCTAATCTCTCTATTAAACTTCTACGCTATGGCGCAAAATACCGAAAATAAAAACCAAATTTCGCTCGATGGCAAATGGGATATTATTTTTGATCATGATAATGAAGCCATAACTAAAAAATGGTATTTAAATGAAATTTTTGACTTAAACCCAAACATTAAGACTATTGATGTCCCGAGTTGTTGGGAAACAATTGAAAAAATTATGAAGGTGTTGGTATTTACAGAACAACCTTTAATATTCCTGAAAATTGGAATGATAAAGTAGTCGAACTTCATTTTGACGCTGTTAATTACAAATCAGAATTTTGGTTAAACAATGAAGTTGTTGGTTTTCATGAAGGAGGTTATACCCCATTTAGTTTTAGAGTGGACAAACTTATGAAAGCTGGCGAAGAAAATGTGTTAATTGTTAGGGTAATTAGCCCTATTATCTTAACCGATAAAAACATAGATGGCTTAGGAAGACAGGAAGTACCCATGTGGCGTGGTGCCATAACTGGTGGAATTTGGCAATCGGTTACTATAAAAACAAAAGGAACAACAGGATTAAAAGATGTTTTTATTGATCCCAGAATAGGTACTAATACTGCAATTTTTAATATTGAAATTGAAAATATAAAAACTCAATTAGAAAAAGTAGAATTAGCTATTCGAATTGTATCAAAAGAAGGCAATGAAGTTGCTACTGAAATTAAAGAAGTTGAAGTTCTACCTGGAAAAAATGAAATACAATGGGATTTAAAAATTCCAGAAGCTAGGTACTGGTCTCCTAAAAACCCATATTTATATAAAGCTGAAGTTAGTTTAAAAACTAACGGTAACATTTTAGATAATTGGAACACCAAATTTGGAATGCGAGAGTTTACCGTTAAAAATGATGCGTTTTATTTAAATGACGAACTCTTATATTTAAAAGCTGCGTTTTTTGAAGGCTTGTACCCCGTTGGTTTAGCCTATCCAGAAAATCGAGAAATGGCTATTAAGGAAATACAACTAGCCAAAGAAGCTGGATTTAATATGATTCGTCCTTGGCGTAAACCTGCACCAAAAATGTGGTTAGATTTATGTGATGAAATGGGCATGCTAACCGTTGGCAGTTTGGTTGTAGAATGTATGCACCGCCCAATTTCAACACCACGATTACCATTTATGGTAGAGAATGAATTGCGACAAACTATCTTAAGCAATAGAAACAGGACATGCATTGTACAATGGGAATTATTCAATGAAATTAACCGCCCTATTTTGGCTCAAATGTTAAATTCCATGTCGATTTTGGCTCGAGAATTAGATCCTACTCGTATGATTTTAGATGAATCTGGTGGATGGGGAGAAGGCGCAAATATTTACTTGCCTTTTGAGCGTACGCCTAAAAAATTCAACGATATCCATCACTATAGCGGTTCTCAAGTTGATGAAAAAGAATTCAATGGTTATTTAGCAACTGCAAAAACTGATGATGATAAGAAAAAGTTGAACTTGGGTAAAACTAAAGGCTATGGTAAAAATGTGGTTCCTGGAATTATGTCCTATATTTCTGAATTAGGTTATGGAAGCACACCAAATTTAACTTCAAATAACAAAGATTTTGCTTCAAAAGGAAATCCTATTGTAGCACCTACCATTTATCATAAAGCATTAGATGATGGCTACAACAAAGCATTGCAAAAAAGTGGTTTTAATAACATATACCCCGATGTAACCACACTATATTTAGAGCAACAAAAAATGCATGGCATTGCCAACAAGCGCATGATTGAAGCTACGCGTTTAAATTCTACAGTAAAAGGTTATTGCATCCACGCCTTAGTTGGTGGCGATTGGGTTTTAGGTGCAGGTTTACTTGATTTATGGCGCAATCCAAAAACGTTGGTGTACGGTATGACCAAAGAAGCTAATCAACCACAAACCACTCCCATAAGAATTCTTCCAAGAAATATTTATGCTAAAAAAGGGGCTACTCTAGAAATTCATGGCGTTAACGAACTTGAAAACGAACCCGTTAGTATTTCTGTGAAAATTAGTTCTGAAGAAGGTAAAGAAGTGTTTACTAAAAATTTTGAGACGGACTTTACTTCTGGTATTTCAAACCTGTTTTCAACAAAGCTGAATACCGAAACTTACTGCGGAAACTATACTGTTAAGGTTGAAGTAAAAAATAAAACAGGGAAAGTAATTACTAATAATTATCAATCTTTTGACGTTTTTCAATCGGAACAATTAGAAACGCCTTCAGTTAAAATTGCAGTTGTAGATTTTGATAATACATTATCTAATTTTCTTAAAAGCAAGCATATTGAATTTGTACCTTTTAGTAAAAACTTAAATAAAAATATTCCTGTTTTAGTTGGAAAAACAGATAAAAAAGATGAGAAATATCTAGAAACTGTTGAAACCTTGCGCAAGTTTGCAAAAGATGGCGGCTATATAGTATTTTTTGAAGTTCTTGGAAAAAAGATTCCAGGTTTTAATCGAAAATTAGAAGAGGTTGATGTGGAAGGTTTACCTTTTGAAGCGGAACTTCATCAAAAATGGACTACTCGTGGTGGTTGGGCAGCAAAATCTCATATTGTTACAAAACATCCTGTTTTTGAAGGTTTACCTACTAAAACGATTATGCATGGAGTTTATGAAAATGTACATCCAGATGTTTCAATGTCTAAAATAAAAGGCGACTATATAGTAGGATTAATTGGTTATGATCATTTTCCAAATAACGATATTATGGTGCGTCATTTTAATGGTACGGGAGACGTTTGGTGGGCAGCAGATGTTTTAGAAACACCATTTGGAAAAGGCAAAATGCTACTTTCTACTCTAAGAATTATTGAGTTTTTAGACAAAGATCCCGTTGCTGAAAAATTACTTTTCAATATCATTAACTACGTTTCAAAATGATGATGCTATATAAAGCACATATAAACTGGAAGCTTATAGCGTTGTTCACATTGGTTATCCAATACTATGTTTTTGGGCAAAACGTAA
Organism: Jejuia sp. G7-7; assembly: GCF_055808955.1. Lineage (NCBI taxonomy): Bacteria > Pseudomonadati > Bacteroidota > Flavobacteriia > Flavobacteriales > Flavobacteriaceae > Jejuia > Jejuia sp. G7-7. Next base: position 1,464,233 of record NZ_JBVVSZ010000001.1, read on the forward strand.
CTAAATTAAAATACGGAGTTAAAGGCATTTGGTCACAAAATGTATCCGAGAATATTTCATTAAAAAAATGGCAAGCACAATGGATTTGGATGCCAAATGATGTACGATCTGATGTTATGCTTGCGCGACGTTCGTTTCATTTAGATGAACTTCCAGAGGAAGCCACGCTAAGAATTACAGCGTCTTCAAAATACGAATTACACATAAATGGAAAAGCTATTATTCAAGGACCTGCGAGAAGTGCTCCTCATCATCAATACTTCGATGTTTTAGACATAAAATCTATTCTTAAAACTGGCAAAAACACTATTGCGGTTCGCGTTCATTTTCAAAAAGGAAAAATATCATATCATCTAAAGGGAAGAGCAGGATTATTGGCGCAGTTAGATTTAAAAGACAACAACGAATCAACAACATTATTTACAAATAACGCTTGGAAAGTTATGCCAGATGAATCTTGGGACAACAATTCTAAAATCATTGGAAGGTTTCAATTGGTAGTAAACGACAATATTGATTTTAATAAAAAAATAGCCGATTTTCAAGCAATAGATTTTGATGACACAAAATGGAAACAGGCAACAGCATTATTAAGAAATTCTGGTTGGCCAGCACCAAAAAAAGATGAGATAGCAACACCATTAACAACACCATGGACGTCTCTTGTACTTCGTGATATCCCTTATTTAAGTGAAGCCAACGTAAAACCGATAAATATAATTGAAGCCAAACGAATTCAACATTCAGAGTCTAAAGCTTCAATACTGGATATTCCAGTTACATTAAATGGAACAATTGACAAAAAATTTCGAAAAACTTAAAAAGCTTTTTAAATAGAAATCAACCAATCATACTGCCTCCCTCCGATGAAAATAAAACTTGGTTTTTACTTTTTGATTTTGGAAAAGTAATTAATGGCATGCCAAAATTAAGTATTGAGGGTTCAAAAAACACAGAAGTTTATATCCTAGAAGCGCCTTATATCCTCAATGAGAAATTCTCACATAAAACTGTGGATTCTGAATTTGCTGACAAGCTTGTTCTATCTGGCAGAAAAGATGAGTGGCAATCGATGTATTTTAAGCCTACACGTTATTTGGCAATTGCAACTAAAGGCAGCAAGAGTGCTATTAAAATCAATTCTGTCGGAATACATCAAATATCTTATCCGTTCGAATTAAAAGGAAGTGTTTCAACTCCAGAAGCGCCTTGGCTGGAAAATTTATGGCACGCAGCGGTAAAAACAATTGATGTTTGCACTACAGATGCTTTTACAGACAACTACCGGGAGCGCAGACAATATGCACAAACTGGTTATTATGCCGCATTAGGGAATTACTTTACCTATGGCGATACGCATCTACAAAGAAGGTATTTAATCCAAATTGCCCAAGAACAGCAGGCAAATGGTTTAATGCCTGCTTATGCACCATTGGCACGTGATGATTACATGGTTATTTTGGATTCAAATTGCTTATGGATCTCGAAGGTTTATATAATTACTTTTTGTATTCTGGAGACACCGAAACTGTTCGTTATTTATTACCTACTGCACAAAAACTGATGCGTTTATTACATTCTTACACAAACGAATTAGGAATGCTTGATAGCCCGCCTTATGCATATTGGTTAGACCACACCTTGAATGATCGCCGAGGTGCAAACTTATGCTTAAACGGACATTATCTAGGTGCCCTAGATGATTTTTCAATGCTTTTAAATTGGCTCAATATAATTGAAGAAAGTCTAATTTTAAAGAACGTGCTCAACTTTTAAGAACATCAATTTCTTCAAGTTTTTGGGATGAAGAAAAACAGTTATTTGCAGATGCCTTTATTAATGGACAACGCTCAAAGCAATTTAGTGAGCATGCCAACGCTATGGCTTTAGCTTTGAAAGTTGCTACTCCAGAACAAGGCGGCATAGTTGCAAGACAATTATTGAAAAAAGACCAACATAATTTTATAAAAAGAACTAATGGAATGACTATGGTAAGTCCTGCTATGTCCTTTTTTCTGCATAAAGGATTGGCTATATATGGCTATGAAGAAGCATCTCTTGAAATGTTGAATACGCGGTTTAAACATATGCTCAAAGATAAAACCAATGGTACACTATGGGAAGAATGGTGGTTGGATGGTTCTGGGAGAACAGGTAAATTTCAAGGAGGAAGAACCCGTAGTGATGCACAAACCGAAAGTGCCTTCCCACCTGCACTAATTGCTGAATATGTTCTAGGAATGAAAGTTACAAAACCTGGCATGAAAGAAATTTTGATTTCTAGACCTCATACAACTTTAAAACAGGTTTCTGCTGACATACCAACACCTCATGGAATAGTAAGCATAGTATGGAATTTAAGCTCTAGAAAAGAAATTCAACTTAATATCCCTAAAGGCATTATTGTTAATCTTGATGTTTCCAGCCTTAAAGGCAATTTAAAAGATATCTTTTTAAACGGAGAATCGATAGATTCAAACGCAAAAAACTTAATATTAAAAAAAGGTATTTATAGCATCAAATTTTAAGTGTTTACTTTGTATTGATAATTTCCATCATATCTTTATGTAGCTTAGTTTTTATTTGCTGATATTTTTCATTTTCAGCCAAATTATACCACTCATAAGTGTCGTTAGCATTATGATATAATTCTTCTTTTCCGTTTCTGTATAAAATGTAACGCCAATCTTTTGTTCTGTATGAATAGTTTTGCTGCAAAACATAATCTTCTTCTAAGTCTTTAATAATTTCGATGTGCCATAATGCGCCTGGGTTACTACTAAAACCTATACCTCAATTGGCTTACTAATACCAGCACCTAAAACTGTTAATGCCCCTTTTGCACCTTGCCATTTAGTAGTTTGAGGGTTTTCTAAAAATGGTCTTAAACTAGAACCATCCAATTCTTTTTCAGAATTATCTTTAGTGATACTTCCACTTAAATTGCATAAATCTTTAAAGGTTGGATACATGTCAATCAATGAGACTGCCTCATCTACTTCATCTCCAACTTTAGAACGTTTTGGATCGCGAATTATAAAAGGTATTCTTGTACTTTCATCCCAAGGTGAATTTTTATATAAGTACTGCTTCTCTCCCATCTGCCAACCATGATCGCTAACAAGAACCACAATCGTATTTTCCTTAAACCTAGTATTATCCAAAGCATCAATTACACGCCCAACCTGATCGTCAACAAAAGCTATACACGCTAAATAGGCTTGTAGAAACTTACGTAAGCCCAAATCTCCTTCAGGGTAAGATTGTTTTAATTTTTGATAGTAAGCTAATCCCATTTCTGTAGCATTATAAACCGAAGTATAATGCACATCACTATTATCGTCTTTTATAATTTTTGGCATTTGGATGTCTTCCAACGGAAATAAATCGAAATACTTTTTGGGAGCGTATAAAGGTGTGTGAGGTTTTACAAAACCAATACCCATAAAGAAAGGTTCTTCTGCGTTATTTTCGTCAAGTTTTTTTATCGTATTTACAACCCATTCTGCATGTAATTCATCAGGCATTAAATCTCTAATAGAATCATTTTCATATATAAACTCTTTATTTCCATATGTCCAACCCGTTTCTTTAGTTTTTCCATTCTCATCAACTACTACTGGTATATCCGAAAATGGTGCAAACGAACCATCAACTACATTTATACTTCTGAAAGGTTCTGGAACTGATGGGTGACCGATTATTCGTTTACCTTTTTCATCTAGACCACTTGAAGCATGTGGCCCGTAATTTATTTGCTCTGGTACTCCCCAATGGTCCCAATAATTCTTTACATTTTTATGTAATAACTTACCTGTTCCATATGTTTTATATCCGTTTTCTTTAAATAGTTCAATAAACGTTTTATGATTTTTTAATCTAGCGTGTTTAAAATGAGGGGTCCACCCATAATCTCTGGAATTATGCGGATAAACTCCTGTCATTAAACTATTTCTTGATGGGGAACATACGGGAACATTTGAATGCCCATTAGTAAACTTAGTTCCAGAAAGCGCTAATTGGTCTATGTGCGGTGTTTTAGCTTGAGGGTGTCCACCAAATGCGCCTTGATAATCGTTTAAATCATCAATCATTATAAACAACACATTGGGCTTTGAATTTTTAGCAATAGTTACCTTTGGCCTACAAGAAAAAATTGATAAAGTAATTATCAAAATATTTATAGTTATAAATCTAGACGCTTTCATATATGTCTAAATATTTTTAATGAACCTATTATAAAATTGAAATTGAGAAAACTATTTGTCATGTATAGTAGAATCGTTTCACAATAGGCCTAATGTGAATGTTCAACTAGTAAATTGCAATAGACACTCTACAAATACCTCTTAATTTAAAGCTGAAATTATTTCAATTCTAAATTAAAATTACAATAAATCATATAGAATATAAAACTAAATTTTATTTTCTGTTTTTGAGTCTGAATTACAACTAAAAAGCACAAGTAAAACGTTTAAGAATAGTAATATTGAGATTAAGACTACTAAAATTTTCATTTAAATAATTATTTATTTCTTTTGAAAAGACTTACTCAAAACTAAAAACAGAACACCACATAGTAACCATGCAGGAAGTGTTACAAATGATAAGAACACATCAAATTGCACAGATATAAAGTAGAATATACCAAAACTAATAGCCCAAACCCAAAACACCGATTTATTGAATGATAAATTAGCTACTTCAGCATAATTCTTAACTATGCCAGCCTTTTTATGAAAGAAATGTTCAAATACTATTATAGCTCCAAAAGGAGCTAAAATGAAACCGTAAAGTGCGACAAAGCCTAATAACTTCATTGCAAATGCTGGGAATAAACCTGCTATTGTTGCTATTGCTCCAGCCAAAATTGTAACTTTTGCAGTAGATAATTTTGGTAAAATAGCCTGAAAAGCTAAGACCAGCTCTGTAAATTGTTGGATTTGCAGTTGTCCATCCTGCTAAAACTACAGCAATAATACCAAATACACCAATAGCATTATAAGCCATAGGTCCAGGAGCAACTGGAGGTGCAGAATTAGTTGATAAGAAAGCTTGTGCTTCAGGAGATTTTAAATAAACAGCATATAATAAAGCCGCTGCTATCCATGCCATATAATGGCCTACATACATTCCTGCAGCTGTAGCCCAACCTGCTTTTGCTTTTTTAGCAAATCTGAATACTGATAAATCCGACATACCAATATGCATAGCACCATTAGCAAACCATGACCATATAACAACATGCCAAAATGTAAATTTTGTTTGTCCTGGAAAAGGTTCCCCTCCTTCACCCCAAATATCCCAAAACTTAGAAAAACTATCAACTCCTAATTGACCAAGAGCCACTATACCTGCTGCAACAAATGCTAATACTATAAATGGAGACATCCAGTTTGCGGCTTTAGTAACAGTATCATAACCGCGTGCAGCGATTATTGAAATTACAGCACCTATTACAATTACAATGATTATCCATGTCATTCCATTAGGTAGTGTATCGTCTAGTTTAGGCATTGGCATATCAAAAGGAATACCTACTGCAGTTGCAGATACAGTAATCATTGAACCTGCTAGGAAACAAAATAAAATTCCGTTCGCTAAATTATATCCCGTAACTAATTTTTTACCACATATTTTTTCTAATTGAAAATATAGTGTCAACCTATTTTTAACTGCAATTTCAGCAGTTAAAAACCTCCAACTTAATACCGCTAATAAATTTCCTATTAATAATCCAATAATTAAATCGAAAGCACCTAACACCTGCTGTTAAAAATAATGGACCAATCATGAATTCTGTTCCGGCAGCATGCTCTCCAGCATACATACCTATAAAACTTTTCCATCCTTTTAATTTAGATTGTGGAACTGGAGTTCTTTCAAATTCTCCACCTGCTATTTCTTCGATGTCTTCTTCAATATTGTATTGGCTCATATAATTTAGCTTTAGTTAGTTGTTTGTTGGTTCTAGATTATTTAATTAAATGGTAAGGAAAATCTGTTGTTTTTTCACAGCACAATTGCTCCATAACTTGCTGTAATTCAGTTTTTAACAATGAAATAGTATGATCACCTCCTTTATTCCCTAAAGCAGAAACACCATACATAAATGAGCGCCCCATAAATGTAAATTTAGCACCACTTGCCATAGCTCTTGCAACATCAGGACCTGAGCGAATACCACTATCCATCATCACTTCTATTTGGTCTCCGTATTTTTCAGCAATTGTTGTTAATGGTTTTATTGTAGATTGCCCAGCATCTAATTGGCGTCCGCCATGATTAGAAACAATAATTCCATCAATTCCTAATCGTATTGCTTCTTCTGCATCATATTCTGAAGCAACACCTTTAAGTACCAATTTACCTTTCCACATATCACGGATAGGTTTTATTTTATCTTCATTTAATCTCCCGCTGAAGGTTTGATCCATGAACTTACCTAACTGTTTTAAATCTAAGCCTTTGGGCATGTAAGGTTTTAAAACCTCAAAATTTGGAATACCATGCTTTAGAGTTTGCAAACTCCAATGTGGTCTTCCAAATGCTTGCAAAATATTAGTTAAATTCATTTTTGGTGGCATTGCTAAACCATTTCTTATATCTCTTGGTCTAATACCAAACGTTGGAACATCACATAGAATAACTAAAACAGGACATTCTGCAGCTTCTGCTCGTTTAATAATATCGTCTCTTAATTTGTTTTCCGTAGGATGATATAATTGAAACCATGCTTTTCCTTCTGTTAGCTCACTAGCTCTCTCAATACTTGTTGTGGTTACTGTACTTAATATAAATGGAATGTTATGCTCAAAAGCTGCTTTAGCCAAAATTTCCGGAGAATTAGGCCACATAAGTCCTTGAAGACCTACTGGAGCTATACCAAAAGGGGCGTCATATTCAATACCAAACAATTCAGTTTTTAAAGAAGACCCATGATGCTTTCGTAAATAATTAGGCTTAAGTTGTACTTCTCTTAGCTCTGATGTATTTCTAATTAAATTAACATCTTCGTTACATCCACCATCCAAATATTCAAAAGCAAATTTTGGTATTTTTTTGAGCTTTAGTTCTCAAATCATCAATAGATGGATATCGGGTGTCAAAATGTATAGCCATGATATTTTATATTAAGATAAAAACTTTTTTCTTAAATCGTCTACTTGTTCATCATTAATTGGCACTAACTCGCCTAATGAATTACCTAGAACAATAGATTTTGCACTAAATTCTGCTACTTCTAGATAATCAAATGTTTGAAGTAGTTTATCTCCGGTAATAATAACTGAATCATTTTCGATAATCAGAGCTGTAGCACAACTATCTACTATTTCAGAATTATTATTTTTTCTAAAATGATCTCCATATTTTACAGCATTAATATCTTGAAGAAAAATCCAACTTTCTGGAATGGTTCTCACGTTCAAATAGCTATTCGTAACTCCAAAGGCCATCAAATAAGGGGACTGTGTCATGATAATAGAATTCACATCAGGATTACGATTATAAATTTCTTGATGAATCCAAGATGCTCTACTAGGTTTTTCTCCAGCTTCTCGTTTACCATCCTTAATTTGAACGATATCATCTATTTCTAAATCCCATCGGTTAATTTCCGTTGGTGTAATCAAAAAATCATTATCTTTCCATCGCATTGATACAGTACCGTAAGAACTTATCATTAAACCTTGCTGACAAGAACGTTGTACAATTCTACAAATTTCTGAGCGCTTCTCAACTTCATCAGCTGGATAATTAGTAATTTCCATTTCAGGTAATACACCAGTTGCTTGATCTTCAAATTCATCAATTTGTTCATCTGTCAAATAATTTGGCGTACCTATTTGAGAGCCATATAAAATGGTACTTGCACAAAATTCTAAAGCTTCAAAACGTTCAAAAGCATCTGTTAAATCACTACCTCCCAAAACGGTACCATGATTCTCCATAATTATAGCTTTGTATCCTTTTTTAAATTCATCTGCAATTACTTCTCCTAAATCTTCACTTCCTGGAAGCCTGTATTTTGCATAGCCAATAGGACCACATATATGTTTTGCTTGAGATATAATATTAGTATTTGGAATTTGTCGTACAATACTAAACGACACTAATGCTGGTGGGTGAGCGTGAATTACTGATTTAATATCAGGTCTCGCTTCATAAATAGCTTTATGAAAAGGAAATTCTGAAGATGGCTTGTGTTTACCTATAATGGTACCATCTTTTTTTACACAAATTATATCTGTAGCCCTTAAAGAACCTTTATCAATAGCAGAAGGTGTTACCCAAATATCTCCATTATCATCAATTATTGAAATATTTCCACCTGAGGTAGTAGTCATTCCCCTTTTATAGATTCTATCTATAATTTCTGTAATTTGATTTCTTGGATGTTTTAAATTTATGTTTTTAGACATCTTCTTTAATTTGAAATTATATAATTGAAATGATTATATTTCAATATATTAATATTTTAAAAATTAGCTTTTTACAATAAAAGGCACATGCTTTTTAAGGGCATAATTTTCTTTTAAAAACTTAGAGTTTAATTTATTATCTGAAATTGCAATAGCAGCACCCAATGCAGACCCTAATGAAGCATCTGTTGTGCTGTAATTTTTTCTCTAAAATGATGAGATAACAGTTTTATGTAGATATCATTGTTGCTAAAACCGCCATCAACATATATTCTGGCAATATTATCTCCACCTAGAGCCGCTTTTATGCATTTAATTTGTAACTGAACAAGCTCAGTCATTAACTGGTGATATGCATGTTCATATTTATGATACGTAATATGAGTTTTTGCAGGCATATTTTTGTCTGTAATACTCTCCCATCTATAACAATATTTAAAATCTTGTATAATTTCAAAATAAGTATCATAATCAAAACTAACAGTACGATGATAATCATCACTTACACCAAAATGTTTATCTAGTTTTGCAACTTGCACTTTATACTCATTACCTAAAAATATGCGTGTTGCTTTAACAGGTTTTCCATTAATTCGCATGTAATTAAGCGCATCTTTTTTGTAAACCTCCTCAGAAATTGGGTTTTCTGTAAATGGATTAAAAACAATACTCCAAGTACCAGTAGATACTAAAACAAATTTTTTCTTGATGCTTCTTACATAAGGAAGTAATGCTGCTGAACTATCATGAATACCAACACCTATTTTAATTCGACTACCGTTGTAGTTCATATTTATACTTGTCTCAGTAGAAACTATAGGTGGTAAAATTTTATCAAAACCTTCTTTATAAACCCAATTGTGGTAATCTTTTTTAGTATAATCCCATAATGCTGTATGACAGCCTATGCTTGTATATTCACTTAAAGGAATACCTGTAAATATGTAACTTAAATATTGTGGTAAGTGCAAAGAATATTTTATCTTTTTATAAACTTCTGGTTTAGTATTTTTTAACCAATATAACTGGAGTCCAGAATTTAGCATACTTAAATCTGCGCATCCTGTAGTTTTAAGAAATTCTTCTTTTGGACCGTAATCTTCAAAGAAAGATGAAACAATGTTTTCAGGTAATGGTTTGGTGTAATTGTAAAGCGGTGTTAATGGGTTTCCATCTTCGTCAATATGAACAAAACTAGCACCATAAGTTGAAAAATTAATAGCTTTAACTTCAAACTTATTAGATTTTAAGATTCTATTAAAAACATCTTTTAACCATTTTTGTAATTCTGGAAGGTTTTCTGTTGGATGTCCATCTTCATCTTCAATTTCATCAAAAGAAATATATTCTTTATGAACTTCTTTAAAATCCTTATCAAATAGAAAGAACTTTTTATTGGTTTTACCTATATCAAAAACAGCGGTTACTTTCTTCATAATAAAAGATTAAAGTCCTGTGGCTACAGTATGTTTACCTCTTTCTTTTATAAGTCCTTCTCTAACGCTTAAAGTTCTATAAGCATTAATTGGACTTAAAACACCTCCAACATTTAAACGTGCTTTTTCAAGTAAAGGTCTTACATCAGTTCTGTAAGCACCTTGTAAAATTTCTTGACATTTAACCACATCATTATCAATTTGGGCCGCTTTCAAGGCATTTTGGTCAATTAGCATCGCTTTTGCATATGCTTCTTGAATAGCTTCTAAAGACTGAATTAAATCTTCTAAAGGGTCTTTTACGTTATGACTCGCATCAATCATCCAAGCTAAATCTGGGTTTTGAGGATTATTTTGCATACCATAAACCAATTCATTGAAGATTAAGAATAATGCGTAAGGTTTGATACTTCCAACAGTTAAATCATCATCACCATATTTACTATCGTTGAAGTGAAATCCTCCTAATTTACCTTTTAATTGTAAAATAGAAACGATTTGTTCAATGTTGCTATTTGGTAAGTGATGTCCTAAATCTACAAGGGTGTAAGCTTTATCTCCACATCCATTAGCTAACATTAGTGATGCTCCCCAATCTTGAATTACAGTACTGTAAAAGTTTGGTTCGTAAGGTTTGTATTCAATTAACAATTTCCAATCGTCTGGTAAACCTTTATAAATATCTACTAAGCTATCTTGTGTGTTTTGAAACGCAGTTTGAAAGTTATTTTGTCCAGGAAAACAAGACCCATCAGCCAACCAAACAGTTAAACTTTTAGACCCTAACTTATTTCCAATATTGATAACATCTATGTTGTGCTGAATAGCTTGATCTCTTACCGCCTGACTAGTATTACTTAAAGAACCGTATTTATAACTTTCTTTAGCATCTTTTTGGTCTTGAAATGTATTAGAATTAACGGAATCAAATTTTATATTCAAGCCATCTGCTTGCTCTTTTATAGCTGCATAATCTGAAGGAATATCCCAAAGGATATGAAGAGATACAGCTCCAGCTGTTTGTGTTAAACTATGTAAAATACCAACATCATCAATTTTTTGTTCCAAGTTTTGAAGGTTCACCATAGAATCCAAAACGTCCGAAACGCGTACCTCCAGCTCCTAAAGCCCAACTTGGTATAGCCACTTGAAATTCAGCTAGCTTTGAAATAATATCAGAAACATCATGACCCTGCTTACTTAATTTATTTGCTAAAAAATCAAAGTTTTCGTTATGGCTTTCTATCCCTTTTTTATTGTAATCTGAGATTTGCTGTTTTTGTATTTTCATAATTTTAATATCTTTCAAAAAAAAAAAAAAGAAAACACCATAAACTTCAATTAAAACCTATGGAAGTTTTCTTTTTACTCAACTAAACTAAACAATTACTATATTATTTTTTAAATTTTATCTTACAAATGCATTGGCCATTCCGCCATCAACATTTATAATATTTCCTGTAGATTTATCAAGAATACCAACTAAGGAGAAAACACCGTTTGCTATATCATCTGGAGTGATGATTTCATTTAACAGGTTTCGTTTTGCATAAAATGCAGGTAATTCTTCAACAGTAATTCCATTGGCCTTAGCACGTCCTTCTGCCCAAGCACCTTCCCATATTTTACTACCTACAATAACACCATCTGGGTTTACTGTATTTACTCTAATTTTATCTTTTGCTAACTCAGCAGCTAATAAGCGTACCATATGTTGTTGTGCTGCTTTTGCAGTACCATAAGCTACATTATTAGGCCCAACCACTAATCCATTTTTGCTAGCAATAGATATATAATTTCCACCTAAACCTTGCTGACGCATTATAGTTGCAGCCTGTTTAGCCAAATCAAACTGACCTTTAACCAAAATACTTTGTAAAATATTCCAATCTTTATCTGTTGTATCTTCTAGTGGTTTTGAAATTGCTAATCCTGCACTATGTACAATAATATCTACACCTCCAAATTCGACACATGCTTTTTTGTAAGCAGATGCTATGGATTCCGTATTGAGTTACATCACATATAGCATAAGTAGACACATCTCTTTTGTATGTTGCATTAGCAGCAACAAGACTTTCTTCGTTGATATCTGTTAACACTACATTAGCGCCTTCAGCAGCCAATTTATCAGCAATAGCTTTACCTATTCCACCACCAGCTCCGGTAACAAAAGCTACCTTACGCGATAATGGTTGTTCTTTTGGCATACGTTGTAGTTTTGCTTCTTCTAATAACCAGTATTCTATATCAAAAGCCTCTTGTCTTGGTAATGATGTGTATTCTGTAATAGCTTCAGCTCCGCGCATTACATTAATAGCGTTTATATAAAACTCATTTGCGACACGTGTAGTTTGTTTGTTTTTTGCCAAAACTAAACATACCTACACCAGGATATATAATAATTACTGGATTAGCATCACGCATTGCAGGACTATTTGCCTTTTTGCATGTGTTGTAATAATCAGCATATTCTTGTCTGTAAGCTTCAAATGCTGGTTCTAACTTCTTTAAGATTGCATCAGCATCTGATAAATCTTCATTTTTATCTAAAGTTAATACTAGTGGCTGGATTTTTGTTCTTAAGAAATGATCCGGACAAGATGTACCCATTGGGGCCAATCTTTCTAAATCATTACTATTGATGTATTCCATCACAACATCTGTATCAGAAAAATGACCAATCATTCTGTTTTCTGAAGAACATAATCCTCTTAATAAAGGCATGATTTGAGCTGCTTTATCTAAACGCTCATCTTTTGGTAAACTTTCAATTTTTTGACCACCAAAAACACTCCCTTTTTCTTTTATTTTTTCTCTATAAATTCAGAAGCCATTTCTATAACCTCTAAACTATTCATATAACAGTCATAAGATGTATCTCCCCATGTGAATAAACCATGGCTACCTAATACAATACCTCTTATACCAGGGTTATCTGCTAAACATTTTTCAATTTGAAGTCCTAGATCAAAACCTGGACGCTGCCATGGCACCCAGCCCATAGTATCTCCCCAAATTTCTTTGGTAACTTGCTCACTATCTTTTGCTGCTGCAACGGCAATTAAAGCATCTGGATGTAAATGATCTATATGTGTAAATGGTAATAAACCGTGCAATGGTGTATCAATTGATGGTGCTTTACTATCTAAATCATAAATACTATGATTAAATAAACCTACCATACGATCTTCATCTTCTATACCGCCATAAACATTTTTTAAATTACGTAAACGATCTACATAAATTCCTGCTATGCCACTTCTGTTTAAAGTACCTATATCTCCACCAGAACCTTTAATCCACATAACTTCAACTTCCTCATTGGTAAGTGGATCTTTCTCCATTGTTCTACAGCTTGTATTTCCACCACCATAATTAGTGATTCTTAAGTCTGCCCCTAGAATGTTTGATCGGTATAAAAATAAATCTACTTGATTATCTCCTAACGCTGATGCTTTTTGTTCGTCCCACAAATAATCAACGTATTTAAAACTTTTCGTAATTTCCTTCATGTTCTATATTATAGTGAATTATGATACCAAAAATATACTTCAAAATAAACTTTTGTATCCTGTACTGTACCGTAAAGACAAAATTATTCATAAAAATATACTTTTTATTTCAAAAAAACCATTTACAATACTGTTATTCAGAAACTTAAGAATATAAAACCTTAATACAAAACATTATTTAATCTCTAGAACAATTTATTAAAAATACAATTCTCAATATGATAAAATTTAAAATATACTTTTAGATATTACCATCTCTTTCTATATATGTATTTACAGGATAACGCAGGATGCAACACACAATATCAAAATTTACTTTTGTCCCATATAGACAGATACATTTAATTTAATATGGATAAAAAACACCAAACTTTAGGAGAATTTATTATCAATAATCAAAATGATTTTAAGTATTCTTCAGGAGAACTTTCTCGATTAATAAACTCAATTCGCTTAGCAGCCAAAATTGTTAATCATGAAGTAAATAAAGCAGGCCTAGTAGATATATTAGGAGCAGCTGGTGAGACTAACATACAGGGTGAAGATCAGCAAAAGCTTGACGTTTACGCAAACGACATCTTTAAATCAGCTTTAGTCAATAGAGAAATTGTATGTGGCATAGCAAGTGAAGAAGAAGATGATTTTATTACAGTAGAAGGAAAATATAACGCGCATGACAATAAGTATGTTGTATTGATTGATCCGCTTGATGGCTCTTCAAATATTGATGTTAATGTCTCTGTTGGCACTATTTTTTCTATATACAGAAGAACAACCCCTTTAGGTATGCCAGTAAAAAAAGAAGATTTTTTACAAAAAGGAAACGAACAGGCGGCAGCTGGTTATATTGTTTATGGAACTTCGACAATGCTTGTTTATACAACAGGAAATGGTGTTAATGGATTTACGCTTAACCCTGCTATAGGAAGTTTTTATTTATCACACCCAAACATGAAGTTTCCAGAAACCGGCACTATTTTCTCCATAAACCAAGGTAACTATGCTCATTTTCCACAAGGGGTAAAAGATTATATAAAATATTGTCAGGAAGAAGAAGATGACAGGCCATATACATATAGATATATTGGGTCCATGGTATCCGATTTTCACAGAAATATGATTAAAGGAGGGATTTACATATACCCTACTAGCTCAAAAAGCTCCAAATGGAAAACTACGCCTATTGTATGAATGCAACCCTATGGCGTTTTTAACTGAACAAGCAGGTGGAAAAGCAACTGATGGATTTAAAAGGATTATGGATATTGAACCTAAAGAATTACACGAAAGAGCTCCTATTTTTTGTGGAAGTGTGAAAATGGTAGAAAAAGCAGAATCTTTTATGTAAAAAACATTCTAGTAATAAGTAAACAATTTATGGAAAATGGTCTCTTAAATTTGATATTATAAATAAAAAATAAAAAAATGATTTGGGAAAGAAAACACAATTACAAGATTCTATACAATTTCATTATATAGACAGACAATCCATATAATAGCTAAATTGTTATTAGATTTAAATTAAAAAGATTGTCTACATACTATGAGTTTATCAAAAAAAAGTTCTATTTTCAATTATCTAATTTTAAAAAAATGAATCTAATTAAATATATAAAAATTGATGAAAACTCAAGGGTTCCTAAATACCAACAAATTATAGATTCAATTATTCATAATATTTCTGCTGGAAATTTGACTATAGATCAAAAAATCCCTTCAATAAATATGTTTAGTGAGGAGTTTTATTTGTCTAGGGATACTGTCGAAAAAGCATATAGCATACTTAAAGAAAGAAATATTATTACTTCAATACGAGGTAAAGGGTTTTATATATCAAGAACCAAATTAATATCAAAAGTCAATATTTTATTTTTAGTAAATAAATTGAGTTCCTACAAATTACGCACTTACAATCATTTTATTAATGCCATTGGTCCAAATTCTCACACCGATTTACATATCTATCATTGTGATGAAACACTTTTTTGAACTTGTTAGATAAAAATAAATCTGCATATGATTATTTTATAATTATGCCACATTTTAAAACAGAGCAACTAAAACATGTAAGCCTAACAGAAAATGTAATTAAAGCCATAAAAAATATACCAATAGACAAACTAGTAATTCTAGATAACATAAAACCAAATATAGATGGTAGCCTTGTAGAAATTTATCAAGATTTTGAAAACGATATCTACAATGCCTTAACTGAAGGATTATCAAAAATAAAAAAATATAAAAAAATCATGCTTATTTATCCTGAAAAGGCTGTATACCCATACCCAAAGAAGGATTTTACATGGATTTAGAAAGTTTTGTGTTGAACACAAATTAGATTTTGAAATTCTAAATGAAGTATATGATGATATGATTTTAAAAAAGGGAGATTTATTTATTACTATTGAAGAAGCCGATTTAGTTAATCTAGTAAAACAGGTTAGAGAAGATGAGTATAAATTGGGAGATGAAATAGGAATAATATCTTATAATGACACACCTTTAAAAGAATTACTGGGAATTACTGTGATGTCTACAGATTTTAAAGTTATGGGAGAAACCGCGGCACAAATGATTCTAAACAAATCACAAGGCAAAGTAAAAGTACCATTTAATTTTATTGACAGAGAGTCCCTCTAATCTATACCAATTCCTTTTATTTATAAATCTATATTGAATACTTGACGGACTTTTAACTTCTATTATACTAAAAGTAGGTCTCTGTAGTTTTCTATATTATTTTATAATGACTGAGACACTTTTGTTTAAAAATTATTTTTAATATTCTTTATAAAAAGTTTTACTAACTCCTGTAATAACCTCTTCATTTTTAAATTTCAACATTTCGCCTTCCCCGATGTAAATACTTTTCAAATTTTGATTTCCATCTAATGTGACTATAGCAAAAGTACCTATAAAGTGTATAGCTTCATTTTTAAAAACTTGATCTTTGGATTGTGTTATAACAAACTGAATCAATTCCTTCTCCTGAATTTCACTAATTATTTTCAATCCTTTATAGTTACCATTTTCTTCAATTTTTGAAACCGATTTTATAGTAGTGCTTTCGGTTTCATTAAATGACTCATAAACTACCACAAAAGGATTTTTCCAAGCTTCTCCTTTATTCCGAATTACTAATGTTGGCGTCGGCAACTTATCATAAGGACTTGGAGACTCAAAAGTTGTAGGTGCTTTAACTTTAGTAAAAGTCCTATTTTCAAAACTAGGTATATGCAATTGCATGAAAACTTTTCCTTGGCTTAACCTTTTTGTATGAAATGTTGCTTTAACATCTTTCCCATAAACCTTTGATGTTTTTACATTTTTAAAAAAATGCCATCCTGGGTTTCTATATTGTTTATTATGTTTCCAATCGGTATTTGCATTTGCCATATAACGCTTAGGAGTATTTTTAAAATTCATATCCGTATTTTCAAAAACAAGTTTATCACCTATATTATGATATAAATAATCGTGATATTCGTTTGGCAACTCAGATTTTGATCTAAAAACATCTACATAATACCCAGTAGTTGGTGAGGTTCGTATTAAAGCCAATGTGCGTTCTTGAGTTCCCTCCGCTTTTTCTCCCTTATCGTCTTCAAAACTGGTTAGACTAAAAGAGTGGTATGGAGACACTCCTTCTTTACCAATTTCAGGCTCCATAGAAATTAATTCTACGGTGTTTATTCCTAAATTAACCCATCTGCCTTCACCTTGAGAACTTCCATTAACAATTACAGTATTGTGCGCAGCAAATAGTCTCGAGTAATTCTCATGAAGATCCTTTCCGTATCTTTTTCTACCATGGTCAACACCTAATACCTGTCCCTCACCGTATAATTCAATATTCATGCCTTCTGCATGTCCATGAACCATATGAGCACCACCTACAAAACACATTAAACCATCTTTTGGATTATTTGTGTTACTTAAATTTCGCTGCAACACAATACCCGCATGATATACTCTATCTGTCCTAGGTAAATCAATCTTAGCGACTTCTTTACTACTTTCATTATTGTACCAAAGCAAAGCCTCTGCATTTATTCTACGGTATTTACCTTTAGTCATGGCTCTTTTTATGAGCGGTGCAAATTTTTCTTGCAACTCAAGTAAACCATCCATTTTAGCCAACACATAGGCATTTTCATAAGCTTCATATGGTGCATGAGCTCTCCTATGTCCATCTCCCCATCTTATAATCTCATTGTTAGGATATACAAAATAATCTAACCTTGGTAGTGCATGTAATATGTTTTGATATTTTTTACCCAACTTTAAAGATGAATTATATTTGTTTACAACAAACAATAACTTTGCTAAAATTGCAGTAGAATGATTTAAATATTGTGATGTCTCAGGCCATATATCTCCTTTATTTTTATACTTTTTATACATGACATTAAGCGCATCTTGATTATCTGTGCTTTCAGTTAAGAAATAAGACAATAATGTTTCACGCTCTTTTTTGTTGTCCATCGCCAAAGCATTATAAACTAAGTTTGGTGACTCTAAAACTGAATGATTAGAACCCGTTTGACCGTAATTGATGGTGATCTCCGCATAGGTTCTACATACATCTTGAAGTTCGTTTATTGAGAAATTTACTTTTCTGTTTTTGATAATGTCAAATGGTTGTCCGCCGTTTTTAAGGTAAGACGCCGTAAAATCATAAATTAAAGGTACTTTATAACCTATAACACGTACTTCTCTAAAACCATCATAAGGAAACAGCCAACCACCCTAGCATGCCAATCTGAGAGTTTAGATTGTTGTACTGATTTTGTGAATGAATACAAAATACTACTTGCCAAGTATGCATATTTTTTGTCTTGTGTTAGATAATACATCATACCACAATCTATAGCAACTTGGAGGTATTTAACCAATAATTCCATATGCTCCTTTTCGGCATCTGTTGCATTATCAAGGTTTTTTTGAACGCCATTTTCAACATGATATGTCTTAAAAAAAGGAGGATAGCTTCCTTCTTGAGCTTCAGACCAATTAAATGGAAGTTGTCTTAAATAAGATTTTGGGTTTTGGTAAAATTTTTTAACCTGAAAATCGGTTGTCGTTTTCAATTCTAAATAGATGTTTTTTGCCCAATCTTGAGTATCTATTTTTTCAAGAACTTTACTTCGCTCTTTAGATGTTACTAAAATAAATGGACGCTCCATTTCTTGACTAATTGCATTTAAACAACTTGTAATTAGCAGTACTGATAACAGAACTATTTTACTTTTAAAAAGCCTCATCTCTTTATAAAACATCCAACTAATTTTATCGCCATTATACTATAAATTGATTTACTTATAACTATTGGCTAGTTCTTGCTTGATTTTTAGATCTTTTCGCATGTCTTCAAGCACTTTCATATAGCTTTCATCTGCCACTACATTCTTGTTCTCATCAGGGTCTAATTTACGATTGTACAACATCTCTTCACCATTTTCATATAATGAATAGGTAAAACCTTCCGTTATAATAGCATCAGCCTTTTTAAAACGCGCATAAGCGTTTTCTCTAAACTTCTGTTTAGGATTATCTAAAACGGATTTAAAGCTCTCACCCATAATATAATCAGGTGTGGCTAAGTTGGCTAAATCACAAAGTGTAGGGTAAATATCAACACTCTCAACTAAAGCTTCGGTTTGCTGCCCCTTGGCTTTTCCAGGTACTTTTACAATCAAAGGTACTTGCAAAGCATTATGTAAGGTATTGTGCTTACCCCAAAACTCGTGCTCTCCCAAATGCCAACCATGGTCTCCCCATAATACCACAATCGTATTTTCTGCTAAACCAAGAGTTTCAAGCTCATTAAGCACCTCGCCTACCAATTCATCTACATAACTAACACAGGCATAATAGCCATGACGCATCATTTTATGAAATTCGTCCGTATTAGGCTTATAGTCACCAAAGCTATAGGTTTTAAATTCAGTACTACCTCTTAATGAACTTGGTGCATTTTTAGGTAAATGGCGGTTATCGGCTATCTCTATTAAATCTCTATCATACAAATCCCAGTACTTCTTGGGTGCATAAAACGGCATGTGCGGACGAAAAAATCCACAAGCCATAAAAAAGGGTTCTCCAGATGCTTTTAAATGTCGTAAATCACTAATGGTTTTTTGCGCTATTTTATAATCAGGATACACACTATTATCTACTTCTGGCGCTTCGTATACACGACCATTCCCTGATTTCATTATCACTTTTGTAGTCTCAGGGTCGTAACTAACTCTGTGTCCTCCCTCAGACATCCATGGGTTTTGACTCCAACTAGCCTCTTGAACATCTTTATTATAGTGAAAAATCTTTCCGTTAGAAATGCTGGTATAGCCAGCATCTTTAAAAATACCAGGTAGTGTTTTGGCATTTGGGACGTCCTCTTGGGCCTTTGCTCTATAATCTACAAAACGTGTTTTTGTAGGTAGAATACTTGTGAGCAAACTCACTCTTGAAGCCCCACAAACAGGAACGTTACAATAGGCTCGGTTAAAAACAATGGCTTCCTGCGCCAGTTTATCTATGTTTGGCGACTTTACTTGAGGTGCATCATAACAGCCTAATTCAGGTCGCAAATCATCAATAGCAATAAACAAAACGTTCATTGGTTTTTGGTCTTGTGCCTCAACGGTTTTCTCTTTTTCATTTTTGCATGATATGAAAAGGATTAGTAAACCAAATATGTAAGTGAAGAATTTATTCATTTTATGATGCTTTTTTACCAATGTTCAATTACAATATAATCGCCTTTTTTTAATGTGTTTTTTATAGAATCAGGAATTTTTCGCCTAGGGGTATCTTGGTCTAGTTTGAAACCTTTTTTTCCTTTTGGTGTGATAATGGGCATGTTTCCGACGGAATCATCTAAAAAATCCCCTTGAGATTTCATCCAACTAAATAAATCTTGTTTCAATTGTTCTTTAATCCTTTGTAATTCTGATTTCTTAATTAAATTATGTTGTTCGAAAGGATCGTTTTGTAAATCGTATAATTCTTCAAATGGCTCATTTTTATATGCATTTGCCCCCTTTTGATGAAGTAATCTACATTAGGTTTTCCTGTTAAGTTTTGCGCAACCACTTCCAATGAATTAAAGTTTCTGATGTATTTATAACGTTTATCACGAATCATTCTTGATGGGAAAACCTCAGAATTTAAAATATTCTGATTGGTTCTAACACCATATACATATTTGTTTACTTCAACATCCTTACCTTGTAGTAGTGGTAAAAAGCTATTTCCATCCATGTCGTTAGGAGATTTTCCTTCTGCAATGGCCATAAAAGTTGGTAATACATCAGTATAATGAATGAGTTGATTTGAAGTAGTCCCAGGCTTAATCACTTTTGGCCAACGTACTACAAACGGGACTTTTAAACCAATATCTTTAACTGTGAATTTCCCTGAAACACCATGGTCTGCACTATAAATAAATAGGGTATTGTCATCCAAATACTCATCTACTAGTTTTAAAACAACTTCTAGTTGTGTGTTATCTTCTTCGATACTTCGGTAATAGCCTGCTTTAGATTTCACATATGCTTTATCCTCTTTTTTGTGTTCATTAAAGGATAAAACTTTATACCATCAGCATTTGGGTTTTCAACATCAAAATATTTTCCATGTGGATACTTTGATGTGATAAACATACAAAATGGCTTTTTTGACGTTTTGAAGTAACTTTCTATACTGTCTAAAGGAATGTAATCTCGAGGCACATCTTTTTTAGGAACGGGTTCCCATTCTCTATCCCATTGATAAACACTTGCCGGTTTTACGTGACTTTTTCCTGCCAAAACCACTTCATATCCCAAATTTTTCATTTGAATAGTCACACTTTTAATGTCCGGCTTTGTTGCCGTATGATTTGCAAAACAACCGTTTTTGAGTGGATATTTGCCCGTAAAAAGTTGAGACCTGCTTGGTGCACAAATGGCTTGTGCTGTAAAAGCATTGTTAAAAAGCATACCTTCTTTTGCTAGACGGTCTACTGCAGATGTATTTACTTTTTCATTGCCGTAACAACCGTAATCATATACATCTTGGTCATCGGCTAAGTAGAAAATGATGTTAGGTTTTTTATAATCATTCTTTTTTTTGCGAAGACGATGAATTGCAACTTAAAAAAAGAATGGCTAAAAAATGAATATTGAAATTTTTGAAAACACCTTCATCTTAAATAAATTTCAATTAATTAAATAATATTTTTTTATAACTATTATTTATTTTAATGATATACATGCCATTTGAAAAGTTAGAAATATCTATAGTTTCCCCATTTCCAGATAATATTTTGGCACCTGTAAAATTATAAACATCCCAGTTTTCTGAGTCATGATTTTTTAGTATAAATACGCCACTTCTACTCGGGTTTGGATACACAGCAAAGGGTTCGTTTTGTTGAAAATCATCCACAGACAAACCATCTTGAGCAAATGTTGCTGTAATATTTAGGTTTGAATTTACTGTTATTGTTAACGGATTTTCTGTACTAACTATATCACCAGACCAACCTTGAAACACCCAACCCGCATCAGGATAAGCATTAAACGTAACTTCCTCATCTGTAAAAACAATACCGCCAGAAGGAGAAACCACACCAGAACCTTCAATAATATTAGTAGTTATGGTATGCTCTTCAATTCCTGCCTTAAGTACTAACTCCAAACTACTAATTTCTACAGTACCGCCCAAACTTGACCTATTAGCAACCTCAACATTAAAAGAATCAATGGTTCCATTCCAATCTGCATCTGCACTTAAATCTACAGTATAGGTATTAAAGGATGTTTCATTAATTCCTGGACGAAAACGACGCTGATTTTTTACACCATCTTTATACCAAACAAACCAAAACAAATCACTATCCGTTACGTTTTTAATATCAATCTTAAACCTATCAAAATTATCAATATTAAGTGATGTGTCATAAATAAGGCTTGGAAAATTACCGCTAATAGTCATATTAATTATATCTCCAGCTATTGTAGTTGACATTTGAGATGTGGAAAACTGTTGAAAATCATCGTTAGTTGTCCATATATATTGTGGCGTATTTAATACCGTTACTAAATTAGTATTGGTCCTAAATTCGATTTTTTCAAATGCAAAAGAAGGGATTTCTGTATTCAAAGTAATTACAGACCCTGATTCACCATCTGTTCTGGCTGTTGTTTCAATGCTTTTCCATTCACTATAGGTATGTGGGTTTGGATTATCATAAGCTTCATAAGCAGTAAAACCAGCTTCAGTTAAAATTCTATCTGGAGAACCTCTATCATTAAATCCACTTTTTACATAACCTAATCCAGAATTATCATCTAAGAAATTCTGAAGTTTATTATTAGCTTTACTATAAGAAAGGCTTCTGTAATACAACGTTGTACCAAGAGGCAATTCTGATGTAAAAGATAGGTTTACATTTTCACTATCTCGATAGTTTAAAGAACTGTTGTTGTAATTATAAAGCAACACATCGTATTCTGTGGCATTTTCTTTTTTAGCAAAAATGGCATCCAAATCATTTGTAGAAGTTTGCGGAGTTCCAGAAACAACTGTTGTATAACGATCCTTATCATTCATTGTATTTAATACAGTAATTCCTGGAGGATCTTGAGACCCTGTTCTATTACCCCATCTGTAAATTAAATCTAAGCCCTTGTCTTTATTTTTATAATAAATGTTAGAAAAATACAATTCTACAATTTCTGCATGGGTTGTTTCTGCATTGATCAACCCTTTGTCATCAGCACCATTCATAGTAGTTACTGTAGCATACTCCATTAAATCAATAATAGCATTATCATTCCACTTTGGATGATTAACCAAATCAGCAAATAAATGATCATATTTAATGCTCATATTACGTAAAGTACCACTACCTAAAACCACGTAGTCAGAGACTCCCCAAAAATCGTATCTCACATTATTATCTGCACAATATTCTATTAAATCTTCTGCAAAAGAAGCAAAAGGTTCTCCTTTATAATTTAAGACAGATCCGTCTTTATACAAAAAATCAGGAGCTCGAGTATGCAAACCAATCACAGCATTAGGTAAAACGGCTCTTACTGCTTTTTCAGTATTTTCAAAATGCTCAATAAAATCTTGTTTGGTGCCATACCAATGCTCTGGAGTTTCAATTTCTGATCCTACTCTAAATCGCCAAGACAACACTTTTCTTCGCCATAAGTATTCACTAAATGCGTCATTAACGCTTTTATATAATCGTGATAAGCTTGTTTATCAGCTGGAGGTAAAGAATTTCCATAAATAGATATTTGTTCATCTTCACGAAAATTAATATTGTCTCTTGTTCCTTCTGGAATGAAAGTGTACCCATGTTGAAAAGCCCATGAAGGTTGGTCTAAAACGATTTGATGAATTTCTGTTTGAGAGTTGATGATTTTATCTAATCTATCTGTTAAACGTTCAAATCTATACACATAAACATTATTTATAGAATCATATAAACAGGTATCAAAGTCTAAATCTTTTACATTTTCTCCATTAACAACTTTTTTAATACCTCCTATCATTCTAACCGTATTCATCTTCAGTCCTGGACGAATATTGGATCCATTTGTTGGACTAATACGATTTGCGACAGACCATATATTATGCAAAGGCTCATTTTGCTTAGAATTATCTGTAAAATCTGTAGAGAGTGTGACTTGTGCATCAATATTTGATAAGCCAAAAAGCATCCATATTAATGCTAAACTTGTTTTAATCTTTATTCTAAAGAACATCTATTCATTTTTAAACTGTAACCTATTTGATACAACTAGGCAATTTAATTGTATTTACAATCAAAAGTGTCCTGAAGTGTCCTGTTATAAAATTTAATTTTCGTGAAGAATAGAAAAACTACCTATGTGCGCCAATTGGCTTTATTGATGTTTCATTTTTACCATTTACACGTGTTTTTTGCTCCACAAAGTAAGGTTGGAAGGTATAGTTTGATGCTGAATCCCATTTGGAGTTTTCTTTAGGCAACAAGGCTTTCATGCTATTAATTTCTGAAGTATATTTATAGCTATCGGCCCTATTGAACCATTCGTTTGGATCAACATCGTGGTCGTAAAGTTCTTCAGTACCATCTTCATAACGAATGTACCTGTATCCATCTTTTTTATTGCATGGTTGTTCATTCCAAAAGTTGTAATTGCATAAGCATCCCTGATACCTTCATCTTTTTGCATCATGCTTACCAAGCTAGCACCTTCATTTTTAGAATAGGCGGGCAATCCGCTCAATTCCAAAAGTGTGGGATAAATAGATAGCATTTCTACAGGTGCTTTAATCTTCTTTCCTTTAGGTAAATTTGGGCCCGTAAACATCAAAGGTGCTTTAGTTGCCGTTTCCCAGAGCGCATGTTTTGCAAAGGTGCCTTTTTCGCCTAAGCGATAACCATGATCTGACCATAACACAACAACTGTATTATCGGCATATTTACTTTGTTCCAAGGCATCTAAAACGCGACCTAGTTCATAATCTACATAACTCATACAGGCTAAATAGGCCTGTATGATTTTTTTCCACTCACCACTTTCTTTAGCCCATTCTGTTGATGGCATCATGGGTAAATCATTTATTTGCAACCCTACTGGCGGAATATCATTTAAATCATCAGATTTATATGGTGGTGTTTTAATGTCTTCTAAAGGATATAAATCAAACCATTTTTGAGATACATACAATGGCACATGAACACGTAAAAAACCCAGCCCCATAAAGAAAGGCTTATTATATTTTCTGCTTAAACGCTCAATAACCCAATTTACAGATTGATGGTCTGGCATTAGGGCATCACTATCAGGAAATACGCCCCAATCTGTGCTTGTTCTTCCATGTTTTCCTTTTATACCTTTTCCAAAACCATCCCAAACAAACCGTTCTTCTGGATAAGGGCCAAAACCTTTTACACGTCCTCCAGATTCATTAAACACACTATCTGGTGCATGTATATGGAACAGTTTACCTATTCCCATGGTGTGATAGCCATTGTTCTCAAAATATTCTGGTAAAAAAGTAATATACTTTGTTGCTGGATTACCTTCTCTACGTATTTTATCATCAGGTGTCATTCCATAAATACCAGTTGTTGAAGGTCTTAAACCTGTCATTACAGACGCTCTAGAAGGGCCACACAAGGGTGCTTGAACATGTGCATTAGTAAACGTAACTCCCTTAGCTGCTAGCCTATCAAAGTTTGGGGTTTTTACATTTGAAAAGTTGTCAATTGGACTTATCCAACTATTTAAATCATCAACCGCTATAAATAAAACATTTGGCTTCGACGCTTCATACTTTACTATCTTCTTTTTTCATTATTACATGAAAAAATAAACGTTAATATCACCAATAATACAAGATGATTTTTTTTCATAATACGCATTTTTTTATTCAGCTCTAAAGGTGGCGATTTTTTGTTTTAGTTTTTCAACTATATCAGGGTTATCCTTCGCAATGTTTTTTTCTCGAAAGGATCTTCATTTATATTAAATAATTGAATTTTTTCTTTAGCTTTTCTAAGAGCATCAGGAACAATCAATTTATAAGGTGGAGCTATGGCTATATTGTAAAACATGCTTGACTCTATGGTATCAAAGTCATGCGCGTAGATTTCTCCAAAAATAGCCTCTCTATTATTAAGTACTTCGTGATCTAAAACACTAATACCAGATAATTTTTCAGGCTTATCCATATCTAACAAATCTAAGACAGTTGTTACCATATCTATACTACTTACTACTGTTTCAGTATCCATTTTTGGTTTAATTTGCCCAGCCCATTTGTACATAATTGGAGTGCGCATTCCTAAATCATATGGAGCACGTTTAGAATTTTTCATGTAACCACTTTTAGTTGGGTCTTGAACCCATCCATTGTCACATACATATACAAATAATGTGTTCTCAGTTAAACCTCTATCTTCTATCACATCAAATAATTCGCCACAGGTTTCATCAAACCATTCACACATAGCCCAGTACTTAGCAAGATGCTCAGATTCTGTTTTCTTTTGATATTTTTCCAATAAACGTTGTGGAGGATTATGCGGTCTATGTGGTAAAAATGGTGCGTACCATAAAAAGAATGGTTTCTTTTCTTTAATGGCTAAATCAACATAACTTGATAATGTATCCATCCCTTTACGTCCAATTTCTAGACCGTAATCTCCATGACGTCCTCCTCTGCTTGGGTCGCCATGCGTCATCCCATTATCAAAACCACCATTTTTATGGTTTCCAATCCACCATTTACCTGTTTGAAATGACAAATAGCCTTTATCTTTTAATAAATCTGGTAATGTTGTTAAACCTTTAAAATTCTCAATAACTGGTTCATAATTTTTAGAACGCCACTCATTTCTATTAGCTCTTGTGTTACCAGGAAGCACTCTATCATTCCCTAAAACACCATGATCTTTTGGATATAATCCTGTAATTATAGTTGCCAAAGAAGGCGAACATAATGATGTTGGAACATAACCTCTAGTAAACGTTAAACTTTCTGAAGCAAATTTATCTAAACGCGGTGTTTCAATGTTTTCATCTCCCATAAAACCATAATCTGTCCAAGATTGATCGTCTGAAAGTATAAACACAATGTTAGGTGGCGTTTGTACTTCATCTGACACTTCATTATTAACAGTCTCACTTTTTGTCTTATTACCACAAGACAAAAGAGAACCTATCAGTAAAAAAATAAGAAATAGTGATTTAGTTGTTTTCATATTATGCGAATTAGATAATGATTTTATTCAATTGAAATTTTAAAGTTTTCACTATTTTCAACATTATTCCAATTAATGAATAATGATACCGAGCCTTCTTGTGGTTCTTTGATAAATGTTGGTTGCGCATCTGGTCCAAACTCGGTTGGTTTTTTCCATTTGGAACCAATTGCTGAAATGGAATTAAAAAAATAAAACCCTGCTTTATCAGGATATTTCCATGATGCAAATTTTGCGTTTTCACCATTTACAGGGTTCAGTACACCCAAAATAACATCGCTATTATTTTGAAACCCTATAGAAACGTTATCTTCTAGATGAAACACAGCCCATTTCCAAGGTGCAAAATAGCCTTCAAACTCAGGTTGATTATAAACTTCACCTGGAATGTTAATTAATTTATCCACTCCATACACATCATACAGACCGCCATCCATTCGATTTTTCCAAATTCTTGCAGGCCCTTCACCTAGCCACCTTTTACTTTTTACTGCATCTGCGTTTACGCTCATACCTATTCCTGCATATTTGTAAATGCCCTCTTGTGGGGAAAATTTATAGTCTAGTTTTATTTCTCCCGATGGTTTTATAGTCCACTTTATAGCATCAAAACCATTACAATTGTGGCTTTCTACAACAAAATCTTCACTTTCTTTTTTTACTAAAGCCTTAACTTCAAGTTGATTTTTTCTTCTACTTTCGACGAATCAGCCAGTTTTACATCAATAAAAGGAAAGTTTGTAATACTCGTTTGCTTTCCTTTTACTGCTACTTTTTTTAACACGGCGCTATGCGCATCAAATAATATAGTGGTTGTACCCAAATAAAAAAGGAACGGATTATTTTCATCCTGTTTTACTTTATTTCTTTTTGACGTTTGAAAGAAAATCGATTCTTTTTCTAGCAATAATCGCTTTTCATAAACTAAATGCCCTTTATTATCAAAAGCCTCAATAGCTAACGCATCGAAATTAGGATGATTTTTTGGTAAAACTATCCTTAACTGTCCTGTTTTATTAGGTGAAACATTAGGCGCAACTATTTTATTTGAAGTTACCGTTCTATGCCCTGATGCCGATGTATTAGGCGTTTCGAAAGCTATGAGTTTCCATCGAAATTCACATTCCTTTAAATTGACAAAATCGAACTTATTTTTAATGGTTAATTCGCCATTAAAATTTGACGTAATTATATCTTCTTCTATACTTACAGGCGACCATATTTCTCTAACCGCATAAAAACTTCCGTCTTTTTCTGAATTAGTACCAACAATACCATCTGGTGCATTATTCCCTTGATGAAATGGTTGATTGTTCATATCGGTTCTTCGCAAACCTTCATCAAAAAGTGCCCAAATCATTAATCCGCCACCAACTTTTGATGCTTCGATGGCGTCCCAATAAGTTTTTAAGTTTGCACCACCACCGCCATCATATAGCGCATGCAAGGCTTCATTGGGTAACACAATATGGTTTTCTTCAAATAAACGTTGCTTTAATAAATTGTAACTTGGATAAAAATTAGTTTTTACAATGTCAAAATCTGGAGCATACCCCTTATAAATATCACCTGTTTTGGTTTCGTTTTTTAAAGGACGTCGTTTTTGGATATCCCATTTAAAAAAATCTTCATCAAACTTAGGATTATGTGCTAAGTGATTTCCATTACTCCATAGTATAACCGATGGATGATTTACATCTCTTACCACCAATTCTTTTACAATTTTGCTCCCAATTTCATCTGGAAGTGCATGCCTCCAGCCTGGTAATTCATCCATTGCCATTAAGCCCAAAGAATCACATAAATCTAAAAACTCTGCATCTGGCGGGTAGTGACAAATACGTACCGTATTAAAGTTCATGTCTTGCATGAGTTTTATATTATCAAGCATATCTTGCTTGGTTAATGTACGCCCTGTTTCTGGTCTAAAACTATGCATGTTTGCTCCTTTTAATAAAACTCGCTTGCCATTTAAATAAAAACCGTCGTGATCTCGGACTTCAAAGGTTCTAAAACCAAATTTTTGTCTATACGTATGTAATATTTTCTTTTTTGTTTTAAAGTAACCTCAACACTATATAAGTTTGGGTACTCATGAGACCATAATGCAATATCTTTTAAAGTGGATTCTAAATGACCTTTATTTTTTAAAACTTTTCCAGAAAATGATTTCCCTACTTTTTGATTATTGCTGTCGTAAATTTGTGCTGTTAATGATATATTTTCTTTCGATGTATCTGTAAACACATCCATTTTAAAGTCGCCTTTCATCTGAGCATCAATAGCAACACGCTTTATAAAATTTACTGGTACCTCTTCTATAAAAACAGGCCTAAAAACGCCTCCAAACAACCAATAATCGGCAATACGTTCGGCTTTAACAACTTGAGGATGTGTGGCTGGTTTTAAAACTTCCACCTCCAAAAGGTTATCTCCGGTTTTTAAAAAATTTGTAATTTCATATTTAAACTCTGTAAAACCACCTATGTGAGTCTCTCCAACTTGTTTACCATTTAAGGTAACGGTAGTCTCTGTCATAGCGCCCTGAAACACTATAAAATAACGTTTATCTGATTTTAAATTGAATTTAAAACTATGACGATAAAACCCAATTTCAGGTTTTGTTTTATAATCCTTATGATCTTTACCATAGGTGTAATAGCCAAAGCCTTTGGTTTCCCAATTTGATGGTACAGGAATGGTAGTCCAATAGCCACTATTGCGTCCTTCAGACATTTTAAATTCCCAGTCAACAGCAGTATCGGCATAGGTACCGGATAAGTAGGTTTTTGTTTGTGCAATTAAACTACTAAAAAAGAAAAAGTTTATTAGGACGATAAAATATGTATACCTAGTTATTTTCATTGATAAACCTATTTTATACGTTTCAATTTAAATACATTAATACTAATAGGTCCCAATAAACCTGATGTTTTTAATTCATCATCCTTGTCCCAATGTTTCCACGAAGAGAATGTTTGCCTTTTGGAATCTCGAGATTCTGGATTTGATAACCAACTAGGAAGCGCTTTGGTTTTATTACCTCTACGCTCGTAATCTAAAGGCTCTTTTTCATCGCCAATTAAACGATTTACCCATAAATTCGTGATTTTTAGTGTTATTGTATTACGACCTTTTTTCACATAATCACCAATAGCAACTCTAAAGGCGCTTTCCATAAAGTGCTTACTTTTTTATCGTTTATAAAAACTTCGGCAACAATGGCTACACTTCCTAAATCCAATTCAAAAGCATTTTCTTTAGTCAACTGTTTTTTAGATAGAGTAAATTCTTTTTCATAAATGGCAGTTCCTGAAAAATGCTGAATTTCTTCTTCTTTTGCTTCTGACCAAGATGTTAAGGTCTTGTATTTCTTTTTGATTGAAGTACCGTTTTTTAAAGGAAATGTTACTTCCCAATTTCCAGACAGTTCTATTTGCTGTGGAACTGTTACTTTTATTTGATTTGATTTCCCTAATGCCTTTGTATAAGATAAACTTCCAGAAAAAGGGGTTTTCCAAATGGTATGGCCATTAGCTTTGTAAATTTCTGATGAAGATATAGACCTATTTAAATTTAAAAATTCGCCTTCTGGAATTATAGTGGTTCTTGAATTACCATCGGTTTCAAATGTAATTTTTAAGAAATTATCAGCATTTTTTAAAACTTTACCATTTACAAATTCATCCGTAATTTTAATATTTAAATGTCCTGAAGCTACCAGATTTACGATGTTTTTGGTAACATCAAAAGCTTCAAAGTTTTTAGGCACACCTTTAGTTTCTGCTTTAAATTTACCAAACACCGCAGAAATTATTTTAAGAGGTTGATTGCCTGCATCAATAGTAATAAACTCTCTTTCTTCGGCATGAATATGCTCAATTTTATCACCAATTTGATATGCCATTCGAAACTCTTTAACATAACCCATAGCAGGATCGCAATCGCAAAAGGCTCTAGACATCTGAAAATTTAGTTTTCCATCATTTACTTCGGCTGCTACTTTATCAGTAATATCTACCAAACCTTCTTGTAAAAAATTACCATAATCTGCTTTTATTATTTTTAAGTTAGATAATGGCGTTGGTGTTGGTATTGCTAATTTTATATCCGCTTCAACAATATGATTTTCATCTGATGAATTTTCTTTAAACACTACAAAAACAGCTTGCTCACTATCTAAAGTAATAGGGACATTAACAGTACCATCATCATTACTTTTCCAAACTGCTAGTTTTTTAATCTCGCCCGTTTCAGCGTTCCAAATTTCAGGTAATTTGTTAGCAACTTTAAAACGGCCCGTAAATACTACTTTTCCTTTTTTGCATTGGCAACAAAATAGATATCGGCTTCTTTTGTTCTTCTGTGTATAAATCCAACGTCTTCCATTTTGGCTTCAACAATAAAAAAATCTGGGGTTATATGCTCCTTACTTAAGAAATTATCAATGGAAATATCTTTTATTAAACCTTTATCCCAAAGTGCGTTGGCTGTTGTTCTTATATAAGTATCACTTTCTGGGTAATGGCTCAGACTTGGCGAACGCTTTGGTTTATTACCAATAATTTTTGCGCCTTTTTTAACTAAAGCATCTATTATTTTTAGTGTTTTAGGGGTTATCCAATCGCTTTCTGGTAAGCTTAGTACTTCGTAGGCTACTCCAAATTTTGTAACAATTTTACCGTTTTCTACGGATAATTCTCCAAGTTTATTAGCACCAATTAAATCATAATCGTAACCAGATTTCTTTAATTCTGGTAATAAAAAAGCGGTGTTAGGAGATGAATCGCCGGTAAATACCAATACATCTGCAACATTAGTACCTTGTTGTAATAAATATTGTGATTTGGCAATATAATCTAAATACGATTTACTTTGTGTCCACCAGGTATTCAAACGGTTAAAATCGAAACCGTGATAACTTAACGCCATTCCTGGTCCAATATCCCAAGGTTGATGCACATAAGTATGAAATATAAAACGAGTAATCCCTTCTGTCCAAGCTTTATCTCCAATAGATTTAATAGTTGCAGGGTGTTTATCCCAACCGCCAATGCCAGTAAAGGATTCTGCTCCAACAATGCTACTTCCATTTAAATGCGCTATGGAAGATACAAATTTTGATGAGTCAAAAAACGGATAACCACCACTCCAAAACTCGCACATTACAATATCGCCTTTTGCACCAACTTGCATATTATCAAAAGGGCCCCAATAGGGTTCTACAGAAAATTTTAGTTTGTTTTTATGGCACAATTCTGCAAAATACCCATAGTAGTTCTCGGCGATTAAATCGCCAATGGTTCTTCTGAAATCCCATTGAAAACGTTCGGTAATATCCCCACTTTCTACATAATAGCCTGCTAAAGTTGGTAAATATGATGTTAAATCGTACCCTCGTAATTTTTTAAATTGATGCTCAAAACCAGAAGTCCAATTTTGCGAACCAACCTCGTAACTATCAATTAAACAATTATTTACAGTTTCTCCAACTAAATCTCCTAGCTTATTCAAAATGGGCTGTACGCCTTTATTCCAATACTCATCTAAAGCAGCTGTAGACATTTTATCTACTTCTAAACCATGTCCACCATCAACAGCAGGTCTGTTTTTTGAACCATTCGGTGTATGCCCAATTCGTAAAATAACCCATTCACCTTTTGGAATGTTCCATTCTAAAACACCATTTTCAGAAAACTTAGATGTAATATCTATAATACTTTCTTTCTTTACAATGACTGCTTTTGGAATTTCTTTGGTATCTGGCAATAAATGATTTCTGATTCTATCTGATAATATTTTATAATCTAATCCATCAATTTTTATAGCTTTTTTAGGTTTTGGAAATGCTAAAACAGCAATGTCGTTATAGTAACTGAATTTAGTTTCTGGCTTTGGAAGTTCGCCTTTAAATTTTTGCTCTCCATTAACAATAATCTCGCTAAAAACTACGGTTTGCATTGCGTTTTCTTCTGTAACCCACGGTCCTCCACTAGACGACCAACCCGCACTATTATGAAATGCTAATTCTAAATCTAATCGTTTTGCTTCTGAAGCTGCAAAGTGAAATAAATCTAACCATTCTTCACTTAAATAGGTAATTCTGCCCTTTGGAAAACCCAAGTGCACATTAAACAACTGCGCTTCTTGAATACCCGCTTGTTTCATGGCTTCCAAATCTTTTGTAATTCCAGATTTGGAAACATTTCCACTAATCCAATGCCACCAAGTTCTGGCTTTGGCTTCGATTGGAGGTGATTTAAAACCACTTTCTAAAACATCTATTACTAATTCTTGTCCTTGAACACATATAGAAATTGTCAGAAAATAAAAAAACAGTAAAAATTTTAAAAACCTAATTGTCATTTTTTTCAATTTTTTCACTTATCAAATCATTGTATTTTCAAACCAAATAATATGCAAACATTTAACGTTTAAATCATAATTTTCTTAATCCATATTTTATGCAAAGTACTCTTACTTAACATCATCATTATTACAACTAAACTTAAACAACAAAATATTTACTACCAATAAAACTACGATTACGTATACAACTGTTATCATTCACTTAATATTAATCTATGAACAACTCATCTATAAATGGGCCGCTTTCTCCTGTAGTTTCTATTTTAATATTATTAGCTCCTGCCTTTAAAGTAATAATGGTTGGCACAAATTTCCATTGCTTTTCCCATCCACCAGTTGATTTAAATTCTAGAGTTTTAATGTACTCATCATTTACATATAATTTCATTGGGTGTTGTTTTCCTTTATTGTTGTGCATATACCTAAAACGCATACTGTAATCGCCAGCTTCCCCATCATTTTCTTGATAAAATGTTACAGCACCTTCTTTTCCATTAAACCTCACAAATCCGCTACCTTTATAACGATGTGCCTCATCACTTACTATTGCTTCTCCTTCAAGAATGCCTTCTTCGGCTGAAATGTTTACACCTCTACCAATCCACATATCTTTGGAATGTTCATTTCCCCAAAATAAACCTTCATTTTCACCAAAAGTTTCTTCCATGTTTATAACGACTTTACCGTTTTGTCTTACCACAGCTTTTACTATAGTACCACCTTCGACTTCAAAAGTTCCTCTATAAACCAAACCTTTTGTTTCTGGATTTTCGCCATTGGTTGTATACAAAATTTCTAAATCTTCAATCGTTGGATTACCTAGAACGTTAACTTGTTTAGCATCAATTGAAATTTTATTTGAAGTATATAAAGCTTTATCCCCTAAAATGGATGCTGTGATTATTGAAGCATCTTCAGCATTGGGCAATGCTCTTAAAAACAATCTTGTTTTTCCGAAGAATAAAGCTCTAAAGTCTGATTTTGTTCTACTTGTTGGGTCTATAGGATTTCCATTTTCCATAGAAATTTTCTTGACATCACCTTGAATACTATAATAGACTTTATTTTCCCCGTAAGGATATAAATTATCATTTTCATCTAATCCTTCAGAAGTAATAATATAACTTGTGGTAAAACTATCTTCAGCATCTAATTTCTGAATAGTTGTTTTCAATTTTAAAGGTTGTTTACTTGTGCTAAAAGATGTTCTTTTACTTCTTTTCCATCTATATAAGCAATTGCTTGTAACTTGCCTTCTGCATAAGGTACCATCCACTCGCATTGCATTTCGTTCCAAACCGTTCCTGGTTTATCTGTACCTAAAGATTTTCCGTTTAAAAACAACTCTACTTCATCTGCATTTGAATAGACCCAAACTGGAATCACAGTTCCTGTTTCCATTCTTGGATGTGTCCAATG
Organism: Jejuia sp. G7-7; assembly: GCF_055808955.1. Taxonomy (NCBI): domain Bacteria; kingdom Pseudomonadati; phylum Bacteroidota; class Flavobacteriia; order Flavobacteriales; family Flavobacteriaceae; genus Jejuia; species Jejuia sp. G7-7. The sequence continues at coordinate 1,499,154 of NZ_JBVVSZ010000001.1, forward strand.
AGGAAGCATGTGAAGCATTGGTTCTTTAGTCCATTGACTTTGATAGAAGTAAAATAAATCTTTTTTAAATCCTGCTACATCTAAAACACCTCCCATAAATAGATTGAAAGGTAATCCGCCATGAACTAAACCAGCTTCTCCATAATAATCAAAACCTGTCCATCTGAAATGTCCACTATGCCAAGGATTGTCTCGCATAACTTCCCAATATTTTCTTGCAGATACCCGAACCGTAGCATTGTCATAAGAAGAATTGAAACTTTGTTTTCTGTTTCTCCAGTTTTTAGGATTAATACCTTCGTAGAAAAATATTTCTTTTTCTGTTAGATTTGGCAACTCATAAGTCCCTGGTAATTCGTTATCTCGCCACCATGTTTGTGTTCTGTAATAGCCTCGTGTTTGCCAAGTATGAGGTGCTTCAGTAGAAATGAAAGGTTTATCGAAGGTTTTGCTTTCTATGAATGATTTAGTCTCAGAACCACCGTTTACCCCCAGAATATCCATATCCTCAGGATTTCCAGCACCAGATGTAAATAATCGTGTTGGATCTAAGTTTTTTCCAAATTTTACTAATTCTATTGCTACATCGCTATGCGTTTCGTTTCCTAAACTCCAAACAAAAATACTTGGATGGTTTCGGTCTCTGGTAATCCATTCTTTTACATCGCGTTGCCACCATTCGTCAAAAGCTTGTTTACCGTAATCTTGAGGTGCTTTTTTATGCCAACCATCAAAAATCTCATCCATGACTAATAAACCTATTTCATCACAGATATCATAAAACATTGGTGGTGTTGGATTATGCGACGGACGAATGGCATTGATGCCCATACCTTTTAAACTTTGTAATTTCCAACGTAACAAGGGTTTTGTCCAAGCGCCTCCAACAGGACCGCCTTCCCAATGTTCGCAAACGCCCTTTAACTTTACATTTTCTCCATTTAACCAAAATCCTGTTTCGGTTTCCCATTTTACAGTTTTAAAACCAAAAGTGGTTTCTATTTCATCAATGACTTTTTTACCATCTAAAATTTTTGTGACTGCTTTATACAGATTTGGAGTATCTGGACTCCATAATTTAGGATTCTTAACTTCTAATTGAATAGTTGGTTGTGATGATTTTAATTTTTCGCAATATGAGTCCAACAAGTTTCCTTCTAATGAAAACAGTTTTACATCGTATTTTAAACCCTTTGTAAAACCATTAATTTCTGTGTTAATAGAAACATTAGCTTGGTTTTGTTGAATTGAAGGTGTTTTTATAAAAATAGTATTTGGCTTAAAATGTGTTGGATTAACTACTATCAATTTTACCTGAGCATAAATACCACATGGATGATACCATCGTGCAGAAGGCTCTAAACTATTATCAACTCTAACAGCTATTGTGTTTTTTCCTTCTTTTAAATGTTTTGAAATATCATAACGGAAACTGATATACCCATAAGGTCTTTTGCCTATATGATTACCATTTACCCATACCTCACTATTCATGTAAACTCCATCAAAATTAATATATGTAGTCTTAGACAAATTCTCTTTTTCTATATTGAAGTATTTACGATACCACCCAATTCCGCCATCATGATAACCTCCTCCTTGACCTTGATCCCCTCCTTTACGTACGCCTTTTTCAAAAGACCAATCGTGTGGTACGTTTAAGTTTTTCCAAGAAGTATCATTAAAATTTTCTTTTGAAAATGCAACATTATCTTGTAATATAAAATTCCAATTATTGTTAAAGTTTTTAACCGTGCGCTGCGCGGAAACGTAGTTTATAAAAAGGCTTAAAAGAATCGCAAAAAGGATGTTTTTCATTTAAATTAAAATGTTTAAACAAACTTAACTTTAATTCTTGTTTACATAATCCTGTGGTGTCATGCTTTATTCTGCGTTTTTATGCTCTAACATGATAGTACAGGTTGGTTTTTTATTATGTTAGCTTTAATTTTATACTGTCAACTAAAAACAAGATTATAAGTTAGACACAAAGTTTTGGCTAATCCTTTACATTGACGGACTAGCCTGCGTTAGGGATAGAAACGGCATCCTTTTTTGGTAAGATTGGATTTATAAAAATAACTGTTTCATTAATTAGTTATACTATTTATTAGGCAGGCAAAATTTATACATCAAAAAAGATATAGTGGATAGCCCGAACACGCCCAAGCGTGGTAACGCCCAAATTATTTAAAAAAATACTATGAATTATTTAAAGAAAAACAAATTATTTCTCCTTGTTCTCATATTTTCTATGATTACAGTAGTTTTTAACTGTTCAAAATCTGATGAAGTAGAAAAAGAAATGGAAGAAGAAATGGAGAAAGAGATGGAAAAAGATCCAGAACCAGACCCAGATATACTAGAACAACCCGTTGTTGACCCCGATAAAGTTGTATCTATTAACACCGGTAGCTCTATTGGAGAGTTTTATAACTTTTGGTCTACAAGACCAATGATTAATCAAACTCGATTTAACGCTTCTGGTTTTAGAACGTCCCTAGCTCCCATAAAAGATTACGTTAAAAGCTACAATTTGGTAAGAACTATGGGAGGAAGAACAGACAACCTAAATGATTTTTATAAAGGTGTTGATGGTTCTGGAAATATTATTACAGATTTTAGTGGCTTGATAACGAGTATGAGAAACTTTAGGAGTACTGGTTTTAAACCAAGGATTGTTTTAAGTAAAGTACCTTGGGAAATGGTTACCGATAAAACTGTAAACACCTATGGAAATACAAGCCCACCAGACAATTATGACCATTGGAGAGCTTATGTTAATGCCTTTTTATCTACGCTTGTTAATGAATTTGGAATGAACGAAGTTAAAACATGGCGTTTTAGAGTAAGCACAGAGCCTAATTATACGCCTAGCCATTGGAATGGAACCATGGAGGAGTATTTTAAGCATTATGACATTACAGTTGATGAAGTTTTAAAAGTAATTCCTGACGCCATTATTGGCCCTGGAAATATGCTTACTGAAGGTGTAGCAACCTACACGACTGAACTTATTGACCATTGTGCTACTGGAACCAATTATGCTACAGGTGCAATAGGAACTAAAATGGATTTTTTTAGTATCTCTTATTATGAAAAAATTGATCAAAATACAGTATCACTCCCAGAGAAAATTGAGCCTTATAGAAATAAACTGAATAGCTACTCTCAATTTAGTAACATACCTCTAGATATTCAAGAATTTGGAATGTTACGAGATGAAAACGGCGTAAGAGGGATTAGTTTAACTGATGCAACAGAGTTAGGTGCCAGTTGGTATGCTAGAGTAGCTGATTTAGCTTTTGAGTATAGAATTAATGAAATATATGATTGGGGGCAAGAAATTGAATCTAGTAACTTACCACAAGGCAGAAGAAATGTAACCGAAATGTTTTTAAAGATGGAAGGTGGCAATAGATTGCAAACTATTGACAATCTTTCTTCTAATGAACATGCTGGGGTTATTCCTGTTACTAAAAACGGAAACATCTATCTGCTAGTATATAATCATAACACTACAAGAAATAGCTCCGCTAAACGCACTTTTTTCCCACAATTAGAAGGTGGTGAAATAACAGGAAATACCAAATGGAAAATAAATGAATGGACGGTAGACAAAGAAAATAGTATTGTAATGCATGAATTGTATAAAGATATAAGAGCAGCTGGTGTATCTGAAAAAACGAATGGACGTATTTATGGAAACAGACCTTCTGACCGCTTTGAAGATGGCTGGAAGGATGTATTAAACTCAAATTTATCTAAATATGAAGATCTAGCTGAATTATCAAAAACCATTACAGATAAATTTGTTGAAAAGAAAGACGGCAAACTTACTCTGGGGTTGAATTAGAGCCTCATAGTGTTAAACTTATTGAATTAATACCACAGTAAATAAAGAAATTTATTTAGCATTTAAAACCCCATTTTACAAGTTGTGAAATGGGGTTTTATATAATCTTTCAATAAATTAGATTTTAAACTACTTTCTAGGTATATCATTTTGTAAAAAAGGAGTTCCATCACTTGGAAATTGAGCCTCAAGAAGCTTTTTCATTCTTTGTTCTACTTTAGCGTACTTATTATTTCCAGATAGGTTTTGGTAAGATAACAGACTGTTTTTATGCTCATATAGTTCTGCCCCTAAAATTTCGTGTGTGGTAGAATTTCTCCATTCCGTATATCTCCAATCTCCATCTGTAGTTGTTACACCCATTATTTTTTTCCTCTAGCATATACACTATAAGCCGCTTCATCCCATTTTATTTTTGGATTATTTAATACTGGAAGAATACTTTTTCCGTCTGATTCAGGCGCCGATTTTAGATCACAGACATCTACTAAGGTTGAAAAAATATCTACATTTTCTACCAAAGCATCAGAAGTCTTTCCTAGAACTCTATTTTTATAATTTGTTTCTCTGCTTATAATTAAAGGTACTCTTACATCAATTTCCACATTAGATTGTTTACACCACGCACCATACTCGCCTATTTTATAGCCGTGATCACTCATGAAAATTATCATGGTGTTTTTTCTTAGATCTAAATCATTTAAGGTCTTCATGATTTTTCCAATTTGAGCATCTATATAACTAATACTGGCATGATAGCCGTGTATTAATTCTCTTGTTAAATCATCATTTAAATCGCCTTCAGTAGGAATATTCGAATAGCTTTTAAGCTCTCCCCATTTAGCTAAAGCCAGTCTATACATATCTTTAGGCTTGTCTCTTACTGGGATTTCAAAATTGTTTTTATTGTATAAATCCCAATATCTTTTTGGAGAATTATAGGGTAAATGTGGTTTACTTAGACCTACAAACATTAAAAATTTATCGTCTTTTACTTTGTGAAGTGTTTCTATAGCATGGTTAGCTGCTCTACCATCCTTATAGGCTTCATCTGTAACATCTGCATTTTCAAAGGCAGGCCCTTTTAATGGTTTAACGCCTTCTTCTTTTAAGCGTTTCATGAGTGCTATATTTTCGGGTTTTACATACGAATTCTTTTCTTTTTCAAAATAAGTTGACCATACGTTTTTATCATCTATTCCATGATGATACACTTTGCCAATACTTACTGTTTTATAGCCATTTTGATTGAACAACTGAGGCATAGAAACCACCTCTTTATGCACTTTACGAAGTGGTGTGAAAATGCTATAAATACCTAAAGTCTCTGGACGCAAACCTGTTAAGGTACTCATTCTAGAAGGTGCACAAATGGCTTGTTGTACATAAGCTTTGTTAAACATAACGCCATCTTTTGCCAATTTATCAATATTAGGTGTTAATGCTGTTTCGCTACCATAACATCCTAATTCTGCACGTAAATCATCAACATAAAAAATTAAAACATTAGGCTGTTGCTCAGAAGTATTTGCTTGCGATTGTTGCGCTTTTCCACATGAAAAGCTAAATATGACTAGTAGTAAAGCTAATATTTTTTTCATTTATATATAACTATTAAAATTGATTTATTTTTTTAAATTGGTTTTGGTGACTGTACAACGCCTTTTCCTTCTTTCCAGCTCCACCAATTTACAGCTCTCCGTTTTTCATCTAAAGTATAACCCCATTTCTTTAAATAATAGTGCTTATCTTTAAACTCGTCCTCTATTTTTTCTAATTCTAGATTTAATTTTTTATCTAAATCTTTTTGAATCATTGCATATTCTGGGTTACCTATCAAATTATTCATTTGGTAAGGGTCCTTCATATTATCAAAAAACATATTTGGTCCTTCAATTGTTCTTCCGTAGGTATATTGTTTAGTTTTAATTGCTCTATAAGCAGGGTCTTTATAATTTGCTCCAAAAGGTGCAACACCCATAACTAAGGCAGCTCTATCTGCACTTGGGTTTGGATTCATTATTAATTCAGTTAAGTTTTCGCCTTCTATATCTTTAGGGATTTCAATATTTGTTAATCCTAATAGGGATGGCAATATATCTGGTGTGGTTAAAGGCGCATTTACAACTTTGCCTTTATTTTTTCCAATTGAAGGGTAACTTATTAAAAACGGCACTCTTGATGCTTCATCCCAAGCCAATTGTTTTACAAAGGGTTTTACACCATGTGCGCCCATCATTTCTCCGTGGTCTGCAGAAAAAACAATAATAGTATTTTCAGATAATTTTAATGCTTTAATTTTATCTAAAAGCAATCCAATGGCTTCATCTGTAGCTGTGGCATGTGCATAATAACCTTGCAATTCTTTTCTGCTTCTTTCTTTAAATTCCTCAGCTACATTCGGGTTTAGCGTTAAAGATTCTGGTGGATACATATCTTTATATTTCTTTGGTGCAGAACCATGAGGATAATGCGGTGTAGCGATTGAAACTACTGCTAAAAATGGCACATCGTCTTTTGCATGTTCAGCTAAATATTGATTTGCATCTTCTACAATAGCAAAAGGGGAATATTTTTTCCAATGTTTTAATTTGGTATCTTCATTATCATAATACGGCATTTTAGTATAATTATGCGAACATTCTAAAGCTCTCCAAAAGTCAAAACCTTGGCGTCTTTCTTTAGGTATAAAAGAAGATCTTCCATGGCCATCTAAATGCCATTTACCCCAGTAGGCTGTGTTGTACCCTTCTGCTTTAAAAATTTCTGCCATGCATAATTCTTCTGAAGGCAAATACAAATCATTTACAAACATTCCTGTAGTGGAAGGAAATTTTCCTGTTAGTAAAGCTGCTCTGTGAGGTGTACAGACTGGCGTGACAGAAACTGCATTTGTAAAGTTTACAGATTCTTTCGCAAAAGCATCTAAGTTTGGTGTTTTTACATCTGGATTGCCTGCATAGCCTAAAGCTGAACCTCGCCATTGATCTGTAAGTATATAAACAATGTTTGTTTTTTTTACTTCTGAAACAGAATTAATTTCAAGCTTTTTATCTTCATTTTTACAACTCAACGTAATTGAAAATATAGCTACAAAAACGAATAGTATTTTGTTAGTTTTAACCACTTTTTTATTTAAATTTAGATTGAAATCTATATACTCCTGGTTGCACTAACAACTCAAAACCATCTGCTGTTTTATTCTGCAATTTAATACCTGTATGTTCTTTAAACACTTTTCCATTTATAATCAAATCTTTTTCTGGATTTGCTGGCACTATTACTTTTGCTGTTGTGTTTGGTGGAACTGCAACCTCTAATGAAAATGTGTTAGCATTAATTTCCCAAGCACTAGACACTTTTCCATAAGGTGTATTTAAACTTGCTGATGCTGATGTTAAAGGTTGTCTTGGTTTTGGTGCAATTCTAATAGATTTGTATCCCGCCTCTAAAGGTGCAATACCTGCGATACGTTCGTACATCCATTCGCCAATGGCACCATAAGCATAGTGGTTTAAACTATTCATACTTTTTGGATTATAACCTTCCGTTTTGCTATAACTATTCCAACGTTCCCATATAGTAGTTGCGCCTTGATTTATAGAATAAAACCACGATGGGTAAGTTTCATTAAATAACAGTTTGTAGATTAAATCAATCTCGCCCATATCATCTAAAACTTGAGATAATAATGGGGTACCTAAAAAGCCCGTTCGTAAATGATTATCTGCATCTTTTAGTTTTCGTAATAAATTAGCTTGCGCATTTTTTTGTTTATTTTCAGGCAGCAAATCAAAAGCCAATGCTAATAAATAAGATGTTTGGGTTTCTGTAACACCTTTTACTTTTCCAGTTTCATCAAAATATTTCTCATCAAATGCCTTGGCTACAGTTTTGAATAAAGCTTCATATTTTTGATGTTCCTGAGTTTTACCAAGAGTTTCGGCTGTTTGTGCTGTTAATTTAGCAGAATGTGCAAAAAAAGCAGTTCCTATTAAATTCTTAGATGTATCTCCTCTATTATCGCCACTTTCTGGATAAGGCTGTAGCCAATCAGAAAAGGACATCATATTAGATATATAGTTTTTTGATTTTAATTCATGATGTGCTACCCATTTTTTCATCATTTCAAAATTATCTTCTAAAAAACCAATATCTCCTGTGCGTAAATAAATTTTCCATGGGATTATTGTACACACATCTCCCCATCCAGAACTTGCAATCTTGTTGCCGCGAGCATCTGGAACTGTCCAAGGAATAGCTCCATTTTCAAGTTGTGCTTCTCGAACACTCTGTAACCAACTTGCCCAAAATTTATACACATCTGCATTAAACATTGATGTAGGGCCAAATACTTGAGCGTCCCCTGTCCAACCTAAACGTTCGTTACGTTGTGGACAATCTGTTGGAATATCCAAAAAATTACCTCGCAATCCCCAAACAATATTGCTTTGTAACTGATTTAATTTTTCATGAGATGATGTGAACTTTCCATTATCATCAAAATCTGAATACTGAACAATTCCTGTTACCCAATCTTTATTAGGCTCTTTTGAGGTATCAAATCCGCTTAATTCTACAAATCGAAAACCATGAAATGTGAACTTTGGCATATAGGTAATGTCTCCATTTTTATCAGCAATATAATAATCTGTAGAATGTGCGCTTCTATAATTTTTAGTATAAAATGTGCCATCAGGTGACAGCATTTCTGCAAATCTAATTTTAAGAGTATCTCCTTTTTTCATTGGAACCTTTACTAAAGGAACACCTACCATGTTTTGTTTTAAATCAAATATAATTGCACCATCTTTTTTTGTAATCTCCTGTGGTGTTAGCTCTATTTTTCCTTTTGTAGTTGTATGCCTTTTAGGTTCAAGTTTTACCTTATCATCAAGATTTGCTACTTCTACATTTGTCCAATCCTTATCATCAAAATTATTGGTTGTCCAATGTGGCATTTCTAAACTGGCATTATAAATTTCGCCATCATATATTTCTGCAAACTGTAACGGACCGTTTGTCATTCCTTTCCAACTAGCATCAGAAACAATAATTTCTTTTGAGCCATCCTTCATTGACATTTCCAACTGAGCTAAAACTTTAGGAGAAATAGTATTATCCCATGGTGTTGTTCCCCATAGTAAACGCCCCGAATACCAACCAGCAGCCAACTCTACACCAATGGTATTTTTACCAGATTCTATTAAATCTGTAACATCATAAGTTAGGGTCTCAATGCGTTTGTCGTAAGTTGTAAATCCGGGCGACATCGCATCATCTGAAACATTTTTACCGTTAATAGAAACATCAAACACCCCTTTAGAGGTAATGTATAATCGTGCTGAAGTTACATCTCTAGATAACTCAAACCCTTTTCTTAAATACTGTGGCTTGTGAATTAATACCTTTCCACGCCCTCTGATACTATCTTTAGCAGTATTTAACCCAACCCATTTGGCTTGCCAATCGCTATTATTCAGCAATCCTAGTTCGAAATTATGGATTGTACTCCAATTTGAAGCTTCATTATTTTGATTCCAATATTTTACCTGCCAATATACTCTTTGACGAGACTCCAATGGTTTCCCATCGTATTTTACCCAAACTGACTGAGTTGTGTTTTGCTTTTCTGAATCCCATAAATCAGCATCATCAGGTAATAAATCAGGATTACTAGCAGCAACTATTCGATATGCAGATTGATTTAAGACTTCATCAGAAACTGGTAATTGCCATGAAAACGTAGGATGCGCATCATAAAACCCTAAAGGATTTTCAAAACCTTCTGAAATAGTTAAGTTTTGAGCTTCTCTTATAGTATTTTCTTCCTTACATGACATTAAGCTTAAAAGCGTAAAACATACTACAGCACATAAAAAATATTTGAAATTCGGTTTTTTGTACATGGTTTTATAATTTAGTTTGAATATTATATGTTCCTGGTTCTGCTAAAAATTTTATTACATTTCTATCAGAACTTATTAATTTTAAATTTGAATTTTCTTCGAATATTTTTCCACTAATCATTAAGTTATCAATTATACCATAGGGAATAGTTATCTCTGCAGAAGTATTTGGAGGAATTACTACTTTTAAATAAAACATATTGTTCTCTATTTTCCAAGAGGATGATGCTTCTCCATAAGGAGTATTTATATTTGCAGAAGCCTTATTTAAATAATCTGTATTTGGTATTGGCGCAATCCTTATTTTTTTATAGCCAGGTTTTAATGGGGCAATACCAGCAATACGCTCGTACATCCATTGCCCAATAGCTCCGTAGGCATAATGATTAAGGCTGTTCATACTTTGTGGATTATATCCTTCGTCTTTACTGTAACTGTTCCAACGTTCCCACATGGTGGTTGCACCTTGATTTATAGAATAAAACCAAGAAGGATAGGTTTCCTTAAACAGGATTTTATACATCAAGTCTATTTCTCCCATTTCATCTAAAACTTTTGGTAAAAGTGGTGTTCCTAAAAACCCTGTTCCTAAATGGTAATCAGCATTTTTAATTTCTTCAAGCAAGTGGTTTTGTGCTTTTAGTTTGGTTTCTGGTTTGAATAAATCGAAATAAATACCTAGCAAATAACTTGTTTGCGTTTGTCTGTCTTGTTTAAACTTTCCGTTTTCGTCAAAAAACTCATTTTCAAAAGCATTGGCAACAGCTTTATGTAAATCTTTATATTTTTTCATCATCTGTTTTACCTAAAACACCAGCAATCTTGGATATTAAATGTGCAGAATGCGCAAAATAAGCAGTATTAATTAATTCTTTTGGTGTATCTCCTCTATTTCCTTTTTTTAAACTTTTAGAAGGATAAGGTTGTAACCAATCTCCAAAAGAATGCATAATAGGTATGTAAGCTTTCTTTTTAACTTTAGATTTATAGTACTCAACCCATTTTTTTGCAGATTCATAACTCTCTTCAAGTACTGTAACATCTCCTGTTATATTATAAATATCCCAAGGAATAATAACACAGGCATCGCCCCAACCAGAACTTCCTGTTTTGTTTTGAAGCACATCTGGTACTATAAAAGGCACTAAACCGTTTTTGTGTTCAGACTGATTTTCTCTTAAACTTTGCAACCAAGCCGTCCAAAAAGCATGTGTATTATAATTAAAGAGTGCAGTAGGTGCAATGACTTGTGCGTCCCCTGTCCAGCCCAAACGCTCATCACGTTGCGGACAGTCTGTAGGCACATCAAAAAAGTTATCTCGTAACCCCCAAGTAATATTACTTGTAATTGATTCAGTTTATCGTGAGATGATGTAAACGTTCCGTTTTTCTCGAAATCTGAATGTTGCGCTATGCCTTGTACCCACGAAGCATCTGGTTTCGCATTTTTATCATAACCACTTAGTTCTAAAAATTGAAATCCGTGAAACGTAAATTTTGGAACATACTCTACAACACCATCTTTAGCAGCCACATAATAATCGGTTGACTTTGCAGAACGATAATTTTTAGTGTAAAAGGTATTATCTTTTAACAACATTTCAGAAAAACGTATTTTTAAAGTATCGCCTTTTTTCATAGGCACTTTTACCCTTGGCACACCTACAATATTTTGTTTCATATTAAAAACCGATGTGTTTTCTTTAATCGAAACAATTTCTACATCTTTTAAAACTATTTGATTCTTTACAGTATGATGTCTTTTTGGCGCTAATTTAACATCCTTAGCAATCGCTTCAACTTGAACCAATTCCCAGTTGAAATCATCAAAAGTAGTTGTTTTCCAATTTGGCATTTCAAAATTCGCATCATATAATTCTCCATCGTAAACACTCGCTAAACGTATTGGTCCATTTGTGGTGCCTTTCCAAGATTCGTCTGAAATAATCGTTTGTTTAGAACCGTCTTTCATTACAACTTCTAACTGACATAGAATTTTGGGTGATGCAAAATTTTCATACAACGCTCTACCTCTACTAATTCTTCCTGAATGCCAACCAGAAGCCAATTCCACAGCGATGGCATTTTTACCAACTTGTAAAAGTTCAGTAACATCGTAGGTAATCGTTTCTATACGATGATTGTATGGCGTCCAACCCGGAGTCATGACATCATCGCTAACATCATTTCCATTTAAATGCACATCAAAAACACCTTTTGCTGTAATGTATAGTCTTGCTGAAGCAACATCCGAAGATAATCCAAAACCTTTTCGTAAATATTGTGGTCTGTGCATTAAAAACTTCCTAACGCCCTTAATACTATCTTTTGCGGTATCTAATCCTGCCCATTGAGCTTTCCAGTCGTCTTTATTCAATAAACCCAATTCAAAAGAATTTATTTCGCTCCAATCTGAAGCGTTTTCATCTTGGTTCCAATACCTTACTTGCCAATATACTTTTTGTCTTGACTCTAGTGATTTTCCTTGATATTTCACAAAAGTAGATTGCGTACTTTTTTGCTTTTCAGAATCCCATAAATCAGCGTTATTAGGCAATAATTCTTTTGAAGATGCTACAACAATTTGGTAAGCAGATTGCGATTTAATTTGTTCTAAAACAGGTAGTTTCCAAGAAAACGTTGGGTTTGCATTATAAAATCCTATTGGGTTTTTAAAACCTTGTGAAATTTTCAAAAACTCAGGTGCTTTAACTTCGTTTTGATTGCAGGATATACAAACAAAAAGCGCTATTACATAGCAATACAGTAAAACGGGGGACCTTGTTTTTTTTGATAGCTTCATTTAAATACGTAATGCAATACTATTTTAAAGTCTTAAAAAGATTGAAAAATTAATTTACAAAGTCTAATTTTTTACAAAAAAAACTATCCTGTACTGTCTCGAAATTTCAATATTTAAACTAGAATTATATATTATGTGCCTTTTTCAAAACAAAAAAGCTAGAAATCTCAAAACCTCTAGCTTCCTTAACAAATAACTTTATGTTCTTATCCTATCACAATGTAGTAAAACTCCAAACTTGCCCAATACTAATGCCACCCTTACCATCTTTAGCCACTACTTTAAAATAGTAAGTAGATGAAGTTGTTAATCCTGTGGCATTATAAGTTGTTGCAAATTGATTTTCAGACACTTTAGTAGTTGGGTCTTGTTTTGTATCTAAATACACATCAAAGGTTAATGCGTCACCATCAACATCAGAAGCAGACCAACTTAAAGTGGTACTTGTTCCGTTTATTTGAGAATTTAAAATAGGCCCCAATAAACTTGGCGCGAAAGGTATATGGTTAGAAGCTCCTTCTCCCTCGGTTAGAAATTGACTAACAGTAGAATAAGCACTTTCTGCAGATTTACTATCTATTGCCTTAATACGCCAATAATACGCCTTCCCTTTGGTTAAACTAATTATTTTTGATCCTGCAGAACTAGTTTCAGTATAAGATACAGGCGAAAAAGAATTATTCTCAGCAACCTCAATCTTATAAGTTATTCTATTTCCCTCTGCATCTGTAGAAGTGTTCCATTCAAATACCACACTATTACCAATACAAAGGGTATTATTTAATGGATATACCTGAATAGGTACTGTTGGCGCTGTGTTTTCCTCTGGTTGTTGTATCTCCTCTGGTCCATCTCCACCGCCGCAAGAGCACAACATCATGCTTAAAACTAATACTAAATATAAATATGACTTTTTCATGCTATTTTTTAATTACTTTAACGAATACTGGTTTCTTAGAATTTACTTTTACAAAATAAATACCTCTTGGTTTATCTTCTAAATTCAATTGAACTTTCCCAGCTTCTACCGAGTAGGTTTTTGAAACTATTAATTGAGAATGAATATTATAAACTTCTAAACCTATGGTTTCTATACTATTTGGCATATACAATTCAAATAACCCACTTGTAGGATTGGGATACGCTTTGATATCATTCAATAAATTGATAGTTTTTAATAGCTTTCCTTGGCAAGCTTCTTTACTTTTAATTTGAATATTGTCACCATGATTCACATTTATTGAAAAATTAGTTTGATACGTTTCTAATATTTGCTCTCCGTTTTTAATGACCGTATAAGGCGCGTCACCTGTTTCTACAGAAACTTCTACCGCTTTTTTATTTACCTTAATTTTTCCTGTTAAACTTGGAGCTTCTTGAATAGTGACTTGATAACAATGGTTAAAGTTTTCTCCAACTACATCAATACACAAATCATAAGTTCCTGGGCTTAAATTTTCTATTGTTTTGTCTTTGGTAAAGTCATAGTTCATATTATTAATAGTTGCTACATAATCATGAGTTGCTGCTCCAGTAATAATCAATTTGCCATTATCCATATCTGCACAAGTTTCACTAACAGCCTCTATTGTAAAATTATCTGGCAATGTTGGGTCAGTAGGTTCAATGTCTAAATCTATAATTTGAAGATATAATGGCTGTGCACTACCAGAACTATCTTCCATTAAATAATAGTATGCTTTTCCATTTTCTATATGCACAACGCCGTGGTCAAACTGTCTTCCACTAGTAGCCTCATAAACCTTCTCAAAATTATCAGTTCCGCCTTCTGCTTTGTATACAACAACCCTACCGTTATTTAAACCTACTGTATAAACATTAGGCCCTGAGGTGTAAAAAGATCCTGATATAGATTTTTCTGTAGTTGTAAACTCTGTAGCACCAGCTGGTTTATAGGTGTGTAAGCTTTTAGTAACGTTATTATCCAAATCTCGGACCAGACTCTTAATATGTACATCACCATTGGCAGTAACTGTCCAATCAAAACCTCCAACAATGTGCACTCTATTTGGATTTGTTGTCTCTACGTAATCTCCAGGTTCCATAACTTTTATAAAATCTGCATCCCATAATGGCAAACTAAAAGATTCTCCTTTATGATTTTTCCAACCTGTGGCAGCCGTTTGATCGTCTGAATAGGCATAATATACTCCGTTTTGGTAAAGATATTTGTCATTATTGTTAGCCAACCTACGTTGAAAACCTAAACGAAACTTACCGTTTACATATTTCATATCACCGTAAAGTCCCCAATTAAAGTCAATCTCTGGTTGACTTCTTGCATTTAACCTATTAAAATCTATGAAGTTACCCCATTCTCCAGTATTGGCATCATATTTTATAAACTTAAACATACCATTGTTATTTCCACCTTCACGCATTAGCATAAAAATCTCCCCACCATCATTTTGGAAAAATCTTGGGTAGGTTAATGACACAAATTCTGATTGAGCAGCAGTTCCTGGCATTCTTAAATGTTTATATCCTCCTGTTCCATTTGGAACAAATTTATCCAATGTAAAATCAGCATCTGGTAACGAAGCTGCATGTTTAACTGAGTATGAATATCTAAAGTAATCATTAGCTAAACTTCCATTAGAGGGTCTTGAAGCACTATAGGCGTGCATATCGTACAACAAATGAATTGTTCCATCTAAAGGACTTACACCTACAGCTATAGTATTATGAGATTCTCCAATCCAATATTGATTTTGATATCCTGTATGCCTATGAGGAAACTCTATAGTTGCCATAGAACCTGTTTTTGTATTATAACGTGTTAGCATCACATGGCGGTCTGCTTTACCACCACGATACCAAGTCATAAAAACATAATCACCATAGGTTTTTATGGCATCTCCATGAGCAGAAATATTACGACCAAAGAAATAGTCATAAGGTGTATTATCCCCTGCATTTGTTGCTGTACTCCCCACCTTAGCGCCATCAAAATGCAAACCAATATCGGTAATTTTAACTTCTTTTTCAAAGGTAACTTGCGTATTTCCTATACTTGAAAAAAGCAAAACAAAAAGCAGAAGTACATGTTTTACGCAAATTTGTTTATTTGAGTAGATTCTTTTCATAGTTTTTTATTTTTTTGAAGCTTACGAGAACAAAGCAATCAAAAATATTGTTTCAAGTAAACAAAAGCATCCTGCACTATACTGCTTTTGTTTACTGAATTACAATACCTTATTCCATATAAAACAACTCTTCTAAAGGTGTTGAAATAGGAGAATTATCAGGGTTTACTTCCATTATATCTGCCATGAAATCCCACCATTTTTTTACAATAGTATTATTAGCTAAATCTTGTGAGCCACCTTGTCCTGAAACTTTTTGAAATGCAAAAAGCGTATGGGTTTCTTCATCTAAAAAAATGGAATATTCGCTTACGCCATTATCCTTTAGTAGTGTTTTTAATTCGGGCCATAGTTCATTATGCCGTTTTGTGTAGGCTTCTTTTTGTCCAGCATTTAGCTTCATTTTAAAGGCAAGTCTTTGCATATTATTTGGTTTTAGTATTGTTTTTAGAATATAAAATTGAACCAGGATATCCTTTGGGTACATTTGAAAATTTCAGATAGGGCTTATCTTTTATCCTTTTTTGTGATACAAAAATATAATTCACATCGTAGGTTTTAAATCGTTCTTGAATAGACTTTTTAAACCACGTTTTTCCTACTTCAATTTTTCTGTCTTCTTTTTTTAATGTTTCCAACTCCTGTTTAAACTTAAATGTATTTTTAACTTCCCAAGTCAAATGAATACTTATTACAATAAGTGCATTAACTATGCTACCAAAAATTAAACTATAGTTAGCTTTTTTATTCATACGAGAAACCAAACCTAAAATAATAGGAATTATTAGAAGAAACCAAATTTGAGGTGCAAAACGTGCCCACCAAAAATGTTTACTTATAAGCAAAGTACTAATAATTGCACCATAAATGCTGAGCACCAATAACCGTCTGTTTTTATTTACTTTAATATAATATAAAAGGTATATTAAAGACAATATTAGCAATCCACTAAAAAAAGGGCCAAAACCTGCAATTCTAGTTTCATGAAATCGATAGGCATCCCAACTTGAAAAACTTGATACAAATGGAATCGCTAATTCTGCATTCTTTTTTTGATCGTATGGTGCATTACTTGGAGCTCCAAAATGCGCATAAAAAAACCGTACAGGAAATGGCTTCTTTTGCATATTCTTTGGAGTTTCATGCTTTTCATTACCATCAAACCCTTTTTCTAATTGGCTTGGATATTCCTCAGAACCTAAAATAGGATACAAAGGATTACCTCGTTCTATAAAATTACTAACGTATGGATTAAAACCAAAAATTAAAAAAGCTATACCTGCAGATAAAGCATGAATTTTTATATATTTTTTTATTATAGCTCTTTTCTTAAAAAGGATATAAAGGAATCCAAATAATGAAAACACAAAAACAAAAACACCACCTGTAAACTTTACATTAATTATACCTATTACCGCCATAAACCCAACTAGAATATGATATAAATTGTATTTTTTAAGTAATGAAAAAAGTGATAGCACATAAATAGTTAGGTACAAACACAACAACTGATCTACCATATATGTTGCTATTTCACTCCATATAACTGGGTTAAAAACTACTAATACTGATACTAAAAAACTATTAATTTTATTTAAATGAAATTTTATTGAAACATCATAACAAAACAAACTTGCAACAAACAGCACAATAAAATTTAATGCTTTCCCTGCCTCAAAAACTCCAAAAGCACTAAATATTGAAGCTGCAAAATACCATGAACCTTTAGGAAAATGAATAATAGATAAATCATTATTCTTATTGAATTTTCTTATTGGTTCCTTTAGTGGGTTCCAACCATCGGATAAGTTATAAATTGATGATTGATGATACCATTGACCATCCCAAGAAAAGTCCCAAAAAAAGAAGCAATTACTAATGAAATTAAAATTAGAAATAAACCAATTATAATAGCTACTAAAGTTTGTTTAAAATCAACTTCTTTATAACTTCCCAAAACACATAAAGTTAGCATTGAAAAAATTATAGCCAAAAAAAGCATAAGACAACAAAGCATTTGTTATCATAAAACTTAGCATCACTAAAAGGTGATTAAAACATACGAACAGTAGAAGGAAACAACAAATTAAAATAGCACTACTTAATTTATTATTACTTGTCTGCTTTTTAAAATTGATTGAACTCAAAACATAATTTTATTTAGACTTCAATTGTTTGAAAGATTGATTCATAATTGTTTTAGTTATTCGATAAACTAGAATGTAAATTATAACTAGTATTAAGCTTTTTATTACTCTATATTTTTAATCACAATTATATAATAAAGAGGTTGCCATTTCACTATTCTTCATTCCAACTTCACAATAGTCTTGACTATTAAATTGGCTTCCCGCTTTTACAAAGATGGCTCGTAATTTTTTTGAGCTTTTCGTAAACTAATTATTTGTTGATAATCCCATTGCTTTACACCTTCCGCATAGGGTTTTAAAAACTCATAGGCTTTAATAATACCTGCACCGTTTTTAGCTTCATAATTCCATAAATCTACATCGAGTTTTGTACCTAAAAAGGCTAATTGTGTAAAACCACTTAAGTTCATTGTGCTGTAGGACAATGCTTTTGTTCTAGCCAGTTCGTGTGGTTGCTTGCCATCTGATTCAATTTGAGTGGCTATTCGCTTAGTTTTCACTTCCTCCAATACTTGCTTAGCCTCTTCAAACCTGCCTAAAAACATTAATATACTTACCACTTGCAGATCATAGTACACCGCATGATTATTTTTAGTGTTCTTTTCAAAAATCCCATTTTCACTAGTTTGCAACCAATTAAGATATTCTGTAAACCATTCTTTTAGACCTCTACTAGTTTTAGCGTCCATTACCTTATTCATTTCAAGAATTTCAATGGCTGTAATTATATTAGTAATTCCTGCAAATTCTATAATACCAATACCTCTTCCTGTATTTTTTCCGGGAATGCCTTGTGCAAAATTAAGGTTTGGATTCATTTTGGTGTCTTCGTTTAAAAACCAAACTTTAAGCAAGTCTAGCGTTTTATTGGCATATTCTTTTTGATCAGAAAAAATATGCTAAAGACAATGCTGTAGTATTATCAAACATAGCATCCTTTGTTTCATAATCTGTATTACCTTTTCGGGTAAGCGGGTTTATTTCTCCATCTCTCCGTATCCATGGCAAGCCATCAGGTTTATTAGGGTCTGGCCACCAGTAAGGGCCGTAGGTTATATAATCATGTTTATCTCCGCTTGGCGGTACTTGGGTTTTTTGAGTTACTGAAAATACACCTTGAATTAAAGCTATATTAGCTCTTTTAAGCAGGTTTTTATACGTTGTAGAAAATTGTGTTGTATGAAGTTTTGTTTTTATTTCTAATAGCTTAGTGTAGTCTAGGGCAGTTAGTTTAGGTGTTTCATTATTTTTTTTGATTCTAGCACAGCAGCTTTCTGGTAAGTTTGTGCTGCTTGTTTAGCTTCTATAAAATGCAACCCAATTAAATAGTATAACCAAATCGTTATAAATTTTAGACTATTAATACTCATAATTAGATTGTAAAATAAAAAAATCATTCTAACCAATTGATGGTTAGAATGATTTAAATAAAATTGTATTTGAATTAAGCTATATTATTGCTTAACTATTTTCTTTGAGAATCTTCCATTATCTCCAGTCATTTCAACTAAATACATACCACTAGATAAATCACTTGCATCGATAGTAAGAGAAGATTGAGCATCTACTTTTCTAGTTAATACTTTTTGACCTAATAAAGAATAAACAGATACTTTTTTTACGTTAGAAGAAAGCCCGTTGATTTTTATTTCATTATTAACTGGGTTAGAAACAAAAATTGAACTTGCATCAAAGTCTGAAGTGCTTAATAATGCTACCAAATGGTAATCAATCACATCTATTCCTCCACCATTGAATTCTACTGGGTCACCTGCTGCAGATGGAATTTCACCAAATCTTGAACCACTACTCCATGGTGTTTTTAAAAATAATGCATTGTTTCCTGCTGATGGATTTGATCCATTAGAGTCAGCATCCCCGTTTGCATCTACTTTAGTTTTTCTTCTTTGAAACTGGTCTAAACCACTTACATCAGTTAAATCTACTGTATTGTCTATTGGATCACCTGGTCTAGCAATAAGAGTAAGGTTATTTCCATCTGCAGCAGTAGCCATTGTAGCCATGGTGAAATTTCCAACACCTGTAACAGTAGCAGTAATTTCCATGTACCCTGAACCATTACCACCATCATGTTGTGCGGCAGCAAACCTATGACCTACAATAGACCAAACTTGTGTTTCATCATCGCCTGGTAATTCTGTTTGCCATTCTAAAGCACCTGTACCACCATTAATTGTCATAAATAAATTAGTGCCTCTTGCACCTATTTTATAAGTACCATCTCCAGTCCATAATATAGGTTGAGCATGTGCTTGAAGCGCAAACATGGCAAATAATAAGAATGTGCTAATTTTAAGAGTAATTTTTTTCATAATTTTTAGTTTTTATATTAATTAATGCACAATTTATGATTATCAGTCAGTTATAGTATCCTGTACTTACCTGTACAACTAACATTTACTTACTTCACACCTATTACTAAAAACACGAAAATAGCTTAAAAATATAATGTTTTCAGAGATCATTATTTCCTTTTATCAATTAAAAAATTAATCATAAACTAATCTTTTAACAATACCATCATCAGTTTTTAATAAATATATCCCTTTTAAAAATTTAGAAATAGTGACCAACAAAATAAACAGGCCAAAGCATAATACAGGGTTCTTCAGGTTATGAACAGACCTTGGCAGATTTGCCCGTGTTAGGGATCCTAACGGATAGCCCACAGCCCGACGCAGGAGGTGCGAGGACTTGGAACGAAACATTTATGTTCATGAATTCAATAATTTAAAATAAAAATGCATGAATAAAAGCCCGACCCTTTGCGGGTAACGCCCAAATTATTAAAAAAACTAGGGTAACTAAAAAACGAATGCTCAGCCTATTAATGGACTGAGCATCGATTATCTTTTTTAAAGAGAACTGTTATTGGACCTTTAATACTATTTTTTGTAAATCTTTTTCTTGGGAAGAACTTCCTACTGAAACAGTAAACGTTCCGGGTTCTACTACTTTCTTCATATCTTGATTTAAAACGTTTAGTTCATCAAAACCTAGTTTAAATGTTACCGTTTTTGTTTCTCCTGATTTTAGGGTGATACGGTTAAAACCTTTTAACATTTTTAGGTAGCGCCCAACAGATGCATAATTATCTCTAACATACATTTGCACTACTTCGTCTCCTTCTCTATCGCCTGTATTGGTGATTTCTACAGAAACTGAAGTTTCTGCATCGGTATTAGTAGTAGCACTTTCTAGTTTTGGTTCTCCATATTTGAATGTTGTATAACTTAAGCCATATCCAAATGGAAATAATGGCGACTTATCACTAAAGCGATACTTTCCTTTTCCAGACCCAATAAAGTCAGGACGCTCAAGATAAGTTACAGGAACCTGCCCGACTGAGCGTGGAAAAGACATTGTTAATTTACCTCCAGGGTTTACATCCCCAAAAATTACATTGGCTACAGCATCACCTGCTCTCATTCCACCATACCAGGTTTCAAGCACAGACGGTATATTTTCGGCAATGTAGTTTATACTTAATGGACGACCGTTAATTAGAATAACAATTACTGGTTTTCCTGTTTTGTGAATAGCCTCTACCAATTCATTTTGAACACCAAACAAATCAAGGTCAGAACGGTCTCCGCCTTCACCACAGGTTCTATGAGAGCTCCCTACCACTAAAACAACAGCATCGGATTTTTTTGCAGCAGAAATTGCCGCAGGAAATCCTTTTTTTGAAAAACTATTAATATCACAACCTTTAGCGTAGTTTATTTTTACGTTTTCACCTACTTTTTTCTTTATACCATCCAAAACTGAAACATAGTATGGTGGTAATCCTGAATAACCACCCAATAGTTTATATGTTCCTTTTTTTGGTCTTTCTTCATGGGCATTAGGGCCAATAACAGCTAAGGATTTTATTTTTGATACATCAATAGGTAAGAGATTATTATCATTTTTTAGCATGATCATAGATTTTTCGGCAATTTCCAATGCAAATTCACGATGTTCTTCACGACCAGCATTTACGGTTTCCTCATCAATCTCTTTTTGCTCTGTATCAAATAAACCTAATTTATATTTTGCGGTTAAAATACGTGATGTAGCTTTATCAATAAGTGGCATCAATGAAGGGTCCTGAGTTATTGTATCCTTCAAAACATTAGCGTGATAAGTTGCCAGATCAACGTTCTTCCCAATTACCAAGTCCATGTCAACACCCGCTTTTAATCCTAAGATAGCCGCTTTAGTTCTGGTTTCAGAAATAAAATGCATAGTTTCTATTCTCCCTACATCGTTATTATCAGACACAATAAAACCGTCAAAACCTAACTCATCTCTTAAAATATCCTTTAGTAACCAAGTATTCATATGACATGGCACCCCGTTATAATCTTGATGCCCTGGCATAACAGAACCTACCTGAGCTTCTTTTACTGCCGCCTCGAACGATGGCAGGTAAACTTCCCGTAAGCGACGTTCGGACATGTCACTAAATCCACCATTTATACCACGGCGGTTTTCTGGGTATCCTACAAAATGTTTGGCCGTGGCAATAACATGGTTTTCATCAAATTGCTCATCGCCCGTACCTTGTAAACCTTGGATAAATGCTACTCCCATTCGTGACACCAAATAAGGGTCTTCACCATAAGATTCTTCAACACGACCATAGCGCGCATCTCCTGCATAAACATCTAAATTGGGAGAATAACAATGTGTAACACCTAAAGCCCTCGCTTCTATTGCTGTTTGTGAAGCCATTTTTTTAATGAGTTCAGGTTCCCAAGTTGAAGCACAGGCTACCGCTTGTGGATAAACAGTAGTATTACCGTAATAGTCAAGCACAAGCCACAAACCGTGTAATGCTTCTCCGTATTTCATAAAAGGAATACCTAGTCTATCATTAGCAGGTGCATCTTGAGTTAACTCAGCAATTTTTTCATCTAAAGTCATTTGACTTATCAGATTCTCAACTTTTGATGCAATTTCAGAATCCTTTTGATTCATCTTTTTATCAGTTTTATTTTCTGAATTACAGCTCAATAATGAGACTACAAAAAATCCAACAACTAATAATTTCTTCATAAACCTATATTTATTCATTACTTTATTTTAATTAAAATTCCGTATTCCTGGAACAATTTTTATATCCAATAACTCTTCAGTTTTTGGCCATTTTAATATTATTAATTTTTGACTATTGGTATCCCAAATATAATCTGTTGGGTCAATTCCTTTTTCTAATTTATAAATTTCTAGTCCTACATTTTTTATAGGGTTGTAATACAGTACTGATTTATTTCCTATTAATACCGAAAAGCCATCAGGATAATGCCTGTTGGCTCCAATAAATATTTTTGAAGCGCCTTTACTGTTATCTGGCTTTATCTTAATATCTAAACTTCTGGTTGCATGATTAAATAAAAAGGATTGAATATCTCCTGCTATTACTTGGGGAAAAGGTCTTGATATCACATCTGTAATGTACTTTCGTTCAACAGTACCAGCATCTGTGCTATCACTAAAAATTGACCATGTTGATGGGCCTCCAGGTAAAAAATGTTGCATCGATCTATTTCCTAAAAACCAAGCTTTAATAGAGCCTACACCCATTTTATCAAAAACCTCAGCAGTTCTAATATATAGCTCTTTGTATTTTAATTGTCCTAGCTTTCCATGAATAATTGTATCTGTGGTGGCAAATGTTGGAAACCCCCATTCTCCTATTAAAATTGGAGCTTTTAACATATCAGATTCTTTATCAAACCTATCCATATTTCGCTTTATATAATCAATATCATTTTGATATATATGAGGTGCAAAAATGATGTTTTTTCTGTTTATTGGTGCTGTTATTTCGGAGTACTGATTATTATCTACTTTCTCTCCTTTATTCATGAAAATAGATTGAAACAGAATCATTTTATCTGCATTTATTTTTTGACTTTCATCAATTATTTTTTGATACAGCGGAATAAGATATTTATTTGTCAGCTTTTCATAAGAAATGTCCATGGTTAACTTTCTTGGTTCGTTAACAACATCATAGCCTATAACTGAAGATTCATCAGAGTATCTATCCCAAATCACTCTCCATCCATCTATATACGTTTGATATTCATTTTTTTATTCTGCCAAAATTCTTCCCAAACAAATCTATCTACACCATAAACTGTCATTTTAAAAACAGTTTTTATACCATGATTTTTACCTAAAGCGACAAGAGTATCTAATTTTTTAAGATAATTAGGTTCTAACTTACCTCCAGGGAAGTTGCTGAGCTTCCCTAACTCTAAACGTATGACTTGAGAATTGGCGCCCATTCTTACCATTCGGGCATAATCATCACTATTGAAAAAAACCTCTCCCGCATGGTCATTTGTATTTACAACAAAACCCCTTGGGATTATATGACGACCAGATTCATCTCTTAAGCCATGTTTTATCTGCGCAAAAAGGTTTAATGCGGATAAAAGGCATGCAAAAAACACTATTTTAACTCTCATTCAAATTATTGGTTTGTTTCAAAAATAGTATACCTATAAATGATTTGTGTCCTGCACAATACTGTAAAAAAATAAGCCGAAAGAAAACTTTCGGCTTATTTAAAACTAAACAACTAAATAAAATTACTACTGTCTATATCCATTATTGGTAGGATCAGATTCCAATAACGCTGGATTATTTTCTAATTCTTGTAATGGAATAGGTAATTTAACATGATATGGTCTGATATTATCAGCTGGATTCCAGAAACGAAATTCTAAATCTTGAACTACATCCAATAAGATTCCCCATCTAATTAAATCGTATCTTCTGTGCATTTCTGCAGCAAGTTCCCACTTACGCTCATCATAAATAGCTTCTCTAAACCCTTGTTGATCCAAACCTAAAATAGCTTCAGCCTCTCCTACTGTTGCAAAAGCACGTTCTCTTATAGGCCTTATATACTCAAAAGCAGTATTAGGATTACCACCTGGGCGCTCGTTTTCACATTCTGCAGCCATTAAATGAACGTCTGCTAAACGAAATACCATTCTGTTATCAGAGTGATTAAATCTTGGAGATCTATCTAATTCTAAATTCCAGAATTTTGCCATGTAAGGAAATACTAAATCGAAGCCTAAGTAGTTATCTACTATATTCAATTCTCTTCTTAAATCATTCATAGGGAATTTTTCAGCAAAATCCTTCGATGCTACTTGCAATCCTGTACCATTAAAAGCTTCCCCTCTTGCAGTTAAAGCATCCCTTAAAGCATCTCTTTCCCCTGTATTAAGAGGTTCATCCCTTAAACGCGGATTAAACATACTTGGTCGCCAGTTATTATTACCTGCAAATGATCTGCCTGGAAACGCAGGATCAAATTGACTATTAATATCTCTAGCAAAATCTAACGACCAAATGATTTCAGCATTATATTCGTTAAACTGATCGAACACTTCATTATAGGTTGGTAATAAACTGTGAGGAGATTGATTGATAATCTCTAAACATTTATCTAAACCTAACTGCCATTGCTGTTGCTTCATATAAATTTTAGCCATAACAATAGCCGCAGCCCACTTTGATGCTCTACCACTTTGATCTCCAGTATAGGCATTCTGTAAATTATCTTGAGCAAACTGTAAATCCTCTAAAATCCCAGTAATTATAGTTCCCTCAGGTGTTCTTCCTAATGAACCAATTTCTTCAAGAGTTAAAACTTCAGTATAATAAGGGGCATCTCCCCAAAGATTAGTAATATGCCAATAACACAACCCCCTTATAAATCTAGCATCAGCTACAATATCAGTTCTTACTTCTTGAGTACCTATAGCTTCATTATCTGTAACTCTGGCTATAATTACATTTGCATTTAATATGGTTCTGTAAAGGTCTTTCCATGTATCTGAAACACTCATCTTTTGAACAGAAATATCTGCAATAGCTTCATTCATCGAGTAATTCCCAATAGGTTCTACAAAATTTGCAGCACGGTTTGGCTCAATAATATCACAACCGTTATCATAAAAATGATCCAATCCTACTTGCCCATAAATAGAGTTGTTCTTTAAAATGGCATACATACCCTGAACTGCTTGTCGTGCATCATTTTCTGAAGCAAAAAAGTTATCTGGAGATATTATTGATTTTGGATCTTCTTCTAGAAAGCTTTCACAACTAAAGTATGCGAAAACCATAAAGACGTATAAAATTATGTTTTTGTTTTCATATCGAATTTTTTAAAAGTTACGTTTAAACCAAGTGTTATAACTCTTGGGTTAGGATACTGAGCACTAATATATCCTTGTGCTATATTACTACGACCAAAATTACTTGCTTCTGGATCTATTAATCTAGTTTTGGAACCTAACCATAAATTAGTTCCTGTCAGATATACTGTTGCATTTCTAACACCATTTAAGCCCATTTTATCTGTTGGAAAGTTGTAAGCTAATCGTACATTTTTAAGACGAATATGAGACCCATCTTCAACGTATTCTGAGTTTGGTGGTGTGTTAGTTACAGAATCTGCTCCCGCTCTAGGAATATTTGAAGTTTCATTAACTCCTTCTATCCAACGGTCTCGTAAATCTCCAAATTTTACAGTCTCACCACGGTTAAAATAGTTATTTCGCATACTCAGATTAAATACCTCATTACCTTGAGTACCTTGAAAATAGAATGAGAAATCCCAATTCTTATAAGAAAGATTATTTTCAATACCAAAAATTAAATCAGGGAATGGGCTACCCAAAACAACAGCATCTTGTGTTGAACTGATACCATCTCCATTTAGGTCTTCAAAATGAGAACCTCCTACAACCTGAGGATCCAATCTACCCGATGCATCAATTTCTGCTTGACTTTTCCATGTTCCTAGATATCTAACTCCAGTAAAAGCAGGAACAGTCTCTCCCACAATTAAACGGGTATTACCTGACCCTATAATAGGATCTACAACAATATCAATAAAATCTACACCGCCAAGATCTAAAATTTCATTTCTGTTTGCCGATAATGTTACCGTAGAATTCCAATTAAAGTTAGATGTATTAACATTTGTGGAATTTATCAACAGTTCCCATCCTTGGTTTTGTAATGATCCAATATTTTGCAATTGGCTAATGAAACCAGTCTGCCTTTGGAATAGTTACATCCAATAATAAATCTTCTGTTTTCTTGTAGTAGTAGTTAAATTCTGTAAATATTCTACCACCAAATAATGATGCTTCTAAGGCAATATCATAAGAGCTTGTAGTTTCCCATTGTAAATTAGGATTTGCTGGTCTTCCTAGAGTTAAACCTGGAACTTCTACACCATCAAGCGTAGTATTGGCAGGTGTAAAAGTGGCTAGTGTTCTAAAATTACCAATGGCTTGGTTACCAGATTTACCCCAACTTGCTCTTAATTTCAAATCTTGGAATACATCTTGATTTTGCATAAAATCCTCTTCAGAAATTTTCCAAGCTGCTGCTACTGATGGGAAGAATGAGTATTTGTTCCCTGGAGCGAATACAGAACTTCCATCGCGTCTCCCAACTAAAGTTAGCAAATATTTATCTTTGTAAGTATAATTAATTCTACCAAAAAGAGACTCAATTGTTCTCTGTCCAAAACCACCTTCTACTGAAGCCCTTACAGGGTCAGAAATATCTAAACGATTAAACCCCGTAGCGTCACTAGTAATTCCAGCTGCAGAAGCCAATGCTGATTCTGTTACGGTTTTTTGAAAAGAAAGTCCAGCCAATGCTGTTATATTGTGGTCTTCCCCAAAATCTGATGTATACTGAATAGTGTTTTCATTATTCCATCCACTTACTGTTTGAGAACGCACACTTGCTGTACCACCATCTGTAACACCCACAGCAAGATTACCTGGTAATTGACTTGAAGAAAATCTATTTTGCTTAACGTTATTAAATTCAGGATTAAATGTAGAACGAATTATCCACTTAGGTGATGGACTATATTCTAAATAAACTGTTGCTAATAAGTTATTCGTAAATGTTTCATTAGTATTTAGTGCTATTGCAGCTAAAGGATTATTAAAAGGCGAACCAACTACATCATCAAATCCATTATAAGATCCATCGTCATTAAAAACAGGTTGCGTACGAAGTATTCCAAAAGCAGCTTGACTAAAACTTGCGAGTGCATTATCCTGTTCTAATCTAGAATAATTTAATCTAAATCCTGTTTTTACTTTATCACTTAATTTAAGATCCAAATTTGTTCTGAAAATATACTTTTCAAGACCAGAACTCTTTACAATACCTTCTTGATTAAAATAATTTAATGAGGTATAATAATTTACGTTGTCTGTGGCTCCAGAAATAGAAACATCTGCATTATACATAGGTGCAGGTCCTAGTACTAAATCTACCCAATCATTGTCAGGGTATGAAGATGGATCACCTGGAAATGGTTCTGCAGCTGATCTAAAACGAGCACTTTCGTTTGTAAATTCTATTTGCTCTCTTTGGGAAAGTCTATCAGGTAATTCTGGTAACATTTGTGAACTCGTGTAAAGATTTACACTTATCTGTGGTTTTCCTGTACCAGCACCAGCACCATTCTTTGTGGTAACTAATACTACCCCATTTGCACCTCTAGATCCGTAAATAGCAATAGAAGAGGCATCCTTTAAAATTTCAATCGATTTAATATCATTACTATTTATATTGTTCAAGTTGAAATTTGTTCCAACAATAATACCGTCAATTACCCAAAGTGGCTCGTTACTACCAGTAATGGAGTTACCACCCCTTACTCTAATAACCGTTCCTGCTCCTGGCGCACCATTAACTTGAGTTACTTGTACACCAGAGGCCCTACCTTGAAGCGCTTGGTCTACTCTAGCAACTGGTACTGCTGTTATATCTTCTGAACTTACAGAAGATACTGAGCCTGTTAAATCTGATTTTCGTTGTGTACCGTAACCAATTACAACAACCTCGTCCAGAGCATTGTCCTGATCTAAAGTTACATTGATAGTTGTTTGATTACCAACAACTATCTCTCTAGTAGAATAACCAATGTAAGAAAACACAAGTGTATTTTCTGCACTTGCATTGATGGAATAATTACCATCAAAATCTGTACTTGTTCCAGTTGAGGTTCCTTTTACTACTACAGTAGCTCCTGGAAGTGGCTGACCATCTGCGGTAACTGTTCCTGTTACAGTTTGGGCAAAGGACATTGCCACACACGAAAACAAGAACATAGTAAACAGCCTAACTTTCTTAAAATTAGGTGTCACATTTAGTTTAGTTTTTAAATTCATAAAGTTTAAGTTAATTTGTTATTTAGGTTTCTAAATTATTTTTTAAAATTTAATGAAGTGTCCTGCACTAACCGTTCTGCTCTGTGCTGACTCTAAACAAATTTCACTAAAACTTTTTTAAAATATACACAGGATAGCACAGGTTAATAAAGTAAACTTTACATTTTACTTTTAAATTTTCAATGTTTTATTTACATAAAATAATAGTTTAATAAATTTCCTTTTAAATGATGAAATCGTATAAAATAGTGTTACCATTACTATGTATTTTGCTACTCAACCTCACTATCCTTGCTCAAGAAACAGCACCACCCAATGGAAGAATTGCTATTGTTGCAGATGGCAACTCACCAGACCCTGATGACTTAGGCGGCACAGCTATTTCTATTGCGCTATTACGGGCATCTGGTTTAGAAAACCGACTTGTTCATTATTCCCATAGCTGTGATTTGGTAAGAGATGATAGAATTTCTAAAAAAGCCGAAAAAGAACGCCACCATTTAATGCAAGTAGCTTGTGATATGACAGCAAGACGTTGGGGTGGCTTTAATAACCTGACTTTTTATGATGCTATGTGGCAAAAAGAAGAAACCATAAATGATTTATGTTGGGCTATAAATGCTTCTACAGTTGATGACCCTTTATGGATTATAGAAGCTGGAGAACCTGATATTATTGGTATGGCTTTAAAAAAGACGCCTAAAGAAAAGCACAAATTCGTTAAAGTTGTTACCCATCATCCAGCTAACGATAATGCTGGTGATTTTTACACTTGGCAGCAAATTTTAGATTTTGGTGTTGAAGAAGTAAGAATCCCAGACCAAAATATAAATTTAAAGCTAGACCATGCCAAATGGGATTGGGCTAAAAACCATAAGGACCCGAGAGTAAGATTAATTTGGACTATAGGCAACCTAGCTGAAATCGATAATGTTGTTAAATTTCAAAAAGGAAAATGGGACTGCTCTGATGCTGGTATGGTTTTATACTGGATTACAGGAGCTAATGTAAATAATGGCTTAAAAGCTGGTAGTGTAAAGGTTGTAAAAACACTCTTGGAAAATTATGTAAATAAAAACCCCGAACCTAAGAAGAAATAAAGTGTGCATAGAGTTTCCTATTTATTTTAAAATTAACATGAAAAATATTTTTTCCACTTATCCTAAGTTAAGAAAAAGAAGCTATAACTAAAGTTATTATACCTCAATTCTATTTCAAAAATATTTTAAATCAGGATAGCTCAGGATGGTTCTTATGTCTTAAAATTTTATTTTTGTTAAAAATAATTATCACAACTTATGAAAAAGTTAAATTTTAATTTCAAATTTTCGTCAATTGCTATATTATTTGTTTTAGTAGCTTTCCTCTCTTGTCAGACTGATGAAGAACCCATAATAGAGATAAAAGAAGAAGTCAAAGACGATCCTAAAGAAGAACCTAAAGAAGAAACGGATGAAGATATAGGTTCATATACTACTTGTAACCCAGATGGGGAAAATACCACTAGAACATCAAACGATTTACAAAATCCAGTTAACGTAGGAACTATTGACGACAGGACTTGTTATGCCAACTACAAAGAGAGCACTATTGATGGGGTTACATGGGGAATATATAATATTACAGCTGGCTCCAATAATCAAGATGCAGCAAATACCTTACAACCTAGAATGGAACGCTCATTACCTGTAGCGAACTCTAATGTAGGATCATCTGTAAAATTCACAGGAGACTTTAGAATTCTTGAAGTAGCTGATGCAGGCTCTTTTAGTCAAGATGGTTCATACATCGCTCAGGCCAAAGGGCAACATACTGGTGGTGGTGGTTCTCCAGACCCTGCTATTTGTTTATATAGAGCACATCCTATTTACGGTACAGGTAATAATGCAGATAAGCAAGTTGCTTTTGATATTTATGCTGAGCGAATCTTAGTACGTGGTGGGTCAGGAAGCGGTAGAGAAGTAGTTCTACTAAAAAGAGTTGATAAAAATGAAATAACTTCTTTTGTGTTAGAGGTAGGTTTTAAAGTAGACCCAAGCGATTCTTCAAAAAAATACACTATTGTAATGCCATAATTGGTGGTGAAGCATTTAATTGGAATATTCCTTCTCCTGAAAGAGGAACGCAATCAAAAATTAGATATGGCGCATACCGAGTTAGAGGTGGTAGAGCTCAAATAAGATGGGCAAATACTACGCACATAAAAGTGTAAAAAGACTAATTTAATAACGAAAAGATTAATATTTGGCAGTATCTCATAAACTGTGTAAGTTTCAAAAATCTCAGGTAAATAATCTATCTGAGATTTTTTATTCATTAATTTTAAGTTTATAGACTATAATTGTTTTAAGCGAATATTCTTATATTCAATTTTCATTGGAGGACCCACATGTACTTGTACACCTATAAAACCTTTAAGCGATCGGTTTATAGTATCTAAATCTATAACTTCACTCATTAAAACACCATTTACATAATGTTGCATTTGATGCTCTTCAACAATAATATGTATACTATTCCAGTCGTTTTCCCGAATATTGCTGACTAAATTTGCCTTATTTCCAAGAGAAGCAGTTACTTTTCTTGTTTGCCAACAGTTCTTTTTAACATGTTTACGTAAATTGGTTTTAGGTATACTATCAGGCATCTGGTTAATAGTAACTTTTTCTCCAATGTAGGCTAATGTAGTTCGCTTTCTCTCTTCATAATTTTGACCTGTATATCTATTCTTCCCATCAATATCACATTGATAGCCTTTTAGAGCAAATGGTACATTTTCAATAATTTCACTTCTGTAATTAATACCACTATTTCCAGATTTTGAAATTCTGTACTCAAGTTTTAATTCGAAATTATCAGGTAGTTTTTTTGTAAATAATGAAAGTGTTGCGTTTTAAAATAGTCTCAGGTGTAACTTCTCCAACTAAAATATCATTTTCTACGCGCCAATATGTGGCATCTCCTTCCCAACCCGATAAGTCTTTATCATTAAAAATAGATTTAAAACCTGTATCTTCTTGATTTACTTTTTGAGTATTTCTACATGAAAAACATGATATTAGTATTATCAATACTAACAACATATATTCTATAGTTTTTAATTTCATAGAAATGTATTAATCGACTGTTACTTTACTTTTCCAGCAATTGTTGTTAGGTTGAAAATCTTTTAATAGGACTTTGACAAGCTGTTTTTCTAATGCAGGCTCTCTTAAAAACAGTTTAGTTAATAGAATTAATAATTTTTTGAAACTCATTTGATTTGCCCTCTAGACTTGCTATATATTCCCTAGGAAATTGAGCGCTTTTAGCAATACCTATTGTCTTATGAATATAATAAAGTGCTTTCCCGCTTTCTTTTAATTCAAAATAAGACATCGCTAAAGAACGACCCGCTTCAACACGTGTTTGCAAATTAGATTTACAATTAATAAATGCTCTCTCACTAAATTCTCTGGCTTTCTCAGGGTTTAGTATATTTTTATCTGGACAATTAATTAATAAAGAACTATATGCTTCTTGGAAGTTAGAATTATTAGGAGAAAACTTTAAAGCAGTTTCATATAAATTAACTAATTCTATCCACATTTTATTCTTGTAATAATAATCAACTAGGTAACTAATTATAAATACCTGATCTGGGATCTCTTTAAATGCTTGTTCATAATACGATACAGCCCCTCTTATATCTCCAGCATTTTTAGAAATAATTCCATTAAAAACATTTATACGCGGATTTTCAGGATCAATTTTCTTTAAAAGCGATAAATACTTATTTGCATTAACCATATCACCGGTTTGAATAAATAAAAATGTAGCTCCTCCTAATACAGAAGAGTCATTGGGATGTTGCTCTAATAATTCATTCATTAACTTTAACGCCTTGTCCTTCATACCCAAACGATCAAAATACATTCCTGCTAGTCTAGATTTTGTCTCTGGTTTTTTATTTTCAATCTTTTCGGCAGCTAAGAAATACATTTTTGCTGCATTTTTTAAGCCGAATTAGACAAACCCTTTCCTACTTCTATTAACTCTGGGTAATCATTTTCAAATCCTTCCAGATGCTTATTCAAATATGGCGCTGCACTTCGCGCCATGTTATTGGTTATAAACAGTTTAATGGCTTTAGATACTATATATTTACTTTCTGGAACATTTTTTAAACTAAAATTTACCAATTCTAATGCCCAAAGTGAATTACTACTTCTAATCGCATCGTCAATTTGTTTTAATAAATACGTTTCAGATCTAGAATGATAGCTTAACTTATCCATTAAAATATCTACAGGTGGGGCGTAATCATCTAAATCTTTGGATCGATCTGTATAATACTTGCTCAACTTCTTATCCCCTTTTTCGGCATAAATAATACTTAATTGTTTGTATGCAGGGCCAAATGAAATCTCTCTAGAAATCAATGCTTTTAGTTGCTTTTCTGCCAATTCAGCTTTAGCAGTAGCAGCATAAAGTTTTGCCAATTCTAAATTAGCATAAACTGGTAGGGGAAAATAAGATGTTCTTTTTGTGTTCTCTAAAACAAAATTAGTTTTATCTATTCCCGATAGGTTTTTAAGTATTTCCTCAAATTTTACTACCTCTCCTATTTGATTATAGGCTTCAGCTTTATAATACCTTGCCATATATATATTGGGTTGGATTTCTAAAACATTGTTAAAGTACTTAATGACATTTTCGGAATCACCGAATTCCCGTTTTAAACATCCTAAATAATAACTCCATTCCCACGCTTTAGGAGCACGTTCAATAGCTAATAAATAGCACGCTTCTGCTTCTTTAAAATAATTATTTGCATGATAAACCATACCCAACTCTCCAAGATTATTTACAGATGGTTTGTTTAAAGTCTTTGTATTAGCATTTGTAATATGTTTTTGAAATGACATTGAAGTTTCACTTAAATCTGGAACAGCAGGTAACCTATTCACATATTTATTATCACTAAAATTATTAATTAAAAAATATGACAAAGCCAAACCTAAAACAACTATAAATGATACTCTAATAAGTTTTTTTCTGTTCATTTCAATTACATTTATTTGCTAAAATAGCAAAAACCTAGATGGACATTGATAAAAATAGAGAAAACACAATACTAAATTTTTAGTTTTAATTACTTCACCTTGAGTAAACAAAACCCTCATTTGCCAAATCATCTACATACGGTGTTTCGTAAAATGCACATACTGTTACCCCTAAATCATCAATCAAAATGAATAAAATATTTGGTTTACTATTTTTATTTACCTCCTCTTTCTTACAATTAAAAAAAAGGTTATACTTAATAATAGTAAACTTTTGAAAATCTTAATCAACTTAAAACTTTGATGAATTATATTTTAATAATTTTTTTACAAAATGATTATTTTTATCAGAATTAGAAATAAAATAGATACCACTTTGTAAATCACTAATATCAATAGTTTCAGATGATTTTTTGGTATTTATTTTTCTGATGACAACTCCAGAAATATTAGAAATAGTCAAACTAGAATTAGCTGGAAGGTTGCTGATTTCTAATTTTCCCATTGTCGGGTTTGGGTGAATTTTTGTTTCTCTTTTTTAAAATCATTAATAGACAAAGCATCATAACACGAAGATTCAACATTATCTAGGTCAAAGGCAACACTATCAGAAACTCCATTTCTTCTCAACACCATTTTATCAATAAACAAATAAGAAGATCTTGCATCCACAGTAATTGTGTATTCTTTTGCTTCGTTAAAAGTTACAAACACTCTATGCGCAACATGGTCATTGGTATTAGTTACAAACCCCCAATCTAATCTATTTCCAAAAGCTTTAACAAAATTTTGAGTAGAACTTCCCGCAGCACAAGTTAAATTAGCATCACTATTACACATAGGCTTTGGATATACTTTAGCACCATCTTTAATCCCGTAAAAATCTTCTCCATCTACTTTTAACCAAGCATCGTTATGCTCTCCTTTAGATGTTCCAAGCCCTACTCTCATTCTCCAAGCAAATCTGTAGGTTCCTGGGGTGTTTATTTTAATTTTATATACAATTGGTGCTCCAGAAAGTGCATTA
The DNA here is from genome assembly GCF_055808955.1 of Jejuia sp. G7-7. Lineage (NCBI taxonomy): Bacteria > Pseudomonadati > Bacteroidota > Flavobacteriia > Flavobacteriales > Flavobacteriaceae > Jejuia > Jejuia sp. G7-7. The sequence goes on from NZ_JBVVSZ010000001.1 coordinate 1,534,300, forward strand.
AAAGATTCTACTCCTGTCCAATATAAATATCTTATTTCATCACCATCTACTGTTTCTGTTCCAATTTGCCATCTATTATCATTTATAATTCCAGATTCCATTTCAATTGTTAACAAACCATTTTGTTCTTCAAAAGGAAGTAACCCATCACATGTAGCCGTTTGAGAAAATAATGAGATTGAAATTATTGTAAAAATTAAAAAAAGTATCTTTTTTTCATAGTTATTAATTGAAGCAATAAAACTAATCAAGTACCTTTTCAAAGGTATCCTGTTCTGTTAGGTAGAATATTAAAAAAATCATTAAACTAAAATGTCTATTGAGTTTTTCCAGCTTTTGGTCCGTCGTAATCATAAGTAAACCAATCGACATCTATGTAGCCTGCGTCTTCTTTTTCGTTCCATGAAAAAAACCCTAACCTGTCACCTGTCCATTTTCCAAAAGCAATTGTAAATGTTGGCCCAAAACTTTTATAATTCTTACCATCGAGACTATACTCATAGGTTGCTTGGTTTATTTTATTTGATGTTCTAACGTATAAATCGCTCCCCGTTAGTTCTGCCCCTTTCGTTTTTTCTGCCATAGAATTCATGTAAAAGAGGTTCTTTTTTCCATTTTCATCAACCTCAACACCTAATAAATTGAATACGCCTCCATATCTCACAAAACCTGCCAATTGATGTGGTTTCATTTCTGAGATGTCAAATTTTGCAATAGCAGTACCAGTTGTGATACCCATAATACGTTGACTTAGCGTATTACAAGCTCTCCAGAAATCTGAATCGGAACCATCGTTATTGGTCCATTGGTTTATGTTTGGACCGTAGCCTTTTTCGTTTGGTAAAATCTTGCTCGCTTTTAAACGTAACCAACCTTCTCGTTCGGTTAGTGACCAATGTGAGTTTCTTGGATTGTGATTCCATTCCCATTGAAAACCTAGATTTGGTGATGAAAAATCATCGTCTGAACTTGGTGCAGCAATTGGATAACCGTCTATTGGTTTTTTATACTGTTTTACAGGCTCTCCTATACCATCATTATCTTCATCTACACCAATTATTGGCCAACCATCTACCCAAGTAACGGGTGCTAAACATTGTGGCCTGCCTTGAAACGGGATATCATCATTTTGAATGAGCTGGTGCATATACCACCACGATTTATCAGGGGCTTGCATTAATCCGCCCTGACTACAGCTTCGGTTGTTAAAGGCAGTTCCTTTTTCTAAAACGGTTTTTACCTCATATGGGCCGTAAATACTTTCTTTGGAACGTAATACAATTTGTTTTCTATCATTTTTTGGGTTTTTAACACCTGGTTTTGTAGAGGTATCCCCCATAGTCCATTGCGCTAAAAATATGTACCAAGTCCCATTAATTTTATAAATTTTAGCTGCTTCTGCCCCCATTCCTGTATAAACTAATTTACCTTCGTCTAGGATTTTTTCCATCCCAACTCATTTCGTAAATCCTATTTTCGTTGCCTTCAATTTTATTACTTGCTGCTTTTTGCTTACCTGCGAGTGTTAATAATCACGTAAGCTTTGTGTGTTTCTTCATCCCAAAACACGCCAGGGTCGTCTAGCACTTCGGCCTTTGGAAGCATCATAATAGGTTTACTCCACGGACCTTTAATATCCTTTGCTGTTGCCACCATCAAGCCATGTTGATAATCTATTTGGTAGCAATACCAAGTACCTTCGTGATACGCTAAATCGCCTGCCCAAGTACCAAAAGAGTAGCCATTCATGCGGTCCCAATTGTATTCTGGCGCCCAAGATAAACTTTCAAACACGTGTCCCACATTAGTCCAATTTACCATGTCTTTAGACTTTAGAATAGGCATCCCTGGCGACATGTGCTGTTTTGATGTTATCATATAATAGGTATCACCTACTTGCTCGATATCAGAATCAGGATAATCTGCATTTAAAATAGGATTGATGTATGTGCCATCGCCTTGATCTCCAAAGCTGCCTGTTTGTGCTTGAGTCACATCTTTTGAAGATGCAGTTGTTTTGTTTTCTGGTTTCGAATTACAACTGGTAAATGACACTAATAATATACTAATTAGTGATTTTACAACAATATGATATACTAGTTTCATGCTTTGTTTGTTAAGTATTTTAGTGTTTTATAAATTTAGTTTTTAGAATATGCTATTGTGTATTCTCCAGAGCCTAAAATCACAACCCCCTCCGCTATTTCAACAGTATTATTCTGTTTAAATTCTGAAATAGGTGTCTCGTTTATTTCTAAACTTTTAAGTTCTGAAGGTGTAACTAAAACCCTTGCTTGAGTATTGAACGGTACATAAAGATTCATACGCAATACTTCATCTTTTATCGTCCAATTATTGGTAATATCTCCATAAGGCGTTGGTACTTTCACTTCCGTTTTTGTAATAGCGGTGGGAAACTCAGGATTTATAGTAAATGCTTTGTAACCTGGTTTATCTTCTGAAGATTTAATACCACCTAATGATTCATAAAAATAAGCCGCAAAACCAGAATGCATCGGATGATTTAAAGAGTTCGTTGGCCCTTCCATGTCTTCCCAAACAAATTGGCGTTCTGGCCATGTTGTAAACCCGGAATTCATAACATATGTTTGACTTGGAAAATCTGGTGTTGTTAAAATTTGATGTGCTAAATCTGCTTTTCCGTATTTAGATAGTACGGTGTAAATGTATCTATTACCGTGAATTCCCGTGGAATGGTGCCCTCCTTTAACTTCAACAATATCATGCGCTAACCCATTCACTATATTTTCAACATCATTTTCTGGTGCTAAACCAAATTGTAGAGCCTGTACTGTTGCCGTTTGACTTTGATACCATTTATGTTTTGTGTTAGGTATTTCAACTAAAAACTGTTTGTTAAATGCATCTTTTAATTCGCGTTGTTCCTTTTTCATTTTTACGGCGAAAGCTACATCATTATTCATTTCAGCAAAGGTTTCCATAATACCTAAAACATCATAAAAATAGGCGTTTGCTGAAATAATAGGGTCGCATTCCATAGCTGAAGGATTTTTACGTCTGTCCCATCGTGGTGGGCACCAATCACCCATGCCATCTTGCATAATGCCATTTTCACCTTTAAAATTTAGATAGAAATTAGTCAAGTTTTTCATATCCTTATAATATTCTTTTACAATCGCATCATCACCATAATACCTATAATTATACCAAGGCAAATACATGGTAGCTACACCCCAATCTATTTTTGCATAGGTAGACGTACGTTTTCCTGGGGCAATCATAGTTGGTACTTGAAATTTTATATCTGGGTTATTGTGCCCTTTTGTTGGTCGCATTTGTGTACGGATGTCTTCCATATATTTTTTGTAGAAATCGTACATATCGTAATTATAGAGTGCGTATTCACAAAATGCATGTGCGTCTCCTAACCAGCCACATTTTTCGCGGTGTGGACAATCCTCTGGAATACCATGTACATTATCTACAATCGTCCATTTACTAATGCTGTGCATTTTGTTTAGCAATTCATCTGAAGATGTAAAGCTTCCTGTTTCTTGAATATCAGTAGCTACTAAAACCGCTTTAATCATGTTTGCATCAGGTTTTGTTGAAATGCCATTTATTTTTGCATATCGAAACCCGTGATAACTAAACTTAGGCTCCCACGACTCTAAATCACTTCCTTTACAGATGTATTTATAAATTTGAGGCATACCATTTGCGCCACCTCCTGTTGAGCCTGGAAAAATATCTTTTCCATTAGTTAATAATGCCTCTGTAGTTGTAATTTCAATTAATTGTCCTTCTTTTCCTTGAACATTTAATTTTACCCAACCTGCAATATTTTGTCCAAAATCAACAATCCAATTGCCATCTGGGGCTTTAAAAACTTTTTGTGGTTCAAACTCTTTTAGCTTTTTAATTGGTGGTATTTGACTCGCACTTATTTTTTTAACCTGCGGAGATGTTACTTTTACACTACCCCATTTAGCGTCGTTATAACCAACTGTATTCCAATTTCCTAATTCATAACGCGCATCATAGGTGTCTCCTCCATAAATATTATTGAATACTATTGGTCCTGTAGCTTCCTTCCAGTTTTCGTCAGTATAAAAGTCAGATGATGTGCCATCAGTATAGTTGAGCTTTATCAAACAACGTACGGTAGGTGGACCGTAAGACACGCCTTTTTTATTTGATTCTGGATCTCGACTCCAAGAAATATTTTGTCCGTAAAATCCATTTCCTAATATAATTCCGAAAGCATTTTTACCAGATTTCAACTGTTCTGTAATATCATAATTCACATAATAGGCTTGCTTATCGTAGTTAGATGGCGCAGGATCTAAGACATGATCTCCTACTTTAGTTCCATTTAAATACAACTCATAATATCCTAAACCACAAATATAAACTTGTGCATTTTCAAGATCTTTACTAAGGTCTATCTCATTTCTAAAATAACCAGCAGCAAAACCATCAACTGGCTTTGGCTTCTCCATTCTACCCGTTTTATAATCTCTGAAACGATGCTCTGAAGTTCGCGTATCTTTATTTAGCGTAATCCATTTAGAAGCACCCCAATTTTCATTGGTCATCAATCCCATTTCGAATTCTTGAATCTCAGACCATCTAGAAACCGTCCCCTGTTCATCCCATATTTTAACTTTCCAAAAGTATTTCTGGAGCGCCTGTAAAGATTTTCCTTGGTATTTTACAAATGTAGATTTATCACTATTTACTTTATCTGAATTCCAAAGATCTGCATCATCTTCATTCAATTTTTCTTGGGATGAAGCTACCAAAATATGATAAGCCGATTGTGATTTATTATACCCTTCTACATCAACAATCCATGAAAAAAATGGCTGTTCGCTCTCGATGGTTAGGGGTTTACTTTTGAGTTGATCAGTAATTCTTCAAAAGCTAATAAGCTATTTGAAGTAGCCTTGTCTTTACAAGACATACAAAGCAATACAATTAAAACAATAGAAAATATATAATGTTTATTTATCATTATTCATAGATGTGATTAAAACGTTATTCAACAAAAAAATAATTCTTGAACATACCTGTAAACTTTAAAAACTTTACCCTGTACTATCATGCATAATTCATATAATATTTATTTTAATATAATTAAAAGCAATTATATTGTGTGAAATTATCTAACAACAATTTTATGGGTTGAAACACCTTTACTTCCCTTTAGTTGTAGAATATAGATTCCTGATTGATTATTATCAAAATGAATCTCTTTTGCTGATACGAAATTTCCTTTTTGAATTTCTACACCGCTAATTGAATAAATTCTATACTGTACTTCTTCTCCATGGGTTAGTTTTATATTGAACGTACCTTTATTAGGATTTGGATATATACTTATCTCATCTTGTTTTACGATTTTTGAAGTAGATAATGATGCATTCGTTAATTCTAAAACATTTATCGAAAATTTAGGCAAAGTAATACTACTAATCCCTTGACTAACTATAGTTAATGGATTTACATCAATCCCCATAGCTCTTTCTTCATCCATTGCTGAAAACGACATAGCTTTATGTTCTACAAAGTCAGTATAAGCAACACCATCAATATTTACATTAAATGGTACATCTTGATTACTAAGATTGACAACAAAAACTGAAGCTTTCCCATCTTTAACTACTACTCTGGCATTAACGGCTTTTACACCATCCAGAAGGCTTGGCACTTGTATATCGCTCTCAATTAATGTGGCATTCTCTAATGCCAAACGTATAATTTCATAAGCTGAACCAAACAATGTTTTTTCTAAAGGATACTTAATTCTTGGGCGTTCAACGCCACTTGGTGAAATATAGGTTTCCCATACGTAATGCGAGTTTAATTTCCCATTTACGCTAAACCAGTTTGCACGCTCAAAAACATCTTGATTTTGACTCATGTAAATATAACAGTCTGCCATTCCTAATACCGATACTGCATTTGGACCGCCAGATTTCACACCCCATTCAGTCAACCAAATTGGTTTATTAGGCGCTACTAGATGAGCATAATTATAAATAGAACTACCTAAGTGTTTACGTGCCGTTAGAGCAGTTCCATAAGCTTCGTTGCTATTGCTAGCATCATCTGGATCTGACCCCACATAAGTGTGTACAGTAACTGCATCAAAATAAGTTAAATCCTCTGTTAAATCGGTATTCCAATTAGGATTTGCCCAACTGTCTCTTCGCAATAATGGTACAGATACTCGTATATTCGGGTTTTTTGCTTTAAGTGCTGCCGCCATGGCTTTTGCTCTAGCAATATAATCTTCAGCATTTGGAATGATGGAACTTCTTTGCCCTGGATAAAAATTTTCATTTCCCATTTCAACAGCCTTTACCTCAAAACCCCTAGCAATCAAATCATCGTATCGCGCTATTGTCTCTGGACACCCATTATTAAAATCGGTACCATCAGCACTCATGTTAAACGTCCACATCATATCAAATCCTTTGCCTGTTGTTGATTTTCTGGTTGTATTTAAACTTGTAAGCCCTTCAATTCCAACTTTAATATCAAGATTATCAAATATATTTATATTCGCTAAGAGGTCAGGTGTTTTTGTTTTGATAGTCTTATTTACGCCTTGTTCATACTCAAAAGTTTCTGTTCCAAAAAGCCTTGTTACATCACGGCGCCAATCGTACCAATTAGACCATAAGCCATGTGGAAACCTTATAGTTATTGGCTCTAATCTATTTATCAAACTCTGCTCTGTTGTAGTTGTAAAATGATGCGTATTTGTTCCAAGCAATAAATTATTATACACTTCTGTTGAAGTAGAAGTTATATTAATGGTTGCCTCCATATTTGAAGGTAAACTAAATGGAAAATCTTGAGCAAATAAGGATTCTGAGATTAATAATACTAAGTAAAAATAAAGTAGTTTTTTAAACATAAATTCCTTTTTGATTCATTTTTTTTAAAGGTATAGTAATTCTCAACCGATAGTATCCTGCACTCTCATGCTGATAAAGCAAGACAGAACAGGATACAAACAAAAAGATAGCTATGTATCTTTCCCATAATGTAAATTATAACTCCAATATCTTATAAATTAATAAAAAATGAAAAAAGACTACTTCTTATACGAATAAGTTGGATCATTTTATTATTTACCGTACTAGTATCATGCTCTACTGATTCAGAAAACGAACAAGACAAAGAGGAAACTATGATAAAAGAACCAGAAGATGACAACTCAGATCCTACTGCTAAACAGGTTTGTGATGACGTATCAGATTTCCCCAACTTAGGTCCTTCAGCATCACAATCACAATCATGTGATGATGTTTCAAACCCTAATAATCAAGGTACACTAGATTGTAGAACAGATAATACTGTTGGAGGTTATGAAAATTTAGCTATTGACTGGGGCAGCTATAAGATTACTGGTGGCGAAATACGATATGATGGTACTAAAACTAGAGTGGAACGATTTTTTAAAACTATTTCTCAAGGCGAAAACAAAAAAACTATTCTAACTGGAACACTTAAAATTGTAGATTTAAGTGATGGAAACACCTGTATCATTCAGTCACATGCTGGTGGTAATATTATAAAAGGAGAAGAGGTTGGAAGTATAAACCGAAGTGCGCAATTCTTGCTTTATGCTAAGAAAACCAACAATAACAAAATACAATTAGAGACCCATGTAACTATTAATCCATATACTACTGATACAGGTGGTAGTAGGGATGTACAAAACTTTAAAACCCTTAACTATAACCAAGAGTATACTTTTGTATATGAAACTGGATATGATGCTGATGCTGTTGCATTTTCAAAAATAAAAGTAGGTGATACAGAAAAACACATAGAACATAATCATACAACACAACGCGTTTATACTAGATATGGTGCTTATGGCACTAGTGATACTGGCGATATAACAGCCCATATAGAGTTTAAAGACGTTAATTTATGTAGAGAGTAAAAATCTTAAACACGTTCTAATTTTATGGGATACGCCTTGTTGGCATTCCATTGGCAGACGTATAAATTTTCATCATCATCGACACATACATCATGACAATGACGAAAAATGGGCTGCTCTTGCACCATTCGCTGCAATTTCCCTTTCTTATATTTAGGCTTGGTACCTCCTGGATTGGAAACTACTTTTCCTTTGTCATCTAAAATAGTAACAAAACCTGATTTAGGGTTGATATTATAGGGTGTGTATTCTTATCGCCTTCTATATAATCTATGTCTGATGACCAACATACCCCAGAATACAGATTTTCATTATGAATTACAGGCCGACATACAAATGCTCCCGGTAAGTTAATTTGTTCAATATATTTACCGTCTAATGTAAATCGTTTAAAGCAATTTGCTGCTCTTGACGTAATTAACAAAGTAGGTTCGCCTTTGCCTCTGTAATCGATACATACGCCATGGGCGGTTTGAAATTGATTTTGACCTGTACCTCTACCTTCTCCTATTTTTCTAATAAACTCTCCTTCTTTTGTAAACTGCAAAATATAGTTTGCACCATAACCATCTGCAATGTAAATATCGCCATTGGGACCAATTGCGCTTTCTGTTGGTTTAAATTTATCTTTTTTATCGTATGCTCCATATTGCGACGGATGGCCTAGAATCATTAGTTCCCTACCGTCTGTTGTGGTTTTTATTACGCTTTCGCCTTTGGCATCGCAAATGAATAAAAAATCTTCAGAACCATCATTCCAAATAGATAACCCATGACCTCCTTTATAGCGAATACCCCAAGAATCTAATAATTTTCCTGATTTATCATAAATTAAGATGTTGTTTTTGGTATTGTCGCCTAACATAATCAACCGGCCTTTAGAGTCCATTACCATTTCATGGCAATTCTTTACAGGTGTAATAGTTCTATCTAAATCGCCCCAAGATTTATGCACTTTATACTTAAAATCGCCATGACCAATGACTTTATCATACATTTTAGGTTTAGATTTTAATATGTTGAAATGAGGAATAACCGCCAAACCCAAACTTGCTTTTGCCGTAGTATTTATAAATGTCCTGCGATTAATTTTAGACTTTGTCATTATTGATCAAAAGTTTAAGCGATGTTTTCTTTTGAAGATTTCATAGGATTACCAAATAAATCTAATATTGGTTGGCCTTTGCCATCGGGTGTGGTATAAAATGGTCTACCTTCTATTTCGTAATGGGTTTCTGGATGAATTCCTAATGCATGATAAATGGATTGATGCACTTGATCTATCACAACTGGATTTTCTATGGATGAACAAGGTCTTTCATCAGCCGTTTTACCATACACTAAGCCTTTTTTAACACCTCCACCCCACATCAAAATAGAACTGCCGTCTGTGAAATGACGGTGCATGCCGTAGTGTTTTTCTTTTCTAATAATATCAGGTTGGTTTACTTGATTTTTCACTTTTTTACCCGGTCTGCCTTCCATAATGGCATCACGACTAAACTCACTTGCTAAAATTATCAATGTTCTGTCTAGATGTCCTGATTCGTCTAAATCCTTAACAAGTTGCGCTATCGGCTTATCTATTAATTGTTTCATTTTAATAAGTCTTGTATGTCCATTTTCATGGGTATCCCAGCCTAAAAATGGTTCGTATTCTGTAGACACACTAATAAAACGCCCACCATTCTGAGCCAAACGTTTTGCCAACAAACAACCTAAACCAAAACGACCTGTATTATAAGTATCATAAACGTCTTTTGACTCTTCTGATAAATCAAACACTTTGGCTTCTGGCGAATTCAATAAACGATAGGACTGCTCCATGGAACGCATTAAAGACTCCCGCTGATAATCGCTGGCTTGCTCCATGACCTCGCTTTTGTTTGCGAGTTCTTTATATAATTTATAACGTGCTTCAAAACGTTTAAGCGACATGCCTTTTGGCGGACGTACACTTTCTAAACCACTTGAAGGGTCTGGGATTAAAAAAGGACCATATTCAGTCCCTAAAAATCCTGCAGAATGAAATGCTTTTAACTCTTCTGATTCTCCCATTGTAAAACGTTGCCCCATGGCAATAAAAGGCGGGATTACTGTGTTTGCAGGTCCTAACTCTTTAGCTATCCACGCCCCTATATGGGGTGCTTGAACCGATTGCGGTGGCTCATAACAGGTATGCCAATGGTATTGATGACGCGTATGTAAAATATGTCCTAAATCAGCCGATTTATAAGAACGAATTATGGCGCCTTTATCCATTACGCTACCTATAGATTCTAATCCTTCAGAAAAATATAAATCATCAACTATAGTCGGTTTTTTTGGAAAGGTACTTAGCACTCTTTTGCTTTCCACTCCTTTTTCAAACGGGACATAAGCCTTGGGATCAAATGTTTCAGTATGTGCCATACCTCCAGCCATCCACAGTAAAATAACAGTATCTGCGGTAGATGCTATTTTTTGAACCTCAGGCGAACAAGAACTTAAAAAACTAAATCCCGGAATTGTAGTTGCAGCTGCTGATAAGCTAGCAGCACTCATTTTCTTTAAAAAATCTCTACGTGATTTATTGACATCCATTTTTTTACTTTTAATTGATAAACTGAAATTCTGGCGACATTAAAACAGCCCAAAATACATCTTGCAGTTGTTCTTCTTCTGGTGCCTCTCCTAAAACATTTAGCATAATCGTTTTTTCTTCATTTGAGGGCTTTCTATTTAATGCTTTTTCATATAAATTATCGACAATAGCACTACTATCTTCACCATATTTTTTTAACCATGACTGCGCTCCTTCTTCTAAAACGCTGTTAAAAAACTCTCCATTTGTGAGTTCTAAAGCTTGCAATAAGGTTGCTTGGTCTTCTCTTGAAGTGGTAACAATTTCTCTACTGGGCCTTCCTAAAGCCTTCATAAATGGGTGTTGTTTTACCAAACTAGCACGTGCAAATTTTTCGCTGTGCGGTTTAAAAGTAAAATCAAGAAGTTGCCCCCAATTCTTAAAATTTCCGGTACTGTAATTTCTAACCTTCTTCCACGAATTATCATCGTACTCCACGTCTGTCCAATCACCTTCAGGTAATTCACGAGAACTTACCCAAGATAAATCAGACTTTAAAAGTGTGCTTTTACCAGATTCATAGTCAATCTTAAAAGCAAATAATATTCCTGCAGGGTTTGCAATAGCACCTCCATTTTCTCCTATAATTGCAATGGTATTTTTTCCTGGATGTAATTGCTCAGAAACATCGATTTTATCTACTGCCTTCCAATTTTTATTTTGCGATATTTTTTCCCGTTAAGGTAAAGGATATACGAATTATCCACCGAAATTAAAATCTCTGCTTTATTTATAGCCTCCTTTGAAATATTAAATGATTTTCTAAAATATCGTTTACCTGGTTCAGGTAAAACTACTCTACCTAACACTTCTTCTAAGTGCCATATGCGTATGGCTTTAATATTATCTCCATTGGGGTTAAATGCAACTTGTGGGTACAAGGGCGCGATAATTTGACTTACGCCATCCGAAAATTGCTCCGCACTCAATCGACGCGTTACTGGGCCCTTAAAGACGTACTTAGTTTTTAAATCTTCCTCTTTTTTATAATTGACCATGGGTAGTTGATAGACTTTAGAGGTCATGATGCGCCTAATTAAATACTTTAAATCTGAACCCGAATCGATAAAATCTACCGATAACCAATCGAGTACTTCAGCATCCCATGGTGCATTATCCATTTCGTCTAAGGGTTCAACAATACCTCGTCCCATCAGTCTGTCCCAAAATCTATTGGTAATGGTGCGGTACAGTCTGCCATTGTCTCTTTGTACCATAACCTCTGAAAGCTTCAACAATCTATCCTTAACTGTTTCGCCCTCAACACTTCCTAGTTCTGGGTACAAAAAATTAGCTTTCGCCATTTTACCTATGGGTTTATCGCATCTATTCAATTCTAATATGGAATCAGAAAATATAGTTGCAAATCCATAGGCTTGGTCTAATGTTAGATTACTAATAAAACTGTTATGACAGGACGCGCATTTTACATTAACACCCATTAAAGATTGTCCGATGTTTTGCGCCGCTTGCATCTCGGTTCTTTGACTTGCATTGACAACACCACGCCATTTTACCCCCTGTATAAAACCTTCTGAACCTTTTACGGGGTTTACCAACTCGGTCACGATTTGGTCATAAGATTTATTTTTCATTAAAGACCTATACAACCAATGCGTAATAGGTTTTTTACCACCTACGCTGTAATAATCGTTTCGTAATAAATCATTCCAAAAGCTTAACCAATGTTGTGTGTAATTTTGATTATCGTTTAATAAACTATCAACTAATTCTTCTCTTTTGTTTGGATTATCATCATTTATAAAATCTTTAACCACGTTCGGTTCAGGTATTAATCCGATGGCATCCATATAAGCACGTCTTATAAAAGCTCTATCGTCAATAACATCTTGCCAATTAATATTATTTTTATTGAAATAAGCATCAATTAATTTATCAATGGGATGGGTAATATCTTGGTTTTTTGGTAGCTCAGGTTTTACTAAAGCTAATTCAGCTTCAGGAAAAATTTTTACTGCTTTATCTGACCAATGTGCGCCTTCTTCTATCCAAAGTTTTACAAGTACTATTTCATCTGAAGTAAGCAATTTACCTTTGGTTGGCATAACTTCCTTATGATTTGCAGGAAGTGTAATACGTCTGTAAATTTCGCTTTCTTGGGGTTTACCTGCCACAACTGCCAATCCACTTTTCCCGCCTTTAAAAACCCCTCGTTTTGTTTCAAGCACTAACTCGCCTTTTTGCTTGTTTTCACTATGACATTGGTAGCATTTATGGGCGAAAAGACCTCTTACTTCCAGGTTTAATTTGTCTTTTTGTAATTCTGATAAGGAATCTGATGCTTTTAGCTCAGAAAGTAAAGCTATAGATTTTGCATTATCATAAGCATTTTTATTTCCTGGTAAAACTGCTGTTAAATAATCTTCTCCGTGGGTTAAGTTTGCGCCTAAATGTCCAGCTATGGTTAGTAAAACTACTGTTACGATTAGTACAAATCTATATAATCGAAGGCCTATAGACTTTTTCTTTAAAGTATATTTTAAAATAAAAGCTGTTATTACTGCTAAAACCGCTGTAGCAATACCTGTGTATTGATGATTGTCAACTAAATTGCCCGTATAATCTTCTTGAGAACGCAATAGCCAACCAAATAAAGCTGATAAACTTGCGAATACGGCACCAATGTAAACCATCCAGTTGATACCTCTCTCAGCCCATTTTTTTACGTCGAATTGTTAGTAGTTCAAGAAATAATGCAACTACTAGTAGTCCTATTGGGAAATGAACCAATAGTGGGTGCAAACGACCTAAAAGTTGGATTACCCAGTTTGTATTCTCCATGGGATTTTTAAATTAAAAAGTATAATTATAGTTCTATGGGTAAAGTTATTTTTAAGTTTCTATAAAATTATCCTGTGGTGTCTTGTATAAAAAAGTCTTTAAATATAAATCACTACACCTTGCTAAAACTAAAAAGCAAACTTAAAATTACCTTGAACATGACAACTCCTTTACTAAATTTAATTTACGTATTCAGGATTTTTGGTTTTTGGTATTGGTGCATTTGTTTCTTTCCACCATGTCTTTAAAAGTATTAACATTTCTTCTGTTTTTGCAGGGTTGGATTCTGCAAGATTATTTCTTTCTCCAATGTCTTCAGATAAATTATATAATTCCACACCTTCATCTTCAAAATAATAATGAAGCTTCCAATTTCCTTTTCGTATAACAGACCCAGGACGAGTTCTAAACAATGCATCTCGGTTTTCGTTGTCATTAACATTATAAGCTTGTAAATAAATAGGGAAGTGCCAAAACAACGGACGTTCTAAAACTTGTACTTGTTCCTCTAAAACAGGCATCAAACTATTCCCATCAAGATTTAATGCATTAGTATTAACCCCAGCGTAATTTAAAACTGTTGGAAAAATATCTAAATTGGTTATGGGAATATCACTTTTAGTATCTGGTTTAATTTTACTATTCAAAACAAAGAAAAAAGGTTCTCTTATACCACCTTCATAATAACTTCCTTTTCCTGCTCGTAAGGGTTTTTGCTTTGTTATACCGTATAAGCCTCCATTATCTGAAGTAAAAATTATAAGTGTGTTATCAAAAATATCTCTTTCTTTTAATTTATTGGTAAGCATACCGATATTTCTATCTAGATTATCAACCATAGAAGCGTATTCAGCATTTCCCTGACCTTTCCAAGGTGTTTTTTTCATATTTGGGGACAATACTGTCTACAGCCATTATAGGTACATGAACTGCATAAGGCGCATAATTAAGATAGAATGGTTGCTGCGCTGTATCTACAAACATAAGTGCTTTTTCCATAATTAAATCGGTTAAATATTGATTATCCCTTCCTTTTAAATCAACATTTTTATATGGTGGATAATAACTTTTAGGCAAACCATTATGTGCGCCACCAATATTTATATCAAAACCATACTCTAATGGATTATCACTTAAATGCCACTTTCCAGCATGACAAGTTAAGTATCCATGTTCTTGTAAAACTTGTGGTAGAACTTTATGCTTAGGTGATAATGTATGTGTATTTTTTGTAGGGATTAATTTTCTGTTTTTAGAATTTCCTCGTGCCGAAGGACTTACAGTAAAAACACCATGACGTGGTGTCCATTGCCCTGTCATTAAACAGGCCCTACTAGGTGCGCAATTAGATGCTGAAGCATAGCCATTTGTAAATACCATTCCTAAACTAGATAAGTGGTCTATATTGGGTGTTTCATAGTATTCACTACCCATAAAACCAACATCTTTCCAACCCATATCATCTATATTTATAATGATTATGTTAGGGACTGCTTCATCTTTTTTACTGGCACAAGCTCCACTAAAAAGTAATATTAAAATTACTGGTATAATTCGCGTCATATAATAATAGTTAAAGATTAATACTTCAATAGCTTTACTGGTCCTTCAATACCTGTTGGCACCAAATCTTTGTATCTCTTTGTCCACTCAAATGCCATTTTATTATTTTTAAGCGACTTGGCATAATTAGCTAATACAGTTGTATAATGAATTACAATTTCATTATCGCCTTTTTCGAGATAGTTAGCTATGGGATAAATCGCCTTTCCATACCAACGTTTACCAACTTTTTCGCCATTTATAAATAACCCTGTAATACCTTCGTTTATATTACCTAAATCTAAATGCGTAAAATCTCTTGGATTATTTATAGTTGCATAATAAATAATCTCTCCTCCAAAAGTGTTTTGAGTACTATCTTCAGATTTACTTAAATCAATAAGCTTAGGCATATCCCAATTAAACATTTTACCATCTTTTCGCTCTCCTACCACTTTCCAATTGACATCCAATACTTTTGATTCTTTTATTTTTGTATCAACAAGTATAGCTTTTATCTTTGGTTTATCATCTTCAAAAACTAATAACAGAGACTCCAATGGCTCTAAGCTAACACTTAACTCATTTGAATTTAAATCAAAATAATAAGGCTGTTTTACTCCTGTTTCTGGATTCCAGATGTATGGATATTTTCCTTCAAAAGGAAATTTAGCATCAAAAGATGTTGTCTCAAATCGATGCACATTAGTAAAAAAATAAATCTCTTTATCATTTGTGTATTTATGTATTTGATAGACATTTTCAGTTGGATTACTTATAACCACATCTGCTTCTATTTGAACTGTTTTCAATATATCTTTTGTCCATTTGAACAATGCTTCAATAGGTTCCGGTTGTTTTACTTGAATTAATGATTTGGGATAATTTGCAACAAGTTTAGTCATAGTATTTTCAACCAAGGCATCATTTTTTTTATATTCAGAAAAATGCAACGACTTTATAGGTAGTTGATCAACAATAATTACTTTTCCTCCAGATTCAACAAATGTCTTAATATTTAATGCTGTTTCTGGACTTAATGATTTTAAACTGGCTAAAACTAACAATTTATAGGTCATTTTACCATAGGTAATTTTCCCATCATGTATTGTTGCTCTTTCAAGAATGCCTTGATTAATGTATTCAGCAGAATATCCTAATTGACTTATTGGTTCCCATAATCGATACAAATACTTCGGTTCCATATGAAAAGAAGTTCTTCCCAAACCTTTATCTCCCCAGAGATCAGCAGTAGGTCCTAAGATTGCAATAGACTTATCGGCTTGAGAATTTTGGAACACATAAGATAATCTAGAGTTGTAATCTACCCAATGGTATAAATGTTTCCACCATGTATTTTGCTCACTAAAATAAGCCCCATAACGTATCCAACCAGGAAATGGAACTTCAGGCGGGGAATAATTATAACCATGTAATACGGAATGATTAATTCCAGTTATAAAATTCATATCATCATGCTGCTTTATTTCTTCAAGCGTAGCTTTAAACACACCTCCCAAATTGGTCATGGCCTCGCAACTGGTAATTTTTTTATCTGATAAATGAGCACCTGCAGAGGCATACATATTCCAAATCATATAGCCATGAGACTGCTTCCAATCCCAAACAGAATCTTTCATTTCAACAGTATAAATCCAATTGTTGCTTTCAGGAATATCTGGAATCATGTAACCATCTAACATACCCATTAAGAAAGGCGTACCATAAGCCTGATAACGGCATAGAATATTATTCTCTTCACAAAAACCTTTATAAGTCTGAGTGAAATTTTTTAAAAACACTTCAACCAACAACTTATTATAATCATAACGTACGCGTTTTAACTGGTCTTTAAACTCAAGGGTAAAATTTTCAGAATATTTCCCTTCTGAATAGTTGCCTGTAGCCTTATAAAAAATAAAAGGCATCCAATCATTAAGTTTATAACCATAGGCTTCAAAAAACAAATTTTCAAATCCATCTGTCCAATTTGCACCAGACACTTCTATACTATCACAAAATATAGCTCGAATTAAATCGTTTAGCGGAATACCCGAACGTTCAGATATTTTCTTCATACGATTTAAATATGCTAAGGTCATTTCCTTTTTGTAATGATCCATTACAGGACCTGCACCACCAGGAGCTCCTAGTGTAACCTCCCTAAAGTTTTGCTGAACTAAACCATAAGACAATAAATAACTCCCCTTTTGCTTTATATTATAAGAAATTTTTCCATTAGTATCTATGTGATTCTTTAAATCTAAAATTTGCTTAGTATCGCTACAATTTTCGGGTACTAGTTTAACATAAGATAGTTTGTAAGTTGTTCTTTTACTAATGTGCCTTTGTGCTCTATTATTTTTATTCTTTCGTTTATATAATTTTATAAGATTATCTTCATCTATTTCTATCTTGGTACCTTGATTATAGATAATATTATCAGACACCATACGCTGAGAGGTTTCTTCATCTTTAAGAAACTCTCCTCCAAATGGCCAACCTGTTCCTGCTATAATATCGGCAATCATACCTAAATCTTTAGTTTTTTTACAGGCATGAACCACCATGTCAATCCATTGATCACTCATCCAAACTAATGATTTGGTATCAGTATCTGGAGCAACAGGCATTGCAATAGGATTAATTTCAACACCTCCAAAACCTACACTTTTAAGAGACTCTAATTCTCTATCTAATTCTTGGGTTTTAATTTTATTACCGTTCCACCACCAACGCACAAATGGACGCGCTTCGGCAGGAGGATTTTGAAAGCCACTATATAAATCTTGGTTTACTTTTTCTTTGTTTTGAGTGGTACAAGAACTTAAAATCATCAAATAAAGCGACACTAACACAAAACTGATTATTCTATATTTATTTGATGTAATCACTTTATTTTTCATTCGTTCTTATTTTTAATCAAACTTCAACTAATAAATTTGCAAAGAACTTCTGTTCTTAGCTTTAAACGCTAAAATATATCGTGTTTTCCTTTCTGAATATTGATACCGTTTATAACTCTTTAAAATTGTTGGAAGATATTTTAAATTTACCTAAAAGATTTCCAAAAGACTACCATAACACAATTCTAACACACCTTTCTTACCATTAAAAAGTAAACTAGAAATCCCTTTTTTAAAATCTTTATCAAAAGCAACATTAGCAAATTTGACCCAATTACCATCTAGAATATTTGTGAGCATAAAGCCTTTATCTCTGTTACCTTTCCTTTTTATATTAACAGATATTTCGAAAAACCATTCTACATTTTAAATAAAATAAAAATCTTAAGTTATTAACTTACTGTTATTATAATCAGCAGTTCTTTTTTACCTTGATTAAAAAATACTTCTAACGGAATGGCCTCTGCACCAGGAACCATATTAAAAGTTCTATTGCCTTCTATCTGTTTTATTTTAATAGGTGCATTTGCCTTAATAGTTACCAATCCTTCTGGTTTTTGAACAGTAATTTCTGTCTCACTAACTTTAGTAACCACCTCATTATTAGGTGAGATTATTGGCAGAACAAATGCTGTTGGCTCTGTAACAAATTGATCTGTTTTAACTTTAATCTCCATTTTATCAACCGAACAATCGTAATCTATATCAAACTCCGAAGCAGTTTCTTTAACTATATTTCTTTCAACATCTTTTAGTTTAACATTGGCTGCAATTTGAATATTACCATGCTCATCTTTACTACTAACGGTCGCTGGTAAATCGTAAAGGTTAGTGTACCAAACCTCATCTTTAAAGGTTTCAATTCTTGGTGTTAAAGTTATATCTTTATTTGGTTGCGGTTGTTGATTGTATGGCTCTACCATATGGTATTCTGCCATACTCGCAGCACATAATAAACCAACTTTATTATGAAACAAAACACCTAATGCACCACCTGAAGCTTGACGAAAATCGTATTTATAATGATATTCTGCATCATATGCACTTACAGTCCCTCTCCAATCTCCACGTGCAAAAAGTGTAACATCTAAATCTTTAAAGTGCTTTATACCATCGGCTGTTACTCTTGGTAATGCTGTGTTTTTATTTATCTCTGGTAAATGCTCCCAATGATCTAGTAAAGCAGCTAAAGGTTTTGCGTGTGTAAACGTGTGATGCACGCATGGTGGAATACCTGCTGATATAAAATGTGGCCCACCGTGGATTAGGCCTTTAGCTGTACACGCTTTTAATAACTCTGTATTTTTTATGGCAGCTGTTCCAAATGCAGGATTGATGTGTGCCATCATTCCAAAAGCTGGTTGGCTACCATCGCATGTGCGACTTCCCCAATAGCTCCATTTGTACATACGGTTTCCCCAGCTATTATCCCATGCACCATCTGGCAACATAAACTCTAAATGACTATTTAAAGATTTTGTGAGAATTTGTAATAACTCTTCGTCTTTTTCTTTTAGCGCATACATTACTAAGCTATTTAGTGTTTCCTCTACATTATATCCTAAATCTACACCATGCAATCCCTTAGCACTTAATTTACCTGAGCTCTTTTTACATTCTCCGAATAATAAACCTTCGTTAGCTGTAAAATATACTTTTACTTCAGAAGCTAATTTTTTACTTTTAGCTTTAAAATCACTATTATTTAAAACATTTCCTATTAAGTTTAATCCATATACAGCGGTACCTGGATAATTTATATTTGTAAAACCTATCGTAAAAGTATCATGAATATATTGTCCTGCTTTTTCTAAGCGGTTGATCCAAGATTCTTGAGTTTTTTCGTCCAAAACATGACCATGATAATGCAACGCTTCCGCTAACGCAATAGCACCAAAAACAGTTATTCCTTTCCACGACTTTGGATTAGGCACAACTGTCCAAGCACCATTTTCTTGTGACACATTGTTTTCTGCCCAAGTCATAACCAACTTAGCGGCTTCGATATATTTTTTATCTCCTGAAACATCAGCCATATACAAAAACGGATACACCGCATCCATACAGCGCCCATGAATATGCGAACACGATGGACAACCTAAAGCACCATGCTCTTCCAAATTAGAAGGATTGTTAATTTGTACTTTTATCATCCCATCGCACCAATCTTTTAAAAGACCTGAAATTAGATTTTTAAATTCTAAAGAATGTTCTGGGTGGCTTTCACATGAGTTTAAAATACCGGCCATTGGAAGTGACAAGCCTACTCCAGCTAAGGTAGATAGCTGTATAAAGTTTCGTCTTTGCATTTTTATTGTATTAAGTCATGGGAAAGTTATTTAAATACTGTTTAATAACTATCCTGTTTTGTCCTGACTAATAAAATAATTTTAAGAGAGATTTTCTATGTCTTTACAGTTTCACATACGTTTAGTTACTTAAAATACTTGAATTTACAGGTTTAGCAAGCGTTAGGGATAGAAACGGCATCCTTTTGTTTGTTTATAAAAATTACTAGAACTAGGAGAGGAGATAAATTTTATTATGTATTCCTACCTAAATAAGAATGACAAAAACAAAAGATATAGTGGATAGCCCGACCCGACCTTAGGAGGGTAACGTCCAAAATATCTTTTGTTTTAATTTAATGTCTACTATCTTAACGTACTACAAGTTTAGTACGGTAGATTTCATTATCGTTTGTAGTGGCTTGAATAAGGTAAATACCAGAGGTAAATGCCTTATCCCTTATGTTTAACTTTTTAGCCTTTGTTTTGTTTTCGTAAACCAGTTTACCAAGTACACTATAAATTTTAATATTGACAGTATCTAGATTATTAAAGGCTAGTGTAAATTCTCCATTTGTTGGGTTAGGATAGACTTTTACTGCATTATTTTTTAACGCTATATCTTCAGTACTTAAAGAAACGCTTGTGGGAATAGCTTCCCATACACTTCTAGTATCTGATTCTGGAGCTATACTGTGTGTTACAGTTCCGTCTACCTCTTGATACAAATATCTACCAGAAGTTCTAGATCCAAATCTATAGGTATCATCAACATCGTTATATACTATTGTCCACGTTTTATCTGTATCACTTGATGGTGCCGTTGCTCCTGTACTAACAACGCGATAAGCACCTCCAGAAAAACCAGAACCTGGTGCACGTAATATACCAACAGTTTCACTATCAATATTAAAATATGCTCCACTTTCTACAAACGTCCAATGTGTATTTTGAGCCTCACCTGAGTCAGTCATTATAACAGGTTCAGCACTTGATCCTACAGCTGTTAAAAATTTACCTGTGGCTACATTTCTCAACCTGTAAATGTCGTCAGATGGAACAGGATTACCAGTATCCTCAACTTCTACCTTCTGGTACATTGTATTTGCCCATCTAATTTGTGCTCGACCGCCTCTAACGCGATATACACCATACCTAACACCAGATTCTAACCCTCTTTCTGGATCAGGAATATTATAATTAAATGCGTCACCTCCAATTACTGCATCGCAATAATGAATTTTTTTGTAGCATCGTTTGGATCTACTCTAAAACCTACCTCTAACTCAAAGTCAATTTCTTCATTTTTATTTACTCGCTTTAGTAAAACAACTTCTCTTCCACTACCTGATCCGCCCCGCTCTAAGATACGTTCCGCATAAATATCGAATGCTACTTGCTTATCTGCATTTATTCCTGTGCCATAAACAGGGTGTGCTCTATATAAACAAATGGCAGGATCTGGTGGACCACCACCACCAGTATGTTTACCTTTGGCTTGTGCAATGTAAGTTCCATCTTGACCAAAACTACCGGCATCGCCTACCTCTAAAATCCTAAACGTTCCCGTGAATCTTGCATAACTCCCAACACCAGTTTCCCCAGATCTAGATAAAGAACGTTCTATTCTAGGCTGTAAAGTGTTTGGAGCATCCCAATGGTTAGACCCTACAGTAATATTGTAAACACCCCAAGTTTTTCCATTAACATCACTTTCTGAGTAATCAGAGTAGCAACTTCTATCATCAGCAGTACCTACATTATCGGAGTTTGGCACATCTACATTTCTGGTATTGTTGTTTTCGAATTCACCTGAAGCTGGACAATTTAAGTCTGTACTTGTATCTTCATCTGGAGCAATTTCTACAGGAGTTTCCACAAATGGAATGAGTTCCCAATTACTTCTATCATCCGTTGCTGCAACTGCAACATGGGTTACAGTTCCATTGGCATTATGATACATGTATCTATTACTGGTGCCTGATTGAAATCTATAGGTATCATCCGTTTGGTTATGTTGTATCCTCCATAATCTATCGGCAACAGTTGTTGGCGCAGTACTAGTAGTACTAACCACTACAAAAGGACCACCTGGACCTCCATTACCTGGAGCACGTAATGTGCCTAAAACTTCACTATCAATATTATAAAATGTACTGCTTTGCACAAACCTAAAATGGGTGCTTTCATCTTCTTCACCTAAATTTGTCATGGTAACTGCTGTTGCACTTGTACCTGCATCGGTTAGGAACAGCCCTGTTTCTACATTTTTCAATCTAAAAATATCATCAGAAGGTGGCGCGTCTTGCGCTGTTATGTAAATAGAACATAACATAAAAACGAAAAATAATATTGATTTGAAGGTAATTTTCTTCATAGCTAAAACTTAAGGTAAAATTATTTTTTTCTAAGTTCTAAAATTTTGAGTAAAGATGCATCCTGAACTATCCTGCTTTGAAGTTAAATAACCCATATTATAGTTGAAACACTTAGTTCTTAAATAAATGCAAACCATTCGCAACTAGATATTTGAGTCGAAGCAGACTTAATAAATAATTTTTAAAACTACTGGTCCAATCAAGCCTGAAACCTCTAATTCTGTTTCATCTTTCTTTGGTGGATTAGTAGTCCAAGTTTTTCGTTCTGATTTTGGTCTTCTATTATCAAAAATAAGTTGGTTTCGCCAAGTATTTGTTACTTTTATTTCTATTTGATTCTCTCCTATTTTTACAGATTCACTAATATCGAACACAAAAGGAGGTGCCCATTTTACTCCTATTTTATTTCCATTACACCATAGTTCCGCAATATTTGACACAATTCCTAAATCAATTACTATATGCTGAGGTGATTCAGATATATTGAAGGTTTTGCTGTAAGATGTTGTTCCTGAATAGTGCTTAATAGCATCATTCGCTAACATTGTTAATGATTTTAGTTCATCAATTTTTATAGTTTGCGGTGTGTCCCAACCTTTATCAAAACGTAATTCCCAATTATTTTGAAGTGATTTTTCATTGACAACAATATCTTTAGTAGTATTATTTTCACTATTATAAAATTGGTATTTTCCAGATTTTGAAACTATAAAGCCTTCATTTTTCCATGTTAATTTCGCGTAGTTATTAGTTTTATGGATTTTATACCATCCCGTTACTGTATTTAGAATAATGGCATCATTATAAGTTACTTTATTAGCATAAGGCTTTTTGTTTCCTTTTGAAAATACAACAATTGCACTTCCACTTGGAGCAAAAGATAAGACTACATTTGTTCTATTATTTGAGGTGCTCCAAATTTTTGCTTCCTTTTGCTCTCCATTAAAAGCATTCCATATTTGAGGGTACATATCGTTGACTCTAAAACTCAATGTGGCGTCAACTGATTTGTCATGATTTGATGCTACAAAATAAATATGTGAGTCTGCTGTTTCACGATGAATCCATTTTATATTCAAACCTTCTGGCACTATAACGTCTTGCTCAATCCGTTCTGCTTTTAAAACCTCATCGAGTGATTTCCCCCAATATACTTTTCCTTTGCCAATTTGTTTAACGCCTTCTAATGTATTTCCCCATAAAGCATCCGTAATTTGAGACAACGCTTTTAAATCGTTTTCATCATCCATTAAACTTGGAGAATCTTGAGGTTTATCTCCCAAAACCACAGCGCCTTCCAATACTAATTCTTTAAGTTTTTTTGCAGTAGATAATAGCATATTTTTTGAATCTCTGAGTGTAATTACACGATAATCCCCAGCATTCTCTACATGAATTTTACCGTTTTTAACACTCAATTTATCATTTAGTATTTCAGCATTTAAATAATCGAAACGATACCCTTTTGGAAAGTAATCTAAATCAAAAGGTGGTCTTTCAAAATGATCTCCATAATATCGTAAAACATCAGCGACGTATTCCCCTTGTTGCAAAACATATTGATTTCGAGATAAATAATCTGTCCAATCTTTCATATAAGGCCACCACGTTTGCTCACGTACTAACGGAAAGCCAATA
This sequence comes from Jejuia sp. G7-7, assembly GCF_055808955.1. NCBI lineage: Bacteria > Pseudomonadati > Bacteroidota > Flavobacteriia > Flavobacteriales > Flavobacteriaceae > Jejuia > Jejuia sp. G7-7. The sequence continues at coordinate 1,558,425 of NZ_JBVVSZ010000001.1, forward strand.
TGACCTCCAAAGCTAGACCCAGGAAACACATCCGTTTGCGGTGTATGGGAAAACGTGTGAAATACTAAATGATTTACGCCCTTTGTGAAATTATAATCTATCAAATATTTTAATGTAAAAGGATGTTCTTTCCATTGCACACCTAATTGGGTTCCAGCTTCTGCAGCTAACATCGGTTTATTGTATAAATGCGTTGCAGATGCAGCGTTAAAAATAGGTTTAGCATATTCGTTTTGGTTAGATGGTGCTTTAGGGTACCAAAACTCCGTCATTGGAACATCACTAACACCATAATAGCGCATGGGGTCGATTGGTAACACTTCTCCTCCAGCACCTTCGGTATAAACTTCGGCTCCCATATCATGAGCTATGGTTGCAAAATGTTTGAAAAAATTATCAATAAAAACCTCATCCATAGTTTGTCTCAGGTCTCTTAAAAATTTTGTACTTACTTCTGGACTTTCAACAATATAACCCATAGTTGCAGGTAAATAAGTTTTCATACTGTAACCTCTGCGTTGTTCAAATTCACTAAACATATCTTGAGAATTCATAGTCCAAGTAGGCACATGACTTTCCCAACTATCAATTAACAAACCATGTAATTTACCATCGCCAATAGGACCACCATCTTTGATTAAACTACCAATCATTCCATTTCGTAAATGGTTTTCAATCGCAACCCTGTCTAACTTGCTAGATTCCCAACCTGTAGCTTCAGGTACTGCAGGCTTATTGGTTAATCGCATGTTGATATGTCCAAAACGCACAATAGTCCAATCGCCTCTAGGAATTTCCCAAGTCAATCTACCCTCAGCATCCAATTTATCAGAAATATTAATAATTTCATTGGAATTGATAATGGTATTTTCAGCATAATCATACACTACATTCTTTTCTAAACGACGTAGTGTTTTAGCTGCTTTAGCTTGATGGTTATGCAATCTTGGTTTGGAAGTTAAATGAATAAATTCTGGTGCTAACGCATGTTCGCCTTTAAAAGTAAAAACGAACTCTTTTGATGTGGTTTCAGGAATCGTTAAGGTTACATATTTTCGTCTGTCATTCCAGTTTCCATCAGGAAAATTAACCGTTGTTACATCTTTTAGTTTGCCATCAATTATCGCTTGTACTTTTAATTTCGCTTCAATTTTAGGATATTGTTTATCTAACAAAATATGTCGCAAAGGCGGAAAAACAATAGACCGAATAGTTACAGGTTTCTCAAATTTAGTTTTCAACCAAGTATCTTTTCCATTTATCTTGGTCGTTCCGTGAACTCTAAAATCATCTAAGTTTTGCTCTAATCGTGTTGTTGTTCTGGTAACAATTATTTTAGAGTTGGGATTAAAAATGGCTTCCCATGGTGCTAACTTATTATTACTTTCAACACTCGAAGGATTAAGCACTTCTACATCATCGCCTTCTGGAGTTGGAAAAGCGAGAACTTGTATTTCTTTATAATCGTAATCTGATGTTTTGTATAAAGCGTCAAGTGAAAGTACTTCATTAAATTCACTTCCACCTTTTACTGTGTAAACAGATTCCACCACTTCACGTTGTGCCTCTTCTACTGGCACCCATGGACCGCCTGTCATAGACCAACCCGGACAATTTTGCATGGTGAATTTTAATCCTAAACGCTTACATTCATCAGCGGCATGCCTAATCATGTCTTCCCATTCTGGGGATAAAATTTTGATGGGTTTTACATTTGGATAAAGCCTCCCTGATTTATTGAATAGATGAATACCTTGTAACCCTGCAGCTTTTATCGCTTCTAAATCTAAGGTTAAGCCTTCTTTACTGATGTTATTTCCATTAAGATGAAACCAAGTTTCTGGACGGTATTGAATAGCAGGCGATTTAAAATTTTTGCTTAATGTTTTTAAATCTACTGAAGCGTCTTTAGTTGTGGATTTGTCGGTCTTTTCGGGTTGGCAATTAAATAATAAAGTAAATGATAATAAAAGAGAGAAAAGATATTTCATGGCAATTGAAAATTTTTATAATTATTCTGAATACTCTAGTATTTTACTGGGCAGATAACCAATTCGATGTGATTTAACTTGTAATTTCACTCCTTCAGATAAGGTTATTGGGCTTTGATAAATTTCCCAAGATTGAGGTGCTTTCTCTCCGTTCTTAACTACTCTATATCCAATTGAAACACCTTCAGTATTACAACTGATAGTTATATTTCCATTTTCATTTTTGATTATTGGCATCGCAGTTTTTGGTTGCCTATCATTATCATTCCATAATTTTTTAATGAGTTTACCTTCTGCTATATCTGGATCATCTCCAACCTCATTTAACCACCTATCCATTTCTAAGCTTAACTCTTTAAGTTTTTCTTGATATTCTGAATTATTAGCTAAATTATTTAACTCGTGTGGGTCGGCTTTACAATCGAATAGCTCTTCTTTTGGCTTACTGGTTCTAAACCATTGCTTTTGTACATCGCTCAATTTACCTTCATTTTTAAGCCTTAGTAACTCCTGCATGGTTGGTATTTTTTCTCTGTATTCTACTGGTAAATAGTAGCCTTGTTCTGGCCTGTAGTTTCTAATATACTTGAATTGCTTGTCTCGTACAGCTCTAATTACATCTGTAAACCCATCAAATCTATCTGCTGCGCCATGAATATAATCGCGCTCCTCGGCTATATGATCTCCCAAAAAGGCTTGCCCTTGTATGTATGATTTTGGTTCTTCTCCTATTAATGATAACAAGGTTGGTGCAAAATCTACAAAACTAATTAACTGATTATCTTTTGTTCCTGCCTTTATCTTATTTGGAAATCTAACAATCATAGGTGTATTTAATCCAGAATCATAAATTAATCGTTTTTCTCTAGGTAAAGGGCCGCCATGGTCTCCATAGAAGAAAATAATGGTGTTTTCTAACAAACCATCATCTTCCAACTGTTTTAATACTGCTCCTACCTGCTTATCCATTTCGACGATATTATTATAAAGCTTCCACATATCGCGACGTGTAACTTCATTATCAGGTAAATATGGTGGGATATTGAATTTGGTATCTTTTGGCAAATGCATAGGAGTATCTTCTTCAACCATTCTATTTTTAGCATGCGACCCACCAAAATTTTTCCATTTGTAGCCTCTATCTCCTGCGTGGTAAAGTCTCGTTTCTATTTCTCGAAATCCGTAAGGCTCAAATAAACCCGATTCGTGGGTTTCGGTAAAATTAAAAACCGAAAAGAAGGGTTGATTACTTTCTCTGTTTCTCCAATGTGCATAGGGACTACTTTCATCCCATGCTGTAACTGGAGCTTTAAACTGATAGTCTTCTTTATAGTTATTTGTACAATAATAGCCTGCTTTTCGTAACCATTCGCTTATCATTTTTACACCTGAAGGTGGTACAGCTTCATACTTAGGTAACCCTGTAACTTCTGTATAGGATGTAGTACGCATATGATTTGCGCCTATACTAGATGGATACATACCCGTTGCAATTGCCGCTCTACTGGGCGCACAAACACCAGATGTGGAATATAAATTTGGATAAATCACACCCTCTTTTGCCAACCTGCTTAAATTGGGAGTTGCCACCGTGGTATCTCCAAATGGTGGAATGTAAGCTCCCATATCTTCAGTAACTAACCAAAGAATATTTGGGCGTTCTGGTAATATTAAAGACGTATGGTTAATTTCTGATTTCTCTTGGGTATCATTTTTGTTTTTACAACTAGTAAAAATTAAACATAAGAGAGCAACTATTTTAACTAACTTCATTTTTTTATATCTAAGTTAATAAAATTAGTTTTTTGAAAATGAAGTTCTATCCTGTATTGTCCTGACTCATAAAATTCCTTGAATAACAAACCCAACAGAAATTCTAATAAATTTCTATTGGGTTAAAAATTACTCTAGAGTTCTATCTTTTGATGATTTTTCTAACAAATGTTGACTTTTTGCCGTAAAACCTAACTAGATATAGGCCACTAGTAAGAACATTTACTTCAAGCATTAAAGATGATGTACCTTTAGTATCTTTTACTAATACAGATTTACCCATCATATTAAACACTTCAATTTTATCAACTTTATTATCTAATCCTTTAATTATTATTTCGCCATCTACTGGGTTAGAAATAAAGACTGAACTTTTATCAAAATTTGCACTACTAAGAGGGGCAATACTCTCAAGTAACCATTTAGTACTAGTACCTGCAGCAGTAATGTATGCAACGTCTCCAGAATTATCATAGGCATATCGTCCAGTAGTAGTTTGTGGCGTATGGATATCATAAGCACCAGAACCGTTGGAAATAAATTCAAAAATTCTTGTATTATTTGTGTTAGTAGTTGGTGTTGAAGTCGTAGTTGGATAAACATCACTAGTATGAAACCTTACAGCATCCCAATTAGGGTCGGCACATGAAATGTTGTAATAACCATTAGAACCAACAGATTTCACTTCAAAAATTTGTGAATCATTATTTGGTAAAATCTCATCAGCAGTTATCATATTTGAATTTACATTGTCTACAGTCCAATACTTACCAGTTACACTATGCTTTATTTTATAAAGCCCTTCTAAGTCAGTAGGATCTCCATCGTTTGAATTACTTGGAAGTGCTTCAGCGTATGTGGAAGCAACTCGCATATCATCATAATCAGTTATTACCTGAAAATCACAAGCATTTTCATTATACGAACCCCATTTAGGATACACTTCAATACCGTCATAGGTTTTATGATATGCTCTTGTATTAGAATTTGTAAGTACCACTTGATACTCATCAAAATCCATATTAGCTAAGGTTTGTTGCACACCGTTAAACCAAAATTCAATATAACCTTCGTATCTATTATTACTAGCATCATAAGTATCTTCAACGTTTATCTTAATTACAAAAGTAACCCATGTATCTTCTTGTATAGCTTGTTTCCATAGGGTAGTACGCCTTTGAGTGATAGACCCTGGCCTATTCCAATTAGGTTCTGCTGGACCAAAAGCATTTAAACTTAATTCACTCCCATCATAATCCATATTTAATGGGTAATTCTGCTTATTCGTATTTATATCCCCACCTTCATCAGTCTTCCATTGAAAAACAGCAATACCACCATCAGTAAGATTAGGCGTAGCATTTACACGCCATCTCCATCCGTAATAGTATGTACCTCCATCCTGTGGGACAAAACTATTTACATCTCCTGTGGTTCTTGCAAATTCCGCACGTTTTCTAGATATTGGCTTAGTAATACGCCAAAATTTACCAAATTCAGAATCCGTTGGTGTGGTTACAAAAGGTGGAGTATTCGGATCATCTACACACCTGTCGCCTGTTGGATTACTATTTCCATCAGGGTCTAATCGTCTAAAATTATCATTTACAGATAGATTAGGATCCCCATACCATTGCACTTGAGCATTCATACCATGACTCAAAAAAACGCAATAAAGGCAGTAAGGATGAACTTACATCTAAATTCTTGAATATTAGTGTACTTTCTAAAAACTCTATTTTCCATATTTTTCATATTTTTTCTTTTTTAAATAGCAACTATACAAACGTCTACAAAACAACCTGTAATTAGGGATGTATTAAAAAAAGTAATTTTTTCTAACAGGAAAACAGTTAGACGAAAATAACACCAAACTGTCTCCTTCAATTAAAAAAAGAACTACTCTAAGGTTCTATCTTTTTATAACTTTTTAGTGAATGTTGATGTTTCTCCATAAAACTTAACAAGATACATACCGCTTGAAAGTGAATTCACATCAAGTATTGAAGAAGATACACCTTTAACATCTTTTTGCAATACAGATTTACCAACTAGATTGAACACTTCAATTTTATTAACTTTACCATCTAAACCTTTAATAGTCATTAGATTATTTACTGGATTAGAAATAAAAATAGAACTTGCCTCAAAATCAGAAGTACTCATTGTATTTAATGGTTCAATATGCCATTGGGTTCTAGTAAAGTCACTCCCTGAATAACCAATAACCCCTGGATTGCCGCTACTGAGAGCGTTATAAACTAAAAATCTTTCCGAAGAGGTATCTGGAGTAAGGATATTAAACACACCAGCAGTTCCAGATGCACGAACAGTCCAAATCTCAGGGTTAGATGTAGATCCAGTTCCGTTCCAAGCCCTTAATTCTATTGCCGTAGTGCTATTAGCTCTTAAATTATAGTCTCCTGTGTTAATTACAATATCATAATTACCAGATGTTCCAATTTCGACAAACTGAAATACCGTAGTATCAGAAGGAGTACCATCTCCTGCTGCTGATGCAGAAATTGCTTTAGTTGATCCATCGGGCGCTCCATCGTGAGAAAGATAAATAGTACCGTCAGCCGTAAAATTGTTTCTTAATCTATAGAATTCTCCATCAGTAACTTGAGCATAAGTGCTTGTTACAAAGCATAAACAAAGAAATAGTGTAATTTTTTTCATAATCTTAGATAGTTTAATTAATTATTATGGTTCAAATTTACAGGGAAATCAGAGTAGAAAACTCCTAAAAAAGTGGACAAAACTCCTTTTTTAAGGCTTTAATGGAGGCACTACTTCTTGTACATAGCACAATGAATAAAAAATTATATATTATAATTAATTGTAGGCAATTAATACTCTAAAAAAGATTCTGAGTACGCTTTAGGTGTTTTACCAAACTTACTTTTAAAGATTTTACTGAAATATTTAGGATCTTTAAAACCAACTTTGAAACTAATCTCACCTATATTACTTTTACCTTGCTCAAGAAGACGAGCTGCACGTTTTAGCCTTATGTGTTGAATAAATTGTTTGGGTGTATAATCTGTCCAAGCTTTTACTTTAGTAAATAACACCGATTTACTCACACCTAATTCTTCACAAAAATAGGGAATATCGAAATCTGAATTGCTTATGCTTTTTTCAATTATATCTAACGCTTTCTTGTAGAGTTTTTCATCTAGAGAAGACATCACTATATCTTCTTGATTTAAAATTTCGTTTGTATTCATTTTTTGTTTTAATATCGAAATAGATTTTAAAACATTTGATATCCTTAATTCAAACTCTTTTATATTAAATGGCTTGCTAATATAATCGTCCGCACCACGCTCTAATCCTTCTAATTTATATATTAAGGAAGACCGAGTGGTTAATAAAATTACTGGAATATGGCTGGTTCTTATATCTCCCTTAACTAATGCACATAATTCTATCCCACTAGTTATAGGCATAACCACATCACTTACAATAAGGTCTATTTCTTCTTTAATTGCTATTTCAAATCCTTCCTTTCCATTTTCAGCTTCGTAAACATTATAATTAAACTCGAGTAGATTACGCATAAAACCACGTAGTTGTTTATTATCTTCAACTATTAAAATTGAAGATTTTTCGACTGAAGAGATATTTCTAAAAATAGTGGTATCATCAAAACTTAAATCTTGGGCTTTTAGCTGATTTTCATATAATGAAATATCTTCGCTAAACTTGAAGTCTTTAACAATATCAGTATCATTTAAGTGCCCTTTCCCTTTTATAAGTTCAACTGAAAAAACTGAACCAGAAGTTTTAGTAGAGTTAGCAACACTTATTTTACCTTTATGTAAGTCTATAATGCTTTTAACTATAGACAAACCAATACCAGTACCTTTATTATTATTTTTACCATCCTTAAGATTAGAAATCTCAAAAAAACGTTCAAAAATTTTGTCTACATATTCTTCTGGAATACCAACACCTGTATCGCTGACCAAAACAACTACTTTGTCTAGTTCTTCAATAATTTCAATATTTATTTCTCCCTGATCTGGTGTATATTTAAATGCATTAGAAATTAAATTATAAAACACCCGTTCTAACTTAGCGCCATCAAAGTACAAATTGATATTATCTGATGATGATGCAAAATTATATTTATAATCTTTAGCCTTAGCATACTCAGAAAATGACAAGCATATTTCTTCAATAAATTTTACAATATTTCCTTCTGAAACTTCTAGTTTCATCAATTTATTCTCATACTTTCGAAAATCCATCAACCTATTGATAAGCTGTAATAATTGATTGGAGCTACTTTCAACAACTTTTAGTTTTCTGTACATCTGGCTACTCCCTCTGTAATTTTCTAATATTTGCTGAAGTGGCCCAAAGAATGAGGGTTAATGGTGTTCGAAATTCATGAGATATATTTGTGAAAAATTCTAGTTTAGATGTATTTGTTTTTTCAATTTGTTGCGCTCTTACATGTTCTAATTCTAATTGATGCTTAAGTTTAGTTTTAGATTTTAAGATATTAAGTAGATAATATATGGCAACACTAATAACCATAAAATAGATTAAATAAGCCCACCAAGTTGCCCATGGTGCTGGGTTTACTTGTATTTGTAATGTGGTTGAATTTTGATTAACTATACCATCACTATTGATTCCCTTAACTTCAAACGTGTAATTTCCAGGTTTTTGAATGGTGTATGTTGCTGTATTATTAGAAGTTTTTACCCAATCTGTTTCTAAACCTTCTAAACGATACATATAGGTATTACTTCCTGCATTAATGAAATTAGGAATAGCAAATGATAAACTAAAATTTCCTTGATTATGGTCTAACTCTAACTCTTTTGTATACGAAATTGCATTTTCAAGACCTTGCTGTTTACTATCAATTACAACCGAAGTATTTTGTACTTTGAAACCGGTAATAATTACCTGAGGCGAATAAGTGTTTTTTGTTAGGTTGCTTTCATCAAAATATGTTACTCCAGAAACTCCTCCAAAATAATACTGAGATTTTCCAATACGTAAACTAGCATCACGATTAAATTGATTACTGGCTAATCCTTCTTTTTTAGTATAATAAGCTTCAACTTTGTATTTAACAGGATTGTATTTTAAAATACCTTGAGTATAGGTGCTTACCCAAAATTTGCCGTTTTCAGCCTCTTCAATACTTCTGATACCATTAATTTCAACTTTATCTTCATATAAATCAACAGGTTCAAAGTGATTATTTTCAAATTTAAAAAGTCCATCCTCAAATGTTCCAATCCATAAAACACCATTATCATCCTCAAAAATTGTGTTTATTTCGAACTTAATATTCAAATCTGTTATATATATATGATTTGTTATCTCTTCGTTTGATGAAATACGGTTTAATCCCCTTATAGTGCCAACCCAAATATTATTTTTAGAATCTACTTTTATGGTTTTAATATTATTGCTTATAAAGCCTTTGGGTTTAGTATTGGTATCAAAAATCTTAAATGTATTTTTACGTGTGTTATATTTAATTAAACCTTTATAATTAGTCCCTATTAACATATTATCGTTATCGTATTGTACTATAGATAACACACCTACATTCTCTAGAAAATTTAGTAACTTTTTTGGAAACGGTAATTTCTCAAAGGCATTTGTTTTAAGGTTATATATTGCTAGACCGTTAGTAAAAGTACCAATCCAAAGTTTATCATTACTAGCAATACAAAGTGATTTAACATTATCACTTTTAAGCGCTGATGCATTTTTTGTTGTAATGTATTTTATGGTATTTGTATCTTGATTTAGTATAGATATCCCGCCACCTTCAGTACCAAAAAAATGAGTCATTATAGTTAACTATAGAACTTACAGCCTTAAAACTTAGGCCTCCTCTTGAGTTTTTTTGAGTAATATTAATAAAGTTGTTGTTAAAATCGCTCCAGATATTGATACCTCCATAATAAGTACCAACCCATATTACACCTGCGTTGTCTTTAAATAAAGTTTTTATGAAATTATCATTTATAGATTTATCATCATCATTATTATATAACGCTGTAATACTTCTTTGATTTTTGGCTATTTGAAGTCCGTTATATGTAGCAATCCATAGTCTATCATTATCATCAAAAAGTAGTTTCCTAACATTTTTGTCTTTATCATTTAAGAGCGATTCTTCAAAGTAAGATTGCACACTATTTTTTGAAATATTATATTCTAGAACACTTTGCTTTTGAGTTCCAATAAGAATATTACTATCAGGACTTTCTACCATATCTTGAACCCATAGTGTTTCAGTACCCATAACTCTATCAAATTGATAATTGTTATTTGGTTTATTTGACAACCGAAGTAATCCTTTTTTTGTGCCAATAAAAATTACACCTGATTTGGTTTCAAGAATAGATGTTATATTGTTTTTTCCTAAGATTGAAATGAAAGTATCAGTTTTCTTATTATATATTGAAATTCCTCTTGAAGACCCTATCCAAATTTGATCATTGGACATTTCTTTGACTACATTAATTACGTTACTACCAAAACTTTCTTTCTTATTCAAAAAATAGGTTTTAAAAGTATTTTTTTGGGGATCATATTTATTTAACCCAAAAGATGTTCCTACCCAAATAAAACCATTACTATCTTCTTCAATACATAGAATACCATTATTACTTATAGATGTTTCATTACTTTTTTGGTGTCTAAATACAGTAAACTCCTCGCCATCATATTTATTTAAACCATCTCTAGTTCCAATCCAAACCTGTCCTAATTTATCTTGATGAATAGCTACCACAGAATTTTGCGACAATCCATCAGCATCAGTTATATGACTAAACTTATAAACATCGCTTTGTGCAACGCCAAAGCGTAAAAATAAAAAGGCTGATATGAAAGTAACGTATTTTAGCATCTATACTATTACAGTATTTTATTATTTAAAATAGGGTTTAAAAACAAAATCGAGAACCAAAAAGCCCTCGATTTCTATTATTTTTTTCAGGATAAGTTAACACTAAGCTTAGTTAGTCTAGTTTCAAAATCTCGCTTCCTGCCATTAAAAATGCACCTGTACCAAAATTTTGCCATGAATCTGCTGACGCTGGTTCTGGAAATGCGCCAATATTTTGCACCCACCCTACGCGACCATCTTCGTGTTGACATTTAGCTAAAGCATTCCAAGCCTTTTTTAGGGCTGGTGTGTGTTTTTATCAATTAGACCATTATTAATTCCCCAAGTAATTGCGAAAGTGTAAAAACCACTACCACTTACCTCTCCATGAGGATATGCTTCAGGACATAATAAACTTGTACGCCACAAACCATCTTGATGCTGAATTTTTAATATTTTAGCAGCCATTTCTTTGTATAGTTTTTCGTAAAACGGACGGTGCTTATAATCTTTAGGCATATCTTCAAGTAACAAGGCTAAACCTCCTATTACCCATCCGTTGCCTCTAGACCAAAATATTTTTTTACCATTAGGCTCTTTTTTGTCATTATCAGTTCCCTTCCAAACAAAACGCATGTCTCGTGCAAATAAATTCTCTTCTTTATCATACAATTGGTTATAAGTCTCCATGTAAAACTTATGCATGTCGTCTAAGTATTTAGGCTGTTTAGTGTGTTTTGCATACAAATTAATTACTGGAGGTGCCATAAACAAAGCATCGCACCACCACCACAAAATGGTTTTTCCTTCTTTACTTTTATCAGTTCCAGCTTTCCAGTTATCATCTTCATATAAGTGAGCGTCTAGGAATTTTTTTGTGGGCTCTAAATCCACAAAATTCTTACGTCCACCATTACCATCAATATACAAATAGCTATATGAAATTGCTATGTCATCAGCATGATGCAAACGCTTGTATGTTTGCCAATTATTCCAATAGCCCTGATTTTTTAAAGCTGCCATAAACATCATATCCTTTGTGGCTTTGTGAGCTCTAGCTACTCCAGTATAATATGCTCCCGCTGTCCAATCTGTGGGTGCTATGGCAAAAATTGGATGTGCTTCTTGCCACTCTAAAGCTTTAATCATAGAAGCTTTAACCTCTGCTTTATTAATAGTTTGAACCTCAGCTACTTTTTGAGCTGTTGAGCAATTGAATAATAATACAACCGCTAAAAGTGTTAAAATCGTTTTATTCATTATATCTTATTTTTTAGTTTGAATTTGGTTTCTAAATAATCTTTTGAAGAAGTTCCTACCATAACAGTATAATCCCCTGCTTCTAAAATTTTTTCCATTGAAATGCCTGTAAATTCTAACATTTTAGGTGTGATTGTGAATGAAACGGTTTTACTTTCTCCGGCGTCTAATTCTATTTTCTCAAATCCTTTTAGTTCTTTATCTGGTCTTGTAACTGAACCTATTTCGTCTTTAAGATACATTTGCACCACTTCTTTGGCTTTTACACTACCGTTATTGGTAACTTTAACGCTAACCTGTAATTCCGTATCAGTTGTGATTTCAGTATTTGAAATTGAAATATCTGAATACATAAAATCTCCATAACTCAAACCATGTCCGAAAGGATAAAGTGGTCCTTGCCCTAAAAATAAGTATTCTTTCTTATAATTAATCTCTTTCATGCTATAATGAAATGGTATTTGTCCAATAGACCTTGGTATGGTAACAGGAGATTTTCCAGAAGGAGATACCTCTCCAAAGATAATTTTTGCCGTGGACTCATCGCCAAATTCACTTAAATCCCAGGTATCTAAAATGGCATCGGCATGTTCTGCTATAGCATTTATGGATAATGTTCTTCTATGTTTTAATACGACGATAACGGGTTTTCCTATAGCTTTTATTTTTTCTATTAATTCGTCTTGTGGACCAACAGGGTCAATCGTAGCACGATCTCCTAAAGTACTACTACTAAAATAAGCTTCTTTTGAAGTATACTCATCACCTCCTAAAAACAAAATTGACACATCTGCAGACCTAGCTTTGTTTACCAAACTTGCTATGGCTTTGGGGTCTCTATCCAAAAGTTCTGGAGCACCGCCTTTTTGATTTGTTAAATTGAATCCTTTTTCTGCAATGAATTTTACATTTGAACCCGCAACAGATTCAAACATCTCTTTTGTGTTTTCTTTTAATAGAGGCCCTAATAAGGCTACTTTTAAAGATTTGTCTTTAGATAATGGCAACGCTTTATCTTCATTTTTTAATAAAATGATAGATTCTAAATCTGATTCTTTTGCTAGTTCTAAAGAAGACGCTGCTCTATTTCCTTTCTCAACATCTTCAATATTGATATAAGGGTTATCAAAGAGTCCTAAAATGAATTTTGTTCTTAAAACACGTCTTACCGATCTGTCTATTAATTTTTCAAGTTCTGGGTTTTTCTTTACCATTTCTGGTAAGTACGCATAAGAATCTTCAGCATATAAATCAATATCTATTCCTGCTTCTAAGCCCATTTGAGCTGCCGCTTCTGGAGACTCTGCCACATTCATAAAATAAAATAAACGTGCAATATCATTTGAATCTGAAACTACATAACCTTCAAATCCCCATTGATCTCTAAGCACTCCTGTTAGCAATTCTGGGTTTCCATGACTTGCTACTCCGTTTAAATCGCCATGAGATGCCATTATACCTAAGGTTTTAGCCTCTTTCACGGCAGCTTCAAACGGTGGGTAAATTTCGTCTATTAATGTGCGTTCAGAAATTTCTATGGCTGCGAAGTTAGAACCTCCTAGGACTTGTCCGTATCCTGCAAAGTGTTTTGCAACTGCACCAATGTGGGTTCCATTTCTTAAACCTTCATAATTTCCTTGTACACCTTTTACAGCACTAGTTACCATCTGTGTTGTTAAATATGTATCTTCTCCAAAAGCCTCACTCATACGTCCAAAACGAGGGTCACGCACCACATCTGCTTCAGGGGAATGACACATATGCATCCCTCGTAATCTTGCTTCTCTACCAACAATATCCCATTGGCGTTGCACCAATTCTGGGTTAAACGATGCTGCCGATGTCATTGGACGTCCAAATCGCGTACAACCTTCAGCATCTACACCATTATAAGATTCTGTAACAAACAAAGCTGGAATCCCCCAACGGTTGTTTTCAATAATATACTTTTGAAGCTCGTTATTCATTTTTGCTGCTGCTACGGCATCTATATGCTCTCCCGGATTTTTAATTCCTGCAATACCCAACTTTAATTTTTCAATAACTTTGTCTGATAATTTTAAGTTACCATTAGCATCTGGTTTAGTACCAATATTAGCATGAAAAATTCGCATTTGCGCCACTTTTTCTTCAAGGGATAATTTTGGTAATAATGCTTCTACGCGCTCATCAATGGATAATGATGCGTCTTTATAATCTTTTGAAACAGTCTCCCCACAAGACGTAACAGCAATACTGATTAATAAGCATAACGACAATAATTTCTTCATTTTGGAATTTTTAGTAGTTGTTTAATTTTTAAATTGAAATCTATTTAGTGTAAACGATTTATCTTTTATGCCTTTATATACAAAACAAATAGATTGTATTCCTTCTATATTTTTAACATCGAATTGTCTTTTTTGAAGGGTGTAAATATCATTTTTAGGTACATTGCAAGTAAACAATAATTTACCATTAGGATTATCTGCTCTAACTTCTATTTTTGTGGATTCACGAGCTATCACTTGTAGCTCTAAACTATTTTTACCATTCAATCCTTTTATATTAGGGTATGTTGTATAGCTATCATCATTTTGTAGTTGGATTGAAAAACCACCAATGGTATTTTCAATTTTAGTAATACCTTCGGATTTAAAATAATCTTCGGCTTCAATACTATTGTCAGCGTTATAATTTCCAACGCCAATACCATCTACTCGTATGGTTGCCATTTCACCATTAGCTTTATAATGCACATAACTAATAAAGCTATCTCTAAAATAGCGATTTCCTGTTTGACTGATATCACAATACACGTAATACCATTGGTTATGCCATTCAAAAAAACTACCATGACGTCCTTGTAAAAATCCGTTAGGCCATGTTGGAGCTGCATATCCTTGCGCGAAACTTTCCTCTTTTATAACAGAATCTTTATATTCATAAGGCCCATATAAGTTATCAGACATAGCATAAAAACAACCCCAAGATAAATAATATTTACCATTATATTTATGCACAAATGGTTTATCGTCGGTTGGCATTTTTTTGTTATGTCCATCTGAATTATAAGGCCCTCTAACATTTGAAATCTCTATCTTTTTTGGTGATTCGGCTAAACTTATCATATCGTCATTCAGCTTTGCTATATAATAGTCCCAAACACCAAAAATGATATAATGTGCTCCATTTTCTTCAAAAATAGCCATATCGTATTCGTGTGTTGGCGTTAAATCTGAAGTTAATAATGGTTTTCCTAATGGTTCTATCCAAGGACCGACTGGATAATCTCCCATAACAACTCCTGTTTGCTCATTACCTTCAGAAAAATACCAATAATACTTACCATTTTTATATGCTGCATCAGTTGCCCAACATCTTGAAAAATCTTTTCCTATATAAGTATCTTTTGGGTTAAGCACACTTCTTTTTGTCCAATTCACTAAATCTGGAGATGACCATACCCACCAATCTTCCATGATGAATTTTTTATTATCAATGGATTTATCGTGAGATGCATAAACATATGCTGTATCGTTAAAAATATGTATGTGAGGATCGTTTAACCCTTTATTGGAGACTATTGGGTTCTGGGCTTGTATTCCAGCGCCAAAAATTAAAATAAGCACTAAGGTTTCGACCTTACATTTCATAATTGTTAACAGCATCATTTAAAAAACCAAAGGTTTTGAAAACGTTAAAGATAAAATATGAAATTGTCAGACCTGTCCTGTACTGTATGGTGTAAGATATATTCAAATAGAACGTTTTTAAAATCCCCTCTAACGAGAATTACCAAATACTTTTTGTACGACTGATAGCGTGGTTATTAAATAAACACTATTTCTCCGTTGCAGAAGTAATTGATCTATTTTTATATCCATATTCGACCTTTACATCTTTTTATTGTTGACAAGAATTAAGCATTATTAGAAACACTAAAAAAATAGATGTGCTTGTGTGTTATATTTATTTAATAACTATTTTCTTCACAAGTTTATCTGTTTTACTTAATAATTCTAAATAATAAACTCCTTTGTTGAAGTTAGAAAAGTCTACTCTGTTTTGAGAAACGCTTCCTTTTTCTAAAACTTGACCCTGTATATTAACTAAGCTATACTTTAGGTTTTGGATATTTGATTTTATATTAAAAATACCACGACTAGGGTTAGGATAAACCATTATATCTCTGTTATTAAAATCATTAATACTCAATGCTGATTTCAACTCAAAGACAATTTTATCTGGTTCACTTGATAATGATCTTTGTTGTGTTAGTCTAACTGTGTTTTCGCCTTGATTAAGCATAATATCAGGAATTCTTGTTTCTAGATAAACATTCCAGTCAAATGTTCTTGTTATTAAAACATCGTTATATAACGTTCCATTTATTTCAATATCCATAATGGAGTCATCCCTATTTCTATTTGCAGCTAAAAGAATAAAATCATAAGTCCCAGCAGTAGTAACTTGAAATTTATGTTCTACAAATTGGTTATTAGAAAAGAGTCAATATACTCCCCTCCTGAAGCTGAAGCACTTGTACCAACATTAATATCATTAGGAGCTGTTGTGTAATCTTCTGCCTCTAATTCTATTAAAACTGGGGTATTAGTTTCAGATAATGTAAATTCTTGAAAATACAGCGGGCGCCTATCACCTACACCTGGTGTATTGTTACCTGTATCCTCCATGAGATAAACATAAAGCTTATTACCTGTTACAAAAGCATCAAAATGCTCATAATCTGTAGTTCCTGTACCTGTGTAAATTATTTCCCAATCGTTTTGTCCTTCTAATGTTGTTTTTATATTCACTTTTCCCCCTAAAAGCTCCACCATAAACACATGGTTTTTATAACTATAAAGTTCACCACGAGTTTGAGGGTTTGGAATAAGCCCATCTACATTACTAGAAAAATTAGTATCGGTAGCCAACTTATAATAGTGCACATTTCTATTATCAACGCGTTGTACAAAATGAATCGCACCATTTTCAGTAACTGTCCAAGCGGGATCGGAAGATGATCTTGGTAATGACGCTGTCCCATAATCATCACCTGGTTGTGCTATCTGAACTGGGTCAAGATTAGGGTCAATATTATTTCTGATTGGTAACGAAATAGAAGCATCATCAACATCAAACCATGGTGTGGATGCATTTGCAGGAATTCCATTGGTATATGCATAATATAATCCGCTATTTAGCATATAGCCATTACTGGTATTGGTATCACTATTAGTGGAGTATCGTATAGAAAAACCAGAATAAAATTTACCGTTTAAAAAGCGCTCACCGCCATACATATTGTTTCTATTAGGTAACGCAAGCGTACCTTCATGAAACAACCAATTATCACTCCATATACTACCATCATAATGCGCTAAAAGTATATCGCCATTACCAGAGCCACCTTGCCTATATCTAGCAATTAAACTTCCATTATCAGCTCTGTGTATCATCGGGTAAGTCATACGCTCATAGTCCTCTCCGGATTTTAAATAATTTCGCTTAGGATTGAAAATATCTAAAGTAAACTCATTATCAGGTACAAAAGCCATGTTCGCTTTTGAAACTGAATAATTAAAGAAATGATTGGGCAATGAAGATGACCTATAAGCGTGCATGTCATATAATATATGAATAGTATTATCAATTGTACTTACGCCAATAGCTGCTGTATTATGAGAATCGCCACGTATACCTGTACCATTTAGAAGTTCACCACCTTGCCCTACATGTTGGTGTGGAAATTCAATAGTAACCCAATTGGAGTTTGGAATATTTAAATTCTTTCTTGACAACATTAAATTACGGGTATCCATACCTCCTTTGTACCAAGTAACAAAGGCATAACCATTAACAACATCTACACAATCGCCATGTGGTGTTATTCTTGGAGAAAACCTATAATTTACATTCCTAGTTCCTGCAAAATACAAACCACCTTCACCAGACACTCTAGTTGAACTATCTAATGTAGCAACTAATTCATTTTGAGCTTCAACTAAAGAACAAAACACTAATAACAAACACAATACAAGGTAACTCTTTTTCATTTTCTAGTTTTTTTAAAGTTTTGTCTTTGTTTTTTTTATAAATTACAAAAAAGCCAGTAAAATTATAATCTTACTGGCTTTTAATTTTTATTCATTCTCCTTTAAAATGAGTTTATTTTAAGTTGAATAGTGTGCTTACCTGGTGACAATCTGATATATTTGAAAGCAGACGGTACTTTTTCACCATTATGAATTAAGTCTTTTCCTCCTAAACCATTAAGTGAAAATTCACCAACCATGTTTCCAGGAATCTCAATTTCATAAGTTTGAAGTCTAGCTCCGTTATATGTGTATTTTCCTTTAATTGCACCTCTTATAGTTGGCACTTCTATTTCACTAGATTTTAGCTTACTCATTTGAGGCTTTATAGTTGCCACTCCAAATCCTGGTGTTTTTGGTTTTATACCCCATAAACCACGTGGTATTACATTAGCTGGTACTGCACCCCAGGCGTGATTCCAATCCAAGTTTATTTTATAGTCGTAATCCCAAGCTTCTAAAGTGATTGTAGAGCCTACTCTAATCATATTATACCAGCTTCTCTTCGCTTTGCTTGCTAGTAATTCTAAAGCATAGTCTGCTTCACCAGCATTGTATAATCCATCCATCAAAAATTGTGCACCATATACACTACAAGCCATTCCTCTTGATTTTACATAATCTACAACAGATTGATAATGTTCTTGAGGCACTAACCCAAAGGCTAAAGGCATCATATTGGCGTGCAAAGATGCGTGATCTGTACCTATACCATCCACATAAACACCTCTTTCTTTATCAAACATTTGTTCGTTAACTGCCTTTTTCGCTTTTATCGCTCTATATTCAAAATCTAAAGCCTCTTCTGTCTTTCCTAAAATTTTGGCAAATTCTGCCATAATTTTCATGTTTTCATAAAAGAAAGAATTAATAACTGTGCTGTATGGCTTAAACACAAATCCATCTCGCTCTCCTTTAGTTTTACTACCAGCAAAGTTTTTACCTGGCCAATCAACAATATCAGTCAATGGTTTTTTATAGCCTTCAGGAAAACCTAATTTTTTCATAAACTCTGCATCTACTTTTGTCGATGTTATTAAACCATCTTCATTTGATAATTCATATAGAGATTTATGCTTTAAAGGCTCATAATATCGTTCAACTAATTCAGTATTTCCGGTGTACATGTAATCCGCATAAATTAACAAAGGTACATGCTGTTGCCATTCAGTAGGCCATGTTGGGTTTTTCATAAAATACTCAATAGTTCTTCTAGCCATAGCGTATTCTCTATCGGTAGTGTAATGACTTAACTGATTTAAGTATGCATCTGCTTCATAAGGGATACGTTCTCTATCACCATCAACATATAAGCCATTAAATGTTGTTGCTTTAATTGAATATTTACATAAATCCCAAACTTGATTTAAAATATCATTATTACTTGTAAAACTACTCGCATCATCATCCCAATAGGTACGAAATGCTAATTGCTTAAAATTTTCTCCAGATAATACTCCTTTTGCACCTTCTAATTCAGCATATCTAAATGGTACTAATGGAGGAAATCCATCTGGTAAAGGAATGGCTTTATTAGCTCTTGTATTTCTCTCATTTTCATGTACTTTAATTTGATATTTTGTTTGACCAGGCTTTACATCAACTTTTATTTCTTGGTAACGAATATTACTTTTCTTAGGTGGTGTTCTATTAACATTTCCTTTATCGTCAATCATTTCACCTACTCTTACAGTTAATGTATGCGGTGTTTTTGCTTCGTATGTAAAATCCATTGTAGCAAATGCGGCTTTACCAAAATCCATGAAATAAAAATCGCCTCGCTTTTCAAACTTTTCAGGCTTTATTCTATCAACTTCAAATTTATTTTCGGTTGAAATGATATAACTATCACTTTTACCTGTAGTAAATTTTTGGGCTTCAGAATAATCAACCAACCTGTTCTCTTGTTCCCAAATTCTAACTTTCCAGTAATAGGTTTTTCCAATTTCTAAGGCATTACCTTTATATTCAACATCTGTTGATTTTGTAGAAGCCACTCTTCCACTATCCCAAACATCACCATTGTTATTATCGATATTAGCCTTATTTGATGCTACCAAAATTTGATAAGCCCCTTGAAATTTAGATCCTAAAGGCACAGTCCAACCAAACTCTGGTTTTAAATCAAATATTTTAACATCAGCACTTGGTTCTCTAATAAGCTCAACAGTTAAATCTGTAGGTGCTGCTCTGTATTCGTTACTATTTTTTTAATTAATTCGTCAAGTTTAGCTCGAAGCTTATCTGCAACTTCTTTGTACTTTTTCTTTCCAATTAAGTTTTTAATCTCTTTTGGATCTTTCTTTAAATTATAAAGTTCTTCAATGCTTTGATCATTTACGTATCTAAAGTATTTCCATTCCTCAGTACGTACACCTTCACTTGGTGGTATTTCGCTAAAATCCCATATATGCTCGATTAAAATAGTATCTCTAGCTATGGTATTTGTTTCTTTTTTCACTATTGGCATTAAACTTTTACCCTGCCATGTATCTGGAGCTTTAACACCTGCCAGATCTACAATAGTTTGCGGCACATCTATATTTAATACCATATCATCAACGTCTTGATGCTGATTAACTCTTGGGTCAAATACAATTAAAGGTACACGAATTGAATTATCATACATTAACCATTTTCCAGCAAACTGACGCTCTCCTAAAAAGTAACCATTATCACCCATTACGATAATTACAGTATTTTTATCAACGCCTTTTGCTTTTAGTTTTTCACGTATTTTTTTGATTTCTAAATCTATCCCAGAAATCATTCGATAGTAACCTTTTAAACTATGTTGGTATTTTTCAGGAGTATCATAACGCCAAGTCCATCGTAATCTATTAAAACCATCTCTCACAATTTTTGGTTGCGCTAAAAAGTATTTATCATCTCCTAATTCTGGATCTGGTATTGTAGTACTCTCCAACATTTGGTCCATTTCGGATTGCCAAAAATATTGCTTTGGAGCTCCATCGTGGGCATGTGGTGCACTAAAACTTAATGATAAACAAAACGGTTCTTCATTAGATGCATTAGCATCTATAAAATCTAAGGCTTTCTGACCTGTATACCTTGTTAAATGTACTGTATCATTATCTATGGTTTTGTAATAGTAGCCTCTTCTGTCTTTATAACGGTTATTTCTATCGTAAGACTCATATTCATCAAATTGCTTATCTAAATCGTTATATCTCACTCCATATTTTCCAAAGAAACCGGTATGATACCCATTATCTTTAAGTAATCTTGGATACGAGTTTGTCATATATTCTTCGCGTACATTACCTGTTTGAAAATTAAAGTTATGTGCACGCTCATGCAACCCTGTTAAGATACTTGCTCTACTTGCGGCACAAATTGGAGTGGTAACTATTGCTGTATTGAAGTAAGTTCCTGATTTAGCCAAATCATCCATTTGTGGTGTTTCTACAAATTTATTCCCAGCATAACCGATAGCATCAAAACGCTGATCGTCGGTAAGAATGAAAATAATATTGGGCTTTTCGTTATTAGCTTGTGCAGAAATTTTGTTGAAACATACTAGCACTATAATAATGGCTAGAAAAAAACTGTTCTTATGCATAAAATGTATTATTAGTTAATGGATAATTTGATGAAATATATAGCTTATAAATTTACTCTAAAGCTTGTTATATCCTATCCTGCACTATCCTGAATAAAATAAACACTATTTAAATGAAAAAATCTTCAATAAATTAATATTTATTAAAGATTTTATTCTGATTATAAATAAAAGCTAAACTTAAAAATTTGGTTCCCAACCTGGTTCATAAGTTCTAGACCAAAGCCTCATGGCATTTCTGTTATACATCATACCTGTTTTATCATCTATATCAAAACCATTATTAATTCTGTAAGCAATATTAGCATAATGTACCATAGCCATACTTTTACTAGCATCATCAATTGGTGCTGTTAATTTTGTTTTACCTCTTATAGTATCAAAAAGGTTTTGGACATGTTTTGTAGAAGTATCGCCACCACCACCTAAAGCGGTTCCTGCTTCTTTTGATGCTGAGTTATATTCTTTAACTAATTTTCCTTTACGGTCATATAACATATATTTACCTCTATCAACAAATACAGAGCCTTCTGTTCCGTAAATTATAGTCCCACGACCACCACCATAAGTACTATAACTATTTCTAGATTTACCATCCCACTTAATGACTTTGTTATCTGCAAATTTAAACGTAGCCTCCATGTCATCATACATTTCCCAACCATCATCTAAAAAGTGACGTTTTTCTGCTTCAACATTAACATGCTGAGGAAAATCTACCTGTAATGCCCAACGTGCCACATCTAACTCATGAGTTCCATTATTACCTGCTTCGGCTGTTCCATATTCCCAACCATACCAATGCCAATTGTAATTCCATGTTTCTGAGGTATAATCACGTCTTGGTGCTGGCCCTTGCCATAAATCCCAATCTAATCCATCAGGAATTGGAGCACTTTTTTGTATTGGCGATTTACCACGTCCATTATTATAAAATGCGACAGCTTTATATGGTTTTCCTATAACTCCATTATGGATATCATTAATGATTTCTATAGTATGACCAGATGAACGTTGCTGATTCCCCATTTGAACCACTTTATTAAAATATTTTGCGGCTTTTACCAACTGCTCATTTTCATTCATATTGTGGCTACAAGGCTTTTCTACATAAACATGCTTCCCCGCTTTCATTGCCATAATTGAACCTGGTGCATGCCAATGATCTGGTGTTGCATTAATCAACACGTCAACATTTTTATCGTCTAGCACTTTTCTAATATCATTCTCTAAAGTAGGATTGTAATCAATATGTTTTCTAAACCCTTTTAAAGCCTTTAAACGTTGACTTTCCATCACATCACACAAGTAAAGTAATTTTGCATTACTTGCTTTTGATCCTATGGGTGATTTAAAAGCATTCAACCGTCTTCCCAATCCTGCAATGGCAACATTTAATCGGTCGTTTGCTCCAATTATATTCTTATAACTTTTAGCAGACATAGCGTTAACACCACCTGTTAAACTTACTCCAATTGCTGCTGCAGTAGTTTTTTTATAAAATCCCTTCTGTTATTGTCCATCTTATTTCTTTTTTTGTTTTGGAACTCTAATTTTAATATTTCTAAAAGCAACTTTATCGCCGTGGTCTTGCAATAAAATTTGTCCTTTTTCTAGTACTCCAAAGTTAGGCCATTTGGCGTATTTACTTTCTGAAACCAATTTTAAAAACCCTCGCTTCCTCGCTCATATTCTAACACTTTAATATCATTTAACCAATGCTCAACATGATTATTAATAGATTTAATATATGCCGTATTCCATTCTCCAATTGGCTTAATAGGTTTTTCAGGACTTGCTTGTATTAAATCGTATAGCGAACAAACAGTTCTACTGCCTTCATGCGACCCTCGTTTAGCATCTTCATGTAATGCATCATCCAAAATTTGATATTCTAAACCAATTGATGAACCTGGTCCTTTATTTATTTCAGTATCTACGTAATATTTGATACCACTATTTGCTCCTGGCGTTAATTTAAAATCTACTTGTAATTCAAAGTTACTGTAAACATCAGTTGTAACAATATCACCTCCTGCTTCAGATTCTGCCCCACCTGTATCTGCTACAATTAATTCTCCATTTTCAATAGACCAACCTTGAGGTGGAAATTTATCTAATTTTGCACCTCGCCATCCATTTGTGGTTTTGCCATCCCATAGCATTTTCCATCCTGATTTTTTTCACCTACAGTTAAATTATTTTTTGTGATTATAGGATTTAAAGGTGACCTAGTAGTATAGTTAGAAAGATTTTTAGTTAAGATCTTAGCATTTTTCCACATTACCTGCTTACCTAACCTATCTTTATGTTTACCTATGGAATGTACTTGTAATCCAATAAAACCACTAGCCGTTTTATCGTCAATTAAGTATGAAGCTGGCACGCCATTTATCCAAGTTTTTATAGTATCTGCAATAGCTTCAACACGATAATGGTTCCATTCATTCTGTTTGAAAGCTTTTTGAGCTTTGGGATTATTTTCTAAAGTATTTAACCATTTACGTCTTTTCTCATCATATATACCTCCACTCCAAGCGCGTTTAGAAGGGTCTATCTCGACCTGATATCCATGCACAATACCATCTCTGTAATAAGGAAGACTATTACTTCGTATTTGAATACCAGAATTCATTGTAGAATCGACTTTAAAATCGATTTCAAAAATAAAATCACTATACATTTCATTAGTTGTTAAAAATGTATTTGGTGTATTGTCTACAGTTGTTCCAATAACTACACCATCTTCTACCTTATAAGTAGCTATACCTCCTTTAATATTCCAACCTTCAATAGACTTGTTTTGTATTAAATTAATCCAAGGTATTAGCGCTTTTTCTTCCTTACAAGAATATACATTAATGATTAAGAGAATTGTAACAAAAAACAATAATCTAGATTTAAATACTTTCATTATAATTACGATTTAAAATTTTAGAAATTATTAAAAGCTCTTCATCATAAAAAATTAACACTTATAACGAAGAGCATTGACTAACTCAAATAATTAATTACTATTTTGAATATTTCAGTATAATTAAAGGGTTTTTCACTAAATCCTATCCTGTTCTGTCCTGAAACGACTGTTTTTAACATTATAAAAAGTTTTATGAAAAGAGAACTTTATGCTTGAGATGACAAAATATCTTTGCATAAATTAAAAAAAATAGCGAAGTGTATGTCCTCGCTATTTTTTTAAATGTTTATAATGTTTATAATGTTATGGTGTTTGAGTTAACTCCACAACAAACTCTTCAAATTTAACATTCCTGTCTCTTATTACTAAAGTATCCTTAACCGTATGCATTAAATCTAGTGTTGATCTAGAACGTACTTGACCAAATACAAGTTCCTCAACGATTTCAAGATCCTGGTATTCGTATTCTAAATATATTACATCACGTTTTTGTCCACCCCATTCATCTCCATCTTCTAAAAACCTTCCTGTTCCAGTAATAGTAATATTGCTATCTTCATCAGCATTAGTTATTGTAATTTCTTCATTATCATTAAATGTCAATTCTAAAGAGACAGAACTATTACTTGGAATACCTGCTCTTCTGATTAGGTTGGTACTAATCGCTTTATTGCGTCCTGCAGTTGATACGAAAGTTACTTCATCCCTTACAACAAACTCATCTCTATAAACAGTAGAAGAATCAATAGTGGTTGTTTCTGTAATTCCTGTTGCAACTGTGAATTTTTCAGAAGTCCCAACAACCTTATCCTCACCACGACGCAAATACATTCCTTGATACTTATTCATAAACTTAATACCAAAAAGAGTATAATCTTTAGGTAATGTTTGCCAATCAGTTTCTCTAATCTTGATAGGGTTTAAAACATCTTCATTAGGTACACCAGTCAAAAGTGAATCTAATCCTTCAGTTTGAGTAATTCTTAAAGGCACAACATAATGTACTTCTCCGTCTCCTGCAAATGAAAGTGGGTCTTCAAAAAACGCATCACTAAGTTGAATTGGAATACGTCCTTTAGTAGAACCAGCAGGTATAGTTACTGGACTTGACTGTTCAATGGTATAATATGACGCAGGCAATACCTGTACATTTACTGAATCAACATCAGTAATATTATTAGCGTCAATTAATTCCGGTGCTAATTCAAAAAAGACTCTTCTGTCTGTATCATTTTGATAAACTCCTGACATTGTTACACCAATTTCAAACCTACCATTATTATCATTATCATTAAATCCTAAATCGTATTTTCCTAAAATCAAAGTTCTAGCTGGAGTTTGAAATGGGAAATAAACTGAAGTTGAACCAAAATCGTCAAAATCATTTTCCTGATTAGTGCAAGCCATCAAACTGAAGACAACGGCTAATATTATTAAAAATTTTATTTTCATATCTAATGCTTTTTTAATTGTTTTAAAGTACATAATTATCTTACCAGCCATTATTTTGCTCCAATTCTGAGAACTTTAAAGTTTCATCATTCGGAATTGGTAAATACGTAGCAAAAGTTTGGTAATTTCTAATTTCAACAGAAGGTAATTCTACATAATTATTTCCATCAAAAAAGTAACCTTTAGCTGATTCATTTAATGATAATCCCCATCGTCTTAAATCCCAAAACCTGTGTCCCTCAAAGCTTAATTCTAAACGACGTTCATTTCTAATAAGATCTCTCATACCCTCCTTAGAGGTTATAGTTGCTAAGTAGCCGTCAGGTTGAGTAATTCCAGCTCTTTGACGGATTGCTGCAATAACATCACGAGCAGTCATCCCATTGATTTGTTGATCTGGACCACCAACTTCATTAGCTGCTTCTGCAAATATTAAAAATAATTCTGTGTATCTAAAATATACATTATAATGACTTTTCCCTGTTGAGGTTCCGTCATTATTAATCCTAACATCTGGACGTAATAACTTTTTAAGATAATAACCAGTTGTAGTAGAAAATTGAGGAATTGAATCCAATCTGTTTATTCCACCACCTACACCGGTATTAATAGCTCCACCTCCAAAAGTATCTCCATTTGTTACTATATATTTATTTAATCTTGGATCTCTATTTGCATAAGGATTTTGAGCATCGAAACCATTAGCTACTGTTGCAGGGAATCCATCTTGCATAGGGAATGCCATTACAAGATTATGTGTTGGGTTAATTTCCCCTCTTCCATTTACAGAAGGTGGAAACATACGTTCCTCTAAGGTTGAACTATTACCACCAATCGAACCTCTCCATAGCATTTCACCACTATTTCTAGCATTATCAGTTGTGTAAAATTCATCACCATCTGCTGTCAATCCAGAAATCCCTCCAATAGTATTTAATACTTGACTTGCTGTATTTGCAGCCATTTGATAATACCCTTGATCATTTAAAAAAGATGGACTAGCAGCAAACAATGCTAAACGTGCTTTAAGCCCCTGTACTATTCTACCAGAGATACGTAAATTATAAGCACTACCGTTCACTACCGCATATTTCCCGAAATCAACATTTGCATACCATGGGTCTAGGTTGGCTTCATTTAATCCATAATCTGTTGGCAACAAAGCTAAAGCATCATCAAAATCTTTCATTATGGCCTGAACAGAAGCTTCAAATGATAAACGTGGGGTATTAAAGTTACCCGTTGCTTCAATGAATTCAGTAAAATACGGTATACCCAATAATTCTCCTGAAGTTCCAATTCCTGCATGTGCTTGTAAAGCATAAAAATGATGCAACGCTCTCAATGCTAATGCCTCACCCTCCATACGTTGGTAAAACAATTGATTAACATCTTCATCTCTGTTCCATTGTATCTCACCAGCATTAATAATTTCTAAAAATCTATTAATGTAAAATACACGTTCAAAACTATTCCAACGAGAAGCAGGATTAAACTGAGCTGCTAACTCACCAAGAGCCATTCGCTTATAGCCATTATTTAATTGGTTACTTACAGCATCATCAGTTGCTGCCTCAGAAAACACATTCTGATTCACTAAACCATTATAACCTTGCAATAACAATCCTTCTGCCGATTCAGGGTCTGAACTAATATAATCAAAGTCTAACCTGTTTTCATCGATAGGCTCCAAGGTATCGCAGGCAACCATGCCAGTAAAAACCAACACAATTAATATATATTTTATTAAATTTTTCATTTTATTTATTCAAATTTTATAATTACATTAAAATGACGCTCGCACCCCAAGAGTAAAAGCTCTAGTTAGTGGCGTAGTACCAATTCTTAAATTAAGAATATCTTTGTCTTCAGCTATTTGTAAAAGGTTAGTTCCTTGAAGATTTAAACTAAAATCTTCTAAACCAATTTTGTTACACAGGTTATCATTAAACTCATATGTTAACTGTACACGGTTGATATTAAATATATTAGTATCATACAACCAAAAAGTAGAAGTTACAAAATTGTTTTGATTATTTTGAGTTGATAACCTAGGGAAGGTTGCAGTACTAGCTGTTGTTGGAGTCCATCTACCCAAAACAACTTCTGAATACTTATCATTACCATTTACTTGAAAGTAAGAATTAGAACTAATAGCGTTTCCACCTGTTTGTCCAGTACCTAAAATAAATAGATTAAATGCTTTATAGTTTAAATTAAGATTTACACCATAATTGAGAGGACTTGTAGATTGTCCTATAGCAACACGGTCATCATTATCTATAATATTATCACCGTTTTGATCTGTATATTTTATATCTCCAGGACGAACTATACCGAAACCAGGAACTGGTATGCCACTATTTAAAACAAACTCACCATCTGCATCCTGGGTAAATTCTGATTCAGAATAAAACCCTTGATCTACTAATCCAAAAATTGTTGATGTTTCTCTTCCAACTCTATTTTGGTAGTCAAACTCATTAATTTCTGCTCTTTTTGTAGCTATAGATTCACTATGTAAAATATTTGCACCTAAACTTACCGTCAATTCATTAAACGTTTTTTTGTAGTTTAAACCAATTTCAAAACCTTTATATGAATTTCTGTTGAAATTTTCAAGAGGTCTAAATGTGTTATAGTAAGATGGATATTGGTCAGTTAAAAATGCTAATTGCTTATCAAGGTCTGTTTCAAAATAATTAAATTCTAACCACAATGAATTCATCAAATAACTTTCAAATCCAATATTTAAATCAATGCGCTCTTCAAATCCTAAGTTAGGATTTGCGCCTTGTGATATACCTTGTCTTCTATTAGAACTTTGTCCATCAGCCCATGTAAACGTACCTGCATTCGAATAATCTTCACCATACAAATAATAACCGTTAATGCCTCTATCAGATTTTATAATACCACCTGATGCTTTTAGCTTTAGATAATTTACAAAATTGCTTTCTTTAAGAAAAGATTCTTCGCTTAGTATATAAGCCACACCTAAAGTTGGAGATAAACCGCCTCTATTACCTTCAGGTAATTTAATGGAATGTACATAAGAACCACTAAAATCTACAAATATTTTTTTCTTGTAATCATAACCTAATTGAAACGCTAAATGAGAATCAATATCCGTTTGAAGTACACCATTCACTTTCGTAGAGTTGTAGTATCCTAAAAACGTTGAGTTAATTGAGTGATCTGTACCAAATGTTCTATCATAATTAAGTAATCCATAAAAACCTAGTCGAGATACAAAACCGTTGGTACTAACACTTTCAGTTAAATCTCTAATGTTGTCACCAAATTCTTGAAAATTAGTTATTCTCTCTTCATCATTCCAGTCACTATTTGGATCTACAGCATAGGTTCTAAATTGATTTCGTAAAGTTAAATTATAAGAATCATAAAAATCAAAACTCAAATATGTTTTGGCAGATAAACCTTCTGTTATCATATCTAAATCAAAATTAATTGAATTATTAAACTGAGTAGAACGGAACACGGTATTTTGATATCCCCCCGCAATAGCCAAGGCTACTGGAGAATCTGTACCAAACTGTTGGGTTGTTCCTAAAAGCTGGCCATTAAAAGTATTTGCTGCCTGTAATTGACCTGCAAGTGTTGGGTTATTAGTAGTATCAATTAAATCTATAGGTATTAATGGCGAATAGACATTAGGTTTTAAAGTTGTACCAGCATTTAACAAATTAGCTCTAGATGATTTATTTGTACTAATAATTGCAACACCATCAATACTACTTGTAATCCAATCGTTAACTTTAAAATCTATATTACCTCTTAAATTAAATCGGTTAGTACCTGCATTAATATCTTCATTAATATTAACCCATGCCTCGTTATAATTCCACCCTGCATTAACATAATATTGAGATTTATCATTTCCACCAGAAAACTCCGTAATAATATTTCTTGAAGTTACAAAGGGTTGTACATATTCATTAGAATAAAGATCTAAGTCTGGATATCTAACTGGATTAACACCACTTCTAGTATTTTGAATAATATCATTTGTAAATGGCACTTGGTCTGCAGTTCCACCATCGTTTATAAATGCCTCATTAAATAAAACCATGTAATTTGCAGAATTAAGATAATTAGGCAATGCAAGCGGTGTTCTAATACCAGAACGAACATTAACATTAATTTCTTTTCTGTTTATTTTTCCACGCTTGGTATTAATAACAATCACCCCGTTTCTAGCTTGGCTTCCGTATAGCGCAACAGAGTTGGCATCTTTAAGAACAGTTATTTGATCAACTTCCTCCATATTTAAAATATTAGGATCACGACCTATTACACCATCAATTACAAAAATAGCTGCACCTAAACCTCTAATATTATTAGAGCCTCTAACACCAAGCATTAAGCCGTTTATATAATCTCTAACAAATTGCGTATTGTCATAAGTTAAGCGATCTTTAGTGTTAATTGCTGACATGGCACCAACAATTTCACGTCGGTTTTTGGTAGCTACTCCCATTTTAATAATATCACTTTCAGCAGCTAGGAAAGGTAATTTCTTTAAAGTGATATTTTGAGCTAAATCAGATATACTCATAAGTTCTGATTGATACCCCTCTTTTTGTATTACTACAGTTTGGTCTCCCTCTAAAGTGATTTGAAATTCTCCATTAGCATCTGTGGATGTTTGAACTCCATTAGGGCCATAAATAGTAACGCCACTAAGAGGATTACCTTGTTCGTCAACTAAGGTTGTTCTTACTTCTGTTTGAGCTATTGCAACACTACAAAAGCAAAATAGCGCTAATGATGTTAATGCAAACAACCTATATAATTTATTTATCTTCATTTTTTTGGTTTAATGTTAATTAAAACGAATTGTATAAAAACTACCATCCTGGATTTTGTGGGAAGCCCTCGTAAATCTGTGTTTGAGCAGCAGGAAATGGTATCCAATAATGCTTAGGGAATTCACAAACTCTCTCGACAAGTAGTTTTTCTGTGAATGACGAACGGTCTTGAGGATATTCAAAAGACGTTTTTCTTCTATACTTTTCTAAATGTGCTACACCCCAACGACGAATATCTACCCATCTATGAGCCTCAAAGCTTAATTCAACAGATCTTTCTCGTCTTAATTCATCCATAAATTTATTATTATCAGAAACTATAGCTGCAGGAACATTTGGCACACCAGCTCTATTTCTTAGTAAGTTTATAGCTTGCTCAGCACTTAATGAATAAGAACCAGGTGTTGCAGTTGCGCCTTTAGAAGCATGTAATGCTTCAGCATACATTAAATACACATCGGTAAGTCTCATATGCATGCGTACACCTACATATTTATCAATAATTCTATTCCATCTACTATGGTACTCTCCATCTTCTATAGGGTAAAATTTCTTACGCATATAAGCTGTTGTAGATGGTTGATTATCACTACCACTACTACGGTGTTCTCCACCTGTAAAAAGTTGAGCTTGCCTATGTTGTGCAGGAATTGTTGCTTTTGTTCCAAAAACCTCTCCATCTGTAATAATCCATTTGTAAAAACGTGGGTCACGATTATCGAATGGCTTTGTAGCGTCATATAATGTAGGGCCATAGGCTCCACTTATATCATCTTCAATTGACAAACCATTTGCCATTCCAAAATTATTATGAATAAAATTATGAGTTGGACTAGAAATTTCTGATCCAGACCTTCCATGAATGTCTCTATCTACACCTGATGTCATAAATCTTTCTGCTGAAACTTTATGACCTCCAGGAGCAGTAAAAACTAACTCACCAGCTCCAGGAAAAGTATTGGGTGCTGGTGTTTTCCAAAACACCTCATCAATATTTTCCCAAGTAGATAATGCATAGCGACCTTGGTCAGCTAATTTAAGTATCCCTGCAAAAGCATCAACAGCCATATCACATAATTCGGTATCATAATCATAAGTATTTACACTTACGTTATTACCTTTCATTAATGGGCTTGCAGCAAGAAGTAGATTTTTACCTTGAAATGCATAGGCAGTTCCCTTAGTAACCCTAAGAGTATTTTCACCTAATGTTTTTTGCCCGTATGACATTGTATCCCAATTTACAGGTAATAACTCTATAGCTCTCTTGTAATCTTCATTGGCTTCTAAAGCACATTCTTTGTATGTTGCAGGACGTGGTAAAGCAAAATCACCAACTAGTACTTCCTTTATATAAGGGTAACGTCCCCAAAATTTCATAATTTCATTATGAAAAAATGCTCTAAAAAAATAGGCTTGACCAAGAATAACATCTTTTTCCTCTTGAGTGGCATTTACCATTAAATCAATATTTGCAATTGCCATATTAGCATTACGAATACCTCTTAAACCACCTTCATATAAACCAGGTCTTCTACTCGCCTGAGTTTGATTGGTATTGTTATTAGCAGTACCAAAAGCATTCCCTCTCCAAGGTGTTAAATAACTAAAACTATCGGTGTTTAAAGCATTTAATGCACCGTTATCAATCTTAAAACTTGGTTTCCAAGTTCTATTACCATGTGCATCATCCCCATATAGATAATCTTGAAAAGTATGCGCTGAAGTTCCATAATCTACAACTAAAGCATACATTTCTTCAATGAACCCTTGTGCGTTATCAAAGGTTGAAAAAACCTCTTCTCGATCTAAAACCGATTCTGGAGCAACATCTAAGTAGTCCTCGCATGAAAACGAGAATATAAGCCCCAATATTAATACCAATTTTGTTTTATAATTTTTCATCACGTTATTTTTTAAAAATTCAAATTAAACCCGAAGTTAAACCTTTTCAATGTAGGATAATCTCCCCTGAAATTAGAATCAGCAGTAATGTCACCGTTAAATTCTCTATCATCTGGTAAGTCTGACCATAAGAACAAATTATTACCATTGGCAAAAACCTGAAGTTTTTTAACACCCAACTTCTCACACGTTTTTTTAGGTATGTCATAAGACAATGAAACTGCTTTTAGTCTCGTTAATGATGCATCCAATAAGTTATCTCTTGGATTAGTATCAGCTTGCGCTCTCCATGCAGGCTGAGTATCTGTACTGTTAGGCGAATTAACAGTCCAATAATCTATATCTTGTGTGAAAATTAAATTAGTTTGATTATTAAATGTTCTGTTCCCAAAACTTCTAAGCGTATTTTGTGTGCCATACAGTTGAGCAGAAATACTAAAACCTTTATAACGTGCTCCTATAGTAGCAGCCCAGTTTCTTTGTGGTGTTGTTGGATAGCCATAAGGCGCATTATCAAACCTGCCATCGTAAAGCCCATCACCGTCAAAATCAATCAAATCATAATAGCCCACTCGTCTATCCTCTTGATTATTAATAAGTGGTGTTGAACTATAAACATCATCCCAATTTGTAAGGATTCCTCCAGGAATAGCTGTTCTTGTTTGTCCTAATGGATAACCTGCATTCTTTTGATAAAAAGGTCTAAACGCCGGGTCTTCTCTTTCTATAACTTTATTGATAGCTTGTGTAAAATTGAAATCACCAAAAAGATTTAACCCGTTACCGAACGTATAATTAGCTCCTAAAACAATTTCAAAACCTCTTACCTCTACTACACCTTTATTAAAATCTGGTGGTGCTATTCCAAAAAAGTCTGGTACAGCTCTATCTTGACCTCTAATAATAATATTTTCGCGGTCTTCATTAAAATAATCAAATTCAGCAGTAATTATATTATCTAATAGTGATACCTCAGCACCTATGTTATACTTGGTAGATGTTTCCCATTGCAGATTAGCATTTCCAACACTATCTTCTGTATTGAAAATGTAAGGCGATCTTCCATCACCACCTTGATAAGCATTAGGATTTAAGAAAGCCGATCCTCCATTACTCCATTGTTGAATATAATTCCATCTACCAGGAGCTCTATCACTACCTGTTACTCCATAAGATCCTCTAATTTTTAATCTATTTAACCAGTCTACTTCACTCATAAACGATTCGTTGGTTACCGTCCAACCTAATCCTACAGCAGGAAAGAGATCAAAACGAAACCCTGGACCAAATCTCTCTGAGCCGTTATAAGCACCACTTAATTCTATCAAATATCTATTATCATAATTATAAGTTAATCTATTTACCCAGTTTTCACGAAATGTAGGAAAAACACTTCCTGTTGCGCTTTCTTGTCTTCTAAACAAGATTAGTGCCGTTACATTATGTTTATCTGCGATAGAAGTAGAGTAGTTTAATGACATATCATAAACTAAATTACGTCTTCTACCACGAACGCCATTAGTAGTATTATCAAGTACTTGAGAAGTTCCCACAGTCCATGGGAATTGTACAAAATCGAAGTCATTTACACCGTTTGGTGATATAATCTGCTCTTGGTCTCCGTCATAAACTCTATAGACTACATTTTCAAGACCATCCCCACCTGGGTCATTTAAGCTTTGTCGACTATTCATATTATTATCTAACGAGAACCTACCTTGAAATTTCAAACCTTTAGTTACAAAATCAAGGTTTTGTTTTAAAATAATATCCGTATTTACCTGGAAACTAGTAAAAGTATTATACCCTGTATTAGTTAAACTCACAATAGGGTTTGTTATACCAAATCCGTCGTCTACATATTGTCCATAAAGACCATCTGGATATACAGGTGTAAAAAGGTCAGGAGCAATTTCATAAATTCCGTTTACTACAACATTTAAATTGGCTGGCGACTGACGAGTCCCCAAGTAACCAGAAAGGTTTACCGAAAGCTCTGTAGTTTTGGTAATATTAAAATCAATATTAGTTCGGTAATTAAAACGCTCGTAATTGTATTCTCCAAGATATCCTTTTCCACTATCATATTTACCTCCATCAAAAATATCATCTACCGTTTGATATGCTAAACTCGCAAAATATTTAGAATTTTCTCCTCCACCACGCGCAGATAAATTAATTCTATAATCTTGAGCAAAATCTTTCAGTATCTCATCTTCCCAATTTACGTTAGGATAAATAAAACTTTCTTCCGCATTTAAAGGATTACGGTATTTATCAAGAATAGCCATTGGTGTAAAATCACCCCATGATGCAGGTTCAAGTGCTAGTTCTCTCAAAATAGAACTATTAGCCTGTGATATTGCATCATAAGAATCTAATTTTTGCGGCAATCTTGAAACCGTTTTAATCGTGGTATTAACAGTCAATGATAGTTGTGCTTTTCCTTTTTTACCACGCTTGGTTGTGATTAATATTACACCATCTCCTCCTTCTACACCAAATACAGCTGTAGCAGAAGCATCTTTAAGGACAGATATATTCTCAATATCATTAAAATCAATATCAGACATTGCTCTTGGAACACCATCTACCAGAACCAATGGCTCTCCACCACCATTCCATGAACTTTGACCACGAATAAAGATTCGCATATCAGACTGACCTGGAAGACCACTACCTTGTATCGCAGTTACACCAGGTAAATTCCCTTGTAGTGCTGCTTCAACATTAGTTAAACCACCAGCTCTTTCCATTAGAACCTCTCCTTTAACTTGACTTATCGCAGCTACCACACTCGCTTTTTTCTGTGTACCGTAACCTACTACTACTACTTCATCCAGCCCCTCTACATCTTCTTCCATACTTAGATTAATGGTAGCTTGACCATTTACTGGAATTTCTACTGTTTTAAAACCTAAATAAGAAAATACCAAAGTTTTTTCTCCCGAGGTTAATTCAATAACATACTTACCGTCAAAATCTGTTGATGCTCCTCGGCTAGTATCTTTTTGCAGCACACTTACACCGGGCAAAGGCATCCCGCTAGCATCAGTAACAGTACCCGAAATCTTTTCCTGAGCCTGTAAACTAGTTGAAGTGAAACTGGAGAACATTAACATCATAATTAAGGTTAATCCAGAAACAAAACATCTTTTCTTTAATTTGTGTTTCATTTTGAGTTTGAGTTTTAACATATAATTTAGTTTTATTAGTTCGATAAAGTACAATTACATAAGAAAATCATAGTATTATCAATATAGATACAATTTTACAAATTTAGCTATGAACGCCTATCCTGCCCTATCCTGTTAAAATGATTTTTTAACTATATTTCTTGCGATTTTATATATCTTATAATAAGTAATTAACAAGCTGATTTATAGATTTATTCAAAACCAAAAGTCAGTATATAACAATTTTGTCCTATACTATCCTGATAAAACTAGACAAATGAGTTAGTATCAAGACTAGTTCATACTAAATTATAAAGAATCTCTTAATATTAACTGAGTTTTCAAATAAGTTTTTTGAGGTTTATTAAGCGTAATAAAATCAGCTACTCTTTCACCAAATTCTTTAAAGTCAATTGACACAACTGTAATACCTTTGTTTGTATACTCTTTTAAAGGTGTATCGTTATAAGAGAGTACACCAACATCTTTTCCTAAATCTAAATTTTCTAAACGACATTGATTTAAAAGCTCATACAACATCCTATCATTAACGGTTATGTACGCTATCTTTTTTTCAACGATGAATTCATTAGAATTACGACAAATGGTGTGTGCAAAATCGTGAGTAACACAAAACTTCTTAAAATAGTCTAAGCTTTCAGAAGGATGGTAAGTAAACTCTGGATAAACAAAGCATAAAGCTTTGTATTTTTTTAATAAGTGTAATGCTTGCTCAAGACATCCATAAAAAGCTTTACCAAAATTTTGAAATACATAATTTTCTGCTATATCTAAGTTGGCTTTCCAATCAATGAGTAACAATTTACTTTTATCTATTTTAGATAGAGTACCAATTACTTCTGGATGATTAAACCCCATAATGATATACTTGTAATACTTACCATTATCAATATTAAGCATGGCTTTAAAATTTTTAATATTATAATGGTGAAATTGTAAATCAACAACAACATTATCAGGTAAGCAATCCATAAACGAATGATAAAAAACTTCTTTGTAGGCTTTGAAAGTACTTATCAACAAAAGAATTTTCTTTCGGCTTTCACATATGTAGTACCCTTTGTTTGGAGTGGACTTTATGTAGCCTTGCTTTTTTAATAATGTATATGCTTTAAATACAGTATCACGAGAAATATTATACTCTTTACTAAACTCGTTAATAGAAGGTATACTATCACC
Source organism: Jejuia sp. G7-7 (assembly GCF_055808955.1). NCBI lineage: Bacteria > Pseudomonadati > Bacteroidota > Flavobacteriia > Flavobacteriales > Flavobacteriaceae > Jejuia > Jejuia sp. G7-7. The sequence continues at coordinate 1,595,471 of NZ_JBVVSZ010000001.1, forward strand.
AAATTTATAAGAGTTTATTTCAATAGACTCTTTAAACGCATTAACGATCTTAATGTATTTGGGAATATTATTACTGTTAATATTCTTCAATATAATTCTGTTATCTATCATAGAATAGTTCATAAAAATCAATCTTTCATACTAACAATTATGATATCGTTAAAAAGATTGATTACTAAACCTTACCAAATAAATTATATTATTTCAAAATATGTATCCTGTACTTTCTGAATAATGGATAAAATTCGTCTTTTTTATTGTAGACTTTAGTAATAAATTGACAGTAAAGATTGTTGAAGTTGTTATTGCTTATGTTTTAAATGAATAAATCAAAAGCAAATTACTATTAAAGTCAAATTCAGTAAATGAGAATATAAATTTAAAAAACTATTTTCTAATAAACAGGACATCTATTAGGATATAAAGTAGAATTAAATGAAATCAATTAATGAACTATTCCTTTGATCTTTTTTAAGACCTTTTTGTCGGGATGACAGGATTTGAACCTGCGACCACACGACCCCCAGCCGTGTACGCTAACCGGACTGCGCCACATCCCGAATTGTTTTTGTAATTTTCAAAGAAAACACTTTTTAACTTATTTGCAAAACGTAAAAAAGCCAAAGTATTCACTTTGGCTTTTTTAATATACAATTTCAATTACTTAATTATATGTAGATGTTGACACCTCAAAAGAAGCATCTTTTGCTGCTAAATAACGCTCAGCATCCAAAGCTGCCATACAACCTGTTCCTGCTGCGGTTACTGCTTGACGATAGACATGGTCTGCCGCATCTCCTGAAACGAAAACTCCATCTATATTTGTTTTAGAAGTTCCTGGTACATTTATAATATAACCTGTTTCATCTAAATCCAAAAAGCCTTTAAAAATATCAGTATTTGGTTTATGACCAATTGCTACAAAAAATCCTGTTGCCTCAATTTCATGTTTCTCATTGGTTTGATTATTAAAAACTCTAACTCCAGTTACCACTTGGCCATCACCTAAAACCTCATCAGTTTCAGTATTAAATAATATTTCAATATTTTCAGTATTCTGAACTCTAGCAGCCATAATTTTTGAAGCTCTGAATTCATCACGCCTTACTAACATGGTTACTTTTTTACACAGTTTAGATAAATAGTGTGCTTCTTCACATGCTGAATCTCCTGCACCAACAATTACCACTTCTTGGTTTCTATAAAAGAACCCATCACATACTGCACAAGCAGAAACTCCACCACCAAGTTTTAAATATTTCTGTTCAGAATCTAAACCTAAATATTTAGCTGAAGCGCCAGTTGAAATAATAATGGTATCTGCATGAATTTCTTTCGTTTCATTTACCCAAACTTTATGAACTTCACCTGAAAAATCAACTTTTGTAATCCAACCATCGCGAACATCTGTTTCAAAACGTTGCGCTTGTGCCTGTAATTGCATCATCATTTCTGGCCCTGTAACACCATCAGGATATCCTGGGAAATTTTCAACTTCATTTGTAGTTGTTAATTGCCCTCCTGGTTGAGAACCTTGGTATAAAACTGGTTTCATATTAGCCCTAGCCGCATAAATTGCTGCCGTGTAACCAGCAGGTCCGGAACCTATTATTAAACATTTTAATCTTTCAATATCTTGAGACATAATCTTATCAATTTAGTAGTAACAAAAGTAGAATTTTTGAAGCAAACCTTACTCAGAAGTTATTAACAGTATTTATGGTTTAATAAATATTCACTATCACAACTACAATAAGAACTGCTATTAAAACAGTAGGACTAGAACCTTATAAGGTTGATTAAAAATATTAAAAGTAACTCAACTCAATCTTATCAAAATCTATTTTAACGAAACTTTCAAGCATTTCAATTAATTACGTATTCATTTTTTTGTAACTTGTTGTTAACTAAACAAATTATATTATGAAAAAAAGTTTAACCCTAGCGCTTATTTTATTTGCAATCGTAATTTCTTGTAATGATTCAAATAAAAAATCAGAAGTTGTTTCAGAAGAAACTAAAGAAGAAAAATTATCTATTATGGGCTCTTGGGAGCGAACTAGTTTTTATAATTATGGTGAAAACGGAAAAATAACAGATAGCTTTTCTTCATCAGAAGCTAATAGACATATCAAAATTTTTACAAAATCTAAGGTAATGTGGTGTAGAAATATTGCTGCAGATTCTACAGAATGGTTTGGCTATGGAAAATACTCTTTAAACGACAGTCTTCTAACTGAAGTTTTAGAATATGGATCAGTAGAAATGAGTCAATACATTGCAAAGAACCCTGAATTTGTATTTAAGTATGATTTAGGAGCTGATAAGTTTAGTCAAATACAAATTGATGCAGAAGGGCATCCCCTTTTTGCTGAAAACTACACAAGAATAGAATAAAATCTTGCAATTAGTTTAATTTTCAAACTGTATCTTTATAAATATTTTTTAATTTATGAAGATAGTAGTTCTAGATGGTTACACATTAAATCCAGGCGATTTAGACTGGAAACTTATTAAACAGTATGGAAACATAACTGTTTATGACAGAACACCATATAATAATAGGAGTATTTTAAAAAACATCGAAGATGCTGACATAATATTCACTAATAAAACACCTTTAAATTCTGAGGTTTTAAATAAAGCACCAAATTTAAAATACATAGGTGTTTTAGCAACTGGTTACAATGTTGTTGATGTAGAAGCTGCAAAACAACTTGGAATAGTTGTAACCAATGTGCCAGATTACAGTTCTTCCGCAGTAGCACAATTTACTTTAGCTTTAATTTTAGAACTTTGTCATCATATAGGAAATCATAATACTGCAGTACAGAATAGAGATTGGATAAAAAGCAAAGATTTTTCATTTTGGAATTACCCTTTAATAGAATTGGCTGATAAAACAATCGGTATTATTGGTTTTGGTAAAATTGGTAAAGCAACAGCTAAACTTGCTCAAGCATTCGGACTCAACATAAAAGTTTATAACAGAACAGTTTACAAAGAATTTAAAACTATTAATTTATCTTTTGTTTCTTTAGAAGAACTATTAAAAACTTCTGATATTATTAGTCTTCATTGCCCATTATCCAAAGACACAGAAGGCATAATTAATACATCTACCATCTTGCAAATGAAAGATGGTGCAATGCTTATAAATACATCTCGTGGACCATTAATCGTTGAACAAGATTTAACTAATGCATTAAATAATGGAAAATTATCTGGAGCTGCAGTTGATGTAATTTCAGAAGAACCTATGAAAGAGGATAATCCATTGTTGAATGCTAAGAACTGTATTATTACACCACACATAGCATGGGCAACCAAAGAAGCCAGAACTAGATTGATGCAAACTGCTGCTAGTAATCTAAAAGCCTTTTTAGATGGAAACCCAATAAATATTGTCAATAAATAAAAAAGACTATTCAATTTTTGAATAGTCTTTTTGTCGGGGTGGCAGGATTCGAACCTGCGGCCTCCACGTCCCAAACGTGGCGCGATAACCGGGCTACGCTACACCCCGAATTAGTTATCATTAACAGGCTGCAAATATACTTTTTTTAATCAATCTGTTATCCAATTTTCAGAAAATATAATTTATTTTTCAAAAAGTTTTTATTCCTGAGTAAATACCATAATTTTCCGAAGTGAATTATACTTCAAAATTAACTACAATTATAGTTTTTCTGTTTTATGGATTTGTTTTTAGCCAAAAACAACCCATCAATAAAGTTACAGATGCAGAAAGTGGTGTTTTATTAACATCTGTTACAATTACTAAAATTAAAGATACTACCTCAATAATATCTAAAGATGGCATTTTCTCTATTAAAGAATCGGGATATTATAGATTTATTAGAAAAGGTTATTTAGAGGAAATCATTGCTCTTGAATTAAAAAAAGTCACATTATCCAACTTAATGCTAATCCTCAACAACTAAATGAAGTTATAATTAATGCCAACCACTTACCTCAAATATTAAAAAACACCACTTCTAGTGTAAGTTTAATTAATAAAAAAGCAATAGATAGAGGTAATACAATTAATATCAATTCAGTTTTAAACAGAAGTACTGGCGTTTTTATGCAAACTGGAGCTTTAAACACAAACCGGTTAACAATAAGAGGAATAGGGTCAAGGAATTTATTCGGCACCTCAAAAATAAGAGCTTATTTTCAAGACATCCCATTAACTAATGGAAGTGGGGAAACAAGTCTTGAAGATTTTGAACTTGGAGCTATTGCTCAAATCGAAATAACTAAAGGCGCTACTTCTAGCATGTATGGTGCAGGTTTGGGAGGTATTTTAAGATTAGTTCCTAACACTCCAAATTTTAATTCTTCTGATTTAAAAAATGAAACTACTATTGGGTCTTTTGGTTTATTTAAAAACTTAATAACGTTAAACTTAGGCAAAAACTCAAGTAGTTTAAAACTAGCTTATAGTAACACAAAAAGTGATAGCTATAGAGAAAATAATAACTACAACAGAGAAGTTTTAACTATAAACGCTATTCATCACATAAATGATAAAAATGAAATCTCACTTCTGGCAAGTTTATCAGATTTAAAAGCATTCATACCAAGTTCTCTAAATCAAAATGATTATGATAATACGCCATCTTCAGCTGACTCTAACTGGAAACAATCTCGAGGATTTGAAGATACCAAAAGAGGTGTTATTGGGGTATCATGGAAACAAAAAATAAATGCTAATCTTAAGCAAAACACAAGCCTTTTTAGTTCTTTTAGAAACTCTTATGAACCTAGGCCTTTTAATATTCTAGATGAAAACGTTTTGGCATTTGGGATTAGAAGTCGTTTAATTGGAGCATTTAAAGTGAATGATAAAATTATTAAATGGACTTCTGGTTTAGAATTATTCATGGATAATTATGTTTACAAAACTTTTGGAAACCAATACAGAGATTTCCCAGAAGGAACTGGTAGTGTAAAAGGTAATCAAATTTCTAACTTCAAGGAAAAAAGGAGCTACTATAATTTATTTTTTGAAGCGACTTATGAAATATCAAATAGTATAAATTTAGTGTTTGGAACCAATTATAATAAAACTAAATACAAATTAGAAGACAAATTTGTAGTATCTACAGATAATCCAGATCAGTCTGGGGATTTTAAATTTAAAGGTATCTTTTCTCCAAAACTAGGAATACTCTTAAAGGCTTCAAAACATATTAATTTTTACGCCAATGTAAGTCATGGTTTTTCTCCACTTAGTTTATCTGAAACCTTATTGCCCGACGGACAAATAAATAACAACTTAAATCCTGAAACTGGATGGAATACTGAAATTGGAACTAGAGGTGCATTACTTAAAAATAGATTTCAGTATACAGTTGCTGTGTATAGATTATCTGTAAAAAATCTACTGGTATCAAAAAGAACTTCGGAAGATGCCTTTATTGGAATTAACGCAGGAAAAACGGAACATAATGGTTTAGAATTAGACCTAAATTACATGTTTATTAACAAGAAAAACATTGATCTGTCTTCATTTATAAACTATACACTTAACGACTATAAATTTAAAGATTTTGTTGATGGAGATGCAAATTTTTCTGGAAATAAGTTAACAGGTGTACCTTCTAAAATTCTTAATATTGGTATTGATTTAGACAGCAAGTTAGGGCTTTTTGGAAATGTTAATTACCAATATGTTGGAAGTATGCCAATTACGGATAGTAATAGTATTTTTTCAGAAGATTATGGCTTATCAAATCTTAAAATAGGGTATCAAAACACATATAACAGCAATCTTAAATTTCAAGTATTCTTTGGAGTAAATAACCTGTTTGATAAAAAATATGTGTCCCAAGTTTTAATAAACGCCTCAAGTTTTGGTGGTAATGCACCTAGATATTTTTACCCAGGAAATCCTCTAAATTATTACTCAGGAATATCAATAAATTATTCGTTTTAATGTATATTTAACTCAAAATCAAAAGCATGAAACACTTCACATATAGTTTAACCTTTTTCTTAATATGCTTCTATTCATGTGCACAACAAAAACCTTCAAAAGTAAAAGCTAAATCAGCTAAAAACATCAACTTTGAAACTGAAATAGTTGTTCCTGAATTAGACATTCCATGGGGAATGGAATTTTTGCCTGATGGCAGCATGTTAATTACTGAAAAAACAGGAACTTTAATTCACTATAAAGATGGAAAAAAATCTAATATTGAAGGCTTCCCAGAAGTTTATGTCAGAGGACAAGGTGGTTTGTTAGATGTGAAACTACATCCTGATTATAAAACTAATGGCTGGATTTATTTTTCTTTCGGCTCATCAGAAGGAGAAGGTTCTGGTGGACATACCGCCATTATTAGAGCTAAACTTAATGGGGCTAATTTAACCGATATCCAAAAATTGTATAAAGGTGAAGGCAATACCAAAAAAGGGCAACATTGGGGATCTCGCATAGAGTTTGACAACCAGGGTTATCTCTATTTTTCCATTGGAGATAGAGGAAATCGAGATGTAAATCCGCAGGATATAACCAGGGATGGTGGGAAAATTTACAGATTAAATGATGATGGTTCTGTTCCTAAAACTAATCCGTTTTTCGATAATCCAAAAGCAAAAAAAGCTATTTATAGTTTTGGGCATCGCAATCCTCAAGGAATGATTTTAAACCCTGAAACTGGAAAAATTTGGGTTCACGAACATGGACCAAAAGGAGGAGATGAAATAAATATTATTAAAAAAGGTAAAAACTACGGATGGCCAATAATTTCATACGGTATTAATTATAGCGGCACATCGTTTACTGATATTACAAAAAAAGAAGGCATGGAGCAGCCTTTATTTTATTGGGTTCCTTCTATTGCTCCTTGCGGAATGGCATTTGTGAATTCTGATACATATCCAGATTGGAAAGGTGATTTACTAGTTGGTTCTCTTAAATTTGAATATTTAGAACGTTTGGTTTTAAAAAAGAATAAAGTTGTTAAGCGTGAAAAATTATTTGAAGGCTTAGGCAGATTCAGAAATGTAAAATTGGCTCCAGATGGTTTTATTTATGCAGCAATTGAAGGAAAAGGAATTGTAAAAATAATTCCAAAATCTAAGTAAGGCATTATGAAACTATTTATATTCTCAATTATTGGAAGTGTTCTTATAATTTTATCAATTATATCTGTAAAACAGCAAGACAAATTACAAGAAAGTATCACAAGAGGAAACGAAGTATATGGTGATTTTTGCATGAACTGTCATTTAGCTAATGGAGAAGGTGTAGAAAATACATTTCCGCCTTTGGCTAAATCAGATTACTTAAAAAATAACAGAGAAGCGAGTATACGTGGTATTAAATATGGTCAAAAAGGAGAAATAACTGTAAACGGAAAAACCTACAACGGCTATATGGCTCCCTTAGGTTTAGACGATGAAGAAGTAGCTGACGTGATGAATTTTATAAATAACAGTTGGGGAAATTCGGGTTCTAAAATAGTTACTGTAGAAGAAGTAGCCGCAGTTAAAAAATAGATATATTTCGCACCATATATTTTTACATTTACTAACTTTGTTTACAATGTTAAAATATATGAAATGATATGCTAATAATTGGAATTGCTGGTGGTACAGGTTGTGGTAAAACTACAGTTGTAAATCAATTACTAAAAGAACTTCCGGAGGGAGAAGTTGGTATTATTTCTCAAGATTCTTATTACAAAGAGACCTCACATTTGAGTTATGATGAACGGGTTAAAATTAATTTTGATCATCCCAGAAGTATTGATTTTGATTTATTAGCAAAACATCTAGAAGCATTAAAAAATAATGAAGCCATACACCAGCCTGTTTATTCATTTGTGAAACATAATAGAACTGGCGATACTATTTTAACACACCCCAGAAAAGTAATGATTGTAGAAGGCATTTTAATTCTTACCAATCCTAAACTTCGGGAGATGTTTGATATTAAAATATTTGTGCATGCGGATAGTGATGAACGTTTGATTAGGCGCCTAAAACGAGATATTTCTGAACGAGGTAGGGACCTAGATGAAGTTTTAACACGTTACAAAACAACACTAAAACCTATGCACAATCAGTTTATAGAACCTATGAAAGAATATGCAGATATTATCATCCCAAACAATAATTACAATACCGTAGCAGTTGATATTGTAAGAACTATTATCAACGAGAAATTATAACAGATGAAAAAGCTCAATACAAATCATCGATTTTTAAAACCATTTAAAAATATCTACATATTAATCTTAGTAGTTTTTATAGGATGGATGCTATTTTTTGATAGCAACTCATGGTTTATTCATAATGAATTGAATACTGAAATTGATGATTTAAAAGCTGAAAAAGAATATTACAAAAAAGGTAAAGAAAAGGATCTTAAAGAATACAAAAAAATAAGCTCTAAAGAAGGTTTGGAGAAGTTTGCTCGTGAAGAATATTACATGAAACGAGAAAACGAAGACATCTTTATTATTGAATATGAAGACAGTTTAAAATTAAAAAATAATGAGTAATTCGTTATTTAATGAATTTGAACCCGTTTCTGCTAAACAATGGAAACAAAAAATACAGTTCGATTTAAAGGGAGCTGACTATAATGATGCCCTTATCTGGACCAGTAATGAAGGTATTCAAGTAAAACCATTTTACCATTCTGATGATTTTAAAACACTCCCAAAACCATCAAATACTCAAGCAAGTCAATTCAAAATTTGTGAAACTATTTTTGTTGCAAATGTCGAAAAGTCAAATTTAAATGCTATTTCTGCAATTAATTCAGGAGCAGAAAGTGTAAAATTTATTCTCCCTTCTGAAGCTATTTCAGTTGAAAGTTTATTAAAAAACATTAATCTGGGTAAGGTTTCTATTCATTTTGAAATGCAATTTTTATCAGAAGAATTTATTAAGAACATTTCTATCATTCCTGCGAAAGCAGGAATCCAATTTCATACCGATATCATTGGAAATTTAGCAAAATCAGGAAACTGGTTTAAAAACTTAAAAGATGATTTTACAAAGTTTGAAACTATTGTAACCAACTCTAAATCTTTTAGCATAGATGTATCATTATACCAAAATGCAGGTGCAAATATAGTACAACAACTTGCCTATGCCTTAGCGCATACCAACGAGTATTTTAATCATCTAGAAAACACAATAACTTCAAAATTAAATACACCAATTACTGTAACTTTCAACACAGCAGTTGGTACAAATTATTTCTTTGAAATTGCAAAACTTAAGGCATTACAATCTTTATTTAATACGGTTTCACAAGAATATACTCTAAATTATAAGCCTCATATTTTTGTAGCACCTACAAAACGAAACAAAGCTATTTACGATTACAATACCAATATGTTGCGTACTACTACTGAGTGTATGAGTGCTATTTTAGGTGGCGCAGATACTATTTGTAATTTATCGTATGATGCCATATTTCATAAACAAAATGAATTTGGTAATCGCATAGCAAGAAATCAATTATTAATATTGAAACACGAAAGTTATTTTGATGCTGTTGATAATCCAACAGACGGAAGTTATTATATAGAAACCTTAACACAACAACTGGCTGAAAAGGCTCTCACTTTATTCAAAAATATTGAAGCGAATGGTGGTTTTTTGAAACAACTCAAAGATGGTACAATTCAACGTAAAATAAAAGAAAGTACCAACAAAGAACAAGAGTTATTTAATTCTGGAAACGAAGTTATATTGGGAAGCAATAAACACCCAAACAAAAATGACAAGATGAAGGATAATTTAGAACTGTATCCATTTGTTAAAACACACAACAGAAAGACTTTAATTGAACCAATTATAGAAAAACGATTAACCGAAAAATTAGAACAAGAACGTTTAAACAAAGAGTAATTATTATGAATTTAAAATTTAACCTTATCACACTTTTATTAGTAGTCACTTTATTTAGCTGTAAAAATGAAGTAAAAGAGAAAACCTTGGACACGTATAAATTTACTGAAAAAGGAACCGTATTAAACTGCGATAATTTTGATGTAAAATTGCTTAACGAAGCATTATTTTCTTTTGAAGAAGATATTATTAAATTCTATGGAAAAAATAATCCTAATATATCGCGTGCTTATAATCAGTTTATTAGTAATACTGTTTATAACAGAGTAAAATATGAAGATATAGTATCACCACATACTGTAAAAATCTTTGAAGTTTTAAAAACTAAACAAAACCTATGGAATCCTAATAATACATCTGGTAAATTAAACTATAATAGCCCTTTGTTTTCATGTATAACTAACAATATTTCCAACAAAGATTTAAAAACCACATTAAAGGCATTGGTAAGCACAAACAGTATGAGTCCAAAATTATTTGGGCCTGCTTTACAATCTAATTCTAGAGCCGCTATTGGAGATAAATATCTTTCGGCATATATGGCGTTTGATATGTTTTATGCAAAATTATTTACTGTAGATTTAACTAAAGTAACTGAAAAACCTGAACCTAAAGTAGATTTTAATAAAATCCCACCAGCTGCACCAAAAGAAGTTGATCCGCATGCTGGACATGACCATTAATTGATTTGACAAAGCTCATATTTAGTTTTATAATTTCACTTTGTTTACTCAGCTGTAAGAACGAAAAATCTAAAGCTGAATTAGCTAAGGAGAATTTACCTGGAACTTATTTTGAATTAAAAGAAGATAACATCAAGGTTTTTTTACCTGTATATTTTCAAGAGTTTTCAGTAAACACATATCAAGAATTGATTGATGCTTTACCCGATTCAAAAGAAAAACGAATGGAACAAAAGCGATTCGATTATTTAAAATATTCAAAAGGAAACACCTATTATTTTAGAGACGTTGCATCTTCATCATTGGTTACAATTAAAATGATGAAATATATCCCTTTTGGTAGAAAAGAATCTTCTCAATTATTGGGTCTACTCTCAAGTCAATGTAGTGATTATGCGTTTACTTTTGAAACCAATTGTGAAAAAATAACTGCAGGATATTCTGGGAATAGTAAAACAAGTGTTTTTAGGTCAGTTTTTGAATTGACCAATAAAGACAAATACAAAGCTTATAATACAACATATTTGGTATCCTCAAACTATAAAACATTTAGTATGAGTATTTATTCCAATACCCTCCAGGATTTTAATACTTTTATTTCGAAAACGATAATTAAATAATGCGTAAAAACCTTCAACATATAGAATTAAAAAAAGAAAACAGAAGACAAAAGTCTGATGTTAAAACTTTTACTACTGCTGAAGGTATAGCTATTAAATCGACTTATCTAAAAGAAGATTTAAACGCTATTGAACATCTGGATTTTGTTGCTGGTATTTCTCCATATTTAAGAGGTCCGTATAGCACCATGTATGTTCGCAGACCATGGACTATTAGGCAATATGCAGGTTTTAGTACTGCCGAAGAAAGTAATGCCTTTTACAGACGCAATTTAGCTGCTGGTCAAAAAGGATTGTCTGTGGCGTTTGATTTGGCAACGCATCGGGGTTATGACAGCGATCATGAACGCGTTGTTGGAGATGTAGGAAAAGCAGGAGTCGCCATAGATTCTGTTGAAGACATGAAGATTCTGTTTGACCAAATTCCGCTAGATAAAATGTCGGTTTCCATGACCATGAATGGCGCCGTATTACCAATTATGGCTTTTTATATTGTTGCTGCAGAAGAACAAGGTGTGCAACTAAAACAATTATCTGGCACCATTCAAAATGATATCTTGAAGGAGTTTATGGTACGTAACACCTACATATATCCGCCTACGCCATCCATGAAAATCATTTCAGATATTTTTGAATTTACGAGCAAACACATGCCAAAATTCAACAGTATTAGTATTTCGGGATACCATATGCAAGAAGCGGGTGCAACATGCGATATTGAATTAGCTTACACCCTAGCCGATGGTTTAGAATATATAAAAACAGGATTAAAAGCAGGCATGGACATCGATACTTTTGCGCCTAGATTATCTTTCTTTTGGGCCATTGGTATGGACCATTTTATGGAAATTGCCAAAATGCGAGCTGCTAGAATGCTCTGGGCTAAAATTGTAAAACAGTTCAATCCTAAAAATGAAAAATCTTTAACATTAAGAACCCATTGCCAAACCTCTGGGTGGAGTTTAACTGAGCAAGATCCGTTTAACAATGTAGCCCGAACAACTATTGAAGCTGCTGCTGCTGCTTTTGGCGGCACACAAAGCTTACATACCAATGCATTAGATGAAGCCATTGCATTACCAACCGATTTTTCTGCACGAATTGCAAGAAATACTCAAATATTTTTACAAGAAGAAACCAAAATAACTAAAACTGTTGATCCTTGGGCAGGCAGTTATTATGTTGAAAAACTAACACATGATATTGCACAAAGAGCTTGGAACTTAATTGAAGAAGTTGAAGCATTAGGCGGTATGACCAAAGCTATTGAAGCGGGAATCCCAAAAATTAGAATTGAGGAAGCTGCAGCTAGAAAACAAGCACGTATTGATTCTGGTCAAGATATTATTGTTGGTGTTAATAAATATCAATTAGAAAAAGAAGATCCTATTTCTACTTTAGAAGTAGATAATCAAACGGTTAGAAATGCTCAAATTGAACGCTTAAAGCGTATTAAATCTACTCGTGATTCTGAAAAAGTAAAAACTACTTTATCAAATTTAACAGAAGCTGCTAAAACAGGACAAGAAAATTTACTAGCTTTAGCTGTTGAAGCTGCAAGATCTAGAGCTACTTTAGGCGAAATTAGTGATGCACTTGAAGTTGAATTTGGAAGACATAAAGCACAAATAAAATCATTCTCAGGCGTGTATAGTAAAGCAATTGAAAACGATGAATCCTTTAAAAAAGCACAAGAACTTGCAGATGTTTTTGCAGTACAAGATGGCAGAAGACCACGAATTATGATTGCAAAAATGGGCCAAGATGGTCATGACCGTGGTGCCAAAGTGGTAGCAACAGCTTACGCCGATGTTGGGTTTGATGTAGATATTGGTCCACTTTTTCAAACTCCAAAAGAAGCAGCCAAACAAGCCGTTGAAAACGATGTACATATTCTTGGAGTATCATCTTTAGCTGCGGGGCATAAAACATTAGTACCACAAGTAATCGAAGAGTTAAAAAACTACGGACGTGATGATATTATGGTTATTGTTGGTGGCGTTATACCTAAACAAGATTACCAATATTTGTTCGATGCTGGAGCTGTTGCAGTTTTTGGCCCAGGCACAAAGATTAGTGAGGCAGCTATTACTATTTTGGAAATTTTGATTGATTAATAGTTAACTTGAATTTTTTAACACTTACATGGTTTTTGATATACTTGATTTGAAAACTTTACTTTATAAATAAAACCATAAATAGCCACTTCTTAAGAAAAGTATACGGGTTTTTGATTCTTGTGAATTTAGTTTACCCAAATTTCCAATTTCATTCGATTTTTATTTCATAAAAAAATGTCAAACTTTTCAATATTCATAAGGTATTAGCAGATAATAAAGTTATTAATATCATGTTAACAAGTTCGGTTTTTATTCCTAATAATTAATCGTATTTTTACACCCTAAAACCAAATCAATTAATGGGCAAAATCATTGCAATTGCGAACCAAAAAGGAGGCGTAGGCAAAACAACAACATCGGTAAACTTAGCTGCTTCTCTGGGTGTTTTAGAGAAAAAAGTTTTGCTAATAGATGCAGACCCACAAGCCAATGCTACTTCTGGTTTAGGTATTGATGTAGAAAGTGTTGAAATTGGCACCTATCAGTTATTGGAGCATACTAACTCTGCAAAAGAGGCTATAGTTGCTACGGAAACTCCAAATTTGGATATTATCCCTGCCCATATAGATTTAGTAGCTATTGAAATTGAATTGGTTGATAAAGATGAACGCGAATATATGCTAAAAAAAGCATTGGAACCAATTAAAAATGATTACGATTTTATTTTAATAGATTGCGCGCCGTCTCTAGGATTGTTAACTTTAAATGCATTGACATCAGCAGATTCAGTATTAATTCCTATTCAATGTGAATATTTTGCTCTTGAAGGTTTAGGTAAGTTATTAAATACTATAAAAAGTATACAAAAAATTCATAATTCTAATTTAGATTATGAAGGTTTGTTACTTACCATGTACGATTCGCGTTTACGATTATCTAACCAAGTAGTGGAAGAAGTGCAAAAGCATTTTAACGATATGGTATTTAAAACCATTATACAAAGAAATGTGCGTTTAAGTGAAGCACCAAGTTATGGAGAAAGTATCATTAATTATGATGCAGGTAGTAAAGGTGCAAGCAATTACTTAAGTTTAGCAGAAGAAATAATTACTAAAAACTCCTAAATTATGGCGAAGGCAACCAAGAAACAGGCTTTAGGTAGAGGTTTATCTGCTCTTTTAAAAGACCCAAGTAACGACATCAAATCAGTACAGGATAAGGATGCTGATAAAGTAATTGGTAATATTGTTGAATTGGATATTGAATCTATTGAAGTAAATCCGTTTCAACCTCGTACTAATTTTAGCGAAGAATCTTTACAAGAATTAGCCTCTTCAATTCGAGAATTAGGTATTATTCAACCTATTACAGTTCGTAAATTAGAATTCAATAAATACCAATTGGTTTCTGGAGAGCGTCGTTATCGCGCTTCAAAATTAATTGGATTAGCAACTATTCCTGCTTACATAAGAATTGCAAACGACCAAGAATCGCTAGAAATGGCTTTGGTTGAAAATATTCAACGTCAGGATTTAGATCCTATTGAAATTGCCTTGTCTTACCAACGTTTAATAGATGAAATTAACTTAACACAAGAGCAAATGAGTGAACGTGTTGGAAAAAAACGTTCTACAATTGCCAACTATTTGCGTTTATTAAAGTTGGATCCAATTATACAAACTGGTATGCGAGATGGTTTTATTTCTATGGGACATGGGCGTGCGCTTATTGCTATAGAAGATCAAAACGACCAGTTAGATATTTACGAAAATATTTTATCTAAAAAGCTATCCGTTAGAGAAACTGAAGTACTAGTAAGACTCCACAACAACCCTGATGCTGAAAACACCGCTTCTACTTCAAAAAATAATACAGAAGATGATGTACCCAAGCATGTTAAAAAAGGTATAAAAGACTTTTCAGAATACTTTGGACATAAAATAGACGTTAAAGTCTCTAAAAACGGAAAAGGAAAAATAATTATTCCTTTTCATTCAGAAGAAGATTTTAATCGTATTAAAAAATTAGTGCAACGTGCTAAATAAACTGTTCATAGTACTGGTATTAACCTTTTGCTGCTGTTTTTCATCTTTGGCTCAAGATAAAGAGACATTGCCTCAAGACAGTATTCCCACAACTCCTGCAACACTAAAAATTCAGGATACTATTCTTCCCTCCAAAACAATAGATCCTTTACGACCTGCAAAAGCTGCTTTTTTATCTGCCGTCTTACCTGGTTTAGGACAAGCTTACAATAAAAAATATTGGAAAATCCCAATCGTTTATGGAGCTCTAGGTACTGGTGTTTATTTTTATGTTACAAACGATAAAGAATATAGAAGATATAGAGACGCTTACAAAAGAAGATTGGCAGGGTTTACTGATGATGAATTTTTAAATTTAAATCCAGATGGTAATGTGATTTCTGAAAGAGTTACTGACGACGGACTAAGAAGAGCACAAAAACTTTTTAGACGTAATAAAGAAATTGCGCTTTTAGTAACTGCTGGCTTGTATGTATTAAACATTATAGATGCCAATGTAGATGCACATTTATTGCAGTATAATGTAGATGAAAACCTTACCTTAGCGCCGCATTATAAATTTCGAGATATTAATACAACCAGCAACGTTGGTCTTACCTTAAATTTTAAATTTTAATATGAATATAGCACTACTCGGGTATGGTAGAATGGGTAAAACCATTGAACAAATAGCGATTAATCGTGGACATAATGTGGTTCTTACTGTCGATAAAGACGATACCGATTATGATGTTAGCAAAGCAGATGTTGCTATAGATTTTAGTATTCCATCGGTAGCTTTTGGTAATATTTCAAATTGTATAAAAAACAATGTCCCTGTGGTTTCTGGAACTACGGGTTGGTTAAAAGACTACGATAATGCTGTTTCACTTTGTAAAGAAAATGACGGTGCATTTATCTACGCCTCTAATTTTAGTTTAGGGGTTAACATCTTTTTTGAGTTAAATAAAACGCTTGCTAAAATGATGAGTAACTTGAAACAATACAATGTTACTATGGAAGAAATTCATCATACTAAAAAACTAGACGCACCAAGTGGTACAGCTATTTCTTTGGCAGAAGGTGTTATAGAAAATAATCAAAACTATGATGCTTGGAAATTAGATGAAGCTGGCAATAAAACAATTCCGATAGTTGCGAAACGTATTGAAGATGTTCCTGGAACACATACAGTTGATTATGAAAGTGAAGTTGATACAATTTCAATAGAACACATTGCTCACAACAGACAAGGTTTTGCTTTAGGAGCTGTTATTGCTGCAGAATGGTTAGCAGGAAAAACAGGTGTTTTTACTATGAATGATGTGTTAAATATTGGTTAACGTATCTATAAACCTGTAACAATAAAACTACTGTTACTACTAACAAAAAATTAAAATTTTGAGATTATGACTTGGACACAATGGTTTATTTTCTTCTTGATAATACAAGTAATTCATGGTTTAGGTACTTGGAAATTATACATAAAAGCTGGAAGACAAGCATGGGAAGCGTTTGTTCCAGTATATAATGGTGTAGTTTTAATGAAAATAATTAACCGCCCGTGGTGGTGGGTTATTTTGCTATTCTTACCAGTTGTGAACTTAATTATGTTTATAGTGGTTTGGGTTGAAACCGCAAGAAGTTTTGGGAAAAACACCTATTTAGATACTTTTTTGGCTGTAGTTACACTCGGGTTTTACAACTACTATTTAAATTATGTAGCTGATGTTAACTATGTTGAGAACAGAGGCTTGATGCCAAAATCTGGATCAGGAGAATGGACCAGCTCTATTTTATTTGCTATAGTAGCGGCAACAATTGTGCATACTTATTTTATGCAACCATTTACAATTCCATCTTCTTCCCTGGAGAAATCATTATTGGTTGGCGATTTTCTATTTGTAAGTAAGTTTCATTATGGTGCAAGAGTACCTATGACTACTGTTGGAGCTCCTATGGTTCATGATACTATTCCTGGATTAAATATAAAATCGTACGCCTTTAACGATCATTATGAAAAGCGAAATACCTCTTTGATAAATAAATTACAATTACCTTATTTAAGACTACCAGGTTTTGAGAAAATAGATAGAAATGAAATAGTAGTATTCAATCAACCTGCAGATACCTTGCGGAATATGGATATTTTCACTCCAGACAGAAACTATTACAAACCTATTGACAAGAAAACAAATCTTGTAAAACGTTGTGTTGCTGTACCAGGAGATTCTTTAGAAGTTCGTGGTGGCTACGTTTATATTAATGGTAAAAAGAATGAATTACCAGATAGAGCCCAGTTACAATTCAGCTACTATGTACAACCCAAAACAAGCCAGTTTAATCCCAAATTCCTTAAAGAGCGTTATGATATTACAGATGGTTTTGGAATTATAAATAATCAAAACACTTATTATTTTTCTGCTATTTCTGATGCTGCAAGAGAGAAATTCAAAAACAACCCTAACGTAGTAAGTATTACACCTAACATAAAAGAAAAAGGTGTACGAGATAAAGATATATTTCCTCATGATCCTAATTACAATTGGAATGTTGATTATTTCGGACCACTTTATATTCCTGAAGAAGGAAAAACTATCGCTATTAATTTAGAAGTTTTACCGCTTTACAAACGCCTTATTACTGAATATGAAGGCAATTCACTTAAAGTAAACGGCAATCAAATCATTATTAACGGAGAAGTTGCCACAACTTATACTTTTAAACAAAATTACTATTGGATGATGGGAGATAATCGCCATAACTCAGTAGATGCGAGACGTTGGGGATTTGTACCTTATAATCACGTGCTTGGTAAACCAGTATTTATTTGGATGAGTTGGGATGGTATTAAAAATCCACGCTGGAAACGTTTTTTTACAACTGTTAGTGGCAGCGGAAAAGCGACATCTTATTTAATACCTTTTCTAGTGGTACTATTTGGTTGGATAGGTTTTAACACGTGGCGTAAACGTAAAAAAGAAAGCAAATAAACTTTAATGTACTTTTGCTTAAACGTATCTTTTTCAAGACTAGGCAGATTTATGAATATTAAAGGTTTTTTGATTGTTGTTTTTATTACCTCAATGTCTTTTGGACAGCATAAAACACCAATCACTAAAGATTTTGTGCTTGGGAAGTTTGATTACAGAAAACATGACAATTTCATAAAAGTAGATGCTATTCATGCTTCAAAAACAGTATATCTAAATACTGACGTTTATGCTGCTTTTGTAAACATGTTTAACCAAGCAAAAACCGATGGTATTACTTTAAAAATACATTCTGCCACTCGTAACTTTGAAGAGCAAAAAGTCATTTGGCAACGTAAATGGGATAAATACCAGAACCTAAAACCTATTGATAGAGCAAAAAAAATATTGAAGTATAGTTCAATGCCTTCAACATCGCGTCATCATTGGGGAACAGATATCGATTTAAATAGTTTTAAAAATTCTTATTTTGAAACTGGTAAAGGCAAGAAAGAATACGGCTGGCTTTTGAAAAACGCTAAAAACTACGGATTCTATCAAGTTTATACTGATAAAAACACAGGAAGAACTGGTTATAATTTAGAACGTTGGCATTGGTCTTATATACCACTTGCCAATACATATCTTAGTTTTTACAACAAACATATCGGCTATTCGGATATCACAAATTTTGAAGGTGCTGTGCTTGCTAAGCAATTAAATATCATCACAGCATATGTAAACGGTATTTCAAAAAAAGTAAAACCGAAAATTAATACTGATTAATGAAAATTGTGATCCATCCTACATATTTCCCCAACGTAGCGCACTTTGTAGCTATGGCTAATGCCGAAGGGGTTATCTTTGAACAAGATGATAATTTTGTAAAACAGACTTACAGAAACCGAACATATATTTATGGTGCTAATGGTAAGTTAGGCTTAAATATTCCTGTAATTTATTCTCAAAAGAATCGTCAGAAATATAAAAATGTAAAGATTTTTAATGATGAAAATTGGCAAAGTCTGCATTGGAAATCTTTACTTTCAGCTTACAGAACATCTCCTTTTTTTGAATATTATGAAGATGAATTGCAACCTTTATTTACAGAAAAAACTGAATTCCTTCTAGATTTTAATTTGAAATGTTTTGATGTAATTTCTGATTGTTTACAATTAGAATTAAATACATCAAAAACTGAGACTTATGAAAAAATCATAGAAGATAAAACAGATTACAGACATTTGGTAAATGCTAAAAAAGAAGTCGCTTTTAACTTTGAAAACTATACACAAGTTTTTAACAATAAACATGGCTATATTTCTAATTTAAGTATTTTGGACTTACTTTTTAATGAAGGCCCAAATGCTTTAAATTATTTAGAATCTCAAACCTTAACAGCAAAATAATGTTACAAACTTTTGCACATTATGAGTGTCACTTTTTATTGCCGCTAGTTGTTGCCTTACTATTTTTTAAATCGAATTGGAAGCGTGCATACCTAATTATGCTTGCTGGTATGCTGATTGATTTAGACCATTTATTGGCTACTCCTATATTTGATCCTAACCGCTGTAGTATTGGTTTTCATCCGCTACACTCCTACTTTGCAATTTTAGTTTATTTCTTTTTATGTTTCCCTAAGAAATCTAGATTGGTTGGTTTGGGGTTGGTAATTCATATTATTTCTGATGTAGTGGATTGTTCTTTTATGTAAATCTTATTACACAGAAATGTACAGAGGTTTTCGTCTAAAAAAGAAAACTATTTTTTTATCGCTAAGGCACTAACACGCTAATTTTAAGCTGAATACCGCGAATAAAAACTACAACCGCTTACTGTTTACCACCTACTGAAAAAGTTGACATGATAGGATAATGATCGGAATAGCGTTCGTTAAACGTTTTGTATCCATTAACATCAAGAACTTCATCAGAAAGTATAAAATCAATTCTTATTGGGAAGAATTTAAAATCGTAAGTACGCCCAAAACCATTTCCTGCTTCTTTAAAACTATCATTTAAATCGCCTTTAATTTGTCTGTAGACATAAGAGAATGCAGTATTATTAAAGTCGCCACAGATTATCATTTTATAGTTGCATCGTTCTTTATGTAATAAAAACAATTCTGCTTGAAATTGCTGCATTTTAAATGTAGTACCAATACGTTTAAACAAACGCTCAGAATCTTCTGTTTTCAAATTTTCTACTTTGGTATCAATTCGCATCGATTCTAAATGAATATTATATACACGTAGAGTATCTTTTTGAATGACAACATCAGCAAAAATCGCATTATTTGAAGTTTCAGGAAATTCAATTGAACCCGAATTTATAATTGGAAACTTAGAAAAAATAGCTTGTCCATATTTCATTTTTTTCCCTGAAAGCTTTTCATATTTATACTCAAAAAAAGACAAATCTACACCCTTATGCGGATGGTACTCTTGTAAGCTTATAATATCTGGAGCTTCGGTTTTAATAAGGTCTACCATTTTGGTTTCTATACCGTCTTCTGGAATCCATTTATAAAGATTAAATAAACGAACATTATAATTCATCACTTTAAAATTATTAGGACTTTCGACTTGTTTTGAAGAAGAAAACTTATATAGTGAACCAAAAGAAAAGTATCCAATAGCAAGCACAACCAAAGAAAGCATAAACTGTTTTCTGAGTTTCACTAACCAATACAAGAACAACAGTACATTCACTAAAATTAAAAGTGCAACACCCAGGCTTAAAACGGATAAAACAGAAAACGTTTTTGGCGGCAAAAAAGGAAGTACAAAAGACAGCAACAATAAAACAGCTAATATTCTATTGACCAACCAGAGTATTTTATCAATAAAACTTAATTTCTTCATATTACTTTCCTGCTCTAAACAAAAAATCTTTTTCTTCTGAAGTTAAACTATCATAGCCGCTTTTACTTATTTTGTCGAGAATAACATCAATCTTCTTCTGATTATTAAACTCGCTAAAATCTGCTTTAGTATAGCCGCCAACTTTACTTTTATTTTTATGAACAGTTTTTAAAGGCCCTTTCTTTTTAAATTTAAATAACCCGATAAATCCATCCATAAACTTCTCAAAACCTTTACCTATATCTTGGCCTTTGGCTAATTGTTTTGCATAAACATAACCTAATAATGCGCCTCCTAAATGTGCCAGATACCCACCTCCATTATCTCCAAAAAGTCTTAATACATCTAAACCAACAAAAGCAGCACCTATATACCATAATTTTATACTAAAGGTAAAAATTCTAACCTCTTGATTTGGCATATATGCACATAAAAAAATAAGTAGTGCTACAACAGAAGCAGAGGCACCTACTAATGGCGTTCCCATTTGACTTTTTGGTAAAAAATCATAAAATAGCAAGTAAAATATACCGCCACAAATTGCTCCCAAAAAATAAACATTCAATGCCATTTTGGGAGAAAATAAATTTGCAAACATACGCCCCACAAAGTATAACATAACCATATTGAAAAGTAGATGCAAAAAATCGTAATGCACAAAAGCATAGGTAATTATAGACCAAGGTTTTAAAATGAATTTACCAAACTCACTAGGTAATTCAAACCAACTTAATACAGAAGAAATGATTGCACCTAAAACAAAAACGATAATGTTGATTACAATAAGTTTTTCAAGAACATTTAGTCTTGACAACTTATCTTTTATGTCTTGGTTGAGCGATGTCATTAATTCCAACGGTTTCTATTAAACTGTGTTTTCTTCCAGTACCACATGATGATGGCACCAGTAATTGCGCCACCAACATGAGCGAAATGTGCAATATTTACACCACCAAAAATTGATTGTCCAGAAAGCCCTAGTATAGTTTCTAAACCTATCATTACTGGGATAAAATACTTAGCTTTTACAGGAATAGGCAAAAAAATTAACATTAATTCTGCATTTGGATTCATCATACCAAAAGCCGCCAAAACTCCCATAATACAACCAGATGCACCAACCATTGACGCATAATAAAGTTGATTAAATTCTTCCCCAATAGCAGTAAAAACTTTTCCCTCTTTAAAAATTTCTACTATCTGTTCAGTAGTAGCACCAAGGTTCATAGCTTGTGCTTCCATAGGAAGGTATCTAAAATAATATTCTCCAAGTTGAAGTGCCACAGCTCCTAAACCTGCTGAAAAATATATGAATAAAAAACGTTTAGAGCCCAATGCTTGCTCAACTGGTGTTCCGAACATCCAAAGCGCAAACATGTTTAATATTAAATGCATTGGGCCACCATGCATAAACATATGAGTTAATATTTGCCATGGCTTAAAGGCTTCATTTTTTGGAAAATGCATTGCAAACCAATCGTAAAACAAATCTTCACCAACTGCCATAGTACCAACAAACATTATCACATTAATAATAATCAAATGCTTTACTGTATCTGTAATCCTCATCATAATTTAAATAAACTTTTTATCCAATTCATCTACACCAACAGTAATAAATGTTACGCGATTAGTAGGCGACACATTGGGTTCTTTACAGGCAAACAACTTATTTACAATATGTTCTTGCTCATCTTTTTGTAACGATTGTCCTGTTTTAATCGCTAAGCTTTTCGCCATAGATTTTGCTAATAAATCTGTGGCACTAAAATTAGCTTCAGGCACTTCGTTTTGCACATCACTAATTAACTGTTCTAAAATGATAGAAATTTCGCTTTCGGGAACTATTACAGGAACACCTTTTATTTCAAGTGACTCCTTAGTAACGTTTGAAAACACAAAACCAGTATGTTCTAAATCCTCTTGCACCTGTTTTATAATCTCTAGTTCTTGTGCTGAAAAATGTAATTCTAACGGAAACAATAATTGCTGACTTACACCAACCTTAACTGTAATATCTTGTAGAAAATCTTCATATAAAATACGTTGGTGCGCTCTGTGTTGATCGATAACCAACATGCCAGATTTAATGGCACTTATGATGTATTTATTATGTAATTGATAGGTAGAACTTGTAGTTTCTGATGTGTCTTTTTCTTCAAAAAGGGAGCTAACAGATTGCTCGCTTTCAAACTGAACTTCACTAAAATTACTTTGTGATATTGTACTTTTTGATTCTAAACCAACATATAAACTTTCCCAATTATCTGTTGTTTGCTTTTTAAAAGTAGGTGTATGGTTTCCGCTTGACGATTTTGATTCTTGAAATGGATTAAAACTACTATCTACATCTATTTTTGGCGCTGGCGTTCTTGCGTTATTTTGCGTGTAAGGTGTATCTAAAGTTGCATCACGTTCAAAATCTAAAACAGGTGCAATATTAAATTGTCCTAAACTATGTTTTACTGCCGAACGCAACAATGCATACAATGTATGTTCATCATCAAACTTTATTTCGGTTTTTGTAGGATGAATATTTATATCAATGGTTTGTGGATTTACCGTTAAGTTTAAAAAGTAACCTGGGTGTGTCCCATTTTTCAATAAACCTTCAAATGCAGATAAAATGGCATGGTTGAGATAAGCGCTTTTTATAAAACGATTATTGACAAAAAAATACTGTTCGCCTCTAGTTTTTTTAGAGAATTCAGGCTTGCCAACAAATCCAGAAATTTTTAAAACTTCAGTATCTTCTTCAACTGGCACTAATTTTTCATTGGTTTTAGTCCCAAAGATGTTTACAATCCGCTGCCTGTAATTACTAACTGGCAAATTAAAACTTTCGCTGCCATTATTATATAACGCAAAACTTATATTTGGATGTGCCAATGCTACACGATGAAATTCATCAATAACATGCCGTAATTCTACCGTATCTGATTTTAAAAAATTGCGTCTCGCAGGAATATTAAAAAATAAATTTTTAACTGAAAGTGATGTTCCTTTTGGTGTTACAACCACATCTTGAGATGTAATATTACTGCCTTCAATTACGATGCAAGTGCCAACATCATCATCCTCTTGCTTAGTTTTTAGCTCCACATGAGCAATGGCAGCAATACTTGCCAAAGCCTCTCCACGAAACCCTTTTGTGTTAAGTTTAAATAAATCGTCGGCATTTCTAATTTTAGAGGTTGCATGACGCTCAAAACTTAAACGTGCATCGGTAACGCTCATTCCCTTTCCGTTATCAATTACTTGAATAAGGGTTTTACCAGCATCTTTTATAATTAATTTGATGGTATCTGCACCAGCATCAATAGCATTTTCAAGTAATTCTTTAACTACTGAGGCTGGACGTTGTACAACTTCCCCAGCGGCTATTTGATTTGCTACATGATCTGGTAAAAGTTGAATGATGTCTGCCATATATTATTTACGAAAAGAAGATAGATAAATCAAAACCAATGATAAACAAGAAAATAAGTACCAGAATAGCAACTACTATTAAAACACGACGGTTAGCGTCATGGTTTTTGTTTGTTTTATAATCGTCAATTGCATTAATAAACTTAGATTTTATACCATTATTATTTCCAACCGTAACTCTATGCTCATCAAACTTGTGTTTTATTTCAAACGGATTACCTTCCCCTTTGTAGTATTGTGGTTTGTAATCAAACTTCTTGTTTTTTCTTGTACTTAATATTCCCATGATTTCTAGCTTTTAAAAGGTTACATGTATTTCTTTTCTAATAGATACATGCAAATCAATAATAATACCAAAGCTATAATTAAGAAGCGCATAGATTTACCACCTCTCAATTTTCTTTTGCTCCCTTTTTGTTCGTTTCTCCATTTTGAAACAAATTCCTTTCTATCATTATCTGTTAGATTTCCATCACTATCTCTAGGAAGTCTAGATTTATAATCAAAGGTTTTATGTTTTCGCTGTCCGAACAAAATACAAAAGTTGTTATCTCTCAAAAATACTTAAAAATGCCTAGAAATAAGGAGTTGAACTGCTAAAAATTGTTAACAAAACGCGCAGTAAATTCTAATATTCAAAAACTAAATTCTAAATAAAAGGCACTATCACACATAGTTAAGCTGAGACTCACAGAGGATCTCTGAGAAAAGACACGAATTTTATGGGTTTTTACGCAGATTAAAAACTAAACTGAGACTGAAACTAACTATTCTCTCTTAGATTAGCCATTTTTATAGCAGCAACGGCAGCTTCTGTACCTTTATTACCGTGTTTTCCACCCGAACGTTCTTGGGCTTGTTGCATATTATTATCAGTAAGTACACAGAAAATTACTGGTGTTTCATGTATAACATTAAGGTCTTTAATACCTTGAGAAACGGCTTCACATACAAAATCAAAATGTTTGGTTTCGCCTTGAATTACGCTTCCAATAGCAATCACAGCATTTACCATCTGTTCCTGCATTTTTTTACTACCGTAAATTAATTCATAACTTCCTGGAACATCCCAACGGATAATGTTTGAAGGTTCAACGCCATTTTCAATTAGTGTATTGTAAGCACCATCATAAAGTCCCTCAGTAATGGTACCATTCCACTCTGAAACAACAATCCCAAACCGAAATTTAGTCGCGTTTGGGATTGTTGTCTTATCGTAATCGGATAAATTATTATTTACAGTTGCCATATTTACTTGCTTGCCAATACTTCTGCTTTTCCAATAAACACATCAACTGTAGATGCTTCACTAGATTTTGGATAACCTTCTTTTATGCGTTTAAAGTAAGATAACGCTTTATCGGCTTTTCCTAATTCTAAAGCTAATGCACCAGCTTTGTATAAGTACATTGGCGTAGTATAACCATTATCACGTAATGCGATTGCTTTTTCGTAATATTCTAATGCATCTTCTGGTTGATTTAATTGTACAAATGCATCTCCAATATTTCCTTTTGCTAAAGGTGCTAACACCTGATCATCGCTTTTAAATTCTCCTAAATAAGCTATTGCATTTTTGTAATCCTTCAATCTTAAATATGCAGTTCCGGCATAATAGTTTGCTAAGTTAGCAGCTGGAGTACCTCCATATTCATCAATAATATCAAGCATCCCGAATTTACCTTCGCCACCATTTAATGCTAAGTTGAATAAAGAATCTTTAGCAGTTCCGTTTACAGCTTCATTAAAGAATTTTTGTGCTTGAAACATATCGTTCATAGCATTAAGTTGCTTTGGTTTTGCAACATATTCTTTATATGCAAGCGATCCTAAAACCACCGCAGCTACAAGCCCGATGATCACAAAAATGTATTTTTGATTTTTGGCTACAAATTCTTCCGTTTTAGATGCAGTTTCATCTAGCGTATTAAAAACCTCTGCTGTAGTAGAACCTTCTTCAATATTCTGCTCCTTCTCTACTTTGTTTTTTGGTTTGTATCCTCTTTTATTATAAGTTGCCATAGCTTCAAAATTAATATCGCGCAAAAATATAATTTTTCTTCTGATTTAAAAGGCTATTTATTTGTTATTTTTCAATAATTTGCACTTCTTTTTGGTATATTTTTGAATTAAACCCGCTTTGAGTTCCTGTCTGCATGATTTTAAAATCGCTTTCGTTAGTAAACTATAAAAATTTTGAAAGTCAATCATTTGATTTCAACGAAAAAATAAATTGTTTTGTTGGGAATAATGGTGTAGGAAAAACAAATGTGCTAGATGCTATTTATCATTTATCCTTCGGAAAAAGTTATTTCAACCCAGTAGCGACTCAAAATATAAAGCATAATGAAGATTTTTTTGTTGTAAATGGCGATTATGAAAAGGATACTAAAAATGAAAAAATAATAGTAAGCCTAAAACGCGGACAAAAAAAGTAATAAAACGCAACGGAAAAGCTTACGAGAAATTTAGCGAACATATTGGGTTTTTGCCACTAGTCATTATTTCGCCAGCCGATAGAGATTTAATTATTGAAGGTAGCAGCACCCGCCGAAAGTTTATAGATAGCGTAATTTCACAAAGTGATAAAGGCTATTTATCGCAACTTATAAACTACAATAAGGTACTCGCCCAACGGAATGCATTGTTAAAATATTTTGCATTAAATCACACCTTTAATAAAGACACTTTAGAGGTTTACAACACCCAATTAACAGAATACGGTACTGTTATTTTTGAAAAACGTGATACGTTTTTAAAAGAGTTTATCCCAATTTTTAAGTCGCGTTATGAAGCCATAAGCAATGGCAATGAGGTTGTAGATTTGGTGTATGAAAGTCATTTATTTGAAGACGATTTAAATACACTTTTAAACAGAAGCATTAATAAAGATAAAGCCTTACAATACACCAGCGTTGGAATACATAAAGATGATTTGGTGTTTAATATTGAAAGCCATCCTGTTAAAAAATTTGGAAGTCAAGGGCAGCAAAAATCATTTTTAATTGCTTTAAAATTAGCACAGTTTGATTTTATAAAAGCACAATGTGGTGTGAATCCTATTTTATTGTTAGATGATATTTTTGACAAACTAGACGAACAACGTGTCGCACAAATTATTAAATTGGTTGATGATGAAAACTTCGGACAATTATTTATTAGCGATACCCATGCCGATAGAACTGAAGATGCTGTAAAGCAGGTGCATCAAAGTTATGAGGTTTTTAAGTTGTAGAGAAATAAAAGTAAAATGACAGAAAAGTTTTTAAAAGCTAAACATTGGCAACTCTTTATCTTAATGTTTGGAATTCCTTTGGTGTTTCAGTTTTTTATGATGGTTTATATGTTTTCTAATCTTAATGTGGAATCAAACCCAGATCCAAAAATCATGTTTAATATCTTAAAAATTTTTCCTGTTATCATGATGCTTAATACATCTATCTTTTTTGGATGGTTTTGGGCGATTGGTATTGGGCTTCAAAAAAAGTTCCTGAGAATATAATAATGAAGGTTAAAAAATTTAAAATATTCTTTTTTATCCCTCTCATATACATCACAGCACTTTCAATATTTATAGGACTGAGTTTTAATGGATATAGAGTTAGCAATAGTATTTTCCCAAATAAACTTGGGTTTTTAATTCCAATTATAATTCTACCGATGCATTTATTTTCGATGTTTTGCATGTTTTACATACTATATTTTTGTTCAAAAACAATAAAAACGATAGAACTACAAAGAGAAGTTAAATTTGGAGAATTTATAGGAGAGTTTTTTGGTTTATGGTTTTATCCCATAGGAATATGGTTTATACAACCCAAAATCAATAAACTAATCATAAGAGAAGTTGAAACAATAAATGATATTGGAACAACTTAACATTTAACTTTTCAAACATTCTTTCTATTTATAGGTTGAATTACTAAAAAACACAAACTAACCCGCGTTAGGGATAGCAGAGGAAAGCCCACAGCCCGACGAAGGAGCTGCGAGGACTTGTAACGCATAGCCCGACCCCTTTTCGGGGTAACGCCCAAATAATTTTTATTTTAATTGCGCTTACTTTTATACTTTTACATAAATAATTTTCACGAAAGTTAAATTTACCTCATGGCAAAACGCAACAACGAACATTTAAGCATAAGCGACGCATTAAAAGAGTTTGTAGAAACCAATAAATTAGAAAAGGGTTTAAACAAAGTTAATGTTACCGATGCTTGGGTAAAGCTTATGGGTAATGGCGTTAACAACTACACTACTGCTATAAAATTAGAGCGTGAAACACTTTTTGTACAACTAAGTTCTAGTGTGCTGAGAGAGGAATTAAGCTATGGTAAACAAAAAATTATAGCCCTACTTAATGAAGAACTTGGAAAAGAAATTGTTAAGAAATTGGTTTTAAGATAATTAAGCACTACTACTTTAGATAAAAATTTTAATAAATAATTACATTGTATTATTATTTATAGTATCTTTGTGGCTTAATTATTTTAATACAAATTACAATGAGTAAAGGTACCGTAAAATTTTTCAATGATTCTAAAGGATTTGGATTTATCGTTGAAGATGACAACAACAAAGAACATTTCGTACACATTTCAGGACTTATCGATGAAATTCGTGAAGGTGATGCAGTTGAATTCGATCTACAAGAAGGTAGAAAAGGATTAAACGCCGTAAACGTAAAAGTAATCTAAGATATATACTTTAACAATTACAATTAAAAGTCTATCATTCATTTGATAGACTTTTTTTGTGGCATAAACTTTGCTTACTATAAAGTATATTAATTTAATAATACAAATACAATGAGTACAGGAACAGTAAAATTCTTCAACGATTCTAAAGGATTCGGTTTTATAACAGAAGAAGGTTCAAACAAGGAACATTTCGTTCACATTTCAGGATTAATTGACGAAATTCGCGAAGGCGATAATGTTGAATTTGATCTTCAAGAAGGTAGAAAAGGATTAAATGCGGTTAACGTAAAAGTAATCTAAGATATAATATCATATTTTCTAAAATACAAAAAGCCCACAACTAAGTTGTGGGCTTTTTTATTCCTATCCTATAAATTTTTAAAACCTTGTAGGTATTATTTAATCAAACCTATAAGGTCAAAAAAGACCTCGCAGGTTGATAACCTTATCTAAAATTGTTCTCTACCTGAAAAGTGAAATGCACCTTCAATAGCCGCATTATCATCACTATCACTTCCGTGTACTGCATTTTCACTAATTGAATCTGCGTATAGTTTGCGGATAGTGCCTTCGGCAGCATCAGCAGGATTTGTAGCGCCAATTAATGTTCTAAAATCTGCAACTGCATTATCTTTTTCTAAGATTGCTGCTACAATTGGTCCGCGTGTCATATATTCTACTAAGTCTGCAAAAAACGGACGTTCGTTATGTATCGCATAAAACGTTTCAGCATCTGCCGTTGTCATCTGCGTTAATTTCATTGCTACAATCCTAAACCCTGAAGCTGAAATTTTTTCTAATATTGCACCAATATGCCCTTTTTCAACTGCATCTGGTTTAAGCATTGTAAATGTTCTATTTGTTGCCATTTTATTTTTTAATTTGCTGCAAAAGTAAGTCATTTCTAATTAAAAACAAGTCTATTCAATTTTAAAAAATTGTATCTTCGTTTCCTATGAATAAAAACGAAATTACGGCTATAAAACAGCTTTTAAATAGCCCAAAAAACATTGTAATTGTACCTCATAAAAATCCAGACGGCGATGCTATTGGCTCTACTCTAGGGCTTTATCATTATCTAAAAAAGTACAACCACAATGTTAGAGTCATTACACCTAACGATTACCCTAACTTCTTAAAATGGCCTCCTGGAGAGAATACCATTCTAAAATTTGATACTCAAACTCAAGAGAGCAATACGCTTATTTCTGAAGCTGATATTATTTTTACTTTAGATTTTAATGCATTTCATCGCGCAGGAAAAATGCAACCAAGTTTGGAAGCGAGTAATGCCATTAAAATTTTAATAGATCATCATCAAGAACCAGACGATTACGCTACTTATATGTATAGTGATGTAAGTATGAGTTCTACTTGTGAAATGATATATCACTTTATTGATATGTTGAACGATACTGATAAAATTGATGAGGCCATTGCAACATGTTTATACTTAGGTATCATGACAGATACAGGCTCATTTCGATTTGCTGCAACTACAAGCACAACACACCGCATAGTTGCTAAGTTAATTGATAAAGGCGCAAAAAATGCTGATGTACATAACAATGTTTATGACACTAATAGTTACAATCGTTTACAGTTATTGGGTTGCGCACTAACCAATTTAAAAGTGATTCCAAAACTTAGAACTGCATACATTACACTATCTCAAAAAGAATTACAAAAATTCGATTATAAAAAAGGAGACACTGAAGGTATAGTGAATTATGCGCTGTCTCTAAACAACATTATTTTTGCAGCCATTTTTATTGAAGATAGACAAGAAGGTATTATAAAAATATCATTACGCTCAAAAGGCAACTTTTCTGTAAATGAATTTTCTAGAACTCATTTTAATGGTGGTGGCCATAATAACGCCGCAGGTGGAAGAAGCGAAGTGTCTCTAAATAAAACAGTTGAAAAATTTATTAGTATCTTACCAAGCTACAAAGCCCCCCTAAATAATGAATAAATT
Organism: Jejuia sp. G7-7; assembly: GCF_055808955.1. Lineage (NCBI taxonomy): Bacteria > Pseudomonadati > Bacteroidota > Flavobacteriia > Flavobacteriales > Flavobacteriaceae > Jejuia > Jejuia sp. G7-7. The sequence continues at coordinate 1,626,686 of NZ_JBVVSZ010000001.1, forward strand.
ACTTACTTTATTAGTTTTACTTCTCGCTTGTTTGGCTTGTAAAACTCCCGAAGCACGCAAACCAGAATCGGTAAGAACTGGTTCTTTTATTGATGCTTCTATTGAAAGAAACAAAAAATTGAATGCTAAAGAGCAGACATTACTATCAAATATAATGTCTAAGAATAGTACCAACGATTATATAGCTTCTGAAAGTGGGTTTTGGTACCATTACAATACTAAAACTGATGACGCCGCAGGTTTTACTCCTGATTATGGGGATATTGTAAACTTCTCTTATAATTTAAAAGATTTAAATGATAACTTAATATATCCTGAAACTAATTTTAAAAACCTTGATTATGCCATGGATAGACAAGAACTGTTTACTGGTTTAAGAGAAGGTTTAAAATTGATGAAATCTGGAGAAACCGTTACTTTTTTATTCCCATCTCAAAAAGCTTATGGCTACTATGGAGACGAAAATAAAATTGGTACAAATGTGCCATTAATATGTGAAGTTACAGTTAACTCAATTACCAAATCTCAAGAAAATTAATATGTCTAGATTAAATTTTTTAACTGCTAGTTTACTAGTGGTTTTAACGTTATGCCTTTTCAATTGTAAATCGCAATACCCTGACCTAGAAGATGGTATTTATGCCGAAATCATGACCACCAAAGGTACTATGGTTGCCAAATTACATTACAAAAAAGTACCCGTTACTTCTGCAAACTTCATTTCTTTAGCTGAAGGTACCAATACACTAGTTGATGATAAGTATAAAAAGAAACCATTTTATGATGGCTTAATTTTCCATCGTGTTATGGATAAATTTATGATTCAAGGTGGCGACCCAATAGGTGTTGGAACAGGAAATCCGGGATATCGTTTTATGGACGAATTCCATCCAGATTTAAAACATGATAAACCTGGAATTTTATCAATGGCAAATGGTGGTCCAGACTCAAATGGAAGTCAATTTTTTATAACTGAAGTTCCAAAACCAAACCTGGATAATGTACATAGTGTTTTTGGGGAATTGGTTATGGGTATTGATATCCAAGATTCTATTTCTAACGTTAAAACTGATGCTAGAGATAAGCCTTTAGATAGTGTCATCATCAATAAATTAAACATTATTAGAAAAGGGAAAGATGCTAAAAAATTTGACGCCCCAGAAATCTTTAAAAATCATTTTGCGATTGAGGAACAACGAAAAAAGATAAAAAAGAACGAAAAGAACGTATCTTAAAAGAGACAAAAGCAAAACATGAAACCCAAAAGAAAAATGCTACTGCACTTGCCTCTGGTTTAAAATATTACGTTTCAGAAAAAGGAGATGGAGAAGAACTCAAGGAATTCTCTCGTGTAATGACGCATTATGCTTTGTTTTTTGAAGATGGTAAACTTTTAGACACTAGCAATTTGAGTTTAGCAGAAGCATTAGAAGCTGTAAACAAACGCAAAAAAGCTGCAAATGCCTACAAGCCTATTAAAGCAGATTTAAGTCCTGATGCAAGTATGATAGCTGGCTTCAAAGAAGGCTTAAAAGAATTACGAGTTGGGGACAAGGCAACATTGTTTATTCCTTATCATTTGGGTTATGGTGAAGCGGGAAACAGAGGTATTCCTCCTAAAACTGACCTTATTTTTGAAGTTGAAATTTTAAGCCTAGCGAAATAGGTAAACAAAACTTTAACACTTAAATAGTTCTAAACGATTATATTTACACGGTAAAAATAACTTTCATGCACGCATTAAAATTCGACTGGAACCCTATTACGGGAATAGATATTGTTGGAAATTTCAAAATACACTTCTATAGCCTTATGTGGGTTGTTGCCTTTATTTTAGGTTGGTACATTATGAAGCGTATTTACACCAAAGAAAAAGTATCTCTAGACCACTTAGATCCTATGTTTATTTATGTTGTACTATCTACAATGTTAGGAGCACGTTTAGGGCATGTTTTGTTCTATCAATCTGAATTAATTAAGCAAGATTTCTGGAGTATCTTTTTGCCATTTAGTTTTAAAAATGGTGTTGAATTCACGGGTTTTCAAGGACTAGCTAGTCATGGTGCTGCTATTGGAATTATTATTGGGATGTATTTATACCGAAGAAAATATAAATACAAATCAGTATTATGGATTCTAGACCGCATTGTTATTACAGTAGCATCTGGTGCTGTTTTTATAAGAATTGGTAATTTTATTAATTCTGAAATTATAGGGAAACCATCAGGAGATTTTTCTTTGGGTGTTCGGTTTATTCAAGATTATTATAATAAGTATGAAGTAGTAAGGCAAACAGGAATTAAAAATGTGCAAGACGCTTATAATTCAGTTGCGAATAATCCTGAATTACTAGAAGCTGTTCCTTATAGGCACCCAGCGCAATTGTACGAATCTTTTTGTTACATTTTTGTATTTCTTATTCTTCTCTATTTCTATTTAAAAACTGAAAAACAAAACCAAACAGGTTTTCTTTTTGGGTTATTTTTAGTACTGCTTTGGACGATTAGATTTTTCGTTGAAAGATTTAAAGAACCTCAAGGAGACGAATACATTAACTGGTTTGGTTTAAATACAGGACAATGGCTAAGTATTCCATTCATACTCATCGGGCTGTATTTTATGTTTGTGTATAAACCTAAAACACCAATAGTGTAAATCATGAAACTGAAGTTTGGTATATTTCTTTTAAGCATTGCATTTCTTAATTTTGGTGCTGTTTCCTGTAAAAAGGAAAAGCAATCTATCAAGCAAACCGAAGTTAAGTTTAAAAAAGAAGGCGAACTTAAGATTTATAATACTGCAAACGATTCTATAAAAGTAGTATTTGATATTGAAATTGCAGATACAGATTTTGATATTCAAACAGGATTGATGTACCGTAACAGTATGGCTTCTAAAAGAGGAATGTTATTTGTTTTTGAAAATGAAACTGAACGTTTTTTCTATATGAAGAACACAAGAATCCCTTTAGATTTGGTATACATTAATGCTAATAAATCCATTGTTAGCTTTCAGAAAAATGCAAAGCCTTTTGATGAAACTTCATTACCTTCTGGTGCTCCGGCAAAATATGTCTTAGAAATTAATGCTGGTTTAGTGGATAATTTAGGGTTAACGGTTGGTGATACTGTTGCTTGGTAAACTCTTATCTATTTGGAAATATAAATTATCATGAACTCATACCCCATTATTGAATTTAATAAAGATACTTCCACAGAGCATTGGACTACTATTGATGATGGTGTTATGGGTGGAAAATCTTTAGGGAATTTTCAGATTAATTCTGATGGTACTGGTGTGTTTTCTGGAGTTGTTTCTCTCGAAAATAATGGTGGATTTTCTTCTGTTAGGTATCGTTCTAAACCCATAACTATAAATGGGTTTTCCAAAATAGTTTTACATCTAAAAGGAGATGGGCAGCGTTATCAATTTAGGATTAAACAGAATTCTGAAGACAGGCACTCATATATAACTTACTTTACTACTTCTGGTGCTTGGGAAACTATCACGATTTTATTAAAAGATTTACAACCAAAATTTAGAGGCAGGTATTTAGATTTACCAAATTTTTCTAAAAACAGCATTGAAGAATTAGGGTTTTTATTTGGGAATAAAAAAGCCGAACCGTTCAAATTAATACTAGATAGTATTTCATTACAGTAAGTAAACAAATAAGATGCTTTTTGAGAGTAATTAGGTATATACTTATCGTCTTTTACCACCAGAATATTCCATAGCCTCGCCTTTACCAAAACCATAACTAAAACCAATGGCTACAAATCTGCCACGTCTGCTCCAGCTATATGCTTCAGTATCTCCCTGAGATATAAAGCTTTCGAAAAATCTGGATTGAAAAACGTCTCTAATACTTAAATTAATAACACCTTTATCTTTTAATATTTTTTTGCGAACACCTATATCAAGAAAGGTGTTAGCACTTCTTACACCTTGCACAGTTTTAACTTTTGAGTTGTGATTTCCAACAGCCTCTAAATCGATATCCGCTGGTAAATCAAACTTTGCCATAAGCTTAGAACCCCATTGATAACCGTTAAAATCAAAAACTGCCGACTCAAAAGTACCTTTTCTATCAAATTGATTGTAGTTGAAATCAACATTGAATGTTAACCAATTAGCAGGACTATATTTTGTATTAAATTCAATACCCAAAGTGCTGTTTGTTCCAATATTTTCGGGCATACTTATATTTACATTATTTTCAAAAACTGAAATACGCTCTACGACATCTGTTGTATACCTATGAAAAACTCCAAAATTTAAAGACGTTTTTCCAATATCAAAAATACTTGTCAACTCATAAGAATCTGTAAACTCAGGCATAAGATTTGGGTTACCTTGGCGAATGTTAAAATTATTTCTAATATTAAAAAAAGGGTTTAATGAACGCATTCCGGGTCTGTTTATTCGGGCTGAATATCCTGCTTGTAATGAAACAGCATCTGATAATTTATAAGACGTATGAATGCTTGGAAAAACATTGGTGTAACGTTGATCATTAGATTCATTTGTAGTAACAAGCCTTGTTGTTAAATCTGTTTGCTCTAATCTTAAACCTGCCTTTACTCCCCAATTCTCATATTCATATCCACCAATCAAATACGCGCCTAATACTTTTTGATCAAACTCAAAATTATTGGTTAATCCTAAATCTGTTACAAACTCCCCATTAACTAAATCTTGAACTTCAAAATCATTACCAATATCGTTTATTACATATTGAGCACCAGTTTCCATGGTCCAAACCTCCGAAAATGGTTTTGTGTAATCTAGTTTAAAGGTATATGTGTTATCCGAGTAATCAGTTCTAGTATTTTGAGTATCATCTCTATCTGCACCAGAAATAGTAGTATCTTGAAATAATGATGTTAAATCTTTTCCAAAAGAATTTCCTGTGGCACTTAATAATAAATCGTGATCTTCGTGATCTGTAAAGTCACGTTTATACACAAGCTCATACTGCCATTTAGGATTAGTAGCTTCGGTTGTTTCAGTTCGATTCCATTCCGAAGTTATAACCTTATTTGCATCAAGAGCTTGAAAATTTATGTTTGAAGGTTGATCTTCAATTTCATAAGCAAAATTCCCTGATAACGTAAGAACATTATTGGCATTAATATAATAGTCTGTCCCTAAGGCAATATTATAAAATTTTTCAACTCTTAAATCTCTACCTTCACTTAATATGGATGTTCCTGTTTCTAAATCTTCATTAATATTTTCTGAATCTCGAGGGTATACGCGTCTTCCTAAACCTAGTTGGGTAAATAAATTAAACTTTTCTGAACGTCTATTTAGACTTATACCAACACTATTATTATCAGGAACTCCTGCATTTACACTTATTGCACCATTAATACCTTTGCGTTCGTCCTTTTTTATAACGATATTTATGATCCCTGAGGTACCAGCTGCATCGTATTTAGCAGAGGGGTTTGTGATGACCTCAATTCTATCAATCATATCTGCAGTAATACTTCCTAAAGCACCGCCATCATCAGTTAAAATGGATGGTTTTCCGTTAATTAGAACTTGCACACCTGAGCTGCCACGCAAACTAATAGCTCCTTCAATATCTACGTTTACTGATGGTACATTGTTTAATACTTCTAAAGCGCTTGCGCCTGTACTACTTATATCTTTGCCAATATTAAATACACGTTTATCTAGCTTAAATTGAGATGATGACACTTCCGCTTGTACCAACACTTCTCCTAATTGTGCTGCATCTTCTTTTAGAATGATAGTACCTAAATTGATTTTTTTCGGGTAACATCAAATTCTTTTATGGTTTTTGTAACAAACCCCATAAAACTGATTTGGATATAAAATTGTGATGAGTCGGTAGCTATTTTAAAAGTACCATCGTCTTTAGTAATTACACCAGTAATAGTTGATTTTGTAACACTATCAAATAATGCTACCGTAGCGTATGCCAATGGTTGCTTACTTACACCTTCAACAACTTTGCCTTTGATTTCAATGGTTTGTGCCGATAGAAGTTGCCCTAGACTAAAAATTACAGTTATAAAAAAATTTAAAGAGATATTTTAGGTTCATTCTTCTAAAATGCATTAAAATTTTATAGGACCTGTTATTGGACTTGGCTTTTATGCGAAGTTAATAAGTATTAGAAGGTTATTGTCTACCTAACCTCTTAAAGATTTCTTAAATTATTTGGCGGATGAATGTAATATGGATTTAAGTGGCATCCTTGTGTATGATTATGAAAATACTGATATCTGATAATGATACTTAAATAACTTGTGAATTCTTACATACACATGAGTGACAAAGCAAAAATATAACTGAAAACTCAACCCTAACTTAGAAGGCTAACGTCAATAAAAAAGCATAAAAAAAGGCTGCTAAATTTAATTTAGCAGCCTTTATAAAGGCATCTTAGTCAACTAACCTACAAACCGTGTAATTAAGATGTCCCTTTATCAACCAAAAGCAATATTATTTCCATATTTCGAATACAAGTATTCTTTCAATACCTCCATTAGCATTGTATTCTTTTAATTCAATTCTTTCTTGATTTATTTCTTTTACTTTCCATCTGAAATTTAGGATACTTAAAAGGTCTTCATCTTGATATTTAAGACCAAGGAATAATCCTTCTGATCTGTAGCTTAACCAAGAACCATATACGTTTCTACCATCTCCTTCTGCAAATGCTTTTCCGTTTTCATTGAAACCAAAGGCCCAATTTTTAAATGTTTCAGTCTTATCTTCATTTCCGTCTTTGTACAATGCTACTTTCCAAGTATTTTGTATGAGGATACGATCGATGTATTTCAAATCTTCATCTGTATTTGGGCAATGTCTTGCTAAAATCATTTGACTATTAGCATTAGAAAGCTTTATTAAATCTTCTTTTAAGAATGTAATTAACCATTGTAATTTTAAGTCTGGACGTCCTTCAAGATTAATTTCTAATCCAATTCCTGCGTTTCTTACTAATACTTCGTAAGTTCCTTCAACTGACTCCCCATTAATTCTAAGTTTAACTACATTGTTTGCGAAGAATTTTAAAGGAGTACCTATGTATTGTTTTTCGTTTTCGGCACCTTCAATATTTAATCGTGCAATTCTCCATAAACATTCTTTCAAGAAATTCTCAACACGTTCTTTGGTATGGTCAACAATAACTTCACAGTTTCTTTTCAAAATAATTCTATTACCGCCTTCTTGGTAAATTTTAATTTTTCCTTCTTCAAAATCGTATACAAACCATTCTAAAGTGAAATCTGCAAGAGATTCAAATTCCATTTTTAATAATGCACCACGTCTAGATATTCTAGCACTCCAAGATCCAGTTAAAATATCTCCATTTCTAGCTTTCATAATTACAACACCATCTTCTTTAAAGTTGATTGCGTATTGTCCATATTTTTCTGTGTTTACTTGATTCTCTCTTTTGAATTCAAAAACAACCCATGGACACTTAATTAAGTATTCTTCTAAACGTTCTTTTGTGAAATCATCATCATTATGATCGTTATCATCATCTTCATCACAAGCATCTTTTGCATCTTCAATTATAGCTTGTAATTCTTCATTATTATTTGCATCAAGAGTTGTTCCATCTGCTAACACCATAGTTACAGGAAAATTAAGGCTAGCAAAAACTTCAGCATTTCTTACACGTTTAATAAATTTGTGTAATTGTCTGTCGTTTTCAATTTCAACAACGTTTATTACTTGAAAGTCTCCGTTATAAACTGAAAAAGAAATTGGGTATTGAAAATCGATACATTCTATATCATCATCTTCTTCATCTTCGCCTTTACATTCGGAAACAAAAGCTGCTAATTCCTCAGCATTATTTATGACGATTTCATCATGTTCTGAATTGATGATTGTAATTGGAAAAATGATATCCAGTTTATCAATGTCATCATCAAATTCATCATAAATCTTTTCAATTAATTTGTAATCGGCTACTGAGTTGATTCTAATTTCAAGTCCGCGAACTTTTACAACTACAGGTAATTTGACTGACAAACAACTTGCGCGATCAATAATGTTGTCTTTAGAACCGTCCATTTTAGAGGCAGCACTAATAAAAGTTGTTAGTTCAGAATCTGCTACAAGAGTTTCAGCCTCATTAGGAGGAGTAATGTCTATTCTCTCCTCCTGACACGAGGTAAATACTAATAAGGCAAAAAAAGGTAATAATACTAATGTTTTAATTCTAGTTTTCATGGTATTGTATTTTTGGGTTAAACAAAGCAATTTTATTATAAAACAGTTTAACTTTAAAAACCCCTACCCCTGATTTAAAAAAAATCAAAAAATAAAGTTACATCTCGATAGTTATCAGGACTAAAAAATGCTATTTTAGTGGCACCAACTGCTAATACTTATGAGCAAACCGCTACATGAAAATATTTGTGAAGAGCGTATATTTTCTTCTATATTTAATAAACACTCTAAAGATCTACACAATTTTCTGTACTATAAATTTGGCGATTTATTAAATCCGAAGGACAAAGTACAGGAGGCTTTTGTGAAGTTATGGCAGAATTGTGCAAAAGTTTCTCCAGATAAAGCAAAGAGTTTTGTATTTACTACAGCCAATAATTTGATGTTAAATGAAGTGGCCCATCAAAAGGTAGTTTTAAAACACCAACAAACCAAGCCGAAACATTATACTAATGAAAGTCCTGAGTTTTTAATGCAGGAATCTGAGTATAATGATAAGTTACAAAAAGCATTATCTAATTTAACTGAAGCACAACGTGTTGCTTTTATGATGAACCGCGTTGAAGGCAAACGTTTTAAAGAAATTGCTGAATTGCTAGGTATTTCTACTAAAGCGGTTGAAAAACGAATTTATGGGGCTTTGGCGAAGTTGAGGAAGGATATTAAGGAGTTGTGAAAAAGTTGACTGATTATGTTTATATTTTAAAAAAGAATCAAATTGATATTTAAACCTTTAAAGTATAAAAAATACGCAAACAAAGCTTGCGAAAATTTACAAGATTATCAAGAAGTATTTAGAAATAAATACGACATTGATAATTATGATAATTGGTTTTATAATCAATCAAGTGGAATATTGAGATTTTATAGTGACAATAAAGAAATTTACTTTGAATATATTCCTATTGGAACTTTTTCATTGAATACAAGCACATGGATGTGGGCTTGGGCAAATGAAGATTCAGTTGAAACGAAAAAATTTATAACATTAAAGATTAAGGAATTTGGAGAAAAAAGAATTATGAAAATCTGACAAATGCTCACTTTAGTGGAAACAAATATACAGGTTGGGAATTAACATCTATTACATTTTATTTATTGGGTGGGGTTGGAACATATCGTGTTATTTCCAATAATCATGAAATATATTTTTTATTAACAGAACAAATATCAAAAGAAGAAGTAGAAATAATTGAAAGTGATTTAATAGAATGTAGCGTTCATGGTAAAACAAGAAAAGCATTTATTTGTCAACACTTGAACGAACAACATAAAACTGGTTTTGAAGAAGCTTTTGAAACCTATCGAGGAATGGAATTAGATGGCAATGATGATTTTCAAGCTTGGTGTAGTGAATGCGAAAAAGAGAGATTAAATACTAACGGATGGAATAATGTATCTATGGAATTTGCAAAAATAAAGTTAGTTTGTGAAATGTGCTATTATGATATAAAAGAATTGAATTCAAATTGAGAAACACAATAGTTGTTTTAAATGACCTTATTTCTAAGTGAACCTCAGCGAAACATTTTGGAATTTAGTTTTTGGAATTTGAAATTTTTATTAGGTTAAGGTAGGAAAAAACAAACTCACTTGTTATATAATTGAATAACGACATGATGAACAGAGAAGCACTCATATTAAAATGGTTAAATAACGATCTAAATGATCAAGAATTCGAGGCATTTAAAAACCTTGAAGACTATGATGATTTAGTAAAGTTAAATAAGAGCTTGCAAGGTTTTAAGGCTGGTAATTACGACACTTCTAAAGGATTAGAAAACGTTTTATCTACCATTAAAAATGAAAAAGCACAACCTAAAACACATTGGTTTAAGCCATTAATGCGTGTTGCTGCTATACTTGCTATTTGTTTTAGTGTATATTATTACACTACTACTCTAGATACTACTGTTACTACTCAGTTAGCACAAAAAACCACTATTGAGTTGCCAGATGCATCTACCGTTTCCCTCAACGCGAAGTCGTTGTTAGCTTACAATAAAAATGATTGGAAAAAAGAACGTGAAGTAGAGTTACATGGTGAAGCCTTTTTTAAAGTTGCTAAGGGCTCTACATTCAACGTTATAACAACATCAGGAACCGTAACGGTTTATGGTACTCAATTTAATGTAAAACAACGGGACAATTATTTTGAGGTTATTTGCTACGAAGGATTAGTTGGAGTAAAGCACAATACCCAAGAAACTAAATTAAAACCTGGAGACAGCTTTTTAATTATTAATGGGAAACTAATTGCTAAAGAAAAAGAAAACAGCTCCGTACCTTCGTGGTTAAATAACGAAAGTGAATTTAAAAGTATTCCGTTTAAAGAAGTTGTTTCAGAATTTGAAAGACAATATAATGTAGATATCACTTTGATTGATATTGATGCTACAAAACTATTTACAGGTTCGTTTACACACAAAAATATTGATGTTGCATTAAAATCTATTGCTGTACCTTTACAAGTAACGTACAGTAAACAAAATAATTCGATTATTTTAAAGCGTGAATAGAAAAGGACTCCTTTTTCTAATTAGTCTCCTATTTTTTTTGAATGGTATAGAAGGTTTTTCGCAAGCCAATCAAAAAACACAACCGCTTATTTCTATTTTAAAAATACTTACGGAACGCTATAACGTGAGTTTTTCATACGTTGATGAAACCATTGCAGATATCAAAACGAATATTCCCAATGCCGATTTAAGCCTAATTGATGCCCTTGTAGAAATTGAAATTGACACCAATTTAGAATTCAATGTTTTAGATATACGTTTCATTACTATAATAAGGCGAAAAGAAGCTGATAAAACAATTGTTAGGGAACAACTCAAAGAAGTGGTGGTCAGTAATTATTTAACTACTGGTATCACAAAATTAAATGATGGATCGCTTACTGTAAAACCTGAAAAATTTGGAATTCTCCCAGGTTTAATTGAACCCGATGTTTTACAAACTATTCAAGCACTTCCTGGAGTTTTCAGTATTGACGAAACAGTTTCAAACATAAATATTAGAGGCGGCACACACGATCAAAACCTCATACTTTGGGATGGTATTAAAATGTATCAATCTGGACATTTTTTCGGATTGATTTCTGCTTTTAATCCCTACACTACAAAGAATATAAATGTTTCTAAAAACGGAACACGAGCAAGATTTGGCGATGGTATTTCTAGTGTTATTGATATGCAATTATCTGATAACATTGATAATACGTTTAATGCTGGTATGGGTTTTAATTTAATTAATGCACATGGCTATGCTAAAATTCCACTAACCCATAATACAGAATTACAATTATCTACACGACGCTCTATTACCGATTTAATTGTAACACCTACTTACGACCAGTATTTTAAACGTGTGTTTCAAGATTCTGATTTTTCTAATCATCAAAAAAACGAGAACACAATTTCACAAAATGAAGACTTTTCATTTTACGATATTACTGCTAAATTTCTCTATGACATTTCAAAAAAAGATAAGCTAAGATTGCATTTTTTAAATGTAAATAATAGTTTAAAATATGAAGAACGCTTTTCTAATAACGAAAGAAGCGAAGCTTTAAATAGTAGTTTGTCTCAACAAAATTCAGCTTATGGCATTTCTTATACAAGAGATTGGAATACCGATTTCTCAACTACAGTACAAGCCTATGTTACCAATTATGATTTGGATGCTACTAACTTTGACATTATAAACAATCAGCGTTTAATTCAAAAAAATGAAGTATTTGATGGCTCTGGACGTTTAGATATAAATTACAGGATGAACCCAAATTTAAAACTAAATATTGGCTATCAATTTACAGAAGTTGGCATCAGTAATTTGGAGGATGTTAACAATCCATCTTTCAGAAGTTTTATACGAGATGTGATTAGAAGCAACTCTGCTTTTGGAGAAATTGGTTTTCTTTCAAACGATGTAAAAACAAAACTAAAAATTGGAGCAAGAGTTAATCACTTTGATAAATTTGATGATGTTTTAATTGAACCACGTTTTAATTTTAGCCAGCGTTTTTTAAATGTTTTTAGATTGGAATTGTTAGGCGAATTTAAAAGTCAGACCACCACACAGATTATCGATTTACAAAATGATTTTTTAGGTATTGAAAAACGCCGCTGGGTGCTTTCAAACGATCTTGAAGAAGTTGAAGTTATTGATGGGAAATCTTTTTATCCTGTTCCTATTTTAAAAAGCAAACAAGCCTCAGCTGGTATTCATTTTAATAAGAATAAATTACTGATTAGTGCTGAAGCATTCATAAAAAAAGTAGATGGTATTACAACAAGAAGTCAGGGTTTTCAAAACCAATTTCAATTTACTAACGCTATTGGAAGCTATCAAATAAAAGGTATTGATGTATTAATAAACAAACAGTTTCAAGATGTTTTTAGCACATGGTTAGGGTATTCATATAGTAAAAATGAGTACGTATTTCCAACACTAAATAATGGCATACCGTTTCCAAACAATGCAGATATTAGGCATGCTTTAACTTTTGCCAGTACTTATACATACAGAGATTTTAAATTAGCCATGGGCTTAAATTGGCATACTGGAAGACCTACGACTTTGCCAGATTTTGATGCTAATACTGATGAAAATAGTATTATATACAACAAACCAAATGATTCTAATTTAGATGATTATTTACGTGCCGATTGTTCTGCAACTTATTCCTTCAATATCTCAGAAGGTACAAATGCAATTATTGGTGCTTCGCTTTGGAATGTTTTAAATAAAAAAAATATACTTAATGTATACTACACTTTAGATGATGAAAACAACATCAATAAAGTAGAAAATCAGTCTTTAGGTATTACTCCAAATGTGAGTTTTAGAGTTGTTTTTTAAGAAATGAATATCTTTTCTCACAGGAGTTTACCAATCGTCTAATAAATTTTATTTTTAATGCATAAATAGTTAATTTACAGAAAAATAGAAAAAGGAATGGCATCACTAAACCCACTAAATGAAACTTTAGGTTTAAGAAGAGCAAAACATTTATTAAGAAGAGCTACTTTTAACTATACTAAAGAGCAACTTGATATTTTTGCAGCGATGAATTCAACCGCTGCTATTAATAGTATCGCAACTAGCCCTAGCAATGTACTCTCAGAACCTTTTGACCCTTTGCCAACCGCTACTCCCGATGGGTTTTGGTTGTCTTCTACAGCACACCCAAATACTTTTAGCGGACAAGGTAGAAAAAGAGCTCACATTACAGCTTGGTGGTGGTACAACGCAATAAACCAAACATCATTAAAACATAAACTATCATTCTTTTTGCATACTAGTTTTACCGTTGGAAAAGATTCTGGTGTAGGACTGTCACCTTTTTTTACGACCATATTCGGCTGCTTGATTTTTACGCACTTGGAAATATTAAAACCCTTGCAAAAAAAATAACGTTAGACAATGGAATGTTGGATTATTTAGATAACACCCAAAACAACAAAAATAATCCTAACGAAAACTATGCTAGAGAATATTTAGAATTGTTTACGATTTTAAAAGGCGAACAAATTGGAGCAGACAATTATACCAATTATACAGAATTGGATATTCAACAAGCAGCAAAAGTATTTTCAGGATTTAAAAAGAAGTATGACAGAAATGGAGATATAGATTCTGACACTAACTTACCAATTGGATATATTAATGTAAATCAACATGACACCAGTAACAAAACATTTAGTAGCGCTTTTGGAAATCAAGTTATTACTGGCAGAAATACTGTTTCGGGGATATTAGATGAGCTAGATGATTTTGTTGAAATGGTCTTTGCGCAACCAGAAACAGCAAAAGCCTATTGTAGAAAATTATATCGCTATTTTGTTAAAAGTTCTTGGGATGACACTATTGAAACTGATATTATAACTCCCTTAGCACAACAATTAATTGTTAATAATTACGAAATTTTACCAGTAGTAAAGACATTGCTTTCAAGTCAGCACTTTTATGATGCTGATGATGGCGATGCTACAGATAATATTATAGGTGCAATTATTAAAAGTCCACTTCAATTACTATCTGAAGTGTGTACCATATTTGATGTAACATTTCCTAATCCATCTACAGATGCTTACCGTTTTTATAACAATTTCTATTTAAAATTCTTACATAACACTTATTATAAATCTGCAGGAATGGAAATTTACAACCCAGATTCTGTAGCGGGATATCCTGCTTATTATCAAGAACCTAGCTTTGATAGAATTTGGTTTTCATCCAATACACTAATAGGTAGATACAAACTTGTAGAAAGCCTAATTATTGGAAGAAATACTATTACTCCCAATGCAAATATATACGCTACTTTAGATACCGTTGCCTTTGTAGAAAATAAAATTGACCCTAGTGACGCACAAAATCCCAACAAATTGGTATTTAAAATTGCTGAATTATTATATCCAGAAGCTATAGCTGATGACCGAAAAGACTATTTTAAAACATTTTTAATCGAAGATTCCAATGATTATTATTGGACGGGAGCTTGGTTACAATATATAAACACATCTAGTCAAGCTGATAAAACTGTTGTAAAACTTAGATTAGATGCATTAATTATAGGTATGGTAAACGCTGCCGAATTTCAATTAATGTAATGCCAATTATCTAGATGAAACATAAAAAAATGAACAGATGAAAAGAAGAAATTTTTTAAAACTCTCTGCTACAGCATCGGTAATTGGTTTAACACCTTTTGAATTACAAGCTGCGTTAAAATCAATATTACCCTATGCCGCATGTCCAGATATTTCTAACAGAAAACTAGTACTCATCAATCTAGCGGGTGCTAATGATGGTTTAAATACAATTATTCCAATAAGCGAATATGATACCTACAGCAATTTAAGACCTAATATTAAAATACCAAATACTGGTGCTAATAAATACATTACCCTAGATGCTGGACTATCAAGCAATCAACAAATAGGACTTAACCCTGCACTTACTGGGTTTAAATCGCTTTACGATTCTGGTTTACTTCGTATTATGCAATCTGTTGGGTATCCATCACAAAATAAAAGTCATTTTAAGTCTACCGATTTATACCATAGCGGAAATGATGGTAATAGCACATTAAATGGTGCTGAAACTGGATGGATAGGTCGCTTCATGGAGCAATTCTACGCAGATTTTCTGTTAGAAACGTATCCTTTAGCAGTTGAAATTGGTTCTAACAAAACCTCTCTTGGTTTTCATGGAGAAGAAGCTCACGGTATGTCTCTAAACATAACAGGACAAGACCCTTCTGGGTTTTATAATATATTAAATGGCTTGGGTGGTGAGCCACCTACCAATATTCCAAATTCAGATTTTGGAGATCAATTACGATTTATAAATGATACAGATGCGTTGTCTAACACTTATGCTGAAGCTATTTCAAATGCCTTTAATGGAGGACAGAACGATGTAACTTACCCAGATACAGATTTAGCAAATCAATTAAAAACCGTGGCACGATTAATTAGTGGTGACTTAGGTTCTAAAGTATATATGGTACGCATTTCTGGTTTCGATACGCATAACGCTCAAGTACAAGGCACAGGTGATGTTCTTGGAAAGCATTACAATTTACTAGACCAATTATCCGGTGCAGTTAAAGCTTTTGTAGATGATATGCAAAGTCAAAATTTAGCAGATGATGTTGTTGGATTAACCTTTTCTGAGTTTGGTAGAAAAGCTGCGGAAAACGGCAATCTAGGTACAGATCACGGAGAAATTGCTCCTATGTTTTTATTTGGGACTCCTGTTGCTGGTGGTGTTTCTGGAACAAATCCTGATTTAACAGAGGCTACAAGTGCCAACAATTGGCAAATACAAACGGTACAATATGATTACCGACAAACATTTTCCACGTTGTTACAAGACTTTTTAGGAGCCGAAAACTCTATAATTGACAATACATTCTTTAATCACAGTTTAAATGATAGTTTCACGAATTTAAAACTCCCTGAAATTTTAAAGAATCCTTTAACCAGCGATTGCTATCAAGCTCTAAGCACCGAGGAACAATTAAAAGCTGAAAGAGATTGGTTGGTATACCCAAATCCGTTTACCGATACTATTAATTTTGCGAGTATCAACGCGTATACTGATATCAGTTATAAACTATTTAATGCTTCTGGTGTTGAAATTATGAACAGAACAGATGTCATGACTAATGGAAAACTCTCATTAAATTTAATGCATTTAAGCAGCGGTGTTTATTTTTGTGCTATTAAAATTGGGAATTCACAGGAGATTCATAAACTCATAAAATTGTAGTTAAATATTCATATTTCATTTGTTCTAAAGTTGTTTCTATTTAAAGTGAATATTTTAATATCTTGGTTTTCTTTATCCAATCATTTGAAATGAAAACCAACACCTTTAAATCAATTTTTCTTATTTCTACTTTTTTGCTTGGTTTTTTATGCTGTAAAAATCCGACTAAAAATCAAAATACTAATCGCATCATAAACTATTCTAATCCTGAAATAATGTATTCTGGAAGGATAGACAGTTCCAATCAAAAAAGCGCAAAACTTTATTGGCCTGGGAGTTCAATATCTATAAATTTTGAGGGTAGCGCTATAGATGCTTTGCTAAAAGATGATTCTGGTAACAGCTATTATAACGTTATTTTAGATAAAGACAGTATTTTTATTTTACGTCCAAACAAACTAAAATCGTATCATACATTAGCAAAAAACCTAAAAAAAGGAAAACATACAATTGAAGTTTTTAAACGCACAGAACCTCACTATGGAATTACTGATTTTTATGGTTTTAAAATTAAAGGCAATAGTAAAGTTTTAGAAAAATCAGCCCAGAAAAAGAGAAAAATAGAATTTTATGGTAATTCAATTACTGCTGGTTATGCCGTGGAAGACTTGTCTGGTGCTGATTCTCCAGATGGCACATACACCAATAATTATTTGAGTTATTCAGCTATAACTGCAAGACATTTTGATGCGGAATATCGCGCTATATGTAAAAGTGGTATTGGCATTATGGTAAGTTGGCACGGAATGATTATGCCTGAAATGTATGATAAATTAAACCCGTATAACTCTGAAAGTGAATGGGATTTTTCATTGTATCAACCAGATATTGTTGTAATTAATTTATTTCAAAACGATTCTTGGTTAGTTGAACAACCAGATAATGAAAACTTCAAATTAAGATTTAAAGACAAAGAACCAACAATATCAGAGATTATCGATGCGTATAAAAGCTTTGTTAGTACTATTAGAGGCCATTATCCCGATACGAATATAATTTGCATTTTGGGTAATATGGATGTTACAAAAAATGGTTCTGAATGGCCAGGATATGTTAAAACTGCTGTAAACCAATTAAATGACACAAAAATATTTACATATTTTGCACCATATAAAAATACTGGTGGTCATCCATCAATAAAAGAACAGCAAGTTATTGCTAATGGATTGATTGAGTTTATAGAACAAAAAATTGATTGGTAGTTTAATTACATTCGCTCTGGAACTTCAATGCCTAAAACACTAAACGCATTTTTAATAGTTTGTGCTACCGTTTTTGACAACTGAACTCTAAACACTTTTTCATTCTCATTATCTGCTCCTAAAATAGATACGTTTTGATAAAATGAATTAAACTCCTTAACCAAATCATATGTATAATTAGCAATTAACGCAGGACTGTGTTGTTCTGCAGCGTTTTGAACCACTTCTGGAAATAGCTGGAGTTGTTTTATCAGTTCTTTTTCTTTATAATGAAGTTGCATTTCAACTCCACTCAACGTGACATTGGATGGCAATTCAGCTTTTCTTAAAATAGATTGAATTCTGGCATAAGTATATTGAATAAAAGGCCCTGTATTCCCTTGAAAATCTATGGAATCTTTAGGGTCAAATAAAATACGTTTTTTAGGGTCTACTTTTAAAATGTGGTACTTTAATGCACCTAAACCTATTGTTATGTATAATGCTTTTTTCTCGTCTTCAGAATAGCCATCAAGTTTTCCTAATTCTTCTGAAATTTCTTCGGCTGTTGCTGCCATTTCATCAATTAAATCGTCTGCATCAACAACAGTTCCTTCTCTACTTTTCATTTTTCCGCTAGGTAAATCTACCATACCGTAACTTAAATGAAATAAGTTTTCCGCCCAATCAAAACCAAGTTTTTTTAGAATTAAAAACAAGACTTGAAAGTGGTAATCTTGCTCATTTCCAACGGTATATACCATTCCTCCAACATCTGGATAATCCTTAATACGTTGTATTGCCGTACCAATATCTTGCGTCATATAAACAGCAGTTCCATCGGCACGTTGTACTATTTTCTTATCTAAACCTTCATCAGTTAAATCACACCAAACCGAACCATCTTCTTCTTTAAAAAACACGCCAGATTTTAAACCTTCGGTAACAAATTCCTTTCCTAATAAGTAGGTGTCACTTTCATAATATAACACATCAAAATCAACACCTAGGTTTTTATAAGTTTCATCAAAACCTTTATACACCCAACCGTTCATTGTTTCCCAAAGTGCTACAACTTCTTCATCACCTGCCTCCCATTTTAAAAGCATGTCTTGAGCTTCCAATAAAAGTGGCGCATTCTTTTTTGCGTCTTCTTCGGTCTTACCTTCAGAAACTAAATTTGCAATATCTTTTTTATACTCTTGGTCGAACTTCACATAATAATTACCAACCAATTTATCGCCTTTTAAACCAGTATTTTCAGGTGTTTCACCATTACCAAACTTCTCCCAAGCCAACATACTTTTACAAATATGAATCCCTCTGTCATTAATAATTTGAGTTTTATACACTTTCTTACCAGAAGCTTTCAAAATTTCAGCAACACTATACCCTAATAAATTATTTCTAACATGACCTAAATGCAAGGGTTTATTAGTATTTGGCGACGAATACTCGACCATAATAGCTTTTTCTCCTTCCTTTGGAATTTCAAATCCATAGGTGTTTTCATCCTTAATTTTAGAAAAAAATCTAAATAATACCCATCATTAATTTCAACATTTAAAAAACCTTTTACAACATTAAATGCTTTTACCTCAGCTACATTTTCAACTAAATAGTTACCAATGGTCTCTCCTATTTGAACAGGATTCCCTTTTATAAAACGTAACATCGGGAAAATAACCACAGTAATATCTCCAGCAAATTCTTTTCTAGTAGCCTGGAATTCAACAGATTCTAATGCAACCTTATAATGTTCAAAAACTGCCTGTTTTACGTAATTTGATATGATACTCTGAAGATTCATTTATTATGATATTATAGCTCGCAAATATAGTAAGATTTTAATCTTTTTCTAGTAATATAAAAATGTAAGATTCCTTATTTCTACTCTACAGAAAATCTTTTTACAAACATCTTAATATGACGAATTAAACCCTAAAAAAATATTTACGTTCAACCCATAAAACATACCGTTTTTCTATGTTTTATGCCGTTAATCTATTCGTCGATTTTTTCAAAAAAACCAACTCGCTTTTTATCTAATTTTTTGGTAGAAAAACCCATAAATTAGAATATAAAAAGGCTTTTGCAACTTTTGTTGACCAAAGCTATTATCAGAACATAAAAGTGGACATTTTTTTTAACCCAACCAAAGACATCTTGACTTCCCTCAACCAAGCATCTTTAAGTAATAGTTTGGTGAAAGCTATAATTTAAACATCCTATGAGGAGAATTATTACGTTAGTTATATTCTTATCTCTCTCTTTCGGTTTTTCTCAAACCAAAGAGCTGGATAGTCTCTCCATAAAATTAGCTTTTGAAACTAGTGATTCTCTCAAAGTAGACACCTCTCTAAAAATTATTGAACATCTTTTTGAGATTAAAGATTTTAATCGAGCTCTACAATACATCAAGGCTAGTGAACAATTATCTTTCAATATCGATTACCAACCTGGTAAAGCCAAAACTACGTATTACAAAGCTTTGATATATGCTGAAAAGAGCGATTATATCAATGCTATGGATGGCTACACAAAAGCAAAAGCCATGTTTAATCAATTAAGTGATACACTTAACATTGCCAAGGTTAACAATAGTATTGGTTTAATTGAAATTGAACGTGGTAATTACAGTAAAGGACTTCAGTACTCGCTGTCAGCTATTAAAGAATTAGAAAAGCGTGGTTTACAACATGAGTTAAAATCTGCTTATGCTAGTTTGGGTAAAGCATATTATAAAATTAAAAATGTTGATAAAGCTATTGAATACAATTTAAAAGCCTTAGACGTTCAAGAACAGTTAAAAGATGACATAGGAATTAGCACTTCTAGCTTGCAGTTGGCTGAATTATATTCTCAAGTGAAAGAACATAGAAAGGCTATTGAGTTTTATGAAAAAGTACTTTCTAGTGCTAAAGGAAAAACAGATTCCATTCAAAGTGAAATTTTACCAAAATTAGGTGGGGAGTATTTAAACTTCAACGATTATGAGAATGCCACAAAATACTTAATTCAAGGATTAAATTTAAATAGAAAAACTAAAAACCAAGAAAATTTATTAGTTACTCTTAACAATTTAGGAGGTTTAAATTTAAATCAGAATTACCTAAGAACTGCAGAACAACAATTACTAGAAGCTGGAAATATTGCAAGAAAACTTAAGAACCAAAACGAACTTTTGAAGAATTATGGTTTGATGAAATCTCTAGATTCATCAAAAAGAAATTTTGCTGGTGCTTTTATCTGGCAACGGCGCTATTACACACTTAAAGATAGTTTAGATAGAGAGGTTTCTAATTCCATTGTAAAAAGTATTTCTATTTCAGAAAATGATTTAGATCTAAATTTCGACAAGATTAAACCTGCAGAAAACAATAATATATCTGCAAGTTCAGAACAGAATGCACTTAATATTGAAAGTGAAGACAAACTGAAAAAATTTAAATTGTTCTTCTTTATATTGTTAGGCATTTTAGCTTTAGTTTGTGTTTTTCTGGTCCTAATTTATTTAAAACGAAACAACAGTTTAAGATACGCTCAGGAACTTGAAGAGAAAAATCTTAAAATACAACTCCAAAATGAAGCGTTTGTTGAGCAAACAAAACATTTAGAAAATATAAATAGTGTAAAAGATAAATTGTTTTCAATTATTTCTCATGATTTAAAGGACTCTTTATCTTCTATTAATGGCTTTATAGATTTATTGAGAGACGGTTCTTTATCAAGAGAAGAGTTCGATAATTTGATTCCAGAATTGAGTGAAAATGCCAATAATGCATCACTTCTTTTATTCAATTTATTGAATTGGTCTAAATCTCAAATGCAATCACTTAAACCAAGTCCAAGTTTATTTGATGTTCAAGAGGTTTTTGAGGAAAAAGCAAAACTTGTAGACCAACGCCTTGAAAGTAAAGGAATTGAATTGATAGATCACTCCCTACGTGATTTTGCTTATGCTGATAGAAGTATGATTGAAATTGTGATTCAAAACCTTTTAGCAAATGCCTTAAAATTTTCTAGAAAAGGAGATACTATTACTATTTCAAATCATATTAGTAATGGTAGTTGTATTATTAGTATTGCCGATACTGGTATTGGTATATCAAAGCACAACATCGAGAAACTTTTTAAGAGTAGTACTTACACTACTATGGGAACCAATAATGAAAAAGGTACTGGTTTAGGGCTTTCAATATGTAAAGAATTGGTAGAACTCAACGGTGGTAAAATTTGGGTAGAAAGTACCGTTAATGTTGGTAGTACTTTTTATGTTCAATTACCAAAATCTAAACCAAACGAATAAGCACTAAGCTTTTGGCAAAAATACTTCTGCCATCATACAACGGGCACTTCCGCCTCCACAAGTTTCTATAGTTTCTAATGAACTAGAAACTATTTTACAATGGGTTTCAATAGTTTGTATTTGAGATTTGGTTAATGCATCATAAGCTGCTTGACTCATAATTAAATAACGTGCTTCATTAGTTCCTTTTAGCTGCAACATGTTGCCAGCAAAACTGTTAACTTGAGCTTCGGTAATATCAATAATTTCCTTACCGTCTTCTTTTAATTGTTTGATGACATGTTTGCGCTCTTTTTTATCGTCTATACTACTCAAACAAATTACAGCAAAAGTTTCGGCAATACACATCATAACATTAGTATGGTAAATAGCTTTACGCTCGCCATTTACAGTTTGGTTTGCGGTAAAAATTACTGGTGTATATTCAAAATCCTCACAGAATTCGATGAATAAATCCTCGTCAGCTCTGGGAGATAAAGCGCAATAGGCCTTTCTATTTCTGCGATCTAAAATAACACTTCCAGTACCTTCTAGAAAAACACTTTCTTCCTCGGCACTTGTATAATCAATAATATTATGAATTTGAAAACCTTCAGCCTCTAAAGTTTCTAAAACATCCTCACGGCGTTCTAAACGTCTGTTTTCTGCAAACATGGGATACAAACCAACATCCCCATTTTCATGAAATGACACCCAGTTATTTGGAAAAATGGAATCTGGCGTATCAGTTTCTTTTCTATCATCAATCACAACAACGTTAACGCCAATACCTCTCAATTTTTCCACGTAAGCATCAAACTCTTTTTGTGCCTTGGTGTTTATGGTTTCTGGCAAAACACCATCAATTGCTTCTTGATAATAGTTATTTACCGCAGTTTGCTCGTTCATCCTGAAATTTACAGGGCGTACCATTAAAATTGTGTTTGTGGTTTGTTGCATTTTAATTGAAATTATAGTGCAAAAGTATAACTATTTGGGGTAATAGCTAGTGGCTATTTTCATTATAACTTAACGGAATCGCACTTGACTTTGTCAGAAAAAAATGATAACTTCGTCTAACAATCGATAAACTCAATTAATAACAGAGTTTATCTTTGTAGTTAAACGAACCACTAAAATCAATCCCTAACTAAAGGCATCGTAGTACATCTTAACAAGCCTTCCTGCTTGCCAATTTCGGCATAAGGCACTTCTTCAACAGTAAAGCCTTGTGCTCTTAACCAAGTATTTAATCTGGTAAAGTTTTGTTCAGAAATAATTATATCTTCAGAAATTGAAAATACATTGCTATACATCTGGTACATTTCGTCTTTAGTAATCTCAAACACATTTCCTTTTCCAAAGAAATTTACCAGCCATTCATATTCGCTCTCCACTAAAAACCCGTTTTTATGGATAATGGCTTTTCCTTTTCCTAAGGGATTAAAACAACAATCTAAATGCAATGCGTTTTCTTTAGGGTTTGTATTAGATTTTCTGAGTTCAAAAGCTTTTACTTTTTTCTTCGAAAACAACTCTTGAATCGCTTTTACAGCCTGAACATTAGTACGTGCTGTAATTAATTCTGGATAATCATCTCCTGAATAGGTTCCAATAAAAATATAATCATTCCATGGCATCACGTCTCCACCCTCTACATGACAATCTTCTGGTAAAATAATGCGTTTATCTTTTGCTACTTGATGCCATATATAATCTATAGCATGCACTTCTTTTTCTCGATGCGGTAAAATATTGGCTTCAATCATGATATCGTCAATCACAAAAGCTATGTCCCTTGAAAATATTTGATTACAATCTTTTATAACCTCTGGTCTAAAAACTTTAACATCGTACTTTTTAAAAACTCTTAATACAGCATTCATCTCTTGAATCATATCAGCTTCAGTAGGATATGTACCTGCTTTAATATGTTCAATACTTTTAGGGTCATAACAATCTTCTATTTTAGGAATTGGCCCATTACTTTCGGCTGTTCCCAAAACAACAGATCTTAACCTAGAAGTTTCGTTTTGGATATTTAATCTTAGTATGTTTTTTGACATCTTTCAGTTTAATTCAGACTCATCAAATCTAAGTATATTTTATAGTATTCTTATAAAAATAGCACAAAAAAGAAAAGCTTCATGAAAAATTCATGAAGCTTAACAATAATTTAAAAATGTATATTTGATTATCTCTTTTCTATGGATTTAAATGACCTTTGGGTTTCTCCTGTATACAATTGTCTTGGACGACCTATTGGCTCTTTATTCAAACGCATTTCACGCCATTGGGCAATCCAACCTGGTAAACGCCCTAAAGCAAACATTACGGTAAACATTTCTACTGGAATCCCCATAGCTCTGTAAATAATCCCTGAATAAAAATCTACATTAGGATACAATTTCCTATCCACAAAATATTGATCCTCCAACGCTTCTTTTTCTAAGCCTTTTGCAATATCTAAAATAGGATCTTCAACACCTAAATCTCCCAACACTTCATCAGCAGCTACTTTTATAATTTTAGCTCGAGGGTCGAAGTTTTTATAAACTCTATGTCCAAAACCCATTAAACGGAAAGGATCATTTTTATCCTTTGCTTTTGCCATATATTTTTTGGTGTCTCCACCATCTTCTTTTATAGCTTCAAGCATTTCTAAAACAGCTTGATTAGCACCACCATGTAAAGGTCCCCATAAAGCAGAAATTCCAGCAGCGATAGAAACAAATAAGCCTGCGTGAGATGATCCTGTAATTCTTACTGTAGAAGTAGAACAGTTTTGCTCATGATCTGCATGTAATATTAGCAATTTGTCTAATGCATCAACTAAAATAGGATTCTGAGTATAAACTTCCTCGTTAGGTTGTTTAAACATCATTTTCAAAAGGTTCTCTACATATCCTAACGAAGAATCTCCATAATACAATGGTAATCCTTTTTTCTTACGCATAGACCACGCTACCAAAATAGGTAGTTTTCCCATTAAACGTACAATGGCGTTGTACATATCTTCCTCAGAATCAACATTAACTGACTCTGGATTAAATGCAGTAAGCGCACTAGTTAGTGAAGACAATACTCCCATAGGGTGTGCAGACTTTGGAAAAGCATCTAAAATCTTTTTAACATCATCATCAACAACAGAGTGTTTTTTAATATCAGAATGGAATTTGTCTAATTGTTCTTGATTTGGTAAATCTCCAAAAATCAATAAATAGGCTACTTCCAAAAAATCTGCTTTTTCAGCCAATTCCTCAATTGTATATCCTCTATATCTTAAAATTCCCTTCTCACCATCTAAAAATGTAATAGCACTTTTACATGATCCTGTATTTTTATAACCAGAATCTAGAGTTATAACACCTTTAGTAGCGCCTCTTAATGTTTTTATATCTATTGCAACTTCATTCTCTGTCCCTGTGATTACAGGAAACTCATATTTTTCTCCATTTATTTCTAGAGTAGCGGTGTCTGACATGTGATGTGTATTTTATTTTTAGAAACGCTAATTTACGAAATATCTCATGATTTTGGAAGCACACAAGTAAAGGTTTTGTTAATTTATATATTGGTAAAATTGATACCATAAAAAAAGCGATTACTAAAAAAGTAACCGCTTTTTAATACTAAAATTATATAATTCTTATTACTTCACTTTAAAAGCATTTTCTCCAGGAAAATAAGCTACAGAACCTAACTCTTCTTCTATACGAAGTAATTGGTTATATTTTGCCATACGGTCACTACGAGATGCAGAACCCGTTTTAATTTGCCCAGTATTTAAAGCAACAGCTAAATCAGCGATAGTATTATCTTCAGTTTCTCCAGAACGATGAGACATTACAGAAGTATAACCAGCATTATGGGCCATGTTTACAGCAGCAATAGTTTCCGTTAAGGAACCAATTTGATTTACTTTAATTAAAATTGAATTTGCAATACCTTCCTTAATACCTCTTGCTAAGCGCTCAACATTAGTAACAAACAAATCGTCACCTACTAATTGTACTTTATCTCCAATTAACTCAGTAAGATACTTAGTACCATCCCAGTCATTTTCATCCATTCCATCTTCAATAGAAATAATTGGATACTTAGAAGCCAATTCAGCTAAATATTCAGCCTGTTCTTTTGAAGTTCTAATCATACCCTTATCACCTTCAAACTTGGTATAATCATATTTTCCGTCAACAAAAAATTCAGCAGAAGCGCAATCTAAAGCAATCTTAACTTCATCACCAAATTTATAGCCTGCGTTTTCAACAGCTTTCGCAATAGTATCTAAAGCATCTTCTGTACCACCTTCTAAGTTTGGAGCAAAACCTCCTTCATCACCTACAGCTGTACTTAAGTTTCTGTCATGTAGCACTTTCTTTAGATTATGAAAAATCTCTGTACCCATTTGCATTGCATGCGTAAAGTTTTTAGCTTTAACAGGCATAATCATAAATTCTTGAAACGCAATTGGCGCATCACTATGTGAACCTCCATTGATGATATTCATCATTGGCAATGGTAACGTATTTGCAGAAACACCTCCTACATAACGATACAAGGGCATATTTAATTCATTAGCTGCCGCTTTTGCAGCTGCCAAAGACACTCCTAAAATTGCATTAGCGCCTAATTTCGATTTATTTGGAGTCCCATCTAAATCAATCATCATTTGGTCAATCAAATTTTGTTCAAAAACTGAAACACCTAATAATTCTTCAGCTATAATTGTATTTACATTCTCAACCGCTTTTAAAACACCTTTCCCCATGTATGTATCTCCTCCATCACGTAACTCTACAGCTTCGTGTTCTCCTGTTGATGCTCCTGATGGTACAGCAGCCCTTCCTAATACACCATTTTCTGTAACTACATCTACTTCAACAGTAGGGTTACCTCTAGAATCTAGAATTTGTCTTGCGTGGATATTAATTATTATACTCATAATTGGTTTGTTTTTAATCTTTTATCAAATTTACGTTTTAATCTCTTCTTATTTACTGGCTTCTGTCATAAAATCTCAAAATAAAAGCTATAACGTTTTAGTAAGTCAGCTCAAGTATTAAGGCGTTACCCTAAAAAGGGTCGAGCTTTCACTACTCGCTCCCTCCTATCGTCGGGGAGCTTAAACATACCGTTCAATCTCTAACGCACTTATCCGGAAAATTCACTACATTTTATAAGCTAAGCCCTATTCTGAAAACACTATTCTTAAGCAGTAGTAAGCTTACTTTTCTTAATATTCTCAACAAATTGATCAAACAAATAAGAAGAATCGTGTGGTCCTGGACTTGCTTCAGGGTGGTATTGCACCGAAAAACAGTTTTTAGACTTCATAGCCAAACCTGCAACCGTATCATCATTCAAGTGAATATGTGATATTTGTAAATCTTCATTCGCTTCGGCCTCTTCTCTATTTACAGCAAAACCATGGTTTTGAGATGTAATTTCACCTTTTCCAGTAATTAAGTTTTTTACAGGATGGTTAATACCTCTGTGCCCGTTATGCATTTTATAAGTTGAAACACCATTAGCAATAGCAATTACTTGGTGTCCTAAACAAATACCGAATAATGGTAAATCACGCTTAATAATTTCTTTAGCAATAGCTTGCGCTTCTACCAAAGGCTCTGGATCTCCTGGACCGTTAGATAAAAAGTATCCATCTGGATTAAACGCCTCTAAATCTTCAAATTTAGAATTGTATGGAAATACTTTTATATAACAATCTCTACTCGCAATATTTCTAAGAATATTCTTTTTAATACCAATATCTAATGCAGCCACTTTAAAAGTTGCATTTTCGTCTCCAAAATAATAAGGTTCTGTACACGATACTTTAGATGCCAATTCCAAACCATTCATTGGCGGTACTTCAGCTAATTGCTTCTTTAAGCCTTCAATATTTTCAACCTCAGTAGAAATTACAGCATTCATAGCACCATGATCTCTAATATAACTTACCAAAGCTCTTGTATCAACATCTGAAATTGCTAAAAGATTATTTTGTTCTAAAAAATCTTCTAATGAACCATCAGCATCATCTCTAGAATACTCATAACTGAAGTTTTTTACAATTAAACCCGCTATTTTAATAGAATCAGATTCAACTTCTTCATCATTAACACCGTAGTTTCCAATGTGTGCATTAGTTGCAACCATCAGTTGTCCGTAATACGAAGGGTCAGTAAAAATCTCCTGATACCCGGTCATACCGGTGTTAAAACATACTTCTCCAAACGAAGTTCCTTGTTTGTTACCTACTGCCTTACCATAAAAAATTGTACCATCTGCAAGTAGAATAATGGCGTTTTGTCTCTTTTGATATTTCATCTAATTCATTTTGGTTTAAGTGCGCTATCTTTTCTAGAATCTCTAGTAAATATGAAAACGCTAAAAGTTTTACAAAAATTCAAAAAAAAGGATAAACTAAAAATAGTTTATCCTTTTTATATTAAATGCTTATTAACATTTATTCTTCTTCGTTTGTTGCTTGAGTTTCTACTGGAGGAGTAGCTGGTTTAGAACCACCTCTTCTACTTCTTCTAGTTGTTTTCTTCTCTTTCTTACCTGCATTGTAGATTTCGTTGTAATCAACTAATTCTATCATTGCCATATCAGCATTATCACCTAAACGATTACCCAATTTAATAATTCTTGTGTAACCTCCTGGTCTATCTCCAATTTTAGTAGCAACTTCTCTGAATAACTCAGTAACTGCTTCTTTTTGTCTTAAACGCGCCATCACAATACGTCTGTTGTGAGTAGTATCTGTTTTAGACTTAGTAATCATTGGCTCAACAAATTGCTTTAAAGCTTTTGCTTTTGCAACAGTTGTGTTAATACGTTTGTGCTCTATTAAAGAACAAGCCATATTGGCCAACATTGCTTTTCTGTGGGCAGTTTTTCTACCTAAGTGATTGATTTTTTTTCCGTGTCTCATGACATTTGTGTTATCATCTTGCTACCAAACTCGTTTATCGAGGAGCAAAATATGATTAATTAATCTTTGTCTAATTTATATTTACTTAAATCCATTCCGAAATTTAAACCTTTAACATGTACAAGCTCTTCAAGCTCAGTTAAAGATTTTTTACCAAAGTTACGGAACTTCATTAAATCGTTTTTATTGAATGATACTAAGTCTCCTAAAGTATCAACCTCTGCCGCTTTTAAACAGTTTAATGCACGTACTGATAAATCCATATCAATAAGCTTAGTTTTAAGCAACTGACGCATGTGAAGTGATTCTTCATCATAAGTTTCAGTTTGTGCAATTTCATCAGCTTCTAAAGTGATACGCTCATCAGAGAATAACATGAAGTGGTGAATTAATGTTTTAGCTGCTTCAGTTAAAGCATCCTGTGGTGTTATAGAACCATCAGTAATGATTTCGAAAACTAATTTTTCGTAATCGGTTTTTTGCTCAACACGGTAATTTTCAATGCTATACTTAACATTTTTTATTGGTGTGTAAATAGAATCTGTAAAGATAGTTCCCATTGGTGCAGAAGCTTTTTTATTCTCCTCTGCTGGCACATATCCTCTACCTTTTTCTATTGTGATTTCCATATTGAAACTTACCTTAGGATCTAAATTACAGATTACTAATTCTGAATTTAATACTTGGAATCCTGAGATAAACTTTTGAAAATCTCCAGCTAATATTTGTTCTTGTCCCGAAATAGAAATTGAGATAGACTCATTGTCTATATCTTCAATTTGTCTCTTGAAACGAACTTGTTTTAAGTTTAAAATGATTTCAGTTACATCTTCTACCACGCCAGCTATTGCTGAAAATTCGTGATCTACACCTTCTATTCTTACCGATGTGATTGCAAATCCTTCTAAAGAAGATAATAATACTCTTCTTAATGCATTTCCTACTGTTAAACCATAACCAGGTTCTAGTGGTCTGAATTCGAATTTACCTTCGAAATCAGTAGAATCTATCATGATTACTTTATCGGGTTTCTGAAAATTAAATACTGCCATGTTTTTCTTCGTTTTAATTGTTATTTAGTTGCGCGATTTAAAAGTTTGAAGAACACTAATAAATCCTTTGGCCAAATACCAATATGATTAATTTATTATTTAGAGTATAATTCTACGATGAATTGCTCGTTGATATTTTCTGGAATTTGAATTCTAGCAGGAACAGAAACATAAGTTCCTTGCTTTGTATCATTATTCCATGTAATCCATTCGTAAACTTGACTTGAGTTTGATAATGATCTCTCAATAGCTTCAAGTGATTTTGATTTTTCTCTTACAGCAACAACATCTCCTGCCTTTAAAGAATAAGAAGGAATGTTTACGATTTCACCGTTAACAGTAATATGTCTGTGAGATACTAATTGACGAGCTCCACTTCTAGAAGGAGAAACCCCCATTCTGTATACTACATTGTCTAATCTAGACTCGCAAAGTTGTAATAAAACTTCACCTGTAATACCTTGAGCAGCTCTTGCTTTTTTAAATAAACCTCTAAATTGACGCTCTAAAATACCATAAGTGTACTTTGCCTTTTGCTTTTCAGCTAATTGGATTGCGTATTCAGATTTTTTTCCACGTCGTCTAGCGTTTCCGTGTTGACCTGGAGGGTAATTTCTTTTTCAAAAGATTTATCTTCTCCGAAGATAGCTTCGCCAAATTTACGAGCTATTTTAGTTTTAGGACCAGTATATCTTGCCATTTCTTGTTGTTTTTAAGAGTGATTATGAATTAAGGTCTTAATCTTATCCTTCGATAATCGTTGATCTCTCGTTGATACTTGTTAATAATTGATTTTTTTCAGTTTGCAAATTTATGCAAAAAATTAATACCATCTAATAAACAGACGATATTAATTTTTTATTTAAAACACGTTAAAAAACGTGATTAAACTCTTCTACGTTTTGGAGGACGACATCCATTATGTGGTAGTGGTGTAACATCAACAATTTCTGTTACTTCTATACCTGCATTGTGGATAGAACGAATAGCAGATTCTCTACCATTACCTGGTCCTTTAACATATACTTTTACTTTTTTCAATCCAGCTTCTGATGCAACTCCTGCAGCATCTTCCGCAGCTAATTGAGCAGCATAAGGTGTGTTTTTCTTAGAACCTCTAAATCCCATTTTACCAGCAGAAGACCATGAAATCACATCTCCTTTTTTGTTGGTTAATGAAATGATAATGTTATTGAATGAAGCAGTTACGTGAGCTTCTCCAACAGCATCTACTATTACTTTACGTTTTTTAGTACTTGACTTTGCCATATTATTTTGTTCTAGTTGTCAGCTTTAGTTGTTAGAATCCTAAACATTGCTATTTCAAACAGATTCATCTAACGTCTAAACACTAATGACTAATGTCTAATTATTATTTAGTTGCTTTCTTTTTGTTAGCAACAGTTTTTCTTCTACCTTTTCTTGTTCTAGAGTTGTTTTTAGTACGTTGACCTCTTAAAGGTAAACCAGCTCTATGACGAATACCTCTGTAACATCCAATATCCATCAAACGTTTGATGTTTAATTGTGTTTCAGAACGTAATTCACCTTCAATAGTATAAGCTCCAACAGCGTCACGGATTGCTCCAATTTCGTCATCTGTCCAATCTTGTACTTTAGTGTTTTCGTCTACTTTAGCTGTTGCTAAAATCTCTTTTGCTCTACTTTGACCTATTCCGAAGATATAAGTTAAAGATACTGCGCCTCTCTTTTGTTTTGGTATGTCTACACCTGCAATTCTTGCCATAATTTACCCTTGTCTTTGTTTAAATCTAGGATTCTTTTTGTTTATCACGTAAAGTCTACCTTTTCTACGTACGATTTTACAATCCGCACTTCTTTTTTTAACTGATGCTCTTACTTTCATCTTTAATAGTTTAAAGTTCAAAGTTTAAAGTTTAAAGTTGAATAAACCTTCAACTTATCACTTATAACTTGTAACTTATTTTAGTATCTATAAGTTATGCGAGCCTTAGTCAAATCATAAGGACTCATTTCTAATTTTACTTTATCCCCTGGTAATAATTTAATATAATGCATACGCATTTTACCAGAAATATGTGCTGTCACAATGTGACCGTTTTCTAATTCTACACGAAACATGGCATTTGATAATGCTTCTATAATTGTTCCGTCTTGTTCTATCGCTGCTTGTTTTGCCATATATAGTGTTTTTGAATCTATAAGCAATTACCTTGCCTAATTTTCTAAACGTTATTTACATTAAGCTACTGCTTTTCTGTTTTTACCTGTTTTCATCAAGCCGTCGTAATGTCTATTTAACAAATAAGAATTTATTTGTTGCATAGTGTCAATTGCAACTCCAACCATAATTAATAGTGATGTTCCTCCAAAAAACAATGCCCATCCTGCTTGCACATTCATCAACTTCACAATAAAAGCTGGAAAAATAGCGATTAATGCTAAAAAGATAGAACCCGGTAAGGTAATCTGAGACATTATTTTATCTAAATATTCAGAAGTTTCAGAACCTGGACGAATACCAGGAATAAAACCACCACTACGTTTTAAATCGTCTGCCATTTTATTGGTAGGTACTGTAATTGCAGTATAAAAATATGTGAAAATAATAATCAACAAAGCAAATATTAAATTGTACCAAAAGCCAAACATATCAGCAAAATTAGTTTGCATCCATTGCCCTGCTGAAGTATCTTTCAAGAAAGACGAACCACCTATTAAACCAGGAACAAACATAATTGCTTGAGCAAATATAATTGGCATTACACCTGATGCATTTAACTTTAAAGGGATGTATTGTCTAGACCCACCTGCTGCGGCTTTTTCATAACCTCCAGATGCTGTTCTTCTTGCATACTGTACCGCTATTTTTCTCACAGCCATTACTAACATTATTGATAATAGAATAATTACAAACCAAACTACAAGTTCAATTAAAATCATAATTAAACCACCATTAGATTGTGTTACTCTGGCAGCATACTCTTGCACAAAAGATTGCGGAAGTGTAGCGATAATACCAACCATAATTAATAATGAAATACCATTACCTATTCCCTTATCAGTAATCTTCTCACCTAACCACATTGCGAATATACATCCAGTTACTAAGATGATTACAGAAGAAAAGTAAAATAACCCTCCAGTTCCTAATAAAAATGCTGATTGCGGAATACCTAATGCTGGTAAACTAGCTAGATAACCTGGCGCTTGCACTAAACAAATACCAATAGTTAACCAACGTGTAATTTGAGTGATTTTCTTTTGTCCACTAGCTCCTTCTTTTTGTAACTTCTGTAAATAAGGAATAGCAATACCCATTAACTGTACAACAATAGAAGCTGAAATGTAAGGCATGATACCAAGCGCAAAAACCGAAGCATTTGCAAAAGCTCCACCAGCTGAAGGCATTAAGCAAACCTAATAAACCTCCATCAGTTTTATCTGCAAGACCACCTAATTGTGAGGCGTCAATACCTGGTAAAACAACTTGAGCACCAAATCGATACACTAATAACAGACTCAAAGTAACAATGATTCTGTTTCTTAGTTCCTCAATTTTCCAAACATTTTTTATTGATTCTATAAATTTCATAAGTTAATGTAATCTTATAAAGTTATTGCTTCTCCACCAGCAGCTTCTATTGCAGCTTTTGCTGAAGCAGAAAACTTGTGAGCAGATACTTTCAATTTTGATTTTAATTCTCCTCTACCTAATACTTTAACTAAGTCATTTTTCCCAGCTAATCCATTAGAAAACAAAGATTCAAAATCTACAGTATCTTTTACTTTTTTATCATCTACTAACGCTTGTAAAGTATCTAAGTTTATAGCTTGATATTCTACACGGTTAATATTTGTAAAACCAAATTTAGGAACACGTCTTTGAAGTGGCATTTGACCACCTTCAAATCCTAATTTCTTAGAATAACCAGAACGTGACTTAGCTCCTTTGTGACCACGTGTTGCAGTACCACCTTTACCAGAACCTTGTCCTCTACCTATTCTTTTTCCTTGGTTTTTATTTGAACCTTCTGCAGGTTTTAAATTACTTAAATCCATTTTCAGTTTATATTTTAAGCTTCTTCAACAGAAACTAAATGTGAAACTTTAGCAACCATACCAAGAATATTTGGTGTAGCCTCGTGCTCTTTTACTTGTCCAATCTTTTTAAGACCTAAAGATTCTAAAACTCTTTTTTGTCTTTGCGTGCGATTGATTGCGCTTTTAACTTTTTTACTTTAATTTTTCCCATCGTTGATAGTTATTAAGCGTTAAAAACTTTTTCAAGTGAAATACCTCTATCTCTTGCAATAGCGTTTGCATCTCTTAATTGTAATAAAGCATCAAAAGTTGCTTTTACTACATTATGAGGGTTAGATGATCCTTGAGATTTTGATAATACATCATGTACACCAACTGCTTCAAGCACTGTTCTAACAGCACCACCAGCAATAACACCGGTACCAGGAGCTGCAGGAATAATATTTACTCTTGCACCACCGTATTTACCTTTTTGCTCGTGAGGTAAGGTTCCTTTTCTGATAGGGATACGTACAAGGTTTTTCTTAGCATCTTCAACAGCTTTTGCAATTGCACTAGCTACATCTTTAGATTTTCCTAAACCTTGACCTACAACACCAGCTTCATCTCCAACAACAACTATTGCTGAAAAGCCAAATGCTCTACCACCTTTTGTTACTTTAGTAACTCTTTGCACACCAACTAAACGATCTTTAAGATCTAATCCACCTGGTTTTACTAATTCTGCGCTTTTATATTTTTGATACATAATTTCTTAGAATTTAAGTCCTGCTTCTCTAGCACCTTCGGCTAATGATTTTACTCTACCATGGTATAAATAACCACCTCTATCAAAAGCTATAGTTTCAACGCCAGCTTTTAGAGCCTTTTCTGCAACAGCTTTACCTACTAAAGCAGCAACTTCACTTTTGTTACCTTTAGCTTTAGCGATAGCTTTATCTCTAGAAGATGCAGCGCTAATGGTTTTACCACTAACATCATCAACTATTTGAGCATAGATCTCTTTATTACTTCTAAAAACAGTTAATCTTGGTCTAGCTTCTGTTCCAGAAACTATCTTTCTAATTCTGCTTTTTATTCTTAATCTTCTTTGATTCTTTGTTAATACTGCCATAACTCAATTATTAAGCTGATTTACCTGCTTTTCTTCTTAATTCTTCTCCTACAAACTTAATTCCTTTTCCTTTGTAAGGTTCTGGCTTACGGAAACCACGAATTTTAGCTGCTACTTGACCAACTAATTGCTTATCAAACGAAGTTAATTTTACAATCGGGTTTTTACCTTTCTCTGATATTGTTTCAATTTTAACTTCTGGAGCTACATTTAAAACAATATTATGAGAAAATCCTAAGGCCAAATCTAATTTTTGTCCTTGGTTTGATGCTCTATAACCTACACCAACCAATTCTAATTCTTTAGTCCATCCTTTAGATACACCTTCAATCATGTTATTCATTAAAGATCTGTATAAACCATGCTTAGCTTTTTGATCTTTAGTGTCAGAAGAACGAGTAACTAAAACATTACCATCTTCTACTTTTATCTCAACAGAGTCGTAATTTTGTGTTAACTCCCCTAATTTACCTTTTACAGTTACAACGCCATCTTTAACATCTACTGTTACACCTTCTGGAATGGCTACTGGATTATTTCCTATTCTTGACATTTCTTTCTGGCTTTAATATTAGTAAACGTAACATAATACTTCACCACCTACATTGTCTCTTGTAGCTTGTTTACCAGTCATTACGCCATGAGACGTAGAAACGATGGCAATACCAAGACCATTAAGTACTCTAGGTAGTTCTTTAGCTCCAGCATACTTACGTAAACCTGGTGTACTAATACGTTGAATTTTTTTGATTACAGGTTCTTTAGTTTCTTTGTTGTACTTAAGAGCTATTTTAATAGTTCCTTGTACAGAAGAATTGTCGAACTTGTAGCTTAAAATATATCCTTGTTCGAATAATATTTTAGTGATGTCTTTCTTTAAGTTAGATGCAGGAATCTCAACCACTCTGTGGTTAGCTCTAATTGCATTTCTAACTCTAGTTAGATAATCCGCTATTGGATCTGAATACATATTTATTAATTTGCGGTGGTGGTTTTCAATACCGTCTTTCGGATTAAACCTTCTACCAATTTATAATTCTTTTTAATGCGATAAACGCTGGTCTACCAAGATGCCTTTTTTACACCTGGGATTAACCCTTGGTTTGCCATTTCTCTAAACATTACACGAGAGATACCAAATGTTCTCATATAACCTTTTGGTCTACCTGTAAGCTTACATCTGTTATGCTGACGGATAGGAGAAGCATTTTTTGGTAACTTTTGTAATGCTTCATAATCTCCAGCTTCTTTTAAAGCTTTGCGTTTTTCTGCATATTTAGCTACTGTTTTAGCTCTCTTTACCTCACGGGCTTTCATTGATTCTTTAGCCATATCTTAGTTCTTTTGAAAAGGTAACCCTAATTCAGTTAATAATGATTTTGCTTCTTTATCTGTATCAGCAGATGTTACAAATGTAATATCCATACCTGAGATTTTATTCACTTTATCAATGTTAATCTCTGGAAAGATGATTTGCTCAGTAATTCCTAAGTTATAATTACCTCTTCCATCAAAACCTTTAGCTTTAATTCCGCTAAAATCTCTAACACGTGGTAATGCTGAAGTTACTAAACGGTCTAAAAACTCATACATTTTTTCGCCACGTAAAGTTACTTTAACACCAATTGGCATTCCTTTACGTAATTTAAAAGTTGCAACATCTTTTTTAGACATAGTTGCGATAGCTTTTTGTCCAGATATAGTAGTTACTTCCTCCAATGCGTAGTCAATTAACTTCTTGTCTGCAACTGCTGCTCCAACACCTTTAGATATTATTATCTTTTGTAGTTTAGGAACTTGCATTACATTTTTATATCCAAATTCTTCTGTAAGAGCTGCAATTACTTTGCTTTTATACTCTTCTTTAAGTCTAGGTGAATATGCCATAACTATATTACTTCATTAGATTTTACTGAAAATCTTACTTTCTTATCGCCTTCTACTCTATACCCAACTCTTGTTGTTTCTCCGTTTGAAGTTAACAATGATAAGTTAGACACATGAATAGGCGCTTCTTTTTCTACGATTCCTCCTTGAGGATTTTGTGCACTTGGTTTAGTATGTTTCTTAACCATGTTTACACCCTCAACAATCGCTTTGTTCTTTTCTAATAATACCTTTTGTACCTTACCTTCAGATCCCTTATGATCTCCAGCAATTACTTTTACAGTATCTCCAGTTTTTATTTTAAGCTTTCCCATCTTAATTATTCTGTATTAAAGCACCTCTGGTGCTAATGATACAATCTTCATGAATGATTTATCACGAAGCTCTCTAGCAACAGGTCCAAATACACGTGTACCTCTCATTTCACCCGTAGGGTTTAATAAAACACAAGCATTATCGTCAAATCTTATATAAGATCCATCAGGACGTCTTACTTCTTTCTTAGTACGAACAACTACTGCTGTAGATACTGCACCTTTTTTAATGTTTCCATTAGGTGTAGCATCTTTTACAGAAACAACTATTTTGTCTCCTACAGAAGCGTATCTTCTTTTAGTACCACCTAATACACGGATAGTTAAAACTTCCTTTGCACCGGTGTTATCAGCTACTTTTAATCTTGATTCTTGTTGTACCATAATTATTTAGCTCTTTCAATTATTTCAACTAATCTCCAACATTTAGATTTACTTAAAGGTCGTGTTTCCATGATTCTTACAGTATCTCCTTCGTTACAGTCGTTTTGTTCGTCGTGTGCAACATATTTTTTTGTTTTTAACACGAACTTACCATACATAGGGTGTTTTACTTTTTTTACTTCAGCAACTACAATTGATTTTTGCATTTTGTTACTAGTAACAACTCCTATACGTTCTTTTCTTAAATTTCTTGTTTCCATTTTAAGCAGAATTATTGTAGTTCTCTTTTAGTTAATTCTGTCGCAATTCTTGCTACAGAGCGTCTTAAGCTACGTAACTGAATTGGATTTTCTAAAGGAGATATTGCGTGAGACAATTTAAGGTCTGAATAGCTCTTTTTAGTTTCACCAAGTTTTTCTTGTAACTCAGCTACAGATAATTCTTTAATTTCTGATTGTTTCATCATCTTAAATTATTATGCTTCGTAATCTCTAGCAATTATAAACTTAGTTTTAACTGGTAATTTCTGAGCTGCTAAACGTAATGCTTCTTGTGCAACGTCTAATGGTACTCCACCAACTTCAAATAAAACACGTCCTGGTTTTACTACCGCTGCCCAATATTCTACAGCACCTTTACCTTTACCCATACGTACTTCAAGAGGTTTCTTTGTAATAGGCTTGTCTGGAAATATTTTAATCCAAAGTTGTCCTTCTCTTTTCATGTAACGAGTAGCAGCAATACGTGCAGCTTCTATTTGACGCGATGTTAAAAAGTTCGAGTCTAATGATTTTATACCAAAAGTTCCACTTGAAAGTTGATGCCCTCTTCCGGCATTACCTTTCATACGTCCTTTTTGCTGTTTACGAAATTTTGTTCTTTTAGGCTGTAACATTTTTCTTTTACTTTAAAAAATTACTTTCTACGACGAGATTGATTCTTATTATCTCTTCCGCCTCTTCCACCTTTTCCTTTTTGTTTGGATAAACCAACAAGTGGAGAAAGCTCTCTTTTACCATATACTTCACCTTTCATGATCCATACTTTTACACCCAATCTACCATAAGTAGTGTGTGCCTCAACTAAAGCATAATCAATATCGGCTCTAAAGGTTGATAAAGGAATACGTCCTTCTTTGTAGTGTTCACTACGTGCCATTTCAGCACCATTTAAACGACCACTAATTTGGATTTTAATTCCTTCAGCATTCATACGCATTGTAGCAGCAATAGCCATCTTGATTGCACGACGGTATGAAATTCTATTTTCAATTTGGCGAGCAATACTTGATCCTACTAAAAATGCATCCAATTCAGGTCTCTTAATTTCAAAGATGTTAATCTGAACTTCTTTTCCAGTAAGCTTTTTAAGTTCTTCTTTTAACTTGTCTACCTCTTGACCACCTTTCCCGATAATGATACCAGGTCTAGCAGTAGTGATAGTAACGGTTACAAGTTTAAGAGTTCTCTCAATGATTACTCTACTAACACTAGCTTTAGCTAAACGTACATGAACGTACTTTCTAATTTTATCGTCTTCGGCTAGCTTATCGCCATAATCGTTTCCTCCGTACCAGTTAGATTCCCATCCTCTGATAATTCCTAAGCGATTTCCGATTGGATTTGTTTTTTGTCCCATACTTTTATTAAGCTTGTGTGTTATTGTTAGCTCCAACCACTAATGTTACGTGGTTTGAACGTTTTCTAATTCTGTGTGCACGACCTTGAGGTGCAGGACGTAATCTCTTTAACATAGATCCGCCATCAACTCTTATCTCTTTTACAATCAATTCAGCCGATTCAATATCAGCATCTTCGTTTTTAGCTTGCCAGTTTGCAATTGCAGACAATAACAATTTTTCTAAACGACCAGAAGCTTCCTTTTGGTTGAATTTTAAGATATTTAGTGCATGTTCTACTTTTTCGCCTCTTACTAAATCGGCTACTAAACGCATTTTTCTTGGTGATGTAGGACAATTATTAAGTTTAGCAAAAGCAACTTGCTTTTTAGCTTCCTTAATAGCGTCTGCCATTTGTTTTTTACGACTTCCCATAGCTTACTACTTTTTACCTTTATTTTTAGCACCTGCATGTCCACGGAATGAACGTGTTGGTGAAAATTCTCCTAACTTATGACCTACCATGTTTTCAGTTACATAAACTGGTACAAATTGACGGCCATTATGTACTGCTATAGTTTGTCCAACAAAATCTGGAGTAATCATACTTGCTCTAGACCAAGTTTTAATTACTGTTTTTTTATTAGCTTCAACATTTACAGCTACTTTTTTCTCTAATTTATAATGAACGTAAGGTCCTTTTTTTAATGATCTTGCCATGTCTTATTTCTTTCTACGTTCTACAATATATTTATTACTTGCTTTAGTCTTAGAACGGGTTCTGTAACCTTTAGCTGGAATACCGTTTCTAGAACGAGGATGTCCACCTGCAGACTTACCTTCACCTCCACCCATTGGATGATCAACAGGATTCATTACTACTGGTCTAGTACGTGGTCTTCTTCCTAACCATCTAGTTCTACCTGCTTTACCACCAACTAATAATTGGTGATCAGAGTTAGAAACAACACCTATAGTAGCCATACAGTTAGCAAGAATTAATCTTGTTTCACCTGAAGGTAATTTTACTGTAGCAAACTTACCATCTCTTGCCATTAATTGAGCAAAAGCGCCAGCACTACGCGCCATAACAGCACCTTGACCTGGACGTAACTCTACACAAGAAATAATAGTTCCTAATGGAATTTCACTTAATGGCATTGAGTTTCCAATTTCTGGAGCAATACCTGTTGTACCAGACACTACATTTTGCCCAACCTGAAGTCCATTTTGTGCAATAATGTATCTTTTCTCTCCATCTTGATAGTTCAATAATGCGATAAAAGCTGTTCTGTTTGGATCGTATTGAATAGAAGCAACTTCACCAGGAATACCTGCTTTGTCTCTTTTAAAATCGATAATACGATACTTTTTCTTATGACCTCCACCTATATAGCGCATGGTCATTTTTCCTTGACTGTTTCTACCACCAGACCTTTTGTTCGGAACGAGTAAACTCTTTTCCGGCTTATCAGTAGTAATGGCGTCATAACCATTTACTACTCTAAATCGCTGTCCTGGTGTGATTGGTTTTAATTTTCTTACTGACATTAGTCTTTAATTACATGTTACTGTATAAATCAATCATTTCACCTTCCGCCAGTTGTACAATTGCTTTTTTAACAGCATTTGTTTTACCATGTTGTATACCAGTTTTTGTAAACTTGGTACTACGATCTGGACGGACATTTATAGTACGAACTTTTTCAACAGAAACACCATAAGCAGCTTCCACCGCTTTTTTGATTTCTACCTTGTTCGCCTTTGTGTTCACCGCGAAAGTATAGCAGTTTCTCAACTCGCTATCCGCTGTCGCTTTTTCTGTGATTATAGGTTTAATTAAGATACTCATCTGTTTCTTATTTACTTAAGTTTGATTCAATTCCCTCTAGTGCTCCTTCTAAAAGCACTACTTGGTTTGCATTTAAAATTTTGTAAGTACTTATTTCTGAGCTAGTTACAACTTCAGAGCTTTTTAAATTGCGCGATGACAAATATACGTTATTATTTGACCCACCCAACACAAACAAAGATTTTTTGTTTTCTAAATCTAAAGCCTTTAAAACAGCAGTAAAGTTTTTAGTTTTTGGAGACTCAAAATTGAAATCTTCTAATACTACAATTGACTTTTCACTAGCTTTAATACTTAATGCTGATTTACGTGCTAAACGCTTCAAGTTTTTATTTAATTTGAAGCTATAGTTTCTTGGTCTTGGACCAAACATACGCCCACCACCTTTAAAAACACCAGACTTAATAGATCCTGCTCTTGCAGTACCAGTTCCTTTTTGCTTTTTAATCTTACGTGTACTTCCAGAAATCTCAGCTCTTTCTTTCGATTTATGAGTTCCTTGACGTTGGTTTGCTAAATATTGTTTAACATCCAAATATACTGCATGATTATTAGGCTCAATAGCAAACACATCTTTAGAAAGGTCTGCCTTTCTACCTGTGTCTTTTCCGTTTATATCTAAAACTGCTACTTTCATTACTTCTGAATTGTTACATAAGCGTTTTTGTGTCCAGGTACACACCCTTTAACCACAAGTAGATTCTTATCAGCAACTACTTTTAAAACCCTTAAATTTTGAACTTTCACTTTTTCACCACCCATTCTTCCGGCCATTTTCATGCCTTTAAATACGCGTGCAGGATAAGATGCAGCTCCAATAGAACCTGGCGCTCTTAAACGGTTATGTTGACCGTGAGTAGCTTGACCTACACCACCGAAACCATGACGTTTTACAACACCTTGAAATCCTTTTCCTTTAGATGTTCCTGCTACATCAACAAATTCACCCTCTGTGAAATGTTCAACAGTTATTGCATCTCCTAATTTGTACTCCTCATCAAAACTTTTGAATTCAACAACTTTGCGTTTTACAGAAGTACCCGCTTTTTTAGCATGACCTAAGTCTGCTTTAGTAGCGCTTTTTTCTGTCGCGTCATCGAAACCAAGTTGAATAGCTGAATAGCCATCAACATCTTCAGTTCTGACTTGGGTAACGATACATGGTCCAGCTTCGATTACTGTACAAGGAATATTCTTCCCGTTTTCATCAAAGATGCTGGTCATACCGATTTTCTTTCCAATTAACCCAGACATAATTATTTATTTAATTTATTACTATTTGTTATTTAAAACTCAAGGCCGAAATACATTTCAGCCTTGAATTGTATCTTTCCGTTTTTCCCGCGACCGCATCGGTGGGACATGTTATATTCCTGGACTTCACAGGAATGTCTAACTATACTTTAATCTCTACTTCTACACCACTTGGTAATTCAAGTTTCATCAAGGCATCAATTGTTTTTGATGATGAAGAGTAAATATCTAACAATCTTTTATAAGAAGATAATTGAAATTGCTCTCTTGATTTCTTGTTTACGTGTGGAGAACGTAATACAGTAAAAATTTTCTTGTGCGTTGGCAATGGAATTGGCCCAGTTACTACAGCACCAGTACTTTTTACTGTTTTTACAATCTTATCAGCAGACTTATCTACTAAGTTGTGATCGTAAGACTTAAGTTTTATTCTGATTTTTTGACTCATTTTCTTAAATTTTAAGCTTCAACGCCTTTAGCTGCTTTAATTACCTCTTCAGATATATTTGAAGGTGTTTGAGCATAGTGTGAAAATTCCATTGTTGATGTTGCACGACCAGAAGATAATGTTCTTAATGTTGTTACATATCCAAACATTTCTGATAATGGTACAGTAGCCTTTACAGTTTTTGCACCTGCTCTGTCACCCATATCACTTACTTGACCTCTTCTTCTATTTAAATCACCAACTATATCACCCATGTTTTCTTCAGGAGTAATAACTTCAAGTTTCATAATAGGCTCCATAATAACAGCTTTGGCTGCTTTTGCAACGTTTTTAAAACCTAATTTAGCTGCTAATTCGAAAGACAATTGATCCGAATCGACATCGTGATAAGAACCATCTCTTAAAGTAACTTTCATAGCGTCAACTTCAAAACCTGCTAGTGGTCCATTAACCATAGCCATTTTAAATCCTTTTTCAATTGACGGGATAAATTCTTTAGGAACA
The DNA here is from genome assembly GCF_055808955.1 of Jejuia sp. G7-7. Classification (NCBI taxonomy): domain Bacteria; kingdom Pseudomonadati; phylum Bacteroidota; class Flavobacteriia; order Flavobacteriales; family Flavobacteriaceae; genus Jejuia; species Jejuia sp. G7-7. The sequence goes on from NZ_JBVVSZ010000001.1 coordinate 1,670,063, forward strand.
TTACCACCTTTAATTACAGATTCAAACTGCAGTCCTACTTGACCTTCATCTGCAGGCTCAATAGTAAATACAATATCTGCGAATTTACCACGACCACCAGATTGCTTTTTATAAACTTCTCTATGATCTGCTGAAGCTGTAATAGCTTCTTTGTATTCAACTTGTGGTTGACCTTGATTTACTTCAACTTTGAATTCACGTTTTAAACGATCGACAATAACGTCTAAGTGAAGCTCTCCCATTCCAGAAATAATAGTCTGTCCTGAAGCTTCATCTGAACGTACTGTAAATGTAGGATCTTCTTCAGCTAATTTAGCTAAGCCCATTCCTAGTTTATCAACGTCTGCTTTAGTTTTTGGTTCAACCGCAATACCAATTACTGGATCAGGGAAGTCCATAGATTCTAAAACAATAGGATGTTTTTCAGCTGAAAGTGTATCTCCTGTTTTGATAGATTTAAATCCAACAGCAGCTCCAATATCTCCAGCTTCTATAAAATCAATTGCATTTTGTTTGTTAGCATGCATTTGATAAATACGAGAAATACGCTCTTTTTTACCTGAACGATTATTCAATACATAAGAACCAGCATCTAAACGACCAGAATACGCTCTAAAGAATGCTAAACGACCCACAAAAGGATCTGTAGCAATTTTAAACGCTAAAGCAGCGAATGGCTCCTTTACATCTGGCTTACGCAATTCTTCTTGTTCAGTCTCAGGATTAACACCTACAATACCTTCCTTATCTGTTGGAGAAGGCAAATAACGACATACAGCATCTAACAAGAACTGAACACCTTTGTTTTTAAATGCAGAACCACAAATCATTGGAATGATAGCCATATCCATTACAGCAGCTCTAAGTGCAGCATGTACCTCTTCTTCTGTAATAGAATCTTCATCTTCCATGAATTTCTCTAAAAGATCCTCATCATAGCCAGCAACTTCTTCAATAAGTAGTGCACGGTATTTACGAGCTTCTTCTTTTAAATCATCTGGAATTTCAATAACATCAAAAGTTGCCCCTTGAGTTTCATCATGCCATACAATAGCACGATTTTTTACTAAATCGATAATTCCTTTAAAATCTTCTTCGTCACCAATGTTTAAAACGATTGGCACCGCATTAGATTTTAACATATCTTTTACTTGTTGACAAACACCTAAAAAGTCAGATCCTTGACGGTCCATTTTATTAACAAAACCAATTCTAGGTACTTTATAGTTGTCAGCTAATCTCCAGTTAGTTTCAGATTGTGGTTCAACACCATCAACTGCACTAAATAAAAATACTAAACCATCCAATACACGTAACGAACGATTTACTTCTACTGTAAAATCAACGTGACCTGGTGTGTCAATTATATTAAAGTGATATCCTTTAGTTTCAGATGTTGGCTCTCCATTTTCAATAGGAAACTTCCATGTACAAGTTGTAGCAGCCGAAGTAATTGTAATACCTCTTTCTTGCTCTTGCTCCATCCAGTCCATTGTTGCAGCACCATCATGTACCTCTCCAATTTTATGAGAAACACCTGTATAATATAGAATACGCTCTGTAGTTGTAGTTTTTCCTGCATCAATATGTGCAGCAATACCTATATTTCTAGTAAATTTTAAATCTCTTGCCATTTCTTAAAATCTAAAGTGAGAGAATGCTTTATTAGCCTCTGCCATTTTATGAGTATCTACTCTTTTCTTAACCGCTGCACCTTCTTCTTTAGCTGCTGCTAAAATTTCAGAAGCTAAACGTTGTGCCATAGATTTTTCATTACGCTTTCTAGCATAACCAATTAACCATTTCATGGCTGTTGAAATCTTACGATCTGGACGAATTTGCATTGGAATTTGAAATGTTGCACCACCAACACGACGACTACGTACTTCTACGTGAGGCATTACGTTTGATAAAGCATCTTTCCATGTTTCTAAAGCTGTTTTTTCTTCGTCAGTTTTTTTAGCATCTACAATATCAATTGCATCGTAGAATACTTTAAAAGCTACAGACTTCTTACCGTCCCACATCATGTTGTTCACAAAACGTGTTACCAATTGATCGTTAAATCTTGGATCTGGTAAAAGTGGTCTTTTTTTCGCTGCTCTTTTTCTCATGTCTTCTTCTTAAAGTTTAATTACTTCTTAGGGCGTTTTGCACCGTACTTAGATCTACGTTGAGTTCTTCCAGCAACACCTGCTGTATCTAACGCACCACGAACAACGTGATATCTAACACCTGGCAAATCTTTTACCCTTCCACCTCTAACCAATACTATCGAGTGCTCTTGTAGATTGTGTCCCTCTCCACCAATGTATGCATTAACCTCGTTACCGTTTGTTAAACGAACCCTTGCTACCTTTCGCATTGCTGAGTTAGGTTTTTTAGGAGTTGTTGTGTAAACACGAGTACATACACCACGTCTTTGCGGACAAGAATCTAAAGCAGCCGATTTACTCTTCTTGGTTATTTTGGCTCTTCCTTTTCTTACTAATTGTGAAATTGTTGGCATATATTTCTATATAAAATTTTATTAACCTCTATTTAGAGGGCTGCAAAGGTAGAAATTAAAATCAATTATTCAAACCCTAATTCATTAATTTTGAAGAGTTTTTGAAATTAAATTTTTAGAGCATATTAAAAGTGCGCTTTTTCCGTTAGATTTACATGAAAAATGATGGATGATAGATGACTGAATACAGAAGAAGTAAACATGAGTTTCAAAAATAAAAAAGCAATCTTTAAGCGTGCAGAAATCTTATTTTTTAATCCTTATTATATATATACTTTTTTCTTCTGAAGTATTTAGCCAAAATTTATTATTAAATATTGAAGGGAAAACAACTCCTGAAACTGATGTGATTGACTCTCTGGGTTACACAAAGAGTCATCAAAATTATTTATCCGTTAAAAATGAAGTTGATTCTTTAAGAGTGCTTCTTAATTCAATAGGGTTTATTGAAAATAGATTGATTGAAATTAAAAAGAAAAACGATTCCCTGTTCACCGCAAACATTCATTTGAATAAAAAATTCAACACCTTATATATATACTATAATATATCTGAGATAAATGAAGCTCTTATAAATTCAATTTCAAAAGAAACATATGACGGTTATTTTACCATTAATATTAACAACCTTGAAACTACTTTAAACTATTTAAATTCTGAATTGGCAAATAATGGCTTTCCTTTTTCAAAATTAAAATTATCTAATATTGAAAAAAAGACAAAAACAATCTTAAAGCTAATTTGATAATCGTTTCAAACGATAAGAAAAGAACCATAGATGCCATTAAAATTGTTGGATACGAAAAGTTCCCGAAATCTTACCTAAAACATTATCTCAAATTAAAAACATCCCAAGTTTTTGATTTAGCAACCATAAAAAATAAAACCGAACAACTAAATAATTTAAGATTTGCAAACCAAGTAAAGTCTCCCGAAGTGTTATTTCAAAAAGATTCCACGTCCTTATATATATATGTAGAAAAATCTAAAAGCAATAACTTTGATGGATTTTTAGGTTTTGGGACAAATGAAGACACCAATAAATTAGAGTTTGATGGTTTTTTAAACTTAAAGCTTAATAATAATTTGAATTTTGGAGAAACTTTTGGCCTACTTTACAAAAGTGACGAAAATGATCAAGATACTTTTGATGCCAGTTTAAACCTTCCCTATTTATTTAACACCCCTATTGGTATTGATTTAAATCTAAGAATTTTTAAAAAAGATTCTTCCTTTACAACTATTGATCAAAAGGCAAAGATTAATTATCAAATAAATGCATTACATAAAGTTTCTGCTGGAGTTTCTGGTATTGAATCTAATAATTTGCTTTCTACAAATACAGTTACCTCACTTCAGGATTACAAATCAAATTACTTTTCAATCTCCTATGAATATTTAAAACCTCAATATTTTGATGTATTATTTCCAATAAAATCAAACTTTTACTTAGAAACCAATTTTGGAAATAGAAATACTGATACTAAGAAAACAAAACAATCGCTTTTAACCCTAAAGACATTTAATAGTTTCAACCTTAACAGAAAAAACAGCATTTTTATCAATATTGATGCTACAACTTTGACTTCAGATAATTATTTTGACAATGAACTATTACGTTTTGGAGGCATTAATTCTATCAGAGGATTTGAAGAAAATAGCCTATTTGCTTCATTATTTGGAGTTCTTAACACAGAGTATCGCTACAGGCTAAGCAATTCTATTTATATACACTCTATTATTGATTTAGCTTATTTTGAAAATAAATCTACAAACATTAAAGAAAAACTATTTGGTTATGGTTTCGGATTCGGGATTCTCACTAATTCTGGATTATTGAAGTTTAATTATGCTAATGGTAAAAATGAAAACCAGACGTTTAAGCTCTCTAACTCCAAAATACACATTAGTTTAGTAGCTAGATTTTAATGTTTATATAATTACATCTTTTAATATGAGTAAATGAATTATATTTTTTTAAAACACTCGAAGAGTAATACCAAAATTACGCTCAAAAACCCCTATTTCAAGGTGCTATGCATGCATAATTAAATAAACCTTAAATAAAAGGATTCCTAGAAAATCCAAAAAATCACTAAATTTTATTGTAACATTTTATCCTTTTTTTGCAAAAAACACAATCAATTTCGAATTAAAAAGTAAAATTTAACGAGAAATTATTGTTTAATTAACTTTATTTTATGATTTTTGACGTGACTAATTCAAATAATTATAAAATGAAAACAAAGTTTAGTGGAATTCTAACGCTACTACTAGCGTTTGTCGTGCAACTAACATTTGCACAAGAAAAGACAATTTCAGGTACGGTATCTGACCAAAGTGGTTTACCATTACCAGGAACAACTGTCTTAGTAAAAGGTACAAGTAATGGTACATCAACAGATTTTGATGGAAAGTATTCAATAAAGACTGCACAGGGGGCTACTCTTGTTTTTAGTTTTGTTGGTTACACCTCACAGCAAATAACTGTGGGTAGTTCGAACACAATTGATGTATCCATGAAAGAAGATGCTTCAGCACTTGAAGAAGTTGTTGTTGTTGCTTATGGTACTACAACCAAAGAAGCTTTTACTGGTTCAGCAAGTGTTATCAGTTCTGATGATCTTGCTCTAAGGCCTGCAACCTCTCCAATTGCTGCAATTGAAGGTAAAACTACAGGTGTTCAATTTATTTCGGCTAACGGGGCCCCAGGTTCATCACCTAGCATTGTTATTAGAGGTGTAGGAACACTTAATGGGTCTACAGATCCATTATATATTGTGGATGGTGTTCAATTTGAAGGAGCTTTAACATTATTAAATCAGGATGACATCGAGTCAATGACTGTTTTAAAAGATGCTGCATCTACTTCCTTATATGGAAATAGAGCTGCAAATGGTGTTATCATCATTACTACTAAATCTGGAAAAAAAGGTGCACTTAGAGTTAATGCAAGAAGTCAGTATGGTCTTATAGACAATGCTATTCCTGCATACAAAACTGTAAACGCTGGTCAATATTATGAATTGATGTGGGAAGGTTACAAAAACACACTAAGTGGTCCAAACGCAGCAGCAGAAGCTTCTGCTTCTATATACAACAGGCTTGGATACAACCCTTTTAATGTTCCTAATGATCAAATTGTAGATACAAATGGTAATATAAATCCAAATGCAGAATTTATTTATCAAACAACTGATTGGAGAGATTACATAGAAAGAACTGGTACTCGAACTAATCATTCTGTTAACGTTGCTGGTGGTGGTGAAAATCATAATATATTCTTTTCAACATCTTACCTTGGAGAAGATGGTTACGTAATTGATAGTAAATTTGATCGTGTTACTACAAGATTGAATGGTGATTTTCAAATTACAGACTGGTTAGAAGTTGGTGGTAATGCCAATTTTGTAACTTCTAAATCTGATGGACCTGCTAGTACTGGTACAAATAGTATTGTGAATGTTTTTAGCTGGGCAAGAGATTTAGCGCCAATTTACCCTGTAAACCAATTAGATGCAAACGGAAATTTTGTTCTAGATGCTGCTGGCCAAAGACAATGGGATTTTGGTACAGGTAATTTAGATTATAATCAATTATCTAGACCATACAATCCTGACAGACATGGTATTGCGGAGTTGGTTCTTAATCAAGATATTGTGAAACAAAACAATTACGGCTTTAGAAACTATGCAAACATGCAAATTATTGATGGTTTAAAACTTAAATTAGATTATAATTTACAAGTTCAAGATTACATTGAGAAAAATTATGAAAATAATATTGTTGGTGATGGTGCTCCAGGTGGTAGATACCAAGAGACACGATTTAGAAGAAATGTAGAGAATTTTAATCAAATTATCTCATATAACAAATCATTCAATGATGTTCACAATTTTGATGTAACGCTTGGTCACGAAAGCCTTAAACGTAATTATTCAGAATTAAACGGTATTGCAAATACTCAAACTGCTACAGGAATTTCTGAGTTTGACAACTTTTCTGCTGGTGATAATGTAGGTGGTTTTAGTACAGATTATAAGTTAGAAGGTTATTTTGCAAGGCTAAACTACAACTTCAATAATAAATATTACTTAAGTGGTTCTATAAGAAGAGATGGAACATCTGTTTTTAGCTCTGATGTACGCTGGGGTAATTTTTATTCTGTAGGTGCATCTTGGAGAATCGACCAAGAAGGCTTTATGGAAAATGTTTCATTTATTAACAGATTAAAATTAAGAGGATCTTATGGTGAGGTAGGTAATGACAACTTACTAAACGATGATTTAACTCGAAATTTCTACATATCGCAAGCATTATATACCATCCATCCTAATGCTGGAGCTCCAGGAATTGTTTGGACGAGTACTGGTAATACACTATTAACATGGGAAAACCAAGTAAGCTGGGATTTAGCTCTAGAGTTTGGTCTGTTTAATAATGTTATTGATGGTACTGTAGAGTATTTTAAAAAGTCTACTAATGGATTACTTTTTAACAGACCTATCCCAATATCTGAAGGTTTAAACGAAGCTCCTGAAAACATTGGAGACATGTATAACTCTGGTTTTGAAGTCTCATTAAACGCTAATATAGTAAATAATGACACTTTCAGATGGAATTTAGGTTTGCAGTTTACCACACTTAAAAATGAAATAACGGAATTATTAGAACCAGCTGATAACGGTACTAAACGTTGGGAAGAAGGTCGCTCAAGATATGATTATTATATTTATCATTATGCTGGTGTTGATCCTGGAACTGGAGATGCATTGTATTACATGTGGGAAGATGGTACTGATGAGTTTGAAGGGCAAAGACTTCCTGTTTTAAATGCTAATGGCACACAAGCGACTTCTAATGATTTTCAAGAAGCAGGTGAAGCTTTTACAGGCGACAGTAGTTTACCAGACTTTATTGGATCTATTTCAAACTCTTTCAAATACAAAAATGTATCTTTAGACTTTCTATTTGTTTATGGTATTGGAGGTAAAGTCTTAGATAGAGGTTATGCTACATTAATGCACGAAGGAGAGTATGGTACAAATTTACATGTTGATGCTCTAAATGCATGGCGTTCTCCAGGAGATATTACTAATGTGCCTAGACTTGAAAACGGAAACCCAAATCAAACGGTTCAAAATTCAACTAGATTCTTGACAGATGCTTCTTATTTAGCATTAAGAAATGTGAATTTATCATACAGCTTAAATGACACTATTACTGAAAAAATAGGAGCTAACAATTTAAGCATCTTTGTATCTGCTGAAAACTTAGCATTATTTTCTAAAAGAAAAGGAATGAATCCACAGTATGGTTTATCAGGGGTACAGGACGGTGATGACTTTAATCCTGGAAGAGTTATTTCTATAGGAGTAAACGCATCTTTTTAAAAAAATTGAAATAAAAAATAAAAATTATGTTACAAAAAATTAACAAAATAATTGTTGTGCTATTTCTGGCAGCTTTTACAGTTACCAGTTGTACAGAAGATTTTCTTGAAACAACACCTACGGATGCAATTTCAGAAGCAGCAGCTTTTGCAAGTCCAGATAATATGTTTTTGGTGTTAAATGGAATGCATAGAAATATGTATGGTCATGGAGATGTTTTACCTGGAGGTTCTTTCCAAAGAACAGGTGAAAGCCATTATTTACCATCACTAGATGCCATAGGTGGAAATATTATTCATTCTTCGCCTGGTAATGGTTGGATGAGAGCTGACTTACAATGGTTGATGCATACTAATGCTAATGCCACAACTGTAAGAAACCACTGGTACCAACGCTATAATTTAATAGCAACGGCGAATAACTTAATTAATAAAGTTGATGAAGGTGGTTACCCTAAAGCTGACCCACAAATAGCAAATATTTTAGCACAAGCTTATACTTACAGAGCTTGGGCTTACTGGAGATTAGTTACTACTTATGCTAAAGGTTACCTTATTGGCAGTCCTAGTACTGATCCTGGCGTACCACTTAGTACTGTTGCTGGTGCTCCATACACAAGTAGTGCTAGAGCTACCGTACAAGAAGTTTACGATCAAATTCAAAGTGATATTAACGCATCTTTTGGGCATTTCGCAAATGCTTCTGCTCCAGCTGATAAGTCTCACTTATCTGTAAATACTGCTCATGGTATTAATGCTAGAATAGCATTATCTAAAGGAGATTGGTCTACTGCTGCTACAGAAGCTGCATTAGCAAGAGATGGTTACCCATTAATGGATGAATCGAAATGGTTATCTGGGTTTAATGATGCTGAAGGGAATAGTGAAGTTATTTGGGGTGCTACTATGATTGAATCCGAAACGAATTTCTTTGCTTCTTATTTTTACTATGTTTCTCCTACATTTAATGGTAGTCAAAACAGAACGAATCCAAAACTAATTAGCACAACGCTATATGATGCGCTTCCTGATACTGACTTCCGTACAAAAGCATGGTTACCAGACGCACCAAATACATATTCGTCTGCTGCCAATGATCTAGGTGGAGATTGGGAAGCTCAAGGTTATGCTAGTGAAGATGAGTTTGATGATGCTAAAGCTGCAGTAATTACTGAGTATGGAATGACTTCAGGTCATAATACACACCAATACATGAACGTTAAGTTTTTACAAAAAAACCCTGGAACTATAGACGTTGACGATTTAATATTTATGCGTTCATCAGAAATGTACTTAATTGAGGCTGAAGCAAAAGCAATGATGCCCGATGTTACAGGAGCACAAACTGTGTTACAAGAATTTGGAAGTGCAAGAGATTCTGCTTATGATTCTAGTGTATATACTACAAAAGAAGCCTTAATGGCACATATTAAATGGCAAAGAAGAGTTGAACTACATGGTGAAGGTTTTAGCTACCATGATCAAATAAGATGGGATGAAGGTCTTGACCAATCTAATTCTGGAGCTTCGTTCTCATTGTACAGAAATGGTTTTATGGTAGACAAACCTAGTATAAATGACGATTGGGTTTGGAAAATACCTCAGGATGAGATTAATGCGAATCCAAATATAAATGAGGCTGACCAAAACTAATCGGTCAATGTTTAATTAATAATATTATAAATTATGAAAAAAATAATAAATATCTTTTTGATATTATTCTCAGTTATACTTTTACAAAATTGTGATGAAGAACAATTTGAGCCTTCTCTTAATTATGTAGCTTTTGGTGGGTCAACCTACTCTACTGGTGTAGATGAAAATGGTAGTGCTACACTTGATGTAGAAGTTTTTACATCTACTATAGCTAGTTCAGATATTACTTTCAATATTGGAGTAGATTCTGATGGTGCGGCAGCTGGTTCTTTTACAGTCCCTACAACTGTAACTATTCCTAGTGGTTCTAATAAAGGAACAGTAAGTGTTGCATTAACAGATACTAACTTAGGCATAGGAATAAACAAACTTGTTTTAAGTTTTACTGATGTTGCTACTGGTTTTGATAATGGTGCTGCTACAACTGTAGAGTATTTTCAAAATTGTACTGAAGTTAATGCAACTGTTAGTTTAACTTTTGATAGATGGGGTAGTGAAGTAAGTTGGAACATAAAAGATGCTTTAGGAGGCGTAGTTGCTTCTGGTGGTGGTTATTCGGATACTGGTGCCGGTACTTCTACCTCAGACACTATAATGTTTACTTTATGTTCTGGTAGGTCATACACCTTTACCGCTGTAGATGCCTTTGGTGATGGATGGGGAGCAGTTGGAAATTTTTCATTAGAAGTTGGAGGAACTGTTAAAGCTTCTGGACCAGAAGCTACATTTGAATCTAGTGAATCAATTGAATTTGATACAAATTAAAATAATTGATTAATAATACTTAATTTCTAAAGAGGCTATATAACTTATATAGCCTCTTTTTACTATTATGCAAGACCAAACCCAAATATTCGGTATTAGAGCCATTATAGAAGCTATAAGTTCAGGAGAAACTATAGATAAAGTTTTTTTACAAAAAGGGCTTAAAGGTGAACTTTTTACGGAATTAGAATCTGTTTTGAGAAAGAATTCTATCAACTCGTCCTATGTACCTGTTGAAAAATTGAATCGGTTAACTAAAAAGAATCATCAAGGAGCAGTAGCACAAATATCGCCAATTGCTTTTCATGATATGGAAACTCTGATTTTGAATGTTATTGAATCTGGCAAAACGCCTTTGTTTTTATTACTAGACCAATTAAGCGATGTTAGAAACTTTGGTGCTATAATTAGAACTGCAGAATGTACGGGTGTAGATGGTATTATTATTCAAAAAAAGGTGGTGCTCCTGTTAATGGAGATACTATAAAAACAAGTGCTGGTGCGGTTTTTAAAATACCAATTTGTAAAGTAGACCATATTAAGGATGCTGTGTTTTATATGCAAGCTTCTGGTATAAAAGTTATTGCTGCTACTGAAAAAACAGATAACAATCTATATGATGTTTCGTTTGCAGCACCTTGTGCAATTATAATGGGGTCTGAAGGTAGAGGTATTAATCCTTCTACATTAAAAGTTGTGGACGAAAAAGCCAAACTACCTTTATTAGGTGATATTGAATCTTTAAATGTTTCTGTGGCTTGTGGTGCTTTTCTATATGAAGTTGTTAGACAAAGGCTGTAGATTGATGATTTCAGATTAACGAATTTGGAATTTAAATATATTGTATTAATCGTTCCCTTTTTCCCCTCCTTTATAGGTATAGTTTATTGAGGGTTGTTCCTCCTCTATGTCGGGTTCAATAGTTTCTATAAAATTTCCGTTTTCATCAAAATGTTTGAGGAATGGGTCATCATCTTCATTGAAGTTTTCTTGTTCCCAGACGTACTTTTTAGGTTTTGCGACTTGTTTTTTAAAGATTAACGCAAACAATAATCCTGTTATTAAACCTGACAAATGGCCTTCCCAAGAAATACCTTTTTCTATGGGTAAGGTGTACCAAATCATACTTCCGTAAAGAAAAACTACCAATAAGGATAGTGCTATTAATCTGAAATGTTTTGCAAACACACCCTTAAAAAAAGTAAAACTTACCAAAACATAAATGAGTCCGCTTGATCCTATATGATATGAGGGTCGGCCAATACACCAAGTTAAAAAACCAGAGAGTAAAATTCCAAAAAATAATACTTTCCAAGCTATTGGTTTATAGAAATAAAAAAGTGCTGATGATAATACAAATAACGGAATACTATTATGATATATGTGCTTAATATCGCCATGTAAAAACGGACTTAACACCACACCCCTTAGTCCTTTTAATGTTTGGGGAAATACACCAAACTTTGAGAAATTAAAACCAAAACGTACTTCAAACCAAAATACTAGCCAAATTATTAGCAGAAATATTAATGGATAAGCAATAACTCCTGTTGAGTATTTAAACTGTTCTTGTGATTTCATTGTGTACTAAATATAGCAAATAGTTAACCAATCTAGGTTTAGTGCTAAATTGGCAGATAGGTGCTTGAGGGATTGGAGAGGAAAGCCCACAGCGAAGCACGAGCGAGGACTTGCAACGCAAAGCCCGACCCCTTTTTGGTGGCACGCCCAAAAAATAAAATTCTATTTTAACATATTATTTTATGAATTACTTAATTTTACATTTATGAATGCCAATGTACCTTTAGCGGAACGATTACGCCCAAAAACCTTAAACGATTATGTGAGTCAATCACATTTGGTTGGGGAAAATGGTGCTTTGACGCAGCAATTAAAACTGGGATTAATAGCATCAATGATATTTTGGGGACCGCCAGGAACAGGAAAAACCACGTTGGCAAACATTATTGCTTCAGAATCTGGTAGGCCATTTTACACCTTGAGTGCCATAAATTCTGGAGTGAAAGACATACGAGATGTTATTGAAAAAGCAAAACAAAGCGGCGGTTTGTTTACTACTAAAAACCCTATTTTGTTTATTGACGAAATACATAGATTTAGTAAATCGCAACAAGACTCCTTGTTACAGGCTGTTGAAAAAGGTTGGATTACATTGATTGGTGCTACTACCGAAAATCCTAGTTTTGAAGTTATTTCTGCACTTTTATCGCGTTGCCAAGTTTATATTTTGAATGCTTTCTCAAAAAGTGATTTAGAGACACTTTTAACGCGTGCTATTGAGAAAGACAATATTATTTCTCAAAAAAATGTAAAACTTAAAGAAACCGATGCCCTTTTGCGACTTTCTGGTGGAGATGCCAGAAAATTGTTAAATATTTTTGAGTTACTTGTAAATTCTACAACTGAAGATAAAATTACAATTACCAACGATTTCGTTCTTGATAAAATACAAAACAATACCGTAAGGTATGATAAAACTGGAGAGCAGCATTATGATATTATTTCGGCGTTTATTAAATCTATTCGTGGTAGTGACCCAAATGGCGCGGTGTATTGGTTAGCCAGAATGATTGAAGGCGGCGAGGATGTAAAATTTATTGCGAGACGCTTATTAATTTCGGCAAGCGAAGATATTGGCAATGCAAACCCCACAGCTTTAGTAATTGCAAACAACACATTTCAAGCGGTGTCTACCATTGGGTTTCCAGAGTCTAGAATTATTTTGAGTCAATGTGCCACGTATTTAGCCTGTTCCCCAAAAAGTAATGCGGCCTATTCGGCTATTAATAGTGCACAACAATTGGTTAAGGAAACTGGTGATTTATCGGTGCCTTTAGAAATTAGAAATGCGCCAACCAAATTAATGAAAGAGTTAGGTTATGGCGAAAACTACAAGTACGCCCATAATTATAAAAATAATTTTGCTGCTCAAGAGTTTCTACCTGACGAGATTAATGGCACTAAATTATACGACCCAAGCAATAATACTAGAGAAAATGCCCAACGCGATTTTTTGAAACAACGTTGGAAGGATAAATATAATTATTGATTTTTGGGGGGTTACCCGAAAAGGGGTCGGGCTTTCAATACTCAATCCCTAACGCAAAGTCAATTTTGGATTAAACACTAATTATTTAGAATTTTATATTTAATTCTTCGAGTTTTTTAGTATTGTTATCATAATACTCTAAAAACCAAATATCACCGTTTTTATAAATTATAGCACTTTTGCCTTCTACTAAATATAAATCTTTTAATCCTGTATTTTTTAGCCTATACACTACTTTTGGAGTGCTATCAACCAATTGAAACCCATTATCGATTGCTTGAGCATATAAAACACTTGACGGTATTTCAGTTGATTTTTTTGCTATGTTCTTAACTTCAGTTTTAACTTCTTTAACTGATTCCTGAATTGATTCTTTTACAGCGGTTGGTTCTTTTACTTGAGCTACTTCTTTTTGCTCCTTCGCTTTAAGTGATTGAATTTCTTCTTTTAATTTTTGAATTTCTTGTGACACTTCATTTTTTGCTTCTCCTACCTTTTGAGTTTTAATTACCATTATTTCAGTAGGTTCATATTTGTAGTTTAGAGTTGCAAAAGATTTAAAAGTCTCACGTAAAGCAGCTGTATATGCTGATTTATATTCTTTTTCTCTACTCTCTCCAGTTTGAGAAGTATACACTACTTTATCATTACAGTCTTTTAATTGAGCATGAAGCTTGGTTTTAAACATCCCAGATTCTCTGTATACATCTGAACGTAATGCTAGACATCTATTAAGTTTTAAATCTTCTGGGTATTCGCTGCCTGCCATAACTGTTTCAAATCCATACTTTTTAAATAAAAATTGAGCTAGTTCATTTAAACGGTATTCATTTTCATTTTTTAAAAAATCAAATTTTTTGGGAACTATGACGTATTTGTAATTGTTTAGATTTGCTTGTGCAAAAACACTAGAAACTATAAAAAAAGCTACAAGAGCGGTAAATATTTTAGTCTTCATTTTTAAAGATATAATTTAATCCTAATTGTAAAGATACACTTTGTGCATCATATATGTTTTTATATTGTAAAAAATTATCTGCCATGATATACATATTTACACCACCTATATGGGCAGAAACTCCTAGTCCAATATTATTAAAAGAATAAGAATCTACAGTATATGTTGCTTTGGCTCTCAATCCTTTAAAGAGACGTCTATAATAGTATGCAGTTAATGCCAGTTGTGGCCCTCTAGGCCTATTTATTGCATATAACTGACCCCCTACTGCATTTAGGTATCCACCTTCATCAAATAAACAATCACAATCTTTACTTTTTTTCTTTCCAAAGGCATAGTTAAGAGATGCATTAAATTTTGCAGGACGCCAAGTGGTGTATTTGGCAGTTGTTGTATCCAAAGTAAAAAGTTCTTCGAAGTCTTCTTCTATTTCACTCCAATATTCATCGGCTGTTTGATTGCCATTAGATTCTGGAAAAATGGGGTCTACACCCTCAAAAACAAAATCATTCTTCAATTCGTAATTTTCAATATCTTTTGTGTGCCGTATAAAACCAATATCAATTAGACTAGCATCAAAAGTCCATTGATCAGTTATTTTATAGGTAATTCCAAAATCAATACCTAAACCAAGATTTCCACCAAATAAAACCCGCTTACGCAATGTTTTTATGTCTTTATCAAAATCTGAATTATCATCATTAATTAAACTAGCAATTCCTGAAGTTCGCGCACTTAAATTCAAATCAAAAACATGTTGATATATATTATTACCTCCGCGAATAGTTGTAAATCGTCCTTCGTTTTTTGTAGAATTAATATTTGCAATACTGGAATAAATTTTTCCTCGAAATCCATAAGTAAACTTTGAGTTTACTTTTTTATTATAGCCAACATGAAAAACGGAAATTACTTCGGTACTAAAATTTAAATGGTTTAGTTTAAAAGGTCTACCAATATTACTTTGATTACCTTCTAAAGCCAAAATAGCATAATCCTTAGGAAAATATCCAATAAAATCAAGCTCTTGATATAATCCAAAACTTAAATATTCATTTTGTTCATAAGTTTTTCCAAATCTAAAACCTCCAGAAAATAGTTCTAACTGTTGCGTAACAGTCATAAAATCGTTAGGCTTTAAATTATTTACTGCTAGTCTGATTTTCGCATTAAAATCTACGCCATCATCAGCAAACAAATCATAAGCAGAAATACCTGATGAACCTGCATTAATGTGAAAATGAGATAGTAATGGAATTCCAAAGTAACCTTTGTTATGTACTTTCCCTCCGGGGTTCAACATTAAAGATTGAGGTATTTCTGAAAACCCATAAAGAATCTGCTTGTTTTGAGAAAAGCATATCCCAACCATGAAAACTAATAAATAAGGTGTTTTTTTTAGATTCATTCCCCTAAACTTAAATGAAATATCCCTTTAGACTTTAAATCTATTTCTCCAGGGGAATTTGGATTAATTGGAGATCCAGGAAGCATTGCCAAAGTAAATACCAATATTCTTGATTGTTTTATATTATCTAGAGCTTCGCCCTCAAAAATTTCAGAATGTTCTGTAGTAATAACTTCGTTATTTGGCGATGCCGAGGAACGTATGTTAAACGACTCTAATAACACACTACTGTCATCTAAAAAATCTAATTGTAAATTATATGCTCTATTTATTGAGTTTTTGGTTTCAAATACAAATTCTGCTTTTACTAAATTATCTTGAACAAAACTGTTATTAAAAACATCAATAAAAACAAAATCTTGAGCAAGGTTTTCTTCTACACCGCCAACAAAAAAATCTCCTGCGCTTGCATTGTAAAAAATAATACTAGACTCTATAACTGGCAACAAGGTTAAATCTTCAATTTGATTAAAATCTATAGGTTTTGTACATCCAATTATTAAAAGTAGTATTACTCCATAACTTAAATATTTTAATATTTTTTGAATCATAGTTTAATAAAAACGTATTGATTTTAATTCTTATTGCTTTATAGTAATTCCTTAAGTTGGATTAAACTTGATATTCTTTTTACCTCAGTTTCTATTTCAGATGGTTTGGGTTCATAAAAAATAGCATCCATTCCAATGTTTATTGCACCTTGTATATCAGCTTCAAAACTATCTCCAATCATTATACTATTTTTAGCTTCTACATTAGCTTGAGTTAATGCAAAATGAAAAATTTTAGGGTTTGGTTTTTTAACACCAGCAATTTCAGAATTTGTAACAGTTTTAAAATATTTTGAAATATTTGACTTATCTAACTTTCCTTGTTGTACCTCATCAAATCCGTTAGTAACAATATGTAATCTATACTTCTGATTTAAATACTCTAAAACTTCAATAGTATGCTCAATTAAAAAATTAGAAACCGTTAAATGAGCAATATAATCTTCTGAAAGTTTGTTTATTATTTCCTTTGAAATTGATTGATTTAATGCTGTAAACGTTTCATTTAATCTTGCAAATCTCAACGCTTCTTTTTCAATACGTTCTTCACGATATAACTTCCAATATTCAAAGTTAATGGGAATATAGTACTCTAAAAACTCATCCAAATCAACATCAACTTGGTTAATTTTAAAAATATACTTAAAAGTCAATGCTGAGTTTTTCTCAAAATCCCAAAGTGTATGGTCTAAATCAAAAAACACATCGGTTATCCCGTTAATTTTCTTCATTTGTTGAGTCTAAAATAATATTAAAAAGTTCTTTGAATCCTTTCCATAGAGAATTACTACTAAATGTATAATTATGAAATATTGGGACAAATGTGCCATTTACATTCTTAATTTCATGTATAATAGTATTTAGGGCTTTCTTTTTATCTAATAATGATGTGTGTTTTAATAAAGTAAAATCCATCATATGAAACGGACAAATCTTTAGTGGAGTTTGCACTTCATAATCCAAATCATAGAATAAAAAAGGGGTACAAGAACCTGCTCTAAAACCTATATGATTCACATATCCCATTGTATAATCCTCCATGATTTCAAGTTGTACCATATTCCGATAAGATTCTGGCAGGTTAAATTTTGAAAAAGAATAACGTGAAGCTTTTAATGATGTATTAATAACCTCTTCCATTTGGCGTTTTTCTTTTTTTAAAAGTTCTACGTCGTTAACAGAAAAATAAGAAGCTTTAAGGCCTACATCACAATAATCAGCAATGTGTTTTATAAGAGATGTAAAACCTCGCTTATTGATGTTTATACCTTTATCAAATGTTGAATATGCACCAATATAAAAGAATACTAAAAACTTAAATTCGGAATGTTTTTGTCTGTTAATAATATATTTAAACGTATCGTAAGGGTCATGTTTAAAACCAAAAAGCACAACAAATCTAATATAAAATTGTTTTAGTCTAAGCCTAAAAAAGTCCTTAGTTAACCCCCTAAAGTTCTCATAACACCTTTCATTTTATAGGCATACGGACTTGGAACATCAATTATAGGCTTGATACTAAAGCTTCTTTCTGGAAAAATAAAATCGGGAAATTGTTTCTGTAAAGCGTCCTTAAATTTATAAGCCCAAATATCAACTACTGGTTGGTGCAAAAAATCATGTTTAAAGCCTAAACTTTGGGTTGCTAAAAACCGTCCATACTCGTCTTTTACCTGTGGCAAATACTCTTCATATCTAGACAGCATATAAAATGATGCCGCAAAAATATCAAAAGACATTGCGCTCTTATCTCCATTGAAAAAAAGCATTTGGTATTTTCCCATTTTTGAATGCTAATTTCTACATCAGACAATCCTTGTTCAAATAAAATTTCATGACTTTTGATAAAAAACTCATTACCCAAATGCTGTTTGGTGTAAGACATTTTTAAACTATCGTGGGCAATAAATTCTTCTATTTTTGTGGTAAACTCAACTTTAATTCCTAGTACACGAGTGCAAATATGCTTAAAAACATATTTTATTCTTGGTGATATTTTATGAGTATATACTAGTAACATCTTAAAAATAAATTCCAATATAAAAATTCCAAATTCCAATATGGACCATTTTGGAATTTAGTTTCTAATTTTTGGAATTTTATAATAATGATTCATCTGCAAAACTAAAATAAGCCTTTTCGGTAATTATGAGATGATCTAGCACCTTTATATCTAAACTTTGTGCTGCAGTTTTTAATTTTTGAGTAATTTGTTTATCGGCTTCACTTGGTTTTAAAGTACCTGACGGATGATTATGCGCTAATACTAAACCTACTGCTCCAACTTCTAAGGCATTTTTTAAAACCAGCCTAACATCTACTAAAGTTCCAGTAATACCTCCTTTACTTAATTGATTTTTTTGAATGATTTTATTGGAATTATTTAAATAAATAATCCAAAACTCCTCATGTGCTAACTCCCCTATTACCGGTTGCATCAATTCAAAAACCGAAGTACTAGAAGTGATTTTTTTCTTTTCGAGAGCTGCTTCTCCTCTTCGTCTTCGTCCCAATTCCATGGCAGCTGCTATAGTAATCGCTTTAGCTTCACCAATACCTTTAAACTCCATTAATTGCTTAATAGAAAGTTTACCTAAATCGTTTAAGTTATTATCTGCACTAGCAAGAATACGTTTACATAAAGCTACTGCACTTTCATTTCTATTCCCTGAACCTATTAAAATAGCTACCAATTCAGCATCACTTAAAGCTGCTTTACCTTTATATAACAACTTTTCACGAGGTTGATCGTCTTGACTCCAATTTTTTATTGAAAACGAGGTGGATTTTTCTTGCATTGGCTAAAGATAAATATTGTAATCAGAAAAAAGAACAGATTTATCATTCAAAATCTTAATTCTAAAAAAAGAAAACGATCCAAGCCATAATTTATCTCAATTACTTTTTAGGATATTGTTGCCTTATATTTCGAATTAATTCTTCTAAGCCATTCAATTTTAACTCATAAACTTGGGTAAGCATATCTCCCAATTTACCTTTTGGAAAACCCTTATTATGATACCAAACCACATAATATTCTGGTAAATCAATCAAGTATCGATCTTTATATTTACCATACGGCATTTTAGTATGAGCCAAGTCTATCAAAAATTGTTTATCTGGAAGCATTCGTTTAATCAACTGATTTAAAAGCATCGAGTTTATTGAGTTCTTCCTCGATATACAATTGCCATTTTAATTGCGCTTCTGCTTGTCTAGAAAAATCTGTTTCGGAATCGTACTTATTCTGAAAGGCAGCCAATTCTTTGTTAATCGTTTTATGCAAACTATTTAATTCTTTTTTGATTTGCTGTGATACTTTTAATTGACTAATTCTCTTTCTGAATTTCCGGACATGCAATTCGGTAATATCAAAATGCAATTGTTCGTGCCCTAAAATATGGTTATCGGCTCTTTCTATTTTATACCACGATTGCTCTGGATAAAAATGAGCATAAATTTCAGTAGTAAAACTAACAATACGTGTATCACTTTGCCGTATCGAAAACCCAAATGTTATTCCTGATGCTGTGGTTGCTACTGCATTTACATTTTGTCTAGGCTTTCCTTTAAAGTCATTCCAAGATAATTTATACGATTGGTTCCAAGAAATTACTGGTTCATTAGAATTCTGAACACATAAAAATAGACATAATAACCCTAAGTAAATTTTAAGCACTCTTTCTATTAATTTGAAATTTATTCGGTAAAACTATAGAACGCTCAGATATTATGCTTATTACTCAATTTCAACAATTTTTAAATCATCGTATTTGACAAGATAAACAGCATCATTAAAATATCCGCCAAAAAGCTTCTTCTTGTAAGCAAATTTATTTTCTACATACGCTGTTAAAGGCGCATTGTTTACAGACATAAATAAATCATCAGAAGTTACCATACGTAACACTACATCCATTGTTAAATCAAAACCTTTTACGGCGCGTCTGCTTGGAGTTACATTATAAATTCGGTCATAGTTTTTAACAAAAATATTGTTATCGTCTTCGCTATAGCTCTTAGTAGATGTTGCAAAATGAAACTGTAATTTAGAAAGGTGCGTATTATTAATTTCATCTCCTTCAAATGCACCATTAAATCTTGTAGTGGCTAAAACAATATTAATTTCTTCCTCTTCTTCTTCTTTATTTTCTTTTTGAATTGAAGATGCTAAAATACTTGTTGCGTTAGATGCAAAACCTTCATTTTGAGTTTCTAGAAACACGATATTATCTCCTGGTTTTAAAGCAGCTTCTATATCTTCTTTTGTAACAAAATACTCATCTTTGCCTTCTTTATTTTTTCTAGAATACACAATTGTGCTTGAATTAAATTCTCTTTTTAACTCATTTGCAATAGTCATATTCTTAGAGTCAGCTATAATAACTATGTTTTTTTGTAAACTGTCTTGCTTCACAAAATTGATGATTTTACTTTTCAATAAACCATCTGATGGTCTAGACTGAAATACATTTTCATGCAATTTCAATTTCGTTCCAATTGGAGATACTACTGGAATATTAAACTTTCTTAATTCACTAGAAACTACATCAAAATTCTTAGTAGTCAATGGTCCGATAACAGCATCAAGATTCTCAAAATCGTTATCAGTTAAAATTCTTGATACAGCTGTGGTTTGATATTTTGTATCGTAAACATCTAGTTTAAGAGATACTCCTAATTTTTTTAAAGAATCTACCGCCATAAGTACACCTGAATAAAAATCAAGAGATGCGTCTAGATATGGATCTTTTTCAATGCTTTTTTTAGTTGCCGAAATCGTATCAAACTCTACACGATTTAATCTAAATGGTAACATTAATGCGATGTGCTTTGTCTCAGAATTATTAATTTTACTGCTAAGATTTGTGAGTTCAATTTCTTCATCAATAACTCCTTCAGCTTCAGTAAAAGGTATTTTTAAAATCATACCAACTTTTAAACCACTCTCTTTTAAATCAGGGTTTAAAGTTTCTAATTCGTTTTGCTCTAATCCTAATTTTAACTTCAGCCTATAAAAACCTTCTTTTGGTAAAACCTTATAATAACTATATTGTTCGTCTACTTGTTTCTCTTCTGCTTTATCAATATTTGGCACATTAATTTGTTGTCCTTCTTGTAAAACGTCTCCCATTTTTGGGTTTAGTGCTTCTAATTCTTCAACAGTAATTCCAAATTTATAGGCTACTCGCCATTTTCCTTCTTTTGGTTGAACAATGTATATTTGATTCTCATCAACTTCTTCAACTTTAGTAATCTTAAAAACCGGAATTTGTAGCTTATCTCCTTTTCGAAGATTATTGGCATATAAAAACGTATTGTATTTTTTAATATCATCTTCTTTAACGCCATACTTTTTTGAAATACCATATAAAGTTTCTTTGCGTTTGGTTTTATGTTTCTTAAAGCCTTGTAGTTCCTTAACCTCTGTAACCTTTGGCTTATTAGCTTTAGAAATAGGAATTATTAAAATAGTATTTGGCTTTAGCTCCTTTTTAGCATCAGGATTTAAACTGTAAATATCAAACGGCGTCACAAAATAACGTTTAGCAATCTGTTCAATTGTTTCTCCCTTTTTAACCTGATGTGTACTGTAGTTTTGTGCATTAACTGATGTTAAACCAAACATTAATGTAATGACAAGGACTAAAAAAATCTATTCATTCTTGTTGTTGTTTTATTACTAAACTACTATTAAATAGTCTATATACGTCGCTTTTTAGTGTTTAGGATGTACTATTCGGTTACAATACAGCAAACATTCAAAATGTTAAGTACACATAACATGCCAAAATCTAACTATATAACTAAATAGACACGTTTTTATTCTAAAAAACACATACGTTTATTCCCACTCAATTGTTGCAGGTGGTTTGGAGCTAATATCGTAAACTACTCTATTAACGCCTTTTACTTTGTTTATGATATCGTTTGATGTTTTTTGTAAGAATTCATAGGGTAAGTTTACCCAATCCGCAGTCATACCATCAGTACTTTCAACAGCTCTAAGCGCGACACATTTTTCGTAAGTACGCTCATCTCCCATAACACCCACACTATTTACAGGTAGTAACATAGCACCCGCTTGCCAAACCTTATCGTAAAGTCCCCATTCTTTTAATCCATTAATAAAAATAGCGTCAACATCTTGAAGCATACTTACTTTTTCAGCAGTAATATCTCCTAAAATACGAATTCCTAAACCTGGACCTGGAAATGGATGGCGTCCTAATAACTCTGGATCAATCCCTAATGTTGCACCAACACGTCTTACCTCATCTTTAAAAATAGCACGCAATGGTTCTACAATTTTCAATTTCATGAAATCAGGCAATCCTCCAACATTATGATGACTTTTAATAGTTGCCGATGGTCCCCCAGTTGCCGAAACACTTTCAATCACATCTGGATAAATAGTACCCTGTGCTAACCACTTTACATCATCAAGTTTATGTGCTTCATCATCAAAAACTTCAATAAACGCATTACCAATAGCTTTCCGTTTTTTCTCTGGGTCTTCAACACCTTTTAAAGCTTCTAAAAATCTATCAGAAGCATCAACGCCTTTTACATTAAGTCCCATGCCTTCATATTGATTCAAAACACTTTCAAATTCATTTTTACGAAGCAAACCATTATTCACAAAAATACAATAGAGATTTTTGCCTATGGCTTTATTTAACAAAACCGCTGCTACTGTAGAATCTACACCTCCAGAAAGCCCTAAAACAACTTTATCGTTTCCAACTTTTTCTTGAATAGCTTCAACAGTTTCCTCAACAAAAGATTGTGGTGTCCAGTCTTGTTTTAAACCAGCAATGTCTACCAAAAAGTTTTCTAAAACCTGCTTCCCATCTGTGGAATGATATACCTCAGGATGAAATTGAATAGCGTAAGTCTCTTCTCCATCTATTCGGTAAGCAGCATTTTCAACATCATGTGTGCTTGCAATTAATACGCCATTTTCTGGTAATGCTTTAATAGTATCACTATGACTCATCCAAACCTGACTTCCAGTATGGATATGTGCTAAAAATGGTTCGTTACCCTTAATAAAAGACAAATTAGCACGACCATATTCACGTGTATTGGATGGTGCAACTTCTCCTCCTGAAAAATGTGCTAAATACTGGGCACCGTAACAAACAGCCAGCATTGGAAGTGTACCTCTAATCTCTGACAAATCAGGATGCAAAGCATCTTCTCCTCTCACAGAATTTGGACTCCCAGATAAAATTACAGCTTTGTAATCTTCTATGTTTTTTGGAATTTTATTGAATGGATATATCTCGGAATATATGTTGAGTTCCCTAACTCTACGCCCAATAAGTTGTGTATATTGAGATCCGAAGTCTAAAATAAGTACCTTGTCATGTTGCATGCGCAAAAATAGGAATTGATTTTTATTGACACATGTAGATTAACTGTTTTTTAGACACTTTTTTAAACATTTTTTGTGAATAACTAATAACACAATATTCAAATCATTTTATGCGCTATAGACTTGATTCACAAATAATAATGAACTATTTTTAACAGCAATCAACCACATTTTCAAAATGAAACGCTTTTACTTGTTCCTTTTAACCCTATTTACTGCCAGTATTTTATGTTTTCAAAATGACAAAAAAGCTGATAGTTTAATTCAAGTTTATAATACACAACCTGAAAGTATTGAAAAAGCAAAAACAAGTCAAAAACTATTTCATATTTACAAACATAAAAATCCTGACGAAGCATTTAAACACGCAAAATTAGGTTTAGCGCTTTCAAAAAAAATAAAATATGAAACTGGTATTGGTTTAGGCTATCTCAATCTGGCATATTATTATAGATATCTTCCAAACCTAGATTCTACAAGGCATTATTTTAAAAAATCAGTTAGCAAGCTTTCTAAAATTAAAAATAAAAAAATGCAATGGGTGGCGCTTAATGAGTATGCAATTTTCGAAACCATTCAAGGTGATTTTGAAAAAGCTTTAAATTTAGCCGATGATGGTATAAAAGTAGCCATTGCCCTAAAAAACGGCGCACATTTAGTTGATAATATTCAGCGAAAATCAACCATTTACATGGATATTGGTAACTTTAAGTTGGCCATGAAAGAAGCATTAAATGCATCCAGAATTTTAGACACAATAGTCCCAGAAAATAAAGTAGGTAAAGCTATTGCGTTAGGAGACATTGGCAGAATTGAAATGCTAAGAGGAAATTATGATGAAGCTATAAAACCTCTACAAGAATCTTTACAAAAGTTTAAAGATTTAAAAAATGATTTTTGGATCGCCACCATGGATATTGAACTTGGTAATTTGTATTGGTATCTCAAAAATTATGATACTTCTTTAGAATATTACCAACATAGTTTAGCTATTGCAAAAACTATGAAACGTGATGATTTTATTGCTTCTAACTTATCTAATATGGCTGGTATATTTTCTAAAAGAGGTAACCATAAAAAAGCCTTGGAGTTGCTATTAGAAAGCCATGAAATAACTTCGAGAATAGGCTCTACCAACAATGTAATTATTAGTTATAATGAAATTGGAGATGCGCTTTACAGAAATAGTAAATTCAAAAAAGCCATTCCAAATCACACTCAAGCAATTAAAATGGCAGATTCAATGGGCTTATTAGACCTTTTAGAAGATGGTTATAGAAAAAGATCTTATGCTTATGAGAAAACGGGCAATTATGCAAAAGCATTAGAAGACCAAAGACAATATCAAATTATTCATGACAGTATTTACAATGAAAACATTGCAAAACAAATAGATGAATTAAAAACCCAATACGAAACAGAAAAGAAAGAGCAACAAATTTTATTGCAAAAAAATGAAATTGATATTTTAGAACAAAAAGGAGAAATAGATACACTCTATAAAATTCTATTAGGCTTAGGTTTAATAGCATCTCTGATAGGTTTTTATGCATTACGCCAAAAATTAAAAAGCAGTAAAGCTGAAAAAGAAAAACTAAACCTAGAGTTAGATTTCAAGAAAAAAGAACTTACCACCCATGCTTTACATTTGGCTAAAAAAAATGAAGTGTTGGAAAACTTAAAACAGCAAGCCAAAGAATTTAAGACCTCAGAAAATTCTCAAAAAGGATATAACCAATTAATTAGGACTATTAATTTTGATTTAAAAGACGATAATAATTGGGAAAACTTTAGTCGTTACTTTGAGCAAGTTCATAAAGATTTTAATTCTAATGTAAAACAGAAATTCCCTGAAGTTACTTCTAATGAGTTACGATTAATGGCGCTATTAAAAATGAATTTATCTTCTAAGGAAATTGCCAATATTTTAAATATTTCTCCTGAAGGCATTAAGAAAGCCCGTTACAGGTTACGAAAAAAATTAGGGATTACAACTGAGGATTCTTTACAAGACTTGGTTTTAAATTTATAAAGTCAAAACAGAAAACTCTTGATGTAATGGTTTTAAACTTTTAATGAGACAAGGAATAAGAGCATCTCCATATTCCAAATAAAACTCTGAGAAATTAGCATTTCGTTCTTGTAAGCTACCATTAGGGAATAGCTCATTTTGAATACCTGTCATTCGTTTAACCTCATCAGATAATTTCTTTTTTTGAGCGCGCAACAATCGCTTTTCAAGATTTTTGAGTCCTTTTAACTGTTTAACTTCTTGAGCTTTCACAGAACCTCTAAAAGATTTATCGGTTTGTTCTGCGAGTTTGTACAAATCTTCAAATTGTAGTTGTAAATGTTTTTCTTGAGAAGAAAAATCAATATCAATATTAGATATTTCTCTAACTTTTTTATTAATAAAAGAATGCTGTTTTAAAAACAAATCTTCATTTGAAATATTTAGATTTTGAAGTTTTTTATATTGCTTTTCACTTTTAATCAGTACTGAATTTCGAAGTAGCAACATAGGAAAAGTTACATTTACAGCATCAAAATAATCTTTAAGTTGCATCCAATACGCTAATTCTCCTCCACCTCCAATGTAACATAAATTAGGTAAAATCACTTCTTGATACAACGGACGCATAATTACATTAGGTGAAAATCGCTCAGGCAACTCTTTGAGGTGTTTTAGTATCTCACTCTTACTCCAAGTTATATCTGTATTTACAACTTTATAAATGGCGTCTTCATAAACTATACGTTCTCTTAAACCTTCCTTTATGTAAAAAAGATTAATCTCTCTTGGGTTTACTTGAATTTTATAATCTTCAGAAATATGTGATAATGCTTCATTAGTTTTCGAAACTGAATTATATGATAATTGCTTAAGCAATTCTGTTTCAACATAAGGGATAAACAATCGTTTTAAACCTACATCATTGGCATCAACAATTACTAACCCATAATCTGTAAATAATGCATTAGCCAAAAATCGAGTTGCATCAGCAAGATTTTCATGATTTAAGTAAGCATTTTTAAATAGTGTTTTTAAAGTATCTGCATTATTTCCAATTCCCAAATCTTTATTAAAAAACTCTAAAACCTCATCTAAACCTTTGGTTGATAACTCTCCAACGGCTCCACTTGCAGTTCTATTCCATTGAAATTTTTTGCCTTTAAAATTGAAATAATTAATCTCATCAAAATCATGATCTTCGGTCGCCATCCAATATACTGGCACAAAATTGTACTCTGGATATTTTTCTTTTAACTCTTCAGAAAGGTTTATTGTAGATACTATTTTATATAAAAAATAAAGTGGCCCTGTGAATAAATTTAGCTGATGTCCAGTAGTAATTGTAAATGTATTTTTAGAACTTAAACTTTTAATATGCTGAAGCGTTAATTCTGAGGTATCAATATTTTGATATTGTTTTTTTAATGCTGAAACTAAAACTTCTCTAGAAGCTTCAGGAAATGAAGATTGTTTCTCCACAATCTGTGCTTTAAAATTTTCTAACTTAGGAAACCGATTATAAAACTGTTCCAAATCAGATTTCTGATCTAAATAATCACAAATTAAAGCTGAAAAGTATCCTGTATTTTGAAACGGTAAATATTCTTGCTGCATATTTTAATTAAAAACACGTAAATATACAGTTATTCAAATTTTTAAAATCTAAAAATTAAGTTAACTATTTCCTAAAGCACTCGAAACTGAAAAATGCCCGATTCTGAAGTATTACCAATTGCATCTTTGGTTACTATTTTCCAATAATAAATAGTACCTGATGTTATTGCTACACTCAATTCATTTGTGGTAAGATTGTTTGCATGACTATTTGGATTATTAGAAGTCCCAAAATATACATCATAACCTACAATATCATTATCAACATCACTACCAGTCCATTGTAGCATAACATTTGTTCCACTTACCGTTGCTGCCATAGTTGGCGCATTAATTGTTGCTGGAAATGGCGCATAAGTTTCAACTCCCGGGCCAGCATTGTAAAATTTCCAAGTTTCACTTTGCTCTGTTTTTGTTCCCGCAGTAGATTCTACATACCAAGAATATGGTGTTGCTCTATTTATAACTACACCTATTTTACTTCCAGTTGTACTTTCTTGGATGGAAGTGCCATCTACTAAATTTGTAACGTAAATAGTATAACTTTCTGCAATTTTACTAGCTTCCCATTCAAAAAATACGGTGCTTTGAGTTGGTGTCATATTTGCCCCTAAATTACATAAACCATCTTCATGTGGAAACTGTAAATTAACCATTAAAGGCGAATTTGGATTTCCGTTTTCATCTGGATTTTCTTCTGAATTTATATCATCAGAAGCATTTCCCCCACAACCAAAACAGCACAAAACAAAACCTATTATATATATTAGCTTTTTCATTTTTTAACGATTTTAAAGGTAGATATTGATGTTTTTGAGCTTATATAAAGTGTATATAAACCAGATGCAAACCTCTCCGTTTTAATATTTAAAGTCCTAATCTCATTTTCAAAAATAGTTTTAGAATATACCAACTGCCCTAAATATGAATACATATTAATTTCAATTTTTTCATCATCAATATTTCCTATATAAATATTGACTTCATTTTGAAAAGGATTAGGATAAACAAACATTTCATCTGATATCAAAATAGTTTCTTCATGAGTACCTTGACATGGTAAATCAGTTGAAAATTTGATAGTATTCTTACCGTTTTCTAGCTGCAACGTAATCTGAGAGTCTGAAGTTGTAAATTCTAAACCATTGAAATTTATAGTGTAATTGGAGCTTCCATTCATTTCAAAACTTACTTCTTTTCTAGTATTGCGCTTTCCCGTAATGACTTCTAAATTTTCTGGATGATTAATGACTATATCAAAACAACGTTGAAAATTTGGCAAATCATCAGAAGTGATACATAACCTGTAAGTTCCTGCTAGAAGATTTAAAATATTTATGCCGTTAGTAAAAATATAATCTCTGCTAAAATCATCTCCCACTAAGCTAGCTTTGTACTGATAAAGCTCTTTTGTGGTAATATTGATTTTTCCATCATTATTATTTAAACAGGTTTCTCCTGTAATTAAAATGGTAAAATTATCTTCTGGCAAAACAGAAAAAGGACATCCAAATAAATCTACAGCCTCTCCAAATGGTGTTCCTGGACATGCATCATCTGCATTAGCAACACCATCGTTATCTGCATCATCACAAATAGTTTGATAACTCGCAGAAACATCTTTAAACCAATTATCATAATCGCCATTTGTGTTGGAAATAATTTCAACTGGATTATCTACCAAAATACAACCTAAATTTGGATTGTTGGTTGCATTAAACGACCTTAATATGCTGTTTGCTCCGTTTTGTAAATTCAAATTATCTTGAGTAAATGCATTAGACGAACATAATAATTCAGTCAACTTATTATTTACCGTTACATCAAGAGCTGTAATTTGATTAGTTGAACAGTTTAATCTTTGCAAATTACCCAAGAGCATCACATCTAAGGTAGTAAACATATTACCAGATATATTTAATTCGATAAGCTCTAAATTTGAATCTAAATTGATTTGTGTGAGACTATTATTTGAAACATCTAACACCCGTAAATCAGTTTGGTTTGAAACATCAAGTATAGTTAATTGATTTCCTGAGGCATTTAGGTTACTTAATAAAACATTATCACTTAAATCTACTACTGCAATGGTATTATTTTCAAAGTTTAAACTTGTAAGTGCTACAAAATCCTCTATTCCTGTTAAATCTGTTATTTCACTCTCCTTCACACTTAAAAACGAAACTCTTTCAATATTTGAGGTTAGCACGTAATCATCAAGAGGTGCAACATCGTATCCTAGGTTAATTAAGGCTTGTTCAAAATTATCATCTGGCACATAGGTTTCTCCAAAATGACATTCAACAGCATATTGAGCAGTTGCATCTTTTACCCATGTAACTCCTCCTGGTGCTGCACCATTATCAGTTTGTATACAACTTAAAGTTGGATTATTTTGAGCATCTAAATTTAAAAGGCTAGGGTTCTGACCGTTCTGTAAATCTAAAACCTCTAAAAGATTAGATGCACAACTTAAACTGGTAAGTGCAGTATTGGTTGTAAAATCCAAATTCTCTAGACTATTACTATCACAATTAAATGTTTGAAGCGTAGGTATAGTACTTGGTATAAATTCTAAAAAATTATTATTCGAAATATCTAGGTTAATAAGACTTGTATTTGCTGTTAAATCTAATTCAGACAACATGTTTCCCGAAGAATCTAAAATAGTTAAACTAGTATTGTTTGAAATATCCAATTCAGTTAAATCGTTATTTGAAATATTTAACTGAGTTAAATTTTGAGTTTGACTTAAATCAACTTCAGTTAAGGTGTTATTTGAAACATTTAAAATTTGAAGTGCATCAAAATCCTTAATACCTGTTAAGTCTGCAATAGCATTCCCACTTACATTTAAGTCTGTTATTACTTCAATTATTGCAGTTGGCACATAATCATTTAAAGGACCAACATCATAATTCAAATCAATTAAGGCTTGTTCAAAATTATCATCGGGCACATATGTTTCACCAAATCTACAATCTATACTATACGATGCTGTAACATCTTTAATCCAATTTAAACCAATATTATTTTCATCATCAACTTGAATACAGGTTAAATTTGAATTTGAAGTAGCATTGAATGTTAGTATGCCACCGTTATTTCCGTTCTGAATGTTAAGAAACTCTAAGTTATTGTTTGACACATCTACTAACAAATTATCTGGACAGACTTCTTGCGAATTATCATGTGGACTAGGACATACTCCTGTTCCCATAGTACTTAAATCGAAATCTCCAGTAATCATATTATTACTACAATTAAAAGTTCTTAATTGGTTTAAATCGTTTGCCAATGTTAAATCTGTAATAGTATTGAAACCTACATTTAATTCTATTAAATCAGAATACATACTAACATCTAAAGTTGCGAGTTCATTATTAGAACATGATAAAAATCGCAACGGCATAATAGTATTTAAATCTAGTTGAGTAATTTGATTAAAATCGCAATTCAAATTCTGAACATTTGTATTACTTAAGAGATTTAATTGTGTTAATTCATTTTGAGATACATAAATCTGCACTAGATTGGTATTTGCAGAAAAATCTAAAGCTGTAATTTCATTATTACCTAAATCGATAAAATTAAGATTAGTGTTAGAATTTGTATTTAATTGAGTTAATGTATTAGACTTCGCATTTAAATATTCTAAGCTTTGATAATTCCCAATCTGTAGTGTTCCTAATTCGTTACTAGCACATCTTAGAGTTGTTAAACTGGTATTATTTACAGCAATGGTTATTAGGTTATTGATTTTATTACTATCACAATTTAGCATCTCCAAATTTCCGTTTGAACTAATATTTAAATTAACCAGATTATTATTGGAGCAATTAAGCTCCAGAAGCATCGTATTTCCTATAACATTTAACACATCTAAATTATTATCTGCACAATCAAGTTCTTCTAAATTAGGATTTATTGAAGTATCTAAATCAGCTAAATTATTATTAGCACAAAACAGTTTTTGCAAACTTACTGTCCCCGTTGTATTCAAAAGGCCATTAGCATTTGCTGTATTATTTGTTAAAAAATAATTTGAACTACAGTAAAGCTCTTCTAGATTTACCATGTTACTCACATCCAAATCGTTTAGGTAGTTATTGCTACAATCTAAACTTTGCAAAAGGGAAAAACTCTGAATACCTTCTAAATTTTCAATTTGCCTATTACTAACATTTAAGGTTTGCACATGCTCAATATTAGCAGTTAAAACTTGATTATCTAATGCCCCAAAATCTAAGCCTAAATCAATTAAAGCTTGTTCGAAATTATTATCAGGAATTACCGTAAAACGATTTCCGAGACAGTTCCCATTATATGCTGCAATGGCATCTTTTAGCCATCCTGCAGGTATGTTTCCAACCGTAGCATCATCAACATTGATACAAAATAAACTAGGATTATTTGTTGCATTTAAAGTAACTAGATTTACATTATTTGTATTTTTTAAATCTAAACTCTGTAAGCTATTATCATTACAAACAACTGAAATTAAATTTGTGTTTAAAACTAGAGATATATTCTCAATTAGGTTATTGGAACAATTTAAAGTTTGAAGTGCCAAATTATTTTCTAACTCTAATAATTCTATGACATTGTTAGAACAATTAAAATCTTGTAATAAGGCAAAATCTTGAATTCCAGTTAAATCTTGAATACCTTGTCCAGAAACATCTAAAACTAACAAACCATTAATATCTCCAGTAGGCACAAAATTATTTAGGGTATTATCAGAATCTATTCCTTGATTAATCAAAGCTTGTTCAAAATTATCATCAGGCACATAAGTTCCACAAGCCATATTATAATTAGCCATTGCATCTTTTTGCCACCCAACTGCAGCATTAGCGTTAGCCACATTATCTACTTCAATACAAAAAAGATTTGGATTATTTATAGCATTAAAAGCAGTAATAGCCACATTGTTTGTATTCTTTATATTTAAAGTAAACAAATTATTATCGTTACAGATAATACCTGTCAATAGGGTATTGGAAGTAAGATTTAAGCTTTCAATTGAGTTATTTGCGCAATTAAGATTCGTTAATTGCACATTACCATTTAAAATAAGTTCAACTAAATTATTGTTAGAACAATTTAAATCCAGCAACCCTGTATTTGCCAAAAGACTTATTTTATCCAAATCATTTTGAGAACAATTCAGTACAGTTAAAGCTGTATTAGCATCAATATCTAAATTAGCTAAATCATTATTAGATATATCTAAATCGTTCAAATTTAAATTAGTACTAAAATCAACTTCAGTTAAATTGTTTTGAGATACGTTTAGATTAATTACTGCACTAAAATCTTGAATTCCTTCCAAATCATTTATACCAATATTCTGAACATCTAAATCGGTAACCGTCTCAATTTTCAAGGTAGTTACCAAATTATTATTAGCAATACCATCACCTAAACTAGAAGCATCTCCTAACGGAACTAATCCTCCAGCAGCATTATGAGTCTCTAAATAGTCTTCGAAATTATCATCCGGAACATAAGTAAAATCATCAGCACATCCTGTTTCTCCAAAGTAGGTCCAATCGTCTTTTATCCATTCAGACGGAGCAGAAAAACCTGCATCTAACTGAATACAAAACAGATCTGGATTGTCTTGAGAGTTAAAGGTTGTTATTAAATTATTAAACCCGTTAACAAGATTCAAACTAGACAATCGGTTTCTTGAAACATCAACAGAACCCAATCCTTGACAAATTGTAAGCGGATCGGTTTGCGGATCTGGACAAGCCAAAGTGTTGCTATTTGTTAAATCTAATGCAGTAATTAAATTATTAGAAACATCAATCGTTTTTAAAGAAGTATTAACACTCAAATCTAAAGTTGAAATTTGATTTGAAGCACAAAAAAGACTCTCTATAAGCGGATTACTATTAACATCTAAAACACTCAATCTATTATTTGAAACTGCAAGCAACGTTAAATCTGTATCTTGACTTACATCTAGAGTTAAAATTTGATTATTAGAACACGTTAATTTTTGCAATTGAGGATTATGAGCTATGTTACCGCTTTGAAGCTCTAAAACCGTAAGTAAATTTCCAGAACAATCTAAGGTTTTTAGATTAGAATTTGAACTTACATCTAAATCACTCAATTGATTTAAACCACATAAAAGTGATGTTAAATTTACATTTGCAGATACATCAAGTAAAGACAACTTATTGTTACTACAAATAAGAGTCTCTAAGTTAACAAATGCCTCAACCCCTGAAAGATCACTAATATTTTGGTTATTTACATCTAATGAAATGACATCTGAAATTCTGTTGGTAAACACCAAACCATTATTGGCTATACCATCTCCCATACTTGTATCATCACCAACATTTACCTGTGTACCATCTTCAGCATGTGTTTCCAAATAGTTTTCGAAATTACCATCAGGAATTGCCGTGGTTTGAGACCAAGTGTAAGATATTGATAATGCAAATATTAAAAAGTAGACTAACGCATTTTGTTTCATAGTACTAATATTTGATGTGTTACAATCTGCTTATTAATGCTTTTTAGCTGAAACTTCTTTGTGGTAATGCATTTGTTGACTAAACTTCTTTTGAAGTTTTTCAATAATTGTGTTTTTAAAGTTAGGGTCGTTTTTAATTTTCTTCCAGAAGGCATTTTCTTCTAAATCGATACCGCTATCTGCTAATTGTTTTTCGGCAAATTCGAAACCAGCTTCAAAATCCGCGCGTTCTAACTTAAAATAAATAGCTTCTCCATGTTTTGTGTCTACAATTTCGTATGGTCTTTCTTCGTGGTTTTTTATCTCTGCTTTGGCAACTTGCTGTTTAGAAACCATAGATCCGCTTTCAATATTAGAAAGCTTAAGTAGTATTTGCGATATTTGGCCCTTTAACTCAGATATTTGAGCCTCTTGTACATCCACTTTTTGTTCTAACTTTTTTATAATTGGGTTATGATCGTTATTATTTAAACCTACGGCCACGTTGATAGTATTAAACCCAGATACATTAGGGTTAGCTTCCCAAGCTATACCAACTATTTTTTTAACGTTTGATGATGTAACATTAGATGGTTTTAGAGCGATTCCTATACCATCATTTTTACCACTTGGTATAATATAATCTCCTATATCAACCTTACCAAAAACCTTTACAGGTACTTGTCCCATAAAAGCAACTTTCTCATAATAGCTTATATTTTTTTCTGGCATATTACCTAAAACAATAGGTTTTAATGAAACCACCATAGCTTTTTCAGCATGCATAGTCCTTTTAGAAATTTTTCCTCCTTTTACACCCACAATATCACCGTAGGTCATCTCATCACTCGGGTTTTCTCTTTCTAAATATTCAGCATAATCTCCTGCACCTGAGGCGTAAGTCACACCCTGATAAGTATCTTTATTATTATTGTAAACCACCTTATTGTTAATAGAATTTGCAACGGCAATTGAAGCACTAACACCTTTACCCAATGCTAAAATAGAATTACCAATAGCCGCAGCAATTGGACCAGGACCAGGACTTACAACACAAGCTCCTAAACCTGCACAAGGCCTTACATCAGCTAATGCCGCACCAAGGGTTGCACCAGCAATAGCTGCATCAATAAGCGCAAAAGCATAATCTGAAGCACCATCAAAAATATCATAGTTTAAGGATCTTTGATCAAACCTATAATCGGCATTGTTTTCGAATTCTGATGGAATTTCTCCTTCAATACGCCCCCACATATTATTATCATCCCAAAACGAAACAAAATTATTACCATTTCTTCTATTGCCATTAATTTTTATAGCAATTCCCTGCGTACTCCCTTCTACTAAAACTGGATAATTCCCTCTAATTAAACCTGGATCGTTTTGCGCTTGCGGCACTCCATCTGCATTATTTGCATAGGCAATAGCAGCTGTATGTACCGTAGATTTTAGTACAATTTGTTGATTAGAATCTACATTAAACTGTCCTATTAAATTTGTAGTGCTATTAACTTGCAATGAATTAGCCTCTAAAGCATCAAATGTTGCTTGCCCCTTAGCTTCAAAATCTTGAACTGTAGTTTTACCAATAACATCTAAAGTACCATTAAGTAGAGTTGGTGCATCAATATCAATTCCAGAAGCACCATTCCCAACAGTTAATGAACGCCCTAAATTTGTTTCTCCATCCACAGTTAAATCTCCAGTTAAGTTAGCAGCATTACCGCCATCAACCAGTAACGTACTATTCAATTGAGTAGGCCCACCAACAGTTAACTCTCTATTCAAAAATGTATCATCATCTACATCCAAAGTACCTGTTGCTGTTATGTTTCTATGGGCAACGTAAGGAACATAAGTCAGTTTTTCAATATTCATGAAGACAAATCCATCTCCATTTTTAAAGTCAATTTCTACTTTTAAAGACTTTGGATCTCCATTCCAATCAATCTTCTCAAACTTATCGTAATTCCCAGCTCCAATAATTAGGTTAATTCTACCAAACTCATCTGTAGTTGTCGATTGTATTTCTGTAAACTCCACCGCACCACTCCCAGGTGCAATAATCGAGAATTGAATATCTACTTCTGCACTTGGCAAATAGTTACCTTCAGAATCCACTCCAGGTAATTCTAAAACATCAGGCGCTATAATTACTGCTTGGTAAGAAATACCTTCTGTTTGTGCAAATGATTGTATTGTAATAAAAAGAAATAAAATTAAGGTAGTTATACGTTTCATAACAGGTTGGTTTTTATGGGTACTATATTTTAATGAGTTTTGAATTAAAAGTTTTCCGTTTGAAATAGCTTTTAATATGTAAGAGCCCGTTGAGAGGTGTTTAAGATTAAGTATGATATACTTTTCTGGTGAAAATAATTTTGAATAGATTAATTTCCCACTAACATCAAATAACGATATTGTAACTTGTTTTTCTAAAACTTTATCGAAAGAAACAGTAACAGATTCTCCAAATGGATTTGGATAAACACTAGTATTTAAACTATTATTTATTGAACTTTTTACAACCTCAATAGTTTTATGAGGTTGTTGAAATCCTTGTCGTAGATAGTAGCCATTTCTTGAAGAAGTGCCTATAACACTAGATTGTCCAATGCTTTGATTTACTCTATATTGCCCTTTAGAAGTATTTATCGTTATTGAAGAACCTCCGACACCTATATTAGAGCGTATTATTCTATAAGCCTTTTCATCATTTTCATTTTGAGCCTGAACTGCAGTTCCAATACTGAAACCGAGCATTACAAACACTACTATTTTCATTTGTATTATTTTCATTTCTTTCAAATTCAAGCACTAATTTTTAACTAAACTAAATTAATTAAGAGTAATATACTAGAGTGTCCATTGTTTGTCCACCCTTAAAATTCACTAAAAATCGCAATAGCACGTTGGCAAGTTTATAATAAAACCTATACCAAATTGATGCGCGTTTAACTTCAATTTTTCAGCACTTTCACCGCTATTAATTAAAACCGATTTCCCGTAATTGTAACCCGCAATTATCGCTGTACTGTTAGATATTGGGTATTGCATGCTTACACCTGCTCTTAAAAACAAAATATTATTATTGAATTCTTCTTCCCCAACAAGATTAAAAACATCATTATTTATGGTTTGATTACCACGTATCATAAATTCTGAAGCCACATAACCATTTGCAAAAATATAAGATCTCTTAACTTAAATAATTTTACATCTACTCCTGCCTTCACACCTAAATAACTCACATCCCAAGCAAAATAATTGTCAACGCTAGATTCACTTCCAATGGCGCCATAATTATTATATGATAATCCAGCATTTAAAAATAAAGTTTTAGCTGAATTAAGCGTATGCCTATAACCCATTCCAAAATAAGATTGAGATTTAGATAATAAATTGTCCAAAGACTGTCCATTAGAGTTTTCATAATCAAATGATGAAATTGTAGAACCATATTCCATATACAGCTGCTGGCTAAAACAATAATTACAGGTTGTAAAAAACAGAAAAATGAGTAGTTGATTCTTCATATGATTAGAGAGCGTTTAGTCTTTAAGAAAATAGGTTTGTAATAAGTAGCGGTAATAGCAAAAGTATTGCAAATGCAATGGATTATGGTTGGCATATTTAAAAAGTTAGGCAATACTAATGTATTGATACCTAAGTTATAAAAAAATAATTCTGTTAATGTCCACCTTTTGTCCATTAAAAAACATTGTTATATTGACAAATTTATTTTGTATGGAGATAGAAAAATATGAGTATTACAATATTCTCCATGTAATTGAAAGTTAATTTTTATGTTAAAAACAGCTTGACTATTAAGTAACTACGTTTTTTTGTAAATTAACTAATGAAATTTTAATCCTTATAATTATGAAAAAGATAGCTACATCAACATTTAAGTGCTTCTTTCTATTTCTTGCTTGTTTTTCATTTGTTTTAAATGCACAAGATTCACAAGCCATCAAAGAAATAAGCGGTAAAATAATTGATCAAAAATCAAAAAAAGCTTTAATATTTACAGATTTAGCTGTAAGCGGATCTAATATCAGCACAGTAACCAATTCTAATGGAGAATTTTTACTTAAAATACCTTACAGCCATTTAGGAGAAAAGCTAATAATAACTCATTTAGGATACGAAAAAAAGGAACTTAGTATTGTTGATTTAGAAAAAAATGAAAAGATACTATTAACACCTAGCTATACAGAGCTGAATACTATAAGTATTTCTGGTCCTCAATTTGATGCAAGAACTTTAGTTATTAAAACCTTAGCAAATAAAAGTACTGCTTACCATAATAAAAATGCTTTGATGACAGCATTTTATAGAGAAACAATTAAAAAAGGAGAAAAAATGCTTCACTATCTGAAGCCGTTGTTAAAATACACAAACAACCCTATTCAAATATTAGAAATGACCGTATTGAGTTGATTAAGTCACGAAAAAATACTGATTACACCAAATTAGATACACTTGCCTTAAAATTGCAAGGTGGTCCTTTTAGTAATTTATACACAGATTTAGTTAAATATCCTGAATTTATATTTACCGATGAAGATGTAGAGCTTTATGATTTTAAATATGATACTTCAACCAACATCAATAAAAATTTAGTGTATGTTATTAATTTCAAACAAAAGCAAAACGTTAAAACTCCTATGTATTTTGGAAAACTTTACATTGACGCAAATACTTTAGCACTTACTAGTGCCGAATATAGTTTGAATGTAAAAAACAGAGAATTATCTAGCAGAATGTTTGTTAGAAAAAAGCCTAGAAAAGTTGATGTATATCCAACCGAAGCTACTTACAAAGTCAAATACCGCACTCAAAATGGTAAATGGCATTATGCTTACAGTAATATAGGATTAACTTTTAAAGTGAATTGGAAAGGTAAAATATTCAATAGCATTTACACATTAAATAGTGAAATGGCAATTACAGATTGGGAAATCCCTGAAACTAAAATTGCCAAAGTAAGGAGTAAAATGTTGCGCCCATCTTCCATATTAACAGAACAGACTTCAGGGTTTTCTGATCCTGAATTTTGGGGAGCATATAATATAATTGAACCAGAAAAGTCAATCGAAAACGCTATCAAAAAATTCAAAAACAATTGAAGCGTACTTAAATTTTTAAATAAGTGTTGTTAAGAGGCAATCCTTAGACGTAAAAACCGATACAGTAAATCTAGACTGTATCGGTTTTTTTTGATTAATTTTTAACGAAACTTAATAAAATGTTATAATTTCATATTATTTAAAACAACCTTATCTATTTTATCAAATCCTCAAAAAACAACTATTAAAATTTCATATATTGCCGACTTTCTAGAAAAAAACAAACTATAATAAACTAACCAAAAATTATTTTTTATGCAAGAAGTCGCAACCGCAGCAATAGAACAAACCGAATTAATTTCAGCAATTGATACTGTTTGGGTTTCAATTTGTGCTGCAATTATCTTTTTAATGGAAGGAGGGTTCGCCCTACTGGAAGCCGGATTTGTAAGAGCTAAAAACACCATGAGCATCATCGCAAAAGTTATGATAGATATTGTGTTTGGTGGTATCGCTTTTTATGCCGTAGGCTTTGGAATTGCCTATGGAGCTTCAAACGGATGGTTTGCTTTTGAGAACTGGAATTACTGATGGCGATTTAGGATTGGGGTTAACCGTTTCAAATAAATTATTCTGGTTTATCCAACTAGGATTTGCAATAGCAGCTATTTCAATTGTATCTGGTGCTGTTGCAGAACGTATGAAAGTATGGCCTTATGTACTTTTTGTAGTTGTATTTTGTGCCGTAATGTATCCTTTGGCAGCCAATTGGGTATGGAATCCTAATGGATGGCTTGCAACCCGTGGTTTTAATGATTTTGCAGGATCTGCAGCTGTGCATGCTATGGGAGGTTTTGCTGCTTTAGCAGCAGCCATTGTTTTAGGACCTCGGCTTGGAAAATACGACCAAGAAGGAAAACCTGTCGCAATTCCTGGTCATAATTTACCACTTGCAGCTGTTGGTGGTTTTATTCTTTGGTTTGGATGGTTTGGCTTCAATCCAGGCTCAACTTTAGGAGCTGTAGGGAATTGGGAACTTATTGGTACAATTGCTACAAATACCTTTTTAGCTTCTGCTGCAGGTGGAATTGCTACAATGGTTTATACGTATTTTAAATACGGACAAATTGATATTACCATGACCATTAATGGTGTTTTAGCAGGATTAGTTGCTGTAACCGCTGGTTGTAATGTAGTTGAATCCGGGTCAGCAATAATTATTGGTCTTGTTGCAGGTGTTTTAGTAGACGTAGCAGTAATATATATTGATAAGTTAAAAATAGACGACCCAGTAGGTGCTATAGCAGTCCATGGTATAAATGGTCTTTTCGGAACTATAGCAGTAGGATTATTTGCTGCAGATGGTGGTTTGTTTTTTGGAGGTGGTGCAAGTTTGCTAGGCACACAAGCTATAGGTGTATTAGTTATTGGAACTT
This sequence comes from Jejuia sp. G7-7, assembly GCF_055808955.1. Taxonomy (NCBI): domain Bacteria; kingdom Pseudomonadati; phylum Bacteroidota; class Flavobacteriia; order Flavobacteriales; family Flavobacteriaceae; genus Jejuia; species Jejuia sp. G7-7. The sequence continues at coordinate 1,710,364 of NZ_JBVVSZ010000001.1, forward strand.
TTTCTTTTGTAGTTACATTTATAATTATGAAGCTAATGCAAAAAACTATTGGAATTCGTGTAAATCCTTCGGAAGAACGTGCAGGAATAGATGCTGTTACCTTTGGAGCTGAAGCTTACACCACTTTCGAATAAATTAATTTGACGTTTAAAATTTAAAAAGACACTCATGAAAAAAGTAGAAGCAATAATAAGACCTTCAAAATTAAAAGCTGTTCAAAAAGGTTTGAAAGAAGCAGAAATACCTTGTATCACAGTACTTCCCGTAAAAGGAACTGGCTTACAAAAAAGTTATTCTGAACGCTACAGAGGTACAGAGCAATCTATGATTTTACAATCACGCATTATGATAATGTGCATTGTTAGCGATTCTAATTTAGAAACATGCATAGATGTTATTTTAGACAATGCATCAGAAGGTCAAGTAGGCGATGGTAAAATATTTGTTTACCCTGTTGAAGAAGCTATCAGAATTAGAACTCGAACTAGAGGAAAAGAGGCTATTATATAAGAATTCAAGAGTAAATAACAAACGTAAAAAGGCTCGTATTTTAATAGAATACGAGCCTTTTTTATTTATGAAGTAGTTCTGAAAAATTATTGAACAACTTCCCCATAAAGATCAAAATCTTCTGCTTCAATAATTTTTATAGTAGCAAATTCTCCAGTTTTTAAATATGTTTTAGAGGCATCAATTAAAACTTCATTATCCACATCGGGAGAATCATATTCTGTTCGTCCAACAAAATAATTACCTTCTTTTCTATCGATAATTACTTTAAAGTTCTTACCTATTTTTGCTTGGTTCAATTCCCATGATATTTGAGATTGAATTTCCATAATTTGATTTGCACGATCCATTTTTATTTCCTCTGGCACATCATCTTCTAAATTATAAGCATGTGTGTTTTCTTCATGAGAATATGTAAAACAGCCCAAGCGTTCAAAACGCATGTCTTGAACCCATTGTTTTAGGGTTTGAAAATCTTCTTCAGTTTCTCCAGGGTAGCCTACAATCAAAGTAGTACGAATCGTCATATCTGGAACTTTAGCTCTAAAGTCTTGTAATAACTTTGTAGTTTTTTCTTTTGTAGTACCACGGCGCATACTTTTCAAAATAGAATCTGATATATGCTGTAGTGGAATATCTAAATAATTACAAATTTTAGCTTCACGATTCATCACGTCTAAAACATCCATGGGGAAACCTGTCGGAAATGCATAATGCAAACGTATCCACTCTATACCTTCAACTTTTACTAACGCCTCCAATAATTCAGCTAAATTCCGCTTCTTGTATAAATCCAGTCCATAATAGGTTAAATCCTGTGCTATTAAAATCAATTCTTTAACACCATTAGTTGCTAGTTTCTCAGCTTCAGTAATTAAATTTTCAATTGGAGTACTTCTGTGCTTTCCTCTCATGATAGGAATTGCACAAAACGAACAAGGTCTATCACAACCTTCTGCAATTTTTAAATATGCGTAATTCTTAGGTGTTGTTGTCAAACGTTCTCCTATCAATTCATGCTTATAATCTGCACCTAAAGCTTTCAATAAACCTGGTAATTCTGTAGTTCCAAAATACTGGTCTACGTTTGGTATTTCTTTTTGTAAGTCTGGTTTATAGCGTTCACTTAAACAGCCAGTAACAAATACTTTATCAACATCTCCAGCTTCTTTCTTTTGCATAAACTCCAAAATGGTATTTACACTTTCTTCTTTGGCATTGTTAATAAATCCACAGGTATTAATCACAACGATATTGCCTTCTTCTTCATGCACAACATCTTTTCCGCTGGCTTTTAATTGCCCCATAAGCACCTCGCTATCGTAAATATTTTTACTGCATCCAAGGGTTACTACATTAATCTTGTTTTTCTTAAGAGTTTTAGTGCGCATACTATCTATAAATCAGGGCGCAAAGATACGTAATGATTTATGATTAACGATTGCTGATTTTTGAATATCATTAAACCTTTTATATATTAGAGTGTCCTAAATTGAAACCTATCTTATGAAAAAGCTACCTTATTTTATTTTTTTAGTTCTTGTATCATGCTTTAATTGTGCATCAAATGATGATACTGTAAATATGATACCTTATAACGATGAGTTATATTTCCTCCGGTTAATTCAAATACTTGGGAAACATTAAGCATTTCTGAGTTAGGTTGGAATGAAAGTGAACTACAACCACTTTTAAATTATGTTGAAAGTAAAGGCACGAAAGCGTTTTTAATTTTGAAAAATGGTAAGATGGTTGTGGAATGGTACGGCAATGGCGAAAATGCTAGCTCTAATTTACCATGGAATTCTGCCGCTAAAACTCTTGTTGCTTTTACTACTGGAATTGCACAAAAAGAAGGTTTTTTAAATATAAATGAACCTTCCAATACCTACCTGGGTAAAGGTTGGACCAGTTTATCAGCAGCACAAGAAGACAATATTTCCATTTGGAATCATTTAACCATGACAACTGGTTTAGATTACACCGTGCCAAATAATAATTGTTCAGATCCTGAATGTCTTATTTACAAAGAAGACCCTAATACTTTTTGGTATTACCATAATGCTACTTACACCTCTATTCACAATATTGTAGCTGATGCAGTTGGTAATGATTTTGATATTTATTTTAATGATAAACTAAAAAGTAAAATTGGGATGCAAGGTTCTTGGATTCCGTTTGGTTATTTTAAATTATACTTTAGTAATGCAAGAAGTATGGCTAGATTCGGATTATTGAATTTAAATAAAGGTGTTTGGAATGGTACTACTATTTTAGATGATATTGATTATTTTAATGCGATGACAAACACTTCTCAAAACCACAACAAAGCCTATGGTTATTTATGGTGGTTAAACGGAAAAGACAGTTATAGAGGTCCAGGTTTAACAATAGAATTTCAGGGCAAATTGATTACAAATGCACCCGATGATTTAATTGCTGGCTTGGGGAAAAATGACCAAAAGATGTACGTGGTGCCTAGTAAAAAATTAGTTATTATTAGAATGGGAGATGATGCTGGAGAATCTCTACTTGGTCCTAGTAGTTTTGATAATGAACTTTGGGGAGAGATTAATAAGTTGATTGATTAGACACATCATATGGGCTAAATGAAATAATGAACGACTCTAAATAACCACTAAATAAATAATGTAAAACTGATAGAATAAAACAGATTGATATAAGGTTTACATTTAGCATTTTATTTTTAAAATCTTTATAAACCATAACAATCATTGTAAGAAAAAAAGGAACTATGAAATACATAGGAAATGCCATGTAATTAATCAAGCATTTAGGTATTAGCGGATTTTTACTTAGGTTTATATAATTAATAATTAACCCAACTAAATTACTACCAATTACAATGAAAGCATAAAAAAGAATAATTATTGCTATTACCCTTAAATTTTTCTGAGATAAAAAATCTTTCAATATTTATTTAAAATAGATTCCTAACTTGGCAAGAATAACAAAAGATTTACTTAAAAAAGAATCCACAAACTCATATTTATTAAATACTTGTAAATCGTCAATACCTTCTCCTACCCCAATGTATTTTACTGGAATTTGAAATTGGTCTGAGATTCCAATTACAACCCCACCTTTTGCAGTACCATCAAGTTTTGTAACTGCTAATGATGTTACTTCGGTTGCTGCTGTAAATTGTTTGGCTTGTTCGAATGCATTTTGACCTGTTGAACCGTCTAAAACTAACAACACATCATGTGGAGCATCATCAACCACTTTTTGCATCACACGTTTTACTTTAGTCAACTCGTTCATTAAGTTTACTTTATTGTGTAAGCGTCCTGCAGTATCAATTATAATAACATCGGCGTCTTGATTTACGCCAGATTCTAAAGCATCAAAAGCTACTGATGCGGGATCACTCCCCATTTCTTGACGAATCATTGGCACATCTACTCTATCTGCCCAAACTTGTAATTGATCTATTGCTGCTGCTCTAAATGTATCGGCAGCCCCAAGCACTACTTTTAAGCCTTGCTTTTTAAACTGACTTGCTAGTTTACCAATTGTGGTTGTTTTACCAACACCATTAACACCAACTACCATAATTACACAAGGCTTTTTTCCTTCTGGAATAGTAAATTCTGTTTCTTCGCCAGAATTTGTTTCAGAAAGCAAGCCTGCTATTTCCTCGCGTAGAATTTGATTTAATTCGTCTGTTCCTAAATATTTATCTTTTGAAACACGTTCTTCAATGCGCTCTATTATTTTAAGTGTGGTGTTTACACCAACATCACTAGTCACAAGTATTTCCTCTAAATTATCTAGAACCTCATCATCTACCTTAGATTTTCCTGCTACTGCTTTACTTAATTTACCAAAGAAACTGGATTTAGATTTTTCTAAGCCTTTATCTAATGTTTCCTTTTTTTCTGAAGAGAATATTTTTTTGAAAAAACTCATTCTTTACATTGTTGTTAGTTATTGAGTTGTAAAGCTCAAAAACGGGTTATTGGTTTTAAAAATAGCGCACAAATTGGTTATTCATTACCGCCAAATGCGAACTAGTGCGTTAGGGATTGAAGCGGCATCCTTTTTTGTTTTTCTCAAAAAAGATAAAGCGAAAAGCCCGACCCGTTAGGGAAACGCCCAAATTATACATAACAACTTTCTTGCCTGATAGTTAAACCTGAAACATTGTCATAAAAATTTGAATTGTAAATATAAAAAAAGCTGCTCTCTTAAAAGAAAGCAGCTTTATATATTGTAAAAAATAAACGTTTATTTCTTGTTTAAGAAGTCGTTTACTTTATCTGGACTCATTACTGATTCTACAAACATGTAGGCTCCTGTTTTTGGAGATTTAACCATTTTTATAGCTTTGGTTAACCTTTTAGATCCTGTTTGTAACGATGCTACTGATTTTTTTGCCATGGCTTTTTATACTTTATGAGCTTTACGAGTGTAAAACTGTATTACTTAATTTCTTTGTGAACTGTCATACGCTTTAAGATTGGGTTAAATTTCTTTAACTCCATTCTATCTGGTGTATTTTTTTATTTTTTGTAGTAATGTATCTTGAAGTTCCTGGTTTTCCAGTTGCTTTATGCTCTGTACATTCTAAAATTACCTGTATTCTATTACCTCTTTTTGCCATTTTATACTACTTAACTATGACTATTATTTTAAAAATCCTTTAGACTTAGCTTCTTTAATAGCAGCCGAAATCCCTATTTTATTAATCGTTTTTAAAGCAGAAGATGATACTTTTAAAGTTATCCACTTATCTTCTTCTGGAATGTAAAAACGTTTTTTCAATAAATTCGCATGAAATTTGCGCTTTGTTTTATTCATTGCATGAGACACGTTGTTTCCAACCATTGCCTTCTTTCCTGTAAGTTCACAAACTCTTGACATTCTTTTATAACTTTAAATTTGTTGTTGCTTAAAAACGAGGTGCAAATATACTAAAACTTTGAATTATGACAATTAAAAATAAATCAATTTTTTAAAATTTCTTTTTCGAGCATTTCTAGTGCTTTATTTACTGCTTTTTTAATGACGCGTTTGCGCGCAGAACCCAACATAAAACACTCTGAAACTACACCATTTTTTGTAGCAATAGCAATGTAAACCGTGCCAACCTCAGCATCAGAATCTCCTTTAGATGGCCCTGCATTTCCTGTGGTTGCTACTCCATAATCTGACTTAAACAATTTACGTACTTGTTGTGCCATAGCCTCCACAACTTCGGCACTAACTACTGAATATGCTTTAATAAGCTGCTCAGAAACTCCCAAAACATCTATTTTAGACTCAGTTGCATAAGTCACAACCCCTCCATTAAAATAAGCTGAAGCTCCAGAGTTTTGGGTAAATTGTTCTGCAACATTGCCTCCTGTACAACTCTCTGCAATGGCCAAAGTTTTGCCATTTTCAGTTAATCGTTTTGCGATGATGGCTTCAAGCGACTTTTCTTCATCTTCAAAACCTACAAAAGCATCTTCTATTAATGGTAACACTTTCTCAATTTCAGCTTCAACGCCATTTTTAATGGCATCTGCATCAAAACCTTTTGAGGATAAACGTAATCTTACACTTCCTAAGTTTGGCAAATAGGCTAATTTAATATCAGCCGGTAGCGCATCTTCCCAATCCTCTATCCGTTTAGCCAAAGTACTTTCACCCAAACCATAGGTTAAAAGTGTTTTATGATATATAAATGGGCACTTGTATTTTTCTTTTATTCTAGGAATGACTTTATTAAGAATAAGTTGTTTCATTTCAAATGGCACTCCTGGAAGTGAAACAAATGTTTTTTCTCCTTTTCGAGCCACATACCTGGAGCAGTCCCCAACTCATTCATTAAAACAGTAGCCTTAGAAGGCACCAAAGCTTGATCTTTATTAACCTGTAACAAAGTTTGGCGCACATAGCGTTTCCAGATATCTTCTATATTTTTTAATACAGAAGCATCTCTTACCAATGTGTCATTAAAATATTCAGCAATGGTTTTTTTGGTAATATCATCTTTTGTGGGACCTAAACCTCCTGTAATGATTACAATATCTACACGACGTTCTGCATCAGTAAAAGCTTGTAGAATATGAGTTTTATCATCTTGAACAGACGTAATTTGGTATATAGAAACACCTATTTTATTCAATTCCTGTGCAATAAATGCAGAATTGGTGTCAATTACCTGACCAATAAGTAGCTCGTCGCCAATAGTTATAATTTCTGCGAGCATTACAAATCAAAATCAGACTTAATTTCAGTTACGGTGTTCTCCACGGCTGTAATTACAATATCCAATTCATTTGTAACATCAAGGTCGGTTTTTGTAAACTTTCCCCAGTCTTGTATCACAATTAAAGTATCTAATACACCCAACTCAAATAAATCTATAGTTGGTTTCATTTTATGTGCCGCTTGGTAAGCCTCCTGATAATTTTTTTCGGCTACTGCCTTTTTTAAACGCTCTGCATCTTCTGGTACTTCCTCTAAAAAAGTTGCTGCCAAAGCCATAACAAAATCCTCATCGTTATCGGCCAATTCTCTTACTCTAAATAATTTATAATGTTGTTCCATTTATTTAACTGTTATGGAAAATAGTTCTTTATTTCCTATAAATCCACTTAATTTATCATTAGCAACTACCCTGCCAACTCCAGCAGGCGTGCCTGTAAATATAATATCTCCAATCTTTAAAGTAAAATATTTTGACACATATTCTATTAATTCATCAATTTTCCATAACATGTGGCTTGTATTTCCATTTTGTACAATGTCGTCGTTCTTTTTTAAAGAAAATTCAATTTGGTTTATGTCGGCAACCTCTTTTTTAGACATCCATTGTCCTACAACAGCAGCACCATCAAATGCTTTTGCTTTTTCCCAAGGCAAACCTTTTGCTTTTAACTGCGCCTGTAAATCGCGTGCTGTAAAGTCAATTCCAAGTCCTATTTCTTCATAATATTTATGTGCAAATTTCTTATCAATGTGCTTACCTACTCTATTTATTTTTACCAAAACCTCAACCTCATGATGCACATCGTCCGAAAAATCTGGAATAAAAAACGGTTGTTTTTTTAATAGAATTGAAGTATCAGGCTTTAAAAACACAACAGGGTCTGTTGGTTTTTCGTTTTCTAGTTCTTTAATGTGTTCTGTGTAATTTCTACCTATGCAGATTAATTTCATATGAGCCTCCCTAGCCCCTCCAAAAAGAGGGGGATTTTTATGGTTACTATTATTATTTTAAACTATTACTTTTTTCTCTCGCGAAGTCGCAAAGACGCGAAGAGTTTTGTCTATTTATTTTTATTTGGCAGTTACCACTAGGGGCGGGCGAGTTTGCAATTGTCAGTATCCAACCCAAAACTATTCTTTTTTAGTCTTGTTTTTAGACTTCTAAAAAGTCAAAATATTTGCCCATTTTAAAAGAAAAATTATCGCAACTGTAACTCCACCACTAATAAAAAATGCACCACTCCAATAAAAAGTTTTTGTTCCCCATTGTTTCCACATCTTTTTACCATATTCCTTTTCAGCATAACCACTAGTCATTTTCCAATAAAAAAAGTGATGATTACAAAAAGTGCTATTGCTATTACTATTATATAGATTTTTTCCATTTGTTGCGCTTTTAGTTAATGTGTTTTTAATCTATTTTTTTGTAATGTCTATCTAAATCTAGGTTATATATTAATTTAATAGTACCAAAATCCTTAGCTTTTACTAGAGAATAATACATCAATACTTTTGTGTAATCTGCATTAGGATATATTTTGGCATCATCATTAAGATGAAAATCTAAAAAATCAACATGAGATGCTCCACTAAACTTCCATTCATTAGCACTTTCATATACTAATTTCTTATTCAAATCATATAGTTTTTGACTGTACGTCCCATCCTTAAACACAAACAATGTATCGTAAGCATTTAAACTATTGTTATAAACAAAACACCCTTCGAGTTCTCCTTTTGTAATTGATGAATCACATGTTTTAAACAAAAACAGGATTATTAAACCTAAAATAGAAAACGTAATTACGGCTTGTTTATCTAATTTCAAAATATACCTATCCCAACTTATTATTAAAACTTCTCAATTTAATAGCAGTTAATACCTTTTTAGTATACAACGGAAAATCTGCATTTAACAACCATCCAAAATAGCCAGGTTCTTTTTCTAAAATTTCAGTAACCAATTTACCTTTATGCTTTCCAAAAGAAAAACATTCTTCTCCTTTTTTATTATATGCTATAAAGCCTGCAAAGTCTGCAAATTTCTTTCTTGAACTAAACTCTGCCAAAAACTTGGTATCGTTTTCCAGCTCTTCGTATCGAGATAATTGTGCTTTTAAAACTTCGTAAGTAGCTTTTGTATCGGCTGCTGCACTATGCGCATTATCTAAACTTTCATTGCAATAAAACTTGTAAGCAGCACTTAATGTACGCTGTTCCATTTTATGGAAAATAGTCTGCACATCGACAGATTGTGTGCTTTTCATATCAAAATCTATTTCGGCTCGCAACATTTCTTCTGCTAAAAGTGGAATATCAAATCGGTTAGAGTTAAAACCTCCCAAATCTGAATCTTTTATCAAATTATAAATTTCCTTTGCTATTTCTTTAAAAGTTGGTTTGTCTGCCACATCTTCATCAGAAATACCATGAATTTCAGTAACCTCCTTTGGGATTGGTCTTTCAGGGTTTACAAGCCAAGTATGGCTTTCTTCCTTACCATTAGGATGTACTTTCAGAATTGAAATTTCTACAATTCTATCGCTTGTGATACTAATTCCTGTGGTTTCTAAATCGAAAAAACAGATAGGTTTTGTGAGGTTTAATTGCATTACTATATTTTGATTGATTCTTATTTTTTGTAAAAATAAAAAAACCCAACCGTTCCAGGTTAGGCTTAACTTTATAATTATTTAATTTAATTGAATTTAAACCTCTCTATCACTATCCCATGCCTCCAAATAATCTTTAACAGCTTTTACAAACATACCACCTAAAGCCCCATTTACCACTCTATGATCATAAGAATGTGATAAAAACATACGGTAACGGATACCTATAAAATCGCCTTCTGAAGTTTCAATAACGGCAGGTACTTTTCGAATAGCACCTAAAGCTAAAATCCCAACTTGTGGCTGATTAATAATTGGAGTTCCCATAATACTTCCAAAAGAACCTACGTTTGTAACCGTGTATGTTCCTCCTTGAATATCATCAGGGTTTAATTGATTTATTCGCGCACGATTTGCTAAATCGTTTACTTTTTTTGTCATGCCTACCAAATTCAATTGGTCTGCATCTTTTATTACAGGTACTATTAAATTACCATCACCAAGTGCGGTAGCCATACCCAAGTTTATATGTTTCTTTTTGATGATTTTGTCTCCATCAACTGAAATATTTAGCATAGGGTAATCCCGTAACGCTTTTGCAACAGCCTCCATAAAAATTGGCGTAAACGTCAGTTTTTCGCCTTCTCTTTTTTCGAAACCATCCTTAACTTTTAAACGCCAATTCCAGATGTTAGTAACATCGGCTTCTATAAAACTTTGTACATGTGCCGAAGTTTGCAGAGAATCTGTCATGTGATGAGAAATGAGTTTCCCCATTCTCGTCATTTCAACAATTTCATCCTCGCCACTTACAACAACTGGTTTTGGATCTTGCTTTTTAGGTAATTCAGTAGATGTAACTGGAGCTAATTGAACTTCTTTTTTAGAAGTATTTGCTTGTGCACTCGACTTCCCTCTTGTTTCAATGTAACCTAGAATATCATTTTTTGTAACACGACCTTCTTTTCCAGTTCCAGGTATAGTATCTAATTCCTCTTGAGCAATCCCTTCTTGTTTTGCAATATTTTTAACCAAAGGCGAATAAAAACGTTCTCCACTTAAAATCGCAGGCGTAGAAGCAGATGCTGTTTCTTTAGCTTTTTCAATACCTTCGGTTAACTGACTAACAGCTTCTGTTTCAGTAGAATCATTTAAAACTTCTTCAGGAGTACTAGATAATTGATCCACATCGCCTTCAATTTCAATAACCGCCAAAACTTGGCCAACTTGAACAACATCATCTACATTAAATCGCTTTTCAACTAAAACACCCTCAACTTCACTTGGCACTTCACTATCTACTTTGTCTGTAGCAATTTCTAAAACTGCTTCGTCTAACTCGATAGTATCACCAACTTCTTTCAACCAAGACGTTATAGTTGCCTCAGCAACACTCTCTCCCATTTTCGGTAATGTCAATTCAAACTTTGCCATTTCTTTAATTAAAGCCTTTATTTTTTATTCCGATTGCAAAATTAACTAAAAATCATCAATTCTGTTAAATTATCTACAACAAAACCCCTTAAAAACTAATTACTCCCCCTTTACCATTAGCGCTATTACTTCCTAATATGAAATTAGAATTTTTTGGCAATATCTTAAAAGTCAATGTTCTTTGTTTTGAATGCTCTTCTATATGACTAATTATTTCATTGAAAGTCAATATATTATTATCAAATATTAATTCAGTTCCATTTTCAAAATTGCCAACTTTATTTTTAACCAAAAGTTGTTTTGGTAACACAGACTCTAAATTTTCAAACTTAGTATTAGAGATTAAAACATATTGAAAAACAGACTTTGTGTTATGTTTTTTATTTTTTTAATGAGTGGTATTATTTTAATCCCGAACCAAACTAGCGTATCAAAAAACAGACTTTTTTTAAAATGCTTTTTGTAGAATATTTGCATTGCGCCATAAAAACGTTCAGCATATTTTTTGTCTTTTAATGTGCTCTCCCCTTTAAAATGAATCACACTAGTTACTCCAAAATAATAGTTTTGATAACCAGCATTCGTTATTTTATAGGATAAGTCTATATCTTCCCCGTACATAAAATAATCTTCATCAAAACCGCCAACATGAAGGTACACTTGCCTTTTCAAAAACATAAAAGCACCAACTAAAACCTCTATTTTACCAGATTCATTTTCAGTTAAATGATTTGCATAATAGCGTTTTGAGTTCCCTATAATCTTTTTTAAAGCGACACTTACAACAGGTACATTGCGTTTACTTTCAGGCAAAAAATTGCCTGTCCCATCTATCAGTTTACACCCTACTGCTCCAAGTTTCTTTTTGTCCTTACAAAACTCAAGTAGCTTTATAAACGTATCTTCAGCAACAACTGTATCTGGATTTAAAATACACAAATACTCGCCTTTAGATTGTGCTACGCCAATATTATTTCCCTTGGAAAACCCTGAGTTTTCTTTATTTTCAATGAGGTTGACTTCTGGAAATAAATCCTTTACCATTTGACAACTTTCATCTCCAGAATTATTATCAACAACTATAATTTCAGCATCTATATCAGTAATAGCAGCTTGCACACTTTTTAGACAGAGTTCTAAAAAATAACGCACATTATAATTTAATATGACAACTGAAAGCTTCAAATAAAGTTGTTATAATTTTAAAGAGGATTCAAATGGTACACGGTTCAAAATACTTCTGCCTAAGGTAATTTCATCTGTATATTCTAACTCATCACCTACCGAAATTCCTCTAGCAATGGTTGATGTTGTAATGTTATATTCTTGAATTTGTTTGAAAATATAAAAATTGGTGGTATCACCTTCCATGGTAGAACTTAATGCAAAAATAAGTTCATCTACAGCTCCAGATTTTACTTTATCCACTAAAGACACAATGTTTAAATCGTGAGGACCGATACCATCAATAGGGGAAATTTTACCTCCCAAAACGTGGTATAAGCCTTTAAATGACCCTGTGCTTTCAATCGCCATAACATCTCTAATATCTTCAACAACGCAAATTAATTTTTCGTTTCTATTTGGGTTTGCACATATTTCACACAACTCTACATCGCTAATATTATGGCAAGATTTACAGAACTTAATTGTATTTCTCATGCTAACCAATGCTTCTGATAATGCAGTAGTTTGCTCCTTTGGCTGTCGTAACATATGCAGTACCAAACGTAATGCTGTACGTTTGCCTATGCCTGGTAATTGCGACATTTCGTTGACTGCATTCTCTAACAATTTTGAAGAAAATTCCATAGTTGCGAAATTACTGCTTCGTCACGAATTTCGCTAATTTTCATCAATTCTTTTAAATATTCAATTTAAATATAGCTTGCTTTACTTGGATTTTGAAATTTAATAATTGTATTTTCAAAACTTGAAAAAAATAATTTATGAGTGCTACACAAATTCTGCTTTTAATAGTTGCCTACTTTGTAGTTTTAATTTTGATATCTTACTTCACAGGAAAGGAGGATTCTAACGAAGCTTTTTTAAAGCGAATAAAACTGCTCCATGGTATTTAGTAGCTTTTGGGATGATTGGGGCTTCGCTTTCTGGGGTTACTTTTATTTCGGTTCCAGGAATGATTGGCGGTCAGCAATTTGCCTATATGCAAGGTGTTTTTGGCTTTTTTGTGGGCTACTTATTTATTTTAATCGTTTTATTACCATTGTATTATAAACTTAATGTCACCTCCATCTATGAATATTTAGAACAGCGTTTTGGAAAAGTGAGTTATAAAACTGGAGCGTTTTTCTTTTTATTATCTAGAGTTACAGGTGCTTCTTTTAGGTTGTTTTTAGTTGCTCTAGCAATGCAATACATTGTTTTTGAAAGAATAGGAATTCCGTTTTGGACTACGGTTGTTATATCAATTTTACTTATTTGGTTGTACACTTACAGAGGCGGTATAAAAACTATTATTTGGACAGACACCATACAAACTTTAGCAATGTTAACTGCTGTTTTAGTGGCTATTTATTTAATTAATGAAAAATTAGAATGGACATTTTTTGAAGCGTTACAGTCAGAAACGTTTACTCAAAAGAGTCAAATCTTCTTTTTTGACGACCCAAATTCTAAAACCTATTTCTGGAAGTATTTTATTGGAGGCATATTTATTGCTATTGCAATGACTGGTTTAGACCAAGATATGATGCAAAAAAACCTAACCTGTAAAAATCAAAAAGAAGCTCAAAAGAATATGTTTTCCATGGCTGCCTTACTTGTAATAGTAAACTTTATATTTTTATCTCTAGGTGCACTTTTATTTATTTATTCTGAAAAATTTGGGATAAATATTCCCGTTGTTGATGGCAGAACAAGAACAGACTTATTATTTCCTGAAATCGCCATGAATCAAGGTCTTGGACAAGCATTATCGGTTACATTTATCATTGGACTAATTGCTGCAGCTTATTCTAGCGCCGATAGTGCTTTAACATCACTTACTACCTCTTTTTCTGTAGATTTTTTAAACATCCATCAAAAGTCAAAAGAAACCCAAAAACCTTTGCGTAAAAAAGTCCATATTGGGGTTTCAATCTTATTGATAATTGTTGTAATTATTTTTAATAATTTAGAAGGAAATGTGGTTGGCAATCTATTTAAATTCGCCACTTTTACTTATGGTCCATTGTTAGGATTGTTCGCTTTTGGTATTCTTACTAAATATCAAATTATAGACAAATATGCATGGATAATTGCACTATTATCAATAGTGATTAGTTTTGCCTTAACATCTTTACCAGAAACTATTATTGGGAAATATCAATTCCATTGGGAAATATTACCGCTTAATGGATTAATAACCTTCCTTGGATTAATACTGATTCGTAGAAAGCAACACTAAAGTACAAGCGGCTTCAAACTCAATATTATTCTTTTTTAAAACCTCGTAAAATTCAGGGTTTTCTGTTCCAGGGTTAAAGATTACGCGTTCTGGATTTAGCGACACTACATAATCATAATATTCCTTTTGACGTCTTGGGTTTAAATATAAAGTTACAGTATGGATAGCTGTATAATTAACCAATTCAGTATCTATGGGTATACCTGAAATCTCTCCTTCTCTTAAACCAAACGCTACTACATCAACAGCATTTACAACTAACCTTTGAATGGCATAATTAGAATATCTATTTGGCTTTAGTGAGGCGCCAAGAACCAATGTTTTCTTATTCATAAATGTTAAAAAAATTAATTTTTTGTTAAATGTAGTAACATAATTATAAAAGAGACGTCTATTTGTTAACAACAATCATCATCAATCAAAATAATCACTACAAATGAGAAAAGCTATTTTCTTTGGCTTGCTATGTATCACTTTATTTTCAACATCAGCTTATGCCAATATACCAGAACCAAACGAAGCCAAAACAGGTACTATCTCCGGTAAAGTTTTAGACGCAAAATTACGGCAACCCTTACCTTATGTAAACATTATTGTTAAAGATTCTAATGGCGTAACTCTAACAGGAGGTATTACTTTAGATGATGGAACCTTTAAAATTGAAAAAATTGAAGAAGGTGATGTTACTGTAAGTATTCTATATATTGGCTACAAAACATATAATAAGAATATTACTTTAAAAAGAGGGAGTTATAACGTAAATCTTGGGGATATTTTTCTTGAAGAAGACATTGAAGGGTTAGATGAAGTTACAGTAATTGCTGAAGTTTCAACCATCCAACAAAAAGTTGATAGAAAAGTAATTAATGTAGGTAAAGATTTAGCAAATATGGGAACCGCTACAGAAATTATGACGGTTGTCCCTTCTATTAATGTAGATGCACAAACTGGAGATATTAGCTTACGAGGCAATCAAAATGTTCAAGTTATGGTTGACGGGAAACTATCAAACATTCCAACAGCTCAACTTCTTCAACAATTACCCTCTTCTTCTATTAAACAAATAGAACTAATTACTAATCCATCAGCCAAATATAATCCTGAAGGTATGAGTGGACTAATTAACATTATTCTGCACAAAAACATAAACATTGGTTTTAATGGTGGTCTTAATCTTGGTGTAAGACATCAAAAAGAAGCCAAGTTTAATAGCTCTATAAATATGAACTACCGTAATGGAAAATTAAATTTATTTGGGAATTACGGTAATAATATTAATAAAGGGGTCAATAATGGTAGAATTGCTCAAATAGAAAACAATTCTTTTCAAATGATTAATTTATTAAACAACAATAAGTCTCATTTGTACAAGGTAGGTGTAGATTATTATTTAAACGACAAGAATACTATTTCCTTTTTCACAGGACAAAATAGCTTTGATGGATTAAATGATTCGAATGCCGATTTGATATTTAACGATAATATGGGTAATAATCAAGGTCAGCGTACAAATTCTATAAATGAAAATTCATCTAGGCAATATAATTTTGATTATAAATTAGACTTCAATAAAGACGGACAGAATATTGAGTTAGAAATTGATCATAATCAGTTTGATAATAATACTGATACCGATAATAATCAAATTGGAAATATCACCCGCCCAGATTTCATAGAATTCACCGATACAGACAGAAAGCGAACTACCATAAATCTTGATTATATTGACCCTGTATCTGATAATTCAAAATTAGAAATTGGTTTACAAGCAAGATTATTTGATAATGAAATCATCTATGAATCTGACGCCCGTACAAGAAATGAAGATGGAGATTACATTCCTAGTATTACTGATTACACCTATAAAAGAAATATTTATTCTGCTTATGGAAATTATAATAAAAAATTAGAAAAGTGGTCTTATCAATTAGGATTAAGAGTAGAAAGTGTAAATGTTGATGCCATTGCTATTGAAACCGATTTATCAGTAAACGATGAGACTATTATTCCTTTTGAAAACGACTATTTTCAAGTCTACCCATCAATTTTTTTAACATTTAATCCTTCTGAAAAAAACTCATATCAAGTAAGCTATAGTAGAAGGATTGACAGACCTGGTGTTGGTCAAGTAAACCCTATCCCGCAATGGAATACACCATTGGTGTCAAATTTTGGTAATCAATCACTTGAACCGCAATTTACAAATTCAGTAGAGTTAAATTACACAAAAAATCTCAAAAAAGGAAGTATTACTGGAGGTGTATTTTACAGGCTTATTGAAGATGAGATTAATAGAGCGGTTAAAGTTGATAGATCTGATTTATCATCAAATAGATTCATTTTAACTTTTGACAATTTTAGTAATACTAGTGCTTATGGTTTAGAATTATCAAGTAATTATCGTCCCACAAAATGGTGGAGTTTAAATGCTAGTTTCGATTTATATTCTCAAACCCAAAAAGGTATCGCTGAAAGTATAGATCCTACACTAACAAATCCAACTGAAAATGACATCGTTCAAGAAACCGTACAGGTGGATAATGTAATCTGGAACTTTAGAGTTTTTAATAATTTTAGTGTAAGTAAAAAATTATCATTTACTGCTTTTGGTATGTACCGTGGAAAAAATACTGGACTAAATTTTGAAGTAGACCCTATGTATTTTGTTAATCTTGGAGCTAGATATTCCTTTCTTCCAAATAACAAGGCTACTTTGAGTCTTAGCTTTAATGACGTATTTGATACTCAAAGAATCTCTATAGTTAGTGAAAGGCCTTTTGATCAAGAAGCTATGTTTTTTCCAGAGTTTAGAACATTCTCCCTTGGATTATCCTATAAATTTGGAGGTGGAAAATATCGTGCTAAATCACGTAAAAGAAGAGATAATGACGAAAAATCGGCCGGTGGTGGCGGTTTTTAAAACATAAATTTAGTAACCTTATAATAGTTGATGGTTAGTGTTATATAAAGGTTATTGAATAAAACTCCAAAGTGTAAGCTTTGGAGTTTTGCTTTTGCAAAAAACATTAAAACGTTAAAAACGTTAAAATCAACGAGTTTAAGCAATATTTATAAATCAAAATCGTTAACTTACTATAACCAAAAACCGTATTAATAATTATTTGAGTTAGTCGCTTTTAAAAACAATTGATTAAACGGTTAGTGTGTTTACACATTAAAACTCGAAATCTTGTATTTCGAGTTTTGTTTAGTATTAACTAGATGACAATACCGTAAAATACATTTATTTTTTGCTATTATCATCTAACTATTTATAGAGGCTTCTCTTTCAAAATTTGTGTTAATTGAAGTTAGTTGGTAAATAGCATAAAAAAATCCGAAACTGTATCAAAATACCAGTTTCGGATTTTTGATTTTTATTCTATTTCTAAATCAAAAAATAGATTTCTGCCTAAATAAGATTTACCACTTTATAATTACACTTCCCCAAGTAAAGCCGCTTCCAAAGGCTGCCAATACAACCGTATCGCCATCTTTTATTTTCCTTCTTCCCAAGCTTCAGTTAGGGCTATAATAACAGATGCAGCAGTTGTATTTCCGTATTTTTGAATGTTATTAAAAACTTGATTGTCTCGCAAACCAAATTTCTTTTGAATAAATTGAGAAATTCTCAAATTCGCTTGATGCGGAATTAATATGTCAATATCTTCTTTTTGTAAATTATTTTTTTGAAGTCCTTCAACTATAGCCTCGCTAAAACGTACAACCGCATGCTTAAACACAAAAGTTCCGTTCATGTAAGGATAATAAGAAGTATCATTAGGATCGTTAGCTTCTAAAATTTCTGGCACCCAATGCTTAATACTTGGTCCTTCAACCACTAATTCTTCAGCATATTTTCCTTCAGAATGTAAATGCGATGATAATACACCTTTAGTATTATCATCAGTTCTAGTTAAAACTGCTGCTCCTGCACCATCACCAAAAATAACAGTGACTCCTCTTCCTCTGGTAGACTTTTCTAATCCTCCAGAATGAAATTCGGCTCCTATAACCAACACATTTTTATACATACCAGTTTTTATAAATTGGTCTGCTACAGCAACCGCATATACAAAACCTGTACATTGATTTCGAATATCTAAAGCACCTACAGTTGGCATCTCCAACATATCTTGAATTTGCACACCACAACCTGGGAAATAATAATCTGGACTTAGAGTTGCGAATACTATAAAATCAATATCATTTTTAGTTAAACCAGCACGCTCAATAGCAATTCTAGCCGCTTTTGCTCCCATAACTGCTGATGTATCCTCAGAACCTTCTTTTATCCATCGGCGTTCTTTAATACCAGTACGCTCTTGAATCCATTCATCATTAGTGTCCATCATTTTTGATAAATCATCGTTTGTTACCACATTTTCTGGAACATATTTACCTAGTCCTATTATTTTTGAATTGTACATAATGTCACTACTTAGTTAGAATATCTAAAGTACAAAATAATACCATCAAATTTCAATAATTAAAAATCCAAATTCCAAACGTTTCATTTCAAAAATTCAAAAATCGTTATTCAACAATCACAAATCCTTAATGTCAGTTTGTCATATTTCATCAATTGGCATTTTTGTTGTCTATTACTGAATCATAATAACAAATTGAATAAAACATATATATTATGACAAAAGGAAACATTAATGTATCGGTAGAAAACATCTTCCCACTCATTAAAAAATTCTTGTATAGCGACCACGAAATCTTTTTACGTGAGTTAATAAGTAACGCTACTGATGCCACTTTAAAGCTAAAACATTTAACTAATGTTGGTGATGCCAAAGTGGAATATGGCAACCCTCAAATAGAAGTTAAAATTGATAAAGATGGAAAGAAGCTTCATATCTCTGACCAAGGTTTAGGTATGACAGCTGATGAAGTTGAAAAATACATCAATCAAGTGGCTTTTTCTGGAGCTGAAGAGTTTTTAGATAAGTATAAAGATTCGGCTAAAGACTCTGGAATTATTGGTCATTTTGGGCTAGGTTTCTACTCAGCATTTATGGTTGCTGATAAAGTAGAAATTATTACAAAATCTTTTAAAGATGAACCTGCTGCACATTGGACATGTGACGGTTCTCCTGAGTTTACTTTAGAAGCTTCAGACAAAACAGAAAGAGGTACAGAAATTATACTTCATATTGCTGAAGATTCAACTGAATTTCTTGAAAAGTCTCGTATTCGCGAGTTGTTAAACAAGTACAACAAGTTTATGCCTATTCCAATTAAATTTGGAACTAAGGAAGTTAACGACCCAGAGCATGAGCCAAAAACTACTAAAGATAAAGACGGTAAGGAAACTACAGAACCGCACAAACAAATTACTGTTGATGACATAATTAATAATCCAAATCCAGCTTGGACAAAACAACCAGCTGATTTAAAAGATGAAGATTATAGTGGTTTCTACAGAGAATTGTATCCAATGCAATTTGAAGAGCCGTTATTCAACATTCACTTAAACGTAGATTACCCGTTTAACTTAACAGGTATTTTATACTTCCCAAAAATGTCTAACGACATACAAATGCAGAAGGATAAAATCCAGCTATACCAAACCAAGTTTTTGTAACTGATAATGTTGAAGGTATTGTTCCTGAGTTTTTAACCATGCTTCGTGGAGTTATTGATTCTCCAGATATTCCATTAAACGTATCGCGTTCATATTTACAAGCAGATGGTGCAGTTAAAAAGATATCATCTTACATCACAAGAAAAGTTGCAGATAAATTAAAATCGTTATTCAATAATAACCGTGAAGATTTTGAAGCAAAGTGGAACGATATTAAAATCGTGATTGAATACGGTATGCTTTCTGAAGAAAAATTCTTTGAAAAAGCAGATGCCTTTGCTTTATACCCTTCAGTTGATGGTAAATACTATACTTACGAGGAGTTATTCAACAAGATAAAAGCAAATCAAACGGATAAAGATGGTAAATTAGTAATTCTTTATGCTTCAGATAAAGATGCACAACACAGTTACATAGAATCTGCTAAAGCTAAAGACTACGAGGTGTTGTTATTAGATTCTCCAATTGTTTCACATCTTATCCAAAAATTAGAAAGCACTAAAGAAAACATTACGTTTGCTCGAGTTGATGGCGACCATGTGAATAATTTAATTAAGAAAGATGAAAACACCATTTCTAAATTAGATGAAGATCAAACTAAAGCTTTAGATGAATTGTTAAAAGAAGTCATTCCTTCTGAAAAATTCACAGTGCAATTGGAAGCCATGGATAGTAACGAATCGCCTTTTACTATAACGCAACCAGAATTTATGCGTAGAATGAAAGAAATGCAAGCTACAGGCGGCGGAGGCGGTATGAACATGTTTGGTAGTATGCCCGAAATGTACAACCTAGTAGTTAACACAAACTCTGAATTAGTCGGTGAAATTTTAGGTACTAAAACTAAAAAGAAACAAGAAAGACTAATTACGCAGAGTTTAGACTTGGCAAGATTATCTCAAGGTTTATTAAAAGGTGAAGAGCTTACAAACTTCATTAAACGAAGCTACGAGATGATTAAATAAGTTTACACGCTGAAACTGTTCAGCATCCTATATAAATCAAAACCACTTTGTGAAAACAAGGTGGTTTTTTTGCTTTTTAAGTAAATTGACTAATTTATTTTATAGAACAACGATTATTAGATAATTTTTAAGCGATTTTTCGTACTTTAATGTTCCTAATAAACTTTAAGGTGAATGCTAATACATCAATAGCAACAGAAATCTTTAATAATCTTACTTTTTCAAATGAAGAAGTAATGATTATAGATTCTGTATTCCATAAAGAAACCTACAAAAAAGGTTCAATTCTACTTAAAGCTGGAGATATTGTTGATGTTCAATATTATATCCAAGATGGATGTCTTCGCTCATTTCATATCGATTCTCATGGAAGAGAATATACGGTTCAGTTTGGTTTTAATGATTGGTGGGTTAGTGATTTTACAGCATTTTTTTCCAAATCAAAATCAATAATGACTATAGAAGTTCTGCAAGATGCTACATTGTACAAGATTTCTAGAGAAGACAAAGAGTTGTTATATTCTAAAATACCCAAGATAGAATCATTTTTTAGAGTTAAGTTAGAACGTGCATTTGCAGGATTTCAAAAACGGATTTTAGAAAACTTATCGCAATCTGCAACTGAGCGCTATATCAACTTTATTAAGGCATTTCATAATGTTGAGCAATATCTAAAAAACTACCACATAGCATCTTATTTAGGCATTACCACAGAGAGTCTGAGTAGAATTAGAAAAGAAATATCAAACAATTGATATTTATTACCATACATCATTTTTTTATTACTGCATCATCATATATTTGATATATAACTGATATTTAGACGTATACATTTCGTAAATCCTTATTGGTTAATAGCAAAAGTAGAAGCGCATACATTGTATGCGCTTTTTTTATTTTGTTCTAGCCTACAAATATAAAAGGCATATCCTCATCCATCTCAGAGTGGACGTGAGTAATCTCATAAATTAAAAACTATAAGTCGTTTCACTTTAATGGAAATCTATTAGACGCTAATTTACTTTATGAAAAACAATATCTTTATTTTTTGCAAAACAATAAGCTCTCGTTATATTTGTGTTCTAAAAAACAAACTATGAAAAAATATACATATATTACTTTAATGATGATCTTATTCATCTCTTGTAAATCTGATAATGATATAACCATTACCGATTTTAGAGTCGAAAATGAAAAAGAAATTACTGATTATATTGCCGCTAATAATTTAACTGCCCAAAAAAGCACCTCAGGTTTACATTATGTTATAAACCAACCTGGAACAGGTTTACAACCTACAACTACAGACAACGTAACTGTTGCATACAAAGGCTATTTCACAAACGGAAATGTGTTTGACGAAAGTGATGCCTCTGGAATTTCATTTGGTTTACAACGTGTAATTGCTGGTTGGACAGAAGGTATCACCTATTTTAAAGAAGGAGGCAGCGGCATCTTATTGGTTCCTGCACACCTTGGTTACGGCAGCTCTGGTAGAGGGAGTATTCCTGGAGGAGCTGTACTTATTTTTGATGTAGAGCTTATTTCTGTAAATTAAATCATTTGTTTTTTCGTTTTAAAAAAAAGATTATGAATACAGAGTGTTTTCTTATGAAATTTAAAGCTTGAGTTTGCATAAAAAATTAGTTATTTTAGTTAAAACATATTGAAAAACTTTCCATCAAAAACAAAAAGCTAAAATGCAAGTGACTCCTTACAACCTAAACACCTTCAGAATTTTATTCCTCATTAAAGGCATTTTAACCTTATGCTTTTCATTATTTTTTGTGTTTTACGCCTGTATGGGATTATTTTTTAGTGCTGCCATAGAACACTCAGAAGCAAACAATGAATTACCATTTAATTTTGGTTGGATTTTTATAATAATTGGCAGTATTGGTTTTATAATCTCTATTGCTTTTGGCATATTAACGCTATTAGCTTCTAAATATCTAAAAGAGGTTAAAAACTACAATTTTATATTTGCTATTGCTGTTGTAAACTGCCTTACAGGAATTCTTGGAATTCTATTAGGTGTTTTTACTTTAGTAGAATTAACAAAACCTGAGGTTAAAAACCTTTTTAACAAAGTGTAATTTTTTATATATAAAACTAGTATTAAAAAATAGCTAAACTAAAGTTTACCCCTGACACATTATGACTTAAACCCGAATACTTTTGCATGTAAGTTTAACAAACAAATCAATTTAAAAAATGAAACATGCAATTAGCTGGTTTGAAATCCCAGTAAAAAATTACCAAAGAGCTAAACAATTTTACAACACAGTTATGGATCTTGAAATAAAAGATCACCATATGCCAGAACAAAACATAAAATATGGCATGTTCCCTTATGATAATGACAACAATGGTGTTGGTGGTGGACTTATTGAAAGTACTGAGATAAAGCCTACAACTGATGGACCAACTATTTACTTAAATGCAGGAGAAGATTTAAACATTGCATTAGGTAAAATAGAATCTTCTGGAGGTAAAGTAATTATGCCCAAGACGGACATAGGTGAAAATGGTTTTATGGCACAATTTATAGATACAGAGGGTAACAGAATTGCATTCCATTCTTGGATGTAACTAAAAAACTAATAGGATAGCGAATTTTATAAGGTTCGCTATCTTTGTTATTATGCCTCAATTATCAAGACTCATAGCAACACTTACACTATTAAAATCTAAACGCATTTTAACAGCCCCTGAACTTTCTAAAAAGTTTGACGTAAGTGTAAGAACAATATATAGAGACATAAGAAAATTAGAAGAAGCGGGAATACCTATAACTACCATCGAAGGCAAAGGCTACTCATTAATGGACGGCTATACAGTACCTCCAGTACAATTTACCGAGAGAGAAGCTAATGCTATAATTACTGCACAACACTTGGTTAATCAAACTAAAGATGAGTCATTTGTTAATGATTTTAAAGAAGCTATCATTAAAATTAAATCTGTTTTTAGAACATCTGTTCAAGAAAAAAGTGAACGTCTAGAAAGTAATATTCATGTATTTAACAACAATTATGAGAATATATCTAGTAATGCTCTTTCTGAAATTCAATTAGCTATTACCAATTTAAATTTTGTTGAACTCAACTACCAAAAGGCAAACGAAAACAATAGTTCATTCAGAAAAATAGAACCTTACGCATTTTATGCTACTAATCATAAATGGATTCTTATTGCTTGGTGTCATTTACGTGATGATTATCGAGCTTTTCGAATTGATAGAATTAAGAACTATAAAATTTTAAACGATATGTTTAAAGATAGGAATTTTAATCTCCAAAATTATTTTCAATCTTGTTCCTATGATGATAAGTAAATAATTTGAGTTCTATACAACCACAAACATGATCAAGAATTAATCAAAATTAATTTTTAATATCAGGATGAATACAGTCAATTTTTTTAAATCTATTGGTTTTATAGACGATCCAAATTTAATTACTTAAAAAAAGAATATCCCTAAATTGAACTCAAGTTAAATAATGATTTTACTTATTTTTATTACATGAAAATAACCTCAACCAACATAGCAAAACCAACCACCATCATTTGGAATGGTAAAGAAGAAACAACAGGTATTTATAAAAAACCAGTAAATCATCCAATTTTACTAGGAAATCAAGGTGTACAAAATGATGAAATTTCAGATAGAAACGTACATGGTGGACAATTTAAAGCATGTTATTTGTTTTCTGAAAATCAATATAATTACTGGAAAGATTTATATCCAAATTTAGATTGGGAATTCGGTATGTTTGGAGAAAACCTTACTATCTCTGGATTAAATGAAAAAGAGATTCATATTGGTGATATTTATGAAATTGGGAATACCTTAGTTCAAGTAACACAACCCGCGAACCCTGCTTTAAGTTTGGCGTGAAGCTTGGAAATCAACGTGCTTTAAAACAATTTATAGATCATGGTTATTCTGGAACATATATTCGTATTCTAGAAGAAGGCTATGTAAAAACTGGCGACACCTTAGAGTTGGTTGAAAAAGCCAAGAACAGCATTAGTACATGGCAATTATTTGATTTGTTTTATAACAAAGAAAAAATCAAAACCACATTAAATTAATAATGCATAACAATGCTTTACCAAAACGAAAAAGAGATAAACTGAAATCTTTTAAAGTAGCTTTGGACTTGTTTGTTATATCTTTGCGGCAAATTACAAATAAATGTCTTTTAAAGATTTAAAAATAAGTAAACCCATTTTACGTGCTGTTGCTGAAGCTGGATATGATAATCCTACTCTAGTTCAAGAAAAAACTATTCCGCTGGTTTTAGATAAAAAAGATGTAATTGTTTCTGCTCAAACCGGAACTGGTAAAACTGCAGCTTTTGCACTTCCTATTTTACAATCATTATTAGATCAACAAGATGCACCAAAAAAAGGTAAGACAATAAAAGCTTTAATTGTTAGTCCAACCAGAGAATTGGCTATTCAAATTGAAACTAATTTTAAAACTTACAACACTTACACTAATTTAAGAACTACTGTTGTAAATGGTGGCACTTCAATAGAACCCCAAAAAGATGTTTTAAAAAAGGGGTTGATATTTTAATTGCAACTCCAGGTCGTTTATTGGATTTACATAAACAAGATATAGTTAATTTAGATTATGTTGAAACGCTTGTTTTAGACGAAGCTGATTTAATGCTGGATATGGGTTTTATAGATGATGTAAGGAAAATTGAACGCTTATGCACAAGAGAAAAGCAGATACTTTTATTTTCGGCAACTATTCCTTATAAAGTTGAGCAATTAGCTAATTCTATTTTGAATACTCCTGAGCGTGTTGAAGTAGCTCAAAATTCTTCAACTTCAAAAAATGTAGCACAACTTTTATATTATGTTCCAAAAAGAAATAAAATTGAATTGTGTTTGCATCTGCTAAGAAATACTATTAAAGGTAATATCATCATATTTAGACGTACAAAATTTGGTGTTGATAAATTAGAAAAAACACTTTTAAAAAATGGTTATAAGGTAGATTGTATTCACGGGGATAAGAGTCAAACTGCAAGACAAGAGGCTTTAAATAGATTCAAAAAAGCAGACGTGAATATTTTAGTTGCTACCGATGTTGCAGCGCGTGGTATTGATATAAATGATTTAGATGCAGTAGTGAATTTTGATTTACCAAACATCCCAGAAACTTATGTGCATCGCATTGGCAGAACTGCAAGAGCAGGGAATTCGGGAATTGCTCATTCATTTTGTTCTGCTGATGAGAAGAATTATATAAAAATCATTCAACAACTTATTCAATTGCAGTTGGATATTATTGAAGATCATCCTTACCCTCTAGATCCAAAAGTAAAACCAATTATTCATACATCTAAAAAAACAGGAAGCAAACATAAAAAAGGTCGAAAAAGTGCTGCTTCTAAAAAGAAAAAGAAACGTTGGTACTAATTCATTCAAAACTCTGTTATATATTATATATCTTTCCAAAAAAAAACATCCAAGCTTAAACATTAATAAATTACTCTCAATTACAATAAATGGATTTTACAAACCCTTTAGTTTATGGTGTTCCTTGTTTTTTAGGGCTCATTCTAGTAGAACTTACTTACAGTAAAACCCATGATCATAAAGATTTATACGATTGGAAAGATTTAGGCTCTAGCCTATTTATGGGTATTGGCTCTGTGGTAATAGCACCTTTAATCAAAACAATTTCTGCCATCATCATTTTTAATTATATGTATGATTTGTTTAACCCTATGGTTGATGGTGTAAGAATGAATATTATGGGGTGGGAATCTTTTAGTTACAGTTTACCTGTTTGGTTTGCATGTCAATTTTTGGATGATTTTACTTATTATTGGTTTCATAGAGAAAATCATATGATTCGTTTTTTATGGGCTGCACACATTGTGCATCACTCATCAGATAATTTTAATTTGGGTACAGCTGTTAGAAACGGCTGGTTTACCATTTTATACAAACCTCTATTTTATATGTGGCTTCCTGCTATTGGGTTTCCACCAGAAATGGTAGTGGTTTGTTTAGGTATTGAGGCATTGTGGCAATTTCAGTTACATTCTACATATGTTCCTAAATTAGGAATCATAGAGAAAATATTTAATACGCATACCATGCACCAAGTACATCATGCCAAAAATTTAGAGTATATGGATAAAAATCATGGTGGATTTTTAAATATGTTTGATAAAATTTTTGGTACATGGAGAAAGAATTAGATGATGATATTGAAATTCAGTACGGTGTTACTAAACCACCAAACTCTTACAATCCTTTAATTATTCTAACACATGAGTATAAAGATATTTGGAATGACATGAAGAAAAGTAAGAACTTATATCATAAATTTATGTATGCTTTTGGACCTCCAGGATGGAGTCATGATGGAAGTACGCTTACCATAAAACAAATGAGAGATCAAATGGAGTTGGAGAAAAATGCCCTTAAAAATAATCGTTTTAAACTTAAACACTCAATCGTTTATTAAAATAGTGTTTCAATAAAGGCACTTGAATACAAATCATCAAACATAAAAGTACTATAGTATACATTAAAGTTTTTGATAATTTAAAATCTGAAACTGTATAGTTAGGTATTAAACTAAAATCTATAGTATTAAACCAACTCACAGAACCTTCTGGTGTTTCAGAATATAGCGCATAAAATATTATAGTAAAAAAACCCACTAATATTAAAACCCATGCTGTTTTAGATATTAAAGGTTTATAAACTATAGCTTGGCTTTCATTTATAGCCTTTACTTGAGACATTACAGTATCAGTAAAATTCAAAAAAGGACTTTCGATTCCTACTTCTTTTACCACTTTTTTGTAAAATCATATAAATATTTATCTCCGGTCTCTTTCATAATATTCAATTAATTCTGGTTCTAGTCTTTGTTTTAAAATAGTTGCCAATTTTTTTCTACTTCTGAACAACTTTACTTTTACGTTGTTAGGAGTTAATCCAATAATTTGCGATATTTCCTCTAAAGAATGTTCTTCAAAATAATATAGAGTTAATAAAACCCCATCAATACTTGGTAACTTATTAATACAACTTTTTATAACCTCTTCGCGTTCTTGATTCACCAAATTATCTAAAGCATTATCAATTGTTTTCACTTGGTGTTCTGTAAAATCATCAATAGCTACATCATTAATATATTTTCTATTCTTTTTTAATCTATCTAAACTTGTATTGTATGCTATTTTATAAATCCAAGTAGAAAATTTAGAATTACCTTTAAATTTATTTAAAGATTTATATGCCTTTATAAAAGTATCTTGTGCTACTTCTTCGGCTTCTTCTCTATTTTTAAGCATTCTAAGAGTTAGAGTGAATACTAAATCTTTATAACGATTTACTAATACAGAAAATGCATTTGTATCACCTTCAATGATTAAATTAATATAATGTTGGTCGTTAGTGGTCATTTTAAAAGTAAGACGAATATATTTTGTTATTGGTTACATTTAAAATGAAAAAACATTAAAAGGAGTGTAACCAAAATTAAAAGTACATCGTCATAAACTATAAACACATTAAAAATAATCAATTAAAAACAAACAATTATGGAAGGAACATTAATACCAATTAGCTTATTTTTAGCAATTTTCGGAATGGTTTATCTTTATTTATCAACAAGAAACAAAGAACGCTTAGCCCTTATCGAAAAAGGCGCAGACGCTAGTATTTTCATAAAAGGTAAAAGCCATGCCTCTCCTATTTGGAAGGTAATCCTTTTAAACCTCTCACTATTATTAATGGGTATTGGAATAGGAGTTTTTATTGCAAGTATTCTAGATAATTATACAAGCTTGGATGAAGATGCTGTATATCCAGCTACTATTTTCTTTATGGCTGGTATTGGCTTATTTATAGGGTTTAATATGACTAAGAATTTGGATAAAGAATAATTCTATAATTCTATTTCATATTAATTAAACTAAACTTTAAAAACTGCTTTCACTATTCTGAAAGTAGTTTTTTATTCAATAGGAAAATCAAAATAAGTATTTGGAAAAGGTTGGTTTCGTAATGTAAAATGCCACCATTCTCTTGGGTAATTTCTAAAACCATTTCTCAACATTATATTTTGAAGTAATTTTCTATTATGACTTTGTGCTTTTGAAATATACTGATAATTTACCCAAGATTGTATCCCAAAAAGTCATAAATACTTCCCATATCCAATTCCTTATTAGTTTTTAAATCTACTAAAGTAAGATCTACGGTACTTCCCTTTGTATGTCCAGATCGAGTGGCAATATATTCTTCTTTGAATAAATATCTCTTTTTAACATCTGGATAAAACCTAGATTTATTTATGGTATCGTTTAAATCTCTTGCCCATTTTATGAAATGATTTACAGCACGTTGAGGACGATAACCATCATAAACCTTTAATCCTAAATTTTGTTTTTTCAATTTAAGTTGAATTACTTTCAAGGCTTCAACGGTTTCTTCAGTTAAAATAAGACAATTATTATTGTACCCTTCAATAGGCTTACCTACAAAGTTATTTGTTCCAAAATAGCGTAGCTCAATTTCTAAATCCGGAATTTTGTCATTAGCATACACAAAACCTTTTGGTAATTGGCCAAAGGCAACTAACGAAATAAAAAAATAAAATTACTAAATGGTACTTCATTTATGTTTTGATTTGTGCTAAATTAGAAAATAAAAAAGTTATGCAACTCTCCAATTCTGTTAATTTAAAATTGAAAGATGCTGATATTATCTATTATCCAACATTTTTTAATAAAAAAGAAGCGAACAATTACTTTAATAATTTATTAGATAAAATTAATTGGCAACAAGATAAAATTACTGTTTTTGGAAAAATATATAATCAACCCAGATTAACCGCTTTTTTTGGGAATAATGGCAAGATTTACAAGTACAGTAATATTGTAATGCATCCCAAACCATTTGTCGGCAAATTACTAGAAATCAAGTCTTTAATTGAAACAGAATTAGATATAGAATTTACAAGCTGTTTAGCCAATTTATACAGAGATGGAAATGATAGTAATGGTTGGCATGCAGACAATGAAAAAGCACTAGAAAAAACCCTATAATTGCATCTATAAGTTTAGGAGAAGATCGTGTTTTTCATTTAAAACATAAAGATGATAAAAACCTAAAAACTAAACTTGTTTTAAATCATGGCAGTTTACTGCTAATGCAAGGTTCCACGCAGGATAACTGGCTACACCAAATACCAAAAACAAAAAAAAATATAGGACAAAGAATTAACCTAACATTTCGCATTATTCCACAAAAAAACCGAGTTCCCTCAAACTCGGTTCTTTCTTAATTTGCTTTTTATATTATGTGCTAGATTTGGGGTCTCCACATCGACAACATAATGCAAATATTAATTAATTAATCCATTGAACTAAAAAGTATGTTATTTAGTACGGGGCAAATATAAAAATGCATTTTAGTTATAACGATAAAAAACATAAATAATCGTTGAAATACACTTTTTTTTAACACAGATAGTCGATGTAATACATATTATCGACGAACGACATACTTTATTAAAAATTAATCTACAAAAAAAGCACTCCAAGTAGAGTGCTTTTTTACTAACTAACCAACCAAAATATGAAATTACATTTCTAAAAGTTTAAAGTAACCACTCAATAAACTATTGCTATGAATTGTAATTACTTTTTATAACACAATCTTTGTGCCAAACTAAAATATTTCCTTTATATATTTTGATTATCTTAGAATTTCAAAAAATAAAATGATAAATAAACCAATTTTTACTGGAGATACCATCGTATTCGGATTATTAATGCTCACGTTAGGTTTTGTGTTTTACACTTCATCTAGCCCTAATTCCTTTTGGAAAAAGTTTTACAAATATATTCCTGCACTATTAATGGCGTATATGCTTCCTGGAACTTTAACAACTCTAGGCATAATTGCCCCAGAGTGGACAACTAGTGATGAAGCTGGTAATATTATTGAACACAAATCTCAAGTGTATTATATTGCCAGTCGGTTTTTATTACCCGCAGCATTGGTATTAATGACTCTAAGTATTGACTTAAAAGCCATTTATAATTTAGGTCCAAAAGCGCTCATTATGTTTTTAACTGGTACATTAGGCGTTGTTATTGGTGGACCTTTGGCTATTTTATTGATATCTATGATATCTCCTGAGACCGTTGGAGGTGCTGGTCCTGATGCTGTATGGCGAGGTTTGGCAACATTAGCTGGTAGTTGGATTGGTGGTGGTGCAAATCAAGCTGCTATGCTAGAAATTTATGGCTATAATACCGATAATTATGCAGGAATGGTTATAGTAGATATTGTTGTGGCTAATATATGGATGGCGATTTTACTTTTAGGAATCGGGAAATCTGAAAAAATTGATAAATGGTTAAAAGCAGATAATAGCGCCATTGAAGCTTTAAAGGAACGTGTGTCTACTTATGCTTCTAAAATTTCAAGAAACCCAACATTAACAGATTTTATGATTATACTTGGTATCGCTTTTACAGTAGTAGGTTTAGCTCATTTTGGAGCTAATAATGTTTCTGATTTTTTAACCTCTAATTTTGAATCAGTTAGAGATAAATCTTCAGCCATGTCTTCATTTGGCTCACAATTCTTTTGGATGATTACTATTGCTACCGCTCTTGGCATTATGCTTTCATTCACTAAATTAAAAGAATATGAAGGTGCTGGGGCAAGTAAAATTGGAAGTGTATTCATTTATATTCTTGTTGCAACAATTGGAATGAAAATGGACTTAACTAAAATTTTAGAAAATCCAGGTTTAATTTTTGTTGGACTAGTTTGGATGGCCATCCATGTGGTATTATTAATATTGGTTGCTAAACTTATCAAAGCTCCTTATTTCTTTCTTGCTGTTGGTAGTAAAGCCAATATTGGTGGTGCAGCTTCTGCCCCGGTTGTAGCGGCAGCATTCCATCCTTCTTTAGCAACAGTAGGTGTGCTTTTAGCTGTTTTTGGTTATGTTGTTGGCACCTATGGAGCAATGCTTTGCGCAGAGCTAATGAAAATTGCTTCCGTAGGCTAGTATATCTTTAATAATTATAAGATATTTGCTCAATAAATTCTTATAATTCTATGAAAAAATATATTCTCTTAATTTTAGTTGCCTTAACATTTTCTTGTTCAAAAAAAGAAAGTGATTTAATTGTGAAAACAAATATTAAAGGTCTAAAAAAAGGAACTGTTTACTTAAAACACGTTGTTGATACTGCTTTAGTTACAGTAGATTCTGTGGTTGTAAATGGTAATCCTCAATTTGAATTGCATAGCAACTTAGAAGAAGCTGATTTATTCTATCTGTATCTTAATAAAAATTCCAAGGAAGAAGATAGAATTACTTTTTTTGCTGATAAAGGTATTACAGAAGTAAATACTACATTAAAAAATTTTGTTGGCGATGCTAAAATTAATGGTTCTGAGCAACAGAAAGTTTTAGAAGAATATCAAAAATTAATGACTCGTCTTAGAGATAGGAACCTAGACCTTATTAAAGAAAGTTTTGAAGCAAAAAAATCGAAAGACTCTGGTGCCTTAACTACTATTTTAAAGAAACAAAACAGTATTGTAAAAAGTAGATACCTGCAAACAGTAAATTTTGCTTTAAATCACAAGAATAGTGAAGTTGCTGCTTATATAGCACTTTCTGAGATTTATGATGCTAATTTTAATCTATTAGATACCATACACAAATCTTTAACTCCAAAAATTCAAGCATCAAAATACGGTAAAGAATTACAAAAATTTTTAGAAGAACGAAAGCAAAAAGATTAAAACTAATCTTGAATTCTAATAAATTAAAAAAGCCTCAAAACATTTGTTTTGAGGCTTTTTTGAGCCGATGGAGGGACTCGAACCCACGACCTGCTGATTACAAATCAGCTGCTCTAGCCAGCTGAGCTACATCGGCTTTTTACGGCTGCAAATATAATTTTAGTAATTAAGTTTGCAAGCTATTTATCAAATAAAGTTAACCTAATTTGTTAATTTTTTCGATAAGTGCTCTACCCTTGTCCTCAAGTTCTTGATTGATTGCTTTAAAATGTGCTTTTTTGTTTTCAGCACTTTTATCATTCACCTTAGCTATTAATTCATCAAACGTAGCTATAGCTTCATCTATGATAGCTTCACTTTTTTTGGTATCTTTATCTGTATTCGATAACTCCCAATTACAAACTACACCAATAATGTCTCCTAAAACGTAGTTAATATCTTTTTTTAAATCTCTAATATTTGCCATAATACTAATTTTATTTTGCTGTAAAACTAAACATAAACTTCTAATAATATCACATTTTTAGACATAATATTATATGATCCTATTCCTACTGGCAACAATACTGTTTCGCCTTGTTTTTAGCTTTTAAGATACCTATTTACTGAAATTCACACTTTTTACTTCTACGTGTATATAAATGAAGAAAGAATCTTTATTATTTACTTTAGAAAGTGTATCTATAACTTTTAAATAGCTCGTAGTAAAGTAAGAACAAGTCATCATTTTATTTGATAAATTCTCTTTTTAGAATAGTTAACTCTAAAACTGTCGACATATTAAAATCAATCGCATCAATTCCTAAATCGTTAAACAAATCTCTTTAGTTACTAGGATTATCTACTCTCTTCTAATCGAAAACTCTGTGAGTTATATCGCAGATTTGTTGTGTTTTTTTAACTATAAAATCTACGCCAATAGCATCAAAACTGACCAATTCAACGCAATAGGTATCCCTTTTTGATACTTTATAAAATTTAAAATAGTGTTTTATTATCTAAATGTTCTGGAAAAAAATCTAGAGTTACTTTTCTATTGTCCTGAATATGTTACAAAATTTCGTGGTGTTTCATATAGTGTAATTTCAAGTTTCAAAGCACCAGATAATTTAGGCTTCATTTTATTATAAATCACAACGGCAATGTTTTCTGCTGTAGGGTTCAAATCTTTAAATTCAGGAACTTCAACATTTAAGTTTTTATGATCGAAAGCGTCTTCAACCTCACTTTTAATGATATCTTTTAAAACCTTCATATCGATTACATAACCCGTTTCTTTTTCAATCTCTCCTGTTACACTCACTATAAGTTCATAGTTATGACCGTGAAAATTTGGGTTATTACATTTTCCAAAAATGACATCGTTTTTTTCAAAACTCCAATCTTTTCTATATAATCTATGCGCTGCATTAAAATGAGCTTTTCTACTTACGGTTACCTTCATTGATTGATATTTATGTGTTCGTAGAATTTGTCGAAAATAATTTTAAACCATTCAGTATAATGTTCTGGACGTAATGAAATATCGTCTTTTACTTCTTCTAATGGCATCCATTTCCAACTTTCAACTTCATCTTTATTAATAAACGGTAATCCATCATATACTCCCAGTAATACATGGTCATATTCATGCTCAGTTAACCCATTATCAAAAGGTGCTTTATAGATAAATGAAATAGACTCTTGCAAATCTACCACAAACCCCATTTCTTCATGTAATCGTCTTTTTCCTGCTTCAATATTAGATTCTCCATCTCTTTGATGGCTACAGCATGTATTCGTCCATAGTCCAGGTGAATGATATTTACTTAATGCACGTTGTTGAAGCATTAATTCATTTTTAGCATTAAAAATAAATACTGAAAATGCACGATGCAAAACTGCTTTTTCATGAGCTTCCATCTTGGGCATTAGCCCTATTTGTTCATTTTGTTCATTAACAAGAATTACTTTTTCTTCTATCATAGTTCAACAAAAATACAAACAAAATATTACTTGTTTTATGCCTAAGTTATGAAATAAAAAAAGCACCTAAATAAATTTAGATGCTTTTAGTGAATAGTTAGTTTAAATTAATTTGCAACAACTATAAACTCACTACGTCTATTAGCTTGATGTGACTCTTTAGAACATTTAACACCGTTAGAACAGTTATTAGTTAATTGTGTTTCTCCGTAGCCTTTACCAGATAATCTATCGGAAGATAGACCTCCCTTATTTATGATGTATGCTTTGGTTGACTTATTTCTTCTATTGGATAATGCAAAATTATATGCGTCTCTTCCTCTTGAATCTGTATGAGATCTTACATCAACCTTCACATTTGGATATTCTTTCATGTAATTGATAATCTTTGCCAATTCGATCTCTGCGTCTGGTCTAATAAATGATTTATCATAATCAAAATAAATAGGATTTAAATTCAATAATTTAAATAAATCAGTTCCTACAGCAGCAGCTTTAGGTTCTAATTTTAATTCTAAATTCTGACTATTACTTTTATTTCCTTCTACCGAAAAATCTATAAAATCGTCACTATATTTTTCCTTCTTAGCCTCTACTATGTAGGTTTCCACATTACAACCTAAAGTAAATTGAAACTTTCCATTAGCATCACTTTTTACAGTTTGTAATATGCTACTACTAGCATCTGATAAAACAACTGAAGCATTGGCTAAAACTGCTCTAGTTCTCTTATCTGCAACTATTCCATTAACTACATAAGTACATTCTGGGATTTCGAAACTATAAATATCATCATCTCCTTTTCCTCCTTTTCTGTTTGATGATATATAGCCTTTTTTTGAAGTTTCATTAATAATGTATCCAAAATCATCTTTAGGACTGTTAATAGGTTTACCTAAATTTTCTATTTTGACTGCATTAATTTTATCTATTTCAATTTTAAAAACATCTAATCCACCAAGACCTACATGACCATCTGAAGAAAAATAAAGTATACCTTTTTCACTTACAAAAGGAAAATTCTCTTTACCCTCAGTATTAATATTTGAACCCAGATTTACAGGCTCTCCATAAGTTCCATCTTCATTAATATCAACAACAAAAATATCAGATGCACCTTTAGTTCCAGGCATATCTGAAGCGAAATATAATTTCTTTTCATCAGTACTTAATGCTGGATGCGCCACATTATACTCATCATTATTAAATGGCATAGATTCTATATTAGTCCATACACTATCAATTAAAGTTGCTTTATAAATTTTTAATCCATGAATGTTTTTACTATTCTTTTTAAACTTTCCTTTGAAAAAATTATTTCGAGTAAAATATGCTGTTTTCCCATCTTTTGAAAAAGTAGTTGAAGATTCATGATATTTAGTATTTACACCACCTTTTACTTCTTTAACACTTCCATTTTCATTTAATTCAAATAAATCTAAAAATGGTTGTGCATTCCATTTGTAAACATTTTCATTTTCATCTCTTGATGAAGCAAAAATCAAATGCCCCTCATAGGTTGATGTTCCAAAGTCTGAAAATCTGGTGTTGATATCTAAATTCTCCAACTCATAATCTTTAGAAATAGCATCTATGTTTGTTAAATAATTAAGGTTATCGAAAAATGCTTTAGTTCTAGAATCTTCAGGTTGTTTATGAGCAAAAATCTTAAACACTTCATTGGAAGCTTTATACTTTTCTTGAGCTTTTAAAGCTTGAGCATATCTAAAATAGTTTTCAGGATTAATCTCAACATTCATTTTAAGTAATTTTTCAAACCAAATGGAAGCATCTTCCATTTCATTATTAAAATAAAATGCATTTGCTAATTTTTCAATAACTTCTGGAGAAGTGCCCTCTTGGTTCGCTAATTCTAAAAGTTGATCTCTTGACTCTACATAAGATAAGTTTTCGTATTTCTTAATAGCCCTAGAAGCTTTTGCTTTTTGCGCAAAAGAACTATTAAAAACCAAAGTAACTAATATAGATAGTATATATATTCTTTTTTTCATGTTTATAGTCTTTTAGAAGAATCTTGGTGATAAAATTTTACCTATTTGCTGTAATTCAAATCGCAACATAATTTCGTGAGTTCCACTATTATAATTATTTAACGCTGTAGTTGTAGCATCATAAGCATAACCTACAAATAGTCCTTGGTTAATTTGAAACCCTAATAAACCACTTACAGAATCATCCCATCTGTAGGCTAATCCCAAAGTGAATTTATCATTGAATAATGCATTAACCGATAAATCGGCAATGAGTGGTGCGCCTGAAACACCTTTTACTAAAAAGGCAGGTTTTAACTTGGTACGTTCACTTAAATCAAACACATAGCCACCAATTAAAAAATAATGCAATCGTTCAGTAGCTATAGATTCTTGAAAATCATCATAGTGTTCAGTATTCAAAATATTTGGTACTGCTAAACCTAAATACCATTTTTGTGAATGTAAATACAAACCAGCTCCAAGGGTTGGTGATATTAAATTAATATTCTCATTAAATAATCTATCCGCATTTTGAAAACGACCTTTACTCCAATCTGTATCCAAAATATGTAAACCTCCTTTAAGACCAAATGATAATTCTAAATCTCCTGCTTCATCAACTGGGATTGTATAAGATACATTGGCATCAATGCTCGTTTCTTCAGCTGGTCCTAATTGATCACTAACTATATTTAAACCTAAACCTATTCTTTCGTTTCTTAGCGGTGAATGAATACCAAACGTCATTGTTTTTGGTGCGCCGTCAATACCAACCCATTGCGTTCTATAAAGTGCTGTAGCACTTAACACATTTCGCTGACCTGCATAAGCTGCATTTACACTCATGGTGTTATACATATATTGTGTATACTGAGGATCTTGTTGAGCCTTAGTTTCGATGCTTAATAGTGTAGTAAATACTACTAAAATTAATCCTTTAATGAATGATGATTTTTGTATCATTTTTAATTTTTTTAGTCGTTTACTTTATATTATCTGTTTATGTATAACCATCCCACTTTTGGTTCTGAACCATCGCCAAAATCTAAAACATAATAATATGTTCCTACTGGTAGTTTATCAGAACTGTTAACTGTAACTCTACCATTTGATGTTCCATCCCAATCATTATTATATGCCCTTTTTTCATAAACCTTGTTACCCCAACGGTTATATACTTCTAATTTATTGTTAGGGAAGTTTTCAATACAATTAATAATTAAAGTATCATTAATTCCATCTCCATCTGGTGAAAATTCATTAAATACAATTAAACAACCTAACTGAGTTACAGTAGGATCATCTGATGTATTACCATCTACATCATCGCCATCATCACTCGTATCACTAACAACTCCTAAAGATTTAGTAGATGCAGTAGCTACAACACTATTACTAACTCCTCCAGCATTTATAGCTTCTTGAGTAATTGTAAAGCTAGCAATATAAGTAGCAGTTTCTCCAACAAGAAGTGTTCCTTTGTCACTTCCTTGATTTGCATTATCAAACATTGGTTCCTGAGTTAAAGAAATTGTTTTTCCATTTACATCTAAGAAAGTATCTACTAAAGTTACATCTGTTAAAACAACATCTCCTGTATTTGTAACTTCGATAGTATACTCAATTTCGTCACCTAATGATGTCCCGAAAACTTGAGCTCTTTTAGTTACTTCTATAGTAGCTTGGCAACCTGATGTTATTGGATCACATGGATCGTTTGGATCACTTGTTGGGCCACCTGGATAGCTTGTTGGATCTTCCGGGGTACTCGGATCATCGATGCCTGTAGTTTCCTCACAATCTGTTAAGCCATCACCATCTGTATCTGTCGTGTTGATGCCTATTGGACTACATGGATCGTTTGGATCACTTGTTGGGCCACCTGGGTAGCTTGTTGGATCTTCCGGGGTACTCGGATCATCAATGCCTGTAGTTTCCTCACAATCTGTTAAGCCATCACCATCTGTATCTGTCGTGTTGATACCGATTGGACTACATAGATCGTTTGGATCACTTGTTGGGCCACCTGGATAGCTTGTTGGATCTTCCGGGGTGCTCGGATCATCGATGCCTGTAGTTTCCTCACAATCTGTTAAGCCATCACCATCTGTATCTGTCGTGTTGATGCCTATTGGACTACATGGATCGTTTGGATCACTTGTTGGGCCACCTGGATAGCTTGTTGGATCTTCTGGGGTACTCGGATCATCGATACCTGTTGTTTCCTCACAATCTGTTAAGCCATCACCATCTGTATCTGTCGTGTTGATGCCTATTGGACTACATGGATCGTTTGGATCACTTGTTGGGCCACCTGGGTAGCTTGTTGGATCTTCTGGGGTACTCGGATCATCGATGCCTGTTGTTTCCTCACAATCTGTTAAGCCATCACCATCTGTATCTGTCGTGTTGATACCGATTGGACTACATAGATCGTTTGGATCACTTGTTGGGCCACCTGGATAGCTTGTTGGATCTTCCGGGGTGCTCGGATCATCGATGCCTGTAGTTTCCTCACAATCTGTTAAGCCATCACCATCTGTATCTGTCGTGTTGATGCCTATTGGACTACATGGATCGTTTGGATCACTTGTTGGGCCACCTGGATAGCTTGTTGGATCTTCTGGGGTACTCGGATCATCGATGCCTGTAGTTTCCTCACAATCTGTTAAGCCATCACCATCTGTATCTGTCGTGTTGATGCCTATTGGACTACATGGATCGTTTGGATCACTTGTTGGGCCACCTGGATAGCTTGTTGGATCTTCCGGGGTACTCGGATCATCGATGCCTGTTGTTTCCTCACAATCTGTTAAGCCATCACCATCTGTATCTGTCGTGTTGATGCCTATTGGACTACATGGATCGTTTGGATCACTTGTTGGGCCACCTGGATAGCTTGTTGGATCTTCTGGGGTACTCGGATCATCGATGCCTGTAGTTTCCTCACAATCTGTTAAGCCATCACCATCTGTATCTGTCGTGTTGATGCCTATTGGACTACATGGATCGTTTGGATCACTTGTTGGGCCACCTGGATAGCTTGTTGGATCTTCTGGGGTACTCGGATCATCGATGCCTGTTGTTTCCTCACAATCTGTTAAGCCATCACCATCTGTATCTGTCGTGTTGATGCCTATTGGACTACATGGATCGTTTGGATCACTTGTTGGGCCACCTGGATAGCTTGTTGGATCTTCCGGGGTGCTCGGATCATCGATGCCTGTAGTTTCCTCACAATCTGTTAAGCCATCACCATCTGTATCTGTCGTGTTGATGCCTATTGGACTACATGGATCGTTTGGATCACTTGTTGGGCCACCTGGATAGCTTGTTGGATCTTCCGGGGTACTCGGATCATCGATGCCTGTTGTTTCCTCACAATCTGTTAAGCCATCACCATCTGTATCTGTTGTGTTGATGCCTATTGGACTACATGGATCGTTTGGATCACTTGTTGGGCCACCTGGATAGCTTGTTGGATCTTCTGGGGTACTCGGATCATCGATGCCTGTAGTTTCCTCACAATCTGTTAAGCCATCACCATCTGTATCTGTCGTGTTGATGCCTATTGGACTACATGGATCGTTTGGATCACTTGTTGGGCCACCTGGATAGCTTGTTGGATCTTCTGGGGTACTCGGATCATCGATGCCTGTTGTTTCCTCACAATCTGTTAAGCCATCACCATCTGTATCTGTCGTGTTGATGCCTATTGGACTACATGGATCGTTTGGATCACTTGTTGGGCCACCTGGATAGCTTGTTGGATCTTCTGGGGTGCTCGGATCATCGATGCCTGTAGTTTCCTCACAATCTGTTAAACCATCACCATCTGTATCTGTTGTGTTGATGCCTATTGGACTACATGGATCGTTTGGATCACTTGTTGGGCCACCTGGATAGCTTGTTGGATCTTCCGGGGTGCTCGGATCATCGATGCCTGTAGTTTCCTCACAATCTGTTAAACCATCACCATCTGTATCTGTTGTGTTGATGCCTATTGGACTACATGGATCGTTTGGATCACTTGTTGGGCCACCTGGATAGCTTGTTGGATCTTCTGGGGTACTCGGATCATCGATGCCTGTTGTTTCCTCACAATCTGTTAAGCCATCACCATCTGTATCTGTCGTGTTGATACCGATTGGACTACATGGATCGTTTGGATCACTTGTTGGGCCACCTGGATAGCTTGTTGGATCTTCTGGGGTACTCGGATCATCGATGCCTGTTGTTTCCTCACAATCTGTTAAGCCATCACCATCTGTATCTGTCGTGTTGATACCGATTGGACTACATGGATCGTTTGGATCACTTGTTGGGCCACCTGGATAGCTTGTTGGATCTTCTGGGGTACTCGGATCATCGATGCCTGTAGTTTCCTCACAATCTGTTAAGCCATCACCATCTGTATCTGTCGTGTTGATGCCTATTGGACTACATGGATCGTTTGGATCACTTGTTGGGCCACCTGGATAGCTTGTTGGATCTTCTGGGGTACTCGGATCATCGATGCCTGTAGTTTCCTCACAATCTGTTAAACCATCACCATCTGTATCTGTTGTGTTGATACCGATTGGACTACATGGATCGTTTGGATCACTTGTTGGGCCGCCTGGATAGCTTGTTGGATCTTCTGGGGTACTCGGATCATCAATGCCTGTGGTTTCCTCACAATCTGTTAAGCCATCACCATCTGTATCTGTTGTATTGATGCCTATTGGACTACATGGATCGTTTGGATCACTTGTTGGGCCACCTGGGTAGCTTGTTGGATCTTCCGGGGTACTCGGATCATCAATGCCTGTAGTTTCCTCACAATCTGTTAAACCATCACCATCTGAATCAACTGTTGACGTACATAATGGAACCACTACTGTTATTGTAGCTATGTTTGAAGTATTACCATCATTATCATTTACTGTATATGTAATCGTTGTGATTCCATTATTATATCCTGGTGCTGGACTAAATGTAACTGTTCCATCTCCATTATCAGTAAACGTACCTTCTCCCGGTACAGTAAATGTACTTTGTTGCCCTGGAGTATTTGGATCTAAATCAATAGTTAAATCATCAATTGTTCCATCTGGGTCTGTATCATTACCAGTAATATTTATTATAATAGCCATTCCTGGATCAGTAGTTCCTCCATCATCATTAGCTATTGGAAAACAATTTGCTATAATTGGACTACATGGATCGTTTGGATTACTTGTTGGGCCACCTGGATAGCTTGTTGGATCTTCTGGGGTACTCGGATCATCAATGCCTGTGGTTTCCTCACAATCTGTTAAGCCATCACCATCTGTATCTGTCGTGTTGATGCCTATTGGACTACATGGATCGTTTGGATCACTTGTTGGGCCACCTGGATAGCTTGTTGGATCTTCCGGGGTACTCGGATCATCAATGCCTGTAGTTTCCTCACAATCTGTTAAGCCATCACCATCTGTATCTGTTGTGTTGATACCGATTGGACTACATGGATCGTTTGGATCACTTGTTGGGCCACCTGGGTAGCTTGTTGGATCTTCCGGGGTACTCGGATCATCGATGCCTGTGGTTTCCTCACAATCTGTTAAACCATCACCATCTGTATCTGTTGTGTTGATACCGATTGGACTACATGGATCGTTTGGATCACTTGTTGGGCCACCTGGATAGCTTGTTGGATCTTCTGGGGTACTCGGATCATCGATGCCTGTTGTTTCCTCACAATCTGTTAAGCCATCACCATCTGTATCTGTCGTGTTGATACCGATTGGACTACATGGATCGTTTGGATCACTTGTTGGGCCACCTGGGTAGCTTGTTGGATCTTCCGGGGTACTCGGATCATCAATGCCTGTAGTTTCCTCACAATCTGTTAAACCATCACCATCTGAATCAACTGTTGACGTACATAATGGAACCACTACTGTTATTGTAGCTATGTTTGAAGTATTACCATCATTATCATTTACTGTATATGTAATCGTTGTGATTCCATTATTATATCCTGGTGCTGGACTAAATGTAACTGTTCCATCTCCATTATCAGTAAACGTACCTTCTCCCGGTACAGTAAATGTACTTTGTTGCCCTGGAGTATTTGGATCTAAATCAATAGTTAAATCATCAATTGTTCCATCTGGGTCTGTATCATTACCAGTAATATTTATTATAATAGCCATTCCTGGATCAGTAGTTCCTCCATCATCATTAGCTATTGGAAAACAATTTGCTATAATTGGACTACATGGATCGTTTGGATTACTTGTTGGGCCACCTGGATAGCTTGTTGGATCTTCTGGGGTACTCGGATCATCAATGCCTGTGGTTTCCTCACAATCTGTTAAGCCATCACCATCTGTATCTGTCGTGTTGATGCCTATTGGACTACATGGATCGTTTGGATCACTTGTTGGGCCACCTGGATAGCTTGTTGGATCTTCCGGGGTACTCGGATCATCAATGCCTGTAGTTTCCTCACAATCTGTTAAGCCATCACCATCTGTATCTGTTGTGTTGATACCGATTGGACTACATGGATCGTTTGGATCACTTGTTGGGCCACCTGGGTAGCTTGTTGGATCTTCCGGGGTACTCGGATCATCGATGCCTGTGGTTTCCTCACAATCTGTTAAACCATCACCATCTGTATCTGTTGTGTTGATACCGATTGGACTACATGGATCGTTTGGATCACTTGTTGGGCCACCTGGATAGCTTGTTGGATCTTCTGGGGTACTCGGATCATCAATGCCTGTGGTTTCCTCACAATCTGTTAAGCCATCACCATCTGTATCTGTCGTGTTGATGCCTATTGGACTACATGGATCGTTTGGATCACTTGTTGGGCCACCTGGGTAGCTTGTTGGATCTTCTGGGGTACTCGGATCATCAATGCCTGTAGTTTCCTCACAATCTGTTAAACCATCACCATCTGAATCGGTAGCCGGTATAGTTATAATTATTGTCGATGTAGCATTACCAATACATGGAGCTGTGGCAACTACAGTATAAGTAATAGTTGTTGTACCTGATCTAACTGCTACTAAATTTCCTGAGGCATTTATGGTAGCAACACTTGCATCTGAACTAGTCCAAGTTCCTGTAGCATCACCATCACTAGAAATAGAAGTTGTCTCACCGACACATAAAGATTGAGTTCCTGAAAGAACACCTGCATCTGGCCCTGCCGTTACTGTTACTGATATTG
This sequence comes from Jejuia sp. G7-7, assembly GCF_055808955.1. Classification (NCBI taxonomy): domain Bacteria; kingdom Pseudomonadati; phylum Bacteroidota; class Flavobacteriia; order Flavobacteriales; family Flavobacteriaceae; genus Jejuia; species Jejuia sp. G7-7. The sequence continues at coordinate 1,754,101 of NZ_JBVVSZ010000001.1, forward strand.
TTAAAGCTTCGCCACATTGACTCGCATTATCGGGTGTAAACACATAATCCGTAGCGCCCGTGATACTCGTGTCGATTGCTGTGGCTGCCCATGTTCCTGTAATGCCATTATCTGAAGTGCTTGGTAAAGCATCTGCTGTGGCACCTTCACAATAGGTTGTTGTAAAACTAAAGGTTGGTGTTACCGTAGCCGTTACTGTTACTGATACTGTTAAAGCTTCGCCACATTGACTCGCATTATCGGGTGTAAACACATAATCCGTAGCGCCCGTGATACTCGTGTCGATTGCTGTGGCTGCCCATGTTCCTGTAATGCCATTATCTGAAGTGCTTGGTAAAGCATCTGCTGTGGCACCTTCACAATAGGTTGTTGTAAAACTAAAGGTTGGCGTTACCGTAGCCGTTACTGTTACTGATACTGTTAAAGCTTCGCCACATTGACTCGCATTATCGGGTGTAAACACATAATCCGTAGCGCCCGTGATACTCGTGTCGATTGCTGTGGCTGCCCATGTTCCTGTAATGCCATTATCTGAAGTGCTTGGTAAAGCATCTGCTGTGGCACCTTCACAATAGGTTGTTGTAAAACTAAAGGTTGGTGTTACCGTAGCCGTTACTGTTACTGATACTGTTAAAGCTTCGCCACATTGACTCGCATTATCGGGTGTAAACACATAATCCGTAGCGCCCGTGATACTCGTGTCGATTGCTGTGGCTGCCCATGTTCCTGTAATGCCATTATCTGAAGTGCTTGGTAAAGCATCTGCTGTGGCACCTTCACAATAGGTTGTTGTAAAACTAAAGGTTGGTGTTACCGTAGCCGTTACTGTTACTGATACTGTTAAAGCTTCGCCACATTGACTCGCATTATCGGGTGTAAACACATAATCCGTAGCGCCCGTGATACTCGTGTCGATTGCTGTGGCTGCCCATGTTCCTGTAATGCCATTATCTGAAGTGCTTGGTAAAGCATCTGCTGTGGCACCTTCACAATAGGTTGTTGTAAAACTAAAGGTTGGCGTTACCGTAGCCGTTACTGTTACTGATACTGTTAAAGCTTCGCCACATTGACTCGCATTATCGGGTGTAAACACATAATCCGTAGCGCCCGTGATACTCGTGTCGATTGCTGTGGCTGCCCATGTTCCTGTAATGCCATTATCTGAAGTGCTTGGTAAAGCATCTGCTGTGGCACCTTCACAATAGGTTGTTGTAAAACTAAAGGTTGGTGTTACCGTAGCCGTTACTGTTACTGATACTGTTAAAGCTTCGCCACATTGACTCGCATTATCGGGTGTAAACACATAATCCGTAGCGCCCGTGATACTCGTGTCGATTGCTGTGGCTGCCCATGTTCCTGTAATGCCATTATCTGAAGTGCTTGGTAAAGCATCTGCTGTGGCACCTTCACAATAGGTTGTTGTAAAACTAAAGGTTGGTGTTACCGTAGCCGTTACTGTTACTGATACTGTTAAAGCTTCGCCACATTGACTCGCATTATCGGGTGTAAACACATAATCCGTAGCGCCCGTGATACTCGTGTCGATTGCTGTGGCTGCCCATGTTCCTGTAATGCCATTATCTGAAGTGCTTGGTAAAGCATCTGCTGTGGCACCTTCACAATAGGTTGTTGTAAAACTAAAGGTTGGCGTTACCGTAGCCGTTACTGTTACTGATACTGTTAAAGCTTCGCCACATTGACTCGCATTATCGGGTGTAAACACATAATCCGTAGCGCCCGTGATACTCGTGTCGATTGCTGTGGCTGCCCATGTTCCTGTAATGCCATTATCTGAAGTGCTTGGTAAAGCATCTGCTGTGGCACCTTCACAATAGGTTGTTGTAAAACTAAAGGTTGGCGTTACCGTAGCCGTTACTGTTACTGATACTGTTAAAGCTTCGCCACATTGACTCGCATTATCGGGTGTAAACACATAATCCGTAGCGCCCGTGATACTCGTGTCGATTGCTGTGGCTGCCCATGTTCCTGTAATGCCATTATCTGAAGTGCTTGGTAAAGCATCTGCTGTGGCACCTTCACAATAGGTTGTTGTAAAACTAAAGGTTGGCGTTACCGTAGCCGTTACTGTTACTGATACTGTTAAAGCTTCGCCACATTGACTCGCATTATCGGGTGTAAACACATAATCCGTAGCGCCCGTGATACTCGTGTCGATTGCTGTGGCTGCCCATGTTCCTGTAATGCCATTATCTGAAGTGCTTGGTAAAGCATCTGCTGTGGCACCTTCACAATAGGTTGTTGTAAAACTAAAGGTTGGTGTTACCGTAGCCGTTACTGTTACTGATACTGTTAAAGCTTCGCCACATTGACTCGCATTATCGGGTGTAAACACATAATCCGTAGCGCCCGTGATACTCGTGTCGATTGCTGTGGCTGCCCATGTTCCTGTAATGCCATTATCTGAAGTGCTTGGTAAAGCATCTGCTGTGGCACCTTCACAATAGGTTGTTGTAAAACTAAAGGTTGGCGTTACCGTAGCCGTTACTGTTACTGATACTGTTAAAGCTTCGCCACATTGACTCGCATTATCGGGTGTAAACACATAATCCGTAGCGCCCGTGATACTCGTGTCGATTGCTGTGGCTGCCCATGTTCCTGTAATGCCATTATCTGAAGTGCTTGGTAAAGCATCTGCTGTGGCACCTTCACAATAGGTTGTTGTAAAACTAAAGGTTGGCGTTACCGTAGCCGTTACTGTTACTGATACTGTTAAAGCTTCGCCACATTGACTCGCATTATCGGGTGTAAACACATAATCCGTAGCGCCCGTGATACTCGTGTCGATTGCTGTGGCTGCCCATGTTCCTGTAATGCCATTATCTGAAGTGCTTGGTAAAGCATCTGCTGTGGCACCTTCACAATAGGTTGTTGTAAAACTAAAGGTTGGCGTTACCGTAGCCGTTACTGTTACTGATACTGTTAAAGCTTCGCCACATTGACTCGCATTATCGGGTGTAAACACATAATCCGTAGCGCCCGTGATACTCGTGTCGATTGCTGTGGCTGCCCATGTTCCTGTAATGCCATTATCTGAAGTGCTTGGTAAAGCATCTGCTGTGGCACCTTCACAATAGGTTGTTGTAAAACTAAAGGTTGGCGTTACCGTAGCCGTTACTGTTAAAGCTGCACTATCTTCTTCAGGACAACTATTATTAATTGTTGTAACCTCAACTCTATAATTATTTCCGTTTAACCCTATTGGGGTATTTGTAATAGTTAAACTTGCTGAACTTGTACCACTATAGGGAGCCACATCTGTTAATGGTGTTGTGCTTGCGCCAATAAACCAAGCATATCTATAATCTGCCGAAGGTATCGGAATAGTAGTATCATCACCTGTAGCTCCTGTTGTACCAAAATTTGTAACTCTTAATCCTGTGGGCGTAGCTGTTAAGGTTATGTTAGTTCCTTCACATACTGTAACTGGATTAGGTGCTACAACAACTGAAGATATTACATCACTAGTCGTTACACTTGAGTTTGTTCCTGTATAAGCTGTAGCAAAACCTGTTACTCTACCACTAGTATTGTAACCTGTACCATCTACCTCACCATCATTATTATCATCTAAATGACCTGCTTCTACGGCATCTTTACAACCATCATTATCACTGTCATCATCCAAAGAATTTACAATACCATCTTTATCTATATCATTTAAACTTGATGGACAATCTAATACACCAAAAACAATATTATCAACCCCAACATCATTACCAGCAGACCCATTAGGTTGATCATTAAAAATCACAATATCTACTGAATTAGTAGTAGCTGTGAAATTTAATATTACTCTTTTCCAAATATCATCGTTAACTACTCCTAATGTAGCTGAAGAAATAGATTCTAAAGTAGTACCTGCACTATTTTGTACTTCAAGTCTAAATATAGGTAAGTCAGTACACCCCCCACATAAGCCTGCTAAATCTAATCTATACCTGTAATCTGCACCGATATTCAAACCAGTTAATGATTGACGATAAAATTCAATATTCCCAGTATTAATCATATTGATAGATAAAAACCTACCATTATTGGAACCTCCTGCTGGTCCTGAAAACTGATCTATATTTGCATCTATATCTCCATTAGTATCTGTGCGGTTATAAAATGCAAGCCCCGGAGTAAGAGAAGATACAACCGCATAAGAACCATCAGGTATAGCACCTGCAGTATCGTATGTGTGATTTAGTACGTTACCGTTTGTAGCTCTTGCAGTACCTGTACCAAAATCTTCACTAAACAATACATGTATTTCTTCTTTTAATGCAATATCACAACTAACATTTTCTATGCTGTCCAAAATACCATCATTATCATCATCTTCATCACAGCCATCTGGTACATTATCTCCATCTGAATTAACATTATCATCATAACCATTGCATATATCACTACTATCAGGCACACCATCACTATCAGAATCAATTTCTCCAAATAAAAGCACTTTACCATCTCCGTGATCATTAGTTGCTGCAGTAATTTGAACACTTGTAACAGTAGATCCTGCATTCACAGGGTCTATAATATCTGCTATATAAAATATAGCAATACCAATCGTCCCTCCATTCTCTTGTAATCGATCTGATAGCCAATAATCTGAATTAGCATTTGGTGGATTTGTTGTACCCGGAGTACCAGGGTTACTACCATTAGTTCCGGTTCCTCCATACCCCCATTGTGTGGAAGTTTGATTAACAAAAGTTTCCCCTAAATACTGCCCCGTTAAACCACCTGGAGTTGTACCATAAAGTTCTATATGCAAACAGTTATTCGCATTTCTTTCAGAAATTGCTATAATAGCGTTTTCTGATGCTTCCACTCCAGAAAACGTAAAAGTTTGTCGTTGGGCATCTGTTGTTTCTTCATTTGGAGTTCCGTCTGCTGCAGTAAAATTATCGCAAATATTAGCTCCATTACTATTAGTTTCGAAATAATGATTTAAATTTAAATCCCCTCCAGCTGCTAAAGCTGAAGCATCCCAAGTTCCACTTGAACTATCAGTCTCAGATAAACCACCATTAAGCCTGATATTATTATTTGCATGTGCAGTAGCAGGAACACCAGGTCCTAATTGAGTAAGAGCATAGGCTGTTGGAGTTGCGAATTCACTATACACCACACCATTAATAGTAATACTTTGCAATGTAGCAGGGTCTGAATTAACAGTTTGAGTATCCTTCCATTGAAAAGAAGCACCAGCCTGTATGCTAGCTGTATTAGTTTGAGCAACTATAGTTGCTGCAGAAAATAAAACAAAAACTAAAGTTATATAAATTAATTTTGCATTCGAGAATCGAGTAAAGATTTTCATATTATATTAAGTTGGTGTGTATTTTAATTTTATAGAAACGTATATCGTTTCTTAAAGGGTAAGTCAAAATATCATTAAACATCAAAACAATAATTGACTGACATATATTTCTAATGAAATAAATTAATATTAAAAAAGAGTACTTTTTATACATACTAGTTATTTAGGGACAACAATATTTTTGAGAGGTTTTGAGAGGTTTTGAGAGGTTTTGAGAGGTTTTGAGAGGTTTTAGAAATCACACTTATTTTACCAAAATTAACATTTGTTAACAAATAAGCAAATTTTATTCATAAAAAATCAAGTTTCATTTAAATATTTCAAACAATAATGGTGTTTTAAAGAATTCTCCAAAATAAAACATTTCAATTTCAAAAGTTTCTTAAATAATACTCAACAACTACTCAAAACAATTAAACTTAATAATAAAATGTAGTTTTTTAAATTTTAGACACAGCACAAGATTAAAAAGTCACTTTCTAACTTGATTACGAAAAAGTGTTTGTATTTATAAATATTAAGTGTTCAATAACATTTATCTTTGCCAAAATTTAATTTTCATGTCATTTTTAAAAGAAATACAACGCAGACGTACTTTTGGAATTATTTCGCATCCTGATGCTGGTAAAACCACGCTAACCGAAAAATTATTACTCTTTGGTGGTGCAATACAGGAAGCTGGTGCTGTAAAAAGCAATAAAATAAAAAAAGGGGCTACTAGTGATTTTATGGAAATTGAACGTCAGCGTGGAATTTCGGTAGCGACATCTGTTTTAGCTTTTGAATATGATGGAATTAAAATAAATATTCTTGATACTCCTGGACATAAAGATTTTGCCGAAGACACATTTAGGACCTTAACTGCAGTTGATAGTGTTATTGTTGTTATTGACGTAGCAAAAGGTGTTGAGGAGCAAACTGAAAAATTAGTTGAAGTTTGCCGCATGCGAAATATTCCCATGATAGTATTCATTAACAAAATGGATAGAGAAGGTAAAGATGCTTTTGATTTATTAGATGAAGTTGAACAAAAATTAGGATTAAAAGTTGTGCCTTTAAGTTTTCCAATAGGAATGGGTTATGATTTTAAAGGTATTTATAATATTTGGGAGAAAAACATCAATCTCTTTAGTGGTGATAGTCGAAAAGATATTGAAGAAACTGTAGAAGTTTCAGATTTATCATCTCCTGAACTAGACAAGTCGGTTGGAGAAAAAGCAGCTAATACACTTAGGGAAGAAATAGAATTAGTTGAAGGTATCTATCCTGATTTTGACAAAAACGCCTATTTGGAAGGTAACTTACAGCCTGTGTTTTTTGGCTCGGCTTTAAATAATTTTGGAGTTAGAGAATTACTAGATTGTTTTGTGGAAATTGCGCCAAAGCCAAGACCAAAACAAAGTGAAGAGCGCTTGATTAAACCAGATGAGAAAAAATTTACTGGTTTTGTGTTTAAGATACATGCAAATATGGATCCAAACCATAGAAACCGCTTGGCTTTTGTAAAAATTGTATCTGGAGAGTTTAAACGAAATACACCTTACTTACATGTAAGACATAACAAAAAAGTAAAATTCTCAAGTCCAAATGCTTTCTTTGCAGAGAAGAAAGAAATTGTTGATATTTCATATCCAGGGGATATTGTTGGTTTACAAGATACTGGAACTTTTAAAATTGGAGACACCTTAACTGAAGGAGAAGTTTTAAATTATAAAGGAGTTCCTAGTTTTTCTCCTGAACATTTTAGATATATTAATAATGCTGACCCTTTAAAATCAAAGCAACTTTTTAAAGGTATTGATCAATTGATGGATGAGGGTGTAGCACAATTATTTACTCTAGAATTAAACGGCAGAAAAGTAATAGGTACTGTTGGAGCACTTCAATATGAAGTTATACAATACCGATTAGAACATGAATATGGTGCAAAATGTACTTATGAAAATTTAAATGTTCACAAAGCATGTTGGGTCGATCCAAAAAACTCAGATGCTAATGAGTTTAAAGAATTCTCAAGAGTTAAGCAACGTTTTCTTGCAAAAGACAAACAAAATCAATTAGTATTTTTAGCTGACTCAATGTTTTCTTTACAAATGACACAACAAAAATACCCGAATATTAAGTTTCATTTTACTTCTGAATTCGAGTAAATCATAATTGTATTTCGTCGAATAAAAGACTTTAATCTTATTTTTATAGACATTGAACGAATTTTTAACCATTGATAATCATCTATTTATACATTTAGCAACCCATCAACCCCAAATTGATAAGACCATGAAAATTGAATCAAAAGAATTTAGTAATAAAGATATTACAGTAACTTACGACCCCTGTATATGCACATTGTCTGGTACCTGTGCAAAAGGATTATCTAATGTTTTTAGTGATAAGATTATTCCTTGGATAAATTTAGATGATGGTAAAAACGAAGATATTATTAAGCAAATAAAAAAATGTCCTTCTGGTGCTTTAGAATACCAGCTAAGGAATGAAAAGCAAGCTAGTTAAATTCAAATAACAGAAAATCTGTTAAAGCAAAAATCCTTCAAAAATTATGAAGGATTTTTTTGTTTTTATGCTTGACCCGTCGGTCCGAAATTAAGTGGAATTGGAGGTTGCTCGTAATCTTTAATTTCACCATGAGCATTTTCAAATCTAACAATATTATCACCTAAAGCTTTCAATAAACGCTTAGCATGTTGTGGTGTTAAAATGATTCTTGATTTCACTTTATTCTTAGGAACACCGGGCATAATGTTTACAAAATCTACCACAAATTCTGAAACTGAATGATTGATTATTGCAAGGTTTGAGTAAGTCCCCTCTGCAACTTTCTCATCCAATTCAATATTTATTTGTCCTTGTTTTTGTTTATCGTTTTCGTCTGCCATAATTATTTATTTAAATTTAAAAAGCCTTCAGGTATAAATACATGAAGGCTTTAGTTTTATAGATTCCTGCCTTCGCAGGAATGATGAATTATTAATTAAAATTCATCTCTTGCTTTACTTGCATCATTTCGTCAAACTCTTCTTTAGAACCTACAATAATGTCAGTATAACTTCTCATACCTGTACCAGCCGGAATTCTATGTCCAACAATTACATTTTCTTTAAGTCCTTCAAGAGTATCAACTTTTCCAGCTACAGCTGCTTCATTCAACACTTTAGTAGTTTCTTGGAACGATGCTGCAGAAATAAATGATTTAGTTTGAAGCGAAGCTCTGGTAATACCTTGTAATATAGGTGTTGCAGTTGCTGGCTTCGCATCTCTTGCTTCAACAAGCTTTTTATCTTCTCTACGTAAAATAGAGTTTTCGTCTCTTAACTCGCGAGGTGAAATAATCTGACCTGCTTTTAAGTTTGTAGACTCACCAGCATCTTCAATAACTTTCATTCCGAAAATTTCATCATTTTCTTTAATAAAGTCATCTTTATGTGCCAATTGATCTTCTAAGAAAATAGTATCACCAGAATCAATAATTCTAACTTTACGCATCATCTGTCTCACTACAACCTCAAAGTGTTTATCGTTAATTTTCACACCTTGTAAACGATATACTTCTTGTACTTCATTTACTAAATATTGCTGAACCGCTGAAGGTCCTTTGATATTTAAGATATCATTTGGTGTAATAGAACCATCAGATAAAGGCATACCAGCTTTTACATAATCATTTTCTTGAACAAGAATTTGATTAGATAATTTCACTAAGTATTTCTTAATATCACCCGTTTTAGATTCTACAATGATCTCACGATTACCTCTCTTAATTTTCCCAAACGAAACAACACCATCAATAGCACTAACTACTGCTGGATTAGATGGATTACGCGCTTCGAACAACTCAGTTACACGAGGCAAACCACCAGTAATATCACCCGCTTTAGCAGACTTACGAGGTATTTTAACTAAAATTTTACCAACTTTTATATCTTCATTATCATCAATCATTAAGTGGGCCCCAACTGGTAGGTTGTAAGAACGAATTGTTTCACCTTTACCATCTTCAATATGAAGTGTTGGAATTAATTTCTTGTTTCTAGATTCTGAAATTACTTTCTCTTGGAAACCAGTTTGTTCATCAATTTCTACTTGATAAGTAACACCTTGTTCAATGTTTTCATACTTCACTTTACCAGCAAATTCTGAAATAATTACACCATTATATGGATCCCATGAACAAACTACATCACCTTTCTTAAGTTCTTGACCACTCTTGATAAGGATAGTAGAACCATAAGGAATATTATTTGTACTTAACGTGATACCCGTTTTCTTATCAACCAATTTGATCTCAGAAGTACGAGATATTACGATATCTGCAATATTTCCGTCACTATCTTCTCCCTTTACAGTTTTAAGATCCTCAATCTCAGCAATACCATCAAACTTAACAGCTAATTTGTTATCTTCAGAAATGTTACCTGCAATACCACCAACGTGGAATGTACGTAACGTTAACTGTGTACCAGGTTCTCCAATAGACTGTGCAGCAACAACTCCAACAGCTTCTCCACGTTGTACCATTTTACCTGTAGCAAGGTTACGTCCGTAACACTTAGCACAAATTCCTTTGGTTGCTTCACAACTTAAAGCTGAACGTACTTCTAAACTATCAATTGGAGAATCTTGAATTGATTTTGCTATCTTATCATTAATTAATTCTCCAGAAGCAACTAATAATTCGTCTGTAAGTGGATTGTACGTGTCATTTAAAGCAACACGTCCAACTATTCTTTCTTCTAAAGTTTCAACAACTTCATCATTCTTCTTTAATGGCTCTACTTCAACACCTCTTAATGTACCACAATCTTCAGTATTAATAATAACATCTTGAGATACATCAACTAAACGACGCGTTAAGTAACCTGCATCGGCAGTTTTAAGTGCTGTATCGGCAAGTCCTTTACGTGCACCGTGAGTAGAAATAAAGTATTCTAAAATTGAAAGTCCTTCTTTAAAGTTAGAAAGAATCGGGTTTTCAATAATCTCTCCACCACCTGCATTAGATTTTTTTGGTTTCGCCATTAATCCACGCATGCCTGTTAACTGACGAATCTGTTCTTTAGATCCACGAGCTCCAGAATCAAGCATCATAAATACCGAGTTAAACCCTTGTTGGTCTTCACGAATACGCTTCATTGACAACTCAGTTAACTCTGCATTGGTAGATGTCCAGATATCAATAACTTGGTTATAACGCTCATTATTTGTTATAAGTCCCATATTATAGTTACCCATAATACCATCAACTTGCTTATTAGCAGAGTCTATCATACCTTGCTTTTCTGGTGGAATAATAATATCACCTAAACTAAATGATAAACCACCTTTAAATGCGAAATTAAACCCTTGAGTTCTAATCGCATCTAAGAAATCTGCAGTTTCAGGAACTGATGTTACTTTTAGAATTTGACCGATAATATCTCTTAAAGATTTTTTAGTCAATACTTGATTGATATACCCTGCAGCTTGCGGTACGTGCTGATTAAACAGTACTCGACCAACAGTAGTATCAACAATCATCCTATCAAGTTTACCGTCTTCATTTATATCGATAGTTCTAACTTTTATACCAGCATTCAGGTCTACTCTCTTCTCGTTAAAAGCAATTTCTACTTCTTCTGGAGAGTAAAAAGTTAAACCTTCACCTTTAATAGGTACTTCTGGTGTGGATTTACGCAACTTGGTCATATAATATAAACCAAGTACCATATCCTGAGAAGGTACTGTTACCGGCGAACCATTTGCAGGATTTAAGATATTATGAGACGCCAACATTAATAACTGACATTCTAAAATAGCCTCTGGTCCAAGTGGTAAATGTACCGCCATTTGGTCACCATCAAAATCGGCATTAAATGCAGTACACACTAATGGGTGTAACTGGATTGCTTTCCCTTCAATTAATTTTGGTTGGAATGCTTGAATACCTAAACGGTGTAACGTAGGTGCACGGTTCAGTAATACTGGATGTCCTTTAAGAACGTTCTCCAAAATATCCCAAACCACAGGCTCTCTTTTATCTATAATTTTCTTTGCAGATTTTACTGTTTTTACAATCCCTCTTTCAATTAATTTTCTAATTACAAAAGGTTTATATAACTCAGCTGCCATATTTTTTGGCAATCCACATTCAAATAATTTTAATTCTGGGCCAACAACAATTACAGAACGTGCAGAATAATCAACACGCTTACCTAGTAAGTTTTGACGGAAGCGTCCTTGCTTACCTTTAAGTGAATCTGATAATGATTTTAATGGTCTGTTAGAATCTGTTTTTACTGCTGATGATTTACGTGTGTTGTCAAACAATGAATCTACAGATTCTTGTAACATACGTTTTTCATTACGCAAAATAACTTCTGGTGCTTTTATCTCAACCAATCTTTTTAGACGGTTATTACGGATAATTACACGACGGTATAAATCATTTAAATCTGATGTTGCAAAACGTCCACCATCTAACGGCACTAATGGTCTCAATTCTGGCGGAATAATTGGCACAACTTTCATAATCATCCACTCAGGACGATTTTCTCTGTTATTGTTAGATTCACGTAAAGCTCCAACAACTTGTAAACGTTTTAACGCTTCAGTTTTACGTTGCTTAGACGTTTCAGTATTTGCTTTGTGACGTAATTGATAAGACAATGCTGCTAAATCAATTCTAGCTAATAAATCTATTAAACACTCAGCTCCCATTTTAGCGATAAACTTGTTTGGGTCTGTGTCGTCTAAATATTGGTTTTCTTGAGGTATTTCTTCAAGTATATTCAAGTACTCTTCTTCAGTCAAGAAGTCCATTTTTTGAATTGGCTCTCCTTCTTCATTTTTAGCAATACCTGGTTGAATTACTACGTAACGTTCGTAGTAAATAATCATATCTAATTTCTTAGATGGTAAACCTAATAAATAACCAATTTTGTTTGGTAACGAACGGAAATACCAAATGTGAGCAACAGGAACAACCAAGTTGATGTGTCCTACTCTATCTCTACGTACTTTCTTTTCAGTTACTTCAACACCACAACGGTCACAAACAATACCCTTGTAACGAATTCTTTTATACTTACCACAAGCACACTCATAATCCTTTACAGGACCAAAAATACGCTCACAGAACAAACCATCACGTTCAGGTTTGTGCGTACGATAATTGATAGTTTCTGGTTTTAAAACCTCACCTCTAGATTCTGCTAAAATAGATTCTGGTGATGCTAAACCAATTGAGATTTTATTAAACCTCTTAACTGTATTTTTATCTTGTTTTCTTGCCATAATAAATGGTTGAAATGAATTTAATTAATTAACTACTCTTCTAATCTGATATCCAAACCTAAACCTTTCAATTCGTGCATAAGTACGTTGAATGATTCTGGCAATCCTGGATCTGGCATTGGTTCTCCTTTAACAATACTTTCGTATGTTTTAGCTCTACCAATAACATCATCAGATTTCACAGTTAAAATTTCTCGTAAAGTACTTGATGCTCCATAAGCCTCAAGTGCCCAAACTTCCATCTCACCAAAACGCTGACCACCAAATTGTGCTTTACCACCTAATGGTTGTTGCGTAATTAATGAGTAAGGTCCAATAGAACGTGCGTGCATTTTATCGTCAACCATGTGTCCTAGTTTCAACATGTAAATCACACCAACAGTTGCTGGTTGATCGAAACGCTGCCCTGTTCCTCCATCGTATAAATAAGTATGTCCGTATCTTGGAATTCCAGCTTCATCTGTAAATCCGTTAATTTGATCTATAGTTGCACCATCAAAAATTGGAGTTGCATATTTACGATCTAATTTTTGACCTGCCCAACCTAAAACAGTTTCATAAATCTGCCCGATGTTCATACGAGATGGTACACCAAGTGGATTAAGAACAATATCAACAGGTGTTCCGTCTTCTAAGAATGGCATATCTTCTTGACGAACGATACGTGCAACAATACCTTTATTACCGTGACGGCCTGCCATTTTATCACCTACTTTAAGTTTACGTTTCTTAGCAATGTAAACTTTAGCTAATTTGATAATACCTGCTGGTAATTCATCACCTACAGAAATTGTAAACTTCTCACGACGTAAAGAACCTTGCAAGTCGTTTTCTTTAATCTTGTAGTTGTGAATTAAATCTGCTACTAATTGATTTGTATAATCATCAGTAGTCCATTTTCCAGAAACTAAATGCGCATAATCATCAACTGCGTTTAACATTTTAAGTGTGAATTTTTTACCTTTTGGTAATACTTCTTCACCTAAATCATTAAAAATACCTTGAGCTGTTTTTCCGTTTACAATTGCAAACAGTTTTTCAACTAAAACATCTTTTAACTCATCAAATTTTCTATCATATTGAGCCTCTAAAGCCATGATATCATCCTTGTCTTGAGCTCTCTTGCGCTTATCTTTTACCGCTCTTGCGAATAATTTCTTTTTCAATTACAACACCATGTAATGAAGGCGAAGCTTTTAAAGATGCATCTTTAACATCTCCAGCTTTATCTCCAAAAATGGCACGTAATAGTTTTTCTTCAGGTGTAGGATCAGATTCACCTTTTGGAGTAATCTTACCAATTAAGATATCACCAGGCTTAACTTCAGCACCAACTCGAATCATTCCGTGCTCATCCAAGTCTTTTGTAGCCTCTTCCGATACATTTGGAATATCATTTGTTAATTCCTCATTACCTAATTTAGTATCTCTAACATCCAAAGAATATTCATCTATATGAATAGAAGTAAATATATCTTCACGAACTACTTTTTCTGAAATTACAATCGCATCCTCAAAGTTATACCCTTTCCAAGGCATAAATGCAACTTTCATATTTCTACCAAGAGCTAATTCGCCTTGTTGAGTTGCATAACCTTCACATAAAACTTGACCTTTAGTTACCTTATCTCCTTTAACCACAATTGGCTTTAAATTGATAGAAGTACCTTGGTTTGTTTTTCTGAATTTGATTAATGGGTATGTTTTAACATCACTATCAAAACTTACTTTAGCTTCATCTTCAGTACGGTCATATCTTATTTTAATTTCATTGGCATCAACATAAAGTACCTCTCCTGTTCCTTCTGCATTAATTAATACTCTGGAATCTGAAGCTACTTGACGTTCTAAACCTGTACCAACAATTGGTGCATCTACTCTTAGTAAAGGTACTGCTTGACGCATCATATTAGACCCCATCAAGGCTCTATTCGCATCATCATGCTCCAAAAATGGAATTAAAGATGCCGATATAGATGAAATTTGATTTGGTGCAACATCCGTATAATGTAAATCATTTGGATTAATTACAGGGAAATCACCCTCCATTCTTGCAATTACTTTATCATGCAAAATTTTACCATCTCCATCAACTTCTACAGTTGCTTGAGCGATTAATTTCTCTTCCTCTTCTTCAGCACTTAAATATGTTGGTGCGTTTTTAATATCTACAACACCATCAGTTACTTTTCTATATGGAGTTTCAATGAATCCCATAGAATTTACTTTCGCAAATACTGAAAGTGAAGAAATCAAACCAATGTTTGGTCCCTCTGGTGTTTCAATAGGACAAAGTCTTCCGTAGTGTGTGTAGTGCACATCACGAACCTCAAACCCTGCTCTTTCTCTTGATAAACCTCCTGGTCCAAGAGCTGATAAACGACGCTTATGCGTAATTTCAGCTAATGGATTCGTTTGATCCATAAATTGAGACAACTGGTTTGTTCCAAAGAATGAATTAATTACAGAAGATAATGTCTTCGCATTAATTAAATCAATTGGTGTAAAGACCTCGTTATCACGAACGTTCATACGCTCACGAATTGTACGCGCCATACGTGCTAAACCAACACCAAATTGAGAAGATAATTGCTCACCTACTGTACGTACACGACGGTTAGATAAGTGGTCAATATCATCAATCTCTGCTTTAGAGTTAATAAGCTCGATTAAGTATTTAATGATTGTTATAATATCTTCTTTAGTAAGCACTTGCTTATCCATTCCGATATCTAAACCTAATTTTTTGTTCATTCTATAACGACCTACTTCTCCTAAAGAGTAACGCTGGTCTGAGAAGAATAACTTATCTATAATACCACGAGCAGTTTCCTCATCTGGTGGCTCTGCATTTCGTAATTGTCTATAGATATGTTCAACAGCTTCTTTTTCAGAGTTTGTTGGATCTTTTTGAAGCGTATTATGAATAATTGCGTAATCACCTTGTTCAGTACTTTCTTTGTGTAAAAGAATAGTTTTAACATCAGCCTCAAGAATTTCTTCTATATTTTCTTTATCGATAATAGTATCACGATCAAGCACAATTTCATTACGCTCAATAGATACTACTTCACCTGTATCTTCATCAACAAAATCCTCATGCCATGTGTTTAATACACGAGCTGCTAATTTTCTTCCTAAGTATTTCTTTAATCCAGATTTTGAAACTTTAACTTCTTCAGCTAAGTCGAAAATCTCTAAAATATCTTTATCACGCTCAAAACCGATAGCACGGAAAAGCGTAGTAACAGGTAATTTTTTCTTTCTATCAATGTATGCATACATTACCTGGTTGATGTCTGTTGCAAACTCAATCCAAGATCCTTTGAATGGAATAACCCTAGCTGAATATAATTTTGTTCCATTTGCATGGAAAGATTGACCGAAGAAAACTCCTGGAGAACGGTGTAATTGAGACACCACAACACGTTCTGCACCATTGATACAAAATGTACCAGAAGGCGTCATGTAAGGTATAGTTCCTAAGTATACATCTTGAACAATGGTCTCGAAATCCTCATGTTCAGGATCTGTACAATATAACTTTAACCTAGCTTTTAGCGGAACGCTGTACGTCAATCCTCTTTCAATACACTCTTCAATAGCATATCTTGGTGGATCTACGAAGTAATCTAAAAATTCTAATACGAATTGATTACGAGAATCTGTAATTGGAAAGTTTTCCATGAAGGTGTTGTATAACCCTTCATCACCTCTTTCTTCAGACTTTGTCTCTAATTGGAAAAAATCCTGGAAGGATTTTATCTGAATATCCAAGAAATCTGGATATTCCGTCTTATTTACAATAGACGAGAAATTTAATCTTTCAGCTTGTGTTGATAACATCAATGGACGGAATTTTGATTAAAAAATATTTTGATAGTGCTTTTAAACACTAGTAAAACAGCACTAAATCTAACCTACTTAGAATTCTGTTTTTGCAATTTATTTGAGTATACGTTTATATACGCAAAATGGTTTAGGTGTTATCCCGCCATATTGCGGGATATACCTAAACCCTTGTATTGTTGAGTTGTAAAGATTACTTAAGCTCAACCTCAGCTCCAGCCTCTTCTAAAGATGCTTTTAAAGCTTCAGCTTCATCTTTAGCTATACCTTCTTTGATTGCGCTTGGTGCATCATCAACTAAACCTTTAGCTTCTTTTAACCCTAAACCAGTTAATTCTTTAACTAATTTTACAACAGCTAGTTTAGAACCACCTGCTGCTTTTAAGATAACATCAAATTCAGTTTGCTCTTCTGCAGCGTCTCCACCAGCAGCAGCTCCACCAGCAGCAACAGCTACAGCTGCAGCAGCAGGCTCGATACCATACTCATCTTTTAATATAGTTGCTAACTCATTTACTTCTTTTACAGTAAGGTTAACTAATTGTTCTGCGAAATCTTTTAAATCTGCCATTTTTCTATCGTTTTAATAATTTTGTAATAAATAATATAATTGTAATAAAGTGCGTACTTTTTTGTTTATCCTTCTTTCTCGGATAAAGTTTTAATGATACCTGCTATTGTTCCACCACCTGATTTAAGTGCAGAAATAACATTTTTAGCAGGAGATTGAAGTAATGTTACAATCTCACCTATCAATTCTTCTTTAGACTTGATATCTACTAACATATCTAACTGGTCATCACCAAGGTAAATAGCTTCCTCAATAAAAGCTCCTTTTAACAAAGGCTTCTCTGATTTTTTTCTGAAAGCTTTAATTACTTTAGCTGGTGCATTACCAGTTTCAGAATACATCACAGATGTATTTCCTTTTAAAACCGTAGGAAGATCTCCAAACTCTTTATTTGAAGCTTCCATTGCTTTTTCAAGTAATGTGTTTTTAACAACTGCCATTTGCACGTTTGCTTTAAAAGCAGCACGACGCAAATCTGAAGTAGTACCTGCATTTAATCCTGAAATATCTGTTAAATAGATATTTGCATTATCAGTTAATTGTGCAGTTAAGTCTTGAATTACTTGCGATTTTTCTTCTCTTGTCATAATTTAAAGTTTTAACTTAATTAACCAATTTTAGGATCAATCGCTAAACTTGGGCTCATTGTAGAAGACATGAAAATGCTTTTTACGTAAACACCTTTAGCGGTTGTCGGTTTTAGTTTCATTAATGTTGTTAATAATTCATTTGCGTTACCCGCAATTTTATCAGCACTAAATGATGCTTTCCCTATAGCAGCGTGAACAATACCAGTTTTATCAACTTTAAAGTCAATTTTACCAGCTTTCACTTCTGTTACAGCTTTAGCAACATCCATAGTAACAGTACCAGTTTTTGGGTTAGGCATTAAACCACGAGGACCTAATACACGTCCTAAAGGACCTAATTTACCCATTACACTTGGCATAGTAATAATTACATCAACGTCTGTCCAACCACTCTTGATTTTATCAAGGTACTCATCTAAACCTACGTAATCTGCTCCAGCTTCTTTAGCTTCCGCTTCTTTGTCTGGTGTTACTAATGCTAATACTTTCATATCCTTACCAGTTCCGTGTGGTAAAGAAACCACACCTCGTACCATTTGGTTAGCTTTACGAGGATCTACTCCTAAACGTACTGCTAAATCAATTGATGCATCAAACTTAGTATTGGTAATTTCTTTTATTAATGCTGATGCTTCATCAACAGAATAAATTTTACCTTTTTCTATTTTCGCTAAAGCTTCTTTTGCTTTTTTGTTAATCTTGCCATTTTCTAATGTCTTTAATAGATTAAGAAGGGAATTTCCCTGTTACAGTTATTCCCATTGATCTTGCTGTTCCAGCAACCATTTTCATTGCAGATTGAACAGTAAATGCATTTAGATCAACCATTTTGTCTTCTGCGATGGTTTTAACCTGATCCCAAGATACTTTAGCTACTTTTTTTCGGTTTGGTTCTCCTGAACCTTTTTTTACTTTGGCCGCTTCTAATAATTGTACTGCAGCTGGAGGTGTTTTAATAACGAAGTCGAAAGACTTGTCTTTGTATACAGAGATAACAACAGGTAAAACCTTACCTGGTTTATCTTGGGTTCTAGCATTAAATTGCTTACAGAACTCCATTATGTTCACCCCAGCAGCACCTAGAGCGGGTCCAACCGGTGGCGACGGATTCGCTGCACCTCCCCTTACTTGTAGCTTAACTACTTTACCTAACTCTTTTGCCATTTTTTAAAATTTAAATTTGATAAGATTAGTTTTGGAAGCTCTAATACCTATCTTTTTTAATGTAACAATTATTAAATTTTTTCAACTTGCATATAGCTTAACTCTAATGGTGTTTTTCTTCCAAAAATCTTAACCATTACTTCTAGCTTACGCTTTTCTTCATTTATGTTTTCTATAGTACCATCAAATCCATTAAATGGACCGTCAATTACTTTTACAGTTTCTCCTTTTGTGAATGGAATAGCTACGTTTACATTTTCATCTACTGCTAATTCATCTACTTTACCTAACATTCTGTTTACTTCAGATTGTCTTAACGGCACAGGATCTCCACCTTTTGTTTCACCTAAAAAACCAATAACATTAGTTACAGATCTTATAATGTGCGGTACTTCTCCAGTTAAATTCGCCTGAATCATGATATATCCTGGAAAAAACGTTTTTTCTTTTTGAATCTTTTTTCCGTTACGAATTTGAATCACTTTTTCTGTTGGAACTAATACCTGATCAACATAATCTTGTAAACCTAAACGAGAAATTTCATTCTCTATGTAAGTTTTAATTTTATTTTCCTGACCACTTACAGCCCTAACAACGTACCATTTTTTTTCACTTACTTCAGACATAAAATCTTTGTTTTAACCGTTAATATATTTAAAGTAAAGTGTTATAACTTTGCTGAAAACTGTATCTACTCCCCAAATTGCAAGAGAGAATATAATTGAAAACACAGCTACTAAAACTGTTAAACTTTGTGCTTCTGCCCATGTAGGCCATGACACATTATTCTTTAGTTCTTCAAAAGATTCTTTTACGTATGTTACAATTCCAGCCATTTAAATTTCTTTTTTATAGGATATTACTCCTAATTTCAAACTTTTGAACAAATTGTTTGTTCTATATTTTTTGCACGGATTGAGGGACTCGAACCCCCGACACCTGGTTTTGGAGACCAGTGCTCTACCAACTGAGCTAAACCCGTAACTATAAGTCAAAAGGCATCACGCTTTTAAGCGTGATACCTTGAGTCTTTATTTATGTTAAACTAGTGTTTAGTCTAAAATCTCAGTTACCTGACCAGCACCTACTGTTCTACCTCCTTCACGGATAGCGAAACGTAAACCAATATTCATTGCAATTGGCTGAATTAACTCAACAGTAATGGTTAAGTTATCTCCAGGCATAACCATTTCAACTCCACTTGGAAGTGCAATGTTTCCTGTTACGTCAGTTGTACGAACGTAGAACTGTGGACGGTAGTTATTATGGAAAGGCGTGTGACGTCCACCTTCTTCTTTTTTCAAGATATAAACCTCAGCTTTAAATTTAGCGTGTGGTGTTACAGAACCTGGTTTAGTAATTACCATACCTCTAGAGATTTGAGATTTCTCAATACCTCTTAATAAGATACCAGCGTTATCACCAGCTTCACCTCTATCCAATATTTGACGGAACATTTCGATACCAGTAATAGTAGAAGTTAATTTCTCAGCTCCCATACCAATAATCTCTACTGGATCTCCAGTATTTGCTACACCAGTTTCAATTCTACCAGTTGCAACAGTACCACGACCTGTAATAGAGAATACGTCTTCGATAGGCATTAAGAAAGGCTTATCCATATCACGTACTGGCTCTTCAATCCACTCATCACAAGCTTTCATTAATTCCATTACTGTATCAACCCATTTTTGCTCACCGTTAAGTGCTCCTAAAGCAGAACCTGAAATTACAGGACCATTATCTCCATCGTACTCATAGAAAGATAATAAATCTCTGATTTCCATATCTACTAATTCTAATAATTCTTCATCATCAACCATATCCACTTTATTCATGAATACAACGATACGAGGAATTCCTACTTGACGTCCTAATAAGATGTGCTCACGAGTTTGTGGCATAGGACCATCAGTTGCAGCAACAACTAAAATAGCACCGTCCATTTGAGCAGCACCAGTTACCATGTTCTTTACGTAATCCGCGTGACCTGGACAGTCAACGTGAGCGTAGTGACGGTTAGCTGTTTGATATTCTACGTGAGATGTATTAATTGTAATACCTCTTTCTTTTTCTTCTGGAGCGTTATCGATTTGGTCGAAATCTTTTGCTTCTGATAAACCTGCATCAGCTAATACTTTAGTAATAGCAGCAGTTAAAGTTGTTTTACCGTGATCTACGTGTCCAATTGTACCAATATTTAAGTGTGGTTTTGAACGATCGAAAGTTGCCTTTGCCATGTTTTTAATAATTTAATCTTAGTTATATAATAATATTAGTGTATTCTAATCAATTTCTTTAGAGCCAATGACGAGATTTGAACTCGTGACCTCTTCCTTACCAAGGAAACGCTCTACCCCTGAGCTACACCGGCAATTCATTTACGATTGCCGATTTTTGATTTACGATTTGCACTCGTACATCGTAACTCGTAAATGGTTAGAGCGGGAGACCAGGTTCGAACTGGCGACATTCAGCTTGGAAGGCTGACGCTCTACCAACTGAGCTACTCCCGCGTTTTGCAAACTTTCGCTTGCTTGGTTTTAATTTGGATTATCTTACTACACTTGATGATCCAGTAATTTTAAAACGTAGTTTAAAATCAATTTGTGGGGAGAGCAGGATTCGAACCTGCGAAGGTAAAAACCAACAGATTTACAGTCTGTCCTCGTTGGCCGCTTGAGTATCTCCCCAAATCACTTGAAATTTTCAATATACATTCAAAACTCCAAACGTTAATTCAATATTTAAAAGAACTTTACTTTTTGAATTTTATCGATTCAAAAAGCTCTGTTTTTTAGAGCCGATGGAGGGACTCGAACCCACGACCTGCTGATTACAAATCAGCTGCTCTAGCCAGCTGAGCTACATCGGCGTTTTCTACACTTTTTACGCATAAAAAAAGCCCGTTATTTCTAACGGACTGCAAATGTATATATTTATTTAGTTATTCAAAACATTTTTTTGAAAAATTTATCATGAATGTGCTCTTAATTTTTCTTTTCGCTTTTTCAACTGCCTTTCTAGAGACGAAACTGCCACATCTACACCTTCTTCAAAACTTTTACATTGCTTTTTAACTATTAAGCTATCTCCAGGAACACTTACTCTTGCTTCAAATATTTTATTGGCTTTATCACTTGTGTTCTCAACTTTCAAATACACATCAGATTTTATAACCTTATCGTAAAACATATCTAACTTATCCATTCGCTTTTGAATAAAGTCAATTAATTTTTGATCTGCATTAAAATTAACGGATTGCGTGTTTACTTTCATACTCTTATATTTTGGTTAGACAAAAATTTAAAAACACTATTTTTTACTTCTAGGGTGCGCCTTTAAATGTACTTTTTTAAGTTCGGCTATACTATTGTGAGTATAAACCTGAGTTGCTGCTAAACTTGTATGACCAAGAAGCTCTTTAACAGCATTTAAATCTGCCCCCTGATTTAGTAAATGAGTTGCAAATGAGTGTCTGAGAATATGCGGACTCTTTTTTACTTTTGAAGAAGCCTGACTAAAATAATCATTTATTACTCTGTAAACAAGTGTTTCGTAAATTTTAACGCCTTTTTTAGTTAAAAACAAATGCTCTGAATCTTTAATTTCTTCTAGATTATTTCTGGCTTCTATATAGGTGCTTAAGGTTTCGTTTACTGATTTTAATAACGGAACAACCCGTTCCTTATTTCTCTTACCTAATACTTTTACAGTTTTATTACCAAAATCAATATGCGATAATTTTAAGTTTACCAATTCAATTCTACGAATTCCTGTGGAATAAAATAACTCAATAACGAGCTTATTTCTGGAACCTTCAAACGTTTCATCAAAATTTAATTCGTCCAATACTATTCGTATTTCTTCTTGTGAAAAAGGAATCTGAACTTTTTTACTCGTTTTTAAAGCTTTGTGCTTTGATAATGGATTTTCAACAACATCCCCTACTTTCAACAAAAATTTATAATAGGTATTTAATGAAGATATTTTTCTGTTGATACTTCTATTTGTTATCCCTGATTCCACCAAACTCACTATCCACGTTCTTATTTGTGAATAGTTCATGTCTTTCGCTGTAGCAGAACCATACTCATCATTTATAAAATCTTTAAACGATTCTAAATCTGATTGATAGGCCTGCACAGTTAGCTTAGAGTAGTTTTTCTCTAATAGTAGATAATCTGTAAAGGGTTGAAAAGACAAGATTTGGATTATTAGAAAATTAGATAGTTAGTTTTCTCTATTGTTCTAGATAAATGTACAACCTTTTATTTAATGATAAAGCAAAAAAATCCTGCTATAGCTGAAACAAGTTCAGCACATGAAAAGCAGGATTTAAAATATGTATTGAGAAGAACTAAACTTCTTCTGCATCTCTTAATGCTTGAATATATTGTGCTTTCTGAATTTGTCTTCTTCGAGCAACTGAAGGTTTTGTAAACTGCTTACGCTCGTTCAACTGATTTTTAACAGTTGTTTTCACAAACTTACGCTTATAACGCTTTAGTGCTCTTTCTATATTTTCTCCTTCTTTAATTGGAATTATTAACATAGTATCTTAACCTCCTCTCTTTTAGAATTTTCAGGGCGCAAATATAAAAAGTTATTTAGAGTTTGCAATTGTTTGGGTTGGTAATTTTTGAGTGATGTTTTTAGGAGAGCTATACTTTAAAATGACAGAAAAAATTTGCTAGATTTGTTTAACATTGATACGAAAAATAAAACTATAAATGAAAATCGAAAAATATAATCAAAAGTTATTAGCTGTTTTAGGAACAGTTGGTGTAATATTTTTAACAGTTGCTTTAATAGCATTTATTTCAATTACAATTATGGAGCATCGTAGATTTAATGATTACGATACCGAAACTGGAATATTATCTGATGAAAAAATTGAAAAGCTACAAAAAGAGAATAAACGAGAACAGGTAATTTCATACGAAACGCCAAAACTAATTGATACACTTAACTCGGTTTATATTATTCCTGTTTCACATAAAACTTTAAATGAAAAAGAAGATTTAAACGGACTTTTAAGAGCAGTTTCCTCCTCAGATAGTTACGTAAAATCTGATAATAGGTATTCAGGTGGGTTTTATGGAGCTTACAATAATGTAATTATTTATAATCCAAATGGTGGAATGAACAAAAAACTATTTGTTAATCGAGTAAATTTCAATAAAATAAATACTGAGTATTTTAACAAAGAAATTCTTTTATTGATAGAGGCTTCTGAAAAAGACACATATAAAGATGGAGTTATAAACCTAAAGGATTTTAAATCATTATATATCTATTCCTTTAGTAAAAATGAAATGGAAAAAATCGGAATTGAAGGAATGGATGTTTACAATTATAAGTTCATAAATAATAGTAAAGACTTAGTTATCAGGTTCGGAGTTGACAAAAATAATGATGGACAATATGAAGAATATAATGAACCGACTTTAATCAAAAAATATGATTTTAAAACTGGGAAATTAACAGACATTATTGACCCAAAAATAAGTTCTGAATTACAGAATATGTTAGAAGGAACGCTGCAATAACAAAAGTAAAATATAAAACAACTTTCAAATTAAAAACAAAAACATAGCAAGCAAGCGCGTTAGGGATTGCAACGGCATCCTTTTTTAAGACTAATAAGCATTAAACTTAGTACAGAAAATAGATTAAACAGATTGCCACAGTCGTTCCTCCTTCGCAAAGACGCTTAAAAAAGATATAGTGTAAAGCCCGACCCCTTTTCGGGGTAACGCCCAAATAAATAATTCGGTGCAAGCACCTCGTTATTAAAATTCCAAAAAAATAAAAAAATTAAATTCCAAAAGCGCAACTTATAAATAACACGTGTTTAAGTCGCTGGCTTGTACTCCTTTTTATCAATAAGTATTTTTGCAATAATCTCACGAAGAATCTCCGAAGTGCCCCCTCCAATTGGCCCTAGCCTACTATCTCTAAACAGCCGCGCCATTGGGTAGTCTTCCATATAGCCATAACCGCCTAAAAACTGAAGACATTGGTAAACAACATCATCGGCCATTTTAGTGGACTTTAATTTTGAAATTGTAGCTTCTTTTACCACGTATTCGCCTCTGTTGAGAGCGTTGGCTACTGCATAATTGTAGTTTTTGCAAACTTCTAAATCGGCATACAATTCTGAAATAGTGTGGCGTAATGCTTGAAATTTATCTATGGTTTTTCCGAAAGCTTGACGTTCACTCATATATTGTAATGCATAATCTAAAGCAAATTCAGCTCTAGCGTGAGCATTTATCCCCATAATTAAACGCTCTAATGCAAAATGTTGCATGATGTAATTGAAGCCCTTATTTTCGTCGCCCATTAAATTACTTGCGGGAATGGTAACGTCATCAAACGCAATTTCGCCAGTATCGGATGCGCGCCAACCTAGTTTATCTAATTTGGTTGCTGATACTCCTGGAGTTTCTCTATCGATAATAAATATACTGATGCCTTTATTACCTAATTCTGGCGTGGTTTTGGCGGCTATTATTAAATAATCACTACTTACACCATTGGTTATAAATGTTTTGGATCCGTTGATAATGTATTTACCACCTTGTTTTACGGCAGTAGTGCGCATACCAGCAACATCACTTCCTCCAAAAGGTTCTGTGATGCATAAACAGCCTATTTTTTCTCCAGAAATACTTGGTGTAAGGTAATTTTGTTTTATAGTTTCATCTCCTTCGGCATTTAGATGTGTCATGGCCAAATATACATGTGCCCAAACTGCAGCTGCAAAACCTCCCGAATTAATTTTTTGTAATTCTTCTAAAAGAATTACGGTATAGAATAAATCTAGATTTAGGCCTCCATAGGCTTCTGGATAGTTAATTCCGAAAAAGCCCATTTCGCCAAACTTTAACCAAACAGATTTATCAATTTCTCCAGATTTTTCCCAATCATCAATATTTGGGACTACTTCTTTTTTAAAAAATCTTGTAAACTTTTTCTAAAGAGATGATGCTCTTCAGTAAAATACATACTTGTCATACTGTAATTTTTAGATACACATTAAAATCCAGTTTGGTTTGTTTGGATGGAAAATTTTAACGTACTCTTTTATTGAATGTGCAAAGATAATTGAATTATATCTATTTTGCTTACGGGAAAGTCTTTTACTTTTATTAATTCGTCTAAATCACTAAAGCCTTCATGCAACTGGCGGTATTCTATGATTTGATGCGCAATTTCGTAGTCTATGTATTGAATAGTAACTAGCTGGTCTACTGTTGCTGTATTCAAGTTTATTTTATTGATTATTCGTGGTGTTTTTACCGTAAAATCTTTAGTGATATTTACAATCACTTCATGGGTTAAACCATAAACCTCTTGAAGTTGAACATCTGCTATGAAACCGCCTTTAAATTTCTCACGATATTTTATGATGCGTTTTGATAGCACTTCGCCAATACCATTAACACGTTGTAATTCTGTCGCTGATGCTTTATTTAAATCTCTTTTTTGAGCAAATGTTTTTGGTTTGTTATTATATGAATTAGAAAATACTTGTTTTGGTTTAGGGTTTGTAACCCATTCTGGAAATTTAAAATAGGGACTTATTATAGCAAGTAATGAATCTGAAACCCCTGTAACTTGTTGAAATTGTTTTGTGGAATTAATCCATTTGTCAGCTTTTCGGAATGCAAGCAATTTATCAATTTCGGTGTTGCTCATTCCTAAGGTTGCACCTTTATAATCTGTGATAAAGTTTGGATTGAAAGGGTAGATTTTAGGTTTTCTTGCTTCAATTTCAATCCGCCTTAGCGAATCTATTTCAGCTTCATATTGTTTTAATTCGGTTTCGTTAATGGAGATTTCTTCGGAACTAAAATCAACAAAGAAGTAAATGCATTGAAGGACTACAATGATTAATAACAATAAAAAAATCCCATTTCGTTGTTCTTTAGTGAATACAAAATGGGATTTCATAACTTATTTGTTTTTTATGCTTTAGCCTCTTTTATGGCATCAAGATATCTCTTCAATTGCTTCTTAACTACTGGGAATAAAAAGAACAAGCCTATCATGTTTGGGAAAATCATAGCAAAAATCATAGCATCTGAGAATTGCCAAATTGAACCCATACTTGCAGCTGCCCCTATAATTACAAATAACAAAAACAATAATTTATAGGCTAAATCCGCAGCTCTACCTCTTCCGAATAAATATTTCCAAGATTGTAGCCCGTAATAAGACCAAGAAATCATTGTAGATACAGCAAATAGAACTACCGCAATTGTTAAAAATACATTTGAATAAGGAATATATTCTGCAAAGGCTTGAGATGTAATTCCAGCACCTTCATATCTTATACCATCAATCAATACACCACCTGTACCATCTCCTCCATAATCGAAAACTCCTCCAAAATTAAATATAATAATTACTAGAGCTGTCATTGTACATATTACAACAGTATCTATAAATGGTTCTAGTAAAGCTACCAATCCTTCCGATGCTGAATAATTCGTTTTAACAGCTGAATGCGCTATAGATGCAGAACCAGCACCAGCTTCATTAGAAAAAGCAGCACGCTTAAATCCAACTAGCAATACTCCTATTAAACTACCAACACCAATAGCTGTTGGGTTAAAAGCTTCAGTAATTATTAAACCAATAGCATCATCTACCAGAGAAAAATTACTAAAAATAATATATAAACATGCCAATAAATAAAAGACTGCCATAAAAGGCACTACTTTTTCGGTAACTGATGCTATTCTTTTAATACCACCAATAATAATGATACCAACAAGAATTGCTAATATTACACCAATCCAAAAACCTGCACCAGCGTTATTTAAATCCAATAAGTTTTTTAAAACAATGGTAGCTTGATTTGATTGTGCTGCATTTCCACCGCCAAAAGAACCTCCAATACAAAAAACAGCAAAACATGCAGCAGCAATTTTTCCAAGAGTTTTAAACCCTTTTTCTTTGAGACCTCTGCTTATGTAGTACATTGGCCCTCCATATACAGTACCGTCTTCGTCTACATCTCTATACTGAACACCTAATGTACACTCAACAAATTTTGACGACATACCAAGCAAACCACAAATTATCATCCAGAAGGTTGCCCCAGGGCCTCCCAATGCAATAGCTAAAGCAACACCAGCTATATTCCCATTACCTACTGTTCCTGAAACTGCGGTAGCTAAAGCTTGAAAATGACTTACTTCTCCTTCTTTACTTTCATCACGAATTGTATCACGAATATCTCCATCTATAGTCATTGAAGTATCAGATGCATGGTGCCCGCCTTCAATTTCATCATACTTTCCTCTTACGGTATTAATGGCTTTTCCAAAGTATCTAATATTAGGAAATCCAAAATAAATAGTAAAAAACAAAGCACTAAACACCAGTAATATTAACACGAAAGGAATCCCAAACACAGGAAAAAATACAGTGTTAAAAACTGCATCAGAAAATGGTTTAAAACCTTCGTCTATTCGTTGATCTAAACCTTTTTCGGCTGTCTCTTGGGCAAATGTAAGTAGTGGTAAAATTAAAGTGAATATTGAAAGAAGATATTTCTTCATAGTAAAAATCTGTTAGTTATTTATTGAAAAATATACATAGGAAGTTAGCAAGATGCTAAAAAAATCATTTTTTAAAACATATAGTCTTAAATATTAAGAATCTTCAATTTCAATATCGTATTCTGAATTTAAATCCTCTATTTGTTCTGGTCTGCCTAAAACAATAATTTTAGAATTTGGAGCAAGTACTAATTCTGGCTCTGGATTTAAAGTGTATTCTCCATTTTCATCTTTATAACCAATAACCGTACAACCCGTTTTTTTCTTAAATCTAAATCTTTAATTGTACGTTGTTTTTTTGAATTGAACAGCTTTTCGACCGCAACTTCTTCCAGATTAATATTATCTTTTCCGACTATAGAAAGGTTATCAATAAACTCCATTAAACCCGGCACTACAACCAAAGACGCCATATGATCTCCACCAATTTTATCTGGTAGAATAACATTGTTTGCTCCTGCAAATTTTAATTTTTCATAGGATGATTCTTGAGAAGCTCTACTTATAATATTAATTTTTTTATTTAACTGCCTTGTTGATAACACTACAAACACATTATCGGCATCATTTGGAAGCGCTGTTATAAAATTTGAAGCCCTATCAACACCAGCCAAAAGCAATGTTTCATCTTCATTGGCATTACCAATTACATAAGGAACTTCATCATGTTTTAGGCGTTCTTCTACTTCCTTATCACGTTCAATTATTACAAAAGATTTATTGTGCGCCTGTAATTTTCTTGCTGCTTGCTTTCCATTTCTGCCATAGCCACAAATGATAACATGATCGTTAAAACTATCTATTTTCTTCTGCATCTTTTTATGTTTTAATTCTTCAATATCATTTTTACTTAAAATGTATTCGGTAATAATAGACAATGCATAACCTACAATTATTACACTAGCTAAAATTAAAAATATAGTAAATATTTTAGATTGATCATCTAAAGGAACAACCTCTCCAAAACCAACAGTAGTCATAGTTATTACCGTCATATACAGAGCATCTACCCACGAATAATCTGAAATAAATCGATACCCAATTACACCAATTAACAAAATAAGCACTAATAAGGCTAATGCTGTATAAATTCTAGATCTAAAAAGTCTAACTATCGGATTCATTGATTATAAGTCGAATACTGATGAACGTTTTGTGTATACTAAATCTTTTATACGCATCCAAAATGCTAGAAACATATAGAGCGCAAAACCAAAACCTACTGTTACAAAAGTGATATACATAAACGAAGTTCGCACTACTTTAGCACGAATTCCTAATCTATCTGCAATACGTTGGCAAACATGGTAACCATGTTTTTGCAAATACAACAAGATTCTGTAAAAAACATTCATAAGCGCAAGTTAATCTTTAGTTTATTCTTTTAAAAGTTTAGAGGTTGAAAAGTTTAATCGTTTAGTAGTTTACTTCCAATGGCACATTTTAAACAATTGTTTTTATCACAATAGTCGTTTTTAAGTTGTAAAAATGCCTGAGATTTCAATGCGTTATTAGAAATCCCTTTTTTAAGTGTATTAAATTTATCAATAATGCTATTTTTTTCTGAAGGCATTTGTTCCATAATTCCAATAATTTTTTCTTCGGAAGATTTACCTTGATATTTGGCATAACTGAACCTTATTGGAATGATAGTATTTATGATTAAAAGCTGAATGAATGATTTAGTTAAACACTTATTTGATGCTTTTGATGCTTTTGAAAACGTATAATGTGTTTTCCAGAAATCTGAAGTACTGACGGATAACACCTCAGTTATCTCTTCCATTGATTCAGCTTCTATTAATTTTGAAAACAGATTTTGATGCCTATGATACAAATTCGCCAATTGTGATAACCTGATGGTTGGGAAATTATTAGGTCTCAGCCTAAAGAATGAAGGTGCTACAACCAGACTATTATCAAGACTAAACTTTTGAGTTAAAAACGTGTATTCGTTTTGCAAGTTTTTATAATAAGGTTCTTCAATGGTTTCACTTAATAAACCCGATTGACCAAATAGCAATGCTTCTATACTTTCAATTTTAGATTGTGTTTTTCTTGAAATCGAAAAATCAAAAGAACTCGCTATACTTAAAAATGCTTCGCCATTTACCTTCAATCCAAAATTTTTAGCTAACATTTTAAATAACACAGCTTCCCAATCGTTTTTTGAATGTTCCAAAAGTTTTAAAACTTCAACAGATTTTCGTTCTAAACGTTCAAAATATAAGCGCTCCAACCAATTGTTAATGGTAAAATTATCAATAGCTCCAAAATCGTTTTCACAATTAATCCAGTTTTGAGTTGAATTAAACAATTTGGTATAATTTTTTAAAGCAGAAGACGACACATAATCTTTAATTTCTAAAGTTGGAATTACTGTATTATCTTTTCTAAACACCTCGGAATCGTGCTCCCAAACCACATGCAAAATAACGTTATCATAGGCCTTGTCTTGCTCGTGATTATGTACAAACCAATCGGAAGATTTTAAGTGAATCTCAATATTTCCCGCCCAAAGTTGGTCGTTAATTCTAACTTGGCCGTTAAAAAAATCAGGACCTGCGTTTAAATTATGTTGTCCATTGGAGACCACAACAACTTCTTCCCCATTGGTAGTTTTTAAATTTGTTTGATGAAACTTTTTATGTTTCCAGATGTAATGTAGAAAGTCTTCTTGCACCACCCGAAAATATAAAAAGTTGCCTAACTTTGACTACACCTTTTTAAAAAATTATGGAAGAATTGACACTTACCACGCCAGCCTTACTATTTTCAGCTATTTCTTTGATTATGCTAGCTTACACCAATAGGTTTTTAGCATATGCAGCTACCATAAGAAGTTTACACGATAAATACATCCAAAATAAAGACAGCGTTTTAATGGCCCAAATACAAAACATTAAAAGGCGATTGTATCTTACCAGATCTATGCAAATTCTCGGTATTAGCAGTTTGCTCCTTTGTGTGTTAACCATGTTTTTAATTTATGTGCAACAACAAACTATTGCTATTTGGGTATTTGGAGCTGCTTTATTGTTATTGATTGCTTCTTTAGCTTATTTGATTTTAGAAATCCAAATTTCTGTAAAGGCTTTAGAACATCATATTAGTGATATTGAGAATAGTTAAAAACTTTTTAAGATGAAAAAACACGCAACTTTAATTCTGCTCACAACATTAGTTTTTATTGGATTAACTCACTTTTTGCAAGCTCAAAACTCTGGAACACCAAACGTAATTGTAATATTTATTGATGATGAAGGCTATGGCGATGTGGGATGTTACGGCGCAACAGGTTTTGAAACACCCAACCTAGACCAAATGGCAAGCAAAGGCATGCGGTTTACTAATTTTTATGCGGCTCAGCCTGTATGTAGTTCTTCGCGAGCAGGGCTTTTAACAGGATGCTACCCAAATAGAATTGGATTTTCAGGGGCTTTATTTCCACATCATAACATTGGGATTAATTCAAAAGAACTCACTATTGCAGAACTGTTTAAAGCACAAGGTTATGCAACAGCTTGCTTCGGAAAATGGCATTTGGGTTGGCAAAAGAAGTTTTTACCATTACAACACGGTTTTGACGAATATGTTGGCTTGCCCTATTCTAATGATATGTGGCCACATAGCAATATTACGGGGAGAAACTACCAGATAAAAAAGGACGTTCTAATTTCCCAGAATTGCCTTTAATAGAAGGAAATGAAGTTATCGAGAACATTACAAGCCTGAAAGATCAAGATAAACTAACGACACTTTTTACAGAAAAGGCGGTTGATTTTATTAATAGAAATGCAAAAAAACCATTCTTTTTGTACGTGCCACATTCTATGGGACATATTCCTCTGGGAGTTTCTGACAAGTTTAGAGGTAAAAGTGAGCAAGGGTTGTATGGCGACGTGATGATGGAAATCGACTGGTCTGTTGGAGAAATAAGCAAAGCTTTAGAGCAAAATAATATAACAAATAATACAATTTTAATTTTTACATCAGATAATGGGCCTTGGCTGAATTTTGGAAATCATGCGGGTTCTTCGGGAGGTTTACGCGAAGGGAAAACCACGAGTTGGGAAGGCGGTCAGCGAGTACCATTCATCATCCGATGGCCAGGTAAAACTCCCGAAGGTACTATTTGTAATAAACTGGCATGTGCTATTGATTTGCTACCAACATTTTCTGCGATTTCTAACGGTAAATTATCGAATAATAAGATTGATGGTGTAGATATTTCATCACTTTGGAAAGGTGATTTTAAATCGGAACCCAGAGAAACAATATTGTATTATCATGGTAAGAACAATTTAAATGGTGTACGAAAAGGCAATTGGAAACTAGTATTACCCCATACTTGGAGGTCTTACAACACTAAACCTGGCAATGATGGATTTGGTGGTAAAAGGATAAAAATGAGTATTGATAAACCAGAACTTTATAATATGATGCGTGACCCTGGGGAACAATATAATGTTTATGACAATTACCCAGAAAAAGTAAAAGAACTTATGGAAGTTGTAGAACTGTCTCGTAAAGAACTTGGGGATTTAAATGTGGGTATTGAAAAAGGGAGTGGTAATAGGGCTATTGGGAGGGTTGAAGATTAGGAGAAAAACGCTGGTAAGCAACAAAATTTCTACAATACCAAAACTTAGCAAACAGGTGCGTTAGGGATTGCAGAGGAAAGCCCATAGCGAGGCACGAGCGAGGACTTGGAACGGAAAGCCCGACCCCTTTTCGGGGTAACGCCCAAATAAAAAATTATTCGAACCTTATGGCTTTTACTGGTGATATTTTAGTTATGATGTACGAGGGCACCAAAAGCATGATGAGACATAGCGCTAATGTCCCAAGGTTTAACCCTAAAATATAACTTAAACTGATGTAAACAGGTGCTTCGGTAACGTAATACACATCTGGGTTCATTTCGAAAATCTTGAAGCGTTTTTGTGCAAATAAAATGCCTAAACCAATGATGTTCCCCCAGAATAAACCAAGTAGTATTAAATAGGAAGCGTTGTATAGAAATAGTTTCCGGATGCTCCAATTGGAACTGCCTAGGGCTTTTAAAATCCCAATCATTTGTGTGCGTTCCAAAATTAAAACCAAGAGTGCAGTTATCATGTTGATACCTGCTACCAATATCATAATCCCGATGATACCGTAAATATTTTTATCGAAAATTTTAATCCATTCTATAATGGAATAGAATTTTTCGTTTACTGTAGAAGTATTTAGGGTTGATGGGGTGTTTTGAAAAATTTCTACGCCCATGCGGTCTAAATCATCATAATCGTCAATAAAAACTTCGAAGTTACCTATTTGATCTTCATCCCACTTATTAATACGTTGTATATGCCCTAAGGTTGCCTATTAAGTAAGTTGCATCAAAATCTTGAAATCCAGAATTGTAAATGCCAACTATTTTAAAACTGATGATGTTTGGTGGTTTTTCGGTATCGTCCTTTAGGAAATACATTTGGAACTTGTCGTTGACTTTAAAGCCCAACCTGTTGGCTAAATATTTAGAGATTAAAACTTCTTCGCTCCACTTGGTATCGAAACTTGGTATGCGCCCTTCTACTAAATATTCTTTAAAATAATCCCAATTATAATCTGAACCTACGCCTTTTAAAACCGTACCCTCAAAATCTGTTTCGGTTCGTATTACCCCGAATTTGGTGGCCACAGCCTGAATGTGCTTTACACCTTCTATAGCTTTAAATTCTGGATAAAAGTCTTGTACCTTAGAAATAGGCATTACACTTTCTTGGGATGCGTTGCTATCGTAATTTGTAATGGTTGCATGCCCATTAAACGCCACTACTTTATCACGTATTTTTTCTTGTAGCCCAATGCCTGTTGCAATAGCAATCATCATCACAACCAAACCAATAGCAATTGCAGCAATTCCAATTTTTATTATTGGTGCCGAAATACTACTTTTATACGCTTTACTACCAATAATGCGTTTAGCTATAAAATACTCGTAATTCAAAATTATACTATGGGTTTTAATGTTTTCAAAAATACAGTTTTCTCGATAATTACTGGGATTGTTTTAGTAATGATTTCTTGTGCTTCTAAAGGGAAAAATGAGAATGTAGCAAAGGATGAGGTTCTGAAACAAGTTCGGGATGATAAAGCCATTATCGTGGGTGCCAATCGAACAGAGTTATATTTACCTTTATTAAAAGGTAAACGCGTTGGGATTGTGGCAAATCAGACTTCGGTTGTTACACTTAGTTTACCGAATTTGGACAATCCTGAATTAAAGACAGATACAAGTTATCATTTAGTAGATTTTCTGCATAGTGATAAGCGCATAAACGCTGTTAAAGTATTTGCCCCAGAACATGGCTTTCGTGGAAAAGCAGATGCTGGAGAACATGTTGAGGATGGCATTGATATTAAAACGCAACTTCCATTAGTTTCTCTTCATGGAAAACATAGAAAACCAACACCAGAATCATTAAAAGATTTAGACATTATTATATTTGATATTCAGGATGTTGGCGTTCGTTTTTATACTTATATTTCTACATTACATTACGTTATGGAAGCTTGTGCCGAAGCGGGAATTCCTGTGCTAATTTTGGACAGACCAAACCCTAACGGACATTATATTGACGGCCCTACTTTAGAAATTGAAAACAAAAGTTTCTTGGGAATGCACCCTATACCATTGGTTCACGGCATGACTATTGGCGAATATGCGCAAATGATTAATGGCGAAAAATGGTTGAAAGATGGACTTCAATGTAATATATCTATTATTCCTATAAAAAATTATACGCACGATACTTTTTATAGTTTACCAATTAGACCTTCTCCTAATTTACCAAACGATCAATCCATAAAACTATACCCTAGTCTTGGACTTTTTGAAGGTACTAATATAAATGCTGGTCGTGGTACTGAATTTCAATTTCAGAGATTTGGTGCTCCGTTTTTAGATAAAGAAACTATGACGTTTACATACACACCAATCCCTAATTTTGGTGCAAAACATCCTAAGCATAAAAATGTAATGTGTTACGGTAAGGATTTAAAAGATGAAGAATTACATGGTGTTATGACACTTAAATGGGTAATTGAAGCGTATCAAAATTCAACAGATAAATCAAAGTTTTTTAATACGAAGAATTTCACGACACATGCTGGAACTGATAAATTACAACAACAAATTGAAGCCGGTTTATCTGAAAAAGAGATTAAAGCAACTTGGGAAAATGATTTAAATGTTTTTAAAAAAATGCGAGAACAATATTTAATTTATCCTTAGTTTCTTTTACGTTA
This sequence comes from Jejuia sp. G7-7, assembly GCF_055808955.1. Taxonomy (NCBI): domain Bacteria; kingdom Pseudomonadati; phylum Bacteroidota; class Flavobacteriia; order Flavobacteriales; family Flavobacteriaceae; genus Jejuia; species Jejuia sp. G7-7. The sequence continues at coordinate 1,789,771 of NZ_JBVVSZ010000001.1, forward strand.
AGGATTGATGCGGCATCCTTTTTAAAACTTTGAAGAAAAATAATATATAAATAAGCTTTTAGCTTAGTTGATTGCCACAGTTATTGCAACTCTGCAATGACTTTTTTAAAAAGATATAGCGGAAAGCCCGACCCTTTTCGGGTAACGCCCGAATACAAAAAATCAACTATCTGAATGCATTGTTGGTTTGTCGTATTTCTGAAATGGTTGTTTTAATAGTTCTGCAATATTTCCATTCTTTTTTTCATTAGGGAAAACATCTACGCCATATACTATTTTACTTGCATCTAGTTTCATGTAGGTACCAAATAATCTGTCCCAAACGGAAAAGATATTGCCATAATTAGAATCAGTATATGGTAAACGGTAATGGTGGTGTACTTTGTGCATGTCTGGAGAGACAATAACGTAGCTTAAAATAGTATCTACCTGCTTTGGTAACTTTATATTGGCATGATTGAATTGTGTTGCTACTGCAGATAAAGACTGATATAATAATACCAGCGCTATGGGTGTTCCAATAATAAATATACCTATTAGGGTAAATACATACCTAATAACGCTTTCTAGTGGGTGATGGCGATTTGCTGTTGTAGTATCTACGTTATGATCTGTATGATGTACTAAATGCACCATCCAAAGAGGTTTTACTTTATGCTCTATTAAATGAGGTAAATAAGAGCCTATAAAGTCCATGAGTAAAAGCCCTAGAACTGCATAGAGCCACAGCGGCATTTCTGGAAGCCAATTTATAATTCCGAAACTGTTTGAAAAAACCCAATCTGATGATTTCAGTAGTAAGAACGCTAATGGTAAATTGACTAAAATGGTAGTTAATGTAAAAAATATATTAGGTATTGCATGTTTCCATTTTTTATATGGTTTACCAAAAAGCGGCATTACACCTTCTAGTAACCAAAAAAAGGTTAAACCACCTACTAAAATAATAACACGATGATGGGATGGAATGGTTTCGAAGTAGTTTAATAGTTGCTCCATTTGCAATTTATTTTTCAATAAATATACAATACTAATACAAATTATTGACGCATAGTTATCGTTAACTACTATACTTTTTTTAATCCATCTTCGTGTTGGTGTTTCAATGTATTTAAATGAAAGGTAGCCAATAATACTGGTAAAAATTAAAAATAAAACCAGCAATAACTTTGTGGGATAATTGCTCAATGGCCTCAATAAGGCTTTAATAGGTTCAATTCTATCATATATAAAAAACAACATTATAATATGAATGAGTACCATATGCCAGATGTAGATTGAAAATGACCAATCTCCTAATTTTCTTAATAGTTTAATGGCAAAAAACTTATTAATATTATTACTACCATATGCTGAAGATAATATTATAAGAGAAAAAATTATTACTGTTGCTGTGTCATAAAACTCAATATACATAAAAGTAATTGCTACAACTACTAGTAAAAACAAAGTCCATCCATTACCAAATAAATTCGTTACTTTTTTCTGGTAAATACTTGCCAAATAGCCATACCAGCAATGAATCCAAAAATTCCTCTTAGGGTTCCATAATGCCAATTTACATCTAATGTTTTTTTGTTTGGATCTGGAGGATAGTTCATAAAGGGCTCCGTTGAGGATAACATAAATTCAATACAAACCCAGCCTGATACTGCTATTAAAAAAGCAACAATCCAATTTTTATAACCTAATTTTTTAAATAAGACAAAAAGAAACGGAAACAATACATAGGCCCACCATTCTGCACTTAAACTCCATGCGGGAGCATTAAATGTATCAAAATCAAATATTCCAACTGTTTGTAAAAAAGCTAACTGAACTGGTATAGCATCTAAGCGGTAAAGATGCTGGTTATGAGCTGGTAAAATTTCAAATTTACCTATTGAAAAAATGAATAAAAAAATTAAAACCTCAGCTATAAATGTTAAAAAATGAAGCGGATATATTCTGGCTAACCTCGCTATCAAAAAAATTTTATAGTTGGATTTTACCACACCAGTTTTAAAAGTATTTTCATAGACATAACACATGATAAAACCGCTCAAAATAAAAAACAAGTCTACCATGAGATAAAACTTATCGATAACAACTGCTTCTTTATAGGGTACTATTGGGCCTAAAAAAATGAAAGTGTAAAACAGCAACTAGAATAGCTGCTATTCCTCGAAGCGCCGTTAAATTGTGTAAATAGGGTTTGGTAGTCATCTTTAGGTTTTGGTATTGGTATTGGTTTACACCAAATTACCTTCAAAAACATCACTAAGAAGAACAAATGAACTTTTTATAACAACTAATTGAATATGAGCATATTGTATTATAATTTGAAACTATAACACCAAGATTTTCATGTCTTTATTCGATCTTTCATAGCCTCAACAATATTAAAAGCGGCTGGACAAATGGCAACATTCTTTAATGTTAAGTTTGAAATTTGTTGAAACTTTTTTCTATCTGTATGTGGAAATTCTCTACAGGCTTTTGGGCGAACCTCATAAATAGAGCAATAATTATCTGCTCCTAAAAAGGTGCATGGTACACTTTGTAAAACATAATCGTCATCCTCATCAATTCGCAAATATTGCTCTATAAATTGTTGTGACTTCATTCTAAAATGTTTTGCTATTCTATCTACATCTTTATCTGTAAATAGTGGTCCTGTGGTTTTACAACAATTGGCACATTGCAAACAATCGGTACGTTCAAACTCCTGTTCATGCAATTCTTGCATGGTATAATCCAAATTTTTGGGAGGTTTCTTTTTAAGCTTTGCTAAAAATTTCTTGTTTTCGTTATGCTTATCTTTGGCGAGCTTTGGGAGATTATTGATACTATCTTGCATGGTGTAAAAATAACATATTTCGTCTTTACAAGGACGCTCAATATTAAATTAATGAAAGACCTTTTCGGACAAGCCTTATTAGATTACCAAAATGGAAATTACACCGAAGACATTATAACTTCTACAAGTATTTCAGATGAAGATGTGCTGCCACTACCCTATTTGTTTCGTGGTTTTAAAGACATGCCGAAAATAGAACAAAAAGCTTTAAAATTATCCAAAGGAAAAATTTTGGATGTTGGTTGTGGTGCTGGCAATCATAGTTTGTGTTTACAAGAAAAGGGGTTGCAAGTTACAGCTATTGATATTTCTAAAGGTGCTATTGAAGTGGCTCAAAAACGAGGTGTTTTGAATACCAAAGTTTTAAGTCTTCTAGATGAAACCGAAACTTTTGACACAATTTTACTGTTGATGAATGGCACAGGAATTTTTCAAGAATTAATTCAGGTTTCTAAATATTTGACACACTTAAAAAGTCTGCTAAACCCAAACGGACAAATTTTAATTGATTCTTCGGATATTAAATATATGTACCAAGATGAAGATGGTGGTTTATGGATAGATACCAACGCTAATTATTATGGCGAACTCGATTATTTTTTAAGTTATAAAGGCGAAAAGGAATTACCTATGAAATGGTTGTATTTAGATTTTGACACTTTGAAATTGGTTTGTAAAACTGTGGGTTTGAAATGTGAGTTGGTTTTAGAAGGGGAGCATTTTGATTATTTGGCGCGGTTGAGTTAGTTTTTAAGAGTTTCCTTGATATACTTTCTCAATAATTTCTTGTAGTATTTTCTTAATTCTTTTTTTAACTCATCTTCTTTAATTTCCTTAGAAATATTCATTCCATTTAAAAATATTTTAGTTTTTGCTCCTTTTTTAGGCATCATTGAAAACTGTAAATCTCGAATCGTATCATTATCAAATACAATTTGGTCAACTTTATAATAATTTAGTTTTAGTCGAGATGCAACAACGTAATCAGGATTTTCAAATATAGTGTCCAAATAAGCTTCAATTTTATATTGCTCCATTTTGATTAAAACATCTTCTTTACTCATATTTACTTTTAGTCCAGATTTAAAAAATCTTAAGTTTCCATTTGATTTATTATAATAATATCTGGCTGGAGGAGATGTTGCCATAAAAACAATTATTACTGGCAGTAATATAAAAATTGGATGGATACTTATCTTTTCAATTCTTAGTTTTTCATAATCTTTTACCCTTTTCATATAATAATACGAAAGTGGTAAAACCGATAAGGCAATCAAATCAGAATAATCGACAACTCTTGTTATTTTTATAAACGTTATAGAATTATATACATCAATGAATCCTTGCGAATAAGGAGATTTCCATAACACAAAAAACAAGCCTGTAAAAATCACGTTCCATTTAATCGCTTTTGGAAATAAAAAGTCAAAAAGAATGGAAAAATTAATAAACCAACAAAATCAGAAAGTTTACCAGTAACCCAATTAGAAAACTCCCATTTAAAAATATGGTCATTTAGCAATAGTAAAACTAATCCAATTATAAAAATGTAGTTTAATAAGTAGTATTTACGATAAGACATATTATTTAATTATGGATTATTCTTGCCTTAGTAGAAATGACAAAAAAACTAGACCCTGAAACAAGTTCAGGGTAACACTAGTGTCAAAAATCAAACTTAAAAGTAGCCCCAGCCAAAAACTGAATGCTCTGAACAGGCGTATTTTGCCAACGCTGATAAGCGTTATTTGCAATATTATTCGCTTTTGCAAATACTGATATTTGGTCGTTAATATGATACCCTACATGAGCATTCGCATCAAAAAAGCTATCTAAAGTTACCGTAAATGGAGAGGTAACAGTTACCCCATCATTTAAAAAGAATTGATCTTTACGCTCTCCTGTATAAATTAAATTTGCGCCTGCAAACCAATGTTCGTCTATTTGATAATCTAAAAACAACGAGCCTTTTACGTCTGGTAAATTCCAAGCTTCAGCTTCATCATCGGTATTGTAACTAAAATATTCTGCTTTTATACCTAGTTTAAAGTTTCTGTTTACATCAACATTTAATTCCCCTGCAACTCCAAAAGTAGAAACATCGTCATATACAATCCCGAATGAATTTCCGTAGGAATACGACTGGTCTGTCATTAAAGTAATGTCATTATTTCTAAATAAAGCCCTATTTCTATCTGCTTTATACAATCCGTTTACGCTATAACTCATGTTACTGGATAATTTTCCTTTTAAACCTATATAAGCATTGTATTGTTGATCTGTTGGTGCAATAAAAAGTGTTGGGGAAACGAATGGATTTTCGGATGCAAAACCATGGTATGAATTCTGAATTAAGCCACCTTCAATCCCTCCAAAAGCAATCAATACATCATCAACTAATCGGTAAGATGCGGTAACGTTCGGATAAATATATATTGTATTATCTCCCGATTCTCTATCGTTTAAATAATTAATAGTAGCACCCAAATTCACAGTTAAATCATCTTCTTTTAATTGATAGGTTGGTGTAACACCAATAATAAAATTACCATAATTTAACTCGTTATTTACAGTATAACTTCTATCAAATGTCCCGCCTAAATAATCAACTATAAAATCTGTTGAAATCTCTTCTCCATTTACAGGAATATCAACTTTGGCTTTGGCTATAAATCGATTTTCCCCTGAGCCTTGATTGTCAGAAAATCTTCTAAAAAAGAAACTTCCAGAATTGATATAGGTGTCTTCAAAATTAATATCTCCGCCAAAATGCACACTCGAAAATGCATGATCTGTATCTATTCCATCTGTTTGCGCTGCCATAATTTGAGATGTTGGCACACCATACCAATTATATAGTTGATGCTGAAAACCAGCTTCAACATTCCAAGCTAAATCTCGTAAACGTGATCCGTAATTCACATTAATTTTTGAATTCGAAAAATTATCATCAAACTGAACGCCTTCAATACCTCCTGCCGATGAATGATGACTGAAATATCCGCCAACACTTTCGGTGCGACTAATAGCATGATTTAAATACACCTCTCCTAAAATAGTGGTGTAAGTACCAACACCAAGCGTTGCGTAATTATCGAAAAGTTTTACTGGTTTTGCTTTCTCTACCGTCGCCGCTTTTCCTTTTGCTGGTGTAAATGTTGAAGCTACCGGAAATGAAAAGATATTGTATTGAATTTCTTTTTTCTGAAGCGTTTCTTCATCTTCGGCATTAGGAACTTCTTTTACTTTAAACGCATCAGATATTGATGGTGTGTATGGTTTTACAACGTCTATAACTCCTGTTTTAATAGTATCTTTTACTTTGTCTTGTGAAAAGAAAAGAGAAGTATTACATGTAATTAGTGCGACTAGAATATATTTAATTTGCTTTCGCATATGATTTAGATTTACAATTTTTGATTTACGATTGACGATTTATTTTTTTACTGAATACTGAGACTGAAAACTTTTTTAATCTTCTGGTACAATTGATGAATTTGTTTTTGCTTCTTCTCGTTTAATTCTACTTAATTCTACTTTAGCTTCATCAACAACATCATCAAACTGCTTAAAGTTTTCAATAACACTTTCTAAAATATAGGTTGCTTGGTATGCATCTTTTAAAGCATAAAAGTTTTTCGCCATAACAACTAATCCTTTAGCGCCATAATATTTATAACCCGAATAATCTTTGGCTAATTTTTGAGCCGACGTGTTTGATGCTTTATAGTTTCCATCTTTATGTTTAAAGTAAGCATCATAATACAATGCTTCGGCAGCAGTTTCGCCCGTGGCAACTTTTTGAACTTTTTTATAAGCAGATTTTGCTTTTGCTTCATCTCCTGTTTTTATGGCAGAACGTGCAATAATTATATGTGCGTCACTTTTAATTTTATTATCAATTTTTGAGCTTTTCAATACTTTTTCAGCATAAGCAACTGCATCATTATAATCATCCAATTGATAATATGCTTTCATTAAATTAGACTGGGCAAATACAACATTCTGCGGAAAATTAGCTTCTTCTTCCAATCGTTTTAGCAACGGAATTGCTGCATTCCAATTTTTATTTCCCAAATGATATTGTGATAAACGCGATAACGCTTCCTCGGTAAATTCACTTCTTGAGGCATCCACCACATGTTTATAATGTGGTGCGGCATTTTCGATTAAATCTTTCTTAAAATATAATTGTGCCACATAAAAATGAGACTGCAAGCTGTGAATACCGTTTGGAAAACTATTTAAATAGCCATTAAATTGTTTGATGGCAGCATCAGTATTATTTTCTAAATATTGTTTTTCTGCGGCTTCGTAAGTAGCATTATCTAAATCGGCATCGGTAACCTCAACATAATCTAGTTTTTTAACCCAAGCGGCATACTCATCTACACGACCTAAATCGATATAAATTAAACGCGCTGTTGAAACTGCTTGAACAGCTTCTGGTGTACCAGGATAATTACTTGCTACATTTTTGAATTTTACTAAAGCTGACTCGTTTTGACTAGCATTATATTTTATTAAGCCTTGACGTAATAACGCTTTTGGCACGAAAGAACTCATTCTGTATTCTGAACTCAAACGATCGTAAATTGCCATGGCATCACTTACTTTATTTGCTTTTACATAAGAATTTCCTAGTTCATACATCGCATCATCACGCAACTTAGATTTTGGATATTCACTAATAAAAGTTTCTAATTCTTTGATTTTCTTTGAAGTATTTCCGGCATAACCTGTGCTTATGGCTTTTTGAAAAAATGCATAATCAGATTCTACTTCATTCAATTTAATAGCCTTATTGTAAGCATCAATAGCATTATTGTAATTACTTGATACAAAATAGCCATCGCCTAAACGTAAGTAAGCATCATTCAACCTTACCTTATCTTCTTTACGTTTTGATATAAATTGATTAAAATAATTAGAGGCTTGATCATAGTTTTTCAACTTAAAATATGTGTAAGCCAAATTGTAATCTAGGTTTTCTAATTCTGGTAAAGTCATACCAACAGATTGTTGTTTAAACTGTTTAAAACCAACTAATGCATCATCATAATTTGTAAGATTATAATCTGCTTCGGCTTTCCAGAATGTAGCTCTTGCAGTAAATTTTTCGTCTCTTTGTTCATCTAGAGATTTATCAAAAAGAGATTCTGCCTCCAGATATTGATTGTCATTATACAGTTCTAACCCTCTAAAAAATGCCACTTTTTGATATGCAACTTTGTTTTCAAAACTGTTTTTACCTTTTAAAAGATTAAGTGCTTCTTCATAATTTTTTGAAGTGATATACGAATCAATCAATAACGTTTCAATCTCTTCTTTGTAACTTGTTTTTGGATATTTATCTAAATAACCTGCTAAAACCTGAGGTACCGATTGGTATGGATTCCCTATTTCGTAACTAATCTTCGCATAATTTAACCACCCATCTTCTTGAATTTTCAAATCGAAATCCATTTCTGATGCATTTCTAAAGGCATTTAAAGCTTCTTGTTTTTTATCTAGTTTGATATAGCTTTCTCCTAAATGATAGTAAGCGTTTTGTGCAATACTATTTGTACCTCCAATAATTTTATTGAATTCTGAAATTGCACTCTCATAATCGCCTTGTTTATAATGTGCATATCCAAGTTGATAAAAGTCTGTATTATTCCATTTTGCTGTTCTATCTCGTTTTCCTTTTTTCCTTTGTAAGCTTGCAAAAACGGGATTGCCTCTGTGTATTTTTCTAAGTTGAAATAACTTTCTCCTATAATTTTAGATAATTCTGACACTTCTTCTTCTTCACTAGAATCTAGTCTTTCTTTTGCCAATTTAATAGCCTCTTCAAATTTCCCCAGCTTAAAATTTAAATCTGCTTGATAATAAGATAATTTTTCTTTGTAGCGTTCTTTATCATTTACTTGCTCAAAATATTCATTGGCTTTATCGTAGTCATCTCCCTCATAAGCCATAAAACCAATATAATATTTTGCCTGAGAGCCATATTCTGGAGAACTTTCAACCTTACTTAAATACTTTTTGGCATCTTTATATTGTTTAGTAACAAAAGCGGTATAGCCATTATTGAAGTAAAATTTTTGACGTTCTTTTCTTGATAATGCATTTTCGTCAACTCTATCATACCATTTTCTGGCATAAGCATATTTTCCGTTGGCGAAATAATAATCTGCTACATCCACAAAAGCAGTATTTCGCTTTGTGCTGGTTGGGTATTCTTCTACAAAATCGTTAATAAGTTGATCTGCATTTTGTTGATTTAAACGTACTGCACAGTTAGCAATATAGTAGGTGCATTCGCCTTTTAAACCTTCTTTAGTAGCCGATTTTCTAATTTGAGAAAAGAGCGATTGTGCTGCTTGGTATTGCTGATTATTATAAAGGCTCAATGCCTTTTGATAATCTACCAAACTATTTGTATAAACCGCTGATTGTTGTGCTATGACTTGAAAACTAAAGCTAATAGCTATGATTATAGAAATACTATTTTTAAAGTTCATTTAGTATTTGATTTTGTTTGATGAATTCAAAGATAAATTAATATCAAATCTATAACGCAACAATCGTGCTAGAATTATAAACGGAGTTATTAAATGTTAAAACATTGAATGAATACGCAAGATAAAAGGCTAAATAGGAATGTCATATTCTCCAATAATAAAATAAATAAAATACAGTTATGGTTTGCGCCGTTAAACATTTAACTTTAAACTTGTACTTTGAAACTCATTTTCCATGTCTGAAACCATTTTACAACTTAAGGATGCCTCTATTTATCAAGGAGAAAGCTTGGTGCTTTCTAATGTGAATGTTGAAATAAACAAAGGCGAATTTGTGTATTTAATTGGTAAAACAGGTACGGGAAAAAGTAGTTTTATGAAAACGCTTTATGGGGATTTACCTTTAACAGAAGGACAAGGCTCTATTGTAGATTATAATTTAAAGACTTTAAAAGAAAAGGAAATTCCATTTTTAAGGCGAAAACTGGGTGTTGTTTTTCAAGATTTTAAATTATTGATTGATAGAACTATAAACGACAATTTATTGTTTGTTTTGAAAGCTACTGGTTGGAGAGAAAAAGACAAAATGAATACTCGTGTTGAAGAAGTTTTAACAAAAGTAGGTATGAAAACTAAAGGATTTAAATTCCCTCATGAATTATCTGGTGGAGAGCAACAACGTGTTGCTATTGCTAGAGCTTTATTAAACAATCCTGAACTTATTTTGGCAGATGAACCAACAGGAAATCTAGATCCGCAAACTAGTGTTGAAGTTATGGAAGTATTACAAGACATTAATAAAAATGGCAATACAATACTTATGGCTACTCACGATTACGCCCTACTTTTAAAATACCCTAGCAAGACTTTGAAATGTGATGAGAATCAGGTTTATGAGGTAGTGCAACGGAAAGGTTAATCACTATCAATTAAGGTTTCCCATTGTTTTCCTATATTATTAAAGGACAAATGTTCTACTGATGCTTTAGCATTATTCTTACAATGCTGAAAAAGCACATTATTTGTTGCCAACTCATTTATCGCTTTAGTAAGTTTGTCTTTATTTTGAGCAGGCACTAAAATTCCATTTTCATTTTGGGTAATAATTTCACTAGGCCCTGTAAGGCAATCATAGGATACAACCGGTGTTCCACATGCCAAAGATTCTAAAATAACCATTGGAAAACCTTCAAATTCACTAGACAGTACAAAAAACTCTGCTTCACTCATAAATTGAAATGGGTTTTTTTGAAACCCTTCAAAATGAATTTTTTCATTATGAAACAATTCTTGTCTGTAAGCTTCAAGTGCTGGCTGATAAGCCCCTTGACCAAGAATCACTAAATGAATATTATTTTCTGGTAGTACAGATTTTGAATACGCATACATCAAATGGTCAAACTGCTTGATATTATCATCCATTCTACCTACACCAATAATAAATTTAAAATCATATGTTTTTTTGTTCTCAATTTTACTGGCTATAAAATCGAAATCTAATGGATTTAATATTACTTCTGTATTACTTAAACCTATTTTATTTGCTTTTTCCTGAATACCTTCAGAAACACAAACAATCTTTTTTGAAAGATTATAAGTTTTCCTAAACAATCCCCAAGGTTTAGGAATGTATTTATCCAATAAGGGTAGATGAAATGTGTAAATGATGCTTTCAAATTTCGGTAAAACAAAATAAGTAAATAATAATTCTGTGGGTAATAATCGCCTTGACCTAAAATCGATTATGATGTCAATTTCTTGTTCTTTAATATATTTTCTAAGTTTAAAAAAACCCTTTATTTGATGAATTTTACTAAGCGGAGACCCTTTTGGTATATTGAGCGTGTAATAATTTCCGCCTACTTTAAAATCTTTTGTGGGATATGCGGCAATAAAATGGACATTGTAATCTAATTTCTCTAAAATCAAAGACAACAACGTAGACACCTTTTCGGCACCACCGCTTCCTGCAGAAGGTGTAATAATTGCTATTTTTTTGATTTCATATTTTAATCTGAAAGTAAATTAAGCCATTCTTTACCAATTTTTTCAAGTGAAAATTTACTAACACTTTTAGCAGCATTATTTTTACAATTAGAATACAAAGCGTTATCCATTTCAAATAAATTAATCGCTTCTATTAGTTCTTCAATATTTTGATGCTCTACAAGTAATCCATTCTCATTATCAGAAATAATTTCTCTTGGACCAGTTTCACAATCAAAAGAGACAACTGGAGTTCCACAAGCCAATGATTCAATTAACACCATTGGCATCCCCTCAAGCATACTGGATAATATATAAAATTTAGCCTGTTTATAGTACTTGTAAGGATTGTTTTTAAATCCTAAGAAGTGTACTAAATTTAATACTCCTTGTTCTCTTGCTACTTCAATGAGTTGATTTTTCATTGTTCCAACTCCCAAAATTACTAGATGTATACCTTTTTTTGGTAATATCGATTTAGCGTAGGCATAAATAAGTTTATCAAATTGTTTCACATTAGAATCGAACCTACCTGCGCTAATAACATAATCATAATCTAAATCGACATTATCTTGAGCCAATTTATTAATCTCTTCTAAATTAATTGGGTTATAAATAGTTGTTACATTTTTCAAGTTATGTTTAACTTCAATCATTTTTTGCATAGCCTTAGTTATAGCTACAACTTTATACGCATTGGCATACATTAAACGAGTTAAAAATGATTGATTAGGCATATAAACATCCAACTCAGAGCTATGTACTGTAAATATAGATTTAGTATTATAAAACAACCTAGCAATAAGTAATTCTTGTATAGGCTTTGTTCTAAATCTAAAATCAATTATAAAATCAAATTGATGTTGATTTAAATACTTTTTAAGAGCTGTTAACCTGTTTAACTTGTTAAATAATCCGTTAGTTTTATTTTTCAACTTGCCTAAATTGTAAACAGTCCCGGAGTATGAGTATGCAATATCATCAAGTACAATGATGTGATGCACTTCAATATTATGATTGTAAAAAAAATGAGATAAGGTAGCTGCAACTCTTTCTGCACCTCCGCCGTTTAACCTAAAACCTATTAAAGCTATTTTTTTCTGCAACCGAAAATTATTTATATCTCCAACCAAAAATAACTTTTTTTGAGTTGCCCTTTATATATTACCTATATTTATTCAATATTTGTCTGTATGCCTATTCTATCTGTCCACCTTATTACGTTCAACAACGAAAAGCATATTGAAGAAACCCTTCAATCCATTCTCAGGCAAAAGGTAAATTTTGATTATGAAATTGTTGTTGGGGATGATTGTTCTTCTGATAGAACTCTCGAAATTATTACTAATTACAGTAAAAGACATCCTGCTATATTCAAAGTTTTAAAAAACGAATCTCAATTAGGAATTCTTAAAAATTTTAAAGCAACACTTGATAGATGTAATGGAAAATATGTATTTGATATTGCTGGAGATGACCTGCTTAAAACCGAGGATGCGCTGCAAAAAATGGTAAATGCTCTAAGGAGTGATGATAGCTTAGGCTTTGTAGATTCTGGATTTGATGAATATATAGAAGACACTAATAACACCAACCAGTATAAAAACAAACCTCTTCTAGAAAGTAAAAAAAATGAATACAAAAATGCCATATTATTAGGCACTTTCACGCCTATAGGCATTTGTTTTAATAGAGAAAAACTATATCAATATGTAGATTTTGACACATATTTTAAAATGAATATTGCCGTTGATGATTATCCTATATTAGTAGATTTGATAATGAACACTAAGGTTTCAACCATAAAAGAATCGTTACACATTTATCGCGTACATAAAACCTCTTATACCCATTTAAGAAAAATTAAAGATTTACTTTTTCAAAAGCAACAGATGTTGAAGTTGTTTGATTATTTCACAAATAAATATAATTTCAATGTATCTGTAGTAAACAGGTATTATCAAAATCATTATAAACACTCCCTCTTTTTGGCTGGTTATTTTGAAGATAAAAAATTAGGAAAAGCGATGATTTCTAAAATTACGTCGAAAAATTTAAAAGATTATATTCATTACTGGGCGAGCCAAAATAAACTTTTCAGAAAACTGATTTCTTGGTTTTAAAATTAAGAGTTATAGACTAAGTATTCTTGGAAATCCTCGATATAATCATCTGCTTTATAAACATCAGAAGCTACAACCAAACATACCGCTCCAGAAGAGAAATTTTCTAATTCACGCCAAATACCGGGTGTAATTAATAAGCCTTTAGAAGGATTGTTTAATATTACTCTTTTTTCATCTACACCATCTTTTAATATCACATCAAAGCTTCCACTTAAAGGAATTATAAATTGACTTAGCGCTTTGTGAGCATGACCTCCTCTTGTAGAACCACTTGGAACATCAAATAAATAATAAACACGTTGCATTTTAAATGGAATGACTTCTTTTTCTACCACAGCAAGATTACCCCTTGGGTCTTTAACAATTGGGATGCTAAGAATTTGGATATTTGTAACGCTAGCTTTCATTTAATTTTTCTTTACTTTTAAAAGTACTTGGCAACACTAAAACAATTATTATTAAATATAACACATATCTCACAAAATGAGCAAATACAATACCCTCTACTCCCATTTGTTGCACAAAATATACTCCAAAAATATAGAATAAAACATAAGAAATAACTTCTGTTATTATAAAATGTTTCCATAAACTTTTAGCAATAAACTGATAAGCCATGATTACTGCTACAATTTTTACCAAATCCCCAAGTAGTTGCCACTTGAATAATTTTTCCATGGGTAAAAATTCGCTTGTATACAAAAGTTGTATTACTAAATCTCGAAAAATGTATAAACCAATAAACATGAGTACAAAAACGGGAATTACTATTCTGTAGATTCTTGAAACTTCTATTTTGAACAATTTCAAACTATTTATTTTAGCATACTTTGGAAGTACATATAATGAATAAACGCCTGCTAAAAAGGACAAATAGTAGTTAGATAAACTCAACATAGACGTCCAATACCCAGCTTCATCAACACTTAACTTTTCAATCAAATGGTTTCTCAATTGAAGCTCTACCAAATTACTTAAAACAACAGCTGCAATTGCCATTATAATAAATGAGAATAGTTTAGTTCTAAAAAATTTGTGAAACTTTAAACTTATATTAAAGAATAATTTCATCTCTTTTCTAGCAAATAGTATCAAAACCAAAATTTGAGATAAGGGCGTTAATGTTACCGCCAAAAGCGCACCAGAAAGACCGTATATAACGACTAAAACAATAATTAAAAGTGTAATAACAGTATAAACTGTGAAAGAAATTAAAGTAGCTTTTTTATAATTAGATTTTCCATTTATGATTGCAAAAACAAAATTGTAAAATGCAGTAAATGGCAGCGTAAAAGACAATACAATAAACAGATAATCAAAGTCTGTAGTTTTAAATAAATAAGTACTCCAAAAATCTGCGCCAAAAAATAAAATCAAAAAAGCTAAGCTAGAACCCAGTAAGCCGTAAGCCATGGAAGTACTGTAGAGTTTCTTTAATTTTACAGCATCTGTATCAAACTCTGATTGGTATTTTAGAACACCTTGATCTATACCAGTTGTAGCTCCTAAACTAAATAAAGCCAATGCATTTCTTAAATTACCAATAAGTGCAATTCCGTTAGGCCCCAAATAAATTGCAATCAATTTTTGAGATATAAGCCCCAAAAAAGTACGAAGCACAACACCTAGCGAATTTATCGAAAATAGTTTCAACAAAAACGCGTCTTTATGCTCTCTGATAAACTTCACTAAAATTTATTTATTAGTGAAATTATATTCATAATATCATCTTTAGTTAATGCCGAATTTAGAGGTAAACTTAAAATTGTGTTACTCAGCTTTTCTGTAATAGGTAATTTTAAATTTGAGAGCTCGCAATATGCTTCTTGCTTGTGAATAGGTATTGGGTAATGTATTAAAGTTTCAACACCGTTTTCAAGTAAATAAGATTTTAATTGGTCTCGTTCATTGCACTTTATAACAAATTGATGAAAAACATGTTGCTCTATATTATTGACTACTGGGAGTATTATTTTATCAGAATTAATATTTTCTAGATAAATTTTAGCAAGTTCTTTTTGTATTTGATTTTCATTGTCTAAATGTTTCAATTTCACATTTAAAAATGCAGCTTGTAATTCGTCTAATCTGCAATTAAACCCTTTAAGTTTATTTTCATAAGAACTTTTACGACCATAATCTCTCAATTTAGTAATGGTATTGTAAAGTTTTTTATCGTTAGTAGTAATCGCTCCAGCATCACCAAAAGCACCTAAATTCTTAGTAGGATAAAAACTAAAAGCTGCAACTTTTGAAATATTACCAGCTTTTCTACCATCTTTATAAACCACGCCGTGAGCTTGAGCTGCGTCTTCAATTAAAATTAAATTATTATGTGCTGCAAGCTGTTCTAAAACTTTAACGTCATACAATTTCCCATACAAATGCACCCCAAGTATCGCCTTAGTTTTTGATGAAATTGTAGCTTCAATTTTTGACACATCAATATTAAATGAGTTGTAATCGGGCTCAACCAAAACCGGTCTTAATCCTGCGTTGCTTATTGCCAAAACAGATGCTATGTATGTGTTTGCAGGCACAATAACCTCATCTCCTAAATGCATTACACCTAGTGTTTTATAGGCTTCAAAAATTAAAGAAATTGCATCTAATCCATTACTTACCCCGACACAATAACTTGTACCACAGTAATTCGCAAAAGCTTGTTCAAACTCTAAAACTTGTTGCCCTAAAATATACTGCCCGTTATCCAAGAAATTGCCAAAAGCATTTTTTAGATCGTCTTCAAAACGTTGGTTAACAGATTTTAAGTCTAAAAATTTTATCATATGAGTATATCTTCCAGTAATGTACTATTTTCAAGATCTATTTCATAAAAATCATGACTAACAGCAGTACTTCCAAAACCTTGTTTCCAATTTACTAAACCTAAGTTTAGTTTTGTGCCTTGAATTTCATTACTAATGCCAAAATCAAAATATGATTTATCATTAAAAGTATCAGTAATTAAATGGTTTATCAAATAATCTAATGCTCCTTTTTTATCATTCTTCTTTGTAGCGATATATTGTAAATGCACTACTGAGGCTGTTACAAAAACTGTACATCCAGCCAATACTTCAGAGTCATCAAAAACATTAAATTGTCTGATGCTATTAGGAAGTTTCTGATGTAACATATTTATTTCAGAAACTGAATGAACGGGTTGCACGTTGTAAGTAGCTTTTAAATTGGGTGCTAAAACTTCGTTCCAAAATTCTGAAAAACCACCTTCTTCTATACTTAATTTAGAATTTTTAGCTTTGTTTATTTTGCGTTTTCGTAATGTTGCATACTTAAAATCACGCTTTAAATTAATTGCCATAGACATATCTCTACGGAATAATTTTGCCTTTAAAAGAAAACATATATAATCAATTTCATCAGAAGGTATTTCACAATATATTCTTGGAATTTGTTTTAGAACAAGTGTTCTTATACTGTTCTCTTTCAAAAATAGAAGAAGCACTTTAACAGCTTCCAAAACTGTTTCAAAATTTATAATCTTTGGCAAAAGGAGACCACCGTAGCTTAAACCCTGATGTGAATATAC
This sequence comes from Jejuia sp. G7-7, assembly GCF_055808955.1. NCBI lineage: Bacteria > Pseudomonadati > Bacteroidota > Flavobacteriia > Flavobacteriales > Flavobacteriaceae > Jejuia > Jejuia sp. G7-7. The sequence goes on from NZ_JBVVSZ010000001.1 coordinate 1,806,784, forward strand.
AGTATTTTCAACCTTATTTGCTGGTAAAATTGAAATGAGTTTATTGTCTCTATAGAGTAATAACGAAAAATCGTCAAATCTATCTTGATGATACTCCAAAAAATCTCTATGAAACAAAAAAGTTCCATTTTTTGAATTTTCAACAAATCTATTCCATAAGTTATAATGAGATTTATTATACTTTTCAACTCGATAAACACTTTGTTTACTTGATATTTTCAATTTCCTACACGAACTTTATTTAAAAAAATGGAATGATTTTTATATTACTTTCTCATTCTTATCAACACCAAAAAGTGAGCTTCCAAATATTAGCAATATAACACCATAATACATTATGTAACTTACAAAATGACCAATTACAGCACCTTCAACTCCATGAATTTTTATAAAATAAACACTTGTGATGTACAACATGGTTACTAAAAACGCTTCAGTAATTACATAATGCCAAAACATTTTTTTAGCCAAAAACTGATAGGCAATAATCATGGAAAGCACCTTTACAAAATCGCCTAATAATTGCCATAAAAACAAATCTTCAACAGGCTCAAATTCATCTGTAAATACAACTTTTATGATTACAGATTTTAGTAAATATATAATTAAAAGTCCAATAGCTAAAATGGGTACAATTGTTTTGTACAGAGATAATACTTCCTTTTTAAATTCCTTAATATCATGAATCTCTGAAAACCTAGGAATTATATATAGGGCCATCATAGAGCTAATGAACATTAAGTAGTATTTAGAAATTCGCATCATAGCTTCCCAAAAACCAGCTTCCTTATAACCTATTGTATCTATAATATAGGTACGAATAGTCAAAATAACTAAGGGTAAAATAACTGCTGTAAATAATGCCATACCACTATAAGAACCCAGTTTTTTCAAATAGTTCACACTTACCTGATCTGCGTTTATTAGTGGAACTAAACTCCGCCTATTTATTATACCTACTAGTGTAATTAAAAATATAAGAGATTCTGAAATAGCAACAGAAATAAGAGCACCATCCAAATTACGTTGATAAATTAAAAGTAACGCTATACTTAAACTTAACACTTGCCCAATGATGTTAATAATAATGAGGATTTTATACTTAGAAAACCCATTCATAATTGAAAAAGCAAACATATTTAAAGCATAAAATGGGAGTACAATAGCAAATATTTTTATAACATATACGTAATTATTATAACTGGGAAAAATCAGGTAATTAATATAGTCTGCCTTGAAATAACAAAAAATTGAAACCAAAACTGTAGTTACAAAACCAACATAGTAAACTGTTGAAAGTAATTTACTTAAACGCACTAAATCATCCTTAAATTGATCTACATACTTGACGATGCCTTTGTAAAAACCAAGAGTAGCAACCGTTTGCGCTGAAGCAACAAAATTCCTTAAGTTTCCTATTAGCGCTAAACCTTCAGCTCCAATAAATACAGCAATAGCTTTTGAAGTTAACAAGCCAGCTATTATTCGAGCAAAAACAGCAGCAGATTTTAAAGACGTAATCTTAACCAAAACATGCTTGTTAATATATGTTATTAATTTTTTCAAAAGATGAGATATGTTGCAGTTATAAACTAAAGAATGAGGCTTTTAGTATATTTCTTTAGGCATCAAATATACAAAATCAATCAAAAGAACATTATAAAGAATAACTATTAAGCATGTGTTTTTTAATACTTAAAAGTAAATACAATTCTCACATACTTATTTCTTCAAAACATGAAATAAATTTATGACTAAAATTGCAATGTTAGTGATAATGATGGGTTTTGAAATTGGATTTAAAAAACACCCATAAGCAATAAAAAGTAGACAACCTATTGCATTAATCAATCGTAATTTAATAACCGATTTCATTAAAAAAGAAATTAAAACTGTTGCCATGGCTATATAACCCAACCATTCAACAGTTTCAATCCCTAAAAAAGTCATTATATAGATTTATTTCGTTTACGCTCTACTTCTGTTAAATAGATTTTACGTAAACGTAAATGATTTGGAGTTACCTCAACATACTCATCTTTCTGAATATATTCTAAAGCTTCTTCTAAAGAAAATTTAATTGCAGGTACAATTTTTGCTTTATCATCAGCTCCAGAGGAACGTACATTACTCAACTTTTTAGTTTTTGTAACATTAACCGTCATATCATCACCACGAGAGTTTTCTCCAATTACTTGTCCTTCGTAGATATCCTCACCTGGGTCTACAAAAAATTTCCCTCTGTCTTGTAATTTGTCAATAGAATAAGGAATTGCTTGTCCTTTTTCCATAGATACCAAAGATCCGTTTTGACGTTCAGGAATTCCTCCTTTTAGTGGTTGATATTCTTTAAAACGGTGTGCCATAATAGCTTCTCCAGCTGTAGCCGTCAATAGTTGATTACGTAAACCAATAATTCCTCTAGATGGAATAATAAATTCACAAACCATACGATCTCCTTTGGCTTCCATACTTAACATTTCTCCCTTACGCATTGTTACCATTTCTATGGCTTTACCAGAAACTGTTTCTGGTAAATCAATGGTCATTTCTTCTACAGGCTCACATTTTACACCATCAATTGTTTTAATGATTACTTGTGGCTGACCTATTTGAAGTTCATATCCTTCACGACGCATAGTCTCTATTAATACAGATAAGTGTAATACACCACGACCAAAAACCATAAATTTATCAGCACTATCAGTTTCTTCAACTCTAAGCGCTAAGTTTTTTTCTAATTCTTTGGTTAAACGTTCTTTAATATGACGAGAAGTAACATATTTTCCATCTTTTCCAAAGAAAGGAGAATCGTTAATTGTAAACAACATACTCATTGTAGGCTCATCGATAGCAATGGTTTTTAATCCTTCTGGATTTTCCCAATCTGCAACTGTATCTCCAATTTCAAAACCTTCTAATCCAACTATAGCACAAATATCGCCTGCTTGAACAGCTTCAACTTTTTTACGCCCCAAGCCTTCAAACGTATGTAATTCTTTTATTTTAGACTTTACAATACTTTTATCTCTTTTTACTAAAGAAATATTTTGTCCAACTTTTAATTCGCCTCTTGTTAAACGTCCAATTGCAATTCTACCAGTAAAAGAAGAGAAATCTAAGGATGTAATTAACATTTGGGTAGTACCTTCTTCAATTTTTGGTGCAGGAATATGCTCGATTACCATATCTAATAATGGCTCAATATTATCCGTTTCATCTTGCCAATCATCACTCATCCAATTATTTTTTGCCGAACCATAAACGGTTGGAAAATCTAATTGCCATTCTTCAGCACCTAATTCAAACATTAAATCGAAAACTTTTTCATGAACTTCATCAGGTGTACAGTTTTCTTTATCAACTTTATTGATAACAACACATGGTTTTAAACCCAAGTCGATAGCTTTTTGCAACACAAAACGTGTTTGAGGCATTGGCCCTTCAAAAGCATCCACTAACAATAATACTCCGTCGGCCATGTTTAATACGCGCTCCACTTCCCCACCAAAATCGGCGTGACCAGGAGTGTCAATAATATTAATTTTAGTATCCTTGTAGATTACCGAAACGTTTTTAGAAGTAATCGTTATACCACGTTCACGCTCTAAATCGTTGTTATCCAGAATTAAGTCTCCTGTGTTTTCATTTTCACGAAATAGCTGACAATGATACATTATTTTATCTACCAAAGTTGTTTTACCATGATCTACGTGAGCAATAATTGCAATGTTTTTTATGTTGTTCATAACGAAAGCCTTATTTGAGCGTGCAAAGGTACTCCATATTTTAACATAACTCACATATTAATATAATATTTAGTTAATTATATGTTATAATCTCACTTAAAAAAACTTTTTTCGTGTTTCTGTCGTTATATAATTCTAGAGTAACAAAAATTATAAAATTATGAAGACCTCTCAAATCTTACAATCTTTATACTTAGCAGGAGTTGTATTGCTATCTTATATTGTATTAGAAATAGCTACAAATATTTTTCAAGTTCCAAATCAAACTAAGCAGTTAATTATGTTTGTTGGTATTTTAGTTTCTGTAAATTTATCTGTAATGGTTGAAGCCATAAGAAAATATAGAAAAGAACGCATTTAATATGTAACTTTGTGGCTTAAATTTAAGCAGATGCATCTTAACGAGATTCCGAAGTTAAAACACACCAATTCTAACAATTTCTTTTTACTATGTGGTCCATGTGCTATTGAAGGCGAAGACATGGCACTACGTATTGCTGAAAAAGTAATAAACATTACGAATAAATTGGAAATCCCTTATGTATTCAAGGGCAGTTTTAAAAAAGCTAACCGAAGTAGAATTGATAGTTTTACAGGCATAGGCGATAACAAAGCTTTAAAAATTCTTAGGAAAGTTTCTGAAACTTTTGATGTACCAACAGTTACTGACATTCATGAAGTTACAGACGCAAAAAAAGCTGCTGAATATGTTGATATTCTGCAAATTCCTGCATTTTTAGTACGCCAAACTGATTTGGTTGTAGCTGCTGCGGAAACAGGTAAAGTGGTTAATTTAAAAAAAGGACAATTTATGAGTCCTGAGGCGATGAAGCACGCCGTACAAAAAGTTAAGGACGTTGGAAGTGATAAAGCTTGGATTACCGACAGAGGTAGCATGTTTGGTTATCAAGATATGATTGTGGATTTTAGAGGCATTCCTACCATGCGAAAATTTGCACCCACGGTTTTAGATGTTACCCATTCCTTACAACAACCTAACCAATCTGCCGGAGTTACTGGCGGAAGACCAGATATGATTGAAACTATTGCCCGTGCTGGAATAGTAAACAAAGTTGATGGATTATTTATTGAAACACATTTTGATCCAGCGAATGCTAAAAGTGATGGTGCAAATATGTTACACTTAGATAATTTAGAAGGATTGCTAACTAATTTAGTAGCAATTAGAAAAACTGTAAATAGTTTTAGTTAAATAAACCAAGCCTTCTTACTCTTTTTTAGCTGTTCTGATGCGGTGTGTAATAACTTTACAAAATTTTCGTGATCTAAATCTTCAATAGATTTTAATTGAATAGAACGCACTTGCTTACGTTTATTGTCATTTCTCAAAACAGGAAACGCTTCTTCAAATAAAATACCTTGCACAAAAGCAACATCAACATAATCTTTTCCTTTAAGGATATTTAAATAAATCATTGGTTTTTTTCCAATATTGTAAAATGGTATACGATAACTATATCGCTCAACTATTTCGGGGAGTGTATTTAAAATAACACTTCTAACATAAAGCATTATAGATTGAAACGGTTCTTTCTGATTTATAAAATACTCGTCTACGGGTTTCATTTTTTTGAAATAATAATTACTTCTTCTGAAAGAAATCTTTAGAAGCATCTAATATATAGCCCAAGCTATTACTATCATGCATAGAATGTCCTTCGTTTTGTAAAATTTCTAATTTAACTTCAGAATTATATTTTTTAAGTTCTTTAATCATCTCTTCGGCTTGTTCAACTGAAATTATTCCGTCCTTTTTACCATGGAAAATTAAAATTGGTTTTTTCAAATCTTCAACATGATTAATAGGAGAAATCTCGTTTAAATATTTTGAACTGTTTGAACCTAATGCGGTATTCCAAAATTCATAAGCAAAATAATTTTTCTCTTTTTTTTGTGTTTTCATCCAATCCTTTAAATCAGATGGTGCAGAAAGCGCAACACCTTTTGCATAAATTTCCGGATATTTAATTAAACTCATATAAGTAGCATAGCCACCATAACTGTGTCCAAAGAGAAATACTTTATCACTATCAATATTCATTTTATTGATTACAAATTTTGTAGCGTCTGCAATATCATTTATCATCACTCCATCAATACTTTCAACACCTGATAACAAATGTTTTTTACCATACCCTGTTGAACCTCTAAAATTAGGCCTAAGTACTGCAAAACCTCTGTTAGAAAAATATTGTGAGAATTCATCTAATCTCCAATAATCTCTTGCCCATGGCCCTCCATGTGGAATTACCACAAGCGGTATAGACCCATCATCTGTATAGTTATTTGGAAGGTTTAAATAACATGGGATATCTTGATTATCTCTTGACTTAATTTTAAAACTTCTTGTTTTTGTTAATTTATACTTATCAAGTTCTTCATTAAAATGAAACATTATAGAATACTCATCCCTATCTACATCATACACCCCAATGTTACCTTCGCTTGTATCACTCCATTGATGTACCAAAAACCTGTTATTTGATGAATCATGATCTATAATTTCATTAAAAAATAGAGAATACTTTGACATCAGTTTTTCATGTGTAGTTTTAAAATCATCAGAAAACCATTTATACTTTGGAATATAACTTTGGTACAATACACCACCTAAATTAGCAATTGAAGGATCGAATAATAAATTAAATCCCTCCCCATGTGGGTCGCTAACATCACAATTTACATCTTCTAATAATACATTTTCTACTTTAGAATTTTCTAAATTGTAAGACAATAACTTTCTTGTGTCTGAATTGTAATTAGTAGTCAAGTAAGCAATATTTGGAGTGTAGCCAAAACCTTCAAAACTTAAATTTTGATTTAAGTATGAATTCGCATCAACCTTTAAAGGTATGCTATCATCATTCAGGTTAACATATAATTGTTCCCATTTATCTGTTTCTTCATTCTTTAACAGATATGTATAACTACCCTTATCATCATATCTAATTCCTAACTTAATATTGCCCTCAAAATCTACAATATGTTTATTGATTTTATCTTTTTTTCCACTAGCTACTGTAATTTTTTGTCCTGTAAAAACATTAACCTTTTTAATTGTTGAATAAGCATTATAATCATAAGTCTCAATTAATATTTCATTCTTATTTTCATGCAAAAGGTTTACAACTCTATTAAACCTTATATTCTTATAAAGGTTATAAAAATTAGTAGTTTGTTTTTCAGACAACCTACCAACAATTAACGCAGCATTAGTACCATCTATATCTATAGCGTTTATTTCTCCCAAAGATTCATATATCAACCTATTATCATTTAACCAATATACATTTTGAATTGACATTTTTCCTAGAGGAATTTGTTTATAAACTTTATAGTTATCTATATCTATTACTACGATATCATTTTCAATATTATTTGTAATTACCTCAACAAAGTATTTTCCATTAGGAGATATAGAAAAATTGTGCTGCGTCCTTTTTTTAATAAAACTTTAATGGGTACTTCAACATAAGTAGAATCTTGACTGTTCCCTTTGAAATTTAAAAAATGATTAAAATGAATATAATAAACCTCATAAATGTAGAAAAATTAGCACTAATCAAATCTAACCAAAAATTTGTATAAATGGAATAATTTATTTTACTTTGCAATTCAAAGTACTTTTATATGGAATCAAAAGATTATCTAAAAGACATTAGCGAGATTAAAAATATGATGAATAAATCATCTCGCTTTATTTCGTTGAGTGGTTTATCTGGAATTTTAGCTGGTGTTTATGCTTTAATTGGCGCAGCAATTGCATATTATCTGGTAACCCAACACAGTTATGGGCGTTTAACTCTAGATGGATGGGTGTATGAAACTTGCTTATTTACTCTTTTTATGGTGGCTTTTTTAAGTGTTTTAACTGGTATATTTTTAACCACAAGAAAAGCCAAAAAGAATGGTGCTAAAATTTGGGACACCACATCAAGACGATTAGTTTTCAATTTTTTAATTCCGTTAATTTCTGGCGGTGCATACATTTTAATTATTTTGAGTCAAGGTAAATATGGTCAATCTGGTGGGTTAATGCTCATATTTTATGGTTTAGCTTTAGTTAACGCTTCAAAATATAGTATTGGAGATATTCAGTATTTAGGATATATTCAAATAGTTTTAGGACTTATTGGTGCTTATCAGCCTGGTTATGGTTTTTGGCTTTGGGTGTTAGGTTTTGGCATTATGCATATAGTGTATGGTACTTGGATGCATTTAAAATATGACGTAAAAAAGTAAGTAGTATTCAGTCTCAGTATACAGTCGAAATATTCAATAACTTTGAACTTTAAATTAAAAATGAGATTCCTGCCTTCGCAGGAATGACAAAAATGAGCATCATAACCAACATAAATAAAGCATTCGATCATCGCATTAGATTAGGTATCATGTCTATTCTGATGGTAAATGAATATGCCGATTTCAATATGTTGAAAGAACTCTTAGGTGCAACAGATGGTAATTTAGCGAGCCACACCAAAGCCTTAGAAAAAGCAGAATATATAAAAGTAGAAAAACAATTTATAGGTCGAAAACCAAACACCCGCTACTCTACTACAAAATTAGGTAGAACAGAATTTAAAAAGCACATTAGCGCCCTTGAAAAATTAATTAACAAATAGTAGCAAAAAAATTTATCAACTTACTTTGAAAAACAAAGTACTTTAAAATAATCAAAATGAAATACATACCATTAGTAATCGGAGCCCTTTTATTTAGCACACTTTTTCACAAACAAGGTATTGGGCTAAACCTTTCAATTTTCAGTATCATGTCAATACTAATTCTGGCGCTTTATAACGTTTCGGCTTTTAAACAAAAAAGCACGATAGCTTTTAGTTTACTTTATGTAATTACTGCTATTACTGTTTTTATTTACAATAATAGTCTATCAATTATTGCAAATACAGTTGCATTTTTCACTTTAGTTGGCCAGGTGTCCGAGCAAAATTCATCTATTTATGTTAATTGGCTAAACGGACTATATTCATTTACTGCAGGTATCTTTCATAGAAATTTCAATGTAAAAGAAGATGGACAAAAAGTAGTCCAAAAAAAGGAAGTCGATTATTTACATCTCACAAAAATTATTGGGATTCCTGTGGCGGTAGTCATCATTTTTATGCTGCTCTATAAAAATGGAAACCCTGTATTTAATGACATCATTAATAGCATAAATTTCAGCTTTATCAATTTTCAATGGGTATTGGTTGCAATTTGCGGTTACTATTTATTGAGTAATATTTCAAAACCTGTAATTGTAGATCCTGCAACTACAAAAGATACGCTAACTGGGAACGACCTAGAGAAGCATAACACCATAATTAGCGAAGATTTACAGAAAGAACATCAATTTGGATTCATCTTAATTACAGCTTTAAATGCATTAATCATCTTCTTTTTAATTACAGATATTACCTATCTATTAACATCTGATGATTTAAGAGCATCTTCATTTTCAAATCAAGTGCATAGTGGCATTAACGCTTTAATAGCATCAATTATCATCGCCATCATAATTATACTTTACTTTTTTCGAGGCGATTTAAATTTCTATACCAAAAATAAAAACCTAAAAATTGTAGCTTATTTATGGATTGCCCTAAACGCAATACTTGTTATTAATATCGTTATAAAAGATTTTCAATACATCTACTATTTTGGTTTAACCTATAAGCGTATTGGAGTTTTAATCTATTTATTATTAACCGTAGTTGGGTTAGTGACCACTTTTATTAAAGTAAAAAACATTAAAAATTTCTGGTATTTATTCAGAATGAATACACTAACTGCATTTACCATTTTAGTAGTGTCTTGCACCATAAACTGGGACAGCTACATTACAATTTACAACCTCAATTATGCCAAATCAATGGATTTTAAATACCTCGTTGAGCTTTCAAACAATAACACTTTTATTCTTAAAAACTATTTAGATAAAAACACTTTAGACGATAATAAAACATTCGCTATCAAGCAAAAATATAAAACGTATGTCAACGAATTGAATGAAAATTCATGGCAAGAAATTCAGTTTGATAATTTTAAAATTAAGTAGAACATGAAGTATCTAAAAATTATAATGAGACTGACAGTAGTTCTCATAATTCTAATACTATTAATAGATATATCTATAACTCACAAAGCAAAAAACTTAGTTTATGACAATGTAGAAACTATAAAAAACAATAAAGTTGGACTCGTTCTTGGTGCTGGAAAACACACATCGCACGGCAGCATTAACTTGTATTACAAATATAGACTAGAAGCTGCTGTACTTTTATTTAAATCGGGGAAAATAGAATTTATTTTGGTTAGCGGCGATAATGGAAGAAAAGACTATGATGAACCCTCCGATTTTAAAAACGACCTCATAAAACGTGGAATTCCAGCCAATAAAATAGTATTGGACTATGCAGGTTTTAGAACATTAGATTCCGTTGTAAGAGCTAAAAAAATATTCGGTTTAACTGAGGTTACCATTATTTCTCAAAAGTTTCATAATGAACGTGCTTTGTTTCTTGCCAAACATTTTGATATAGATGCCATTGCTTTTAATGCAAAAGATATAAAAGGCCGTTTTGGTTGGAAAACTAATCTCCGAGAATATTTGGCAAGAACAAAAGCTGCTGTTGATATTCTGTTTGGTGTGAAGCCTAAATATTTGGGTAAAAAAATTGATATCGTTTAAAATAAAAAACATGAAGTACTTGTTAGCCTTTTTTTGATAACTCTTACCGTACAAGGCGTATTCTGCCAAGACACAACTAAAATCGAACAAAAACACTACACAAAAGTTTTGATTAAGAAGGTGCCAAACAAAAGAGTATTTAAAGTACTTTCTAGTAATGATAAAAAACTTCAAAAAGAAAGTATTGAAAAAAACAAAAGGAGTATAGCAAAACTGCCAGATTCAATAATTAAAAAATACGGTAGGACTGAATTAAAAATCAGATATAAACAGTTTGAATATCTTAATAACAGAAGTCGAATCTATTTCAATCCAGAAAGGAAAAAAGGGATAAGTCTACCTTGTCATTGCCTTATGAAGAATGACACATTAACAATTGGAAGTGCTATTAGATTTTTTGGCGGTTATGGTTTTGTTAGTCAATTACACAAAGATAAATTCACAAATTATTTTATAGAATACTCTGATGATGACGATTTAAAGTTAAAGAAGGAGGATTCTATCTTCAAAAGGTCAATACATATTGACGGTAGTTATCAGAAATTAATACTTGAAAGCAAACCTAAAATAGGTAAGACTTTAACTGGCTTTTTTAGTATACAAACTAAGCCATATTACAGATATGACAGAAAAACCAAAGTTTATGGCGAGGTGTATTTTAAATGCCTTGTAATAAAAGAACCAATTTCAAAAAAACTAAACGAAAATGACATACAACCTAAATAAAACTTATTTGGTTTTAACTATACTACTGTTTCTAATTGAAGCACTAATAGCCATATTTCTAAAAACAGGATTTATTAGGCATACATTTGGCGATTTTTTATGTGTTATTCTATTGTATTGTTTTTTTAAAACCTTCATAGAAAGCCATCACTTCAAAATTGCTATTTCCGTTTTAGTAATTGCTTTTACTGTTGAGTTTTTACAACTCACAAACTATCTAGAATTATTCAATTTGCACAATAATCATTTAGCAAAAGTAATTTTAGGAAGCACCTTTCAGTTTTCCGATTTAGTTGCTTACACGCTCGGTATTATTACCACAATAACTATTGATTTCAAAATTTACAAACTATGGACTCCATAAAAAAGCTCTTTTTGTCCCAATTTAAAACGTTCGCTTTAGTTAGCGTTTCCATGCTATTTAGTATCGTTTTATTAATGATTAGAATGAAATTAACACATTCTTTTTTTTATCTGTTTTTGGTTTGGAATTTGTTTTTGGCAGTCATTCCCTTTGCAATAACTTCTTATTTATCAAGTCTCCCCAATCTTAATAAATTATGGTTAGTGTTTTGGTTTGGGGTTTGGCTGCTTTTTTTACCAAACGCACCTTATATCGTAACAGATTTGTTGCATCTTAAAATAAGTAACACATCACTTTTATGGTTAGATATTTTGGTAGTATTATCGTTTGCTTTTAATGGTTTAATCTTATTTTTCGTTTCACTAAAAGATATGAAAGCGCTTCTTTTAGGGGCAATAGGTAAAACAAAAACTAATTACGTCATTGCAATTACTTTATTGCTCTCAGGTTTTGGAGTTTATTTAGGACGATTTTTACGTTACAACTCTTGGGAAATTATTAGCAATCCAAAATACTTATGTGTTGATATTGTGAATATTCTGCTTCAACCATTCTCAAATAAAGAAGCTTGGTTATTTACACTACTTTTCGGTGCATTTTTAAGTGTTGGGTTTTGGATGTTTAACAATTTTAGAACTATTAATTAAAATGAAGCTAACAAAACATCACACATATTACCTCTTAGGAATTCTAACATTTATTGTGTTAAAACTATTATATGCTAGCGCTGGTAACGATCAGGTTTTTATGTTATTGAAACCTTTGGATAAAATCGTCGGTTTTATTCTAGATTCAAACTCTGATTATAATAGTGATATCGGCTTTTACCATAAAAAACTAAATATCACTATAGATAAATCTTGCTCTGGTTTCAATTTTTTAATGCTCTCTTTTATGCTCTTATATTTTTCATTTTTGAAACATATAAAGTCTCATTTTTATAAAATTATTGCAATTCCGTTAGCCCTATTTATTGCTTATATCTTTACACTATTTGTTAATGCTTCACGTATTTTAATAGCAATATTTATTGAAAAATCTACCAACTTCAATTACGATTGGTTACATGAAGCTGAGGGTGTTTTTGTTTACCTATCCTTTCTTATTACACTATATATTTCAATCAATTACGTTCAAAATAAAATAATCTGTCATTATGAAAAATTTGCTTAATCCTAAATGGTTAATCGTTATTAATACCATTCCCGTAGTACTCTTGTTTTTCATCTACTACAGCGAATTTAATGTTATAAAAACGCTTTTAGATGAAGAAAGCATTCAACTTTGGTTCAATTTTGGAGGCATCCTTTTAGGATTAACAGTACTTCTATTTGGTTATGTAATTTTTTGTATTCAACAGAAAAAAGAAATTTCTATTTATTATGGGATTTCAGCTTTAGTGATATACACAATTTACCTTTACACTTATAGCATATATAGCTCAGATATTATTCCTTGGCGTATCCCGAGATGGATGCTTTCCAGAGACACCGTTTTATATCCAGGAACGTTTTTAATGCCAACTTTAGCACATGCATTATTTTTAATTGTCATAAAAATGACTTCTAAAGTAAAAAACCATAAAGCTTGGAAAAGTTTTTTATTGGCAATTGCAATTCCACTTGTAACCTACCTGTTCGCTCTAGTAATCATGCCTTTATGGCGCCCTGTTGATTATCGTTTTAGAGAACATATATTTATTATTTTCGCTGTAATTGGAGTCATTGTTTTTCTATTCTTTTTAATTAGAGGCATTTATATTCTATCATTAAAAAGAGGCGAAAGCAGCAAAGAACTCTATCTTTTCGCAAAACTCATCATCGGCATAATTTTTCCTTTATTAGGTTTAACAATTAACAACAATTTTGGCGGTGTATTTGGAGATTTCAATACCGCATGGTTTTACTTAATAGCAGTAATTAATGGTATTTTAATTGGTATTTCTCCACTTGAAAATTCCCGTAGCAGGCTTATAGTATTTGCTGCAAGGTGTATTACGTTTTCATATACATTCTATTTTTTTATAGTCTTTTTACCTTATTTACCTTTATCGGTCATAGCAATTATAGCTATAGGCTCAGGTTTTTTAATGCTTACGCCATTGGTGCTTTTTGTAATTCATGCTCAAGAGTTATCACGTGATTTTAAATTTCTGAAATCATTTTACAAAAAACCCATTTTAATTGCTATTGCTATTATTGGGTTTCTAGTCTTTCCATCTGCAATAGCTATATCCTACACAAAAGACAGGTATGTTCTGCACGAAACTTTAGATTTTGTTTACGCTCCAGATTACGAGAAAAATTATGATATAAATAAAGCTTCTCTTGAAAACACACTAGATGTTGTAAAACATAATAAATCCAGAAATTCAGATTTCTTTATGAGTTCGCAAACACCATATTTGTCTAGTTTTTTCAACTGGATAGTATTGGATAATTTAACACTATCTGATGCTAAAATTAAAGCCATTGAAAAAATATTTTTTAATACACAGCCTTTCAATTTAAGAACTGAAAGATTGAGAAATCAAAATGTTGAAATCTCAAATATCAATTCTAATAGTATTTACAATGAAACCGATAATACATGGACAAGTTGGATAGATATAGAAATCACAAACGCTAATACAAATAACTTTACTTCGGAATATGCTACAACTATTGATTTACCTGATGGCTGCTGGATAAACGACTATTATTTATACGTAGGCGACAAAAAAGAAATGGGAATTTTAGCCGAAAAGAAGTCGGCAATGTGGATTTTTTCTCAAATTAGAAACATCAATAGAGATCCTGGATTGTTACATTACTTAACTGGGAATAAAGTATCGTTTAGAGTGTTTCCATTTGCTAAAAATGAAGTTAGAAAAACTGGGATTAAATTTATCCATAAAGATCCTGTTACTATAACAATTGACAACCACAAACTTAATTTAGGAGAAGCGAAGGAAACTTTGATAAGCCACACCGATAATGAAAAAGTGGTTTACATATCTTCAAAAGAAAAAGAAACGCTTGAAAAGATAAAACGAACGCCATACTATCATTTCATTATTGATACTTCTGAGAAAAAAGATTCCTTAACAACTAACTATACGAATAGCATCAATAACTTTATAAACACAAATAACTTAGATACATCAAAAGCCAAAATAAGTTTTGTAAATACGTTTACTAAAACTGATGATTTTGATACATATTGGAAAGAAAATTTGAAAAGCCAAACCTTTGAAGGTGGATTTTATTTAGAGCGTGCTATCAAAAAAGTACTTTTTGATTCTTATATAAATTTAGATAACCTCTACCCAATTATTGTTGTAGTTACAGATAATATGTTGGATGCAGTAGTTCATAAAAACTTTGCAGATTTTAAAATAGCTTATCCCGAAAGTAATTTATTTTACCATTTAAATACTCTGGGGTATTTGGCATCTCATGATTTAACAGCTAACCCCAAACAGTTTATAAATGACAATGCAAAAATTAAAAATAACAATTCCGTTTTAGCATGGCCAAACTCTGACAAACCTTTGGCTTATTTACCTGATACTAATTTACCAAGTATAATAATGAAGCAACCTAACTTTAATTTAAATGATGAAACTTTAAATACATCTAATTGGAATACTGGTTTACAATTACAGGGCAAATGGATATCTGATGTGTTTTATCCAAAAAAAGCTGAAAAAGATTGGATTGCATCTGTTAAAAATAGTTTTTCGTCTAAAATAATGACGCCCTTAACCTCTTATATTGTTGTTGAAACCGAAGCTCAAAAAGCTGCTTTACTGAGAAAACAAAAACAGGTTTTAGAGGGTAAAAAATCATTGGATTTAAACGAACGTGCACAACGCATGTCTGAACCTGGACTACTAATCTTACTTGCACTTTTGATTGGGTTTCTCTTAATAAAAAGATTTTACTTTGAACGAAGACCTACTTTTTAGAAACAAAAGTTCAAAATATAAACCCAATCGATAAAACGCATAAAAAACCCTTAAATAACCGTATCACGTTACGACTAGTCTGCTTTTATCGTATTTAATCTAAATCTAGATTGAAATTAATTTTATACAAAACAATAAGTGTATATTTAAGATGAATGGGATTATTGACCTAATGTAAAAATAATGAATCTTCCTATAGCACTATAATAAGCCAAAAAATCTACTTACCTAAATTTAGCTGAGTTTTGTTATGTTAATGTTTATACAAACAATAACTAAAACAAACCATATGATGAAATTTTTACTTTAAGTCCTTCAAATTAATTGTTGGCATTAAAAAAAGTAAAATGAAATTTATAAATAAGCACAGACTAGAGTTGTTTCTGCTGGTATTATATACTGCTATTTTCAGCTTTTCTTTTTGGCTTATCAATATACTTTAATAAATAAAGTATAGGATAGTGCTACGTTACTTATTTACCTTCAACATAATCTTGAAGGTATTCAAACCTTATAGTGAGTTTTCCATTTTCGGTTATTTTTGCACGTTGTAAAATACCGTCCGTATCATTATTAAAAAAAGCGGGAATTACATGCTTTAAAAATTGCTCCCCAAATCCTTCGCTGGCGTCTTGTGGTAATTCGCATGGCAAATTATCAACTGCCATTACGGTTATTGCTTTTTCATCTTTATAATCTATTTCACACTCAGTTTGTGGGTCGTAGCCATAAATAGGATCTGCAATGGTTGATGCACGTATTGTAGTAGCCACAGGCCCATCAACATCGCAACTAACATCTGCTACAACTTTAATATTAAAATCTGGAGATTTCACATCATCTCTTGTGTATAAATATGGTGCACCATCACCGTAAAAATGACCAGCAATATAGTAATCAGTAACTTTAGCGAAGCGCATAAAATTGGATTCGTAATCTTCTGGGTTATTAAAAAAATTTTGGTTTTTTAATACTTGTCCATCTATACGTTTGTTATAATCTAACACATCTATTTTACAATACACAGGTTCATCAAAACTTTGATTTAAATACGTATCAACTGAAACTGATTTGATATTCATAGCATCCAACATTTCTTGAGAACCTTTTGCTACTTTACCACTACCCGTTAGCAATATTTTAATGTTTGGTAACTTAATTTGATTTAGCTCATCTATTAATGCAGCTTGATTAGGTAGTGGGCCAGCTTTTTGGCAATTTCCATGAATTGTATTTTAATCCCCATGTTCTAAATCCGTTGTAAGCACCAACAATTCCAGCATAGCGCCCAAAACCTATTAATCGGAATCCTTTTTCATTCACAATAGTTTCGTGATCATAAAGTTCAATATTTTTTTCTAAAATAGCTTGCAACAGTTTCCTATTATAAGGCTGCTTTTTTATTGTATGCGAAAAGAAAAAATATTTTTTATTTGGAATTAATGCATCAATTGGCACTTCTTTTACACCAATCATGACATCGCAATCTGATACATCTTCTGACACTTCAAAGCCTTTAGATATGTATGCTTCATCTGGAAACACCCGAATATCAGAAGTTTCTACTTTGAAAGTGGCTTCTGGATATTTTTCTCTAGCTTCTGTTAATTTTGAAGGGGAGAACACTACACGACGGTCTGGTGGGGTTTTACGTTCTTTGATGATTGCGAATTTCATGTGTATTTGGAATAATTTTTGCTCTAAATTAGTTGGATTTGTCTTGATTTACAAAGATTTTGGTAAATTTGCCGTCCGCGTTAGGGATTGAACGGTATGTTTGAGCTCCTCGCAGAGAGCGAGTAGTGAAAGCCCGACCCCTTGTGGGTAACGCCCTAACACTTAATACTATTTCATTAATAACGGGGTCGACTGGTTTTGACAGCGAGATTAATTGAACGGTAAGCACGTCGTGTAATGGCATTGAAACACGTTAAAGGCTAGACCAAATTTTAAACGGCGAGAATAACTACGCTTTAGCTGCATAATTCGAATTATAGTAGAATTAGCCTAGGTACACAAGGTGTACAAGCTTTATGTCTCCGGAAAGCCTTGGTTGACGGCGTTCCATTTTGAGGCATCGTAAATGTCAATATAGATTGGGTAGCGCTTTGATGCCCTTTTGAAACTAAAAAAGATAAGTTGTAAGTAGGTTGTCTTTAACCAGTTTACAATCGAAAACCTAAGAATAGACTAAACGTGTAGAAAGCTCTTTGGTTACTTGTTTGGACGAGAGTTCGATTCTCTCCGACTCCACTAAAAACCCTGTAAATATTTTATTTACAGGGTTTTATTAATATTATCAACATCGAAACCAGTTTCAATGAAGTGATACTGTTAATCTCTATTTTGCAAATTTAGAATTAAATTCCTAAACCTTGACCTCCGCCAATTTGAACCGTTTCGGCAGTCATAAAAGAAGCATCTTTACTTACTAAAAAAGAAATAACACTAGCAACTTCTTCTGGTTGCCCTAACCGTCCTAACATAATATTATTTTTCCAAGTAGCAAACACTTCTGGCTTTGTTGACTTAATTTGTTTGTGGAAATCTGTATCAATAGTACCTGGCGATACAGCATTTACTCTAATACCATATTCAGCTAAATCTTTAGCTAATGCTCTTGTTATTGTATGCACAGCCGCTTTTGATGTTCCATAAATTCCTGCTCCAGGACCGCCTGCATTCCAACCTGCATTAGATGTATAGTTAATTATCGAAGCATTATCACTCTTTTTAAGAAATGGTATAGCTGCTCTTGATGCGAAAAAAGTTGAATCTAAATTTAGCGCCATAACGAATCTGTAAAATTCAGTAGTCATGTCTTCAAATCTAGATCTACCTCCTAAACCTCCAGCATTGTTTATTAAAACATCTATTTTTCCGTATTTCTCGCCAATTTTATTAATGTTTGACGTTACTTCATCTTCATTAGTAACATCAAATCCATAATATTCTGAAGTTATGCCTTCAGCTGCTAATTGTTGAACTCTATCAGCTCCTGCTTTATCTTCAATACCGTTTAAAATTACAGTATACCCATCTTGTCCCAGTCTTTTGGCTACTTGAAAACCAATACCTCCTGTGGCACCAGTTATTACTGCTATTTTTTCATTTGAATTGCTCATATTCTTTAAATTTATTTTTATTTATTGTTTTTATTAAAATTTATTTTTCTTTCAACGGTTCAATTTTTGGGCATAATAACCAAACAGCCATAAGTGCTATTATAGCTAAAGCTCCACCTATTAAAAAAGCTGGTGTATAATTCCCGCCTGTAGTTATGAATGTAACTAAGATGGTAAGTCCCGCTGCACCAAGTTTGGCTGCCATACCTGCAAAACCAGATAGCGTACCAACAATTTTTCCGCTAAAAAGATCACTTGGAAGCGTCTGAATATTTCCGATTGCCACTTGAAATCCAAAAAGTAAAACTGCCATAATTATTACTGCATTTATAGCAGATCCAGGTGCTTTTAATAGGAAGAAACAAGGGATCATAATTAAACAACCTAAGGTAATAGTCATCTTTCGTGTTTTATCAACAGACCACCCTGCTGTAAGTCTATTTTTGGCAAGTAAACCACCAAATATAGCTCCAATCATAGCTCCAACATAAGGTACCCATGCTGAGAATGCTATTTGTTTGATATCCATTCCAAAAACCTCTGATAAGTAGATTGGTATCCAAACAATAAAAAGCCACCAAATAGGATCAATTGCCGCAGAGGCTATTATCACCCCCCAACTCTCTTTATGTTTGAATAATTGACCAGTATCAGGTGCATATCCTTCATCATAATTACCATCTTGGTCTATATCTTGATTTTTTTGTCCTGATAGAATATATTTTTTTTCATCATCTGTCAACCAAGGATGCGACTTTGGCGGAGCTTTTACTACGAACAACCAAGGTAACAACCATAAGAATCCAAGTACTGCTACAACAATAAAAATTGCCTTCCAATCGAAATAAACAGATAACAACCCAATTACTGGATAAGCTACTATACCACCTATAGCAGCTCCTGAATTAAATATTCCTTGAGCAAGAGCTCTTTCTTTAGTTGGAAACCATTCTGCATTAGCTTTGGCAGCACCAGGCCAGTTTCCAGCCTCTGCAATCCCTAATATAGATCTAAAAATTGAAAAACTTAACATTCCTTGAGCAAAAGCGTGTAACAAAGTAGCAATAGACCATACACCTATCGAAAGTGCAAAACCTATTCTGGTTCCTATCCAATCGAAAATTTTACCAAAAAGAGCTTGACCTCCAGCATATGAAAGTATGAATACTGTTGATATGGTACCATAGATAGCCTTATGCCCATCTTTATCCATTTCTGGAAATAAGTCTTTAGCAATGTCTGGCCATAAAGCTCCAAAAGCTTGTCTATCTATATAATTTATAACAGCAGCCAAAGCTACAAATCCAACTACCCACCAACGCAAACCCTTTATTTTCATAATTGCTAATTTTATTCAATAATATCCAAGCACAACTACTTAAAGCCATGTTACAAGACACTAAAACGTTTAACTTATTTTATTAAAAATTGATGAAGAATTCTCTATACTGAGGCTTCTTCCCTCCTAAATTATTTTAAACTGAAAACAAAAGCGTGCAATTTTGTTTTCATATATATTTATGCCGATTTACTATTATAACAATACTGATACAAAACACTAAAATGATCTTTCATTTTTTGTTTAGCTAAATCCGGATTTTGAACCTTTATAGCCTCATATATTTCCGTATGCTCTTTAATACCTAAAACCGCTTGATTCTTATCACAAACGTGATACTTTTCAAAATCAATAATTATTTGCGGCGTTATAGTAAGCATAAAAGTGTTCATTGTACTATTACCACTAGCCTTTGCTATAGCTAAATGGAACAACAAATCTTCTTGAACAGCATCCTCGCCTGATAAAGCTTTCTTTTCATAAGCATCTAGAGCTTCTTTGATACGCAATAAATCTTCGTCTGTACGCCTAAGAGATGCCAGCCTAACTGTTTTTAATTCGAGTAAAATTCTAGTTTCAACTAAAGATTTAAAACTAGGTGACTCCAATCTTAAAATATCATCAATCATTCCATTCATAGCCACAACTCCAATGTTTGCTACAAAAGTTCCACTTTGCGGAATGGATTTTAATATACCATAGAACTCTAGTTTTTGTATAGTTTCTCTAATATTACTCCTGCTTACTTCAAATTTATCTGACAACATCCTTTCTGATGGAAGTTTATCACCTGGCTCAAGATTCTTGTAGTTTATTAATTCTTTAATCTTTCTGATTATTGAATTTTGAATTTCCTGATTATCTCTTATCGTAAGTCCTTCTAATTTCATATACTAAAATTTATTGCTCAAACTACTTGTTATTGTAATTCTATACAATGATTCCTCTAATTATTAATCTATTTCCTTTTATTGTCAATCTCATAATTCTAACAAATTGGTTAACCAAACAATAGGGATAAATTTAAACAAAACAACGAAAACTTCTTTGCTTTTTTTATCAAATTTCACTAAAGCTGTATATAACCGCTAATATTTAACCTAAATTATAAACTAAAACCACACTCTATTTAATATCAATGCATTACTTCTAAGTTATAATACTTAAATCTTGCAAATGCCCCTTCATCAATAGTTGTCAAATAATTTCCTGCTTTGAAATAATTCTCAAAAACACTCCACTATTGAATATGATCATCATTTTATTGTTGACATTATAATTTACCATCTAATGACTTACTTCTAATTCGTAAAACCTAACTTTTGAAAAAGCACCTTTATCTCTAGTTTGAAAGTAATTGCCAGCTTTAAAATAGTTTTCGAAAATGCCCCATCTTTTCATGTGGATACTTTCATAAACTTTAAATTCATTACCATTTAAAACAATAACCATTTTACCTTCAGAGACTTTCACTTCAAGAGTAAACTTTCTAAACCCAACTTCTTGTTTAAAATTAAAACCTTCATCATTATCCCATGCATCTTCATGCAATAATTCCTCATCAGTTGCACTTAAGTTTTTAAGTACCTTGGTTTTCACTCTAATTTTACCTTTATCCCAATAAATTTTTAATATGGGTGGCGCATTATTATCATCTTCTCCAATTAAATCTCTTTGTGCATTGGTTAAACGGCCATGAATTTGCATAATAATTGTTCTATGGTATTTACCATCAGAATCTCTTGTTGTAGCTTCCATTGCCAATTTACCTTTCATGTAAGCTCCATCTTTAAAGGTCCAATTCACATTATTATCACCAGGTACCATTTGTTCTCTCAGCTCCGATCTTGTGTACTTTGTATTCCTGGTCTTAGAGTCTGTGGGCATAGCATGAAATACTATGGCTCCTCGTGTTGAATCTATATACATATAGGGTTTTGCAACTTCAATATTTGCAAAATCTAGTATTTCTGGCGGACTAATTTCAATAGGTTTTCCCTCTTCGTTTGCTACTGGTAAGGTTACTTTCCAATGGCTTAAATCGATATTGGGTAGCTTTACTTTTTTCTTTTTTTCTTCTTCTTTTTTTGTCTTTTTTTTCAATTTTTGAATCCGATTCTGCAACGCTACTTCTCTTATTTTGAGAAGTAACGCTAACAGATAAAAATGCTATTAATAATATACTTAGTATTTCTTTTCGGAAATTTTTCATAATAATAATTATTCAGCTGGATATACTTTAACATTATCTATATATGCATCTACATCAGTTACTGCGTATATCAGTATTGACACTTCACCTAAATAATTAGACGTAAACGGAAGTTTAATTGTTGTGCCACCTGAACAAGAATTATCTGAAAATTTCCCTTTGGCCTCAGTCCCAACATGCTGTACCAAAGCATTACTAGTAACAGCAGAAGCGCTATCACTATAATGTCCATTTAATATTGCCGCAACTATACTGTTAGTTTCAGCACCTCCTGTTTTTATAGCATATTCATACTCGAATATATAATCCGTATTAGGGCTTAATGTAACTGATTGGTATGCGTATCTAGTATTTCCAGCCACAGCTGTACCATTAGGATTAGCACTCTGGCTACCTGACCATTTTGCGCCTCTTGTTTTAGAACCAACTGTCCCTTCATAATCTGCACAAGAACCGTCTGAACTAGTCCCAAAAGGATTTGAGTTTCCTGTTGTAGCTATTTTCCAAGCAGCTCTAATATTACCGTCATCTGAAGAATCACCATTTAGTCGCTCAAAGTCACCTTTTACAATTTCAGGGTTAATAGGACCAGATGGTCCACCTACAATAACTTCTTTCGTAATAGAGGTTGGTTTATTAAGAGAATTTGTTGTTGTTAACGTTACCATATACGCCTTTTCTAAACCATCATTAATATAACTATGTGTTGGGTTTACCTCTGTTGAGCTATTACCATCTCCAAAATCCCAACTATGACTGGTTGCAAGCTCGGAAGCATCTGTAAAGGTAACATCATAATCACTAGCCACATCATCAAAAGTAAACTCAGGAACTGAAAGTGGATCTCTATACAGATAAATGTTATCTACATTAAGAGTTGCCTCATTACTTGCAGTACCGTCTGTTCCCAATTCTAATATTATGTCGTCAATTTGAGTAATGCCTTCAGAAGCAAAATCAATATCTACTCCTATCCACACATCATTTGCTAAAGTTTGTTCAAAAGTTTTACCTCCCATTGTTATTTTCACTTTATTAACACCTATACCATGAACAGAATGTAGGTCTAAGTGAATATAATCTGCAGAAGCACCTGTACCAAAAACGTCTGCAATAATAATAGCAGGGTTAAAAGTAATAGATGCAGTAATATTATCATGAAGCCTAGAATACCGAATTACTTTATTTTTCTCATCTCCAACTTCTACTTCATTATACTCAGCATCACCATCATCAAACTTAGAACTTGATAACTGGTTAGTATAAGGAACAATAACACCATCAATTTCAGTACCATTACTAAAAATAGCAAATACATTTTCATCAAGTATAGTTGGCGATAAAGGCACAGAAGAAAGTGAAGTAAGTTGATGAGCTACTGTTACATTTCTGGTTTGAACTACATCAGGAAAACCCTTATCAGATTTTGCTGTTACCGTTATTGTATAAGTTCCTTCTTCAATATTATTAGGGTAATCGTAAGTAGCAGTACCTGCATCTTCTGTAATTATTACTACATCTGATGTACTGTTTGGGTCTCCAAAATCTACGACATAAGAAGTAACCCCTAGACCTTGCGGACGAACAGTAACTATAGTTCCGTCTCCATCCTCTATTTTGACAGTTATAGCATGACTTGGAAATGTAATCTCCGTTAGTCCTTTACCTCCGTTGCCTTCATTAGGAGGAACGATAGTATCATCTTCTTCACATGAAACGAGAAGACCAGCTATAAGTAAGGCAAATATTCCTTTTTTTAATAAATTCATAATTTATATTTGTTTATTATTTTATTTAGTTATGGTTTAGGATACACTTTTACATTATCTATATATGCATCTTGAGTTGTTTCTCCTGAAATCCAGATAGAAACTAAACCACTTGCATTAGAAGTAAATTCCTTTTTAACCGTTGTAAAAACACCTTTTCCTAAAAGTTCATCAGCTACAGATGTTACTAAAATATTAGCTGCTAAAGCATCTTTTCCATCATCAAAATGACCATCTAATATTTGCACAGTTATGTTACTTCCTGCAGCAGCAGCAACTTTTATAGCATATTCATACTCAATAATATACTTAACAGTACGATCTGCTGTTGTCTCAGACACCCTTATTGGTTGATAAGCGTATCTCCTATTTCCTGGATCTGCAGGATTAGAAGCGCCAGCAGCAAATTTCATACCTTTTGTTTTTGAACCAGTATTAACACCGTCATAATCTAAAAAGGATCCATCACTAGAAGTATTAGGAGGTGTTGTTTTTCCATCTGTAAACTTTTCCATATTCCAACTAGGCGTAAAACCTGTTGACATATCTCCATTTTCAATTATTGGGTTAATTGGTACAAATACATCCCTTATTGCTACCATTTGTGTATTAGTTCCTGATGCTTGATTTGCATCAAGAGCTGTTAATGTTACTTCATAATCCCCTTCACCAGCATCAAATCTTACAAACGCTACATCTTTATCTGTTGAAGTAGACTCGGTACCACAAATAATATTACCATCAGTATCTTCTTCACAAACTACACCTTCACCAAAATTCCATAGATAGTTTGTAGATTCATTAGATTCATTGGTAAATGAAACTATTTTAAAATTCTCTGGATTTGGAGTATAGCTAAAATTTGCTTCTGGCAGAGTGAGATCAGGTATAGAACCAGTATCTGGTAAATCAAACTCAAAAGCTTCTTCACAGCTTACCACGAAAATTATAGCTAATAGAGCTAACACTAAACTACTCATAGTGTTTTTTAAAGCATTCAATTTCTGTTTCATGTTTTCTAATTTTATATTATTATTGAGGGTTTTGATTTAAAAGCCCTCCACTTAAATTAATTTCTCTTGACGGAATTGGCAACAGTAATTTTCTAGCATTATAACTAGGATATACTGATATATCTTCATCATTATCTTCTGACGAATGAGCCTGCAATACAGCATCAGCAACTCCAAATCTTAACAAATCGAAGAAACGCTGATTTTCAAAAGCTAATTCTACTCTTCTCTCTAACAATAATTCATCTTGTGTTATAACTCCATCTTCATCATCGGCTAAACCAGCACGATTTCTAACAGCGTTAAATGAGTTTAGCGCAGCTGTAGTATTAGCAGCTCCCGTACCTGCCATAATTGCTTCTACATGCATCAACAACACATCAGCATAACGTAATACAATCCAATCATTACCTGCAAGACGCGCATTAGTACCATAAGGAAAATCAGGATTTGAAAAGTCAGTTCCTTGAGGTAAAAATTTTGCCACTTCTGCCTCTTGTGGTGCAGGTAGACCATTCTCATCCTCTAACTCTGCATCATCACCAAAAGCAATATAAGAAACGGCTGTTCTATTCCCACCATTTGCATTAAAAGCTGCCACTAAATTAGGGTTAACTATGTTTAGCCCATCTTGCCTACCTTGGCGTATAAAAGAAGTAAATTCAGACGTAAATCCTTGACTTTCATTTGGTTCTGCAAACTCATATCGAATAACAAACATAACTTCGTTGTTCATTTCATTGTAAAACACATCGTTAAAATTAGTTTGTAAATTAAAACTTCCATCTGCTATAATAGCCTCACATAAATCTTTAGCTCCAGTATAGTTAGGTGTTGGTTGCGACAAATAGACTTTTGCTAAAATACCTTGAGCTGCTGCTTTTGAAGCTCTAGCTTTATAGCTATTGTCTAAATTAGCAACGGCTTCTTTTAGGTCTTCAACAATTTGTGCATATACAACTGATTTAGCCACTCTAGTATAAAGCAGGTCATCTTGACTGGACTCTGCCACGGCAGTTACTAATGGCACTCCACCTATAGCATCATTATCACTTCCATAAAGTCTAACTAAATTAAAATAAGCATAAGCTCTTAAAAATTTAGCTTCAGCTGTATATCTTGCTATGTTTGCTGGATCTGCAGCATCAATATAACTAATAATACTATTAGCTCTAAAAATAATTTCATACATAGACTGATAATAATCTTCTGATTGTATGTTGTTTGCATCTGTTACATATCTATGAAAGTCAGCTCTTGACCCTTCAAGTGTAGCACTTCTTGTATTGTCTGAGCGATGCTCTGTCAAAAGATATTCAAACTGTATCCCTCTATTGAAAGTTGAGTTATTAGTTGAATTAGGTCTATTTTCATTAACCCCTTGTATAGCATCGTAAATTCCGTAAATACCAGCCAATACATCTTCGTCTGATTGAAAGAAACCATCAGCAGCAATAGCTGTATCTGGTAGTGGGTTTAAAAACTCATCTCCATCACAAGAAATAAGCATCATTCCTGTTAATGCAACAATTAAATATTTTATATTTTTTAAATATTTCATGATTATTTCTTTTTGTATTAAAAATTAAGATTCAAACCTACTGAATACGTACTAAACAAAGGTGTACCAGCTCTTTGAGAGCCATATGTTATAGGTGTATTATTATTGTCAATAAACTCTGGGTTAAAACCGTGATAATCATCAGAAGTAATGTAAATTAAATTCTGACCAGAAGCATATAATCTTAATGATGAAAGTCCTAATTTTGATATAGCATCCTGTGGTACGTTATAACCAATATTTACATTACGTAAAGAAAAGTATCCTGAATTTTGAACAATATCATCTGTAAAAATCTTTGGTTGAAGGAAAGAGACATCAGGAATTGTTCCATTAGCAACTAACGCTTCTGGAGCTCCATCAATAGTAGCACCACTAAAATGATAGAAATACTGATCTCCAACGTTTCTTATTTGCCCCCCTTGACTTCCTTGAATCATAAAAGAAAAATCTAAATTTCCATATTTAAATTCGTTTGTAAAACTCCAAACGATATCTGGATAAGGATCTCCTAAAATGGTCTTATCATCATCTGTAATTAAACCATCTCCATTTAAATCTTTAACAATAATATCTTCAGCTTGTCCATTAATTCTGTTATAAGGCGTATCCCAATATTCAGTTGATATTTCTTTATCTGCAACAAAACCATAAAAAGAAGAAATTGGATTGCCAACCAAGTTTATCCATTGGGTATTTCTATCAAATCCATCTACTCCAAGGTTTCCATTATCGTTACCAAAATCAATTAACTCATTTTTATTAGTCGATGCTATTAATGTTGTTGACCATCTAAATTTCTCTGTAGATATATTATTAGTTCTTAACTCCAATTCCCATCCACTATTTTCTACTTTACCTTTATTTACAATTCCTGCACCGAATCCGGTAACATAAGAAACATCTTGATTTAACAATAAGTTATCACTAGTCTTTACATAGTAATCTAATGACCCAGATATTCTATTGTTAAAAAACCCAAAATCTACACCAGGGTTAAGTTGCTCTGAAGCTTCCCATTGTAATAATGCATTGGCAATATTTCTTGGAGAAAAACCTGAAGCAATAGCACCACTATCAGTTATAGCATTAGTACTTTGCAAAAGCGCCAAATAAGGCCAAGTATTAGTTAAACCATCGCCTACATTAAAGTTTTCAGAACCTGTAAGACCCCAACTAGCTCTAAACTTTAATTTACTTAGTACATTACTATCACTTAAAAAACCTTCATTGTGCGCATTCCACCCTACAGATAATGACGGGAAATTACCCCACTTAGAATCTATACCAAAAACCGAACTACCATCTCGCCTAATTGAAGCATTAAATAAGTATTTATCTGCATAAGCATAAGTAAACCTCCCAAAGTAACCAATCTTTCTAATTTTAAGATTGATTTCACTATCTGCTGGTTTGGTAATAGTTGTTGCTCCTTGTAAGTTTTTAAGTAAATCACTAGAATATCCAGAACCATTAACAGTACTAATTTCATCATTTCTCTTTTGAAAAGTAGCACCTGCTAAAAAGCCAATTTCATGATTACCTATTTGTTTATTGTAAGACAAAGTGTTATCTGAAATCAACCTAGATCTATATCTATTTCTTAACTCATAATCTGCAGGGTTTGAATGATGATACTCTGTACCATTCCATCTTGTTCTTTTACTATCTTCTAAAGTAACACCAAAACTTGTTTTAGCTATTAAACCATCTAAAATTTTATAACTCAAATAAGTAGAACCTAATATTTTCGTCTTAAACTCATAATGTTCTCTTTCTACATATTGTGCATAAGGGTTTTGATCACCTGAGGTACGAGGTGTTGTATTACTACCATCTCCATTTATGTCCAATTCATCTAAATGATCTTCTCTAAAATAATCTCCTATACCAACATTTGGATATGCATCTCTATCTATAAACTGAAGCGTTTCTGCTGTATGATAAATAGGTAGCCAAGGCGATTGTCTTATAGGATTATGTATAGATGTAGGTAATCTTCTTTGTTTTGAATAAGAAGGTGTAGCACTCAATCCAAATTTAAGCTTATCGGTTAATTTAGAATCTACTTTCATTTTTGCAGAATATACCTTGTAGTCATCAGTTATCACAACCCCCTCATCATGAAGATATCTTAAAGCTACACTATATTTTGTATCTTTAGTACCTCCTCTTGCAGAAAGCGAATGACTTGAAATAAAGCCTCCATTAAAGAAAACATCTTGCCAATCTCTATCAATACCAGTTACCTCTATTAGTTTAAGTGCGTATAAGTTACTATTAGAATTGGAACCCGTCTCAGCCAATTCTTTAGCTGCCCATTCGGTAGCATTTCTCCTATAATCATCACTCCCGAAAGCTGATTTATAACCCGTAAATGCATCATAATTAAATTTTGTTTTTCCTTCTTTCCCTGTCTTGGTAGTAATTAAAATAACCCCATTAGCCCCTTCACTACCATATATAGCAGCAGATGCTGCATCTTTTAAAATCTCAAAAGATTCTACATCGTTCATATCTAAATTACCAAGAAAATCAGAATCTACTATTATACCATCAACTACAATGGCTGGACCTGCTGTCCCTGTAATAGAACCTACTCCTCTAATAGTAATAGTAGGAGCTCCACCAGCTTCTGCATTGGTGGATTGAATATTTACACCAGATACTTGACCAATAAGTGCATCATCTACCCTTGCTACTGCTATTTGATCTAAACTTTCATTCACAACTTTAGAAATAGCTCCAGTAAGATGAGATTTTTTCTGAGTACCATAACCAATTACTACAACCTCATCAAGTTGAGATACATCTTCGTTTAATGAAACATTTATTTTAGATTCATTTTCTACAATTACGGTCTTAGATGTATACCCAAGATAAGAGAATTGAAGTACATCTCCAGTTTTTGCTTTAATTTGATACTTACCATCAAAATCTGTTGTAGTTCCATTACTTGTTCCAACTACAATTACATTTACACCAGGAATAGGAATATTGTCTCCTGCAGAAACTACAGTTCCACTAACTGCCCTATCTTGTGCAATAACTGAAATACTGAAAAGCAATATTACAATTAGCGTTATTTTGTTTTTTAAATTCATAATTAGTTTTTTTATGTTTTAAATTGTAAAGTTTAATTAGCATTTATAATTAATGAAATAATTAGTAACACCTAATTATAATAATGCTTTACAAAACATAATGTTCCCTTAAATTTTTGTAATTTTGAGGAGCACATGTTTTTTAGAATACTCATGTGTTTACTTTACTTCCCTCCTAAAAGAAGTAAATCATTTTTAAAAAAGGATAGGCGTGCACCTGTCCTTTTTTCTTTTCTACTTTACTTTATCATAGTAAATTGGTTTTGGAGAAGTGTTATACATTTAGTTTAGCTTTATTTGGTTTTCCAAATTGGTTAACCAGATTGGAAAACCAAATATATGCTATTTTTTTATTAAAAACAATTAAATTTTAATTTTAACAGTTCTATGAATGAATATCAAATAAAGAATGTAAAAAATAGTAACTATATAAAATTCTCATTTTAAATTAGATAAGAACCTAAAATATATAAAAAAGAATACAAAAAAATAATAAGTCAACTACATTATTAAAATAACAAACAATTATTTAACGGTTTTTTGATCTCATTATAACTAATAAGATTTATTTGAAAAATTTGGAGCAAAAACCTTGAAATCTTTGCTTATTTCTTCTTAACCTTTTTATGTGTTTTTAACCACTCTTCACCTTTATTATCTAAAAAAAAGTCCATCCAAACGTAGTACATTTTATTCCCTTCTTTTACTTCAACAGAATGACTTGATCCTAATGGTATATGTAAAATCGAATAGGCTGGAAAATCTATTTTGGCATCATCTGCAAAAACAATAACTTGGTTATCTGTAAGACCTAGAAATAATTGCTCCAACATGCCATGTTCATGAGCTCCTACTTTATCTGGCCCAATTGTTTCAACTGTCCCCATAGCAATTCGCGGTATGTATTTATTAGGTAAGATTGTTCGACTTACAGTATTAGGGCTTTTAATTGGTTCGGTATAAGCTTCACAATCTGTAAATTTTGAAAAATATACTTTTTGAGTTTTTTCTTTTGGAAACTCTTTCAAATCTAAAATATCCTGTTTGGTTAATTTACTAGATATTTTAAGAAAATGAAGTGTATCATTTTTCGTGGATTTAATCAAGATATTTTGAATTGCATTGGGTAATAAAATAGTTTCTGGCAGAACATCATAACTTTTTTTATTTGCAACTACTTGTCCCTGCCCTTTAATAAAAAGGTATATGAATTTATAACCTTTCTCTAGATTTTCTTTTTTAAATACGCCTTCTGTTAAAGCAATATGAGTTACCGTTATTCCACTAATTTGATTTTTTAGTATGGTTTTACTATATTCTTGCTTACTTATTTGAAGCTTCTTCATAGCAAGATATTCAATTGGAATGTCTTGGGCATTTATAACTATGGATGATAGTAACGCCATAATAAATATTAAAGAAGTTAATTTAATTTTCATCTTTTTTGTTATTAGGTACATATATTTTATTATGGTGTAAGTATAACCTTGGATTGAGCCTACAACGAATAAAACTTTATTTAAAATAAAATATCCTTGCATTTGTATTAATTTTCATAATATAAACACAAGGATATTGACTATATTGAATATTCTAAACCTTAATGTTTAGTTTGCAATATTAGGATTTCTATCAATCTCATCCTGAGGTATAGGTGTATCATAATCTACAGAACTATTCCAGTCTGCTTTTGCTCCTTCGTAACCGGAAGCACCAAACACCTGATCTCCTAACTGTCTTCTCTTGATATCATACCATCTTTTGCACTCAAAAGCTAATTCTATTCTACGTTCTTCTAACACATCAGCAACAGTTATAGATGCAAGGTCTGCAGGAACTGCGTTTGGCGCAATAGTTTCAGGAACATATCCTCCGTTTGTAGATTCACCACCATTACGTGCTCTTCCTCTTACTTCATTCAAAAAGCCTAAAGCGTCCGCAGCACCTATTTCTACACCTGCCTCAGCAGCAATTAATAACACCTCTGCATAACGTATCATAGAGTAATTATGGCTAGTTGCTCTTTTATTTCCTCTAGCATACTCTCCAGGAAAACGTAAATATTTAGCTATGTAAGGTGCATTTTGAGCATGCTCGTGTCCACTACTTTGAAAATCAGTATAATCCACAGTAGAATTATTAAT
Organism: Jejuia sp. G7-7; assembly: GCF_055808955.1. NCBI lineage: Bacteria > Pseudomonadati > Bacteroidota > Flavobacteriia > Flavobacteriales > Flavobacteriaceae > Jejuia > Jejuia sp. G7-7. The sequence goes on from NZ_JBVVSZ010000001.1 coordinate 1,838,554, forward strand.
TAATGCTTCTGTTTGGAAACTAACACGCGTTCTATAATCGTCCTGATCAAAAGAATTGTATACAGCTATAGTAGGAGTTGCAACTGACCAACCTCCATTTCCGCCATCATTATCACCTCTAATTCCTGTCATAGGCGCTATTTGGTCATAAGCATTGTCAGGAGCTTCATTATTATTGTAATCTAACGCAAAGATTGGTTCTTTAGAAGTATCTATTTTATTAGCATTAAATAAAGTCTGAAAATCAGGATCTAAATCTATATCATAAGTTCCTTTATTGGTAATTACTTCTTTAGCTTTATCATAAGCCATTTGAAAGTCGGCAGTACCATTTGTTCCTGCTCTTGTTAAATACACCAAAGCTAAATAAGACTTAGCCGCCGCTTTAGAAGGTGTTGCTCTTGTAGCTACTGTATTTGGCAACCATTGCTCAGCATATTCCAAATCAGAAATAATTTTTTCATAAACTTCAGCTTCAAAAGTATTACTTATATTGGTAGCTGCAGCTATATCAGAAACAGGCGCATCTATATAAGGAACATCTCCAAATAATCTTACTAAATGAAAATAGTAAAATGCTCTTGCAAAATAGGCTTGTGCAGTAACTGGGTTTTTAACCGCATCATCGGCATCTACTTGTTCTGCTCCTGCAATAGCGTTATTTGCAGCAGCAATACCTAGATAAATTCTTGTCCATGGATCAAACACCATTTCATTATCTCCAGTAATGGTGTGCATATTCATCTCTACCCTTCTTGTTTGCGTAGAATTAAGATTTACCATATCTGAACGTAACATTAATGCCACAGATCAGCTTTCTTCCCCAAACCTCTTCATTTATTGCATGAGTTAACGAAGCATTTACCGCTAATTGTATATCTCCTGGAGTTGAGAAGAATCCTTCAGGAGACAATAAGCCTACTGGCTCTTCTTCCAAATCTGAACATCCCATTATTGATAATCCTATCAATAACAATAAAAATTTGTGTGCTTTCATAATTTTTTTCTTTTAAAATTAAAATATTTTTTTAGATAATTAACGGTTAAAATTTTACATTTAAGCTGAAATTCACGGATTGAACCGTTGGGTAATTACCAAAATCAAAACCTCTAACGAGTGTTTCTCGCAGTATTATTATTTCCAGCAGAACCATAGTAATTCACTTCAGGATCTAAACCAGAATAATTTGTAATTGTCAATAAATTTTGCGCACTAACTGACAATCTGAGTCCCTCTATACCAAATTTTTCAATAACCTCAGAAGGAAAATTGTAACCTATTGCTATATTTTTTAACCTAATATAACTACCATCTTCAACAAAACGAGAAGACACTTCTCTAAAACTATTGTTTCCTACGCGAGGTTCGTTTGTGTTTGTGTTTGAAGGTGTCCAAGCATTATTAAAATACCCATAAGTAGTATTAGCATCACCATTGTTTAATTGTACTTCGGTCATATTAAAGATATCTCCACCTTGAGAACCTTGAAAAAAGATATTTGCATCAAAGTTTTTATACCTAAAGCTATTTGTAATACCCCAAGTAAAATCTGGGTTAGGGTTACCAATAATTTTTCTATCATCATTAGTAATATCGCCACTATCATTTAAATCTAAAAACAATGGATCACCAGCTACACCTCCTGAAATAGTAGCAGTACCAGCTGGTAAAGCACCACCTTGATAAACACCTGCATAATCAAAGCCAAAAAACTGACCTACTTCTTCGCCTTCTCTTAAAATGGCATTATTCCCAACACTAAAATAACTTGGTGCTCCGTTTTGAAAATAATCATCACCGTTTATTAATTTCTCTACGGTATTCTTATTTCTTGAGAATACTAAATCAGTAGTCCAACTAAAATCATCGTTTGTAATATTTCTTGTATTTAGAGAAATTTCAAATCCTTTATTGTTAATCTCTCCTACATTCTTTAATATTTCATCATTATAGAAACCTAAATACCAAGGCAATCCTCTATCTATCATAATTAAATCTTTAGTGTCGATATTATAATAATCTAGCGACAAAGAAATTTTATTATTTAGTAAACCTAAATCAATACCAATATTTGTTTGATAACTCGATTCCCATTTTAAATCAGGGTTAGCAGGTTGATTTGGCGTTACAGCTGCCACGGTTGAACCATTGTTAGACGCATAAATACTTGCTAAACTCGCTAAAGATTCGTAAGCTCCAATTGATGGGTTACCAGTAACACCATAACTAGCTCTTAATTTTAAGTTAGAAATCGTTTCATGATCTTTTAAAAAATCTTCATTAGAAATTTTCCAACCTAAAGCTGCTGATGGAAAAATTGCATATTTTTCATTTTCAGCAAAGTTAGAAGCGCCATCACGTCTTACTGTAGCAGTAAACAAATATTTATCATTCCAATCGTAATTCACCCTTCGAATTGAGATTGAATTTCTGTTTCAGTTATACCCACGTCACCTGATCCGCCATTTATTAAATTTGTAGCAGTCCATAAACCATAGTAAGAAAAAGAATCTGAAATGGTTCCAGTACCTTGCACTGTAAAATCCTTTGTTAGTGCTTTTTGATAAAGAATAACCAGCCATTAATGTTAAATTCCGTTCCCTATTTCTTTGTTATAAGTTAGGTAATTCTCACTCAAAATATTTTTAGTTTTATATTCTGTCATAATAGCTCTTCCGCCAACACCTCCAGCTGTAACCTGCAAAGTACGAGGCAAATAAAGCCCTCTAAAATCATTACGATTACTTAAACCAAAAGTGGTTCGAAAAGTAAGACCTTCAATAATTTCATAATTTGCATAAAAATTCGCTCTGAATCTTTCCGTTTCTGTGTCATCATCCCTTTGAGTAGCTACTGCCCATGGATTATCAACTTGATCCCCAATTCTATCGTTTATTGAAAAGGTTCCATCATCATTATATATGCCTTGATCTGGAGCAAAACGCATTGCTAAAGCTACCACATCATCACCACCTGCACCAACACCGTTTTCACCAGTTGATTGCGTAGCTACACCTTCCTTCTTACTAAAAGACCCCATTAAATTGAGTCCTAATTTTAATTTATCAGTTACTTGTGCATCTAAAATTTGATAAGAATACCGCTCTTTCAAAACCAGAATTAACCAATATACCATCTTGCTGAAAATAAGTACCAGAAGCATAATAATTTACTTTTTCAGAACCTCCTGAAAAGAAGCTGGATTATTAGAAGTATTACCTGATCTATATATTTCATCTTGCCAATCTGTATCTGCTGTTCCTTGAGGAAAGGGAGTAGTATTACCCTGATTTGCTCGTATCTGGTTTTGATAATCTGCAAAATCGTTTGCATTCAATAAATCTAAACTGTTTGAAGTATTTTGAATAGCATAAGTAGATTGAATTCAACATTTAGTTTACCCGTTCTACCTTTTTTAGTAGTTACCAAAATAACACCGTTTGAACCTCTGGAACCATAAATAGCAGTTGCAGATGCATCTTTCAAAACCTGTAAAGAGGCAATGTCACCTGGCTGGGGCATAGTAGCACCAACAAAACCATCTACAACAATAAGAGGGGAACTACTTGCATTAATAGACGTATTACCTCTAATAGAAATACTAATAGGAGCACCTGGTTCACCACCATTATTAGATTGTACGTTTACACCTGCTGCACGACCTTGAAGCGCTTGTTCAGCGTCCAATACAGGAAATGCCGTTAATTCTTCTGTTTTAACTGCGGATACTGACCCCGTTAAATCACTCTTTCTACGAGCACCATATCCTACAACAACAACTTCATCTAACTGCCCTGCATCTTCAACCAAAACAACATCTAGTGATGTTTGATTAGTAATGGTTATGGATTGTGATGAGTATCCTAAATAAGTAAATTGAAGAACATCTCCACTACTTACTTCTATTTGAAACTTTCCATCGAAGTCAGTAGTTGTTCCTTTATTAGAATTAGTGATTATAATATTAACACCAGGTAAGGGTACATTACTCTTATCTGATACAGTACCGGATAATTGATATCCGTCTTGTGCAAATAATGATATATTAAATATCAAAATCAGCATTAAAGCTAGCTTAATTTTTAAATTCATAATTAGTTTTTTAATGTTTAAAAAGATAGTTTGTAGTATTTTTTAAATACTGTTTTAGATACTACCAGACTTAAACACGATTTTTCAAACTAATTTTGTAGTTTAGCAGAATACCGTATGTTAAACGACTAGTAGCATACAATTTTTTACTTCCCTCCTAAAAGAAGTAAACAAGTTTAAAAAGGATAGGCATGCACCTGTCCTTTTTTATTTCATGAAATTATTTAACGAATTGGTTTTGAAGAATTAGACATTAGTTTAGTTTTTAGTGGTTTTCCAATCTGGTTTACCAGTTTGGTTTTCCAAATATATGTTATTTTTTTGTTAAATCAAATAAAATTTTAATTTTAACAAAATCATTCAATGAACCTCACCAAATTAGTCTAGGTAATTTTTTTCTTAGGACTCTTTATCTCCAAAATAAGACACCCCATCACCACTTAAAAAATCCTCTCTAACAGGGCTAAATGTGTCAATTAACACCCCTTCTTCTAAACAAACTGCACTATGTAACAAATTAGGTTCAATATATACACCATCTCCAGCTTCAACAATCTGCTTTACGCCATCAATTTCAAATTCAAATTTACCTGAAACAACATAGGTAGTTTGCGTGTGGAAATGTTGATGTGGAGAGCCTAATGCACCTTTTTTAAATTTCACTTTTACCATCATTATTTGGTTATCATAACCCAAGAATTTTCTTGATACTCCACCACCAAGTTCCTCCCATTGCATTTCTTTTGTGATTAAATACTTGTCACTAAATCTTTTCATCTTTTAAAATATTTACTGGTTTATCAATGTATGTGATCCTCTCCAATTGTATGAGTTACCATTTATGGAAAGGGTATGTTCTTTTTTTGAATTATTGTTGTTGTTCGACATGATAAATAGATTTTCTTTACCATTCTTCATCTTTATTACAATTGCGGTATAATTTTTTTGAGTTAAACGCCACAATTATTTTTCCACATTACTATACGCATTTACTGCTAATTCGGACACAGGGCTATATGTTCCATGAGATTCTATAACAGATGTAAACACCGAGTTTTTTTTATTCTTTTTTCTTAAAATAAGTGTTGGTTCTTGACGTAAATTAAATTCTGGATCATTTGCGCCAATTCTACCTAAAATAATTTCATCAGTATTGGATGTTATGGCAGAATAGGTATAAAATTGATTGTTTAGCAACCATGTTAGTTTGATATTTTCTCCATTAGCATTTGCACTCGCTTCTTTATATAAATGTTGATAGCCATCAGATTTACCTAAAACTTGTGGAGATTGATACTTGTTATATTCGAAACTAGTTTGCATGATTTGCCCTAAATAATACAAAGGCAAATCGTATTGATTTAATTCTCAGATGCAACGTTCATAATATCTAATATGTAAGGTTTATCAGAATCGGAATTCTTTATAGCTACTAATGTTCGATGTAATTTAGTACCTGGATATGCGTTTTCTTCTTTTGCACTTGCTATTTGCAAACTATCATTATCCACACTAAAAATATACTTATTTGAATGGTGCTTACTTCCTATATCATATTTACCCTGAAATTGAGACGTTTCATTTTGCACAATTGTATTATGTGCTATAGTTTGTTTTGCCCGAGGTTTTGTTCTCTTTTAAATAATTCCCCCTCCTTTTTTGCTCGATATTTACAAAACGTGCCATTCCGTAATCTTGTAAAACCTCTTTCCCTTCTTCAAATAAAGCAAAAGACAATTTATCGTAATGTCCATGACTTAACCCATGTGCCGTATATTTAAAGACCAATTCTAAATCGTCACTACGCAAAATTCCAACTGCTCCTTCATCTCCTTTTGCGCCATCAGATAATTCAATAGATTTTTTGACAAAAGGTTTATCTTTACCTTCTTTTATTCCCAAAGCCACCGCTAAACCTGCATCATCAAGCGTAACTTCATCTTGCTTCTTAGCAATACTTAATAATTCTGGATTGTTACCTCCAAAATGGTATCCTATATCTACAGTTGAAATTAAAGACGCATTAAAATACGACATCCCTTTTTGAGCATCATTCAGCAAAAAGAATTCTCCATCTGCATCAGTTAAGTTCAATAAAGCATTGATACTTTTTAAAAGCACTCCGTCTTTATACTCAAACACCTTATGTTCTGGTTTTTTGTTTTGAAGAGCTTGCGCGAAAATTAAAAATGGATATGATGCGTAACGTTGATAGTAAGGGCCTTCAGTAAAATATCCATCTGGAGAAAAAGGTTCGTCGACATTAGCATAAAATCCTATTTTCTGACCATCTTTTCTAATATAACCTCCGTCATTATCTTTTTCATCTGGGTTAAAATTTTCATCTTTAACTCCATTTAAAGCACGATCTAAAAGTTCATCATCATCCATAGCTAACGCAATCATCCCAACAGCCGCATTACCCCAAGTAGCATGGTTATGAACTCGGTTAAAAAATTGCGGATTATCTTTTGATATGTGATCTGCAAAAGGTCTGAATAAATCGGCTTCTAAAGTGTTTCGTTCTTCATCGGATAAGAAATCATAAATACAATCATAAGCTTGACTCGTATAAACCAACCAATTTGAGTCGTTTAAGCATTGCCAAAACAACTTACCTCTAGCATACGATCTTGGTTTTGGGTGAATAGGCCATGTTGGATATAGCTTTGCATACTCAAACAACATGTCTTTTACAAATTTGGCATATGTATCATCTTGAAGAATTTGATATAACACACCTGCTTTTTGCATTAATACATAATTCTTCTTATGTGTTTCGTGTGTATATCCACCCGAATAATCTTTAGGAATTGGTACATCAAAGCCCTTTTCAATTTCTGCATCAATCTCTTTTTGAGTTGCAGCTAATGTTTTGTCAAAAATTGGAATGCTCCCTAAATTTGCTCTTATTTCTTTAACTCCTTGTTTAGTTAAAATTAAGCTTGGGTGTTCTGATTGAAAATCTGAATCTATTCTTGAGTTAGATTTGTTATCACATGATAAAACAATAAAAACTATTAAAAGAATTATTGAATATTTTTTAAAAGTTTTTTTCATTATTTAATTTTTAAAATCTAGTAAATTTCAGGAAGAAAAATTGGTTTACCAAATTGGTTTACCAAAAATACAATAATTAATCAATTTTCAAAACCTTTTTATAAAAAGTTAATCTAACATATAAGAAACATTATTATCTGATAGAAATTACATATTATAAACACCACCATTAATGTCAAGAGTAGCACCGGTTATAAAACCATTGTATTCAGACGCCAAATATAAAACTGCCCTGGCTACATCATCAGCATTGCCTGCACGTTGAATTGGAATTCCAGAAATTGTTGCGTCTGCTGATTCTTTAGTTGTATGTGTATTATGAAATGAAGTACCAAGAATAAGTCCTGGAGCTACAGCATTTACTCTAGTTCCTTGAGGACCAAATTCTGTTGAAAGTGCTCTAGTATATGTTAATATAGCACCTTTACTGGTTGCATATGCTAGAGAACCAGGATGCCCGCCTTTACGTCCAGCAAGTGATGCCAAATTTACAATACTACTTTGAGCATTTTTAGCTAAATGAGACGATGCAGCTTTTGTAACAAACATCATAGAGGTAAGATTTATATCCATGACCTTATTCCAGAATTCTACTTCCATTTCGTTTAGCATTTTACGTGCCACAAGAGAACCTGCGTTGTTAATAAGTATATCTAAACCTCCAAAAGCTTTTACCGTTTTTTCGACCAATACATTAGCATCTGCTTCTTTTGTTAAATCCCCACTTATAGCAACAGCTTTCTGCTCTTTACTGATTGCATATTCTACTAATTGATTTGCTTTATCAGCACTAGAAAAATAATGTATTGCTACATTAGCACCACTATCTATAAAGTGTTTAGTAATTGCCTCTCCAATACCTTGAGCGCCAGCAGTAATGAGCACATTTTTCCTAGTTAATTTATCGTTTATGTTCATTTTATTCATAAATTAATTAATCATTTTTAGTAAAATAACCTTTGTTAGATATGGAAGTATCACTAACAGTTATGCTTGCTGTTTTAAACCAAACTTCAGCATAATTTCCATCTTCATATTGTTTTTGAATATCACCTCCATATGTCTCAGCACCAGAACACCAATTTTTATTTACTTCGGGAGATTTTCCATTAGTTTGATTATAACAACCAAGCTTAAAAAAACAGCCTTCATCTGCATAGGCTTTTTTGCGCTCAACTCCATCTTGACCTATTGGAACAAATAATTTTTGTGTTTGTTCTGGTATATTTGAAGTTGTTGAGTATTCAGATTCAATTAAGTTTTTTGTAAACGTTTTGGTTTCACGCCCTTTGCGAGTGAACTTTAACTTCATAACACCAGCTTTAACCTCAATTTCATAACTAAATTCTTCACCTAATGCTATACCATCTTTGGGTTCATCTGGATATGTATTTTCTTTATCTCCAACAACAAAAAAATCATGACCCCAAACCGCTGTAGAATAATCCCATCTTCCAGAATTATCATCACCTTCAGTATTAATTTCATAATGCCAAAAAACAGAACCTTTTGTATGACCAGGAAATTTTTTATAGAATATTTTAAGTGGCTCGTTTTCATGCCCATCTGCGCTATGAATCTGACCAACAACTACAGAATACGAAGCCGCTACACGCGCATCTCCAGTTGCTGACACATTCATTACTTTAAGAGTTGCTTTCAATTTGTCATCTGCTGATGCAGGGTACCATTTTTTTACTTGAGCCAATTCGGTTCTTGTATTGTTTGAAGTCCCATGGGTATCACCAGCATTAGGTGCTTTAAATACCACCCAATTCTTTTTATCATCATTTACTGTATAAAAAAAGTCTTTGTGCTGAAAGTTATTTGCATGACCTACATTTGTACCATCACCTAAAATTAAATTCCAATTATTAAAAAAGGAATAACATCATTTGCGAAAACGATTTTTTTCTCTTCTTTTTCTTTTGATTTTTCAGCACTCTTTTTACAACTATTCAGCATTAGGAAGGTACCAAAACTGATGAAAACTAATAATAATGCGATATATTTTTTATTCATTTTTAAGAATTTATTCGTTTATAATAATCCCTCTTTTTTATATCTAGTTGAATGTTATTAAAAATAATTTAGTAATGCTACAATACCATTATAAGAAATAACTAGTGAGAAAAATAACGCTGCAAACATTCCAATATAAACACCAAGACTTGTTTTGTAGTCTTTCATAACTTTTTTACTTTTTAGCATTAGTATAATTCCTAATATTACTATTGGCAATACAAATACGTTAAATACCTGAGAAAGAATTTGAACCTCAATTGGGTTTGCACCAAAAGCGGGACCTATTAAAGCTACCAGACACGCAATAGCAGTTATAATTCTAAACTGTCGAGAATTCGTATCTAACTTACCTGATTGATAATCTGCAATTAATAATGGAGCGATTAACAGACAAGGAAAAATAGAAGATAACCCAGCACTTAATGCTCCAAAGAAGAAAATGGTAACTGCCCATTTACCTGCAACTGGCTCTAAAGTATTTGCCATATCTAACACATGCGTAACTTCTTTACCTTGATAGTATAATGCTCCTGCAGCTACTGCCATAATAGTTCCACTAATAACAAATATTAAAACAGCCGCAGTAATAGAATCCCTCTTTTGCTGATTTAAATTTTCAATAGTCCACCCCTTTCCTTTTACAAATAGTGGACGAGATAAAAATGTTGCTGCTGCCATAGTGGTACCAACAAATGCGGCAACCAACATTTTGCCACCAGGAACGTCTGGTATTGTAGGGATTAAACCTTTAACTACATCTATAGATAATGGTTGCACAAAAAATAATGAGAATAAAAAAGACAAGCCCATTAGAGTTACAAATATGACTAGTATCTTCTCGAAGAATGTGTACTTCCCAACGAGCATTAGTAAGTAAAATGTAACTATTATTATAATAGCAGTAATTAAAACAGTTTCATATTTAAAAGCACTTAATCCATCAAAATTTACTGCTAAAATTTCAAAAATGATATTAGAAGAAATTCCTAAAATTCCCATTAAAGAATTCCATTGACCAAATGTGATGCCTACAATAATTAAGATTGCTAAAACCTTACCGAATTTTAAATGTTTTTTGAATCCATAAAGCGCAGTTTCTCCTGTAATCAACGCATAATTACCATAAGCAAACATTAAAACTCCCGAAAAAAACAACTCAATAAAAGCACCCATAACAATTGCATATTAAACTTACTACCAGCAACTATCATAGAGGTTACACTACCAGTACCAATGGTGTAACCAATAGCAAATATTCCGGGACCAAAGCCTAATACAATAGCAATAATTTTTTTAATTAAAGAGGTTTTATCTTCTGTTTTTAACATTGTTTAGTAGTATTAGTTAGTTTTTCCAGTTGGTATGATAAAATTTACCTGAATCATCATCAGTTCTTTGATAAGTATGTGCTCCAAAATAATCACGCTGCGCTTGAATTAAATTTGCAGATGAATCTGCAGTAGTATATGTATTTAAAAAATTAACAGATTCACTTAAACATGGAATGGCTATCTCGTTTAAAATACATTGTGAAACAAGTTTATTAGCTGATGGCCTTAAGACTTGCAGTTGTTGTTTAATACTTTCGTTTATTAATATAGACTTAGATTTTTTAAAAACTTCTACTAATACTACCATTAAATCTGATTTAATAATACAACCGGAGGTCCATATCCTTGCTATTTCACTTAAGTTTAAATTCCATTTATGAAATTTCGAAGCCTCTTCTATTAATTTAAAGCCTTGATAATGATTAATAATTCTAGCAAATTGGTATGCATTCAACAAATCAATTAAATCTATTTTTATATTAGAAGAATCATTATTTCCAAAGGATATGTTAGCTTTAATTCTATCATCTTTAAAAGAAGACGTATAGCGCGCAAATAAAGAAGAAGCGATTAGTGTACTGGGGATTCCCAATTCAGCAGTAGCAATAGTCGCCCAATTACCTGTACCCTTGTTTCCTGCCTTATCTAATATATTATTTATTAACCAGTCGTTATTTTCCTTTTTCCAAAGAATATCAATAGTGATATTCAATAAATAACTATCTACATCTTTTTTCCAAATTTCTAAAACTTCTGCAATTTCATCAGGCGTTTTTCCTGTTGCTTTAAAAATGCTAAAACTTCTGCTAATAATTGCATTTCAACATATTCAATACCATTATGTATCATTTTCACAAAATGACCACTTCCTTCAGGGCCTATATATGTACAACAGGAAGCCCATTACTATCTTGAGCTGCTATAGATTCTAAAAAAGGTTGCACAGATTTATAAGCCTCACTATTACCACTAGGCATAATTGATGGCCCTTTTAAAGCCCCTTCTTCTCCACCAGAAACTCCAGCACCAATAAAATGAATATTTTTAGATTTTAGATACTCAAACCTTTCTTTAGTATTATTGTAATTTGAATTCCCTCCGTCAATTATAATATCGCCTTCACTTAAATATGGTAATATATTTTCAATAACAGCATCAATTGTTTTTCCTGCATTTACCATGAACATAATCTTTCTTGGTTTTTGAATAGAATTCACAAACTCCTCAAGATTATCAAAAGGCAATGCAGATGATAATTCAGTATGCTCTTTTAAATTTTAAAGCCACATGTTCTTCAACACCATCAACATGTCGGTTATACATTGATATTTTGAAACCATTATTTGACAAATTTATACATAGGCTCTTCCCCATTACCCCTAAACCAAGTAAACCAAACTCTGATTTTTTCATCAACTCTTTTTTTATGTTCTCAATAATTTCTTTTGGCGAATTATCAATATTACAAGTTATAGCGTTTGTAGGTTTTTCTAAGGTATCGAATTGAGATTTGAGTAACTCAGAAGGCATGAAATGATTCTTTCTTTTATTTATTCGATTATAAATGGTATCAAAATCCCCAAATAAATGAATCCATTCAATTTCGTTTTGAATCCCATCACTTAGTAACTCTCTATACTTATTTTTTAAAAGCCGAACAAACTAAAATACAACTATTACTCTTTAATTGCTCCTTTATTAATTGGTTTAAAGTTGACAACCAACCATGTCTATCATCATCATTTAGAGATTCTCCGCTAGACATTTTTTCTAGGTTCTGTTTTGAATGATAATTATCACCATCAAAAAAAGGCAGATTCATTTCATCAGCTAATAGTTGCCCAATAGTGCTTTTTCCAACACCTGAAACCCCCATTATAATTATTACCCTTCTCAATTTTTTATTTACTAGGTTTAGTGGATGCTAACACAGTAGCTTTTTTAAACCAAACCTCAGCATAGCTTCCATTTGCATATTGCTTTGCAATATCTCCTCCATAAATTTCTGATTTAGTGCTCTTAGCATTTGCCTGGTTATAAGCACCTTGCTTGAAATAATTGATTTCACCTGCGTAGGCTATTTCGCGTTCTACCCCTCCTCCTTTTTCTCTATTTGCATATACTTTTATTACTTGCTCAGGAATATCTGCTCTAGTTGCAAACTCTGATTTTATTAAACTCTTGGTAAAAGTTACAGTTTCATGATCTTTACTTGTAAAAGTTAAGTACATAATTCCTTTATACACATTTACTTCGTAACTAAATTCTTCTCCTAACTCAATTCCATCTTTTGGCTCTTCTGGAAAATCAGTTGGACTTGAACCTACAACTGAAAAATCATGACCCCAAACTGACGTAGAATAATCAAATCTTCCAATATTGTCTCCTTTTGTATTAATTTCATAATTCCAAAAAACAGAACCTTTGGTGTGCTCTGGGAATTTTTTGTAATAAATTTTTAGTGGTTCATTTTCGTGACCTTCACCACTATGAATTTGACCAATAACCACGGAGTACGAAGATGCCGCGGTAGCATCTCCAGTTGTTGAAACATGCTGTACTTTAAGGGTTCCTGTTAATTTACCTCCATCTTCAGGAATCCAATGTCTTTTTTCACCTAATTCTGTTCTTGTATTACTTGACGTTTTTGATGTTACACCAAAATTTGGTGTTTTGTAGACTACCCAATCTGTTCCGTTTTCATTTTCAACATAAAAGAAATCATCCTTTTGGAAATTCACTAAACTGTCTGAACGTGTACCATCACCTAAAAGAATTTTCCATTTATCCATAAATGGAATAACATCGCTTGGGTATTTTATAGTTTTAACATCTGTATTCTTAACTTTCTTTTTAGTGTTTGAACAACTGTTATTTACAATTATAAAACAAATCATAAAAAAAACCGAAATACTGATATAGCAGTTTTATTATTCATTTTTTTGATGTTTTAATAGTTTGAGGAGACAGTTCTCTATGTTTTCTATCTTTTTATTGCACCAGAAGTATTTCCTTGCATTAAACCTTCTACATTTTCTAGAGACACAGTATTTACATCTCCAGGAATGGTATGTTTCAAGGCACACGCAGAAGCAGCAAAATCTATAGCTTCTTCATCTCCATAATGTAATAACCCGTAAATTAAACCCGCAGCAAAAGCATCTCCAGTTCCAACTCTATCAATAATATGTGTTATGTTTAGCATATCTGTTTTGATATATTTTTCGCCATTCCACATTTTACCTTGAATTTGATGATGAGATGCACTTAAAATTTTTTCTTGTTTTTTTGACAACTTTTTTGACATTGGGAAAAGTTTCTATTAATTTTTTGGCTAGAGACTTAAAACTATCCTCAGTTTGTCCCATATCAAACATTTCTCGAATTCCATGACTACTTGTAATAACAACATCTGAATGTTGCACCAGTTCTGGAATAATCTCTTGCATGGTTTTACCATATTTCCACATATTGTCTCTAGAATTTATATCTCCAGAAACTGTAACCCCAAGTTTATTCGCCATTTTAATGGCATCTAAACAATTTTGTGCTGCTCCTTCTGAAATTGCTGGCGTAATACCTGTCCAATGAAACCAATCAGCGTCTTTTAAAACTTCTTCCCAATTTATCATTGATGGTTGAATTAGAGAAAAAGAAGAGCCTTCTCGTTCATAAATCACTTCACTTGATCTGTGCACTGCCCCTTTTCAAGGAAATATTTACCCATCATTTCATCCCCATAAATAACGTGCTCAGTACTTAACCAATGTTTTCGAAGAAATTGTGTAGCTGCCTTACCAAGTGCATTGTCAGGAAAACGTGTAACATGTGCAGCTTTCATACCTAAATAAGCACAAGAAATAGCTACATTAGCTTCTCCTCCTCCATAAACAAGTTCGAAAGAAGAAGCTTGCGAAAATTTTTCGTAACCTGGAGGTGATAAACGCATCATTACTTCACCGAATGTTATTAGTTTTTTAGGCATAATTTCTAATACATTAAGGTTTGCTTTAAATTTTCTTCTGTTTTTATTTTACCTGAGTTGATTACAATATTCTCAGATTCTATATTATTTTTGCTCCCCATAAGATTGAAACAAAGTTAACAGCATTGTTTTTAAACGTATTTTTTATCATGTTTACATTGACAATTCCTCTATGGTTTAGTAATATTTTATTCTTTTCTTTTGCTCCACAATTGGTAAATATAGAATTGGTTACTAACAGATTTCCACCAATAGTTGACTCATCATACCCACCTCTGTAATAATCAATTACATTTTGTTTTACGTTGTTGAAATTACAATTTTCTATTGTTAAGTATTCTGTATTATAATCTCCTCTATCATTTGTTTCTTCTGATAGTTCTAATCCGTTTTCACAATTTAAAATAGACGTATTTTTAAATATTATCTCTTCAGAAAATGATTGTTTATAAACTCTTAATGCATAATTAAAATTACTTATTTCAGAATCTATAACCTCTAATCCAAAGTGATTAGACATATTCTTTTTTAAACTTGCAAATGCGTAATTAGCACCATCTCCTTTTAACTTAATATTTTTAAGTATTAATTTACCATAAGGATTTAGAGAGAATAAAGGCGTATTTTTCTCTCCACTAAATAAAATTTCAGTTTTTCTTTTTGATTGAATTGTTATAGATTTATTGATAACTAAAGATTCCGAAACTTTAAAAATTCCATCATTTAAACTAATAATATCACCGCTTTCTGCTAGTTGTAATTTAGCAACTAACTCATCAGCATCATTTACATTATAGATTTTTACTTCTTTAACTTCAACTTCATTTGAATACCAATCTGCACCATATTTTGATTTATCTAATAAGTCTAAATTGATATTTTCTGAATCTAAAAATGCCCCTATTCGATTTGTACTATTTCTTGAATTTCCTAATAAATCTTCTTTAATTGATTCGAAATCAAAACCATTATAAGGCTCTATATCATTAAAACCAGACAAGGGAACTAACAAATCTGAGCCAATATCGGTTAAGGCTAATTCTTTTGAAATCAGACCTTCTCTTTTTGAAAACTCTACACCATTATTATCAATTACATTTCTTTTAAAAGTTACTCCATCAGCTTTATCATGTTCAACAATTGGGTTTGCATCACCTTTAGAATTATAAACAACGTTATTTACAACTTCTGTTCTTATAGCTCTTGCAGAACGTATTTCAGATTTTGGCAATACATCCTTTTGAGCTAAATTTTGTCCAACTCCAAATTGAAATGGCGAATCAGAATCTACAAACGTATTGTAAGCTACAACAACATCTGTTACTTGGTTATATCTGTTTAAAGGCGATTTCGGAATGCCATTCATTATTGCAATTGGACTTCTAAATTTTTTTCCTTTTATTTTATAAAAAAGGTTGTTTGTAACCCAATGCCCCGTATTTATAATTCTTATTCCTCCATATTGTTCATTAACACCATCCCCTATAAAATAATTACCATCTACAGTAACATAATTACCATGTCTAGTTACTACAGAACCTTCACTTTTATAAAAAACATTATTTTTAATACTATTAAAATTAGTTTTACTTGATATAATTTCAACTTCACCATTACACTTTTCAAATAAGTTATTTGCAATTAGTGTATTACTTGGCGACATTGAAGTAAAGCTACTGCCTAACTGAATGGTTTCTCCTCTTGCGCCACCTTTTCTAGGTCTTGGTCCAAAATGATTATTAATAATTTTATGATGGTTTCTAATACTTTGATTTCCTTTTAAATCAACTCTTACCGTTGGGCCACCATTGGTTTTACCAGCTATATAACAATTACTTAATTCGTTATGCTTTCCATAAAATTGAATCCAAAGGTTATCTTTATCTCTTTCTAAATTATTAAAATCTACAATAACACAATTAGTAACTTTGGAATGATTTGCAACGTCTTTTTCACTAACTCTAAAAGCAATGACATTTTGAGAAGGTGAATGTCCATTTCTAAAAAATAGACCACTCACTTCTAGGTAATTTCCACTTATTTCTAAATTTGAAACACCTTCTATAAATACTTTTCCTGGCGTTTCAGCTTTTAAACTAATTGGGGTTTCTTTTGTCCCGTTACCTATAAAATCTATCGCTACATCTTTCCATACACCATTTGCCATAATGATATCATCGCCAGGTTTCGCATTTTCTATAGAACTTTCTAATTCGGTCAAATTAGTAACCAAAACGCCTTTATCATTAGTTGTATTACTACATGATATACAAATTGAACAAATAAAAACAAGAAATAATAACCTTTTCATAAATGTATAAATAAATGGTTAAGATAAAAGAAAGCCTTTATGAGAGATAAAGACTTTCTAATTCAACTAAATCAAACTAAACTTAAACTATTTGATAACAATTTTTTTGCAAAGCTTCCACTATCAGTATTTATCTTCATTAAATACATCCCGGTAGCAACATTGGATACATTTAATCTATTGTTTTATAAATTATCTACTAATATATACTGCGATAATTATTTTTTTGGTTTTCCAATCTGGTTAACCAATTTGGTTTTCCAAATATATGCATATAATTTAGTTTACCAAAATAAATTAACATAAAATGGGGAGTTCAAAAAAAGCAAAGCAACATTTACTATAATTATACATAAAAGTGTATGAGAAATCAATTTATTTTAAAAAGTATTCTCTTCAAATAAACCTTGATAGAAAAACGTTAGGAAGGGATGGTTTTTAGAGGGATTATTAATACCAAAAATTTTGATTTATGGTCTTTGTTTGTATTTCCACAATAGAAAAGCCTCAATTTGTTTAGAATTGAGGCTTTTAGATTTACAAGTATTTTAAACTACTCAATACATTTTAGTTTATCTATAAAAAACTCTTTATACTCGATAAACGTTATGCTTTTAGAAGCTTTAGTAGCCTGAAGAAGTATAGATTTTATAGGAGATTTTTTAAGATGGAAATATGAGCTTTTGTTAAATTACCTTTAAACAAGAACTGACCACACTCCATATCCCAAGAATGGTAAAAAGTAATGGTTTGATTATTCTCTAAAGTAACTTTTACATAAGAGCGATTGTTTGAGAGATAACTAACACAACCCAAATCTTCAGCTAAATTAAAAAACACATTTACTTTAGCTCCTTGCTTGTAAAGTTCTACGGTCAAGTTTTTATTAAGATCATATGGCTCTGTTCTTGTGGTTTGTATGTTATAAAACGAATCATATTCATTTATTGCATAATGACACGTATTACGGAATTCAAGCTGCTTTAATCTTTCTTTTTCTTTTGCTTCTTTGCTTAAAGCCTCAGATTTTTTTCCAGCAACTTGCTGTTCATTATTTATTTTGGCATTTGCAATAGAGTCTAATATTCTTTTTTCTATTTGCTCTGTAATACGCTTTCTTGCTAATTCTCTTTCTAACTCCATTTGCTGTCTTTCAGCATCTCTTAACTTAATAATAGAGTCTTGCATACGTTGTTTAACTTTTTCTATGGCTCGCTTTCTGGCTAATTCATTCTCCTGCTCTAAACGTATTTTTTCTGATGCTCTAACTTTAGAAATAGAATCTAATCTTCGCTTTTCTCGCAATACTACTCTTCGTTTTCTTTCAAATTCTTTTTGAAGTTCTGCCTGCCTCAACACTTTAGCTTTAACTTCAGAAATTGAATCTTGTCTACGTTTTTCCTTTAAAACTATTGCACTCTTTCTTACTGCTTCCTTTTCTAATTCTAATTGTCTTTGAGCTTCTTCCGCTTTAGCAATGGCCTCTAATCTTGCTTTTTCCTTTAGTGCTGCTTCTCGTTTTCTAGCTAGCTCTTTTTGTAATTCAATTTGCCTTAACTCTTCTACTCTAACTGCTGCAATCGAGTCTTGTTTACGTTTTTCTTTTAATTCTAACGCTCTTTTTCTTGCTAGCGCTTTCTGCATTTCTATTTGCCTTAATTCTTCCCGAACCTTTGCAATAGAATCTAAGCGTTTCTTTTCTCGCAATGCGACTTCTTTTTTTAGAGCTAACTCTTTTAGAAGCTCAACCTGTCTTAACTCCTCTGCATTTGCTTTAGCAATAGAATCTTTTTTCGTTTTTTTATTAATTCAACTGCTTTTTTTCTAGCAGCTTCCTTTTCTAATTCTAATTGTCTTTGAGCTTCTTCTGCTTTAGCTATAGCCTCCAATCTTGCTTTTTCCTTTAGTGCTGCTTCTCGTTTTCTAGCAAGCTCTTTTTGTAATTCAATTTGCCTTAACTCTTCTGCTCTAACTGTTGCAATCGAGTCTTGTTTACGTTTTTCTTTTAGTTCTAATGCTCTTTTTCTTGCTAGCGCTTTCTGCATTTCTATTTGCCTTAATTCTTCCTGAACCTTTGTAATAGAATCTAAGCGTTTCTTTTCTCGCAATGCGGCTTCTTTTTTTAGAGCGAGTTCTTTTAATAGCTTAATCTGGCGCAATTCTTCTGCTTTTGCAACCGCTATTGAATCTTGTCTTCGTTTCTCCTTGAGTGCTGCAGCACGTTTTCTAGCCGCTTCTTTTTCTAATTCTAATTGTCGTTGAGCTTCTTCTGCTTTAGCTATGGCCTCCAATCTTGCTTTTTCCTTTAGTGCCGCTTCTCGTTTTCTAGCAAGTTCTTTTTGAAGTTCTATTTGCCTTAACTCCTCTGCTCTAACAGCTGCAATTGAATCCTGTCTGCGCTTTTCTTTTAGTGCTAAAGCTCGCTTTCTAGCAAGCTCCTTCTGTAACTCAATTTGTCTTAATTCTTCCTGTACTTTTGCAATAGAATCTAGTCGCTTCTTTTCACGCAGCGCAGCTTTTCGCTTTCTTTCAAGTTCTTTTTGAAGTTCTATTTGTCTTAATTCTTCTGCTTTTACGCGTGCTATGGAATCTTGTCTGCGTTTTTCTCTTAACTCAGCTTCACGTTTTAGAGCAAGTTGTCTTTGCAATTCTATCTGACGCTTCTCTTCCTCTACCTTGGCTATAGAATCTAATCTTCTTTTTTCCTTGAGTTCTTTTAAACGTTGAATTTCTAATTCTCTTTGCCTACGTGCTTCTTCAATTTTAGCAATGGAGTCTCTTTTTCGCTTTGCTTTTTTATCAATTATATCTTGAATTTTTTTCTTTCTGTCATTTTCTTTTGCTATTAACTTCTCCATTTCTCGTTCTTCGTAATCATAGAACAAATCCATCATATCATCATTAATCTGAAGATAATCATCACTTACAAAACCAATAAAATCCTTGTACTTAACTTTATAAAAATGATTTCCTAGATAATCAGATACCAAACATTTTTCATTGGACTTAAACTGAGTTAAAACTGGTGAGTTATTATCAACACTTTTATATAGTTTCCCACTTTCAATAAACCTTGTTTTTATCTCAGTTTCCTGAGAAAAAATAGCAGTTGTTACTGAGAAAAATATAAGTAGAAGAAAATTTTTCATTCCTTGTTTATTTTTGATTTGGGTATTTCTATTAATTTAATCCTTTTAACCAATCTTCGAGTCTATGCGTCCACGTTTGTAAGTAACCTTTGCCTATTGCTAGCGAATAACCGTGTGCTCCAGTAGGGTATATATGCATTTCCGAAAGTACTTCGACATCTTTTAAAGCTTTATAAAAATTAAGACTGTTTTCCACAGGAACTGCTTTATCATCTGTTGAATGTACAATAAATGTAGGTGGCGTATTTTTTGTAACATGTAATTCATTTGAAAATTCATCTACTAATTCCTTAGAGGGATTATCTCCCAAAAGGCGATTCCTAGAACCTTCATGAGTATAAGGATATCTCATTGTAATAACTGGATAAATTAACGCCATAAAATCTGGTCTTGCACTTGTTTTATCAATTTCACCTTCAATATTTAACGTAGATTTATCAAATTGTGTGCCTAAAGTGGATGCCAGGTGTCCTCCAGCAGAGAAACCAATAATTCCAATCTTATCTTTTTTAATCCCCCATTTCTCAGCTTGATATCTCACTAACCTCATGGCTCTCTGAGCATCTTGCAAAGGTGCTTTATGATTAATAATTATAGATTTTGATTTTGGTAATCTATATTTTAAAACAAATGCAGCTATACCTTGAGTATTAAACCATTTTGCAATATCGGTGCCTTCCCAATCATAGGATAAAAAATTATAACCACCACCAGGGCATATTATGACAGCTTTTCCAGTAGAATTTCTTTCGGCAGGAAGAAAAATTTCCAGCGTTGGTGTTTGCACTTTACGAACTCTTAATATACCATCAACCTCACTTTGCTCGACTTCATTAGATTTTTGGCTATTTGGAATTTCTTTTTCCCATAATGGCATAATTTCACTTTGTGCAAAACTCATATTTAAAACTAATATAAAACTTATAATAAGATAACCTTTAGCTTTCATTACAACTGGATTCAATACATTCATTTAAATTTATAAAAGACTAATATACATTTTCAAACTAAAAAAACTTTAAATTTAATCGCAAACATTTGTTCTCTTTAAAAAACCATATCTTTTCGAACTAAAATTTTACTTTTTATATTTTTGATTTTTAAATTTTGAACACATGCAAAAAACTGACATTTTTTTTCGTTTCGTCAAACTTTTTAACACTACAATAATTAATAAAGGATTACTATTATTTATTCTTGCAACATCTATTTTATCATGTAATAGTGATAAAAAAGAAGCAAAAAATGAAAAGCCCAACATCGTTTTTATTTTTGCTGACGACATGACCTATACTGCGATTAATGCTCTAGGAAATAACGAAATTATAACTCCAAACTTAGACAAATTAGTTAATAACGGCACAACGTTTACAAATACCTATAACATGGGCGGATGGAATGGTGCTATTTGTGCTGCTTCCAGAGCTATGATTATTTCTGGTAGAAGTCTTTGGAATGTTAATCAATTTAGACAAAACTGGATTAAAAATAAAGAATTTGATAAAACATGGGGAAAGCTAATGGAAGCGAATGGTTATGACACTTACATGACAGGAAAATGGCATGTAGATGCCAAAGCAGATAGTGTATTTCAAAACGTAACACACACCAGACCGGGAATGCCTGGTGATTCTTGGGAACATGAAATAATGGTTCAAAAATTTAAAGATATTGAAGGCACAAATATTGATCCTGCCACTCTCATGCCTTTGGGATACAATAGACCTTTAAGCGAAAATGACACTACGTGGTCTCCAACAAATCCTAAATTTGGTGGATTTTGGGAAGGCGGTAAACATTGGAGTGAAGTCTTAAAAGATGATGCGATAAACTATATTGAAAAAGCAGAGAAAAGCGATAATCCATTCTTTATGTATTTGGCTTTTAACGCCCCTCATGATCCTAGGCAAGCTCCACAAGAGTTTTTAGATATGTATCCTTTGGAAAATATTAGTCTACCTAAAAGCTGGATGCCAGAATACCCATTTAAAGATGATATGGGATGTGGTCCCGATTTGAGGGATGAAGCTCTAGCTCCTTTTCCAAGAACTGAGTATGCTACTAAAACACATATACGAGAATATTATGCTTTAATTACGCATTTAGATGTTCAAATAGGTAAAATCATAGACAGACTAGAGACTACTGGAAGAATGGATAATACTTATATAATTTTTACTTCTGATCATGGATTAGCAGCAGGAAGACATGGTTTAATTGGAAAACAATCACAATTTGACCATAGTATTAGACCGCCGTTTATGATTACAGGTCCTAAAATCCCGAAAGGTCAAAAAATTACTGAGGATATTTATTTGCAAGATGCCATGGCTACAACTTTAGAGTTAGGCGGAGTAAAAACCAGATTATGTATTTTTTAATAGTGTTTTACCTCTTGCTACTGGAGCTCAAAAGAAGGGTAACTATGACGCGATTTATAATGGGTATATTGACTTACAACGTATGATTAGAAAAGATGGTTTTAAATTAATTGTGTATCCGAAGATTGAAAAAATATTACTTTTTGATATGAAAAATGATCCTGAAGAAATAAATGATTTATCAGATAATGACGATTATAAAACCAAGGTTAAAACTCTTTTTGAAGATTTAATAAAACTTCAGAAAGACATGAATGACCCATTAGACATTTCGCATATTTACAATAAAACAATCTAAGCAAAACCTTAAATTATAAGATATTAAAGAGCAATTACAATTATACCTGTGGTTGCTCTTTTCTATAATCTGAAGGTGTTCTACCAGTTATTTTTTTAAAAACTCTGGAAAAATATGATACATTTTCGAATCCTACTTTTTCTGCAATAGCTTTTAACGAATCTGTTGTGGTTAATAAAAGTAATTGTGCGCGCTCTACTCTTTTTGACTGTATAAAAAGTTAGGACGCATTTTAAACTTTTCATAAAAACTTCTCGAAAAATGATCTTTACTTAAATTGCTGTAGGATGCCAGCATTTCTACAGTTAAAGGTTTGTGCAAATTCTCTAACATATAAATGTGCACTTTATTAATATTGCGTTTTGAACGTTTTTCAAATATATTACTGTCCTCTATTATAAATTTTGACAGTAAAATTTTAAGCAAGCCCTGAGTTTCAATATAATTACTAGAAGTTATATTCTTATTTTTTAGTTCTAAAAAAGCAGAATAACTTTCGTAAACTTCAGGATTATCATCAACTAAAGTTCTGTTGGAGTTTATTTCTAATAAACGCCTAAAATAATAGCTATCTGTTTTTGAAGCCTTTTTTGGTGTTCAAAATTCTTAAAATTAAAAACTGAAAGACCTTTTCCTAGTTCTTCTAAAAAACTGATATATAATTGTTCATGTTGTAATTCACATTTATATCTACTGTAAGTATAACTCGGAATTAAGTACATATAACCAGGTTTTAGATCGAACTTTTCACCTCTCAAGTATACATAGGCGCTTCCCGAAGTTATCAGATATAACCTCGAAAAAGGGCTAATAATATTATCATAATCCCAAGATGAATCTAACTTAACCAATCCAATGCTAAGCAAGTTAAGTTTTAAAGATTTTAAATAATCTTGCATTTCAAATATTCATATTTTTAAATGTTGTTTTCTAAAACTTGCAGGTGTATTGCCAACAATTTTTTTAAACGTCCTTGAGAAATATGATATATTTTCCAAACCAACCTCTTTTGCTATTTGCTTTAAACTACTATTAGTGGTAACCAATAAAAACTGTGCCTTTTGAATTCTTTTTTGCTGAACATACCTGTTTGGTCTTATACCGAAACTTTCTAGAAAACGTCTCGAAAAATGGTCTTCACTTAAACAATAACTTAATGCAAGGGTTTTTACAGATAAATCCTTGTGTAAATTCTTCCCAATATATATAAGTACTTTGCTCAAGTCCCCTTCATTAGGGTTTTTAAACTTAGGAACTCCATCTTCTTCTATAAATCGAGACAATAAAATTTCTAAAATCCCTTGTGTTTCCATATAAAAATTAGATTTGAAAACACCTCCTTTTCCTAAAACCTTTTTAACATGTGCGCGAGGTTCAGAATCTGTTATTTTCTTTTTAGGATTTATTTCCGACAAACGCTTAAAACAATGAATATCAGCTGCCGTCGCCTTCACTTTATATTTAAAACGTTTTATATCATAAATTGAAGCACCTTGTTCTATTTCATCAAAAAAACTAGCATAATATTGTTCATGGTAATTATCACAATAGTAACTATTATTTGTAAAACTTGGAATTAAATACATATAACCTGATTGTAAGTTAAATATCTGATTCGTATGACTTAAAACTGCTTTTCCTGTTGATATATAAAATAATCTTGAAAATGGACTAACCACATTGTTAAAACACCATTCTTTTCCAAGTTTAGCATAACCTGTATGAAGTAGATCAAGGATTAAAGAGTCTAAAGAAGAAAATCCCATAAGGCAAAATTAGATTATATTTTAATTAGATAAATTTACAAAAATTAAATACACAATATCGGAAATATACATTTTTTTGCCTGATTTACACAGTGTTTTTATCGCAATGTCAATATATCTTTGTGACAAACATCAAAACTTTAATGTTTATGTTAAAAGGTATGAGAATTCTTGCCCTAATTATAGCGGCAATGCACATGTGTGCGTGCGGACCAGATTTACCGGAAACTGTAGCCATAGAGTATGAAAAACTTCCAAAAAAAATAGATTTTAATCAACATGTTAAGCCTATTTTATCGGATAAATGTTTTCTATGTCATGGTCCAGATAAAGATAATATTAAAGGTGGTTTGCAATTGCATACTGAAGCACTAGCTTATGCAGAACTTTCTGAAAGCCCAGGCAAATTCGCTATTAAACCTAAAAATTTAGGAAAAAGCGAGTTGGTATATCGCATCTTAACCGATGACCCCAAAATTATAATGCCAGAACCGGGTTCGCACTTATCTTTAACAGACCACGAAAAAGCGGTACTTGTAAAATGGATTGAAGATGGTGCTGAATATAAAGACCATTGGGCATTTTTGAAACCTGTAAAACACGACATTCCAAAAGTCAAAAACAAAGAATTTGTTGCAAACCCTATTGATAATTTTGTGGTTGCTGCTTTGGAACAAATGGATTTAAAACCTTCAAAAAAAGCAGATAAAGAATTATTGTTACGAAGAGCTTCTTTAGACTTAACAGGATTAACGCCAACACTTGAAGAAATTGATGCATTTTTAAATGACACTTCCGAAAATGCTTTTGAAAAACAAATTGATAGACTTTTAGCTACCGAAGCTTATGGTGAACAACGCACTTTAGACTGGATGGACTTGGCGCGTTATGCCGATACACATGGCTATAGTAATGACAGATATAGAGATGTATCGCCATGGCGAGATTGGATAATTAAAGCTTTTAATAAAAATATGCCTTATGATGAATTTATTTTATGGCAACTGGCTGGCGATATGCTTCCAAACGCTACTAGGGAACAACGTTTGGCAACTACTTTTAATAGATTACACCCACAAAATTTAGAAGGCGGTATCATAGATGAAGAGTTTCGTTCTGAATATGTTTCAGATAGAACAGCAACTGTAAGTCAAGCATTTTTAGGTTTAACCGTAGCATGTGCGAAATGTCACGACCATAAATATGACCCAATCTCTCAAAAAGATCATTTTGAAATTTATAGTTTCTTTAATAACGTAGATGAAACAGGTCTTATTCCTTGGGATTTAGCAACACCTGTTCCAGCAATGATGCTACCTACCAAGGAGCAAGAAGACATGTTAGCGTATCTAGAAACCCTTGTTGACAAAACTGAAGAAACAGTAGAAATAACTGCAAAAAAAGAACGCATAAAGGCTGATAAATGGATTACAAACCAAGGCTACAAAACAATTTCAACAAATAAAAATCCAAAAAATCTAGTAGCAGCTTTTAACTTTGACAACCAAGGACTAATTAATACTGTTGGCGGAAATGGAAAAAATAAGATAAGAATGCGTCAGCAATTTGCTGATAATGAAAAAGCCATTTACAAGCAAGGAACTAAAGGAAAAGGGCTTTTTATGGATGGAGAATACTTGGTTAGACCTAGACAAAATAGGAATTTATCAAAGAAACCAACCATTTTCTATTGGCATAAACGTTTTTATACCTCAAGATTTAGAAACTGGAGTGATTTTTCATAAAATGAATAGCCCAGAATTGCATAGCTTTAGAGGGTACCATTTAAAACTAAAAGACAACAAAATAGAAGCTTTATTGGCACATGTGTACCCAGATAACGCTATTGTTATTGAATCTTTAAACGACATCCCAAAAGAAAAATGGGTACAGCTAACTATGACCTACGACGGTTCTAGTAAAGCAAGTGGTGTGGGGATATACCTAGATGGTAAAAAACTAGAAACCACAACTGTTTTTGATAATTTATATAAGGACATTATTTTTCATGGTTTAAGACTTTACGGCTCTGAAAGTCCACGTCTTGAACCAGGACTCCGTATAGGAGCTGTTTGGAGAGGAAAAGGTATTCGCGGAGCTACAATTGATGATTTAATGGTGTTCAATAAACAATTAAGCGACGTTGAAGTTTTACAAATTTCAAACACCAATACTTTAGAAGAAATCAAACAAAAGTCTTATGCCAATTTATCTTATGATGAAAAGGAAAAACTAGCACACTATTATTTATCTGCTAACTCTAAACCTTATAATGATGCACTAAAAAAACTAGAAAAAGACAGGCTGGTTTTAGTTGACAGTATCAACCCTATCCAACAGATAATGGTAATGAAAGAAATGGAAACACCAAGACAAGCCTATGTTTTGGATAGAGGACAATATGATTCTCCAACAGATTCCGTTTTTCCAGATGTTCCAGAACGTATTTTTCCATTCCCAGACAGCTTACCAAGAAACAGAATTGGGCTATCTAAATGGATTACACATCCAGAAAATCCATTAACAGCAAGAGTAACCGTAAATCGTTATTGGCAAAATATTTTTGGACGAGGTATTGTAGTAACTTCTGAAGATTTTGGAAACCAAGGCGAATTACCAAGTCATCCTAAATTATTAGACTGGTTAGCAATTGAATTTATTGAATCTGGTTGGGACGTCAAGAAATTATACAAATTGATTATGATGTCTAACACCTATCAACAAAGTAGTATTGCTAGCGAAGAATTAACGAGTATTGATGACGAAAATAAATTTTTAGCCCGAGGTCCTTCACAACGTTTAACTGGAGAAATGCTTCGTGACAATGCGCTATTCGCATCTGGTTTATTAGGAGATGAAATTGGAGGAAAAAGTGTAAGTCCTTATCAAC
This sequence comes from Jejuia sp. G7-7, assembly GCF_055808955.1. Classification (NCBI taxonomy): domain Bacteria; kingdom Pseudomonadati; phylum Bacteroidota; class Flavobacteriia; order Flavobacteriales; family Flavobacteriaceae; genus Jejuia; species Jejuia sp. G7-7. The sequence goes on from NZ_JBVVSZ010000001.1 coordinate 1,865,843, forward strand.
CACCAGGACTATGGTTGGTTAATGGCGATACTTACAAACCGAGTTCAGGAAAGGATTTATACAGACGCAGCATGTACACAATTTGGAAAAGAACAGTTCCACATCCAACTCTAGCAACTTTTGATACTCCAAATAGAGATTTATGTACCACCAGAAGACAGGAAACCAATACACCATTACAAGCATTGGTATTGTTAAATGACCCAACTTTTATTGAAGCCGCACGGGTTTTAGGTAAAAAAATGACAACTTACAGTAATATAGATGAAAGCATTTCTAAAGCTTTTAGAAAATTAACAGGAAGAGCGATACATCCTAACGAACTTGAAGTTTTAAAGAATTTACAGAAATCTGAGTTGGAGAAATTCAGGGAAAATGGCGCAAAAGCTGAAGGTTGGATTACTCTTGGCGAACATACGCTAACAGCTAACGACGATAAAGCTCTAGTTGCTGCCAATGCAGTTGTAGCATCTACCATATTAAATTCTGATGCTTTTATTACAAAAAGATAATATTGAAATCAAAAAATTGTGAGACATGTGTGATCATCATGATATATTAAAATCCAACAACAAAGATCTTCAACAGATTGAAAAGCAATTAGACCGCAGGCATTTTTTAAAGAAAACGTCTTTAGGGTTAGGTGCCTTAGCTTTGGGGAGTTTGTTAAATACCGAAAAAGCTTGGAGTTCTATTGGTACGCCAAATAACACCGAAGCGATTCTAGACGCGTATAATAAAAACCGTTTGGGTTTACCGCATCATTTACCAAAAGCAAAACGTATCATTTATTTATTCCAAAGTGGAGGCCCTTCACAAATGGATTTATTTGATTATAAGCCGAAATTGGTAGATATGTTTGGTCAAGATTTGCCAAAATCTGTTATTGGAGAAACTCGACTTACGGGTATGAGTGGAAGCCAATCTACATTACCTATTGCACCTTCATTATTTAATTTTAAACAATATGGCGAGTCTAGAGCATGGGTTAGCGAATTGATGCCGCATCTCTCAGAAGTTGTGGATGATTTATGTTTTATGAAAGGCATGCAAACCGATCAAATTAATCACACACCAGCCATCACATTTTTTCAAACAGGCCATCAATTACCCGGTAGACCTTGTATTGGTTCTTGGTTAAGCTACGGGTTAGGTTCAGATAATGAGAACTTACCAACCTTTATCACTTTGGTTTCAAAAAACGGAAAAGGTCAACCTCTAAAAGCAAGTTTATGGGGAAATGGATTTTTACCTACGGAACATCAAGGTGTACAATTCCGTTCTGGAAAAGATCCTGTTTTATATTTGAACAATCCTGATAATTACGATGGTAATGACCGTAAAACAATGTTGAATTATTTAGACAAACTGAATACGATTCAGCATGATGATTATGGTGATCCAGAAATTCAAGCAAGAATGACACAATATGAAATGGCATATAAAATGCAAACCTCTGTTCCAGAAGTAACGGATGTTTCTGACGAGCCAGATCATATTTTTGAAATGTATGGCAAAGACAGTAGAAACCCTGGAACATACGCTGCAAACTGCTTGATGGCGAGAAAGCTTTTAGAAAAAGGTGTGAAGTTTGTACAATTGTATCATCAAGGTTGGGATCAGCACATTGCATGTCCAGGCGGATTAAAAAACCAATGTAAAAAAACCGATCAAGGCACAGCTGCTTTAATTAAAGATTTGAAACAAAGAGGCATGCTAGACGACACTTTAGTAATTTGGGGGAGAATTTGGTAGAACTGTCTATTCACAAGGACAGTTAACCGATACGAACTACGGTAGAGACCATCACCCAAAAGCATTCACAATGTGGATGGCAGGTGCTGGTGTAAAACCTGGTTTTTCTTATGGCCAAACTGATGACTTTAGTTATAATGTCACCAAAGACCCATTGCACGTTCATGATTTTCATGCCACTTTATTGCATCTTTTCGGAATTGATCACGAAAGATTAACCTTTAAACATCAAGGACGCCGTTATAGATTAACCGATGTTCATGGTCATGTAGTAAAAGATTTATTAGCCTAAAACTATATTTATGTCAACAAGAAGAAATTTTTAAAGAAAACAGGGCTAGCTACAGCAGGGCTAGCTGCTTCGTCATCGGCTTTTGGAGCATCCATAATTTCAAAAAAAGCACATCAAATCGATTACTTAACGAAACGGACACCATCTTAGGTCATGGAGATTATAAATACAAACTAACAAAAAACTGGGCGCAGATAAGTTCTACGAGAACCCCTTTACTTAATTGCCATGAGATGGTCATGGATAGTAAAGGACGTTTGATTATGATTGGAGATCATCCGCAAAATAACATCTTGATTTTTGATAAATCTGGTAAATTATTGGACTTTTGGGGTACGGCATATCAAGGTGGGCACGGTTTAACCTTGCATGATGAAGGAGGCGAGGACATGTTATATATTACCGATTCAGGTTGGGCTCTGGGAAAAGAAAATAAAATGGTAAAGCATAATGGTCGTGTTGCAAAAACTACAATTGACGGGAAAGTTATTTTTGATATCGGGCATCCAGTAACCATAGGTGTTTACAAGCCAGGTGAAGATTTTTGTCCAACCGAAACTGCTATTGGTCCAAACGGAGATATTTATGTAGCTGATGGATATGGCATGAGTAGAGTTATTCAATATGATGCTTATGGGAGATATATTAGGCATTGGGGCGGAAGTGACAACCCTGATAAAAACTACCAAATTCAAAGTGCTCACGGCGTAGCAATAGATTATAGAGATAAAAACAACCCCATGGTTGTAGTTACTTCCAGAAATGAAGCGAGCTTTAAGTGGTTTACATTAGATGGTAAGTATATTAAAACATTACACTTACCAAATATGCAGGTATGTCGCCCTGTATTTGATGACAACAATTTATACGCTGGTGTTTGTTGGTCACAACCAAAGGTTGGAAAAACAAATTGGAAAGATCATACGGGTTTTGTAACTATTTTGGAAGGAGATAAAGTCGTATCTAACCCAGGAGGTACAACACCAATTTACAAAGATGGTGAGCTTCAAAAGTCTTTCCAAATAGAAGAAAAACCAATATTGCATGGTCATGACGTATGTATAGATGAAGACAAAAACGTATATATCTGCCAATGGAATGCTAACAATACTGCACCTTACAAACTAGAACGAGTATAAACAATACACTCTTTATTTTATGAATGAAGCACCAGACTTTGTCTTATTTTTAGGAAGATTCCACCCGCTTGTTGTTCACCTACCTATAGGTTTTTTAATTTTTGCTTTTCTACTTGAATTAGCTGGTAGAAAAAAGAAACTTGAAGCCGTAACGGCTGCAATTCCATTAGCCCTATTTTTAGGGTTTGCTTCTGCTGTTGTCGCCTGTGTTTTGGGTTATATGCTATCGCTTAGTGGCGATTATGATGGGGATGCACTAGATATTCATTTTTGGTTCGGTATTGCAACCACAGTTGTTACTTTGCTCGCTTGGTTAATTCGTATTGAAAAAATTAAACTTCCGAAGAAAAACAGGGTTAAAGCAAATATTTCAGCTTTGGCATTAATTGTTATTTTAATTAGTGTGACAGGACATTATGGAGGAAATCTAACCCACGGAAGCGATTATTTAACAAAATATGCACCTTTCAATAAAAAAGAAAAAGAGAAAACTTGCTAAAATTGAAAATGTTGAAGACGCCTTAGTTTTTGATTATTTAGCGCATCCTATTCTAGAAAATAAATGTGCTAGTTGTCATAACGCTGAAAAGAAAAAGGGAGGATTATCGTTTCAAGACTCCTTATCTATAGCCAAAGGCGGAAAAAATGGTACTGCTTTAGTTGCAGGAAATGCTTTAGAATCTGAAATGATAAAGCGTGTATTATTACATCCAGATCATGATGATTTTATGCCACCAGATGGAAAAACACCCTTAACAGAAGAAGAAATCACCATTTTACAGTATTGGATTAATAGTGCCAATGCAGACCATAGTTCAAAAGTCGCATCTATTGAAACTCCTGAAAATGTGATACATATTGCTTCAAACATGTTAGGAATTAAGGGAACAGAAAAAAGGTGATGTAGATTTACCAAGTGTTAGCACTATTGACGAAGCTACGCTTAAATCTATTATTTCAGAAGGGTTTACAATTCGCGAATTGGTTTTTGAGTCTAATATTTTTGAAGTGGTTTTACCTTCCTACAATAACAACATTGGTTCTAAAGATTTAAATACTAAACTGAAAAAATTATCTAAAATAAAAGACAATATTTTATGGCTTTATATTGAAGACAATGCACTTTCAGATGAAAATTTAAAAACCATCAGCACATTTAAAAACTTGCAAAAATTGGTAATAAACCGAAACCCGATTACTGATGTTGGTTTAAATAATCTTGCAAAACACGAGAGCTTAATTAGCTTGAATGTTTATGACACCAAAATAACAGGACAAAGTTTAGATGCTATGTCTAAAATTAAAAATCTTAAAAAAGTCTACGCGTGGAAAACCGCCATCGTTGAAAAAGATATAATAGCATACAAACCTGAGGACCTTCCTCAAATTGTTCTTAAGCCATAAAAAGTCATTATATAAAACATTTGTTACGCATTATTAAACATCAATAATATTCTATTGGTGTTTAATTGCGTATTTTTCGATTTGAAATAAATCCAACTTTTATAATAAACAACTTATGCCATTTATTCTTAAAAATTTCAAGGCTTTACTTTTAATTTTACTTGCATGTTCTTTATCATGTAAAGAAAAACCAGTAGCTCAAGCTTCAAAAAAACCTAATATTATCTACATCATGTCTGATGACCATACCACACAAGGTTTTGGAATCTATGGTAGTAGGTTAGCAAAATTAAACCCTACCCCAACGTTAGACAAAATTGCAAAAGAAGGTGTTATTTTCGAGAATTGTTTTGTTCATAATGCCATTTGTACGCCAAGTAGAGCTGCAATAATTAGCGGGCAGCAATCTCAAACTAATGGTGTTTTAGATTTAGAAGGTCATTTGGCTCCTGAAAAACATCATTTACCAATTGAAATGAAAACGCTTGGTTACCAAACGGCATTGGTAGGAAAATGGCATTTACACCATGAACCAGAACATTTTGATTTCTATCAGGTCTTACCAGGACAAGGAAAATATTTTAATCCTACTTTTAGAGTACGTGGAGACAAGCCTTGGCCTAATAGCACGGTTAAAACTGAGGGGCATTCGTCTGATAAAATAATGGATATTACTTTAGATTGGTTAAAAACAAAACGCGACCCTGACAAGCCTTTCTTTTTAATGCACCATTTTAAAGCGCCACATGATGATTTTGAAAACGCACCTCGCTATAATAGCTATTTAGCCGATACTTTTATTCCAGAACCTGAAAGTCTATATGACAACAAGAACAATGGCTCAGTTGCAACAAGAGGTAAAAATGATTCTTTAACTAGAATTATCGGTTCATCAGTTTCTCATAGAAATTTAATAAGAAACCAAGCTATGAATCTATATATGGATAGCACCATTTATAAAAATTACAGAAATCAAAAAGACATTAAACCTAACGAACGTGTTAAGTGGTCTCCTGATGCCAAAGAGAAAGTACACACAAGTGAAGTATATCAAGAATACTTAAAGCGTTATTTAAGATGTGTGAAAGGTGTTGATGATAACGTAAAACGTTTAATAGATTATTTGGAAGCTGAAAATCTTTTAGAAAACACCATCATCGTTTATACTGGCGACCAAGGCTTCATGCTAGGAGAACATGATTATATTGATAAACGTTGGATGTATGAAGAATCGTTACGAATGCCTTTCTTCGTACGTTATCCCGAAAAATTAAAATCCGGAATAAGAACTGATGCTATTATCAACAACACAGATTTTGCACCAACAATGATAGAACTTGCAGGCGGAAAGACACCAGATTACATGCAAGGTAAAAGTTTTAAAACTATTTTGGAAACAGGAGAAGAGCCTGAAAATTGGCAAAAAGCATCTTATTATCGCTATTGGATGCACATGGCTCACAGACACCAAAACCCTGCACATTTTGGTATTCGTACAAAAGACTACAAATTGATTTTTTTCTACGGAAAATATTGGGCTGACACAGCTAATCCTGAAGCAGATTGGAATAAAAAAAGCTGGGGTAACGATTTTACAAATGATACACCTGTTGCCTGGGAATTTTATGATTTGAAGAAAGACCCTAAGGAAATGAATAACTCCTATAGCAATCCAGAATACAATAATGTAATTGCCGATTTAAAAATGCAACTTAAAAAGTTAAGAAAAGATTTAAATGAGACTGATGCCAATTATCCACATATCCAGAAAGTGATTGATGAACATTGGGAGGATTAACTCTAATTTGAGTTATGGAATTTGAGTTTCAAAATTTTCAAAAAATTCTTGGTTTGTATTCAAATCTCGAATCCTTACAAAATCTAGGATTCCTGAGCCTTTAAATACATTCTCTAAGCCTAATATTCTCCCATTTGAATATTGATACTCAAATTCATAAATTAAGTTATCATTAATTTCAATTTTTACTTTTTTATTTTTAACAATCAAATTAAGTGTGTTCCATTTATCTAAATCAAATGTAAATGATGATAAATCCTCATATGTACCTTCAATTATTTTATTGCCCATTTTTATTCCTGAAAACTGAGAACATCCCATTTCCATCAATTTCAAATAATTTGAATTATACTCACATATTAATCTAAAAATAAAATCGTAACATGTAATTCCTCCCAAATTATTTGAGTTCTTAAATCGTGTAGTTAATTTAAAATTATCGCCGTCAATTTCAAAATCTTGATATAATCTATTTACTATATAATAAACTGATTTAGTTTCGAACCCCTTTGCTTTTAGGAATTTTGGAGAAAAATAGAGATAATCACTTGAATCCTTTTTTTTAATTTCATTATCAATCCAAAAATTATTCCTGTTAGTTTCATAAACAAAATAGCTATTCCATCCATCAGATTTTGCAAGGATTTTTTTGGTACACAAAACCTCTTGGTTTTTCGATAACTTGACATCGTAAAAACCAGGTATTTGATAAGTAAAATTATGTAGAAACCTACTTGTATCTGCCACTACAACTTGACGACCTCTAACTGGATGATCCACGCCAAAATCTATCTTAGCGCTATCTGATCCAAATTTAGAAAGGTTGTAATTTGCAGTTATTGTAAAAGGAACAGTTCCTATAGAGTCTGTAATCTTAAAATCATAAGTATCACTAAACAACTCTTTATCAAACTGTTGAAACTTAAATACAAAAAATAGAGCTATCAAAAATAAAACTCCAAATAAGATATAATAACTACTAAAAGAACGTTTTTCAGACACTTCAGTCTCTTCTATTAAACTCTCCCTTAATTTCTTGTCTTTTTTAATTGCAACAAAACTTTGCCAATCACTATAACCTAAAAACTTCACTAAAGCATTCTTGGTTGCTAATTGAGGATTATAATATTTTTTATATTTTATTTTCCCAAACAAGCGTTTTAAAGTATGCGGGCTAATGGAGATGTTTGATGCCTCAGAAATTACTTTTGCTAGTCTCTTATAATCAGATTCTGTCCAAATACTAGACGGTTTCCATTCTAACTTTTTCTCAATCTCATTGAGACAATATTTCAAGTATTCCTGTTCAATCATTTATACTATGCAAACTTTGTATAGACTTTGCATAGCAAGTTAAATGTATTATTTAGAAAATACAACTAAATTTAAAAAGGCAATACTTATTGAAATATCTAACTTTTCAATCTTCTTTTCCTATTTTTATAAATAAACCAACTACTAAATTCAAAAAAATGAAATTCATTAACTCGCCACTATTTTCTTTTTTATCCTTCATGCTTTGTATTTTCTTTATGCCTTTAACTATTAATGCACAGGTTAAAATCTACGAAGGCACAGAAGTGATTCCTACTTATAAGCCCAAAAAGGATGAAATAAGTCCTATTTTTTATACTGGCAGAAGTGTACAAGGAGCTCAAGGAAAAGTGTACCCTTACCCTTCGCAAACAAACTTAGGCAGCACACTTACAGATGAAACTTATGAAATGGTTTATCTTGAAAATGAATATGTAAAAATAAAAGTGTTACCAGCTTTTGGTGGGCGCTTATTTTCTGCGATTGACAAAACAAACGACCATGAACTATTCCATACCAATAGCGTCATTAAACCAGACCTAATTGGGACACTTGGCGCATGGGTTTCTGGAGGCATAGAATGGTGTTTTCCGCACCATCATAGAACAAGCACTATGCTCCCTAGCGATTATAGAATGGTTAAAAATGAAGACGGTAGTGCCACAATCTGGATTGGCGAAACCGAAAAAACAATTAGAGCTAGGGGCGTTATTGGAATGACCTTGCATCCCGGAAAATCTTATATTGAAGTTGATTACCGAATAAATAATACCAGTACAAAAACCAAAGCATTTTTATTCTGGGCAAACGTTGCTATAACTGCAAATGAAGACTTTAGAACTTTTTGGCCTCCTAGCCAAGAAATTGGTGTTTTTCACAACAACAATAGCTTTATTCAATGGCCGCTCTCTAATGAAACTGAAAGTTATGGAAGGACTAGCTACAAAAAAGATGTAAATCTTACATGGTGGAAAAATCATCCTAACCCTGTATCTTTCTTTATGTGGGGAGCTAAAGAAGGCTTTATTGGAGGTTATGATTATGGTGTAAATGCTGGAACCGTTCATGTTGGAGATCCACATGAAAATAGTGCCTCGAAATTATGGCAATTCGGTCCCGGACTTCAAGGTCAGAATGCACGAAGAAAATTAACTGATGATGGAAAGGCTTATGTTGAATTAATGACGGGTACTTTCTCAAACAACCAACCTGATTATAGTTGGATTCTACCGCATTCTGTTAAAGATGCTAAAAATTACTGGTATCCAATTCGGGATTTAGAAATTGTAAAAAACTCCACAATTGATGCTTCGGTAACGCTTCAAATGAAAAATCCAAAAACCGTTTTCTATGGTTTTAATACCACACAAAATTTCAATAATGCGAAATATGTTCTCAAATATGGCACTACTATTTTAGCCGAAGGCACTATCGATATAGACCCATCAAAACCGTTTACTTCAGCCTATAAATCGAAAAAAGCTATTGATGAGTATCAGCTTCATATTCAACTTTTTGATGCTAATGGGACAGAACTAGTTGCTTACAAACCTTATAAGCCAGAACGCCCAGAATTACCTGAACCTCAAGAACGGGTAAAACCAGTTGATGAGATTTCTTCTGTTGAAGATTTGTACTTAACGGGGCGATTTGTTGAACAATTTAACCGCCCAGGAAAAAACCCTGATGATTATTACTTAAAAGCTTTAGAAATATCGCCAACTGACTATAGAACGAATATTGCTCTTGGCATTAGAAGAGTTAATCAAACACGGCATAACGAAGCTCTTGAGTATTTGCAAAACGCAGCGGATAAACTAAAAATAAAATACCATCAACCAAAAGAAGGCGAAATATATTACTATTTAGGACTTGCACACAGAGGTTTAGGAAATATGGAAGAAGCCTATAAAAATTTTGCAAGAGCAACTTGGTATTACCAATGGTTTTCTGCTGGAAATTATCAATTAGCGCAAATTGAAAGTTTAAATGGTAATTATAAGAAAGCATTGGAATATATCTCAGAAGCTTACACTACAAATACGAGAGACGGAAGAGTTGTTGTGCTTTATAGCGCTTTACTTCGGAAAACTGGAAACACAGATAAAGCTAAAAGTTTAATTGATGATTTAGTGGCATACGATCCTATCAACTTTTCAGCACTTTATGAAAGGGAATTGTTAAGTGGAAATAATGCGATGAAAACCTGGCATAAAAACATGCAGGATATTGACAATAATTACCTAGAAATTGCCACAAATTATATGAATGCAGGTTTATATGAAGAAGGAATTACATTACTATCTTCTTTAGAACAACCTAAAAATCCTCTAATTCACTATTATTTATCGTATTTCCACACACAATCTGGAGACGATGCTAAGGCTTTAGACATCTTAAAAGCGACTAAAGGCTTATCTTTAAATTACAGCTTCCCATACAGAGAAGAAACAGAATATGTATTAAAAAATGCGATGCGCTTAGATGCTCAAAATGCAACATCCTATTATTTATTGGGTAATTTACTCTATGACAATAGAAAGGAAGAAGGCATGAATGCTTGGAAAAAAGCAAGCGATTTAAACAACGATATCCCCATGGTATGGCGTAACTTGGCTTTTGGGGCTTACCATCACGAAAAGGATATGCAGCAAGCCATTACATATATTTCTAAAGCTATTGCCTTAAATAATACTGTGCCGTTGTGGTATTCAGAATTATCTAAATATTACGATGAGTCTGAAGTAAGTTACAAAGAATGTTTAGCCATTTTGGAAAACAATATAGACATCGTAAAACAGGATGTACAGGCACCAAAAACTCTTGTAGAGCTTTACAATTTGGATGGATCTTACGATAAAGCTTTGGACTTTCTATCAAACCATCATTTTAGAACTTGGGAAGGCGGCAGAGAAACCTACTGGCACTATGTGGATGCTAACACACTTAAAGCTTTAGAATTAGTAAATTCTAAAAAATATAATGAAGGCATAACGCACCTAGATGCTGCTATGTTATATCCTGAAAATCTAGAAGTTGGTAAACCTACAAATGATGAGAAAAATGCTTTAATTCATTATTTTAAAGGTGAAGTATATTCCAAAATGAAAGACAGCAAAAAAGCAAAAGAAAGCTATGAAAGTAGTGTGAATTCCAAAAACGGAAGAGGCATGTATGAATTGCAATATTTTCAAGGTGAAGCTCATAAAAAGTTGGGAGATACTCAAAAGGCTAATGAAATATTTAAATCTTTAATTGAAAAAAGTAAAGCCTACAGAGAAAAAGGAACAAGCAATACATTAGTTGCTGTAGAAGAAGCTTCGGCTACAAACAAAAAAGCCATTTCAGATTCGTATTATCTAGAAGCATTAGGAAATAAAGGCTTAGGAAACGCCAAAGAAGCAGAGAAACTATTTGATAAAGCTTTAGAAATTTACAAAAATAATTTATGGGCCAAAATAATGAAAGCCTATAATTAAACTATTTGGAGGTGTTTTTCAGAATTGTAATTACACCTCCATTTTGTTCCCAAAGTTAGCAATAGTTTTTTTCTATTATCAGAAAAAATACTGGAGTTACTTCCTAAAAGTATATCCATATCTCCGTCATTATCAATGTCTCTTGCTTCAATTAACATAAAACAATTATTTTCCGCATTTGGAAGTTTATATGTTTTAAATTTCCATTTGCCAGCCTCAGAACTTATATTTTCAAAATATAAAAATGCCTCTTCATCCTTATTCTGTAGAGCCGCATAATAGCCAATTGATGCAATATCTATATCGCCATCATTATCAAAGTCTGCGCATGTTGTCCCATAAGCACCTTCTTGTTTATGAAACCAAACTTGTTCAAACTTATTTTCTCCTAAATTTTCAAATAGTCTCACGCCATGGTAAGGTTTTAAAGCACTAGCAAAATCATCACTATCTCCACTAGAACACACAATATCTTCATCGCCATCGTTATCAAAATCTAAAAGCTCAAAGTGTGTAGTTCCATAGTATGAAGGCAAAGTTAATAATTGTAGTTTCTTAAATTTTAAATCGCCCTTATTTACAAACAAATAAATGCTTTCATCTTCTTGAGCTACAAGTGCATAAAAATCCTTTAAACCATCATTATTGACATCTCTTAATGCAAATTTTACTGCACCAGACTTGGGATGAATAATTGTTTTCTCAATGGTATTTTTTCTTGTATAAATATTTATACCTCCTAGGTATTTTCCAAATTCAGCAACCAGAATATCAATTGCACCATCTTTATCAAAATCTTCAACAATAAAATCAACAGGCCTTTGCAAATTTGGAATAAAGCGTCTGGGTTTATCAGATAAAACAGAAATACTTCCTGTAGGTTCATCAACATTAAACATGCGCCCCATACTCAATAAAAGTTCCATTTTTCCATTTTTTATAACATCTACTAATGGATAATTTAGTTGGTGATTTTTCAGAACATTCCCTTTTTCATCTATTCTTTTATAGAAAGCTTCTTTTTCTGTATTGAAACCAACAATATACTCTTTATCTTTAAAATTCAGATATGTTAACCCTTCTCCACTTGTTTTCCACGGTAATACTTCTTTTTCAAATAAGAGTAATTCACTCTTTAAATTTGAATTTTCTTTTTTTGGAAGATTATCTGGAGAATTTTCATTATAAAATGTATTGATGGCATCCCATTCAGCATCAGAAATTATGGGTTCTTTTGGAAACAATCCAGAAGCTGTAAGTCTTTCTTTTGCAACTTTATTATTAAAATCATTAAGTATTTTACCCTTCGGAGCTTTTCCTAAATGAAACCCCATAATTGGCAATACTTCTTTCCAATAACGCTTTGGCATAACACTAGGTTGTGGAAATGCATGACATTTTGCGCAATGCATTTCTGCTAATGTTTTTCCATTAACTTCAATATTAGAATCAGATGTTTCTAATGATTTTTTTGTTTGAATTAATGCAGCCAAATGTAACTAGAGTAATCAATAGACATTTAAAAAATAGGTTTACTCTTTTTAATTTCATTTTCAAATTTGCTACTTCTTTATAATTTAAAAGGCGTATTGTTTAGCTTTATATCACTCACAGCACTATGTTTCACATCATCAAAAACAACTGGTTTTCTGGCATCTTTACCAATTGTTTTTATACTGATATTTTGTAGCGTTAGCCCATCGATGTGCCTAGCATAAACCCCACATGCTGGTAAAGTTCCTACTCTACTAAACTCTGGCCACCAACCATTTAAAACTTCAAGGGTATATTCTTTAATTTCTTTTTCAGCATCTTCTTTTGTACCACCACCTGAAACTACAAACTGAACATCTTTGATGGTAACATCTTCAATATCATGGTTTGGAAACCCTGTAATAAAAAATGCCGAATTTTTATCGCCTTTTGAATTATCTACTACAATATTACTGAAAGAAAAATTGTGCATCCTGCTTAACCTTTCATACTCTCCTTCGGGAGTTTCAACCGAGGCACGCTGTTGACAGAAGGTCATAAAAATTGGCCTTAGCACATTTTCCATAACCAAGTTAGAGAACACCATATTTTTCATTTCCCCACCTTCATTCTGTTGAATTTTAAGTCCAGAATCTTGAATATCCCGAAACACACAGTTAGTTACCGTAACCGATTCTATATTTCCTCTCGATAATAGCCCAATGCGCATCCCACCCCATTTAGTACTGAATATGCAATTGCTTACCGTAATATTTTTACAAGGTTTATCGGGTTGAGAGGCTTGCAAACAAATGCTATCATCACTATTATCAAAATTACTGTTTGTAACGCGAACGTTGGTACAGCCATCAAAATCCAAACCATCCCCATTGTTGTTGACGCGACTTAAAATCGTGATACCGCTCACACTAATATTATTGCAATATAACCAAGCGGAAGTCCATGCCGCTGGATTTATCAAGGTTATATCATTTACATGGATATCGTTACAGTTTAAAAACCGAATGAGCATTGGGCGCTGCTTTTTAAAATTTGTTTGGTGGCCATTTCCATCAATAGTGCCGTAGCCCTCAATAGCAATTGATTTTGAATCCTTTGCAAAAATCAAACAGCGGTTCATATGGGGTTCTTTCTTATACATGTTTTTATGCGTATTGGTAGTATAATCGTCGTAGTTAGGACTACCAAGAAGCACCGTTCCATTTCCAATATGAAGTGTTACGTTATCTTTCAAATAAATTGTACCCGTCATGTATTTACCACCTCCTGTTAACATTACTTTACCACCACCATTTTTAGTACAACTATCAATTGCCGCTTGTATGGCCTTGGTGTTTAATGTTTTTCCATCATTAACTGCGCCAAAATCTTTTACATGATATTTCTGCGCATGTAATGTAGCAACTGAAATAAAAACCAAAATAAGTCTAGATACCCTCATATACTTTAAAATAAAAAACACTCATCAAGAAATACTTTCTAAAATGAGTGTTTACTGCTATTATCACTATTTTTTTGAGTTTTACAATTGAAAAATCTTGTCTAAAGGAATCCATTTTTCACCTTTTGCAGCCCATGGTAATTCTTGTTGGTAATCCCACATCAAATTTTCCCATTCTTGCACTTTTGGATTATTGGCATCCATTTCTGCTTTTCGAGCAAGATTGAATGTTTCATCAACTTCCATAATCATAAACATTCTATTACCTGTTAGGTAAATTTGCATATCTGTAATACCAGCATCTTTAATACTTTTGGTTATTTCAGGCCATGCTTTACCTTTTGCGTGGTACGCTTTGTATTCTGAGATTAATTTAGAATCGTCTTTTAAATCGCAAGCGTAACAGTATCTTTTTGTCATTATGCAGTTTTTAAATTACGTTTATAACTACTGTAACCATATAATGATACAACAGCCAAACAAATTAATGGTAATATAAATGAAAAATTTACTTCAGGAATAAAACCTAAAACCTGTACATCTGAAAATCCTGATCCACCCCAATCTAATATCCAACCTTGTGCAATGGGTAACAATGCGCCACCAACAATTGCCATTACTAAACCAGCTGAACCAATTTTTGCTTCGTCCCCCATATCCTTAAGCGCAATACCATAAATAGTTGGAAACATTATAGACATGAATACCGAAACTCCCACTAAAGAGAATAAACCAGCCACTCCTGATAACAATATAGCTCCTGCGCACATTATCACACCACCAATACCGAATAACATTAATAATCTAGATGGATTAACTTTCTTCATTAAAGCTGTACCTATCCAACGTCCAACTAAAAATAAAATCATTGCTGCAACATTATAGTAGGTGGCTGTAAGCTCCATTCCTAAAGTTTCATTAATGTTGTCTACATACTGAAAGATGTAAGTCCAACACATAATTTGAGCACCTACATAGAAAGCTTGCGCAACAACTCCAGAAATATAATTTTTATTCGCTTTTAGTTTGCTGAAAGATTCAGAAACAGACATTTTATCTTCATCTGCTGTTCTAGGCATTTTAGTGGCAATAATAATTCCCATAATTACAAGTACCAGTATTCCTAGACCAATATATGGTAAACTTATCACACCTAAATCGTTTTCTCTAATTGCGGCAAGTTCCGAAGATGTTAAAGCATTATATGCTTCCTCAGTATAATCATCTGAACGTAATGCTCCTATAACAAATACTTGAGCGATTATCATTCCCGTTAAAGATCCTATTGGGTTAAATGCTTGTGCCAAATTTAATCTTTGCGTTGCTGTTTCACTATCTCCCAAGGCCAAAATTAGTGGATTTGAGGTTGTCTCTAAAAACGCAAGACCACAAGTAATTACCCACAAAGAAACTAAAAAGTATGTAAACTCTTCGTTTGCTGCTGCAGGGTAAAACAAAAAAGCGCCAATAGCATACAGGCATAGCCCTAAAATAATACCCGATTTATAACTATACTTTCTGATAAAAAGTGCAGCTGGTAAAGCCATAAAAAAATACCCAAAATAGAAAGCAAATTGAACTAAAGATGCTTGAACATTTGAAAGCTCTGGCATCACTTTCTTAAAAGCAGATACCATTGGATTTGTTAAATCGTTAGCTATTCCCCAAAGTGCAAATAATGATGTTATTATTATAAAAGGGAATAACAATTCCTTTCTCACAACAGGGATGTTTTTTTGTTTACTCATCGATTTTATGGTTTAGTTAGTTTTTAAAGATAGTGCAAAATATAAAAGACAAAATAAACATAGGTGCTCATTTTGTCTTTTATAGTGCAACAAATGTTCTATTCCGTCAGTAACGAGCGGTCTAGGTTTACATAACCTCCATCTACAGCAATAAACTGACCTGTAGTATGAGATGATTTTTCTGAAATTGTAAATAAACATTGATCTGCAATTTCCACAGGAGTAGTCATTCTATTTTCTAAAGGGATTTTCTTTACTATAGATTTTAACTTCTCTTCTCCATTTTCCAAAGTTTTAATCCAAGCATCGTAAGCAGGGGTCCAACTTTCAGCAATAACAATTGCGTTAGAACGAATGCCATCTTTAATTAAATCTACAGCCCATTCTCTAGTTAATCCAAATACGCCACCTTTAGAAGCGGCATAACCCGAAGTTCCGCCTTGACCAGTAAGTGCCACTTTAGAGCCAATATTTAAGATGTTTCCTTTAACTTTTTTAATCATCGGCAAGCAATATTTTGTCATTGCAAAAAAGCTTACCATATTTAATTTTAAAGAATACATAAAATCATCGATTGAAGCATCCAATCCAGCCCCATCATTAACGCCAACATTATTTATAAGCGCATCTACACGACCATATTTTTCTTCTATGACTTTTGCTGCAGCTTCTATTTGTTTGTAATCAGACAAATCTGTTTGCACGAAAATTGCATCTATTCCTTTTTGTTGTAATTCCTCTGCATATCCAAAACCTCTGGCATTTCTATCAACAATTACTGGAATTGCACCTTCTGCAGCTAAACGTTGCACGATAGTTTCACCTATACTTCCCTTAATTCCAGCAGCTCCTGTTACAACTATAACTTTTTCTTTGAGTCCTAAATCCATGTTTCTTTATCTATTATAAATTATAAAATTGAATGGCATTTTTACCCATTATAGCGTTTTGCTCACTTTGAGATAAATCTGCAATAAAATCTGTGACTATATTTTTAACTTGTTTGTAATTTCCTGCGACCAAACATACTGGCCAATCAGAACCATACATGATTCGATCCGTTCCAAAAGCATTTAATATTAAATCCATATAAGGATTTAATTGCTCAGGTGCCCATGTTTTGTAATCTGCTTCGGTAATCATACCTGAAATTTTACATGCCACGTTTTCATACTTCGCTATTTCTTTGATTAAAACCGCCCAACCATAAAAAAAGCCATCTTTAATATATGGTTTTGCAATGTGGTCGATGACGAATTTCTGATTTGGAAAACGTTTTACAAACTCCAACGTTGCTCCTAACTGATGTGGGAAAATCAGAATATCATAAGTATACTCATATTTTTTTAATACTGAAATACCTCGTAAGAAATTAGGGCGTAATAGAAAATTATGATCCGGTTCGCCTTGTACAACATGACGAAATCCTTTTACCTTATTTAAAGTACTATACTTTTCTAAATCTGCTTCAACGTTTTCATCTCTTAAATCTACCCAACCAACAATACCTCTTATAAAATCATTTTCTTTTGAAAGTTGAATTAAAAAATCGGTTTCCGCTAAAGTTTGGTCTGCTTGGACTGCAACACAGCCATCAACTCCGTTAGCATCGTATTCTTTTTTTAAGTCTGAGGGTGTGAAATCACGTCGGATAACTGACATATCATCATCAATCCAATCATGTTTTACAGGTTCATAATTCCAAAAATGTTGATGCGAATCTATTACCATTTTCTATTTTAAAAATTCTCGTAAAGCTGTTTTCATGCCTTTGTTAAGAATATTTTCTAAATTTTCACGAACCGTATTTTCTAAACCTTTATGTTTTGTTAAATCTTCTCCCCAAAAACTAGTGTTTGATAATGTTGCTTTAACTATACTTGGAATATCATTAGTTGCCCATTGTTTCGCAAAGAAATCTAAAGCAGCTTGATCATCTTTAATTTCATAAGACTCACCGTTTCTATTGCCTTTATAAAAGGCAATTAAAGATGCCAAAGAAAACAACAATCCTTTTGGCAACGCATTCTTTCTTTTGATGAATTCTATAATTGAAGGCAATACACGTGTTTTGAACTTAGATGTTGAATTTAATGAAATACTCATCAACGCATGTTCTAAATAAGGATTTCTAAAGCGATCTAAAACGTCATTAGAAAACTGATTTAGTTCAGCTTCTGGTAAATCTAAAGTCGGACAAATTTCATTAAAAATCGTATGCTTTAAATATGTTCCAACAACTTCATCTTCTAATGATTCGCGTACTTTATCGATACCATATAAATAACCAACGGGAACTAAGCTTGTATGAGCACCATTAAGAATTCTAACTTTACGAGTTCTGTAAGGCTCCATATTATCGGTAAACACTATATTTAAACCACAGGCTTCCGCAGGAATTTCTTCTTTAACAGTTTCTGGCGCTTCAATAACCCATAAATGGAATTGCTCGCCTTCAACCACTAAATTATCCTTGTAACCCAGTTCTTGAGTAATAGCATCCATTTTTTCTCTTGGATATCCTGGAACGATTCTATCAACTAACGTATTACAAAAGATATTATCTTCATTAATCCACTCTGCAAAATCTTCGCCTAAACTCCAATCTTCGGCATATTGTAAAATGATACGTTTTAGATTATCACCATTTCTATCAATTAATTCACAGGGAATCACAATTAAGCCTTTATCTGAAGCACCTCCAAAGGTTTGAAATCTTTTGTGTAATAAAGCAGTTAATTTCGCTGGATAGCTAATTGGTGGCGCATCATTTAATCTATCGTTTTCATTATAAGCAATACCTGCTTCTGTAGTATTTGAAATCACAAAACGTAAATCTGGATTTTCTGCAAGTACCAAATAAGCCGCATAATTTTCATAAGGATTTATCCCTCTTTGGATACAATCTATAATGTCATGCTCGCTGATGGCTTTACCGTTTTTAATACCGTTTAGGTATAAGGTATACAACCCATCTTGGTCGTTCAACATTTTAATCAACCCTTGATTTATAGGTTGAATTGCCACAACACCTGCATCGAAATTGGCTTGCTTGTTCATTTCATGAATCATCCAGTTTGCGAAAGCTCTTAAAAAATTTCCTTCTCCAAATTGGATGATACGCTCTGTATAAGTGTTTGTGCTTACTGTAGTTCTGTTTAGTTCTTGCATGAATTATTTTTTAGACCTGTCAGTCCCTAAACTTCGGGATGAAAAAATTATTAGGTCTTTTTAGTTTTGTTTATGAAACCTACAAGGTTTTAAAAAATCTCGCAGGTTGGATTCTGTTCCTGCAAGGTTTAGAAAACCTTGTAGGTGTATTTCATCTACAATGACACCCCGCGTTTCCAAGGAATAAAATCGTTATTTCCGTGTAATACTGCTTTTGATGGTGTTTCACCACTTGCCACCCTAATGATATGATCTAAAATCTTCTCACCCATTGAGGCAATGGTATCTTCACCAGTTATTACTGTTCCCGCATTAATATCGATAATATCATTCATACGTTCATATAGATTTGTATTACTCGACATTTTTAAAACAGGAGCCACAGGATTTCCCGTAGGTGTTCCAAGACCCGTAGTAAACACAACCACATTACATCCTGAACCTACCAATCCTGTTGTAGATTCCACATCATTTCCTGGTGTACACAATAAATTTAAGCCTGGTTTTGTAACTTGCTCGGTATAATCCAACACTTCTACTACAGGAGATGTTCCTCCTTTTTTGGCTGCACCTGCAGATTTCATAGCATCGGTAATTAAACCATCTTTTATATTTCCGGGCGACGGATTATTTTCAAATCCAGACCCCACAGCAACAGCTGCGGCAGAATAGGCACGCATTAAATTGTAGAATTTTTTGGAATCTTCATCAGTAACACATCTGTTGATGAGTTCTTGTTCAACACCATTCAATTCTGGAAATTCAGACAAAACTGGAGATCCTCCAAGTGCAACCAATAAATCTGATGCATAACCTAACGCTGGATTTGCAGAAATCCCTGAAAAACCATCCGAGCCACCACATTCTAAACCTAAAGTCAGTTTACTTAAAGGCGCTGGTTTACGTTGAATTTTATTTGCCTCAACCAAACCTAAAAATGTATGTTTTACGGCTTCTTCTATGAGATGCCTTTCGCTAGAACTTTTTTGTTGTTCTAAATAATAAACTGTTTTGGTATTGTTTGGCGCAATGGCATCAATAGCGTTCTGCAACATGCTAATTTGTGCATTTTGACACCCTAAACTGAATACTGTTGCTCCTGCTACATTTGGGTTAGCAATATAGCCTGCCAATAACTTACACAGGGTTTCAGAGTCCTGACGAATACCACCACAACCACCATCGTGCTTTAAAAACTTAATACCATCTACATTAGGAAATATTCTATTTTGAGACATTTCCTCTTTGGTAGTAATAATTGGTGTGTTTAAAATAGCATCATTTGAAGCACCAGATTTATATTGCTTAATTAAAGCATCAGTATTAACAGCAAAATCCTTTTTGGTTTCATAGCCTAATTTTTCAGAAAGCGCACCTTCTAAAACATCAACATTTCGGTTTTCACAGAATGTTAACGGAATAACTAACCAATAGTTTGCAGTACCAACTTTTCCATCCTCTCTATGATAGCCATTAAAAGTTCTACCTTCAAAGTTTGAAATATCAGGCGCATTCCAAGTGTACGCTTCTTTAGTATCCTGAAATTCTGCAGAGGCATGTTTTACATTTTCAGTAGTAATCGCACAACCCTCTTGAATTGGTTGAGTTGCTTTACCAATTAAAACACCATACATATAAATTTCATCGCCGACTGTAAAATCGTGCATTGTAAATTTATGCTTTTGTTTGATGTTTTCTTTTAATGTAATTTGCTTCTCTGCAACTGAAGCCACAAGCCCTTTTTTCAAAGGAGTTATGGCTACAATAACATTATCTTTTGGATCTATTTGAACGTAACTTTCGGTCATTATCTCTTATTTTCTAACTGCTTTTACTATTGCAAGTGCATTTTTCACATCTTGCTCTAATTTTGCGTAATCCTTATTGGCAATAATATCTTTAGAGATTAATTTTGATCCCATACCTACACAAGTTACACCAGCATCAAACCATCCTTTTAGGTTTTCTTCAGTTGGAGAAACTCCGCCTGTTGGCATAATACTTGTCCAAGGTTGAGGTCCTTTAACTCCTTTAACAAATTGAGGACCATAAATATCACCTGGAAATAATTTTACGATTTCGCAACCTAATTCTTCTGCTCTAGTGATTTCTGTTAATGTCCCACAACCAGGAGACCACAATACTTTTTTACGGTTACAAGCAATTGCAATATCTTCTCTTAAAACAGGTGTTACAATAAAGTTTGCCCCTAATGCCATGTACAAAGATGCTGCTGCACCATCGGTAACAGAACCTACACCCATTATCATTCCTGGTAATTCTTTGATAGCATATTTTGTTAATTCACCAAAAACTTCGTGAGCAAAGTCACCACGAGCGGTAAACTCCATTAAACGTGCACCACCATCGTAACATGCTTTTAATACTTTTTTACTTAATTCTATATCGTTATGAAAAAACAAAGGAATCATTCCTGTTTCTTTCATTACTGCTGCTACTTCTAATCTTGAAAACTGTGCCATTTTTATAAAAATGTTATTTGTTATATTGAATAGTTGTTAAGCTATATAATCGCCTTAACGA
Organism: Jejuia sp. G7-7; assembly: GCF_055808955.1. Taxonomy (NCBI): domain Bacteria; kingdom Pseudomonadati; phylum Bacteroidota; class Flavobacteriia; order Flavobacteriales; family Flavobacteriaceae; genus Jejuia; species Jejuia sp. G7-7. Next base: position 1,887,422 of record NZ_JBVVSZ010000001.1, read on the forward strand.
CAAACAACTTAACAACTATTATTAAATTATCTAGCTACACGCCCTGAAGCGTCTCCTCCCATTAGTTTCTCTACTTCGCTAACTGTTGCTAAGTTTGCATCGCCTTTAATAGTGTGTTTTAAACATGAAGCAGCTACTGCAAAATCTAATGCATTTTGATCATCTTCTGGATATTTTAATAATCCGTAAATTAATCCTCCCATAAATGAATCTCCTCCACCTACTCTATCTACTATATCAGTAATTTGATACTGACGTGTTTGGAACAATGTTTTACCATCATATAAAACGCCTGCCCATGTATTATGAGATGCAGAAATAGAACCTCTTAATGTGGTAATTACTTTCTTAGCTCTTGGAAATTTTTTCATCATTTGCTCACAAACAGATAAAAACGCTTCAGCTTTTACATTATGTCCCTCAGTTTGAACGCTAATACCTTCTGGCTTGATACCAAAGTGCATTTCAGCATCTTCCTCATTTCCTAAAACGATATCACAATAAGAAGTTAATTCTGTCATAACAGCTTCTCTATGAGCATCATCACAGTATTTCCAAAGTTTAGCACGGTAATTTAAATCTGTAGAAATAGTTAACCCTAATTTACTAGCAGCTTGTACAGCTTCTAAACAAACATCGGCTGAACCTTGAGAAATTGCAGGTGTAATACCAGTCCAATGAAACCATTCAGCACCATCAAAAACTTCTTCCCAATTAATCATTCCTGATTCAATTTCTGCTATTGCAGAATGTGCACGATCATATACTACTTTTGACCCCCTAGATACAGCTCCTGTTTCTAAAAAGTAAATTCCAAGACGATCTCCTCCATAAACTATTTTGTCTACGCCAACACCTCTTTTACGCATTTCCATCATAGCACATTCACCTATATCATTTTTCGGTAAACGTGTTACAAAATCTACAGATACACCATAGTTTGCTAATGATACTGCTACGTTAGATTCTCCTCCTCCATAAATAGCATCGAAATTATTGGCTTGCGAAAATCTTAAAAATCCTTGTGGAGCTAATCTTAACATGATTTCTCCAAATGTTACTACTTTTGCCATTGTTTTTGTTAATTAAAAATTAGTTATAGTTATTAGTATTTATAGTTTAAAATCTACTGTTGCCTTAATCACTCCCGTTTCTGGGTTTAACCAACTATCAAAATTGGCTATCATTTCTGTATAAGGTACATTGTGTGTTATAAATGAATCGGTAGGAAATTGTTTTAATACACTTATAACGTGTTCAAAATCTTCGGTAGTTGCATTTCTACTGCACATCAACGTCATTTCTTTTGAATGTACTGCAGGATGACTATAAGTTAAATCCCCTTTAGACAATCCTACTAAAACAAATCTACCGCCATGAGACATATAGCTTGGACCTGCTTCTAAAGCAAATTTATTACCTGAAGCATCAAAAACCGCTGTAGCTAATTCTCCGTTGGTAATCTTCTCAATTTGAGCAACAGGGTTATCTCCAGCATTAACAACATAGTCTACACCAATTTTTTCTTTAGCATACTTCAATCTGTCTTCGTTCATATCTATAGCAATAACTTTAGCCCCTTCTATCTGAGCTAATTTCATGATACCAATACCTATTGGTCCACAACCAACCACAACAACAAATTCATCCGCTTTAACAGCTGCTCTTCTAACGGCATGAGCACCAATTGCTAAAGGTTCAACAATTGCCATTTCATCATCACTTAAATTATTTGCTTTTAATAAAATATTGGCAGGAACAGTAATTTGCTCTTGCATTCCACCATCTCCATGTACACCTAATACGGTAATATTTGTACAACAATTGGTTTTACCATTTCTACAAGCTATACATGACCCGCAACTTACATAGGGCATTATAACGACTTTATCTCCCACTTTAATGCCTTGTGGGTTTTCGTCAATCTCTAAAACTTCTGAAGCTAACTCATGCCCTAAAATTCTTGGATAGGTAAAAAATGCTTGATTACCACCATAAGCATGTAAATCTGTTCCGCAGATACCTACTTTGTTGATTTGTAATAATGCTTCCCCTATTTTTCTAGTCGGCGCTTCTTTATCTTTTAATAAAAATTCACCTGGCTTTTCGCAAACTATGTATTTCATCTATTTATATAAACTTTATCTGTTCCAACGTTTGAACAAATTAAAAAATAAAAAAACAAGACATAATTCTGCTCTTAATTGAATTTTTCAAAAAAAATTAGAAAAACAAATAAAAAAAGAAATACTGTGCGGTTGTTTTTAGTTGGTTTAAATTCTGAACTAAATAAAAAATATTATATTTGTTCAAACGTTGGAACAAAAGTATATAAAAATTGGCACATAAAAAAAACTACCATAAAAGATATTGCCAATGTTTTGGGAATAACTCCTTCAGCGGTTTCTAAAGCTCTGAATGATCATCCAAGAATAAGCAAAAAAACTAAAGATGCTGTTATTCAAGTTGCAGAAAACCTCAACTATCAACCAAATCATCTTGCTAGCGCACTTAGAAAAGGTAAAAGTAACCTAGTTGGTGTTATAATTCCTCGTGCAAACAGTAATTTTTTCTCTTCTATTATTGAAAAAATAGAAGAAATACTAAACGAAAAAGGTTACAATGTTATTATTACTCAATCTAATGAATCTTATAAAAAAGAATGTCAAAGTATTGAAGCTTTGCTTTTTACTCAGGTTGATGGCATAATAGCTTCTATGGCTAATGAAACAGTAAAATTAGATTACTATAATAAAGTTAAGAAGAAAGGTATTCCTTTAATTTTATTTGATCGAGGTGAAAACGATCTTAATGTAGATTATGTGGGTATTGATGATTATTTGAGTAGCCAAATAGTAATTGATCATCTTGTTCAACAAGGTTGTAAACGTATTGCTCATATTGGCGGTTTTAGTCATACTAGAATTTACAAAAACCGTATAAGAGGGTATGTTGATGCATTAGAAAAGCACAATTTACCTTTCGAAAATGATTTGATTTATGAATGCAACCTAAAGAAAAGTTGATGGCAGGGAAATAATGAAAAAAATACTAAAACTCCCTAAAAGACCTGATGGAATATATGTATCAGGAGACTATTCTGCTTTGGGTGCTCTTGAAGTTATGAAAGAACAAAATATTAGAGTTCCAGAGGATATAGCTTTAGTTGGATTCAGTAACGAACCATTTTCTTCAATAATAACACCAGGAATTTCCTCTATAGAACAACATAGTGAAAAAATTGGAGAATTAGCAGCTCAAACTTTTTTGAAAAGAATTGAAAATCCAGAAGAAAAAGTGACATTAAATAAAATGATTCTAAAACCAGAGTTAATTGTTAGAGCATCTTCTAAAAGAAAATAAGTTTAAAATCAAAAAAGCGCACATTTCTGAGCGCTTTATTAAACTAAAAAACTAACTAACTCAAAATTAACAAAACTCTAAATAATATTCTTATGCTATTTTATAAGTGTAAGAAATATAATCGTGTTAAAATGAATTTAACTTGTGCTAAATTCATCTTTTTTCATCATTTAAATAAAGTAATATGTTCAAATAACTACAACAAATGGTCTTAATTTACTTTTTTTTAGTAAATGATTATTTAAAACCCATTAAAGGAAAAAATGAAAGTTGTTTTTGAAATTAATAGCTCTAGCTAAAATTGATTAATACTTAAACATGATACATAATTAAAGTAGAAAGGTTAACTTGTAATTTTGCTTTCAAAATTTAATAAACTACAAGATGTCATTACTATGTAAAGCCGCTATATCAATTGGCGACGGTAAATTTACGATTGAAACTATAAAAGTAAATCAACCTAAAAAAGATGAAGTATTAGTAAAACTAAAAGCTTCAGGTTTGTGCCATACAGATCATGATTCTTTAACTTGGGGAATGCCTATTGTATTAGGTCATGAAGGTGCTGGAATTGTTGAGGCAATTGGAGAAGATGTAGAGAATGTAACGATAGGTGATGAAGTTATCTTGAATTGGGCAACACCCTGCTATACTTGCTTTCAATGTCAAGAAGGCAACCAACACATTTGTGAAAAAAACTCCCCAGTAATAGCTAATCATGCTGGAAAATTACCAGGAGGCCATGTTGCCATTGAAGGAACAACTTGGAAAGGCGAACCCATTGAACGCTCTTTTAATATTGGTACTTTATCGGAATATACTTTGGTACGTGCTTCTGCTTGTGTAAAAAAACAAAGTACTAAATTATCTTTTGAATCTGCATCGATTGTTTGTTGTGGTGTAATGACAGGCTGCGGCTCTGTATTTAACTCTGCTAAAGTAACTTTAGGTAGTTCAGTAGTGGTTTTAGGAACTGGTGGTGTTGGCTTAAATGTTATTCAAGCCGCCAGAATATCTGGTGCAGCAAAAATTATTGCCATAGACATTAATGAAAATAGATTAAAAATGGCTCAAGAATTTGGAGCTACAGATGTTATTGTTGCCGATAGAGAAGACACAGGGTTAATAAATGCATCTGAAAAAGTAAAGACAATGACTGATGGAAGAGGTGCAGATTTTGCTTTTGAATGTACTGCGGTTCCTGCTCTTGGAGTCGCTCCTTTAGCTATGGTAAGAAATGCTGGAACTGCTGTTCAAGTAAGTGGTATAGAAGAAGAAATTACTGTAGATATGCGTCTATTCGAATGGGATAAAAAATATATAAACCCATTATATGGTGCTGCTCGTCCTGAAATGGATTTCCCTAAACTAGAAGCTTTATATGATAAAGGAGAATTAATGCTGGATGAAATGATTACAAACACCTATACATTAGATAATTTACAACAAGCATTTGATGATATGCTTAGTGGCAAAAATGCAAAAGGTGTGATTACTTTTTAATAAAATTTTAATGATGAAAAAACATACAGTATTCTTAATTCTAATTTGTTCTTTTAGTCTAACATTGGCTCAAGGTAGAAAAGTTGAATTATTAGAGCAATGGAAGTTTACTCAATACGATTATGGAGCAGCTTTTCAAGAAAAATTCGATACAACTGGTTGGAAAGATGTAACCGTACCACATGATTGGGCAGCAGAAGGCGAATTTGATTTTGCAAATGATGTACAATTTACCATGGTCATTCAAGATGGAGAAAAAAACCAAAAATTCGTACGGGTCGTTCTGGCGCATTACCATATACAGGTGTTGGTTGGTATAGAACTCATTTTAATATTAATGACACGTCTAGAGTTTACGAATTACTTTTTGATGGTGCTATGAGCCACGCCAAATTATATATTAATGGGAAATATGTGGGACAAAGACCTAATGGATATATTTCTTTCTTTTTTGATATTAGCTCCTATCTGAAAAAAGGAGATAATGTGGTAGCAGTTCGTTTAGAAAATTTCAACAGTCAATCTAGATGGTACCCAGGTGCCGGATTGTATAGAAAAGTATCTTTAATACAAAAAACACAGCACCATATTCCAACATGGGGAACCTTTGTAACTACTCCAAATGTTACAAAAAAAGCAGCTACAGTAAATGCTGAGATTAAAATTGTTGGAGAAGGTGTTTTAACTGTAAAAAATGAAATTATCAATCCTCAAGGAGAAACCATTCTTTCCTCAGAAGAAGAAATTAATGCTTCTAAAGCTAAAATATCAATGGCTTCATTTAAAGTGAAGAAGCCCAAGATTTGGGATTTAGAAAACCCCAATTTATACCAATTAAGAACAAGTTTAATTTCTAAAGGAGAAGTCATGGACGAGACTTTTACGCCTTTTGGAATTCGTAAACTTGAATTTGCGGTTGAAGCTTTTTATTTAAATGATAGAAAAGTGCGCTTTAATGGTGTTAACATGCATCATGATTTGGGTCCTACTGGGGCTGCTTTCTACCCTAATTTATTTAAAAGACAATTATTGAAATTAAAAGAAATGGGAGTAAATGCCATTCGTTTTTCTCATAATCCACCTGCGCCTGAAGCGTTAGATTTATGTGATAAACTTGGGTTTTTAGCTATCGATGAAGCTTTTGATGAGTGGCAGATAGGTAAGGTAATGAACGGATATGCTAAGCATTTTGATAAGTGGGCTAAAATAGATCTTGAAGACATGATTTATCGCGATCGTAATCATCCTAGCATAATTATGTGGAGTATTGGCAATGAAATTTTAGAGCAATATAGGCATGATCCAAACAACATTACAGAATATTTAAATGATATTGTAAAAACAGTAGATACTACACGGGCAACAACTTGCGGTTTTAATAGTGCTATAAGTGCATTGGAAAGTGGAATGGCTCAGAAAGTTGATGTTGCAGGATTTAATTACAAACCAAGTTCATATCATTTATATCGTGAAAAACATCCTAATTTAAAGTTTTTTGCCAGCGAAACAGGAGGCGCTGTAAGTCTCAGGAATACCTACAAATTTCCAGTAGTTTTTGATACATTAAGAGATACTAAAGGCTTGTCAGCAAATACAAATACATATAAGGATGGACATCCAGGCAATTATGAAACAACCAATGTACGTTGGGGATATCCTCCTTTTAAAGAATTTGCTTCTCAAGACTATAATCCCACCGTTTATGGCGAATTTGTTTGGACAGGTTATGACTATTTAGGAGAACCATCTCCCTATCACGAAACAAAATCACGTAGTTCTTATTTTGCACCAATTGACTTTGTAGGTTTAGAAAAAGATAAGTTTTACTTGTACAAAGAACGTTGGAACACAAAAGAAAACGTGTTACATGCCTTTCCACATTGGTCAGACCCAGCAAAAGAAGGCACTCAGTTTCCTGTAGTTTGCTATACAAATTATGCTAAAGCTGAACTATTTATAAATGGAGTTAGTAAAGGGGTTAGAACAAAGGAGAAAATAGATCCTTCTAAGTTTTTAAATAAAGATTTTACTAAACATGGTTCGGGTGGTGCTTCTTTTGAGTTAATGAAAGCTTATGCTATTGTATGGGATGATATTACTTACAATCCAGGAGAACTTAAAATTATAGCCTACGATAATAGAGGTAAAAAGAAGGAAACACTCATTTATAAAACTGCTAAAAAGGCATCAAAAATTATAATTGAACCAGAAGTTATCAATATAAAGCTAGGGGAAGTAGCAGTATATGTTATCTCAGTAGTTGATAGTGATGGCAATTGGCAGCCTAACTATGAAAAATTGTTAAACATAGAAGTTTCTGGAGCTGGTAAATTTTTAGCCTCTGGTAATGGAGACCCAACCAACTTACAGAAATTGACAATTCCTAAAAGAGATTTTTATAAAGGTAAAGCAGTCATTTTTGTAAAGGGTATTTCTAATGGAACTATTAACATAAAAGTGAATACCGATGATTTTACGGCAACAGATCAAACTATCATTGTAAAGCAATAAAAATGGCATCAAGGTTCAAAACTACCGAAATTTCAGACCCTCAATTCGAATCAAATAACTTAAGGTTTATTACCGTAAAAACCCCAAATCTAAAAGGACGAGGGGATATTTGTGTTTATATCCCAAAAGTTGATAATGCAAAAAATTTACCAGTAGTTATTCTACTGCATGGTGTTTATGGTAGTGCATGGATTTGGGCACACAAGGCTGGAGTTCATTTTACAGCAAATAAAATGATTGAAAACAGGAAAATTAAACCATTTATTATAGCAATGCCCTCTGATGGATTATGGGGCGATGGTTCTGCATATCTTCCACACAATGGGGAAAATTTTGAAAACTGGATTGTTGATGATGTAAGACATGCAATACTGGAAAATATTGATGCCGCTTCAAACATCTCGACATTTTTTATCTCAGGACTGTCCATGGGTGGTTATGGCGCATTGCATTTGGGTGCAAAATACCCAGACATATTTAAAGCTATTTCAGGACATTCATCAATAACACACATTAACCAAATGCCTTTGTTTGTTGAAGAATCTCAAGAAAGCTATCCAAATACAAGTTTAGATGAAGTTTCAGTATTAAAAACCATAATTAAAAACAAAGATAATTTACCCATAATTCGTTTTGATTGCGGAAAAGATGATTTATTAATTGAACACAATCGCGATCTTCACAAAGCATTAATTAATGAAAATATCGAACATATTTACCAAGAATTTGATGGAGCGCACGAATGGGAATATTGGCAAAAACACATAAAAGATACTTTGTTGTTTTTTGACTCGTTAATCTAATAATTTAGTCTCCTTCATTCTTTTGTAAGAACAAATGTTCTTATTTCAATCAATAATGGTTGAATGATTTTTTTATTTACTCAAATGCCCTATTTTTAACTTATTCTTGTTTAAAAATTAGTTAAATGAAAAAATTATACCCTGTAAAATATCTTTTATTCTTTCTAGCATTCTGCGGATTTTCTCAATCTGAAAAACCCAATTTTGTATTCATTCTTACTGATGACCAATCTTACAGTATGATGGGATGTACGGGCAACGATATTGTACAAACTCCAAATCTAGATCAACTGGCAAAAGATGGAGTACTCTTCAATAACGCGCACATTACAAGTGCCATTTGTACACCTAGTAGAATTTCAATTTTATTAAGTCAATATGAAAGAAAACATGGTGTAAACTTTAATTCTGGGACTTCAGTTTCAGATGAAGCTTGGAAAAACTCATATCCTGTGGTTATGCGTAATGCAGGTTATTTTACTGGATGGATTGGAAAAAACCATGCCCCAATTGGCAAAGGCGGGTACACTAGCGGCGTCATGGAAAAAAGTTTTGATTATTGGTATGCAGGTCATGGGCATATTCGTTTTTACCCAAAAGATGTGCATGAAATATTTAACGATGCTATTGCTGATACTCAAGTTGAAGTTATTCAAGAAGGGGTTGATGATTTTTTAGACCCAAATGAAAGAAAACTAAAAGGTGCAGTTAAGTTTTTAGAAAGCAGACCTTCAGATAAACCTTTTTTATTATCCATAAACTTTAACCTTCCTCATAGTGCTGGAACTGGAACAATGAAAATGCGAAAGACAGACGATGATATTTACAAAACCTTATATCGCGATAAAAACATTCCTTTACCAGAAAACTATATTTCCAAAAAAGATATAAAAACACCAAAATTACCAGCTAATTTATTAAGAGCAGAAGAAAGACAAACCGGCTACAGTTATGTAGATACACCCGAAGGTTTCAAAGAAAGATACACAAGACAACTTCAGGCTATGACTGGAATTGATCGATTAGTCGGTAACCTTAGAGAAAAACTCAAGAGTCTAAAACTGGATAAAAACACCATTATTATATTTACTTCTGATCATGGATTGTTTATGGGAGAGCAAGGCTTAGGTGGTAAAGCATTATGCTATGAAAAAACCACACATGTGCCATTAATTATTTTCAATCCTTCTTTACGTAAAAAATACAGAAACAAACAAAATGATGCATTAGTACAATCTATTGATGTGGCTCCAACAATGCTTAGTATGGGAGGTGTCGTCATTCCTAATGAATTTCAAGGGAAAGATATTTCCAAACTTTTAATTGATAATTCATTTGACGTTAGAGACTATGTTTATACCGAAAACTTATGGTCTACGCAATTTGGAAACCCAAAATGTGAAGCAGTTCAAAACAAAGAATGGAAATATATACGCTATTACAAAAACACAACTTTTCCTGCCAGTAAAAAAATTAAAACTGCAAAAGCACTAGGTATTCCTGTAAACCAAATATTATATGCAGTTCATGATACAGACATTCCTTATTATCGACATTTAGCTGAATCTTCTTTAGAAGGCGAAAAACCTGTTTATGAAGAATTATATAATTTGAAGAAAGACCCAAATGAATTGAATAACCTTGTCAATGATTCAAACTATAGTTCAATATTAAACAACTTAAGAACAGTTTGGAAAACGGAAATCATAAATGCAAGAGGTTCAGGAAACCCAAAAGTTTATAGATATACTAACGACAGCCACCCAAATGGCGGTCATTAATCAATAGCATATGAAATCGTATCAAATACTATTACTACTTCTTATTTTTTCATGCAATAACGAGAAAACCAAATTACTAGCTGAAGTCTCTTCCGCAAAAAAAAACAACACAAAACCCAATATTGTTTTGGTTTTAACAGACGATCAAGGCTGGGCAGATGTAGGTTTTAATGGTTGCACCGATATACCGACACCAAATTTAGATAAAATGGCTGGAGAAGGTGTTATTTTTTCTAACGGCTACGTATCGCATCCGTATTGCAGTCCGTCGCGCGCAGGCTTAATGACCGGTCGTTATCAAGCACGTTTTGGTCACGATTGCAACATGCCCTATAAACAAGAAAACGACGATACGGTAGGCACACCATTATCAGAAAAAATGATTTCCGAAGCTTTAAAAGAGCAAGGTTACAGAACAAGTGCTATTGGAAAATGGCACTTAGGAGACCACCCCAATTTACACCCACCAAAACAAGGATTTGATCATTGGTTTGGCTTTCCGGGTGGCGGCATGAATTATTGGGGCACAGCAAAAGATCCTGTACATATGATGTATAGAAACGGAAAACCAGTTCCTGAAAAAGAACTTACATATCTTACCAATGATTTTACACAAGAAGCCATAAACGTTATCAATGAGAAAAGTGACAAACCATTTTTCATCTATTTAGCATATAATGCACCTCACGCCCCAGACCATGCCACAAAACAATATTTAGAAAACACAAAACACATAGAGTATGCTGGAAGAAGTATTTACGGTGCCATGGTAAATGGTATTGATTATTGTATGGGAAAAATTGACTCTACGCTTGTGGCTAATAATATGAAGGACAACACAATAGTGGTATTTTTAAGTGATAATGGTGGAAGAACAGAACATGCAGACAATAGGCCATATCGCGGCCATAAGGGGATGATTTTTGAAGGCGGTATAAAAGTGCCATTTTTTATACGTTGGCCAAATGGTATAGTTGGCAACAGTACTTATAAAAATCCAATAATATCCCTAGACTTATATCCAACACTTTTGGCTGCAGCTGGAGGAGATATTTCTAAAGAAAAACAATTAGATGGAAAAAATTTAATACCATATATTAATGGAACTACAAAAGAGGAGCCGCACAACATACTATTTTGGCGTTCAGTAGGCGGATTTGAGTACGCTGTTAGAAAAGGGAATTACAAACTTTACAAAAGTGCTTATAAAGACAAAATATTACTTTTCGATTTAGAAAAAGACAGTTATGAACGGTATGATATTGCAGATAATTACCCCGAAATAATTAACGAGCTAAACGAGGCTTACAAAAAATGGGATTCAAAAAATATTGCACCACAATGGTTCGATCCTCATAAAGAAAACGTTATAAAGGAAGAAAACAGATTACAAAATAACAGAGCTAAATCTATAAACCTAAAGAAAAGTCAAGTTAATTTTTAAGAAAATCAGGTAAGCTTGTTAGTTTTTTAATCTGCATGTCTTTGTAGTAACACTCGGCAGCTTCTGATTGAAATTGAATTTTACCCTTTGTAACTGGTACATATGCATCATCAATTTTTGTCTCTGCCTTATTAAGTATCATTACAACATATCCATTAACGATATGGTACGATTTTCCGTTAAAGCAAACCAATTCTAAAGTATTCCATTCGCCATGTGGTTTTTCACGATTTTCAGAACGAACGCATCGCCACATTTTTTCTCCCTCAATTGCAGTTCCTAATTTTACAAAATCAGCTTTTTCATCGTATATATGAAACCCATCATCTCTCTTTTTAGAACGTATATTATTAACACCGCCAGCTAAACCATAATAATCTCCCATATCTTTTTCCTGAATTTGAAATTCTTGAGATTGCATCCACACATTCCAAAATGCTCCATGTTCGCCAATACAATGGTATAATAACCCATTATCACGTTGTGCTTTTAGTCTGGGTTCCCATTTTAACTCACCCCATTTAAATTTAAACTTCAAATGGTAATTTTCATAAATTTCCTTCGAAGTTAATCCACCATAAATTTCTCCGCTTACACGCATTATAGTTTCTCCATTAATATCTTCAGCATAAAACACTTTTAATGGGTCATTATTCAATCCTAGTGGTTTACCTTTCATACCATCACCTTTGGGAACAGATTCATCCAAACCCTTAACGCTGTGATGTGGCACGCCCATAAATACGTCCCATTTTGACAATTTCTTATCCAAGAGAGGTTCCCAATCGGTAGTTTGAGAATAACCAAAAGTTACTGAAATAGCTAGGAGTAAAAATGATATGACTCTATTTTTCATATGTTCAATTTTTTTAATGATGTTCAAGTTAATCATAACAGAATTAATCAACTATAAAATATCTAAAAGTAAAGCTCTAACTACGAAAAATTTACTTAGAGCTTTATGGTTTTTGTTGCGTGAGCTTAAACTTATCAATGGCATGGTAGGACGAACGCGGTGCTATTTCTATAGTATAAGATTTTGCTGTATCAAACCTTGCATAAATTTGATGTGCATTATTATCTGATGTACTACTAACCCAGGTCCAAGCATTACCAGTATTCATGTATATTTTAAAAAAGCCATTTCCATTTTCCCCTTTAGGGTTTGGTGTTTTTCCACTTCCTTTGGGATAAACTATGCTTCCGTTATTTCTTTTACCATAAAAATCATCTGCTCCTACTATTTTTAACCAACTGTCATTATGCTCAGTAGTTGGGTGTTGAGGGTCTTTTTTAGCAATGTAAGAACGCCATTGAAATAAATACAACCCAGGTGTAGTTATTTCAACATTAAATGATAAAAGTCCTATTTTACCTATATTATCAATACCTTTCCAGAATTGGTTTGGACCTTCCCAAACAATATAACCTTCTCCTGTAGCTCCCGGAATTTCATTCTTCTTTTTCCAATCTCCAACCAAGGTTGCTGTTTCAACCTCAACTTCTATTATTGCAGCCACAAAAGGCACTTCCTCGCATTCACATTTCTCTACATTTAGCTTAAAACCAGTAGAACAGGTTAACGTACAAGGCACATCTTCACACGTACAAGTTACTTCGTTTAACTTTTGGTTTGCTCCACAAGTTTTAACACACTTTTCTTTTTCTTGAACAATTTCGGCTTCAGTAGAATTCGAGCAAGAAATGAGGCATCCCATAATCACGACAAACAAAACATATTGTAATCTATCCATAGTAAATTTATAGGTTTAAATTCTCTGTAAATCTACCTCTAAACCAAGCAGTAAAATGTGACTAATGTCCTTAATTAAGAATCATATGTTCCAATTCATAAGCATCACGAAAACTTTACTTAAAAACATAGTATCTTATGCTCACAAATTAAAAAAAATGCTTTTTATAGGATAAATTTGAAGAGCTTCTTAACTTTTTTTAATTCATACAACAAGAAATTTATATTCAAATGAAAAAAATATCAGTTTTACTTTTAATTTTATTCAGCTTTATTTTAACCTTTTTCAATTGTGAAAAAGAACAAAAGGTTTATGCAGATATTATTTATCAAAAACCCGAAATCGTTAAAATTCCATTAGTGAATTTTTTATCGCCAGAAGAAAGTATAAAAACCATGCACTTACCTGAAGGTTACCGTATGGAATTAGTGGCCAGCGAACCTATGATAAATGAACCTGTTGCCATGGAATGGGATGCAAATGGAAAACTATATGTAGCCGAAATGCTAACCTATATGCAAGATGTAGATGGAACAGACGAGCAAAAGCCATGGAGCAGAATCTCTCTTTTAGAAGATACCGATGATGATGGCAAAATGGACAAAAGCAGCGTTTTTATTGATAGCCTTGTGTTACCGAGGATTATCATGCCTCTGGATGACAGATTGATTGTTGGAGAAACCTATAACCGTGATATGTGGAGCTATCGTGATACTGATGGCGATAATATTGCAGACGAAAAAGTACTTTTGTTAAAAGAAGAAGTGCGTGATAACTCAAACCTAGAGCATCAATCAGCGAGCATGCTTTGGAATATTGATAATTACATGTATTTATCAAAAGGATCGGTTAGATATAAATTTACGCACAATAAAATTGAAACCGACACGATGCTAGATGCACCCAACGGCCAATGGGGTTTAACACAAGATGAAGTTGGTCAACTCTATTACTCTAGTGCTGGCGGGGAAAATTCGTCCTTAGGGTTTCAACAACATCCATCTTATGGTAATTTAGAATTAAAAGGACAAAAACAAGTTAATTTTGAAGCTGTATGGCCAATTATTGGCACACCCGACGTTCAGGGAGGAATGATGCGTTTGCGTAAAGATGGCACCTTAAATCATTTTACAGCTAGTTGCGGACAAGCTGTTTTTTTAGGAGACAAATTACCACTTTATGGCGATTTGTTTATTCCCGAACCTGTTGGAAGACTTATTCGACGAGCAAAAATTGAAAGAGTTAATGGAAAAGCTGTTTTGAGTAACCCGTATCATGAAACTGAATTTTTGGCCTCAACCGATGCCAATTTTAGGCCAGTTGATATGAAAACAGGACCTGACGGTTGTCTATACGTAGTTGATATGTACAGAGGTATCATTCAGGAAGGAAATTGGACTCGAAAAGGTAGTTTTCTTCGTCCTGTAATAGAAAAAATGGGCTTCGATAAAAATATAGGCAAAGGAAGAATATATCGTATAGTTCATGATGAGATAAAACCAGGAAAAAAAGAAAAATTATTAGACAAAACGTCTAAACAACTACTTTCATATTTAGGGCATGATAACGGTTGGTACCGTATTAATGCTCAAAAATTGATCATTTTAAAAGGCGACAAATCTATTATTCCAAGTTTAGAAAAAATAATAACTAAAGATGATAATGCCTTAGCAAGACTACATGCTTTATGGACACTCAATGGTTTAGACGCAACAAATGAAACAACACTATTGAAGGTTTTGAATGATGAAGATGCTCGTATAAAACAAGCTGCCATCAGATTATCTGAACCTTTTTTAAAACTTAATAATAAGGCTATTTTCAACGCTATATCTGAGTTAAAAGATGATGGAAATATTGATACAAAACTTCAAATTATTCGCTCTTCTGGAAGATTCAAAACTTCAAAAACAAAAGAGTTAATTAAAGACATCATGGATAAAAACCCAAATAATGAAGTTGTTCAATTAGTAGGTGCTGAAAATTTAAAAGAAGACCCCCCTGTTATCGAGCAACTTAAAAAGAAACATATACTCAAAAGTGGTAATATTAAAAGAGCAATTATAAATGGTTATAAAAATTATAACAGTATATGTGCAGCTTGCCACGGTAAAAATGGAGAAGGTATTGAAGGATTAGCACCTACACTAATTGGTTCTAAACGAGTTACTGGAAATCATGAGATTACAATAAAAATTCTTCTTGATGGTTTAACAGGTCCTATAGACGGAAAAACTTACTCTGGGGTTATGGTTGGCATGAAACATCAAGACGACAAATGGATAAGCGATGTAATCACTTATATACGTAGTGAATTGAATGATGCTAGTCCATTAATGGAATGGCGATTAAAAAACCTTAAAAAGAAAAAGAATATTAAAGAACGTGATGGCTATTGGACTATCGAAGAACTTTATAAAAAATAGATACTTTTAAAATAATACCAAAACTCATGAAACCATTATTTAGAATTACTTGCCTCTCACTTTTTATGTTGGCGTTTACAAACTCTATTTTTTCTCAAAAATCTGATGTTAAAATTATTGGCGAACTTAAAAAATGGCATAAAATAACTCTTGAATTTGAAGGTATGGAAACTTCTGAAGATGCTGAAGACAATCCATTTTTAAATTACAAACTGGATGTTACATTTAAACATACTGCTTCGGGAAAAACCTATACCATTCCCGGATATTATGCAACCGATGGAAATGCAGGCAATACAAGTGCCACTTCGGGTAATATTTGGAAAGTACATTTTGCCCCAGATGAAATTGGACAATGGGAATACAATGTGCGCTTTGTAAAAGGAAAGTGGGCTGCTATTAGGGTGTCCAACAAATTAAAATCAGCAGGTTTTATGGATGGCACACGTAATTTTATTAATGTTGGAAAGTCTGATAAAACTGGACGAGATTTCAGAGGAAAAGGGCGTTTGCAATATGTTGGAGAGCGCTATTTGAAGTTTGCAGATAATGGCGAATATTTCTTAAAATGCGGATCTGATGCACCTGAAAATTTTCTAGCCTATAATGAATTTGATGGCACGTTCCATAATGACGGTAAAGGCGATAAATTGGTTAAAACTTGGGAGGCACATGAAAAAGACTGGAATATTGGCGACCCAACTTGGAAAGATGATAAAGGTAAAGACATTATAGGAGCAGTAAATTATTTAGCTTCCAAAGGAATGAATGCGTTTTCTTTTATCACAATGAATATTGGTGGAGATGATAAAAATGCGTTTCCATATTTAGACTATGCGACTTTCGACAGATTTGACACTTCTAAATTAGACCAATGGGAAATAGTTTTTGAACATGCCGATAAATTAGGGATGTTTCTCCATTTTAAAACTCTAGAAGCCGAAAACCAAGGTATTTTGGATAATGGTGGTACAGGACTTTACACAAAACTATACTATCGAGAATTGGTTGCACGTTTTGGACACCATTTAGCATTAAACTGGAATTTATGTGAAGAAACTGGAGATTGGCAAAACCCACCACGTTCTTTTCCTGTGGATGTACAAGGACGATTAACTTTAGCTAATTATGTGTCTTCTATTGACCCGTATAAACATCATATTGTAATTCATAATGGCAATTGGTATACTGGCATTTATGGCAAGGATAGTAAATTTACAGGAGCGTCTCTTCAAACTAACAAAGCAGATTTTAGAAATGTACACAAAAGTGTTTTACGCATTTTAAAAGAAGCTGATGCTCAAGGTAAAACATGGGCAGTAGCCTGTGATGAACCTGGAGATGCGCAACACTCATTATTACCTGATGCCGAAAACCCTGAACATAACAATGCTAGAAAAAATGGTTTATGGGGTGCTTTTATGGCTGGTGCTTGGGGTACAGAATGGTATTTTGGATATGCTCACCCACATTCAGATTTGACATGTCAAGACTACCGCTCACGGGATTTATTCTGGAATCAAGGAAAAATATGTTTGGATTTCTTTAATGATAATAATATCCCTGTTGCTAAAATGAATTCTAATGATGCTTTAATTTCTAGTAAAGGGGATTTTGTTTTGGCTAATCCTGGAAACACGTATGTTATTTTTCTGAAAGAAGGAGGGGTATCAAAACTTGATTTGGGAGAAGGTAACAAAACCTACCAAGTATCTTGGTACAATCCTCGAAAAGGAGGAAAACTGATGAAAGGAAAAGTGAAAACAATTTCTGGAAATGGGTTTCAATCTTTAGGTTTACCACCTAAGGAAAAGGGTAAGGATTGGGTGGTTTTGGTTAAATAATAAAACTTAACTTTAGCAGTAATGATAATCAATTTATGATATCAAGGCATCTATACCTTAACATAATTTTATTATTTTTTTCTTGTGCTTCAAATCCAAAGCAAGTACCAAAAAAGATAGATAAAGAAAATACAAATAAGCTTATATCTAACCTCTCATGGAATTCAATAGAGATTGCTAACACTTACGGGACATCATTAAAGATTAAAGGAAAAAGTGCTTTAGAATTGTAGAGATTAGGAAAAAAAGTTTCTTTAGATTTATTAGAAGCAATGAAAGATGAAGATATGTCAGAGTAGAGCATTTAATTCTTACTAATATTTGGGAGCCTGAAGTATCTTTTTTAAAAGCAACATTTAATAGTTTAAACAATTCAGATGAAGTTATCATAGAATACAGAGTAAATAATTTTTCATGGTACGAATATCCTAATACCAATATTAGATACTCTATAGATACCGTCGAAAGAGATAAAATTGTTAAATATTGGTATAGGAGAATTACTGAAGGACTAAGCAGAATGAAATAATTAGTATTACTGCCAACTCACTCAAAATCAAAAGTATTTAACCAAAACCAACTAAGAGTTAAATCAACACCCTCTCACCATTAAGGGCAATAGATTTATAAATAGCTTTGAGAACTTTTAAATCCGCTAGCCCTTCATGTCCAGAAACAATTGATGCCGTATTGTCTTTTATGTTTAAAGCAAAGGCATCCATTTGCGCAGCTTGCTGATTGAATTTAGGGAAATCTAAAATCTCTTCCCCAATATTTCCTTTAATACCACTATAACTATAAGAAGGGTTTAAAACAGCCTTAGTTTTTTCTGTACTCACCATTAAATGATTTGTACTAAAAGCATATGTAGTTGTTGAGTTTGAGATTCGTCCATCAGGAAATTCCATTTGCCATGTTACTGTTTCATCCACTTCTTTAAACTTTTCTGAGCCAGATTTAAACTCTTGGGCTCTTAAAGCTACGGGTTCTTGTCCGAAAGTATAACGTGCTGCTTGAATACAATACACACCAACATCCATTAGTGCACCACCTCCTGCTAAACTTTTCTTTAAACGCCATTGTGTTGGGGCTCCAATTTTGAAACCAAATTGAGAGCTCACATAAGTTACTTTCCCATAAGGTTCATTTTGAGACAAATCAATTATTCGTTTATGATAAGGATCAAATTGTAAGCGATATCCAATAGTCAGTTTTACATTATTTTCAGAACATGCTTTAATCATGGCTTCACATTCTGCAACCGAAACAGCCATTGGTTTTTCGCAAATAACATGTTTACCTGCTTTTGCAGCTCTAACGGTAAATTCCGCATGCATCGAATTTGGTAAGACGATGTAAACTATATCTATAGTTTTGTTTGAAATTATAGTATCAAAATTGTTATAATTATAAATATTCTCCTGAGGTATATTGTATTTATCTGCCCACTTTTGTTCTTTCTCCTTAGTACCAGTAACAATTCCTGCTAAATAACAGTATTCTGTTTCTAGAAGTGCTGGCGCCAATTGACCATTAGAATAATTACCCAAACCAACCAGAGCTACTCCTAATTTTTTTGTTCCAGAAGCACAACTTGAAGCTATAAAAGAATTAAGAGGCAGACCAATTCCTAATGCGCCTATTCCTAGAGTAGATTTTTTTATAAAACCTCTGCGCGAAGCATTACCTGTTTTTTTGATTCCATAAAGCCTTTATTTAGAATAATTTATAAAAATAATTTCTTTGGAAGATATCACTTTTAATGCTTTTGAACGGACTTGTGACCTACTATAATATCATTCACATTAATGACAATTCGTCTGTAATCAAATAAAGATGCAATAGGGTTATCATCTTTAACTTCTAAAACAACATGGATTTGGCTATCACCAGCACCAGTAGGTATAACTAATTTAGTCTTTGATGAATTAGAATTGACGATGTGTATTTTGCCTGCATATGTTCCTGCTTCTTGATAAATCCACCAGCGGTATTGCAGATTATCTCCATCAGGATCACTAGAAGCTGAAGCATCTAAAACTATAAGTTCTCCTGGGCTAGCACTTTTTCTAACTATGGTGTTTGTAATATCATCACTAAACGCTGCTATTGGATGATGATTTGCTTCATTATAAGGTTTCTCACACCAATCCATTCTACATATTTGATCGTTGTACATCGCTTCTCGCCATCTCCAGATTGGGACATAATTGTCATTATATACTTTTCCATCTTGAGAATCTACCCAATAATCGCTAACCTCCACATACGTGTAAAATGGTGCATTATTTATTTCATCTACCTTAATATCTGAATGTCTAGACCAAAAATCTGGAGATTTAGTTTTACTAAAACGGCCACCCCAACCTCCCCAAGATGGTTGATTAATATCAAACAAGCCTTTATTTACTAAACCCATCCAAGGTATAGTACCACCACCTTCCATGAAACCAAGTCCGCCATCTTTAAACCCGTGATACCTTCTTTCTGGATATATACTTCCTAAAGCACCATGATTATTCATAATATGCTTTTGCTGCCATTTTAATTGACCTTCAAGATTATACGCATAAGGGTTCCAATAGTTTGGACCCAAGTTAACCGTTAAATCACCATCTTTTCCTCCAGGACCTCCGTAAGCATACGTTTGATAATTACTTCTTATCCAATGTATTTTTGGAAACTGATTACATATCCATGCTCCCGCATTATCTTGTGCGCCATTTTCAAACACTCTTAATTTTGCAACAAATTTTCTTACTTCTTCTTTAGAGTGGTTTTCTTGATAATCCACCAAAGCCTGTGCTAAAGTATTAGACCCAGCGTTTACTACAACCCATATTGGTCTTGGGTCATCTTTTTCTACTGCTTTAATAATCAACTCAGAACCCTTAGTTGCATTACCAGAATAAACATCTTCAATCCCATAGCCGCTTTGACCAGCTGTTATTACTTTTCTTAATTCATTAGGTACAGGGAAACCTTTTGCATGTTGTTTTAAAACCTCAAAATCCTTCTCATAGGCATCAATAATTTGATAAAATAGCTCTGGATGTGTTGTTCTACGATATTCATCGTGAGACTCTGGTCTCAAATATTTTCCAGTAACTGCAATTAAGCCTTCAACATCAAACTCATTTGCACAAGTCATCATATGAATCATTTGCTGCATTTCATCTGGCTCATTCCCCATGTCTGCTAGAATTATTAACCGATATTTTTCATCTTGTGTCGTATTTTGTCCATATCCCTGTATGACTAATATTGAGTTTAATATTAAGATGATTAATTTTGACTTCATAATACCTGTTTTGAAATTATCTAGTTCTTTTTAACAGAAATTTTAAAAGCTCTAACTTTTAGATATCCACTCACCCAACTCAAAAGCATTCAACCAAATACCTTTATTACCTTTTCCATCAAAGTTAATAATTACAGGCGTTTTCCCATCAGAAGTAAATACAAATTCTCCCATTCCTGGCAAATCCCATTGCATTTGTTTGCCTGCTGTTACTTTTACCGTTTCACCTTGTTCCATAGCTTTTGAAGACACTTGTAAAGTAGATTCATATGGCAATTTATGAATGGTTACAGATTTTAATTTTTCCTTATTAGGATCCATAGAGTCAGAATTACTGCTAGGTGCATGATGCCATGTTTTTAATTTATAAGTACCTTTTGGCAAATTACTAAATGTTAAGTTTAGTCCGTTATTATCTATAGCAATTACTCCATCGCCATAGGCAAAACCATATTTTCCAATCACGTTCATTTCTCCTAGCCATCTGTAAATGCCATCACTAGAAGCCGTTGTAAGTTTAGCTTTTGCTCCTTTAAATTTTTTAAAGCTATAAACGTTTTTAGTATCGTCCTTACCATTCCAAAAGTTCCAACCAAATTGTGTCAATTGGTCTGATGCTCCGATGTCTACTCTTTCTTTAGTAAAATCATAAATAGGCTTTGCATTTTTAGTAACATAATTAGTAGTGTTTGCTACAGAAGTTACTTGAGCCCTTCCTGATTTCAACCCTTTAGATTTTGCATATACTGTAATAGTTTCTGTTGAGCTTCCTGCTTTAATTAAAGCTGGCGCAACACCATACTCTGTAAACATTGGGTTTGCATTTATATTTGCATTATCACCTATGACGCTTGCATCTCCTTTAATTGAAAACGTTACTAAATTTTTAGCGTCGGTTACCGTTGTTCCGTTTTTATCTACAATTGTAGCATATGCCATTAAAATATCGTTATTATCAGCTGTAAATTGTCTGCCTTTTGTATCTAATTTTAGTTTAATTGCAAAAGGTTTTCCCGGTGTTCTCTTAACTCTTTCAATTACTTTTCCATATTGAAAAATAGCTTTAGCAACCAATTTCCCTTTTTGATATTTTATATTCTTAAAATGAAATGGTGGATGCTCCAAACCATCATAAATAGTATCTGTACTTGGTTTACTTTTAGCAATTTCTTTTCCGTTAAGTATCAATGACACCTCATCAGCATTACTAAAAACAGTTACTTTATCTGTACCAGACACCCAATCTTCTTCAATATTTATAAAAGGAGCTTCTAACAATTCAGATTTATACCACTCAAACTGAGGTCTTGAATATCTAAAAATGGTCATCATACCACTTCTAGTTCTATCGATATTACTTTTCGCCTTATCGTGAGAAGGATGAAAGGTGTAATATGCATGGGCTGTCCATGATATTAACCCCGTCATCATCGGGTCTTTTTTATAAGGAGCAACAGCCGCAGGGCCTCTACCTCCTTCCATAGCAAAAATTGTTTCGGTTCTGTCCCATAAAAAAGGCCCGTACAACATATTCGCATTAATATCAGTTAAACCTGAAGCTTGCCAGCCCGTCCAACGTGCACCTTGAGAAGCGGTTAAGCGAATAGGGTCTTCTTGTTTAATAGTATTATGAACTCTTGGCACATAACCGCGATGGTTTACGCCAGCGCCCCACATGACTATGGATGCATGGTTTCTATGGTTACGAACCATGGTTCGGGCAGATTTTTCTAAATTATCCCACCACGAATCTTTTTGTGATATTGAAATCCATGTTGGTGCTTCTTCATACACCAAAACACCTAGCTCGTCACAGGCTTCAATTAATGCATCATCTTGTGGATAATGTGCAGTTCGCATAATATTAAAACCGAACTCCTTGAACTGCAACATATCTTTATAATGCAACGCATTTGGTACCGCATCGCCAATGTATGGATATTGTTGATGGCGGTTAAACCCAATCAATTCGATAGGTTTGTTATTCAACATGAAACCTTTTTCTGGATTTAATTCAAACTTTCGAAGTCCGATTTTATTTTCAACAAAATCAATTTCCTTTCCATTAATTAAAACCACACTATTCACTCTGTACAAATAGGGGTTTTCGGTATC
Organism: Jejuia sp. G7-7; assembly: GCF_055808955.1. NCBI lineage: Bacteria > Pseudomonadati > Bacteroidota > Flavobacteriia > Flavobacteriales > Flavobacteriaceae > Jejuia > Jejuia sp. G7-7. The sequence goes on from NZ_JBVVSZ010000001.1 coordinate 1,910,267, forward strand.
CCAAAAATGTACATTATCTTCCAAACTTCCTATTTGATTGAATTGAAATTCTTCCCCTACTTGTATCGTTTTGTTGTCTGTAAGTCTTAAAACAACTATACCTTCGGCATTAATAATTCGGGTTACAAGTTTTATTTCTTCAGGCTTTTCGGCTTCATTCTTAACTGAAGTTTTTATATTAATTGTTGCATTTTTATTTATAGGGTCTATGGTAGGTGTAGTAATATTTACGCCAGAATTTATTGTTTCCCAATTGAATGTTATATGCGTTGGATTCGTTTCAACTAAATACACATCACGATATAAGCCGCTAAATTTTACATAATCAAAAGGTCCCGGATCTGGAGGTACTATTTCATTTCTTCTATTGTCACAAAGCACAGTTACTTGGTTGCTTTTCCCGCGTTCTACAAAATCTGTAATATCAAAATGAAACGGTGTATAACCGCCAGTATCATGTTGTCCTATGTGTTCTCCATTTACCCAAACATCAGTTACTTGATGTGCACCTTCAAACTCTACAAACACTTTTTTATTAGAATCACTCACATCTATATCTCTTCTATACCAACCTACAGTTCTATGAAAAACCAATTGTGTTTTCTCATCATTTAAACCATCGAGTGTTAAAGATGTTAATTTTAAAGTATGCGGAATGGTAACTGTTTCCCAATTTGAATCATCCAAACTTCTTTCAAAATTTTCGGCATCTGGCTCCCCTAATTTAAATTTCCAACCCTGATTGAGAATTTCCTTGGTTCTATCTGTATCTGGGAAACCATATGGTAAATCTTGAGCTAAACTTAAACCGAAAGCGATAAAAATGGTAAAAAATGATGCTATAATTTTCATTTGATTATTATTTTTATTAAAATTATCAACGTCTAGGGTTAAAATATCATCGCGTTCATCTGGTCTAGTTGTAGTGAACTTGTGTTTTCCTAAACTGAGGCTTTCAATATGTCTTGCCATCAATCCATAAGATGGTAGGACTCCAAAAAAACTAAATTCAGGATATCGTGTTTCATCTTCAGCTACAACATTTTCTTTATGCTTGCCTACCCCCACCAGGTAACGTCAAATAGATATTCTTCAAATTAATTGTTCCCACTTTATGATTTGGTGTTCCCGTGATAAAAACAGCTGCAGGTGGCGTTACTCTGGAATTATCCAAATCTGCTGTTGATCCAGTAACATTAGAAATATTAACATTATTTATAGAACCCACATCCTGTTTTGGCGCATCTCTGTACGTACGTAAACGTTCTCCTAACCTTATAAAGATAGGCATATCAACATTTTTCATATCAATACTGTCTATAGTTACATCAGTAATATTAGCACCGTCTACGCTCAATAGTTTTATGCCTCCTCCTTTTGTGTCTTTTACTTTACATCGCCTAATATCAACATTATACATATCTCCCATAGACTCCGTTCCAAACTTTATGGCGCCCCAATCACTCTTAAGGGTACAGTCACTTACTTTAACATTATAAGTTGGTAATGGACTTGTAGTTTTCAAACAAATAGCATCATCGCCAGTATTAATATAACAGTTTGTTATTTCTACATCATGGCTAGAATCTATATCTATACCATCATTGTTTTTATTGGCATGACTGTATATTTCTAATTGATTAATAGTGACATCACTACATTGAAAAAGGTGACAGGTCCAAGCTGCTGGTTGTCTCAAAAGCAAACCTTCAATATTAATATTTTTCGTTCTTACAAAACGGACTAAAAATGGTCTATTTGACACTAGTTTATTGATGGTGTTTTTTTCATAACCTTTCTTTTGTAAACTTTCACGAAGTGTTTTATGTTCAAAAATCTTACCTCTACCGTCTATAATTCCTGAACCAATTAAACCTATGTTTTTAGCATCAACGGCACCTATCAAACATTTGCCTCTTACTTGTCCAGTAGCATCAACAAACGAATCTATATTTCTATAATCTTGAGGGTTTTCGCTTCCTATTAAAGATGCGTTTTCTTCAACCTTTAAAGTCACATTATCTTTTAATAAAATTGTTCCTGTAATATAATCACCACCCTCAACTATTACTTCTCCTCCTCCAGATTCATGGCATGCATCAATGGCGGATTGAATGGCAAGTGTATTATTCGTTTTATAATCGCCTATGGCACCAAATTCGTTTACATTATAAAATGATTGGTTTTTTTTACAAGCAGAAAAGATTAAGCAGAAAGCTACTAGTGCAAAATTAAATATTCTCACAAATTATTGGTTTTAGTTTAGTGTGTTCTCAAAAAGTAAATATTGTAATTTTTGTGGGTTTTATTAATGACATATGAATACAATACTGAAACATATGTTCTCATTTGATTTTTAAAAAAATTATAGATTATAACCATTCGTTGTCTTTTTGTGAACTTACTAACTCATCCTTAGCGGCTTCTTTTTTGTATTTTGCTCATACATTTAAGACTATTATTTTTAATATGAAAAAGTTATTGTTTGTAATATTCACATCAGTTTTATTATATGAAACTATAGCTGCTCAATCTGAAATTGATTTGGACTTTGCTAAAACAAAAATCACAAATGCAATTGATGCTTCTAAAGCTAAAAACTATTCTATTAAATTCAAAAAAGACAAACGACTATCTTCCGAAGCCTATAAAATAAAGGTGTCAGGTGCTACAATTTTTATTTCTGGAAGTGACGAATTAGGATTACTATATGGTGGTTTTGACGTTGCGGAACAAATTGAATTGAACAATAATGTGATTAATAAAGAAGGTAAGCCTTTTTTAAAAAAACGTGGTTTAAAATTGAATATTCCTTTAGATGCACGTACACCAAGTTATGACGATTCTGGAGATGCAGCTCAAAAAAACATTATCGAAATGTGGAATTTCGATTTTTGGACTGAATTTTTGGATGCTATGGCGCTACATAGATACAATACTCTAACACTTTGGAATCCACATCCATTTCCTTCCATGATTAAATTAGAAGATTATCCAGCTATTGCACTAGATGATGTTTACCAGACGACTTTAAAACCATTAGGCAGAGAAAACGAGTGGGGGGATCCTCAATTAGTATCTAGTAATGTTATTAATAATTTGAAAAAAATTAAGTCAATCACAATTGATAAAAAAATTAATTTCTGGAAACGAGTGATGAAATACGCAAAAAAACGAGGTATTGATACCTATTTTATAACTTGGAACATTTGCCCAAATAGCGTAGCACAACCTGTTGAACCTTATCATAAAACTTTTGGCATTAAACTATGGGACGAAAAACCAGCAAAATATGGTATTTCTCATCAAATGAACAACCCAAAAACCATCGCTTACTACAGGGAAGCTGTTAAAACTTTTTTGCTCACGTATCCTGATGTAAAAGGCATTGGTGTTACAGCTGGAGAATATATGCCTCATACCTGGGATGGTTATAATAGAGAACAATGGTTATGGGAAACTTATGGTTTAGGAATTCTTGATGCTAAAAAAATACAACCCGAAAGAACTGTACCTTTTATACACAGAGTTTGGTATTCTGACATGAATCAAATCATGAAATATTGGGGCGATTACCCAGATACTTTTGAAGTTAGTTTTAAATATGCCAAAGCAAGGGTCTATTCATCTCCTACTCCGCCATTTGCTAAAAGTCATTTAAAAGAAATGAAACCTTTCAAATTAAAATCTTGGTGGAATTTAAGAAATGATGACATTTTTGTATACCGTTGGGGAGACCCTGATTATGTGAAAGACTTTTTACGTTTTTTCCAAAAGAAGAAACTGCTGGCTACTATTTTGGATCTGATGGCTATTTTTGGGGAAGGGAATTTATAAGCAAAACTCCAGAGTTGAAAAATCAATTAGAGATAAAAAAGCATTGGTTCAATTTTATGCTCTGGGGAAGATTAGGGTATAATGACAATTTAAATGATGATTTTTTTGAAAAAAATTGAGTTATCATTACAAAGTTACTGACGCAAAAAAACTCCATAACACTTGGAAAACGGCTTCAAAAATCATCCCTAAAATCAATATGTTTCATTGGCGTGATTGGGATCATATGTGGTCTGTAGAATCTTGTATGGCAAGACCTGTTTTGGGAGGTTTTAGAACTGTTATAGATTTTATAGACAACCCAACCATGGCCGAGAGTAATATTATGAATCCTAAAAAATTTGCTGAAGTTTCAACAGGAAATAAATCATTAAATGATGAAATTTCGCCATATGAAATTTCAAAAACACTAAGAAATTATGCTTCTGAAGTGATACAAAACTCAAATCTTTTAAAAAGAGTTAACTACAACTCCATTGAAACCAAAGTACTTCTTGATGATATTCAAGCCATGGCACATTTAGGTAATTATTATGCTGATAAAATTGATGCCGCTATAACCCTAGCTATTTATGATGAAACAAAAATAAAAACTCATAAAGAAGAAGCTGTAAAGCTTTTAGAAAACGCTTTAGAAAATTGGCTGTTTTATACTAAAATTTCTTCAAAAAATTATAAACCACAAATGCTAGCAAGAACAAATATTTTAGATTGGAACGCTATAATAAATCATGTGAAAGAGGATATTACCCTAGCGAAAAGACGCTAGTTTTAATCCACAAACTCCATTAACCCAAACTCTTTAGGCTGATGCACATCTTTAGAAAAATCATCTATCGGAAAAATGGTTGAAGTAATTCTGCGTTCTCCCTCAGCTTCATTTCGCTCTTGACGAATTGCAAGAAAAGTCCATTTCGCACCTGCTTTTACAGGTTCAAAATTGGCTAAAAACCCAAAAGTAGCAATTGGGATTTTTAGTTCCATGGTCCAACCTTTATCAACATCAGAATTATCGTTTATAGTACCTTCATAAATCACTTCTACTTCATAATTTGGATTGAATGTTTTAAAGCCAATATGGTTTCCTTTGTAATAGTCGTTGAAGTAAATTAAATCGTTTGCTGCTTTATAAATATTTATTTCAAAGCAAAAATGGGTGTCTAAAGGTTCAGGAACTGGAATAATAAAAATTTCGGCACAGTCATCAAAAAAAGGTTTACCGTCTCTTTTGGTTTCTCTTGCGTTCAAATATTTATCTTCGAATTCATAGAAAACATATAAATTTTTAGCATCCCATAACATTCTAAACGTTGATTTTTGTTTATCATTGGGTTTTGTAACTTTATAAAAATAGTCGAAGGTCCTACTTTCTGTTTTACCCCAAACCTCTTCATCCATTTTACCGTCAATATTAATTGGTTCGTCGGTTTTTAAAACTTTAAAAACTGGAAGTTCTTTAGCCTCTATTTTTTGCTGAGAATCTGGTTTATTATTACACGATACAAATAGAAAAACCGAGAAAATACAACTACATATTATTTTCATTAGTGTGAAATATTTAATTACCAATATACCCAATTTGAACTATTTTTACTCATTAGCACACTAAAATGTTAGTTATGTTGTATTATTAGAAACATATGTGTTAAAAAAATCGACATATAATTTCAATCTTTGTAAAACACAAACCAACAAACTACTTATCATGAATAAAATATTGAAACCACTTATTGTTTTAACGCTTTTCACCGTTATTTTTTCATGCGAAAAACAGGCAGCTAATGTTGCAGACGCATCCTTTAATAGCAACTGGCTTTTCAACAAAGGAGAAGCAAATAGTGCAGAAAAAAACGAATTTGATGATTCTTCTTGGAGGCAACTTAATTTACCTCATGATTGGGCGATTGAAGGTCCTTTTGACAACAAGTACAATGCTAGAACAGGAGGTCTTCCCGTACACGGCATTGGCTGGTATCGTAAACATTTTACGGTTTCAAATGATATGGAAGGCAAGCAAATTTCTGTAGAATTTGATGGTGCCATGAATAATGCGCAAGTATTTATTAATGGCGAATTGGCAGGAAACAGACCTTATGGCTACATTGGTTTTGAAATAGATTTAACCAAACACATCAAGTTTGGTGCAGATAATGTAATTGCCGTAAAATTAGCTCCCGAAGATTTAGCACAACGTTGGTATTCTGGTGCTGGAATCTACAGAAATGTAAGGATTAAGTATAAAAACCCAATTCATGTTCCGCAATATGGTACATACATTACAACCCCTAAAGTAAGTAGCGAGTTGGCTCAAATAAATATTGAAACTAAAATTGTCAACAAAGGAGCTATCCCTTCAAACTTAAAATTAAATACTTCAATTTATGATGGTGCTGGGGAATTGGTAACCTCAAATGATACTGATATTTCAATTAAGCCAAATGAAGAACTAAAAAAAGACATTAGCTTAGAAATTTCAAATCCTGACATTTGGGATTTAGACACACCTCATTTATACAAAGCAGTAACAGCAATTTCGAAAAACGGAACTATAATAGATACATATAATTCTGAATTTGGAGTAAGAACCATTAAATTCACTCCAAATGATGGCTTTCTTTTGAATGGAAAACGTGTGCAACTTAATGGCGTATGTATGCATCACGATTTAGGTGCTTTAGGTACAGCTGTAAATTACAGGGCTACAGAACGTCAAATGGAAATCATGAAATCTATGGGTGTTAATGCGCTGCGTACTAGCCATAACCCACCTTCTCCCGAAATGTTACAGGTTTGTGATAGGTTGGGGATTCTCGTGCAAGTTGAAGCATTTGATGAATGGAAAATAGGAAAAGTACCCAATGGCTACAACAAATATTTTGATGAATGGCATGAAACCGATTTAAGAGATATGATAAAACGGGATCGAAATCATCCTTCTGTAATTATGTGGAGTATTGGTAATGAAATTTTGGAACAAGCAAAAGCAGATGGTTGGAAATTGGCAAAAATACTTAATGACATTTGCCATGATGAAGACCCAACAAGACCAACAACCGCAGGCTTTAATTATTATCCTGCACCGTTTAAAAATAAATTGGCTTATCAAATTGATGTGGTTGGCATGAACTATTGGCCATTGGAGTATGATGACATTAAAAAGGCGAATCCAGATATGATTATTTATGGTTCTGAAACCTCATCAATGACAAGTAGCCGAGGTGTTTATAATTTACCTATAAGTGGCGATTTTTATAGAGAAACAGGTCATGTATCCAGTTACGATGTTATTGTAGGGCCACCTTGGGCATATGCACCAGATGCCGAATTTGAAGCGCAAGAAGCAAATCCTTTTTCTTTGGGCGAATTTATCTGGACAGGCTTTGATTATTTAGGAGAACCAACACCTTACGCAGGTAGAGATAATCATACGCATGGGTATTGGAATGATGATTGGCCATCACGCTCTGCATATTTTGCTCCTGTAGATTTATGTGGTTTTCCTAAAGATCGTTATTATTTATATCAAAGTCAATGGACAGAAAAACCAATGGTACATGTATTGCCACATTGGAATTGGGAAGGAAAAGAAGGCAAAAAGATACCTGTTTTTGCATATACAAATGCAGAAGAAGTTGAACTATTTGTAAACGGCAAATCTTATGGCAAAAAAGTAAAAGGTAAAGATTTAACACCTGTGCCTGCTGAGTACCATAGTTTTGATAAAGGCACATTTATGTCACCATATAGATTATCTTGGGAGGTCCCTTACCAACCGGGGTCATTAAAAGTAGTTGCATATACAAAAGGAAAAGAAGTTGCTACTGAAGAAATAAAAACTGCAGGTAAACCTGCAAACATATCATTAGTAGCTGATAGACAAACTATTTCTGCCGATGGTAAAGATTTAAGTTATATAACCATTAGAGTTGAAGATAAAGATGGTAACCTTTGTCCGAAAGCAGATAATTTAATCAACTTTAAAATTGAAGGTACTGGTGTATTAGCAGCTGTTGATAATGGTAACCAACGCTCGATGGAATCTTTCCAGAAACCTTTTAGAAAAGCATTTAGCGGTATGTGTTTATTGGTCGTAAAATCTACTGAAAATACTGGAGAAATTAAAATTACCGCAACTTCTGAAGGATTAGAAAACACTACTATTAATTTAAAAACCGAGTAGTTTTGATAAATTCATAGCATAAAAAAGCACTCTAATTAGAGTGCTTTTTTATATATTTTGGTGGAATTGATTTAACTAGCTTTTTGCTGTGCTTCAATTCGTTGTTTCATTTTTTCAACTTTCTTTTGGTCTTTAGTTGCGTTTTTAAGATTAACTTTCTCTAAACGGTTTAACTCAACTCTTATTTCCTCACTACGCTTTTGAAGTTTCGCTAATTTCTCATCTCTAGCTTTTTGTCTTTGTAAACGTTCTTCTTGCTTAATTGCAGCAATACGCGTCAATTCTTGTTCTTTCTTTTTTAGACGCATTTTTTGCAACGCTACTGTTCCATAAGCATAACCATACATGCTTAAAAAGAGTAACGCTATTAATCCTAATATAATTAAGCCATTTTCCATAATCGTGAGTTTTTGAGGTAAAATCTTTTAAATTTATAAAAATCTTTTCAGAAATTCTAAATTTTTTAATAAAAGTAGTATAAAGAGATACTTACATTAAAATAAAAAAGGTGAAGTACTTAAAAAAAGTTGAAAGTTAAATATCATTATGAGAATTAAGATTATCGGTTCTATTATCCCGATATTATTATTCCGAAGTTATTTTTAAACCGCTCTCCTTCCAGTTTAAAATTCCACCTTCCAATTCATAAATAGTATCAAAACCAGCTTCTTTAAAGACAGATATACTCTTAGCACTTCGCTTTCCAGAACGACAGTAAATAAAAACGGGATTATTTATATTTAATAGCTTAACACTATCAGCGAAACTTTCAGAAAAATAATTTAGATTTTTTGCGCCTTTTAGATGACTAGTAGTAAACTCATTCGGTTTTCTTACGTCAATAAGCTGAGCATTATTTTTATTAATTTCAACTTTAAATTCCATAGGTTTCAATTTAATCGAACTAGAATTTGTAAACCATTGACAACTTACTATGATGAAACTCAAAAATAAAAAAAGCACTTTTTTCATTTTATGTAATTAAGATTCTAAATCGACAACATCTCCTGTCCAATCTAGCATACCGCCTTCAAGGTTATAAGCATTTTCAAAACCTAACTGTTCCATAATTTGACATGCTTGTCCGCTTCTATTTCCAGAACGACAATACACATAATAGTTTTTACTTTTATCAAGATCTTCAATGTCATTAATAAATTCTTGACCCTTATATATATCTATATGAATGGCATTAGGTATAATACCGTCTGCAACTTCCGCATCAGTTCTTACATCCAAAACAATCGCATTGTCATCATTAGCCAATTGTTCTGTCCATTCTTCTTGTGTTAAATCTTCCATGTGTGTTTTTAATAAATATTATGTCATACAAAATTAATACATCTAATATGATAGACGAAAAAAATCCGAAGTATTACACCTCGGATTTCATCTTGCAAATTTCTTGCCCTTTTTTAAGAGACTGTTTAAACCTTAATTGAACAACCTATAGCTTTTGTTTTTTTCACCTTAACTTCTTTTCCATCCAATATGGCATCAACTGCATCTTCAAGAAAGGTTTCTTGTACAGCATCAGGATTTCTTGAACTATCATCAATAGCACCGATGTATTGCACAACCATTCCTTTTTTTGTTTTTTCTAGCACATAATTATGTGGCGTTTTAGTGGCTCCAAATTTTGGATATACTTTTTGTCCTTCGTCTACCAAATAAGGAAACGTAAAGCCTTTTTCTTTTGCTCTTTCTTTCATTGCTTTAAAACTATCTCCAGGTTTAGCATAAGGGTTATTTGGGTTTATAGCTATTACTGGATACCCTTTGGCTGAATACTTTTTATCTAATGCTATAATCCTGTCCTCATAAGCTATTGAAAACGGACATGTGTTACAAGTAAATATTAAAATAAAGCCTTTAGCATCTTTATAATCTGCCAATGACACCATTTTCCCATCAATGTTTTTTAATGAAAAATCTTCTACTACATCACCAATATCATAACTATGATCGTGTTCTACTTCGTAATTTGTATAAGCACTAGCTACAACTACTAATGCTACCATTGCACATATTTTTACTAATTTTTTCATATTAAATAGTTTTAAAAGTGTTTAACTTCTTCTAGCAATTCTTCATAAGTGAAAGATTTTTCAAAAAACTTCCGCTCGTTTTTATTATAAATTATAGTTGCTGGTATAGAACCTGACCATGATTTATCAATTTCACTAATCCACTTATTTTCATTAGAATCATTTAAAACAATTACCTTACTTTTTAAATTTTTCTTTTTAATAAATGGTTTTAACTTAGACTCATAAACATGTGGGAAGTCTAAACTAACCAATATAACTTCAACATTCTTGTCCTTATATAATTGGTTTAATTTCTCAAAATATGGTAATTCTTTCACACATGGCCCGCACCAAGTTGCCCAAAAGTTAATAACATATGTTTTATCATCCTTCTTATTCAAAAACTGCTTAAAACCTTCAAAATTGTATATTTCTAAATCAATTTTTGATTCGTTACCATCTGTTACTTCAACCTTAGCATCTGCAACTTTTAATACAACTTTTGATTTTTTGTCTTTTACACAAGAACATACTAAAATCAACAAAAATAAGTAACTAATTATTTTCATAAATTATTAATTCAAATATAAATTTACGTAATACAACGCTATCAAAATACTGTTTAACAAATATTTAATCAAAACTAAGTCTAGATAATATTTTTTCTTACATTTGTATATACAACAGTTATACATGAGGATAGAAGATATTTTAAAAATTGGTGGAAATATCACTCAATCAAAAAGTATAATCGTTAACATTTTATACACTTATGGACTTATAAATGGTGAGTTAAATAAAGTATTAAAACCCTTTGATATTTCGATACAACAATTTAATGTATTGCGTATTTTAAAAGGTCAAAAGGGCAAACCAGCATCGTTAAGTACAGTTCAAGATAGAATGATCAATAAAATGAGTAATACTACCCGATTGGTGGATAAACTCATAAAAAAAATTAGTTAAAAAAACAATAAACAAAGCCAACAAAAGAAAGATTGATATAAACATTACAAGTGAGGGATTAAATTTTTTGAGAGAAATCGACACATTGATTGATAGCACAGAAATAAATTTGGTAAACACTTTAACTGATAAAGAGGCCAAAGAATTGATCAGATTATTAAGTAAAATTAGGTTAATAGCAAACTAACTCTCTCTCATTACTTAGTAATCACTTAAAACTACCATAACCTTATGGTAGTTTTTTTATGCAAAAATATTCGGAAAGAATTGTATAATTATATTTTCATCTTTATATTTGGTGCTTATTAAAAAAACACATGAAATCAATTTTAAATAATACTTGGTGGTGGTGCTTTCGAAACTAATCTTCGTGAAGTAAAACCCTAGTATATTTAAACCTAAAATATTCAAAAGGCTTGTCATTCACGACAAGCCTTTTTTTATATCAAACAAATGGAAAAATTTAGTCTTTATACACATCATAAAAGAATTCTAACAGATACTATTACACCTGTTTCTGTGTATTATAAAATTCGCGACAAATACCCAAACAGTATCTTGTTAGAAAGTGGTGACTACCATAAAAGTCAAAAAAACTTTTCATATATCTGTTTCAATCCTATTGCTACAATAAAGGTTGAAAATGAAGTGATTTCAGAAACATTTCCTGATGGAAGTTCTACATCTATTGAAATAACAGAAGATGTAAATGTAGTAGATGAGATTTATAATTTCACCAAAAAGTTCGACACCAAATCTGAAGAAAATTTCAAGTTTATCAACAACGGTATTTTTGGTTATACCGCTTACGATGCGGTGCGTTATTTTGAAGATGTTGAAATTAGCAAAAAAGATGATTCTGTGGTTATCCCAGATATTTATTATGCGGTTTATCAAAACATCATTGCCATAAACCATTTTAAAAACGAGGCCTATATTTTTGCACATTGTTATGAAGGTGTTGAAAATAATATTGATGACATTGACAAGCTAATTAATGTACAAAATTTCGCATCCTATAAGTTTAATTCTAAAGGCGATATTAAATCCAATTTAACCGATGATGAATTTAGAGAACATGTTGAAATAGCCCGAAAACATTGTCAACGTGGAGATGTATTTCAATTGGTACTATCCAGACGTTTTTCTCAAGAATATACTGGTGATGATTTTAATATTTACCGCGCCCTAAGAAGTATAAACCCATCGCCTTACCTATTCTATTTTGATTATGGCGATTTTAAAATCTTCGGAAGCTCGCCCGAAGCACAATTGATAGTAGAAGATGGTTTAGCTGAAATTCATCCCATTGCCGGAACATATAAAAGAACTGGAGATTACGAAAAAGATGAAATTTTAGCCGAAAATTTAAAAAATGACGATAAAGAAAATGCCGAACATGTGATGCTTGTGGATTTGGCAAGAAACGATTTAAGCCGTCACGGAAGTCAAGTAAAAGTAGAAACCTATCGAGAAGTTCAGTTTTTCTCCCACGTCATTCACTTGGTAAGCAAAGTAACGGGGCAAAAACATGAATCAACCTCAACTATGCAAGTGGTAGCAGATACATTTCCTGCAGGAACCTTAAGCGGTGCACCAAAACACAGAGCCATGCAACTTATTGAAGATTACGAAAAAACAAGTCGTGGTTTTTACGGTGGCGCCATTGGCTTTATGGATTTTGATGGTAACTTTAACCACGCCATAATGATTCGTACGTTTTTAAGTAAAGATTATAAATTAAATTGGCAAGCAGGCGCAGGATTGGTATCAAAATCAAACCAAGAAAACGAGTTGCAGGAGGTTTACAATAAATTAGGCGCATTAACTAAAGCTATTCAATTAGCAGAAGATATTTAAGATGAAAAAAGTATTAGTTATAGATAATTACGACAGTTTCACATACAATCTTGTGCATTATTTAGAAGATTTAAACTGTGACGTTACCGTAGTAAGAAACGATAAATTAACTTTGGAAGATGTAAAACCTTTTGATAAAATAGTCTTATCACCAGGTCCTGGAATTCCTGATGAAGCAGGTTTATTAAAAGCTATTATTAAAAGATATGCACCAACAAAAAGCATCTTAGGTGTTTGTTTAGGACAACAAGCTATAGGCGAAGTTTTTGGAGGCTCTCTAGATAATCTTGATGATGTTTATCATGGTGTTGCAACAAATGTTACCATTAGTGTTGAAGACGAATATATATTTAACGGTTTAAATAAAAACATTGAAGTAGGTCGTTACCATTCATGGGTGGTTAGTCCAGAATTACCAGAACCTTTAGAAGCGACTTCTTTTGATGCAAACGGACAAGTGATGTCATTAAGACATAAAGAATACGATGTTAGAGGTGTACAATACCATCCTGAATCTGTGTTAACACCAGATGGAAAAAAGATTTTAGAAAACTGGGTTAATAATTAGTCAAAAGTAAAAATGAAAGACATTCTTAACAGATTAATAAACCACGAAACCATCTCAACTGAGGAGGCTAAACAGGTTATCGTTAATATATCTAACGATATGTATAACCCTAGCCAAATTGCATGTTTTCTATCGGTTTATATGATGCGAAGTATTACCATTGAGGAATTACAGGGCTTTAGAAACGCACTTTTAGAACTTTGTGTTTCAGTAGATTTAAAAGATTTTAATGCTATAGATATAGTTGGAACAGGAGGCGATGGTAAAAACACCTTCAACATTTCTACATTATCCTCTTTTATAACTGCGGGAGCTGGAGTTCATGTTTCAAAACATGGTAATTATGGCGTATCATCAACATCTGGTTCATCAAATGTTATGGAAAATTTAGGCGTTAAATTTTCCAATGATGAAGATTTTTTAAGACGCTGTTTAGACCAAGCAGGAATCTGTATTTTACACGCACCCCTATTTCATCCAGCCATGAAAAATGTGGCTCCAATAAGAAGAGAACTAGGTGTAAAAACGTTTTTCAATATGTTAGGTCCATTAGTAAACCCTTCATTCCCGAAAAATCATGTGCTAGGTGTTTTTAATTTAGAAGTTTTAAGACTGTATAGTTTTTTACATCAAAACTCAGGGCATAATTATAATATTGTCTACGCCTTAGATGGCTATGATGAAATTTCATTAACCGGAAAAGCTAAAATTGTTTCTAATCATTCTGAAAAATTGTTTGCTCCTGAAGATTTAGGACTAAAAACAATACCTCAAGAAGCTATTTTTGGAGGAAATACCGTTGAAGATGCCGCAAAAATATTTGTAGATATTATAAATGGTAAAGGCACAGAAGCACAAAATAACGTGGTTTGCGCCAATGCAGGATTAGCCATTGCAACTAGCAAGCAAATTTCGCATCAAGAAGGTTTTGAATTAGCAAAAGAATCATTGTTATCAGGTAAAGCAAAAACGAGTTTAAATAAATTGATTGAGTTGAGTAAATAATGAACATTCTAGATAAAATAACATTAGATAAACGCAAAGAAGTAGCTTTAAGAAAAGGCTTAATTCCAGTTTCTCAATTGGAACAATCTATTCTATTTGAAAGACCAACGGTTTCACTAGCCAACAACTTACGCCAAAGTAAATCAGGAATTATTGCTGAACACAAAAGACGATCTCCGTCAAAGTCTGTTATCAATAATGGGTTAAACGTCCAAGATGTAGCAAAAGGCTATGAAGACGCTGGTGTTTGTGGTATGTCTGTTTTAACAGATGGGAAATATTTTGGTGGCTCGTTAGACGATTTACTAACTGCAAGGGCAAGTTGTAATCTGCCTTTATTACGTAAAGAGTTCATCATAGACGAATATCAATTATTAGAAGCCAAAGCTTATGGAGCTGATGTCATTCTTTTAATCGCAGCAATACTATCTAGAGATGAAATCAAACAATTTTCAGAGTTTGCTAAAAGTTTGAATTTGGATGTCCTTTTAGAAGTTCATAACGAAGAAGAATTACACAAATCGGTCATGCCTAGTTTAGATATGCTAGGAGTAAATAATAGAAACTTAAAAACCTTTGAGGTTAGTTTAGACACCAGTAAAAGTTTGAGCAACCTCATTCCAGATGATTTTGTAAAAGTATCAGAAAGTGGTATTAGTAATATTGAAGCTATCAAAGCATTACAGCCTTACGGTTATCAAGGGTTTTTAATTGGTGAAAACTTTATGAAAACTGATAGTCCTGGTGCAAGTGCAACGCAATTCATTAAAACTTTAGAAGGATGAAGTTAAAGGTTTGCGGCATGAAATATCAAGATAATATTGAACAAGTTGCTGCATTGCAACCTGATTATCTTGGGTTTATATTTTATGAAAAATCCGCAAGAAACTTTGATACTGAATATATTCCAGAGTTACCAAACTCAATTAAAAAAACAGGTGTTTTTGTAGATACAGATATAGATGTTGTTATTAAAATAGTTAGCAAACACAATTTACAAGCAGTTCAATTACACGGAAAGGAATCTCCTGAATATTGTGACGATTTAAAAAATCGTCATACTGAACTTGTTTCAGCATCTCATAATTTAGAGATCATCAAAGTTCTTTCTATAAAAGATGAATTCGACTTTAGTATTCTAAAACCCTATGAAAACACATGTGATTACTTCCTTTTCGATACTAAAGGCAAACACCCTGGTGGCAACGGTTATACTTTCAATTGGAATGTATTAAATAATTATCCTTCAACTAAACCTTTCTTTTTGAGTGGTGGATTAGGATTAAATGAAGTTGAAAAAATTAATCAATTTGTAAACAGTAAAGCATCAAAATATTGCTATGCTTTAGATGTAAATAGCAAATTTGAAATTGAACCTGGATTAAAAAATATTGAAGATTTAAAAACATTTAAAAAGAACCTAAATACAGTTCTAGACAATATTAAAGAAATAGTTATGAATTATAACGTAAATGAAAAAGGCTACTACGGAGAATTTGGCGGTGCATTCATCCCAGAAATGCTTTACCCAAATGTAGAAGAGTTACGCCAAAACTATTTAAAAGTAATGGCAGAACCTGAGTTTAAAAAAGAATTCGACCAACTTTTAAAGGATTATGTAGGTCGTCCTTCTCCTCTCTATTTTGCAAAACGCCTTTCGGAAAAATATAATACAAAAATTTACTTAAAACGGGAAGATTTAAATCATACAGGTGCTCATAAAATCAACAATACTATCGGACAGATTTTAATGGCGAAGCGTTTAGGTAAAACTAGAATTATAGCCGAAACTGGTGCGGGACAACATGGTGTGGCTACTGCTACCGTTTGTGCTTTAATGGGATTAGAGTGTATTGTGTATATGGGAGAAATTGATATTGCACGACAAGCACCAAACGTAGCTAGAATGAAAATGTTGGGCGCTACAGTAGTACCTGCATTGTCTGGAAGTCGTACGCTTAAAGACGCAACTAACGAAGCGATTCGTGATTGGATTAACAACCCTGTGAACACACATTATATTATTGGTTCTGCAATTGGCCCACACCCGTATCCAGATATGGTAACGCGTTTTCAAGCTGTGGTGTCAGAAGAAATTAAATGGCAATTAAAAGAGCAAACAGGTAACGAAAATCCTGATTATTTAGTGGCTTGTATTGGAGGCGGTAGTAACGCCGCTGGAACTTATTACCATTATTTACACGAACCAGAAGTTGGCATTATTGCCGTGGAAGCCGCTGGTTTAGGCGTAGATTCTGGCGAGAGTGCAGCCACTTCTGTTTTAGGGAAGGAAGGTATTATTCATGGTTGTAAAACTTTGTTGATGCAAACTAAAGACGGACAAATTACTGAACCCTACTCGATTTCGGCTGGTTTAGATTATCCTGGTGTTGGCCCTATGCATGCGCATTTATGTAAAACGGGGCGTGCAGAATTTATGTCGATTACAGATGACCAAGCTATGAATGCTGGTTTAGAACTTTGCAAACTAGAAGGCATTATTCCGGCTATTGAAAGCTCTCATGCGCTTGCCATTTTTGAACAGAGAACCTTTAAACCTGATGATGTGGTGGTGGTTAGTTTATCTGGTAGAGGCGACAAAGATTTAGAAAATTATATAGATTATTTTAAAATTTAGAATTTGGGCGTTACCACAAGGGTCGGGCTTTCACGAGTCGCTCTCTGCGAGGAGCTCCAACAATCGCTCAATCCCTAACGCGGGTTTAGAACATTGATTAAAATTCATAGAAAAGAAAATGAACAGAATAAATCAAAAATTACAAGAAGACAAAAAATTACTGTCTATATATTTTACAGCAGGTTATCCAGATATTAACGATACCGTTTCTATAATCGAAGATTTAGAGAAAAATGGCGTTGATATGATTGAAATAGGCTTACCTTTTAGCGACCCATTAGCTGATGGTCCAACTATTCAAGATAGCTCGACAAAGGCGCTTAAAAACGGCATGACTACCGAGGTGCTTTTTGACCAATTAAAGGACATCAGAAAAACGGTTAATATTCCTTTGATTATTATGGGTTATTTCAACCCAATGTTTCAATATGGTGTTGAAGCATTTTGTAAAAAATGCCAAGAATTAGGGATTGATGGTTTGATAATTCCGGATTTACCTGTGGATGTTTACCACGAGGAATACCAAGCTATATTTGAGAAGTATGGATTAATAAATGTGTTCTTAATAACACCACAAACAAGTGATGAACGTATAAGATATATCGATTCTATTTCGAATGGGTTTATTTATATGGTTAGCAGCGCAAGTACTACGGGTGCACAATCTGGGTTTGGAAAGGAACAAACGGCATACTTTGAGCGTATTGCAAAAATGAACCTAAAAAACCAACAAATAATAGGATTTGGAATAAGCAATAATGAAACGTTTACACAAGCTACGCAATATGCTAAAGGCGCTATTATTGGAAGTGCTTTTGTGAAACATGTTACTAATGAAGGCATCGGTTCTATTGGTACTTTCGTAAATGAGATACTGCATGATTAATGAAAGACAAGGCATATTCAAATGGTTTTTAACCGTTTTAATAGATAATTATGCGAACTTTTCTGGTAGAGCAAGACGTCAAGAATATTGGATGTATGTCTTATTCTGGATACTTACTGTATTTGCAATTAATTTAGTTTCTATAGCACTCGAAGATTTTATTGATTTTGAATGGAATGCTGCTGTCATTGGTGTTTTTGCTTTAGCAACACTTATTCCTTGGCTTGCAGTTAACGTAAGACGGCTACATGATTCAGGTAAAAGCGGAGGCTACTTTTTTGTAAACTTCATTCCTATTGTTGGACGTATTTGGTACTTAGTATTAATGTGTACTGACGGAGAATATGGTTCAAATCGTTATGGCCCAGACCCAAAAAAACCTGAAATAAACGATGAAATTGATGATATAGGAAAACCTCTTTTAGAAGATTAGTTTTTAATCTAAAAAAATCATCTTTAATTAAACCTTTTAAAAATAAAATAGTCTAAATTATTCATTAATAACTTAAAAAATAAAAATGAAATTAAATACTTTAAAATTAGGTTTACTTACTGTTGGCTTATTTGCATTTTCTTTTGCTGCTTCTGCACAAGAAAAAAAGCACCAAACTTTGAAAAAATGCTTAAAAGATTTGATGCTAATAGTGATGGTTCTATTTCTTTAGAAGAATTTAAATCTGCAAAAAGAAAAAACGAAGTACCAGTTGAGAGACTTGAAAAAAACTACGCAAGATTAGATGCTGATGGAAATGGCGCTTTAACTCTAGCTGAACTAAAAGAAAACTGGGGAAAAGGCAAAGGCAAAAAGAAGAAAAAACAAGAATAGTTTTATATACAAAATTGAAAGGCTCAAGTTTAAACTTGAGCCTTTTTATTTAAAAATTAGTTTACTTTTTATTCTTTAACATTTTTAAGTACATATTTTCAACCTTAGTTCTTGCCCAAGGTGTTCTCCTCAAAAACTTTAAACTAGATTTTACTGATGGATTATCGGTAAAGCATCTTATTTTTATGATATAACCCATATATTCCCAACCATAATGGGCTACCAAATCGTTAATAATTTGTTCAAGCTTTATGCCGTGAAGTGGGTTATTGGGTTGAGATTCCATTTACAAGATTTTTAATTTTAATAGCTTTCTCAAAATGATCCAGTTTATGGGTTTGAATCCACCAAGTAGCAGCTTCCATTAATAATTCTGGATTATCATTTTTATTCTTAAAAAACGCATAAAAAGAAATACCAACATTTTCGCCTTTTGCGGCTATCTTTTTATTACAAACTTCTATGATTTTATCTTTTAAGACCTGTTGCATCTTATTATCTTCTTCTATCGCTGTTTCGATTCGGTCGTCTCGATTTATTACTACTTTTTGAGTTTCTATTAGAATTTCTATTTGAGTTTCGGTTTCTACCTTGACCTTGTTTTATTGGTGCTGTTGAAGCATTAGGATCGGGTTCAAAACCTTCAACAATTTCTACTTCAATTCTCTCTCCTATTAATTTTTCTATATTTCTTAAAAAAGATGTTTCGTCTGCGCTTACTAATGAAATGGCTTGTCCGTTAGCTCCTGCTCTACCTGTTCTTCCAATTCTATGTACATAATCTTCAGAGATATTAGGCAATTCAAAATTAATCACATGTGGTAATAACGGAATATCCAATCCACGTGCAGCAATATCAGTAGCTACTAAAACACGTAGGCGTCCACTTTTAAAACCTGCCAACGCTTTTGTTCTTGCTCCTTGGCTTTTGTTTCCATGAATAGCCGCAGCTGTAATCCCTGATTTCACCATTTTTTCACAAAGTCTGTTGGCGCCATGTTTAGTTCTTGTAAAAACTAAAACTTGTTTCCAATTGCCCTCAGAAATTAGCTTAATAATTAAACCAGTTTTTTTACCTTTTGCAACACGATATACTTTTTGAGTAATGGCTTCAACCGTCGTGTTTTCTGGAGTTGCTTCAACTTGTACTGGATGATTTAAAATACCATGTGCCAGCTTCTTGATCTCTTTTGAAAAGGTTGCCGAAAACATCAGATTCTGACGTTTATCTGGCATCGAATTAATTACCTTTTGAATATCTCTTAAAAAACCCATATCCAGCATACGATCGGCTTCATCTAAAACAAAAATTTCGATACGTTTTAGTGATAA
This sequence comes from Jejuia sp. G7-7, assembly GCF_055808955.1. Lineage (NCBI taxonomy): Bacteria > Pseudomonadati > Bacteroidota > Flavobacteriia > Flavobacteriales > Flavobacteriaceae > Jejuia > Jejuia sp. G7-7. Next base: position 1,930,395 of record NZ_JBVVSZ010000001.1, read on the forward strand.
TAATCCTTGATTTTGTAAATCTAATAAACGCCCAGGAGTAGCTACTAAAATATCTACGCCTTGACGAATTGTTGCAACCTGTGGTTTTTGATTTACGCCTCCAAAAATAACGGCACTTCGTAAGTTTAAAAACTCGCTATATTCTCTAACATTAGCGTAAACTTGTGCTGCTAATTCTCGTGTTGGTGTTAAAATTAACGCACGTATTGGTCTGAATTTTTGTTTTGGATTTTCAGAAAGTATGTGTAACAATGGTAATGTAAAACCTGCCGTTTTTCCAGTTCCTGTTTGTGCTGATGCTAATACATCTTTACCTTCTAAAACTGCTGGAATTGCTTTTTGCTGAATTGGACTTGGGGTTGTGTATCCTTTTTTGCTAACTGCTTTTAGCAAGGCTTCGGATAAGCCTAAAGATTGAAATGACATATAAATTGTTTAGTAACCCATTATTGGGCATTTTGAGATGACAATTTATTTTGAAAATACCACCTCCTTTATTTAAGCTGCGAATGTACGCCTTATTTTCTGGGAAAATTTCAATATCAACTTTATTATTATTTTGGATTTATACAGAATTCCATAAATCTCTGATGGCATCTAAATCCTTTTTCATAGTTGCGAAAATCTCTTCTTTGGAAATAGAGATTGTCTTCCCGCCATGTTCGGCACCTCCTAGATCATATTCACAATGCAATGATACAGGCACATTTATATTATAGGCCTTTAATAATTTAAAATAGGCTTTAAAATCGACCATCCCTTTACCAATTGGTACATTTTGTAGTACCCATTTCCCTTTTTCTGTACCCATAAAAAATCTTTGAGTACCAGGGTATTTATTTTAGGTTTTATAAGCCTCAACCCTGTTTGCCATGATTGACCACCCTCAACGGTGGCATGTCTAATGTCGTATTGACAGCCTAAATAATTATTATCTACGCCTTTTAGCATTTCGTGAATTTCCCAAATTGCAGCGCCTACATGAGGTCCAGCATGGTTTTGGTATGCCCCTTTAATTCCTAGTTCTTCATTTAAAACAGACAATGCTTTTACTTGATCTGCAATATTTGAAATAGATTCTGTAATTGATGTATCTTTTGAATACCGATAATACCCTAATCTATAAAATTTCACACCTAATACAGCGGCTGTTTCTAAAACATCCCTTGTAAATTCTTCAGTACTTGACAAGATACCTGATGTCATCATTTTTGGCTGAAAACCCGCATTTTTAATCGCTTCAATTGCCTTGGGCAAATCATCTTTAACCCGTTCTGGAAGTACATGTCCTTTTGGTCTTACTGATAAATCTACGCCGTTAAATCCCATTTCTGCAGCAGCATTAGCCATATCAGTATAGTTTAAAAACTGTAAATGTTTTGAAAATATATGTATATCTAAACCTGATAGTTCTGATTGAACTGTTGCACAAGATTGTGAAAACCCATTTAAAGCAAGCATCGTTCCTATACCAGCTAATGACGATTTTTCAATAAAACTTCGTCTTGTAATATTCTTTTTGTCCATATTATTCTTGTCTTAAATAAGCGAATAAATCGCGAATTTCTTGTTCGGTCATGCTATCTGTTAAACGCTCGGGCATTAATGATGTTTTTTGAGCTTCCATAGCAACTATTTCATCTTTACTCAAAGTAACTGCATTACCTCCAAGTTGCTGAACAATAACCTTATCTTCACTTCTATCTTTTAATGTGCCTACTATAACTTGGCCATCTTTCTTTTTTACTACATAATTTACATAACCCTCCCTAATATCTGCATTAGGATCTACAATATTTAAAACCATATAGTTGGTATTACTTCTATCATAACCACTCAAATCTGGACCAATTTCTCCACCTTTACCATTCATTTTATGACATGCTGCACAATAATTAGTATACAAAGCCATACCATTATCAATAGCACCACTTCCATTTGAAAGTGCGTTCTTAATTTTTAAAACTGCGGCTGTTTTCTCTTCTGAAGTTGAGATTTTCACATCTGGCCAAAGTTCATCTACTATTTTATCAATAGTATCGTCTTGAAGTAATTTAAACTGTTGGACGATATCTAATGGTACTTCCGATTTTTTTATTTGTTTTATACTATAGATGATGTTCAAAAAAGATTTTGCCCAATCTGGTCTGCTTGCAAAAAGTCTAAACGCAGCTTCTCTCAAATCTAAATCTGCTCTAATTTTATGATTATAAGCACTAGCCAAACGTTCTCCTATTTCTTTATTTTCATAATGACCAAGTGCGTCAAAACAGGCCATCCTGATAGATACTGAATTGTTATTATCCTCAGCTAATTTTAATAATATCGGAACAGCATTTGGCTGATCAATTTCCCCCATCAATTTAATATATGTAACACGTTCTAAAGGGTTTGCATTTTTATCAGCAATAATTTTAAGTGCAGCTTCTACAGCTTTAGGTTTGTTTTGTTTGATTGCAAAAGATAACTTCCCTTGACCAAACTTGGATTCATAGTTTGTAATAATGTCTTTCAATTTACTAGGAATAGTAGATAAATCACGACCTCTAATACCTTCTTGTAAGCCAATCATCAACTGTTTGGTGTGTACATCTTTTGGCGCTAATTCAAATAATTTAATCGCCGTAGCATAATTGTCTTCACTTGATGGTAAAATGTAACGCTGCATCAAACGTTCTAAAACTACGTCTTTTACCAATGTTGAATTCCAAAGCGCATCATCTTCGAATAGAGCCAATAGTAAATCACGTCCACTTTCTGCTTTAGATTCTACTGCCCACCAAATAAACATTCGGTTGTCTGAATCATTAGCTGTAGTTTCATTTAATAATAGGTTCTTTAGTATTGGTATTGCTTGTTGTGCTGGTAATCGTTTTGCAGAAGATGCTAATTGGCTAATAACTTCTAAATGTATTTCAGAAGCTGCTAAATCTGCCATCTTTTGAACTAATTTATTTGAAGCCTGTTTTTTATCGCCAATAAGTCTTACTGTCCATAATCTTACAAAAGGATCTTGTTGAGTAAGTCCATAAAACGCTAGTGGTTCATCAAAACCGCCACAGTTATTAATTGCCCATAAATATTCTAACGTATACTGACTATCTCCTGAAGCTAAAAGGTATTTTAACTTTGGAATCATCGATACATCTCGCCTATCACCTATTAATCGTTGCGCTTGTTGTCTGAACCACTTATTTTTATGACTAAGCAAGCCTATTAATTCTTCATTAGTGTATGTACTCAGATCAAAAGGCTTTACTATCGTTTTATTTTTATTACGCAATCGGTACACACGACCCGATGATTTATGCCATGTATCTAAAGGATTTACATGCGACAATCTACTATCGCTCCAATCTGCTAAATACACACCACCATCTGGTCCTGCTTTAATATCTACAGGACGAAACCAATAGTCTTCTGTATGTAATATTTTTTCTTCATCTATGCATAAAAAATTTGAACCTTGTTCTTCAACACGAGTCATTCTTACAAAATTGTGTAAAGGGTTTAATGCTAAAATTTTATTATTATAACGTTCTGGAAGCGTGCCACCTTCATATTTTATAAAGGCATGTGTAAAACGAAACCGCTTCCCTTCTAACCCCATACCAGAAAGGTACCCAAAGGCATATGGATTTGTTAAAGGCCCATGTTTTCCCCAATTTTTTTTGTAGTAGCCACCTTGTTTGTAGTAATAACCGCGGTGGTTTTCATTAGTTCCAGAATACATTCGCCCTTTAGCATCAAACTCTGTATCAAATGTGTTACCACCACCCTCAGCAAAGACTTCAAATATTTTGGTTTCGGGATGGTATCTCCAAATTGCTTGTCCTTTAAAATGCACGTTTTTTGAAACAGCAGAATTAATAGTAGCAGTTGTTGTACTTCCTTGTGCTCCATACAGCCAACCATCTGGTCCCCAGCGTAAACTATTAGCAACGGCATGTGTATCTTCCAAACCAAATCCAGATAAATGTACTTCTGGATCACCTTCTGGAATACCGTCATCATTTTTATCATTGTAAGCGACGAGGTATGGAGGTGTTAAAACCCAAATTTTTCCACGCCCCCAAGTTACTGCCGTAGTGATATTTAATCCAGAAATTACATCTACAGATTTATCATAAACACCATTGCCATTGGTATCTTCAAACATGGTAATTTTATCAGCGCCTTTTATGCCTTCAGCAGGCGGTTCTGGAATTTTATCAAAAACAACTCTTGCATGATTATCAATATCTACAACTTTAGAGCCTTCGGGGTAAGGGTATTGATTGTATTGAATTACCCAAAGTCTACCACGATGGTCAAAATTTATTTCTACAGGTTGGTTAATTTGAGGTTCTGACAACACCAAATCAATTTCTAAATCATCATTAAATTTAAAGCTCTTTAAGGTTTCTTCAGGTTTTGGCAAGCCTGAACTATCAGATTGAATACCCATACTTTGAAAAGAAGCCATATACGCTCTAATCTCTTCATTATCTGTGATTTCTTCTAGGGGAATATTTCTATTTAAAGGATACGTTTCTTTTTTGTCTTGGCATCTGTAAATGGTAATAATCACTACAACCATAAAAACAAAATACTTTTTTAATGATGACATCAATCGATTAATTTGTTACAATTTCGCAAATAATTATAAGATTTGAGGCATCAAATCCTCAGAATTATGCAATAAAAGTTTTTACAAGAATTCTCGATACTGCATCACTCGAAAATCAAACGTATTGAATTTTGAGTTTTTTGCTTTCATTTGTTTGTATAACGGCATTCTACTAATTGAAATATTTGCTGCTCCCGAACCTGATGTTAGTGAAACTGTTTTTATAATTCGTTTATCATTCCGAAATGAGTGCAACGATTGAGAAATCTCATCCTGATGTGATGTCTCACTCTTATTCGACATGACAGATAGTTCAAATTGATGTATTCGTGGTACTTCATTGGAAACTAACTCCAATTTCAAATTATATGTTTTTAAATGCTTTCTAAAAAAATATTCTGGTCCGTTTTTACTGTTTCCACCGGTAAATAATAAAGTATCAATATTTGGATATCGTTTCAAATAGCCAACAATATCTCGAAGCTTAATATTTTTCATTCCTAAATCTGAAGCATCAATTCTATCTCTTTCTGCGCTTTGAACAATGTCACAAACACCTATTTTGTGTTTAATAAGAAAAGCTTTTCGCTCTTCAATAGCTTCGTTAGAATTATTATAACGCAAATTCAGATTATGAATCTTATCAATAAATAGCCAAAGTGAATTGTAATAACTCCCATAACAAAAATTAACGTCTTTTTCTAAAAGGTTGCCTGTTGAAAACCTTGGTGGCGGTAATGTTCCAACAATTAATTTTGTTGAATCGTTTTGAATGAATGGTTTATATGGGTGTTTGTGAATAAACATTTATTTTTCTTGACTTTCGTCTTTAAACTTCTTATATTAAATAGAACTTAAATGTAAAGGAAATTATGGGAAAAGGCGATAAAAAAACAAAACGCGGTAAAATAAACCGAGGTACTTTTGGAGCAAGACGACCAAGAATAAAGAAAAAACCAAGTGTGGAACAACAAATAAACGTTGGTAATAAAGCAAAAGTGAAGTAATTACAATTTGTCCAAAAGTTTTTGAGCTTCGGCAATGGTTTTTCTGTATAACCTTTTGTTAGGTTTCGTCATGTGTTGACCTTCTGAAATAAGAGCTTCTAAAATCTCTTTAGCTTCTTCTGATTTATCCATGCTCAACAAGAAATTAGCATAAATTAAACGTTCGTTATAAAATGAAAAACGAATATCTATGGCGCTGAGATTTTCTTCAGCTTCTTCTGCTCTACCAAGTTTTTCTAGAGCTAACCCGTATAGAAATTGTGTTCTCGATTTTTTGAATTCGTTATGGTTTTTAATTTGTTCAGCGTAACTTACTATCCTTTTATGGTCTTCAATGTTATGAAATACTTCAATCATTTTCTGAATGACGTAAAAATCATTTTGCAAACTGCCATCTAATGCTTCTTTATAATTTTCAATTGCATTTTGGTAATCCCCTATTTCTAAATACGCATCGGCAAGATTTACTCTATTTTGGTATGATTCTGAAAATTCTAGTTGTTTTTCTAAGTCTTTAATTTTTTTGGTGGGATTGATAATGTTGGTAATTTCCGAAGTCAATTTTTCAGCATCGCGTTTGTTGTAAACTTGGGTTATTAAGTAAATAATACAGCCAATTAATGGCACGAAAAAGATTAAAATTGCCCAATAATAGGAATTTCTATTTTTATACATGTGGTATATACAATAGATTTGAAACGCAATTATAAAATAATAATACATTTACTTTTGAATTTTAAAAGTGGATTCCTAAGATTACAGAAAAAACAAATCTATCGAATAAAAACCAAATCGTTGTCTTTAGATAAATCTTCACTAAAACCATAATCCATATAATTAAAACCTTTTAAATCGTCTAAGGTTTGTGCGTTAGTATCCACAATATATCTTGCCATAGCACCACGAGCTTCTTTAGCAAAAAATGAAATTACTTTATATTGTCCATTCTTAAAGTCTTTAAAATTTGCAGTTACTACTGGTACTTTTAAAGCTTTTGTATCTACTGCTTTAAAATATTCGTTACTGGCTAGGTTTAAGAATAACTCATCATCTTCAAGTTCTTCGTTTAAAGCTTTTGTAATGTCTTTTTTCCAGAACTCGTATAGATTCTTTTTACACCCACAGGGAATTTAGTCCCCATTTCTAACCGATACGGTTGTATTAAATCAGTTGGTTTTAAAACGCCATATAATCCTGAAAGGATGCGGACAGTATTTTGTAGCGTGTCCAGTTTTTTATTTGGGATAGTGTAGGCATCTAAACCACGATACACATCACCATTAAAAGCATAAACTGCAGGTCTTGCATTATCTGAAGTGAATGGCAATTCCCATGATTGGTTACGCTCGTAATTGAGTTGACCCAAGGCATCAGAAATACTCATAAGTTTAGATAAACTTTTAGCCGATTTCTTTTTCAACAACTTATTTAAACGCTCTGATTGTTTTAAAAACTGAGGTTCGGTATGTTTTACCTTAGGTAATTCGGTTTCGAAGTTTAAAGACTTTGCGGGTGATAATACTAGTTTCATGAATCAAGCTATTTTTTCAACTCAAATTTACGATTACTAATTTACTTTTTAAATTTAAGATTAGAATTATTTATGATGGGGTTATAAACGGAATTTATTTGCTTGACTTTGTAAAAATTTTCAGCTATCTTCGTTTAACGTCGGATATAAGTCATTAAAACGACGCATATCCGCGGAACATTGTGCGTAATTTGAGAAACCACATAACTCAACCAAAAACATAGTTCACTCATTATGACTTTTGTAATAAAAAGAACCGAATTATTTTCGAGAATCTAAATAACTGAAAATGAAATTCTCGACTACTCTACTACTATTAATCTTTTCCATTGCAACATTCGGACAAGAAACCAAATCACCTAAAAATTTAGAAAAAGCAGTTTCTTATCTAAATAAACACGCTTCTGACAGTATTAAAAGTCTTATTAAGAGAAGTGGAAACGATACTATAAAAAAGATAAGTTATCCTTGGGGAGGAGAATACAAAACTATTTTTAATTGGACTGATAGAGATAATTACGGTTCAAGAATCGTAAAGTATTTGGATAATAAAGGTGTGTCACAACATCAAACAGAAATTATTTTAATTGCCTTTAAAGAATATTTAAACAATGGAGAATTTAATGAACAAAAGATAATTGAACCTTTTAAAAAATTAGAGTTCAAATGGAACGAGGAAAATAAAGTCAGATATACAACAGACAGTTTGAGAGGACACTATATTCCAAGAGACCTTGATGATGCAATAAACTCACTAAATAATATTTATTCAGACAGCTTAAAAGCAGAAATTACAAAACTTGCCGAAAAAGACTATGTATATGGAAATTACAGATTCGGAATTGGATTATGGATGAGGAATAACTGGCAACTTTGGGGAGGTTCTCGTCTTTCTAAATTTTTTAGAGACAATAAAATAGGTCATCCAGAATCAATGTCTGTTGTGATTTTAGAAAGCTTTTACCGTTCTTTAAAGAATGAAGATATCAGATTTAAGGAACAAGTAAAAGAATATGTAGAATGGGAAGAAAAAGCAAAAGCGGATGAATTAGAACGAGAGAAAAAAGAATTGGAAGAAAAGAAAGAGACATTCGCTGAATTTAATATTGGCGATGTTTTGGAGTTCAATTATAACTATGAATTTACGAGCCAAAGTCAGGAAGACAAATGGATGGACGACACTTGTATTGTTAAAGGTATTCTAATTGAGAAAGATGCAGAAAATTTAAAAATCAATGTCAAAGTTATTGAAAGTTGCGATAGAAAAGGAATAGTAATTTACAATAATGATAACATTCGAATTTTGAACGAGGAAACAAAAAAATGGACTCGACCAGAGAAAAGAATAGTAAAGTATTTAAAGAAAGGAAAAACTGCGTGGTTTGAAGTTGATGATTGGGATTTGGAATAAAAACTACGCACAACAATGTGTATAATTCATTGCTAGTTATAGCCTACTTACGAAAGTCCTCGCGGACTTTCTATCTGTGATTTATTTGCTAACTTTAGTGCTTAAACCACGCAACGAAATCATACACTAGACCGTTAAACGAATATTCAAAATCAATTCAAATTTTTCAAATCAGTTCCATACTTCGCGTTAAGGATTGAAGCGGCATCCTTTTTTAAAACTTTAGAAGCGATGAATTTTGATTTAGAACAATAATTTAACAGATTGCCACGTCCCTCACTCCTCGCAATGACGCTTAAAAAAGATATAGCGGAAAGCCTGACCCCTTTTTGGGGTAACGCCCAAATAATTTAAAATAGATCTGATGAGATCCTGAATCAAGTTCAGGATGACAAAAAATTACAATTCTTGATACTTAGAATACCCACGCCATTTTTCGATACATTGCACCATATCGTCTGGAATTGGGGTTTCAAAACGCATAAATTCTCCTGTAGTAGGGTGTTTAAACCCTAAGGTTTTGGCATGGAGTGCTTGACGCGGTAATATCTTGAAACAATTGTCTACAAACTGTTTGTATTTGGTAAATGTGGTGCCTTTTAAAATGGCGTCACCTCCGTAGCGAGCATCATTAAACAGGGTATGCCCAACGTGTTTCATGTGTACACGAATTTGGTGAGTACGTCCCGTTTCTAGTTTACAGGACACCAAGGTTACGTAGCCCAAACGCTCTAAAACTTTGTAGTGTGTCACGGCGGGTTTACCTTTTTCAGCTTCATCATCGAGATATACTGTATTTTGTAGTCGGTTTTTGGGGTGTCGCCCAATATTGCCTTCAATAGTACCTTCATCAGCTTCTACATTCCCCCAAACTAGGGCAACATATTCGCGCTCGCTGGTTTTTTTAGCGAATTGCAAAGATAAATGCGACATTGCTTGTTCGGTTTTTGCTACCACTAATAATCCGCTAGTGTCTTTATCAATTCGGTGGACCAAACCTGGGCGTTGACTAGAATTGTTTGGCAAATTATCAAATCTATGGATGAGTCCGTTTATTAAGGTTCCAGAATAGTTACCATGTCCTGGATGTACCACAATGCCCGCTGCTTTGTTTACCACTAATAAATCATCGTCCTCATACACAATATCTAGCGGCATGTCCTCCCCAACCAACAATTCTTCAAATGGTTTGTGAGCAAATAATACTTTAATATTATCTAAAGGTTTTACCTTGTAATTGGATTTTACAGGAACATCGTTTACTTGAATTCCGCCATATTTTGCTGCTGCCTGAATTTTACTACGGGTGGCATTTTCTACAAAATTCATTAAGTATTTATCGATACGTAAAAGTGCTTGTCCTTTATCTACCGTAAAAGCGTAGTGCTCGTGTAGATTATCTTCTTCGGGTAATTGTGGTCCGTGTTCTTCCATGCTGTGGCATTAGTTTCTCTAATACTAAGGACGGTTTCCGTTACCTAATACCAAGTCTATTTTAGAGGTCTTTGGTAATTTATCTCCAGAATTTATGGTTTTGCCTTTATACTTTAATTGCAACACAATATCTTTTCCTAGATTGTCTACATAAGTAATTTTACCAACTTTAAAACCTAAGGCTTCTAAATTTGGTTTTGCCTGTCTGTAAGTACGCTCGCGTAAATCTGGAACTAAAATTTTACGGTAGCCAGATGGATTTAACGTGAGGTATATTTTGCGATTTTCCTTTACTTTTGTACCCTCAATTGGTTCTTGTTCTATCACAGAAAACTTTGGGTAATTTGGATTAAAATTAGCAGAATCTTGAATTTGCATGACCAAATTATTTTCTTTCAACTCAATTTCGGCAACACTTACAGATTTGCCTGTTAAATTTGGCACCGTTTCAAATTCGCCATGATTAGTATGAGATTTTAACCACTTTAATATTAAAAAACAGATTACCACTACTGCAACTATGGCTAATACTAATTGTTTTAAAAATGTTTTACTGAAAATAAATTTAACGATACTCATTCAAATATTTTTCGATTAGGCAAATATACTCAAAAACAAATAGGTTTTTTAGATTTTTAGAGACAGTTGATTTTTTCTTCATCAAGGCTAAATTTTCAATCATAGCCTTAGCTACGGTTTAAAATTTTAACGCAGAGAAAGAGAAAAACAACACATATAAAAGACTAAAAACTGTTTTATTTTTAAGCATAAAACAGAACTGTTTTTTCTTTTGCTATTTATATGATAATTTAGCATAACATATAATAGATACGTTTTATTGTAATATTTAGATGGATATTAAATAACTTAATTAATAAATGAAAAAAAACATAGCCATAATCATGGGCGGTTATTCAAGTGAATATAAAATTTCTTTAACCAGCGGCAATGTGGTTTTTGAAACTTTAGACCGCACAAAATACAATCCGTATCGCATTCATATTTTTAAAGACAAATGGGTGTATGTTGATGAAGAAAACCTAGAATTCCCTATTGACAAGAATGATTTTTCTATAAATGTAGGTAGTTTTAAAACTACTTTTGATTGTATTTTTAATGCTATTCATGGCTCTCCAGGAGAAGATGGTTATATGCAAGGTTACTTTGAATTATTGGAAATTCCGCATACCAGTTGCTCTATGTATCAAGCCGCTACAACGTTTAATAAACGTGATTGTTTGAGCATTTTAAAACCCTATGGCGTAAAAACGGCAGAAGCTTATTATTTAAATTTAGGGGATGCTATTGACGAAACGGCTATTGTTCAAAAAGTTGGTTTGCCTTGTTTTGTTAAGGCTAATAAAGCTGGTAGTAGTTTTGGAGTTTCTAAAGTTCATAAAAAAGAAGACTTACAAAACGCAATTGATGTAGCATTTAAAGAAGATGATGAGATTATTATAGAATCGTTTTTAGACGGTATAGAAGTTTCGGTTGGTGTGATTACCTATAAAGGAGAAACAAAAGTTTTGCCAATTACTGAAATAGTTTCAGAAAATGATTTCTTTGATTACGAAGCGAAATACTTAGGAAAATCTCAAGAAATTACCCCTGCCCGATTAACTACCGAACAAGAAATTAAAGTTACTGTATTAGCAAAAAAAGTATATGAGGTTTTAAAAATGAAAGGGTTTTCTAGAAGTGAGTATATTTTTAAAGATGGAGAACCTCATTTATTGGAAATAAACACAATACCTGGACTTACTAAAGAAAGTATTTTACCGCAACAAGCTGCTGCTGCTGGCATTTCTTTGAGTGATTTATTTGATAGTGCGATTGAAGAGGCGCTAAGGCTCTCTTAATCACTTCCACCATGTCAGGAAAATACTCAACAACAAAAAATTAACCACAAACCAAACTTATGATATTTTACGGCACCAATTCTTCAAGATTAAAAGAGGGACAACTTCGAAATGTTGAATGTCCAAATTGTAATGAACAAACATCTATGAATTATAATGTGTTTGGGAAGTATTTTTACTTGTATTGGATTCCTGTTTTTCCAACAGGGAAAGAAAATATTTTAGAATGCAATAATTGTAAAAAAACTTATAAATTAAAAGAATTACCACAACGTATAAAAGATAAATTTGAGTTAGAAAAACACAAAGGTGTACATCTTTTACATTTTAGTGGTTTAGCTATTATAGTATTAGCTATCAGCTACTTTACCTATTCTAGCTCTAAACATAAAGAATTGGAAGCTGAGTATATAAAAGCACCAGTAATTGGAGATGTGTATTCCTTAAAATCTGAAGCTGCTGGACATTATACTACAATGAAAGTTACAGGTGTAAAAGAAGATAGTGTTTTTGTAGTTTTCAATGATTATGAAATTGATAAACGTACAGCTATTGATAGGATTGATAAAAGTGAAAATTACACTACTGGTCTAGATGGCTACACAAAAGCTGAACTCCAAATGTTATATGCTGATGATGAGATTTTTGCAATTGAAAGAGATTAATCTCCTCTAACCCCTTCAAAGGAGGGAAACTACATCTAAACAAAGATTTGTATATTTACCCCATAACAGTTTCTCCCGTTTTGGGGAGATTAAGACGGGCTTCTATTTTATGAAACGTGCAATATTCCCAGGATCATTTGATCCATTAACTTTAGGACATTTAGACATCATTAAACGTGGTGTTACACTTTTTGATGAAATTATTGTGGCCATTGGCGTAAATGCCGATAAGAAATATATGTTTTCTCTTGAAGAACGCCAACAATTTATTGAAGATGCTTTTAAAGATGAGCCTAAAGTAAAAGTAGTGACTTATGAAGGTTTAACGGTTGATTTCTGTCTAAAAAATGATGTAGAATTTATTCTAAGAGGTTTAAGAAACCCTGCCGATTTTGAATTTGAAAAAGCAATTGCACACACCAACAGAGACCTTGCGCCTATTGAAACTATATTTTTATTAACTTCTGCCGACACCTCTTATATTGCTTCTTCTATTGTGCGAGATGTTATTCGAAATAATGGGGATTACACTAAGTTGGTTCCTGATAGTGTTCGGGTAAAATGAAACTCTCAGAATATCTTAAGAGTATAAAACCAATGGCGGACAAAAAAGCTGACCAAATTGCCTGTTTTTTTAAAAAGAGGTCCATTCTAAACACACACTACTCATACAAGATGGAAAAACAAGTAAAAAATCTTATTTTTTAGAATCTGGAATTATTCGATGTTATATTATTGATTTAGAAGGCAATGAAGTGACTACTAGATTTTATTCATCACCAGATTTTTTAAACGATTATTTATCTTTTTTTGATCAAAAGCCAAGTGAAGAAAATTATGAACTTCTTACAGACTGCAAGCTTTACAGTATTAATTATGACGATATGCAATACTGCTTTCATAATATTCCTGAGTTTAGGGAATGGGGCAGAATGTTACTAACTCTAAATTACGTCTATATCAACCGTAGAATGATTTCTTTTCATAAAGAAACAGCTCAAAAGCGTTATAAAAAACTTTTAAATACTCATCCAGAAATTATTCAAAAAGTGCCTTTAAATATTATTGCTTCATTTTTAGGCATCACTAAATATTCTTTAAGTCGCATTAGAAAAGAAGTATCCTAAAATATATAGAGTTGCCTTATGGCAATTTATAATCCTTTAAGTTAATCCATCTTTGTAAAAAACAATTATGGATTTATCAATAACCTCAGTACCTGCATGGATTTCCATTTTATTTGTAATCTGTTTTGGTACAGTTCCTGTTTTTTTAATTGCTAATACAATAAAAAGTGCTAGTCTAAAAGCAAATATCAAAATTGGATTAGCTATTAGTAAAAGAACCATTATTTTCTTTTGGTCATATTTTGTTATTATAGCCTTAATATCACTTACAGGATTCTTTACCAAGAATGTATTACCGCCTCGAATAATTATACTTACCGCTCTTCCACTTTTCTTATTCTATTTGTTTTACATTCAAAAAACTGAATGGTTTAAGTTAATTTTTAATCATATTAAACTCGAACAATTAGTTTTTATTCATCTTTTTCGTTTTGTTGGTATTTTCTTTTTTTGGCATATGCTCATGATGCTATTCCAAAGGATTTTGCTTTTATTGGAGGTATTGGAGATATTTTAACTGCCATATTAGTCTTTCCTGTTGTTTTTGCACTCAAGGCTAAATTATCATATTCAAAAAAATTAGTTTGGGTTTGGAATAGTATTGGTCTTTTAGATATATGCGCTGTACTATTAACTGCTATAATTATTACTAAAAATGCTATTGGTAACAATCAAACAGGTGTTCAAGAATTTGGAACCTTTCCATTTAGTTGGATTCCAGCTTTTGCACCAGCTACTATCATTTTCTTGCATATTTTAATTTTTAAAAAATAAAAATGATGGAAGCTGTATCTTAAATTGAATTTAACAATAGTCTAAAAGTGTAACATTCTTGTCAAATTATCTACATATAAGTAGTTAATTACCAGAAACTATGTTACACAATATCACTTTTTTATGTTTTAAGTTGAAGGTGCTTCAGCCTTCTGAAAGTGCTATTGCTTACTGGGTAAACACTAAGGCTATTTATAAATTAGAATATGCCTTAAAACATGGCAATTACAATACCAGAAAGTTAGCTGCTGAAGCTTTGGAACATGTTGGCCAATGTTCTTCAGTTCCTGCTTTATTGCATGCTATGAACGATAAAGTACAGAATGTATCTATTGCGGCTTTAAATACTCTAGAAGCTTTAGGCTGTAATGATGATTTGGTTATTTCTATTACCAGAAAACGCTTTAATTGGGTTAAAGAAATTCGTGATAAAGAAGCTAAACTTAAAGCTAATACGGAAGCCAACAAAAACAAAAAACATACTATTTATCGTTGGGAACGTGCTAGTAAACAATCTTTTGACAGGGTTAAGGAGCAGTTGAAGCGGCCTATGCGGTAATTTGTTTCTCGCAAATATGTTCTCGTAAAGACGGCAAAAATGTAAAAGTTTAAGGCTGCTGTGATAAAACTGAGCTTTAAATTTTATAGACAAGATATAGTGACTACAAATTAACACACCTTCTTGACTTTGTCAGAAAAAAGTAAACTTAAGTCGTTTAACAACCGATAAAGTTCATTGAAACGGTACTTTATTTATGCATTAAACGAACCTCTTCTAAAACAAAATTACTTTCAATTTAAAACCGAAACTAATCAAACACAGGCGTTATAGGGGTTAAACGGTATGTTTGAAATCCCCGACGTAGGAGGGATTGAGTAGTGAAAACCCGACCCCTTTTCAGAGTAACGTCCAAATAAAATTTTTACAATTTATACTCAGAAAGTGGTTTTGTAAAGGCTTCTGGGTTTTCGGCTAGATGGTAACGAGGGTCATCTATACCTTGTTCGATAACTTCTCTAAACTTAGGACTTGCTTTGTATAATAACACTTTGCAATCCTCACTAAGGTGTTTCAACTTGATGGATTTCCCTACTGCTTCGTATTTTTCTACTAGATTACTAATTGCTTCAAGAGCAGAATGGTCGCTTACACGAGATTCTACAAAATCTATTTCCACTTTATCTGGATCGTTTTTTACATCAAATTTTTCATTGAACGCAATTATTGACCCGAAGAATAAAGGCCCCCAAATTTCGTAAACTTTAGTACCATCTTCCCTCATGCGCTTGCGTGCTCTAATACGTTTTGCATTTTCCCAAGAGAAAACCAAAGCACTAATAATTACACCTGCAATAACTGCGATAGCCAAATCGAAAAACACGGTTATAACCGATACTGCCACCAAAACAATAACATCACTAATTGGTATTTTATTTAAAATTCTGAAACTACTCCAAGCAAACGTACCAATTACCACCATAAACATAACGCCAACTAGTGCTGCAATGGGTACTTGTTCAATTAAGTTGGATGCAAATAATATGAAAATTAAAAGTGCAACCGCAGCAACAAGACCTGAAAGCCTACCACGACCACCACCTTTTATGTTTATTAACGATTGCCCTATCATAGCACAACCACCCATACCACCAAAGAAACCGGTTACAATATTTGCACCTCCTTGCGCCATACATTCCCTGTTGGCGTTTCCTCTGGTTTCGGTTAATTCGTCTACTAAATTTAGCGTCATTAAAGATTCTATTAAACCTATTGCAGCTAAAATAAAAGCATAAGGTGCTATGAATTTTAAGGTTTGCCAATTAAAAGGCACTTTGCTAAAAATATCTGTTTGAAAAACTGGTAGTCCGCCTTTTAGGCCTTCTCCACCTCCATCGCGAATAAAACTACCTACTGTTGCAACATCTAGATTTCCGAAAATTACAATGGCTGATACTGCTAAAATTGCGATTAAGGCTTCGGGTAATTTTTTAGTTAGTTTAGGTAATCCAAACATAATCCCCATTGTTAATGCTACAAGACCAACCATAATTAACATGGTATTTCCTGTAAACCAATCTCCATTAGCATCTTTAAACATGTTTAATTGCGACAAGAAAATAACAATAGCCAAACCATTAACAAATCCCATCATTACTGGATGCGGAATCAATCTTACAAACTTACCAAGCTTTAAAACACCAGCTAGCATTTGTATAATTCCCATTAAAATAACGGTTGCGAATAAATAATACAAACCTAACTGCTCACTAGCTTCGCCCATGGCATTTCCTTCGGCTACTAAACTTACCATTACTACAGCCAATGCTCCTGTTGCCCCGCTTATCATACCTGGACGACCTCCAAAAATAGACGTGATAAATCCAATCATAAATGCTGCGTATAATCCAACTAGTGGATCTACTCCAGCAACAAAAGCGAATGCAACTGCTTCTGGCACTAATGCCAATGCAACTGTTAGTCCACTTAAAATATCGTTTTTTGCGTTTTTGGTGCGCTTTCTAAAAATTCGGTCATGACTTGGTTTTTTCAAGCTGCAAATTTACAGTTTAAAAAAGGATGCACAAGTATTGCGCCTATAATTTGAAGTTTAAAGAATTTAAAATCTTTAAGTTACCTTAACAAAATGGCTTTCAATCCATTCTATAGCTTCTCCTCTTTTATTGAAAAGCTTAATATTCCAATCTTGTTCTTCGTTCATTTGAATCAAAGTTTCAGTAGACATTAATGCTCCAGCAGAGCCTACCACAACAGCCATAAGATGAATTTCTTTTAAATTGGCTATCATCTTTTGTGCCTCAAACGTATAAGAATAGGAGTTTTTTTATTGATAATTAACGAAAAGGGAGCTTTTAAATAGCTTAGTAAAAAATCGTGGTAAAGGTCTACCATAATTTCGTTCATTACAACACCTTCATTAATAATAACTTCTGCTAAATCTTCTTCCAGTATAACAATAGTGCCAAACGAGAGTTTATACTCTTTCATATTTCTTTTTCTTTGAGAGAAAATTTGTATTCGTTAATAGCAACTAACTAAACTAAGTTATGAATTTTTTTAAACCAAAGACCTAATATTTGCATAAGAATTTTTGAGTGCTTTTTTCTTTTCTTCTTGCCTAACCATTTTACTTTGGTAATCCCTTCATTTTCTTGAGGATAGAGTTTACCATCAAAGGAGGTTTTCATTTCAAACCAATAGGTTATTTTTATTTTATAACGCCCTCTTCTTTTAAAATATGGTATGTTGTTTCTAATGGTTTTACAATTTTGAGTCCTTTTACACCTGTTTCTTCTTCAACTTCTCTAATGGCCGTTTCTTCAATTGTTTCTTTTCTTTCAGCTTTCCCTTTTGGTAAATCCCATTTTCCATTTCTAAAAATAAATAACACTTTTCCATCATCATTATAAACCTTTCCACCACCCGCAATAACATTTGGCAGTTTTTTTAAAAACTTTTTAAGCAGCTTGTCTTCATTTTTATGAATTAAATGAACTTCTTTAAGTGA
Organism: Jejuia sp. G7-7; assembly: GCF_055808955.1. Classification (NCBI taxonomy): domain Bacteria; kingdom Pseudomonadati; phylum Bacteroidota; class Flavobacteriia; order Flavobacteriales; family Flavobacteriaceae; genus Jejuia; species Jejuia sp. G7-7. Next base: position 1,948,339 of record NZ_JBVVSZ010000001.1, read on the forward strand.
CGAGGTATTGAGCTTTCTTATAACATTTCTAAGAAGCACTCTTTTCAGTTTGTAGTTTTTAACCCCTTTACTATAAGAAGTTTTAGTAGTTAAAACCATAGGTTTATCGCCAACAAATATTTTATACATAACTACTTTTATATCTATTTAGGTTTCGTAAAAATATCATTTTTAACTTCAAACTAACAATTGTTGAAAAAAATAATTTATTCGTAAAAAACTGGCGATAAAAAACTAAATTATATGTTTAATTTTGTGTTATGATTTTTAACAAAGACACCGCCAAAAAAACAGCTGAAGTTTTATTGCAGGTAAATGCTATAAAACTGAGTCCAAAAACACCTTTTACTTGGGCTTCTGGCTGGAAATCGCCTATTTATTGTGATAATCGTATCATACTATCTTTTCCTCCTATTCGTAATTACGTTAGAGAAACCATGGCAAAACATATTGAACGCCAATATGGGAAACCAGATGTTATTGCTGGAGTTGCTACTGGTGCAATTGGTATAGGTATGCTAGTTGCTGAATACTTAGGATTACCTTTTATTTATGTAAGACCTGATGCCAAAGGACATGGTAGAAAAAATCAAATTGAAGGCTATATTGAAAGCGGACAAAATGTTGTGGTTGTAGAAGATTTAATTAGTACAGGAAAAAGCAGTTTAAATGCCGTTAAAGCTTTACGAGAAGCCGACATTAATGTGAAAGGCATGGTAGCTATTTTCACCTATGGTTTTGAAGTTTCTAGGACCAATTTTGAAAAAGAAAATGTAACATTACACACTTTAGGTAACTATGAAAGTTTACTAGAACAGGCACTACAAACAAAATACATTACAAAAAAAGAATTGAACACATTAACCGAATGGAATTCCAATCCTAGTGAATGGAATGCTATTTGATAAATAAAAAAGTGAAGTCGTAAAAGATGATAAGTCGAAAATAGATTTGAGTCAACTTTACAGCTTAACAACAAACAAATAATAATAAAATGAATTTAGAATCTCCAAAAGTTAGTGTCTCAAAATCTCAAGAAGATGTATTTAACTTTATATCAGATATAAAAAACTTTGAATCACTAATGCCCGAAAACATTAGTAAATTTGAAGTTTTAGATGATGATAAATTTTTGTTTGCCTTAAAAGGCATGCCCGAAATTGTATTAAAAAAGAAAGAAGTTATACCTCCAAATAAAATAGAATTTGGTGCCGCTGGTGGTAAAATAGATTTTTCTTTAGTAGCACATATATTAGAAGGTTCTGACTCTAATAGTGATGTTAAATTAGAATTTAGTGGCGACTTCAACCCTATGATGAGTATGATGATTAAAGGACCAATTAGCAAGTTTATTGAAACACTTGTTACTAATTTACCAAAATCTGTTTAATACAGTAATGTAATTTCTTTTAAATCAAAAGATTTAATAATATCATCTTCTAACAGCACTTGTAAGTTTCCTGTTTCTAAAACAGATTTTATATATCCAGTAAATAAATTACCCTGAGCATCCTTAAATGTTGAGGGTTTATTTTTTCTAAATAAATAAGACTCGTAGTCTTCTTTTAATACTCTTAAATTTCCATCTTCAAGAATTGAAAAATAGTGTTTCAAGTTAGAAATTGCAGATGCTAATAATTCATCTAAATTAAAAAAATCACCCGTTATAATTTTAAGAGAAGATGCGTTTGGTAATTCTTTAAATTCGGTTTGATTTACATTCAAGCCAACCCCGATTATTGAGCCATTAACTACACCTTGTTTCATGACATTTTCAATTAAAACACCACAAATCTTTTTGTTTAGTGACAAAATGTCGTTAGGCCATTTTATAAACAATTGCGGAATTAAAAACTGATTTAAGCAACGCCGCAAAGCTAATGAAGTAACCATACTCAAATAAAATGGATGTTCTAATTCAAACTTCGAAGTATCTACAAACACACTAAACATCAAGTTTTTAGAAGCTTCTGATAACCAATTAGCTCCCATTTGTCCACGTCCATTGGTCTGATGTTTTGCCGTAACAACCGTAAAATTTTCTACAAACTGATTGTTAATTAGCTCCTTTAAAAAACTATTAGTAGAGTCAATGGCATCAAGTTTGATTATAGGCATTTACAGGTTATTTTTAGTATTTGAAATCTTGTGATAATTTAAAGTATAAAGAACTAAAAAAATAATAACTTTGCATAAATTAAATAAAATTAATGGCGAAAGAAAAAATAAGCGCAGATCAGTTAATATCAGTTATCATTAGTGGGATTGAGGATGTTAAAGGTAAAGAAATAAGCATTTTAGATTTAAGAGAGATTGAAAATACTGTTTGTGATTATTTCATAATTTGTGAGGGTACTTCAAACACTCAAGTTAACGCCATTGTTAATTCCATCCAGAAAAAGTAAGCAAAGAACTTAAGGATAATCCATGGCACGTAGAAGGTGTTGATAATGCAGAATGGGTTTTATTAGACTATGTTAATATTGCTGTACATGTGTTTCAAAAGCACATTAGAGAATACTACGACATTGAAAGCCTTTGGGGAGATGCAAAAACAACAGTAATAGAAACAAGTTACTAAAAAGAAGAAATGGCAAACGACAAAAAGAACATAAAAGAAAAGAAGCCTAAGTTTAGTCCGTATTGGATTTATGGAATTATACTGACACTATTTTTGGTGTTTACAGTTTTTAACAATAGTGGAATTGAAAGTGGAAATAAAACAAACCCAACTCAATTTTTCAAATTTGTTGAAGATGGCGATGTAGCCAAGGTTGAAATAGTTAATAGAAGATTAGCTAAGGTTTATTTAACTAAAGAAGCTGCTCAAAAAGAAGTTCATAAAAAAACGAAATCTACTAGCTTAATTCCTTCCTCTGCTGCTACCGCAAACTATAGATTTGAATTTGGAGAGCTTGAAATATTTCAAAATAAACTAAACGAAGTTATTACTGAAAACAACTTAGATTTAGAGCCGGTATATTTAACCGAAGAAAATCATTTAGCAGATTTTTTATTAGGCATTTTACCGTTTGTACTGCTTATTGGTGTATGGATTTTTATCATGCGAAGAATGTCGGGTGGAGCTGGCGGAGGTGCTGGCGGACAGATTTTTAATATCGGAAAATCTAAAGCAAAACTATTTGATCAAAATACAGAAGTAAAAACAACCTTTAAAGATGTTGCAGGTTTAGAAGGTGCAAAAGAAGAAGTTCAAGAGATTGTAGATTTCTTAAAATTCCCTGAAAAATACACAACTCTAGGTGGCAAAATACCAAAAGGAGCATTGCTTGTAGGACCACCAGGAACTGGAAAAACCTTATTAGCAAGAGCGGTTGCAGGCGAAGCTAAAGTACCTTTTTTCTCTTTATCAGGTTCTGATTTTGTGGAAATGTTTGTGGGGGTTGGTGCTTCTAGAGTTCGAGATTTATTTAAACAAGCTAAAGAGAAATCACCTTCAATTATTTTTATAGATGAAATTGATGCTATTGGTCGTGCTCGTGGAAAAAACGCTATGTCTGGAAGTAATGATGAGCGAGAAAACACCTTGAATCAGTTGTTAACAGAAATGGACGGTTTTGGCACAAACACCAATGTTATTGTTATGGCTGCAACTAATAGAGCTGATATCCTAGACAAAGCCTTAATGCGAGCTGGACGATTTGATAGACAGATTTTTGTAGATTTACCTGATGTTCGAGAACGCAAAGAAATTTTTGAAGTACACCTTAGACCATTAAAAAAGACTAAGGATTTAGATATGGATTTCCTTTCTAAACAAACACCTGGTTTTTCTGGAGCTGATATTGCAAATGTTTGTAATGAAGCTGCGCTTATTGCTGCCAGAAATGGCAAAAAGGCGGTAGATAAACAAGATTTTTTAGATGCCGTTGATAGAATTATTGGTGGTTTAGAAAAGAAAAACAAAATTATAACACCTAGTGAAAAACGTGCTGTTGCTTTTCATGAAGCAGGACATGCCGTTACAAGTTGGATGCTTGAGCATGCTGCTCCATTAGTAAAAGTTACTATTGTGCCTCGTGGACGCTCTCTGGGAGCTGCTTGGTATTTACCTGAGGAACGCCTTATTGTTCGTCCAGAACAAATGCTTGATGAAATGTGTGCTGCACTTGGTGGTCGTGCTGCAGAGAAAGTGATTTTTGATAAAATATCTACTGGTGCTTTAAGTGACTTAGAAAAAGTAACAAAACAAGCGCGAGCGATGGTAACCATTTACGGTTTGAGTGATAAAGTTGGAAACTTGACCTATTATGATTCTGGACAAAGCGAATATGGGTTTACTAAACCTTATAGCGAGAAAACAGCGGAATTAATTGACAAGGAAATTTCAGACATTATTGAAGAACAATATCAAAGAGCTATAAAACTATTAGAAGCTAATAAAGATAAATTGACTGAATTAGCAGAAGTGCTTTTAGATAAAGAAGTGATATTTAAAGATAATTTAGAGCTTATTTTCGGTAAGCGCCCTTTTGAAAAAGAAGAACGTGAAACTCTAGATAAATAATCAATAGCGTTAAGCTTTTGGTAAAAATCTTAAATTAATCATATGATTAATTTAAGATTTTCTATATTTGAAAAACTCTCAACAATTAAGGTTAATAGCAAGTACCTGAATGAATCTTTTTAAGAAAATTTTTGGATCAAAATCAGAAAAATCTGAAAAGGAAATAAAATCAGATGACAGGGGTAGATACATGCCCGAACTAAAATTACCGATAGATGAAAAGTTTACCATTAACTTTAAAGCTAATGGTGGTAAGTTCTTGTATTGCGATAACTTAAACGAAGTATTTGAGAATTTCAATTATATTAGTCAGGAAAATGGATGGAATGAAAAATCAGTATTAATAATTGATGATAAACTATCTGACAAGTTTAAATCTTGCAATATATTACCTACAAAAAAAATAAGTGAAGCAGAATATTTTTTAACCACTTGCGAAAATTTAATTGCTACTGATGGTTCTTTATTAATAAGTTCAAATCAAATTGTTGGTAAAAAATTACCTGAATTACCGTTTAACTTTATCGTTTTTGCAACAACCAGTCAAATAGTAGATAATATTGGCGAAGGTTTACGTGGGATTAAATCTAAAAATAGGCAGAAAATCCCAACAAACATTACAACCATAAAACATTTTAAATCCTCAGACGAAAAGGATTTTTTAAGCTACGGAAGTAGTGCAAAAAATTTATATTTGCTACTTCTAGAAGATTTATAATTTAAGGAACTACATAAATGAAGGACATGTTATTGCGATCACTATCAGGTTTGCTTTATGTAATCTTATTGGTTTTCGTTCTAAGCATTGATTCTCCACATGCATTTATCATTTTGTTTTTTGTTTTTGGTATTATCTCGTTAATTGAATTTAAAAAGTTAATTCAGTTAAAAAGTATTATTCCCTACTTTATATTCGTTATTATTTATATTGTATTTGGATATTGGAGGTTGGTTATAGATTCTGATACTGGACTCAATGAAGCAACACAAATATTGATGGTTCTAACCATTTTTGTAGATCTATTTTTAATTAAAGATTTATTTTCAAGTAAAACTATTCCTTTATTCGAATCTAAACGATTTATTATTACAACCTTTTATTTGTCTAGTGGATTTGTTTTTTTAGTACTTATCGCAAGTCTTTTTAGTCCAAAAATATTATTAGGGGCTTTTATTTTGGTTTGGGTTAATGATTCTTTTGCTTATTTAGTTGGAAAGAATTTTGGAAGACAAAAACTATTTGAAAAAATATCTCCAAAAAAAACAGTAGAAGGTTTTTTAGGAGGTTTGTTTTTTGCATGTGTTGCTAGTTATTTTATATCTAGCCTAACAGCAACATTGAATTTTACAAACTGGCTGATATTGAGTATCATTATAAGTGTTTTTGGAACACTAGGAGACTTAATAGAGTCTAAATTTAAACGACAAGCAAATGTAAAAGATAGCGGCAATATTATGCCAGGACATGGTGGTTTATTGGATCGTTTAGACAGTATAATTTTTGCTTCACCTTTTATTTACTTATTTTTAAGAATTTTACACTATGTTTCATAAAGAAGGCCATAAAATAATATTCATAACTTTAGTAGTTGTGGTTGCTTGTTTTTTATTAACCGACAGCTTTATCTCTATTTTTTGGTTAAGAACTTTAATTCTCATTGCACTTTTAATATTCTTAATACTGATTCTACAATTTTTTAGAAATCCCAAACGACATACTAAAAAAGATGATAATTATGTGCTATCCCCTGTTGATGGCAAAGTAGTCGTTATAGAAGAAGTATTTGAAAAAGAATACTTTAATGAAAAAAGGATACAAGTAAGTGTATTTATGTCTCCATTAAATGTGCATGTTACGAGGTACCCAATTAGTGGCAAAGTGTTATTTAGTAAATACCACCCAGGTAAATATTTAGTGGCTTGGCATCCTAAAGCAAGTGAAGAAAACGAGAGAACTACAGTTGTTGTGGAAAACTCTAAATACGGGAAAGTATTGTACCGCCAAATTGCTGGCGCTCTTGCTAAACGTATCGTTAACTATGCGAAAGCAGATGATAATGCAATACAGGGAACTGATTCAGGATTCATAAAATTTGGATCTAGAGTTGATTTATTCTTGCCCTTAGATACTAAAATAAAAGTTGACTTAAACCAAAAAGTACGAGGTGGCGAAAGCATTATAGCTGAAATTAATGAGTAATACATCTTTAGATACCATTTTTGATGATGCAGTAAACCGTGTTAATACGCATACTGAACCATTTCCTGCAGATGTACTTCTAAAACTCTACGCATACTATAAAAAGGCCACCAATAATTACAGTAAGCCAAAAGGGAAAAAGCCAATTATAAACGCTTTTAAGACCAACGCCCTTTTTCAGATTGAAAACGTAAGTGAAGATGAAGCTAAACAAGCCTATATTGATTTGGTAAACAATTACTTTTTATATCGCAAATAGTATTCGTTGTAATTCATGATAAAACATCCATTAATATTCATTTTTATAGTATGTTTTTTTGGATGTCAGCCTACATCTGATCATAGTTATCAAAACCTTATAGAAGAACTAAATTCTCAAACTGAGATCATTGAATTAACCACTAACAATGAAAAAGCAAGACTTTTAGTTTCGCCATTCTATCAAGGGAAAATTTTAGCAAGTACTTATGATGGTTTAGACGCTAGTTATAATGGTTGGATTAATAGAGTTGCTTTAGCAGATACGTTATCTGAAAATAAAAATATTGGTGGAGAAGAGCGTTTGTGGCTGGGTCCGCTAGGAAGTCAATTTTCATTTTACTATCAACAAATTAAGCCTATTAGTGATGATAATTGGAAAGTACCTGAAACTATGGATGCTGAACCTTATCAATTAACTGTAAGTAAAAAAGACCATGTATCTCTTACCAAAAAAATGACCTTAACCAATTTTGTTGGTACCACCTTCAATTTAAAAATAGATAGAACTATAAAACTTTTAAATAAAGAAGCCATAAAACAAAATCTGAATATTGATTTTGATGGCAACTTAAATTTTGTTGCTTTTGAAACAAAAAACACATTAACCAATACTGATACCATCGCTTGGACAAAAAACAAAGGATTAATAGGCTTATGGAGTGCAGGTATGTATCAAGGAACCGATGATGCTGTAGTTATTATTCCATTACAACATCAAGGAAATTTGGACAGTATTTATACTTATTTTGGTGCTTTAGACAAAACTCGCCTACAACTAAAAGAAAAAACCATTTTATTTAAAGGTGATGGTAAATACAAAACCAAAATTGGAATTCCTCCTCGATTTGCGCCAAATATTTATGGTTGTTACACTAAAAGTAAAAAGCGATTAACCATAATTGAATACAAAAAAGAAAAAGACACTTTATACTCAAATTCAAGGATTAGCATTCAAGAAGCACCTTATAAAGGGGAAGCAATTCCGATATATAACAACAATAAGGATTTTTTGAATTAGAATCTAATGCCGCTTTAAAAGAAATGCAACCCAATGAGACTGATACGCATTGGCATCGAGTGTATCATTTTTCAGGAACAGAGACTAAATTGAGTAAGATTTCGAAAAAGCATCTTGGAATTGATTTGAAAGATAGTAACATAGTTGAGTAACACAATTAGCTTAATTATTTCTTTTTTTGACTACTTTTAAAGCACTATTGATCCTCTAAAAATGAAATCAAGATTTGATACTATTATCCTGTTATTATCAGTACTTATTGTTTGTTACTGTTGTAAACCAAAGGTAAAATACCGTATTCAAACCACTAAAGGTATAGAATTTATAGATACAACTCAAACATGGTTATCACATGAACATATATTAGTTGACTTTATTGGAGCTGATAAAATTTATCCAAAACGTTGGAATCATGATACTGTAGTAAAAGAAATACTCCCAATTTTAAATAAATTATCAAAACATAATGTAGATTTTTTTGTAGATGCTACACCAAATTATATTGGTAGAGATGTATTACTTCTAGATACGATTTCTAAATTAACAGGACTAAAAATAATTACCAACACAGGTATTTATGGAGCTGGAAACAGCAAATTTATCCCAAAATTTGTAAAAGAAATCTCAGTTGAAGAGCTTGCAAATATTTGGATTAAGGAGTTTAATGAAGGGATAGACAACACCAACTTTAAACCAGGTTTCATTAAGATTGGTGTAGATAATACTAACCCTCTAAAATTAATACATCAAAAATTAGTAAAAACCGCTGCTTATACCCATTTAAAAACTGGTTTAACCATTGCCTCTCATACAGGAGAAGCCAAAGGCATGTGGCCACAAATACAAATATTAAAAAAACAGGGGTTTCACCTGAAGCATTTATTTGGGTTCATGCTCAAAATGAAAAGGATAACTCGCAGTATTTAAAAGCTGCTAAAACTGGATGTTGGATAAGTCTTGATGGCTTAGGATGGGAATTAAATAATCATGTTGAAAAAATTGTTATTCGCAAAGAAGAACAACATATTACATCGTATTTTGATATCTCATGATGCGGGTTGGTATGATCCTCAAAAACACCCACAATCTATTAAACCATATAATGATATTTTTGACAAACTTATTCCAAAATTAAAAGCGAACGGTTTCACCAATAATGACATCAATTTATTAATAAAAGTTAACCCTGTTAAAGCATTTTCATTAGGAATAAAACCTTATGAGAATAGAGGAACTAATCTAAACTCCCCAAACTAGCCTTTATCGTCTCAATCTTAGCCAAAGCATCAGCTTCTTTTTTCTTTTCGCTGGCTACTACTTGTTCGGGAGCATTATTTACAAAACGCTCGTTTGATAGTTTTTTCTGTACAGATTTTAAGAAACCTTCAGTATAATTTAATTCCTCTGTTAGTTTTACAATTTCTGCCTCAACATCAATTGCTCCAGACATTGGTATGAAATACTCGTTAGATTTTACACGATAAGTTAACGCTCCTTCAACAGCTTCATTTACATAAGCAATGGCTTCTAAATTACCAAGTTTAGCAATAACAGCATCAAACGTTGTATGAACTTTTTCATTATTAATTACTGAAAAACTGATGGTATCTTTAAAAGGAATATTCTTTTCTTTTCTGATGTTTCTAATTCCTGAAATTACTTCTGAAGCAAATTCAAATTCAGAAATTAAAGTTTCATTTACAGATTTTGATTCAGGCCATTTAGCCACAATTAAAGCATCTTGTGGGTTTCTTTCCGAAATAAACTGCCATATTTCTTCTGTTAAAAAAGGCATAAACGGATGCAATATTTTTAAATTATCTTCAAAAGCAGTAATAACAGCCTTATAAGTTGTTGCATCAATTGGTTGTTGGTAGGCAGGTTTTACAATTTCTAATAACCAAGATGAAAAATCATCCATGATGAGTTTGTAAATACTCATTAAAGCATCAGATAATCTATATTTACTAAAGTGATCTTCAATTTCGGCAAGTGTTTTTTGAAACTTAGCAGCATACCACTCCAAACCTACTTTTGCAGTTTCTGGTTGTGCTAAATTTTCGTCGATTTCCCAACCTTCAACTAAACGAAAGGCATTCCATATTTTATTTCCAAAGCCTTTCCCTTGTTGACATAAAGCTTCATCGAACATCAAATCGTTTCCAGCTGCAGAACTTAATAAAAGTCCGACACGAACACCATCTGCGCCATAAGCTTCTATTAATTTTAAAGCATCAGGAGAATTACCTAATGACTTACTCATTTTTCGACGTTGCTTATCGCGTACTAATCCTGTGAGATAAACATTTTCAAAAGGTTTTTCATCTTTATACTCATAACCAGCAATAATCATACGTGCTACCCAAAAAAATAAAATATCTGGTCCTGTAACTAAATCGTTTGTTGGATAATAATACTTGATTTCTTCATTTTCTGGATTTCTTATACCGTCAAAAACTGACATTGGCCATAACCATGAAGAAAACCAGGTATCTAAAGCGTCTGTATCTTGTTTTAAGTCCGAAGCCTGAAGTTCGGAGTTTGAAGTTTTCACTCTTGCGAGATTCACAGCTTCTTCCAAAGTTTCGGCAACCACAAAATCTTCTTTTCCATCGCCATAGAAATATGCCGGAATTTGTTGCCCCCAAAGTAACTGACGGGAAATATTCCAATCGCGGATATTCTCCATCCAATGACGATAAGTGTTTTCAAACTTTTTAGGGAATAATTTAATTTCAGAGTCTTCGCCTAAAACAGCTTTTATAGCTGGCTTTACCAAATCTTCCATTTTTAAAAACCATTGATCACTTAATCGTGGTTCTATAACAGCTTTTGTTCTTTCGGAAGTACCAACTTTATTAATGTGCGTTTCTGTTTTTACTAAAAGACCTAAAGTCTCTAATTCTTTTGTAACAGCTTTTCTTGCTACAAATCTATCTAGACCTTCAAACTGTAATCCGTAACTATTTAATGCTGCATCTTCAGTAAAAATATCGATTACTTCCAGTTTGTGTTTATCGCCTAAAACTTTATCGTTTTCATCATGAGCAGGTGTTACTTTTAAACATCCTGTTCCAAATTCTAAATCAACATATTCATCTTCAATAATTGGCACAACTCTGTTACAAATTGGTACTATGGCTTTTTTTCCTTTTAAATGCGTAAAACGCTCATCATTTGGGTTGATACAAATTGCTGAATCCCCAAAAATGGTTTCAGGTCTAGTGGTAGCAATTGTTAAAGTATCATCACTTCCTTCAATTTTATAATTTATATAATATAAGTTTCCTTGGCGTTCTTCATGAATTACTTCTTCATCAGATAATGTAGTTTTTGCCTCTGGGTCCCAATTTACCATACGATAACCACGATAAATCAGACCTTTATTATGTAAATCCACAAAAACTTTAATTACTGCTTCTGACATATCGTCATCCATAGTAAACTTTGTACGATCCCAATCACAAGAGCATCCTAATTTCTTTAATTGCTCTAGTATAACTCCACCATATTCTTCAGTCCAATCCCAAGCGTGCTTTAAAAACTCATCACGAGATAAATCATTTTTATCAATTCCCTGTTCCTTTAACTTAGCAACAACTTTTGCCTCTGTAGCAATAGAGGCATGATCTGTACCTGGCACCCAACATGCATTTTTGCCTTGTAAACGCGCACGACGAATTAATACATCTTGAATAGTATTATTCAACATATGGCCCATGTGCAAAACACCGGTTACGTTTGGTGGCGGAATTACTATGGTATAAGGCTCTCTTTCATCTGGTGTTGAATGAAAATAATTGTGTTTCATCCAGTAGTTATACCACTTGCTTTCTACCTTGCTAGCATCATATTTTGATGGAATTTGCATACTTTGGAACAGTTTTTGTCTTTTAATGTGCAAAAGTACTTATATTTCTTTTTCTGTGAAAGCTGATATGATGTTATGACGAATTAGATATGTTAAGATTAGTGTAATTCGTCTATTATTTTTGCACGTTGCAGAAAAAGTACATATGTTTACAACAAAATAATAACCATTAAAAAGAAACAGATGAAACATTTAATTACAATTTTATTTGTAGGGTTAATTAGTTTTTCTCTAAATGCTCAAGACAAAGTAGCAAAAATTGAATTTAAGGAAACCACAATAGATTATGGTACCATTGAAAAAGGTGCTGACGGTGTAAGAATTTTTGAATTTACTAATACTGGAGATGCTCCACTTATTATATCTGATGTAAAATCGTCTTGCGGATGTACTATTCCGTCTAAACCTAAAGATCCTATTCTGCCAGGTAAAGTTGGGGAGATTAAAGTGAAGTATGATACTAACAGAGTTAATCCTATTAGAAAAACTATTACTGTAATTTCCAATGCTGACACACCAACAGTAGCTCTTAAAATTAAAGGCTTAGTTGTTGATCCAAGTAAAACGAATGTTCTTGAGAAACAAACTAAAAGTGTGATTGAGCAGTAAAAATATTTACCTATTAAAAACTATAAAACCTAAGCAAATAGCTTAGGTTTTTTTGTGTCATTAACTTTTTTTGAGTTTCAACATAATCTAAAAAAACATATAAACACCAGTATTTCCCTCTAAAAAACTTAATCCTTTATATGTTTCAATTTACAAATCTTTAGAGTTACCTTGCAAGATACAGTTGTTTTTTAAAAAAATTTTAAGATAATTTTCTCAACTTTGCATACCTAATAAAAAATAAATGCCGTCTATATCAAAAAAAGGGCAGAACATGCCCGAATCTCCAATACGTAAACTGGTACCTTTTGCTGAAAAAGCAGAAGCTGATGGTAAACATGTATACTATTTAAATATTGGTCAGCCAGATATTAAAACACCAGAAGTTGCATTAAAAGCTGTTAGAGAGAATACTATTGAGATTTTATCATACTCTCGTTCTGAAGGTTCAGACTCCTTTAGAAAAAAATTGCAGCGTATTATGACTCTCATAATATTAATGTATCGCACAATGATATTATAGTCACTACGGGGGCAAGTGAGGCTATCTCATTTATTTTTGGCAGTATTATGGATCCCGGAGATGAAGTGATTATTTGCGAACCTTTTTATGCTAACTACATAGCCTTTGCAACTGGAACAAGTGTTACGGTTAAACCTATAGTTTCTAATATTGAAGATAACTTTGCACTACCAGCAATTGAAGAATTTGAAAAATTAATTACTTCTAGAACCAAAGCTATCATGATTTGCAACCCTGGCAATCCAACAGGATATTTGTATTCAAAAGATGAAATTGAGCAATTGGCAAATCTTGTAAAAAAGCATGATATGTTTTTAATTTCAGACGAAGTATATCGTGAATTTGCTTATGACGGATTTTCGCATTATTCAATTTTAGAATTAGAAGATTTAGATGAGCATACCATAATGATTGATTCTGTTTCTAAACGTTACAGTATGTGTGGCGCAAGAATAGGCTGTTTAGTGACTAGAAATGAAACTATTAGAAGTACAGTTTTAAAATTTGCTCAAGCGCGACTAAGTCCGCCAACATATGCTCAAATTGCTAGTGAAGCGGCATTAAGTACACCGCAAAGTTACTTTGAAGACGTAAAAGACGAATACATAGAGCGAAGAAACACGCTAATTTCAGAATTGAACAAAATAGAAGGTATTACAGTAGCCACACCAAAAGGTGCTTTTTACTGTATTGTTGAATTACCAATTAAAAACACAGATCATTTTGCTCAATGGCTTTTAGAATCGTTTAGCCTCGAAAATGAAACTGTTATGGTTGCTCCTGCTGGTGGATTTTATTCAACTCCTGGCTTGGGTGCTAACCAAATTAGAATTGCTTACGTATTAAAAAAAGAGCTATTAATTAAAGCTGTTAACATTATAAAACAGGCCTTAAAAGTTTACAAAAACTAATGCAAGTTGAGCAAAATATATCTTTAAAGTACTATAACACATTCGGTATTGATGTAACTGCAAAACACTTTGTTTCTGTTTCTAATATTGAAGATCTTGAAAGTATTCTTGCTTTAAAAGACTATCCTGATAAACTAATTTTAGGTGGAGGCAGTAATATGCTACTTACCCAAAATCAGGATAAACTTGTAATTCACATTAATCTTAAAGGTATTAATGTTGAAAACGAAGATGAAGATTTTGTATTTGTGAGAGCCAATGCTGGCGAAAATTGGCACGAATTTGTAATGTGGTGCTTAGCCAAAGATTATGGTGGCTTAGAAAATTTATCTTTAATTCCTGGAAATGTTGGTACTGCACCTATTCAAAATATTGGCGCATATGGTGTCGAGTTAAAAGACACTTTTGTGTCTTGTGATACCATTAGCATTGCTTCGAAAAAAACCAAAACATTTTTAAAAGATGATTGTAATTTCGGATATAGAAATTCAATTTTTAAACTTGAAGAAAAAGGAAACTATATTATATCTTCAGTACTTTTTAAATTATCAAAAAGAAATCATACACTACATATGAATTATGGCGCCATAACCTCTGAGTTAGAGTATCAAAAAGTTGAAAAGCCTAAAATTCAAGATATTTCTAATGCAGTTATTGCCATAAGAGAAAGTAAATTACCAAACCCCAAAGTAATTGGTAATAGCGGTAGTTTTTTTAAAAACCCTGTGATTTCCAAAGTTCATTTTAAAAAACTTCAAGATAATTTTAGTGATATACCTAGTTATATAATTTCAGAAACCGAAGTAAAGGTTCCTGCGGGTTGGCTTATTGAAAAAGCAGGTTTTAAGGGTAAACGCTTTGGCAATTACGGTGTCCATAAAAATCAAGCTTTAGTACTTGTTAATTATGGAGATGCTGATGGGAATGATATACTAAAGCTTTCAAAATTAATTCAAAAAACAGTTAAAAGGCTTTTTAATATTTCTATTGAAGCAGAGGTTAATATTCTGTAAGTAAATTATTTTTAAAGGTCATTCAAAAGAAATTTCTAACTTTGAAAATAATAAAACCCTAAATTTACCGATAATAACTAACACCATTTAAATTGATTTCGAACATAGAAAAAGAAATTGTTGGTTTATTAAAAACTAGCGATAAGAGAGCTATTTCTCTGCTATATGAAAATTATGCAGATGCCCTTCTAGGTGTTATAAAAAAAATAATTACGGACGACGATCTCGCTGAAGACGTACTCCAAGAAACCTTTGTTAAAATTTGGAGATATGCAAAAAAATACGATGCTACAAAGGCAAAACTATTCACATGGTTATATAGAATAGCCTACAATACTGCCATTGATAAAACAAGATCTTTAAAAAATAAAATCGAGAAGGAAGTCCAAATTGATAAATCTAGCGTATATAAGGTTACAACGAACTCTTTGAACCAAGACGTGCTAGATATAAAAAAGCATTTAGGCAGTTTGGATGAGAAGTATCAAATAGTGATAAATGCGCTATTTTTTGAAGGAATGACACAACAGGAAGCAAGTGATGAGCTTGATATTCCGTTGGGGACAATAAAATCAAGATTAAAAATAGGATTGCGAGAATTGAAAAAAATCTACGATCCTCAATAAATAAAGTCATGAATGAGAAAATAACTACTTTTTTAAATTCAGACCTATTAGATAATTATCTAATAGGTGCAACAACCATTCTAGAAACAGAAAAGGTTGAAGCTTACATTTCAAAGTACCCAGAGGTGCAGAATGCCTATAATACCTTGCAGCATAATTTAGAAATTGTTGCAAAAAGCAATGCCGTTGAAGCTCCAAAACATATTTTAGATAATATTTTAAGCGAACTAGATAATGCTCCGGTAATAGAAATGAAACCAAGCAACAAGTACAAGAAATGGTATAAATTTAGTGTTGCAGCAAGTGTTGCAGCCCTAATTTTTGCTGGAACTTCTCTTTATTTTTATAATCAAAATCAATTATTACACAATGAAACATTAATTGTGGATGAAGAAATTGGTGATTTGAGAAATGATATAGAAATGAACAACAAAAAGCTAGATGCTATTATGGCACAGTTTAAACGTTTAAACGATCCGGAAACATATAAGTATATTATGCAAGGAAATGATCGTGCTAAAAACCTAAAAACTGTAGCTTACATCAATCCTAAGGAAAAAACTTCAATGATAGATGTGGTATCTTTACCGCAATTACCAGAGGAACAATGTTATCAAATTTGGGCAGATTTACAAGGTAAAATGGTAAGTCTAGGTATTTTAACCGAAACTGACAGACAGTTAAAACGAATTCCTTTTACTGAAAATGCAAATGGTTTAAACATTACTATTGAACCAAGAGGAGGAAATACAGTAGCTTCTTTAGAAAACAGCGTTGCTGAAATAAGCTTACAATAATACACATCAACAATTCTCAAAATTGAAAAAGCCTGTTTCCTTAAGGAAACAGGCTTTTTACTCGCTATTAATAACTCTTATTAAGGGTTATTCTCTTTATACTAAAATAAAATAGTTACTTTTATTTATTATTCTTTATCAAAAAATGCTTTATGTATAAAACCTGCTACAATAGCTCCAGCAATAGGTGCTAACCAGAATAACCACAGTTGTGCAGGAAAATCTCCACCAGCAAATAATGCTTGACTAGTAGATCTAGCAGGGTTAACAGATGTATTTGAAATTGGAATACTTATTAAGTGTATTAAGGTTAAACCTAAACCAATGGCTATTGGCGCAAACCCTTTTGGAGCTCTAACATTTGTACTTCCTAAAATAATTAAAAGGAAAAATAGTGTTAATAAAAACTCAGCAATAAAAACCGACATCATACTAAAACCTCCGGGAGACAACTCTCCATAACCGTTTGATGCAAAACCACCAATATCTGTAAAATCAGATTTACCAGAAACAATAATATAAAGAACTCCAGCAGCAGCGATTGCTCCTATTAATTGTGCGATAATGTAACCTATAATCTCTTTTCCTTCAAACTTGCCTCCAGCCCATAAACCAAGGGAAACGGCTGGATTAAAATGTCCTCCTGAAATATGACCTACAGCATAGGCCATTGTTAATACAGTAAGACCAAATGCCAATGCTACACCAGCAAATCCAATACCCAATTCTGGAAAAGCAGCAGCAAAAACAGCACTACCACAACCCCCAAAAACAAGCCAAAAAGTTCCAAAAAATTCTGCAAATAGTTTTTTCATAATGTAATGTGATTTAATTAGTTAGTATTTAGATAAATCTAAATGATTAATAATGAGACACCTAATAAATTTAAAAGTCACTTATAAATAATATAAGTCTATGTGTATTATAAAATTTACTAAAAACTGTATCTTTGCAAAAAAATATTTTTAATGAAACTTTTTTTAATTACTCTTCTGCTTTTAGGTCTCGGAGTTGCTGGAATTGCAATAAAAATTTGGGCAAAAAAAGATGGTAAATTTGCGGGTACTTGTGCTAGTCAAAACCCAATGCTAAATAAAGAAGGGGAGTCATGCGGTTTTTGTGGAAAAACACCAGATCAATTTAGTGATTGTAACGAACCTCAACATTCGAAGTAGTTCATGATATTTCTTGATATTGCGCTTTACACTTTTATTGGCGTTGTTTTAATTCAAGTAATTTTCTATCTCAATATTTTCGGGAGATTTGCTTTTCTCAAACAAAAAACTTCAAATACAACTTCAAATATACCTGTATCATTAGTTATTTGTGCTAAAAATGAAGCAGAAAACTTAAAAATGTTTTTGCCTTCAGTTATCAATCAAGATTATAAAAATTTTGAAATTGTTTTGATTAATGATGCTTCTAGTGACGAAACTTTTGAGGTTATGGAAAGCTTTGCAAATCAAAATGAGTGCATAAAAATTGTAAACGTAAAGCATCTGGAAACCTTTTGGGGTAATAAAAAATACCCCTTAACACTTGGTATTAAAGCAGCTAAGCATAATTTATTGTTATTTACTGATGCAGATTGTAAACCGCTTTCAAAATTTTGGATTTCAGAAATGGTATCACATTTTACTTCAGAAAAATCAATTGTTTTGGGTTATGGTGCGTATTCTAAAATAAAAAATTCATTATTAAATAAACTGATCCGGTTTGAGACACTAACCACAGCTATTTCTTATTTTTCATTTGCAAAATTGGGTAGCCCGTATATGGGCGTTGGTAGAAACTTGGCCTATAAGAAGTCACAGTTTTTTGAGGTTAATGGATTTATGGGACATATGAATATTCGTTCTGGCGATGATGATTTATTTGTAAATGAAGCCGCGACAAACTCTAATACTGCCATTTGTTTTTCTAAAGAAAGTTTTACAACTTCGGTTCCTAAAACATCTTTTAAATCTTGGTACAAACAAAAACTCAGACACGTTTCAACAGCAAAATACTATAAGAAAAAGCATAAATTTTTATTGGCATTATTCTATATCACTAACCTACTATTTTGGGCCTTATCCATATTGCTTTTGTCTGCATGGCATGTACCAATTCTAGTGACGTGCTTCATATTATTTAGAATTATCGTTCTATATATTGTTTATGGGGTTTCTGCAAAAAAACTTCACGAAAAAGACCTATTACCTTTTCTTCCGTTTCTAGAAATCTTTCTAATTACTTTTCAATTGGCTATATTTATATCAAATAATATTTCAAAACCCAAGCATTGGAAATAGAAGATGCCATCTCTCGCGCTAAAAAAAACGACCAAAAGGCCTTTAATTTTTTATTGGATTTATATTGGGATGCTGTGTATGGTTTTCAATTGAAGAGAGTTGAAAATGAGAATGATGCTGAAGATATTACCATTCAAACATTTTCTAAGGCTTTTGATCGAATTGAAACTTTTGATGAAAATTATAAATTTAAAACTTGGCTGATTACAATTTCTAAGAATATCCACATTGATTTACTTAGGAAAGAGAAAAACTCAATTAAACACATTATTTCTAAAGATGACAATAAAGCTTTTCAGGTTTTAGATGAATCACCTTCTGTTGAAGATAAACTAATTACAGAACAGAATCTCGCTAAATTATTAAGAGATATCAAGAAATTAAAACCTCATTATCAAAAAGTTATAACCCTAAGATATTTTCAAGAGTTAAGCTATAAAGAAATTTCAAAAGAACTTAACGAGCCTATCAATAATGTAAAAGTAAAGTTACTTAGGGCTAAAAAATTACTAGCCGAAGTTATTAGAGATAAATAATTATTTGATGAATAACCAAAAACTTAATTTCTATAAAGCATCTGGAATAGCTACACCATTAAATATTTTTCTTGTTATTATTTGCTCATTAGTAACTATTCTTTTTTTAAGCTATTTCTACAGCTTAATAGTTAGTTTTATACCCATAATCTATTTAAACATTGTAATAGTTGTAATCTACGGTTTTATAGTTTCCTATACCAGTAGGATTTTCAATATCATTTTTAAAATTAGAAACCAAAAAAAGTCTATTATTATCACTTTAGTTTTAGCCCTTTTCGCTGTTTATTTTCAATGGGTGAGCTTCTTGTTTATTATTTCAAACGAAAAATTTAGTCTTTTTATGGTCTTTGAACAATTCGACTATTTTCTAAATATACTTTTTCGTCCAGATTTGGTAGTATTGAATATGATTGAAATTAACAAAGTAGGTACTTGGTCGTTGGGTTTATCTGACATAAACCTCACAGGTCTACTACTTTGGATTATTTGGATTGCTGAAGCAGCAATTATTATTTTTGGCGCATACATGAGTTTTACAAATTTTGATGAAATTCCATTTTCAGAAAGAGACAATAATTGGTTTAGAAAGGAATTTATAGATTTTGATTTTGAACATATTACCTTTAAACAGAAGTTTATAAAAAACTTTGAATTAAACCCCTCTGAATCTATTTTCGAATTATCAAGAGGAGATGGTCTAAGGCATTCTAGACTTAGTGTTTTCGGGTCTCAAACCGAAAGCAAAAGCCTTTTAACAATTGATAACGTTTTTATAACCCAAAGCGGTAGAGGGAAAAAGAGGTTACCACGGTTTTAAAACATTGTTACATTGATAATTTACACTTAAGTAAATTGAAAGAAGAATTCATACTAAAAAAGCTTCAATTTTTGATTACTAAACTAAAAAGCCTAGGACCAGGATTATTATTCGCAGGTGCAGCCATTGGTGTTTCTCATCTAGTGCAATCTACCAGAGCAGGAGCAGATTTTGGTTTAGGGTTAATTTGGGCATTGGTATTAGTAACACTCTTTAAATACCCTTTTTTCAATATGGTCCTAGATATGCTGCAGCCACAGGAGAGAGCCTACTAGATGGCTATAAAAAATTGGGCAAAGGCACTTTGATTGCATATTACCTACTTACTCTTGGAACAATGTTCGTGATACAAATGGCAGTAACTATTGTTACCGCTGGTATCGCTTCTACACTATTCTATAATTTTGAACCAATAACCATAGGAGGCCTTGATATTTCTAGTGTTCAAATATGGTCGGTTATCATTTTATGTATCTGCTTATCATTACTACTTTTAGGTAAGTATAAACTACTAGACAATCTTATTAAAGTTATTATTATTATGCTTTCCATAAGTACAGTAGTTGCTGTAACTATGGCATTATATAATAATACGACAGCACTTTCTATTGCTCAAGTTCTTCCTAAAAACAATCTAGAAATAGCGTTTTTAATTGCGTTTATGGGATGGATGCCAGGACCATTAGATATTTCTGTTTGGCATTCACTATGGACTTTAGAAAAAGAAGAACCAAGATTCATTTTCAACTAAAGGTGCGCTTTTCGATTTTAATGTAGGCTACATTGGCACTATAATATTAGGTATAGGCTTTTTGTTATTGGGTGCTTTAGTAATGTTTAGTAGTGACGAAAATTTCAGTAATTCGGCAAGCATTTTCGCAGGACAATTAATTGATATGTATACTACAAACTTAGGAGAGTGGTCATACATAATAATTGGTATTGCAGCCTTTACTACTATGTTTAGTACTACATTAACAACTCTAGATGCATCGCCGAGGGCTATGGATAGAACTTCAGAATTACTTTTAAACAAACCTTTTAAGTTTGGTTATATTTTTGGATCATTCTTTTATGCCTAGGGACAATTTATATATTTCTCTTTCTTGGTTCAGAAATGGGTTTATTAATTAAAATTGCAACTATCTTATCATTCATCACAGCCCCTTTCTATGCCATAATAAATTACAAACTTATTTCCAGTAAACATACACCCAAAACATGGAGGCCATCTAGAAACTTACACATTTTAAGTTGGTTAGGAATCATCTTTTTAATTGCGTTTAGTGTTTGGTATCTCACAACACTATAAAACGCTTTTAAAAGAATACTTTGTATCTTTGCCTTTCATTTTTTTAGGATGCAAAAAGAAACAATTTCTAACATACTACCAGAGAGACAACCCAAACCAAAATGGTTGCGTGTTAAATTACCAACTGGAAAAAAATATACCGAATTAAGAGGTTTAGTTGATAAATATAAACTCAATACTATTTGTACTTCGGGAAGTTGTCCAAATATGGGGGAATGTTGGGGAGAAGGTACTGCAACCTTTATGATACTTGGAAATGTTTGTACTCGATCATGTGGATTTTGTGGTGTAAAAACTGGAAGACCAGAAACTGTGGATTGGGATGAACCCGAAAAAGTAGCTCGTTCCATAAAAATAATGCAAATAAAACATGCTGTTTTAACGAGCGTTGATAGAGATGATTTAAAAGATATGGGGAGCATCATGTGGGCAGAAACTGTAAATGCAGTTCGTAGAATGAATCCAGAAACAACTCTAGAAACCTTAATTCCAGATTTTCAAGGCATTGAAAGACATATTGATAGAATAATCAATGTTGCTCCAGAAGTGGTGTCTCATAATATTGAAACCGTAAGAAGATTAACAAGAGAAGTACGGATTCAAGCGAAATACGATAGAAGCATGGGTGTTTTAAAGTATTTAAAACAACAAGGGCAAAGACGTACAAAATCAGGAATTATGCTAGGTTTAGGCGAAACCAGAGAGGAAGTTATTGAAACCTTGCACGATTTAAAAGCGAATGATGTTGATGTTGTAACTATCGGTCAATACCTTCAGCCTAGTAAAAAGCATTTGCCCGTTAAACGATTTATTAACCCTGATGAATTTGACGAATTTAAAGAAATTGGACTAAATCTAGGTTTTAGGCATGTAGAAAGTAGTGCTTTGGTACGTTCATCATACAAGGCTCAGAAGCACATCAACTAGATAAAGTGCAATTTATCGGAAAAAAAGTGTATTTTGTCGAATAAATATTTATATTTGTCGTCATATTGAAACTAAGATGTCCCAAATCAAAAACATATATATAGTTTTAATGTTGTTATCATTCAGTATGTTCTCTCAAACTACGCTTGAGAAGGATCCTGAAATCATTCAAAATAACATTAACTATTGGATCGAGCAATCTCAAAATGATATTTCTAACTTCAAATATTTTGAGGCTCAAAAAACTTTAGACGAAGCGTTAGCGCTTGCTGAAGAAGCAAACAATAAAAAAAGCATTGGTCTAATTCATTCTATTAAAGGTAAACTTCACCTTATTATTGAAGAAGAAGATGTTGCCATAAAATCTCTTAATAAAGCTGTAGAAATGCAGCGTATTACTAACGACAATAAAAATCTTGGTCGCTCTTTTAAAACATTTGGCGATGTTTACATGGCTAAAGACAATACTTATCAAGCTCTAGATTCATATAGAGCAGCAAAATCTAAATTTCAAGAAGAACAACTAGACTCAGAATTAGCTGAAACACTTCTGGCAGAAGGTAATGCATACTTTAAATTAAAAAACTACAGAAAAGCAAGAGAACTAGTTGAGCAAGCTTTAGTTATTGCAAGAAAAAAAGAGCTTAACAAAATTTTAAGTAGCGCTTTAGTTTGTCACGGAAAAGTATATAATGCTTTAAACGAACCAGAAAAAGCATTAAATTTCACAAAAGAAGGACTCGATTTGGCCTCTAGTAATGGCTACAGTAAGATTAAAAATAATGCCTATTTAGTACTTAGCTCTATTTATGAAAACTCACAAAGTCATCAGCTTGCCAATAATTACTTAAAATCTCATATTAATTTATCAGATTCTTTAAGAGCTATCAAACAAGCAAATCTTTCACCAGAAAAGCGTATTCAGTTTTTAATTAACGATCAAATTGAAAATAACAAAAAGCAAAAAGCAGAATTAGAAGAAGCCAATAGTAAAAATGATTTAAGCACACTTATCTCTATTTTAAGTGTTGCTTTAATTACTATTTTGTCACTTTTAACATTGTCACTTTATAAGAATAATAACATCAGGCTTAAGACTAATAATATGCTTCATAAAAAGAACAATGAGCTTATTATTGCCAAAGAAAAAGCAGAACTGGCTTCAAAAACAAAAGCAAATTTCTTATCAACAGTAACACATGAGTTAAGAACACCTCTTTATGCGGTTACTGGTTTAAGTAATATGCTTTTAGATGAAAATCCAAAACCTGAACAAATTCAGCATTTAAAATCATTGAAATTTTCAGGAGATTATTTGTTGACTTTCATTAACGATATTCTTCAAATTAACAAAATTGAAGCTAATAAAGTTGAAATTGAGCCAGAACCATTTAGTCTTAAAAAGAAAATTAATAATATTGTTCTTGCATTAAACAATTCAGCATTAGACAATAATATCACAATTCATTTTGAATACGACAAAGACTTACCCGATAATTTTATTGCAGACCAATTAAAGATTTCTCAAATTCTTATTAATTTAATAGGTAACTCCATTAAGTTTACTAAAGATGGAGATATTTGGATACGAGTTTACAAAATTGGTCAAAAGGATGATATTTACGAACTCCGCTTCGAAGTAGAAGATAACGGTATTGGTATTACCAAAGAAAAACAAGACCATATGTTTGAAAGCTTCTCTCAGGGATCTATTCAAATTAATCGTAAATACGGTGGAACTGGTCTTGGATTATCAATTGTAAAAGGATTAATTGATATCTTAAAAGGTAAAATTTATATGCAAAGTGAATTAGGAAAAGGCACTACTTTTTTCTTTGAAATTCCTTTAGAATATAATGCAGATAAGGAAAAAGCAGCGGAAAAAGCAGTCAAAAAATTAGATACTAGACCTAGTAATATAGACCTAAGTACCGTGAAGATTTTAGTTGTTGAAGACAACAAAATTAACCAAATGATAACGAAAAAGATTCTCAACAAAATGGATCTTTATTGTGAAATTGTGGATAATGGTGAAGCTGCCGTTGATAAGATTAAAGCCAATAAGTACGATATTATACTAATGGATATCCATATGCCAGGAATTAGTGGTATTGAAACAACAAAAATTGTAAGAACTTTTGATAAAGAGCTTACTATCTTTGCCCTTACTGCCGTTACAATTGAAGACAAAATGCATGAGTTTGAAGAAGCAGGGTTTACTGACATTATCCCTAAACCATTCAAACAAGAAGAGTTTGAAAAGAAACTGTTTAATGCACTTTCTAGCAAAAATACAGCAACTGCTTAATTAAGATTTTACAAAATTTAGAATTGCAGTATCAAATTGTTTTGAATCTGAAATTGATACAGTTATTGGTAAATAAAACAATTTACTTTCTAGAGATTTATATTGTTTTAATCGCATAAAATCTTTTTCTGTGGTAAGTATAAAACTTTTAGATTCAAATGAAGAAATGTTATTTGCAGAAAATTCATGATGATCTTTAAAGTTTAAATGCTCAAACTTCAAATTTTTATTTTTAAATATTTGATTAGGGGAATTGCATTAGCAATACCCGTAACTAAAGTAAACTCTGGGAGTTGATCTAATTTTAGTGATGAATGTTCAGAAACAACCGCTTCAGCATAAGAAATAGAACTAAAAAAACCTGTTGATGATTTCTTGCTTTAATTCTCCTTAAAAAAGCCTGTTTCTCATAATAACTAATGGTTGTAGGACATTTTGTAACAACAATCACATCTGCCCTTTTAACCCCACTTCTCGGTTCTCTTAAATCACCAGTAGGTAATACAATATCGTTAAAAAACGGATTCTTATAAGTAGTTAACATAATATTAAAACCTGCTTTTACTTTTCTATGTTGAAATGCGTCGTCTAGTAAAATTACCTCTGGATAATCTTCTAACATTCTTAAAAGAGTAATTCCCTCGTTTCTATTAGCGTCAACAGCAACCAAAATTTCATTCTTAAATTTTGAATAAAACTGGAAAGGTTCATCGCCTAAAACATCAACAGTAACGTTTTTATTATTCATTTGAAAACCTTTAGATTTTCTTCCATATCCCCTACTCAAAGTCGCAACTCTATAATCTTCCTTTAAAAGACGAATTAAATATTCAATCATCGGCGTTTTTCCTGTACCACCAACACTTAAATTACCCACACATATCACAGGAAAATCAAAAGAATCCGATTTTTTTATACCAAAATCATAAAGTTTATTCCTAAACCATGTAATTATATAGTAAATTGGAACAATTGGAAATAATATTTTTCTCAGAAGCTTCATTTAAGCGAAAGTATAATATTTTATCTTTGAACCAAACAAATTAATTATGATTGTACAAGACGTCATAAATCATTTAGAAGAACTAGCACCATTATCTTATGCTGAAGATTTTGATAATGTGGGGCTTTTAATAGGCGACAAAAACACAAAACTAACTGGAGTTTTAGTCACTTTAGATACGCTAGAAGCCGTTGTAGACGAAGCCATTTCAGAAAATTGCAATCTTATTGTAAGTTTCCACCCTATTATTTTTAACGGTTTAAAAAAATAACCACTAAAACATACGTAGAGCGTGTTGTACTAAAAGCTATAAAAAATAACATTGCTATTTATAGCATGCATACAGCTTTAGATAATGCGTACAAAGGTGTAAACCATATCATTTGTAATCAATTAGAACTCAAAAACAAACGCATTTTAATTCCGCAAAGCGAAACTATTAAAAAGTTAACCACTTACGCTCCAAAGGCTGAAGCAAAAAGCCTTAGAACTGCTTTATTCAATACAGGCGCAGGGAGTATTGGTAACTATGATAATTGTAGTTTTAATGTTGAGGGTAAAGGTACTTTTAAAGGAAATGATATTTCCTCACCAACAAAAGGAAAAAAAGGAGAAATACATACAGAAGCCGAAACCAAAATCACAGTAACATTTGCTAAACACCTGGAATCTAAAATACTGCAAACCTTTTCAATACGCATTCTTACGAAGAAGTTGCATACCAAGTGGTTACTATCGAAAATAAAAACCAGCACATCGGAATGGGTATGATTGGAGAATTAGAGAAATCAATCTCAGAAACAGATTTTTTACATCATGTAAAAACTAAAATGAAAACCGGTTTTATTCGTCATTCTTCATTTTTAAATAAAAACATAAAAAAAGTAGCAGTTTTAGGAGGTTCAGGAAGTTTTGCTATTAATGCTGCAAAAGCCGCTGATGCAGATGCTTTTATTACGGCCGATTTAAAATATCACGACTTTTTCACAGCTGAAAACAGCATTCTTTTAGCCGATATTGGACATTATGAAAGTGAGCAATTCACAAAAAATGGTTTAGTAGAGCATCTTACAAAAAAAATTACTAATTTTGCAGTCGTTTTATCAAAGACAAATACCAATCCTGTTAAGTATTTTTAAGTATGGCTAAAAAGAAAGAAGTTAGTGTAGAAGATCGTTTAAGAGCATTATACGATTTACAACTTATAGATTCACGCATTGACGAAATCCGTAATGTACGTGGAGAACTGCCTTTAGAAGTAAGAGATTTAGAAGATGAAGTTGCTGGATTAAGCACAAGACTAGAGAAACTTGTAAACGGTTTAGAGGTTATAGACAATGATATTTCTTCTAAAAAGAATTTAATCGAAGAGTCTAAATCACTCATTAAGAAATATGGCGAGCAACAAAAAAATGTTAGAAATAACAGAGAATTTAACTCCCTTTCTAAAGAAGTAGAATTTCAAGAATTAGAAATTGAATTGGCCGAAAAGCATATCAAAGAATTTAAGGCACAAATAGAGCAGAAAAAAGAAGTTATTTCTGCTACAAAAGACCAATTAAAAGAGCGTGAAACACACTTAAAACATAAAAAAAGTGAGTTGAATGCTATTTTAGCTGAAACCGAAAAAGAAGAGCAAGCGCTTATCGGAAAATCTGATGCTTACAAAGCTCAAATTGAAGAGCGTCTGGTAAAAGCATACAATAGAATTCGTAAAAATGTAAAAAACGGATTAGCTGTTGTAGCTATTGAAAGAGGTGCTGCTGGCGGGTCTTTCTTTACTATTCCACCGCAAGTTCAGGTAGAAATTGCAGCTCGTAAAAAAGTAATTACAGATGAGCATAGTGGACGTATTTTAGTAGATGCAGCTTTAGCCGATGAGCAAAAAGCTAAAATGGAAAAAATGTTTTCAAAACTGTAAAACAATCCATAAACATATAGAAAAGAGCCTTCATTTTTAGTGAAGGCTTTTTTTATGCACTTGTAGTTTGAATTATTGAATTTATGAACACAAATGATTCACTATATATTTTGCATTGTGTCATTCTTACGAAGTCAGGAATCCACTAACAAATATTTAGCTCTAATAAAGTTATCTAGCCAATTTGCATAAAAGCAAAGAGATGCACTTTAAATATCTTACGAGGGTTAGTTTTCAGTAGGCAGTATTTAGTAAAGAGTTTTGTATTATTTAAAGATGTTTAGACAATTGAAAAACCTTTGAATAAAAAAATAAAGCTGTAGAAAATCAACACTCAAGTTCGGACACAGTCCGAATCATAAATCCGCAGAAATAATGAGTGAAATAATGTAGTTGCTAAGCGCAGCTTCAAGCGCGTGATTCTGAGAGCGAATACACTTAAATAATTTCCTTAAATTTATTTAATTTTTTGGTTTGGCATTTATCTCGAAATATTTACAAGACATTATAATTAGTTTTACACATAACAGTTTAAGGTTTTGTATTTTTATACGTCTATTAAAAGAAAAAAATATCCCATGAAAAAAATCATCCTCCTTTTAGTTCTAGCACTTATATTTAGCTGTAAAAACTCAGCACAAAACAATAAAGAACAAGAAGCGGTAACAAAAGCTAAACCAATTGAAGTCCCAATTAAAAACGGAAAAGCCAGAGCATATTTTGCAAGCGGTTGTTTTTGGTGCGTTGAAGCTGTTTACGAAAGCATAAAAGGCGTAGACGAAGTGATAAACGGCTATTCAGGCGGGCATTCAAAAAATCCAAGCTACCAAGCCAGTAATACAGGGCGTACAGGACACGCCGAAGCAGTAGAAGTCATTTACGACCCAAAAGTAGTTAGTTTTGAAACTTTAGTAGACGCCTATTTCGCATCACAAAATCCAACTCAAGTAAACGGACAAGGGCCAGACAAAGGTTCTCAATACCGCTCTATTATTTTTTATCAAAACGAAACACAAAAGAAAATAATTTTAGAGAAAAAAGCAGCCTTAGCAAAAAAACTAGACGCTAAAATTGCAGCAGAAATATATCCATTTCAAAAATTTTGGAAAGGAGAAGAGTATCATCAAAACTATGAGCGCTTACATCCAAATAATGGGTACATCCGTAATGTGTCAATTCCAAGATTAAAACGGTTTCAAGCTAAGTTTCCTAAAGAATTACTGAAAGAAAATCATTAAGTCGGGTTGGTTTTCAAACCAAAATACTTTAAAAACCCTAGTAGCTTTCAATTGATTTTTTTGTTTTTTCTTACAAAAAATTCAATTATTTTTACAGGATTACAACGACAAAAAAGGTTTTATATCCTTACTTATTTACGGGATATGAAACATAAAAGTAATTATATAACGAGTTGTAGTACATTTGAGAATGAAGAACACCTTAACAATTTTCTTGCTTTTGATTTTAGCTTTAAGTTGCTCAAAAAATGATTTCGAAAACACCAATATCGATTTTGAGTTGGATAAAGAAACGTATCGGTCAAATGACAACTTTAAATTGACCATAAAAATTTACCCAACCGAGGTAGAAAAAACTATTCGATTTTATAAAAATTTAAGCAATATTAAAATTTCATTTTTATCTAAAGCAGAAGGATTTGAATTTCATCACGAATTAAAAAAACGATTTATTGAAGGTCCACCTATATTTGGAGACGACAGCGAATATATTGATGAATATAGCATTTCAAAGGAAAAACCTTTTGAAAAAATATTTTTGGGAACCATATCTGAATCGGTAAACGAAATTGTATTTGAAATACCTGAATTGAACATAAAGAACAAAATAGATAAATACTTTATACTTAAAAATCCAATTATTTTAATAAAAGGAAATTGCAGAACTGTTTATGGAGGAAAGGACAAACCTTTTATGTCAAAGGAAATAAAAGTAGTATTGGAATAAAAAACGTACTACAACAAAGTATATAAAAAATTGCTATTTTGTGCTTAACCAATATGAGTTGCTTTGTTTGCTTGTATCTGATTTTCCTACGGAAAATCCTCGCACACAACTTTTCATATACGTAACCGTTGCCAACAATTAAAATGAACGACAGATATAAAAATCATCAATTTTTTTCACCAGAACATATTTACGATTATGTGAACATACAACAGTATGATAATCCAAAAATAAACTCTGAAAATATCCGAATTGGTAGTTTATCTTTTCAATGGCACGTTTCAACCAAAAAAGAAAAAGAAAGAGTAAAAAGCGAATGGGTAAAAATGATTCCCTCGCTGGAAAAAGTAAAACGAATTTCTATCGCTTTTGGAATTAATCAAGAGTTTCTTGACATTTTTTGTGAGTTACCAAATCTTACTGACTTAATAATTGACGGTTCAAAAGCAACTGACTTAAATCCAATTTTAAAACTGACAAAACTAAAAAGATTGGAATTAGAGAGGTTTACTCAATTAAAAGATATTTCGCCAATAACGAAAATTGAACTGACTCATTTAAGAATTGAAAACTCTTTTAAAATAGATAATTATGAAAAAATAGGAGAAATATTTTCTCTTATTGGACTTTCATTAAACGGAGATGCTTTTGCACCAAGGAATTTGCGACTTAAAAGTTTAGAACCTTATGAAAAACTTATAAACCTAAAACATTTGGATTTGAATTCCTCTTCTGTAATAGATAAGAATTCTTATAAGAGTTTGTTATCGATTAAGAATTTAATCAGGTTTGATATTTTGGTAATTGTACCTAAAGAAATTAAAGAAGAAATATTACAGAAACATAAAAAACTGAACTCTGGAAATTTTGTAGATTGGGATGATAAGAACAAAAAAATCTATGATGACAAAGATTGGGAAATAAAAAA
Organism: Jejuia sp. G7-7; assembly: GCF_055808955.1. NCBI lineage: Bacteria > Pseudomonadati > Bacteroidota > Flavobacteriia > Flavobacteriales > Flavobacteriaceae > Jejuia > Jejuia sp. G7-7. The sequence continues at coordinate 1,978,710 of NZ_JBVVSZ010000001.1, forward strand.
ATTAGAAGAACTGAAAAAATAACTGTTGGCAACACCGTATATAATTTATTGCTGGCTTCTTACCTAATTGCGAAAGTCCTAGCGGACTTTCTATCTGTGATTTATTTGCTAAATTCGTTGCTAAACCACGCAACTAATCTTATACAACAACGTTACCAACAATTAATAATGATGAAAAATTCTTTGACTTTGACAATCGTAATTATAATGTTTAGCAGCGTGATTTGCTTTGCTCAAGAGACAGTACTTTACAAACAAATCGATTCTACCAAATTATTTTTAGAAATATATTATCCAAATAATATGGGAGAAGGAAAAGAATATCCTGCAATGATTTTCTTTTTTGGTGGAGGATGGATAGGTGGCGATAAGTCTCATTTCTTAAATCATGCTAAGTATTTTTCCAAAAGAGGAATTGTTTGTTTTCTTGCTGATTATCGAACGAAAACCAAAAATAAGACAACACCCCTTGAATCGCTAAAAGACGCTAAATCTGCTATTAGATATATAAAAACAAATGCTTCTGATTTTGGTATTGATTCAAACAAAATAATAGCTTCCGGTGGTTCATCTGGAGGTCATCTTGCAGCTGCAACAGCATTAATAAACGGTTATAGTGAAGATACTAATAATCAAACTACCGATTGTAAACCAAATGCTCTTGTGCTTTTTAATCCAGTTATTGATAATGGACCAGGTGGTTATGGCTATGAAAGAATTGGAAAGGAGTACAAAAAGTTCTCACCCCTACATAATATAAATGAGGGAGCTCCACCTACAATTATATTGGTTGGAACTAAAGACAAGCTCATCCCAGTAGAAATAGTAGAATATTACAAAACCGTAATGGAAAAAGTTGGGAGCAGATGCGATTTGAAACTGTATGAAGGAAAAGGTCATGGATTTTTCAATTATAGCAATTTTGAATATTACAAAAAAACACTAATTGAAGCTGATAAATTTTTATTATCACTTGGATATCTGAAAGAAGAACCTATTATTAAAATAGAATAATAACAGTTGGTAATAATGGCTATAAGTAATTGCTCGTTCTCACCTACTTTGGAAATCCCTGCGGAATTTCCAACTTGGTGTGTACTTGCAAAGTTAAATACTAAACCACGTAACTTTCCATATACAAACACGTTAGGCACAATTATGAAAAAAATACGAACACCAATAATATTACTTACTTTATTGACGATCTCGTTAAATGGATTTGCTCAAGAAGTGACATTTTTTAATGCTGACGGATTTTTTTCCATCGGAACGCAATCAAATCGAACTGCCTCAATAACGTTATCAGACATTGACCAGGATGGAGATTTAGATGCACTCGTAGCTAATGGAAGACATTGGGCGGAACAAAACTATATTTACTACAATGATGGAAAGGGAGGTTTTAAAGTAGCCCAACCTATTGGAAGATTTCTTGATGCTACCTATTCTGTGAAAAGTGCTGATTTAAACAATGATGGGTTTATGGATATTGCCGTAGCCAATGACAACAATCCCAATAAAATATACTTTGGTTTATCCAATCAAAACTTTAACAATGAAACCAATTTTGGTTCAATATCACCTTCAAGAAATCTTGAAATAGCAGATATTGACAATGATGGAGATTTTGACCTAATATTATCAAACAGAAAAGCCGAAAACGAAATTTGCCTGAACAACGGAAAGGGCAACTTTGAAAACATCATCACTTACGGCAACCAAACAGACCAAACTATTCAAACTAAAGTTATAGATATAAACAAAGACGGATTTTTGGACTTAATTACAGCAGAAAGACAGAGTAGGAATAAAGTTTATATAAATGACGGTAATCAGAATTTTTCAAAAGTAATAGAATTCGGCAATGAAGAAGACGAATCCCGTTCTATCGACGTCGCAGATTTGGACAATGACGGATTTTTAGACATCGTAGTAGGAAATTTAGGCTCTAAAAACAGCATCTATTTCGGAAACAAAAAGTTAGTATTTAATCGAATTTATGATTTAAAAACTGAACATTCAACTTCATCGATTAAAGTAGTTGACTTGAATAAGGACGGATATCTTGACATCGTTGAGGGAAATTCAGAAGAGCGAAATTATGTCTATTTAGGTCAAGAAAATGGCGAATTTATAGAAATTGGTCTACGAGAAGACATAGAAGACGATACTTATAACATAGAAATAGGAGATTTAAATAACGATGGATTTCCTGATATAGTGGAGTCGAATTCCGGAAGTTGGAATTTATATTACAGAACTCGAAAAAAATAACTGTGGCTACAACATATATAACACATTGCCAAAATTTGGCTAACTTTAAACCCTCCCCTACTAATAAACTTCAGTTTCGACTGAAAAATATAAAACTACTAATATGGCAACGTGCCATATACAATGCCGTGGTGGTAATATCCAAAACGACGTAATTTTGAACTTTTTTAAAAATACTATTTTAATAATCTTAATCTTTTACTTGACAAATTGTGCTAGTAGAAATGAATTTGGGATAGTTAGACCAAATAAGATTAAATTTTCCAACAAAAATTGCATTGATAAAAGAGTTTTTGAGAAAGTAGATACAAGCGTAATATATTTATCGGAATTAAAAACTTATGATAATGGAAAAACATTTAAGAATGGATATAAATTCTATGCTGATAACAAAATAGCATTTTTTATCAATATAAAAATTGACAGCATAAATTCATTAAATCCAAAAAAAGCGCAAATGGGATTCTATTCTACGTGTTTTGAAACAAATAACATTCAAATTGCTTATTATCATGTGCAATCTGGAGTTTTTAAATCAAAAGAAGAGTTTGAAATAATAAATGATACATTAATTGTAAAAACCCTAAAAAGTCCACAAACATCTGAACGAATTGAAAAGTATTATAAACTAAAATTGGCAACTAAGGAATTAATTTATAAACCTGACTGGTAAATAAAAAATACTACTTACAACATGAGTATATAACTAATAAAAAGTCTACTTTACTAACAAAAAAACTAAACCTTTGTAGCCTTTAAAGTAAAAATCAATGGATACAATTTATCTTTTGTCACAAACATACCAGATTCATTCTTTATCAAATTAGGCAACACATCATAAGGACTTTCATCAAATTCGTTTAAACACTCAATATGTAATCCAGCTTCAGTTAAAGCATTAATTACCTCGCTCAAACCATGATTCCAACCATACTCCTTACTTATCATTTTTGAATCTTGATTTGCATAAGTACCTAAATATTCTTCGTAAATGGCCTCATCTTGCATGTAGCCATATTTCATAATCGGTTTTTCACCTAAATAATCAAACATCCAAACTATTGGGTGGAATTCTGCCATGAAAAATACGCCACCCTTTTTTAAACGTTCAGCAATCATTTTACCCCAAGGTTTTAAATCGGGTAACCAACCTATCACACCATAACTGGTAAACACAATATCAAATGTATCTTTTACAAATTCCGAAGTATCCAAAACATTGCAACATACAAATTCAGCATCAAGCTTTAATTCATCATTTAATTTTTGCGCCAACTTAATGCCTTCATCACTTAAATCTACACCTGTACATTTCGCTCCTAGCCTACTCCAACTCATCGTATCTTGCCCAAAATGACATTGCAAATGCAACAAAGATTTTCCGCTTACATCTCCCAAAGCCTCCAATTCATAAGCCATTAATGAAGATTTTCCTTTTTAAAACTTTCTATGTCATATAGCTCACTTTTGGCATGAACTTTGACTTTATCATTCCAAGTAGCTTTATTAGTATTAAAATATAATTTATTTGAATCCATTTCTGTAAGTTAAACATCTATAGAGCGACCAATATCGTAATTAATTTACATAGTTTTTTCCGCATTTGCGTCTATATATATTAAAAACGCCTCAGTTAATTTCTGAAGCGTTTTTTCCTTTTTGAAAGTATTTATCCTTTAAACTCAGTTTTTACATGTGCGCCGTCACAAAAAGGTTTATTATTTGAGGCACCACATCTGCAAAAAGCAGTAGTTTTATTTTTTATTTCCTCTTTTCCATCATTATGTATCACTTTTAAAGTACCATAAACTAGTAGTGGGCCATTTTCTAAAACCTCAACTTTGGTATCGAGTGTTTCTGTTGTTTTATCATCTTCATCATTCATATAAAAACTCAATGCGCCTGTCGGGCATTGTTTTACCTGATTTACTAATATTTCGGTTTCAGCAGCATCAATCTTAACCCATGGCCTTAATTTTGGTCTAAACACATTTGGCAGTCCTCTGGCACAAATCCCTGAATGGATACATTTATCTGGTTCCCAAACAATAGTTACTTCTCCATTTGTATATTCTTTTTTCTTCCCATAACTTCAATATTTTCTTAAATATACAAAAAAATTGAGCTGAAATTTACTGAGTTTACTAGCTTCATTACTATGTTTTAAATTCTTATTTTTGTTTGAACCCGAAAACAGAAACACTTTGTCTGAATACCAATTAGGTCTAGAATTTGCATTAGATCAAGATAAAAAAGATGTATTAGCAGTTTACAGAAATCAATTTCATTTGCCGAAAGATAAAAACGGAAATGATTTGATTTACATGACAGGAAACTCTTTAGGCTTGCAACCAAAACAGACCAAGGCTTATGTAAATCAAGAATTAGAAGATTGGGCAAGTTTAGGTGTAGAAGGTCATTTTGAAGCCAAAAACCCTTGGTTGCCGTATCATGAATTTTTAACTGAAACTATGGCAAAAGTGGTAGGTGCAAAACCTATTGAAGTTGTTGTGATGAATACACTAACAGCAAACCTCCATTTTTTAATGGTATCATTTTACCAGCCTACCAAAACACGCTATAAGATCTTAATTGAAAGTGATGCATTTCCTTCGGATAAATATGCTGTTGAATCTCAATTAAAACATCATGGTTTTGATCACAAGGAAGGATTGATACTTTGGAAACCTCGAAAAAGCGAAGAGCTATTAAATTATGACGATTTAGAAGCAATTCTAAAAGAGCAAGGCGATGAAATCGCTTTAATAATGATTGGAGGCGTAAACTATTACACAGGTCAGTTTTTCGACTTAAAGCGAATTACAAAACTTGGCCATAAGTATGGATGCACAGTTGGTTTTGATTGCGCACATGGTGCAGGAAACGTACAATTAAATCTACATGATTCTGGAGCAGATTTTGCCGCCTGGTGCACTTACAAATATTTAAATTCAGGCCCTGGAAGCTTAGCAGGTTGTTTTGTACACGAACGGCATGCACATCGCAAAGACTTAAACCGATTTGTAGGTTGGTGGAGTCATAACAAGAAAACACGTTTTAATATGCGTGGCGAATTCGACCAGCTTCCAGGAGCTGAAGGTTGGCAATTAAGCAATCCACCTATTTTATCCATGGCAGCGATAAAAGCTTCATTGGATGTATTTAATGAAGTAGGTTTTGATAATTTAATAGCTAAATCAAAAAAACTAACAGGTTATTTTGAGTTTTTATTAAAGCAATTAGGAAAAGATACTATTAAAATTATCACGCCAAGTAACCCTGAAGAACGTGGATGCCAATTATCTATTCAAGTCAAAAATGCCGATAAATCTTTGCACACCAAGTTAACCGAAGCTGGAGTAATTAGTGATTGGCGAGAACCAGATGTAATTAGATGTGCACCTGTACCGCTTTATAATTCTTTTGAAGATGTATTTATGCTGGTTAAAAAAATGAAAGGTATATTAAATGAGTAAACAACAAAACATTCTGATTATCGGCGCAGGACTCTGTGGCTCCTTACTCGCACTAAGATTAGGACAAAAGGGCTATAACGTTTCTGTTTACGAAATGCGCCCAGATTTACGAAAAGTAGATATTAGTGCAGGACGTTCCATAAATTTAGCATTTTCAGACCGCGGTAACAAAGCCATGAAACTAGTAGGTCTAGAAGAAAAAGTAAAATCACTTTGTATTCCGATGAACGGACGTATGATTCATGATGAACATGGCAACACATTCCAATCAAATTATAGCGGTCGTGAGCATGAATATATCAATTCTATTTCTCGTGGCGATTTAAATGCGTTGCTGTTAGACGAAGCCGAAAAACACGAAAACGTCACTATTTATTTCAATAAAAAGTGTAAATCTGTGGACTTTGAAAAAACTACAACACTTTTAAAAGATTATAATACCAAAGATGAATTTGTAGAAGATGCGGATATTATTATAGCAACTGATGGTGCGGGTTCAGCAATGCGAAAAAGTTATTATTTAGGCAAAAAAATTCTTATTCAGTTTTTCACAAGCCTATTTAACACATGGTTATAAAGAATTAAGCATTCTACCTAAACCAAATGGCGACTATAGAATCCATAAAAACGCTTTACACATATGGCCTCGTGGCAGTTTTATGCTTATTGCTTTACCAAATTTAGATGGTAGTTTTACGGTAACGCTTTTTTTAAGTTATAATGAAGGCGAATACAATTTTAATAATTTAACAACAGAAGATAAAGTATTGGAATTTTTCCAAAACCAGTTCCCAGATGCTTTAGCTGTTATGCCAAATTTACTTGAGGACTTTTTTGAAAACCCAACGGCTCCTTTAGGAACCATAAAATGTTCGCCCTGGCATTATCAAGGTAATACGCTTTTAATGGGCGATGCAGCACATGCTATCGTGCCGTTTTACGGACAGGGAATGAATGCCTCTTTTGAAGACGTAGTTGAGTTTGACAAAGTACTAGACCAAAATTTAGGCGATTGGGAAACTATTTTTAAAGTTTATGAAAATACTCGTAAAAAAGATACAGATGCTATTGCAGATTTAGCTATTGACAACTTTCATGAAATGAAAGGGCATGTAAATCATGCTGTTTTCAAAGAAAAGCGTAAATTAGAAATGGCGTTAGAAAAAGAGTTTCCAAATACTTATTCCTCTAAATATTCATTAGTAACTTTTAATGAAGCTATTGGTTATAGAGAAGCTATGTTAAGAGGAAGAGCTCAGGATAAAGCTATTTTGAATCTGCTTTCAGACAAAAAAATTGATATAAGCGGAAATCTAAAAGACATTTTAGAAAAAGTAAAAATAGAAACAGAAGCTATTCTTGAAGATGATAGAGTCGCTAAATTGAGATAATATGAATTTAAACCTAAATAACAAAAATGCATTAGTTTGCGGTAGCACACAAGGCATAGGAAAAGCTACAGCAATTGCCTTAGCGCAAGAAGGTGTTAACGTAACTCTTGTAGCTAGAAACAGAGAAAAACTAAAGGCAGTTTTAGCAGAATTACCAAAATACAGAAATCACAGCTACATTGTTGCAGATTTTTCTAACCCAAGAGAATTACAAGAGCAAGTTATTAAGTTTATTGAGAGGGAACATGGGTTCCATATTGTTGTAAATAATACTGGCGGACCGAGAAGTGGTGCTATTCTATCTGCTAGTTTGGAAGCTTTTGAGAATGCTTTCACAATGCATTTAAAGTGCAACCATCTTTTAGCACAAGTAACTGTTCCGTTTATGAAATCCGAAGGTTTTGGTAGAATTATCAATGTAATTTCAACTTCTGTAAAAGAACCTATTCCTGGACTTGGGGTAAGCAATACAACTCGAGGTGCTGTTGGTAATTGGAGTAAAACATTATCTGTTGAAGTTGCTGAATTTGGCATAACGGTAAATAACGTACTTCCTGGTTTTACTAATACTGAGCGCTTAAATGAAATCATAAAAATTAAAGCAAATATTGAAGAAAGCTCTATTGAAGAAATGACAGAAATTATGAAAAATTACACACCTGTAAAGCGCTTTGCGCAACCTGAAGAGACTGCAAATGCTATTACATTTTTAGCTAGTGAAGCAGCTGGATATATAAATGGTGTCAATCTTCCTGTGGATGGTGGACGCACAAAATCTTTGTAAATAAACCCTCCCCAACCCTACCAAAAGGGAGGGAGAAATTAGCGCAATCTATATATCTTTTTTTATCTTTAAACTATAATTAACAACAACTCAAATCCCCGTTTTGAGTTTCCCGATAAATATCGGGATTTAGAGGGCCTTTTAACAATGAGTAAATTATTTCCTCCGATAAATTTTAAAGCTTGGATTGAAGAAAACAGACATCTTTTAAAACCTCCTGTGGGAAATAAAGTGGTTTGGAAAGATGGCGATTTTATTGTGATGGTTGTTGGTGGACCGAATAGTAGAAAGGATTATCATTATAACGAAACACCTGAGTTTTTCTATCAGGTTGAAGGCGATATTGTATTAAAAGTGATTGATAAAGGGACTCCGAAAGACATCCATATAAGAGAGGGTGAAATATTTTTATTGCCACCAAAAGTACCACATTCTCCGCAACGAGGTGCTAATACTGTTGGGTTGGTTATTGAATATCCTAGAGAAGAAGGTGTTAAAGATGCGTTGCTTTGGTTTTGTGAAAATTGTGTAACAAAGCTTTATGAAGAAGATTTTACTCTAGATAATATTGAAACGGATATGCCTAAGATTTTTGATGAATATTACGGCGATAAAAACAAACGAAGCTGCCCGAATTGTGGTGAAGTCATGCAGCCTCCGAAGAAAGTTAAAATAGATTAATTAATGATGGATCCTGAAATAAATTCAGGATAACAAATAATACAACTTAAAGATTCCTGACCTCTCAGGATAATAAAATGAAACGTAAACTCAGAATTAACGGTCATTCGCATTTACTACCTTACCCAGAAGAAATTCCAGAATTTATGCGAGAAAAAGGCATTTTTTGGGTAGACAAGGACAGGAAATTTATGCTTCAAAAGGGCTGGAAACGCCCTGTTACAGACTCTAGCTTTTTCTTAAATGAAAAACTGGAATGGATGGAACGTAACAAACTAGACCATGCTGTTGTTTTAAATTTATCACAGCTCTATGGCAATGGTTTACGTGTTGAAGAAATGAAAAAGGCATTACGCTTTCAAAATGATTTTAATGCTAAAATTCAGGATGACCATCCTAGTAAATTTACTTGTGGATTTGTAGTACATCCAGGTTTTATTAGAAGTGCTTGTTGGGAAATTGAACGTTGTGTAGAAACTCATGGCATGCGGTTATTGTGTTTACCAACACACTACATGGATACTATTGGTACTTGGCGGTGTATTTTTGATGAAGAAAACGAACCTATTTTTGAACTTGCTGACAAATACAATTTGGCAGTTGAAATTCATCCTTATGATGGCGAAAAGTTTATAAAACTAGAAAATACCTCATGGCGTTTTCATTTAATATGGATGTTAGCACAATGTGCAGATGCCTACCATTTTCTAACTTTGAATGGTTATCAAGAAAAATTTCCAAATATGCGTACTTGTTTTGCTCATGGCGGACAATTGGCTCAAATTAATTTAGGAAGACGTATTCAAGGTTTTGATGGTAGACCAGATTTATTTGAAGGCAAACACCACCCTAGAAAAGCTGTGGGGCATAAAAATATTTTCTTTGACACTTTGGTACATGATACTGGTGGCTTAGATTTATTATTACGGAATCATGGCGCTAAACAGGTTTTAATGGGGCTTGATGACCCATACCCTCTGGGAGAAATGGAAAGCGAACCTCAATCTTCTTATCCTGGAAAATTACTAGACTTGGCTATTGAAAGAAATATTATTACAGAAAGCGAATATGATGATATATGGGAAAATAATGTATTACAATGGTTGTTTGGAAATGATGAAGTTGGTAAAAAGAATTTGGTTAATAAAATATTGCCTTAAATTGTTTTAATTTTCTTTCCTATATTTAACATCTAATCAAACTAAATTATGAGAAAAATTGGATCTTACATGGCTTTTTTTGGCCTTTTTGCTATTGTTTTAAACTTTTTTGATAGAGTACCATCTTTACTAATGTGGATATATACTTGGGGAGATACTACAGCCTGGATTATAAAAATTGGACTTGTTGTTGTTGGTGCTATATTATTTTTTATGGGAGGAAAAAATGATGGTACCGAAACTGGCAATCCAAACCCTGACGTTTCTGAGCCAAAAGCAGAAAACTAATTCTACACTTATTTTCTTAGAATTTAATATAACTTTGTTTTAAATAAATTTAAAACGAAGCGTAATCTTATGAATTTTATTTCCGACGAACTTGATGATTATGTTGTAAAACACTCTGAGGAGGAGCCCGAATTATTACTACAACTGACAAGAGAAACCTATCAAAAAATATTACAACCTAGAATGTTGAGCGGACATTACCAAGGGCGTGTTTTAAGTATGATTTCTAAATTGGTTAAGCCAAAAAATATTTTAGAGATTGGAACTTACACAGGATATTCTGCATTATGCTTAGCTGAAGGTTTACATCCTAAAGGGGAACTGCACACCATTGATGTGAATGAAGAATTGGTTGATTTTCAGCGCAAGTATTTTGACAAGTCTGAAAATGGTAATCAAATTGTTCAGCATTTGGGTAATGCTTTAGAAATTATTCCGAAGCTTGATAAAACTTTTGATTTAGTTTTTATTGATGCTGATAAAGAAAATTATTCTAATTATTTTAAAATTATTATTGATAAGCTAAATTCTGGTGGTATTATTTTATCTGATAATGTGCTTTGGAGTGGAAAAGTTTTAGATACTACATTTAAAAAAGATGATACTTCTACACCTGCGCTAATTGCTTATAATAAACTTTTAAAAGATGATAAACGTGTTGAAACTGTGGTTTTGCCTATTAGGGATGGATTGACTATTAGTAGGAAGTTATAAAAAGTGGGTTTTAGCTTACAAGAATTATAAAACATATATCAAAAACACAACTTTAGCAGATAAGTGCGTTAAGGATTGAAGCGGCATCCTTTTTTGAGGCACGAGAAAAAGATATAGCGGAAAGCCTGACCCGAAAGGGTAACGCCCAAATAAAAACTATTATAATTTACGCTTAACAGAACCTGTAAAATCTTCTAGATTGTCTTTTACTTTATCAAGTTCGTTTTTTACGTCTTTAGTGATACTCGTATCTATGCCATGATTTTCGGCACTTTTTGTGATTTCATGTTTAATATCATTGGTGGCATCTTTAAGTGTGCGCATACCTTTACCCAAGCCTCGAGCAATCTCAGGAATGTTTTTTGCACCAAATACGAGAACCGCTACCACGAGTATAACCATTACTTCTGGCGTACCAATAAATAAAAATATTGCTTGTTGTATCACTTTACAAATATAGTAACTTGTTTTGTTAGAATAAAAAAAGCCGATTTTAAAAAATCGGCTTTTTGAAAGTTTTATCCTTTTACTTTTTGTTTGAATTTTTCGAACTCGCCTTGCTCTATTTTCTTTGGCCAAGAGTTATTGGTGGTGTCTACATCTGCAGTTTGTAGATTAGGGTCAATCGTTATACTTACAATTTCTTTATCACTTGCTATTGCTTTTGTGACTTCGTTATCATTAAATCTCCATATTTGTGCTGGATAAGTTTCCATTTTTTTAGAACCATCTGCATAGGTAAATTCCACGATTATGGGCATTACCAAACCGCCCGGTTTCTCAAACGTAATATTATAAAAATACTTTGGTGTTTTTATGTTTTGGCGTTCGGTTTCAGAAAAATTATCCATCAGATATTCTTTTACTGTTTTTGCTTCTGTTGCCATTTCATCTTTCATAGATTTTTTAAAATCTTCGCTACCTTCTTCAACCATATATACTAATGGTCTTAAATCTTTTTTCTTGATACCACGCTCTTTCATAACCTCTTTCATATAAGCATTTGGTTCTGAGGATACATAGTATTTTTTTACATCTTGTATACCTATATCAACCCAATCGGTGGTGTAAAACCATCCCCTCCAATACCAATCTAAGTCCATTGCTGAGGCATCTTCCATGGTTCTAAAAAAATCTTCTGGTGTTGGGTGTTTGAACATCCATCTTTGCGAATATTCTTTGAATGCATAGTCAAATAAATCACGTCCCATAACAGCTTCTCTTAATATGTTAAGTGCTGTTGCAGGTTTCCCGTAAGCATTATTTCCAAATTGATAGGTATTTAAGCCTTTAGTCATTATTGGTGCTATGTAATTTTGATCTCCACCCATATAAGGTACAATCTTTTCTGCTGGTCCTCTTCTATGTGGGAATTCGGTATCTCCTTCTGCTAGTGCATCTGGATATGCTTCAGCAAAATCAATTTGCGCTACATATTGCGCAAAGCTATTTAAACCTTCATCCATCCAAGTCCATTGACGCTCATCACTATTTACAATCATTGGGAAAAAATTATGCCCTACTTCATGTATAATAACTCCCATCATACCATAACGTACACGAGAACTATACGTGCCATCCTCTTTTGGGCGGCCGTAGTTCCAGCAAATCATTGGGTATTCCATACCTTGATTTTTAGCATGAACTGAAATGGCTTTATGGTATGGGTAATCAAACGTCATTCTAGAATATGTTTTTAATGTACTAGCTACCGCCTTTGTAGACCAATCTTCCCAAAGTGGATTTCCTTCCTTTGGGTACATTGATACTGCCATAACATCTTTATTGCCAATTTTAACGGCCATCATATCCCAGATAAATTTTCTTGATGTGGCAAAACCAAAATCACGAACATTTTCTGCTTTGAGTTTCCAAGTTTTTGTTGCTGTAGACCTGCTTTTTTCAGCAGCTTCTGCTTCGGCTTGAGTTACGATTAACACAGGTTCTTTGTATGATTTTTTGGCTTGTTCATAACGCTGCATCATCGTTTTAGAAAACACTTCTTTTCTATTGGTTAATTTACCAGTACCATCTAAAATATGATCTGCAGGTACGGTTATATTAACTTCGTAATCTCCAAATGGCAATGCAAACTCATCGCGTCCCCAAAATTGAGAATTTTGCCATCCTTCAACATCACTATATACAGCCATTCTAGGAAAGAACTGTGCTATAACGTAAGCTCTGTTTCCATCTTTAGGAAAAAATTCATAACCAGAGCGTCCTCTTTTTAAAACATGGTCGTTAATATTATACCACCATTTTATGGAGAAAGAAAATTTATCGCCACTCGCTAATGGCTTAGGCAATTCTACACGCATCATGGTGCGGTTTGTCATGTGTGGCAATCCATTACCATTAGTATCTTTAACTGCCTCTATATTAAAACCTCCATCAAATGGTTGAGATAAATAATCATCAGCAAATTGTTTAGGCAACATTACAGGATCTACAGAACTACTTTCTATTAGCGGCGATTTAGAATCTTTAGCCCTTTTGTTTTGATCTAATTGCACCCATAAATATTTTAAAACATCGGGAGAGTTATTTGTATAAGTAATAGTTTCAAAACCGGATAGTTTTGCGTTTTCATCATCTAAAACTATATCCATTTTATAATCTGCCTGCTGTTGATAATAGGCATGACCAGGAGCACCAGAAGCAGCTCTGTACATGTTTGGAGTTGAAAACTCGTCATACAATTGCTTAAATTTGTTAGTGTTTTGATGACCTTTTTGAGGTGTTGTATTTTCTTGCTCTTGTGCATTAACACTAGATGAAATAAAAACAACCGATAGAAAATAGTACAATAAGTGCTTCATTAGATAGTCTTATAATTTTTTAAAAAAAGTTTATGTGATAACAAATTTTAACAATTTAACACATAAAGCATCCAAAAATAACACTTTTAAGAAGTTTTAAACTTTAATTTAATTAAAATTTAACAGTGCAGTATCATTTTGTTTAGTAAGAATGTAACTCTTTTGTTTTGAGTTTATATTTAATTTAATTATGTTTTGTTGTTCTGAAAGTATTCCAAAGAGAGTTTGGTTTGTGATTTCAAATGCATTTATAGCTTCTACATTTTCAATTTCTAGATAAGATTTTACAATTCCTGAGTCTATTTCTTTTCCTATAAAAATAAAACTTACTTGCTTATCATTAATCTTTATTTTGATTTTAGAATTCAAATACCTTTCTATATATAAATCGTTTGTTCTTGAGTTTTCATCATCAAGGGTAATATCAGCATCGTAACGCTCTCTTAGTACACTTTCAAGATCATCAATAAAAATCCGCGTAATTATTTGTACTGATTTTTTTCAGACAAGTACTCTATTTGTGTATTACTGATATAGTACTTATGAAGAGACATAAAAGAGGATAATGTCACAAAAAGTAAAACAGGTAAGACGAATTTGTAGGGTTTCATAATTTTAATAATGTAAAGCTAATGTAATTATTTTTTGAGTTTCAAAACCTATGCCAAAACATTTAATCTTTCTCTTCTTTTTGATTGGCTTTATATTGCTTAAGTTTTTCTTTTAGAAACTCCAACACTTCTAAATCTGCCTTTCCTTCACATTTTGAATAGAAGTTTTGATCCATTTCGCAGAAATAGAAAAAATCTGCTCTAAACTCTTCTTCTAGAGGGATGATATTGAATAAACTTTCAGATAATTCACTACGAATTTTTCTTAATAAAGCATCATTCTTCTCATGTTTAACACGACTTTTAAGCATTTTAGTTCTACCAGTAATACCATTAATTATTGGGTTTAATGGTATAGAACCTGTTAGTGCGCCAAGTAACATCTTTGGCTTAAACTCTCCGGCTTCACTCAGTCGCCTTTCAGTTTGTGTAGCAGGTTTACCTGTATATCCTGGGATACCTAAATCATAAAAATTGATGGGTGCTTTACCATCAACATTGCCAATATCAGATAATAAATCTCCTGAAAGTACCTTACCAACTGTTACTTGATTTAAAGTATTTATTTGCTCTTCCAATACTACTGAAACCGTTTTTGAAAGCAGCATTACTTTAGAAATAATAATCTCTTTTGGTGTATGAAGCAACGAAGAAAAACTTAGCGTATCATTTAAACTTACAGGAATTTTAAATACTCCAGCCTTATCAGTTATTGTGAATTTTTTTGCTGTTTTATTAATAACATGGATATCTTCAATATTTAAAGTACTTTCAATTTTACCAACAATTTCAACCGTTTGAGATTGAATTGATTGACCTATAAATAAAATTATAATAACCGATAAAGACTTCAATATTAATTTTTTAGGCTGTAAATAACGCCAGTAAAGTCTTAAATAAAATCAAAAGTGTTTGTAAAGTTTTGTTAAATGGACAATAATTGTTTTGCAACCCAAATAAATTTTAAAATGATTGTCACTAATTTGAAGTTTATTTATTAGTCTTCATAAACTCAATACTTTTTTGATTTAAAAGTTCTAGAAACTCTAACTCTCTACCATAATTAAGTAACGAAAAATCAAAATCTCCACTTTCTACAAAAGCAATAAAATCCTCTACCCTATGCTCTGGAATTTTAAAGTTATCCACCAAAAACTCTGATGCGAAGTAATATTTTATAGCTTTTGCAGGTACTTTAGGCACATTCAATGCCTTTTTATTTTTCGCTTCAGAGCGAAAAACTGGTAATAGTAACTGGTCTACCACATTTACAATATTTAATCCATTGTAAAGTCTATTTTTCTCTGTATTTACAGACATGTTCTTCACTTCAGTTTTATAATCAATTTCAAAATCATATTCACTACTATGCTTTACTCCAAAATACAACGCATCTAGCTTTGGATTAAACGTTTTAGAACCATCAATATCAGTTTTTAAATTACCAGATAAACCCTTAGTTTTAACTATAATTTCATCCAATTTATTAATTTCTTCAATTAAAAAAACTTTCATATTTCTAGAAGCTACAATAGCTTCATTCACTTTAAAATTTAAATTCTGAAATTGTAATGCACTTACTTCTATAACATCATTTAACGCTACAGCAATTTTAAACTCACCTTTACTATCTGTAACAGTTCCTTTATCAGAAGACGCATTAAAAATAGTAATACCCGAAATATCGCTATGTTCTACCACTATTTTTCCTTGAACATCAGTCCTAGAAATAGTTTGAGAATTAACGGTTATAGCTAATAGCACTAATAATAAGAGAAACACATTTTTCATAGGTTTTGATTTTAAATCGAAATATTATATTAATTGTAGTATTTCTTTTTTATTAAAAATACGACTTAAAACTGATTTTTTGAAATATCAAGAACTAATTATCCTTAAAAAATGTTTAGTTTTATCATAAACCTTTTTTATAATGCGCCAAATAATTATCGCAAGTACCTCAACCATACATGGTAGCGAGTATCTAGAGTATTTATTAGATGAATTATCTATACATTTCAAGCACAGTAAAACTATTATTTTTATACCATATGCAAGACCAAGCGGCATCTCACATGATGATTATACTGCAATTGCGTTAAAAGCATTTTCTAAAATTGGCAAAACTGTAAAAGGACTTCATACTTTTGATAACCAAGTAAAAGCCATTAAAAATGCAGAAGGTATTTTTGTTGGTGGTGGTAATACCTTTGTTCTAATCAACCAACTTTATAAAAACAATTTAATTTCAACTTTAAAGACAGTTATAAACAACGGCAGACCCTATTTGGGCACTAGTGCAGGCAGCAATATTTGTGGCCTCACTATCAAAACCACAAACGATATGCCCATAATTTACCCACCAAGTTTTAACGCTCTAGGTTTAGTGCCTTTTAATATTAATCCGCATTATCTAGACCCAGATACCAAAAGTAAACACATGGGTGAGACCAGAGAAACCAGAATAAAAGAGTTCCATAATTTTAACACTCAGCCCGTTGTTGGCTTGCGTGAAGGCAGCTGGCTTCATGTTAGCAATCAAAATATCATCTTAAAAGGAACACTTTCTGCAAGAATTTTTGAGTACAACAAACCACCCTATGAAGTCGAAAGTGGTATTAATTTAAACAATTTAAAATAAAAAAAATATGGTCGTGCCACTAAAGAGGCTGGCTATCCGCTGCAATTCCTCGTACCTCCTGCGTCGGGCTGCGGGCTTTCCACTACTATCCCTCACGTAGGCAAATATGCAAGCAACAACCATACACATAAGTAAAACCCATTTGCATAAAAAAAGCCTCATATTTCTATGAAGCTTTTGGAGCGGGAGACCAGGTTCGAACTGGCGACATTCAGCTTGGAAGGCTGACGCTCTACCAACTGAGCTACTCCCGCATTAACGGCGACAAATATAGATAATCTATTTATTGAAATGCAAAAAAATTATAATTTCTTTAGAAAATGGTAACCCAAAATCTTAAACCCCTCATTAAAATAAAACTTATGCGACAAATGGTTTCCAACATAAGTATTTAACTCTATAGCTTCACAATTTTTAGATTTCACATACTTATAAATCCACTTAAAAAACTGTTTACCAAGACCTTCTCCTCTATACTCATCTTCAATGTAAACATGGTCTACCTCAACACTTTTTCCTGAATAATGTCTTGTACAAAACCATAAGCCACATACACCAATAATTTTAGTATCACTAATAATAACCGCACATTCATAATTTTGCGTAGCCATTTCTAAAAATCGTTGTTTCAAAATAACACTAGAAACCTTGTAATTATCTAATTTTTCGACTAATGGCACTACTTTTTCAATCTCATCCATTTTTAGGATTTCAAAACTATAAGACATTTTATTATTTTTAAATTTGAAGATACTTCATAAAAACTAAAAATAAACAAGAATTTTGAAACATAATTATTCCATAAAGCAAATAAAAGCCAAAAAAACATATACTGTAAGACATCCCATATTAAGAGCCAACAAACCCATGTCAACCTGTGTTTTTAATGGAGACGAGTTAGATACAACAATTCATTTAGGACTATTTTCGAATGATGAACTGATTGGTGTTGCATCATTAATGGAAAATAAAAACAAGCTGCTTGTTGAATCTCCTCAATACCAACTTCGAGGAATGGCTATTTTAAAAGAATATCAATCTTTAGGTTTAGGACAAATGATATTATCACGTGCTGAACACTTACTAAAATCAAAAAACATAGCTTTAGTTTGGTGTAATGCTCGAGAAGTAGCCTTAAACTTTTACAAACGTAACGGTTATTGCACAATTGGAAAACCATTTGAAATTACTGAAATTGGGAAACACTATGTGATGTATAAAAACCTATAACACTAATTTTAAAGCAAAGTGACAATTTCACAAAATATGTGTCACAAAATTATAAGCCAAAATTTTGTAATTTAATACCCTAAAACCACTTACAATGAGAGGAAAAAATTTTAAAGTCAGATTATTAATAGGCGTGGCAATTGCCTTGTTTTTTGTTTTAAAACGATGCAGTCAACGTGAAGAAAACCCGTATACTGGTAGAATGCAAACCATATCTATGACACCAGATAAAGAGATTGCTATTGGTTTACAAAGTGCACCACAAATGGCTCAACAACACGGAGGCTTACACCCAGACAACCGTTTACAAGCTATGGTTGATAATGTTGGCAACAAACTAGTTAATAACAGTATCGCAAAACAAACACCTTATAAATATGAATTCCATTTGTTGAATGATCCTAAAACAATTAATGCTTTTGCGCTACCAGGGGGTCAAGTTTTTATTACTTATGCACTATTTTCTAAATTAGAAAACGAAGATCAACTAGCTGGAGTTTTGGGACATGAAATTGGTCATGTTTTAGGAAGACATAGTGCTGAACGCATTGCTGAAAGTGAATATTGGCAAGGTTTAGCCACAGCAGGATCTGTAGGGGCAGATATGGGTGGTTTAGTAGGTGGTATTGGTCAACAAAAACTTTTAACCAATGGAAGAGATGATGAATTAGAAAGTGATGATTTAGGTGTAAAGTTTATGATTAAAGCGGGTTACAATCCAGAAGAAATGATTGGTGTAATGGAAATTTTAAAAACTGCTGCAGGCCCAAATAGAGTTCCTGAATTTAAAAGCACCCACCCCGATCCAGATAATAGAATAGAAAAAATAGAGGAAGCTATAGAAAAATATAGAACGCAACTATAACAATAAAAGCCCTCAAATGAGGGCTTTTTTGTGTGACTAATTCAAAATAATTATTATAAAATTTAATTATTTTTTCTTTTTAGAAAGCGCAGCTTTCAAAACAGCTTCAGCATCAGCAGCTTTATGAATTTTAGCATACTTAATAGCTGTCATACCTTTTTCTGATTTTACTTTTAATTTAGCACCTTTAGCTATTAAAAGTTTTAAAATTTTAGTTCTATTGAACTTTGCCGCATACATCGCAGGTGTTAAACCATTAGATCTTTGGTTAACGTCTGTACCTAAATCTATCAATTTTTTTACAGTTTCAAAATCACCTTTAGCGATTGAAACACAAAAAGGATTCACTCCTGTTACAGCTTGAATTTGTGTTGAATGATTGGATTCTAAAGTTGTTTTTGCGTTAACACTTAAAATTGAAAAGCATAACGCGATTGCGGAAATAATGATTGTTTTTTTCATGATGAATGAATTTTGATTTGATGAATGATTTATTTTTTGATTATACTAAAGAGACGACTAAAAATTTAATTTGTTACACTAAAAAATATTAAATAACATTTTTTTAACTTTTTTATCACAAAACATTAAGAAATATAATCTCACCAAAACATTCATTATTTTATCGATTATTTCAAAACTATTAAGAAGGGGAATCCCTTTAAAATTCATATCTTTGCAGCTTAAAATTCAGTAAAAAAATGAACAAAAAAGTCATCCTAATGATACTAGACGGTTGGGGAAAATCTCCAGACCCAAAAGTTTCTGCAATTGATAATGCAAATACTCCTTTTATAGATAGTTTATACACAAAATACCCAAGCGCATCTCTAAGAACTGATGGTTTACATGTTGGTTTACCAGAAGGGCAAATGGGGAATAGTGAAGTTGGGCACATGAATTTAGGTGCTGGTAGAATCGTCTATCAAGATTTAGCTAAAATTAACCTCGCTATTGAAAAAGACACCTTAAAAGATGAAAAAGTATTAGTTGATGCCCTTAAATATGCTTCAGATAACAATAAAAATGTTCACTTTTTAGGATTATTAAGTAACGGTGGTGTTCATGCGCATACAAATCACCTCAAAGGCTTTATTGATGCAGCAAATAAAGCTGGTGTTAACTCTTTTGTACATGCTTTTACTGATGGTCGTGATGTTGACCCTAAGTCTGGCAAAGGTTATGTTGAAGATTTAGAAAATTACATAGAAGGTACAACCACAAAAATAGCAACTATAACAGGGCGTTATTATGCAATGGACAGAGACAAACGTTGGGAACGTGTAAAATTGGCATATGATGCTATTGCAAATGGAGTTGGTACTTTTACAAGTAACCCAACTGCATCTATTCAGGAAAACTATGACAATGCAGTTACCGATGAATTTATCAAACCATTAATTGTTACAGATACTAACAATAACCCTGTGGCGAAGATTCAAAAAGATGATGTTATTATCTTTTATAATTTCAGAACAGATAGAGGCCGTGAATTAACAGAAATGCTAAATCAAATAGATTTCCCAGAGTACAATACAAAAAAAATTGACTTGTACTATGTAACCATCACAAATTATAGTGATGATTTTAAAGGCATTAAAGTTATTTTTAATAAAGATAATATTACTAACACTTTAGGTGAAGTACTTTCAAAAAACAATAAAAAGCAAATTAGAATTGCCGAAACTGAGAAATACCCGCATGTTACATTTTTCTTTTCTGGTGGACAAGAAACACCGTTTGAAGGCGAATCACGAATTTTAAAAAACTCACCAAAAGTTGCTACTTACGATTTAAAACCTGAAATGAGTGCTTATGAATTACGAGATGCTTTAGTTCCTGAATTGCAAAAAGGAAATGCAGATTTTGTATGTTTAAATTTTGCAAACGGAGATATGGTAGGCCACACAGGAATTATGGAAGCGGCTATTAAAGCTTGTGAAGCAGTAGATATTTGCGCAAAAGATGTTATAACTACTGGACTAGAAAATGGTTACACTACCTTACTTATAGCAGACCATGGTAATTGTGAAACTATGATAAATCCTGATGGATCGCCACATACAGCCCACACCACGAATCCTGTCCCTATCATCTTAATTGACAATGAATTAAAACAAATTAAAGATGGTGTTTTAGGAGATGTTGCACCCACAATTTTAAAGCTCATTGGAGTAAAACAACCAAAAGCCATGACGCAACACGCTTTGGTTTAATAAGATAGAACAAAAAATAATTACCTTTGCAGAAATTTAACCCTAAATCAAAATGAATTTTAGTGATACTCGTTTAATAGCTGTTGATTTTGATGGCACCATTGTGGAAGATGCTTATCCTAGAATTGGAAAGCCACAAATGTTTGCCTTTGAAACCTTAAAAAAGTTGCAAGATGAAGGACATCGTTTGATTTTGTGGACATACAGGTGTGGTGATAAACTAGATGAAGCTGTTGCCTTTTGTAAAAAAAACGGTATAATTTTTTATGCCATCAATCAAAGTTTTCCCGAAGAAGAATACACACCTGATGTGAGTAGAAAAATTAATGCAGATTTATTTATAGACGACAGGAATATTGGTGGGTTTTTAGGATGGGGACAAATTTATCAGATGTTAATTGATACTAATGAGAGTCCATTGCCAGTAAAAAAGAAAAAGAGTTTTTTAGATATTTTTAGATCATGATTAAAGTAAAAACTAGAGAAGAAATAGAATTAATGCGCGAAAGCGCATTGATAGTATCTAAAACTTTAGGAGAACTAGCTAAAGCTATTAAACCTGGTGTAACAACTTTAAAGCTTGATAAAATTGCAGAAACCTGTGTGAGAGATCATGGCGCAATACCTGGTTTTTTAGGATTATATGATTTTCCTAATACACTTTGTATGAGTCCTAACTCACAAGTAGTTCATGGTATACCAAACAACGACCCTTTGGTTGAAGGAGATATTATTTCAATAGACTGTGGTGCACTAAAAAATGGATTTTATGGAGATCATGCCTATACATTTGCTGTTGGAGAAATTGATCCAGAAACCGAAAAACTTTTAAAAATAACCAAAGAATCTCTTTATGTAGGCATTAGAGAATTTAAAGCCAATAATCGTGTTGGTGATGTTGGTTATGCTATTCAACAATACTGTGAAGCCCATGGATATGGAGTAGTTAGAGAATTAGTGGGTCATGGGCTAGGAAGTAAAATGCATGAAGATCCCGAAATGCCAAATTACGGGCGTAGAGGTCGTGGTAAAAAATTTGTTGAGGGTATGGTTGTCGCTATAGAGCCCATGATAAATATGGGAACGCAGCGTATCAAGCAACATAGAGATGGTTGGACTATTACTACCCAAGACAACAAACCTTCTGCTCATTTTGAACATGATGTCGCCTTAGTTGATGGCAAACCTGAGTTATTATCAACATTTGCTTATATATATGATGCCTTAGGAATAACTTCTAATGAAGAAGACGAATTCAGACAAAAAGCTTTAGTGCTTTAAAATGAAGCGAGTTTTTAAAACTATTCTTAATATAATACCTAGACCGTTACTTATAAGGTTAAGCTACATTGTTCGTCCTATTTTAGCTTTCTTTCTAAGAGGAAATAAATTTATTGATCCAATTGATGGCAAAAGTTTTAGAACTTTTTTGCCGTATGGTTACGGAACTCAGCGAAAAAATGTTTTATCTCCTTCTACTCTTTCTCTTGAGCGCCATAGATTACTTTGGTTATATTTAAACAATGAAACCAACTTTTTTACTGACAAATTAAGAGTATTGCACTTTGCTCCAGAGCAATGTTTTTTAAAACGCTTTAAGAAACTAGAAAATCTAGATTACACTACTACAGATTTATTATCGCCAATTGCAGATGTAAAAGCAGATATTTGCAATCTTCCGTTTGAAGACAATAGTTATGACTTTATACTATGTAATCATGTTTTAGAACATATTCCAGATGACACTAAAGCTATGGAAGAACTATATCGTGTCATGAAACCCGGAGGATTAGGAGTATTTCAAATTCCCCAAGATTTAAATCGAGAAGTTACTTTTGAAGATAATAGTATTACAGATAAAAAAGAACGTGCTAAGATTTTTGGACAATATGATCATGTTCGTGTTTATGGTCTTGATTATTTTGAAAAACTAAGGAGTATTGGTTTTAAAGTTAAAGAAGTTGATTATACTTCTTCATTTTCTCACGAAGAAATCACAAAATACTGTTTAGCAAATGGTGAAATTATTCCTGTTGTATCTAAATAACTATTCTTCAGGAAAACCATTTAAACCTAAAGTTTCCAACTCTTTATTATCATTTTCAAAAATTAAAAACACCTTTAATTCGGTGTTAGATTTTAAAAACGTTTTAACTTTTTCAATACCCATAGTTTTGAATGCTGTAGCATAAGCATCGGCTGTCATGCAATCTTTAGCAATTACAGAAATACTCAATAAGTTTGTTTTACTTGGGTATCCTGTTTTAGTATCAATAATATGGGCATACTTATTTCCATTATCATCAACTTTAAACTTTCTGTAAGTTCCAGAAGTTGCCATTGCTTCATCTTTTAAAACAAACACTTTATCCCAACTTTTTGTTCCATCAAAATTTGGGTTCTCAACACCAACAGTCCATCCTGATTTTTTTCTATGTTAATACCTTTTGCATTTAGCTCTCCCCCAATATTTACCATATAATTACCCACCTTTTTATTCTCTAAAAATTCTGCAATAACATCTACGGCATAACCTTTGGCAATAGCATTAAAATCTATAAATGTACTAGGTTGCTTAACGATTCTATCCTCAGTAATTGAAACTTTATTGAAACCAACAGATAGCATTAAATTATCAATTTTTAGACTATCTAAATTTGCTATACTACCTTCAGGGCCAAAATCCCATGCATTAACTAATGCTCCTATTGTGGGATCAAAAGCACCTTGAGTTTCTTTATAAATGACTTTTGCTGCCCGAAAAACATTTTCAAAATGTTCATCAATTATAACCAATTCATTCCTATTTATTTTTGAAATATCAGAATTTGCCTGATAGGTAGACATTGATTTATTTATAACATAAAACAAACTATCAAACTGTTTTTGATAATCATTTTCAGAATCATAAGTAACCTGATAAAATGTTCCAAAAATTGAGCCTTCAATTTTAGTGTTTTTTAAAACTTGAGTTTCAACTTTATTTGCTTTTTGTTTACATGAAGAAAAACAAATCACAAAAAAAGAGAGTATTAGTAGTCTTTTCATTTAATTCAAATTAGTTTCTAAAACTTGAATACCATTATATTCTAACAAATATTCTTCTCCCATAAAGACAGGTAGTGATTCTCCATTTATGTTACCAATTCCAACACCAGCATAAAGTACTTTAGCGTCTTTTTCTCTAGCATGTTTTTTAAAAGATTCCATCCAAACCACATCATAATTATTAGGGTTTTCTGGTAAAATCACAGCACGTACTATTACAAAAAAGTACTGACTATTTTTATCAATACACACAAATTGCGGATGCTTTTTTAGCTTACTATTTACTGCTATAAACTCAAAACCTCGTTGCTCTAAATCCTTCCCAACATGGTTCATTGCCAAATTATGTAATTCCTGTTCTGTAAGTGGTTTACTCATACTGCAAAAATACTACAAAAGATATTTTTATGATGACATTTTAAAACTATTTAGATGTACTAGAAATAACCACAAACTAAATCACATGAAAACCTAGAGAAATTAATTTACAAGCACAAGTAACAATTTTAATTAAAAACAAAAACCATTAATTTAAAAATCAAACAAAATGAAAAGAGTTTATGCAACAGCAATCGTAATTTTAAGTATTGTATTTACAGTTAATGCCCAAGACATTAGATTTGGCGCAAAAGGAGGTGTTAATATTGCCTCTGTAACTGGAGATATAAACAAATCCAAAAGTAGAACCGCATTCCACATTGGAGGTATGGCAGAAATTCCAATAAATGCAGAATTTTTTGTACAACCAGAACTTCTATTTTCTTCACAAGGCTATAAAGTAGATAATGGTACTGGCGTATTAAATTACATTAGCCTTCCTGTTATGGGTAAGTATTTTGTGAATGAAGAATTTAGTATATTAGCTGGACCTCAAATAGGTTATTTGCTTTCTGCCACAATAAAAGTAGATGAAGTAAATAATGGCGGCGGTGGCGGTACTGAACCGTTACCAAATACTGCGACCAAAAGTGCAAATGCTAAATCATCAAGTAACGCAAGTAGCTTATTGGATAATGATATAAAAGATTTTTTTAACAGCACAGATATTTCATTTGGTATTGGGGCAGGTTATAATCTGCCGAATGGTATTAATTTATCTGCCCGCTATAATTTTGGGTTATCAAATATTTCTAGCGATAGTAGTGAAAGCATTAAAAGTAGTGTATTCATGTTATCAATAGGATACTTCTTCATGTAAAACTTAACAGATATTATCACTTAATTTAATTTTTAATTTAGTCAATAACATGCACAATTTCTATTCATTTTAAAAATAGAATGTGCATGTTTTATTTTATATAATTAAAAAAATGATGACATTTTAAAATAGTTATGATGTGCTAGTATAAACATATAATTAACCTTAATACTCGCCTTATGAAAACGTCTATTTACTTCAGTTTCTTTATAACAGTTTTACTTTTTTCTTGTGGACAAGAACAAAAAGAAAATAACAATTATGCAGATTTTGATTCTAATTCTGAAGTTTATTATGATACGGAAGAAAATCCAAATGATAATTTTCAACCTCCAACAAAAAATTCTTCCAAAAAAGAAAACCTTAAGGGCTATAAAGTCATGAGTAAACAATTTGGCATGCCTGTTGGAATAATGCCTATTCCAAGTTCTTGGGAAGTAAAAAACAATCGTAATGAAGGTGTTTTATTTGAATCCGCCGATGGAGTAAAAGTTTACGGAGAACGTTTTATTTCTCACTTTTATTCCAACAACCAAGAGTTAAATTATTATGCCCAACAAAACGGAAGTAAAATAAAACCTGTTAAAAATTTACAACGTGTTATAAAAGAAGATATCCTTCCTTATGCTAAATCTCAAGGCATTCGTTTGGTAAATCAATTTCCGCTTCCTCAATTAGCTCAATTTGACAAGCGTTTTGATAGTTATTTGTTTAAAGGTATACCTGAGAACAAACAATTTCAATGCATCGCTACAGAATGGATTGATAAAGATGGCGGTAAATCTATTGGTATCATTCGCTATTTCGTTAACCAATACCCAACAACTGGAGGTATGGATTGGGGGTATACCTTAAATTCCATGGGTGCTTCTGTAGAAAACTATGAAGCTGCTAAAAAAGCATTTATAAACTCGTTGGTAAACTTCCAAATAAATCCGCAATGGGTTGAAGCTAATAACAGATATTATTCGCAACAGTCTCGTCAAAGTAATGCAGGTCATCAACAACGCATGGCTGCACTTAGAGCACAAGGGCAAGCTAGCAGAAATATTAGTAATACTTACAGCTCAATTTCTGATAGCAATCATGAAAGCTGGAAACGCATAAATGGAATGAAAGATGCTGGACACGCTAATAGTATTAATAGTGGAGTTTGGGAGCGCAGCACTATTTCTAATCCTAACACAGGACAAAGTTATCAAGTTGAAGGACAGTACAATCAATACTATATGAATAACAACAATGAATATATAGGAACTGACAATACCTTATATAACCCCAATTTAGACCCAAATATGAACAATCAAGATTGGACACAATATAACAATGGAAATTAAATGATGACATTTTTGTTTGTAAGCGATGATTATAAAACGAGTAATAAATAGAACAATGAAAGCCATAAAAATATATAGTCTTTTAGCACTAATAATCTTATTAGCATCTTGTAGTACTAATGATGATGGGAATAATAATTTTGCGAACGCAACATCACAACAAGGTTGTATAAATGTAGTTGGACCAACTGCCGTATATTGGGATTATGCTCATGGTATTCCCGCTCCTTTTAACAGAGTACCTTTAATTACGAACCCAGGAGGTAGGTTTAACCACCAAGCTGTATTTACAAATATTTCGGTTTCAATTCCTCAGGGTTATACTGCAACTCAAATTTTAGAACAAAACTTTACTTACGGTGTAGATTTAAGAAGGAGCAATAATAACCAAACTGAAGTATTATGGCGGTATTATCCTGTAACTACTTTTCCTGCCAATTTATCCGTAGATCAAATTAGAGGCATCGTTATAAATCAGTTAATGGTAAACGAATTTGGTTTTAACGGTACTCCAACTGTAGATTGTGCACCACCTAACCAAGTGGCAGATTTTGGAGGTGGCGTTGTACGAACATTTAGTTCACGGGCTATAAGATTTCAAAATACTAGAGCCATTATTTGGATAGCTGTAACTCCAACTCCACTAACTGGGTTTTCTGTTACGGTATCTGTATCTGCAGCTCCGATAAATGAATTTGACGCCATAGCAATGGATGTATTTTTTCCTTTAAGTTTTGAATTATTGATAAGAGATAAAGACTCTCTTTCAGACAGAGATAGAGATGGAACTCCAGATATTGACGACCCTGAACCAGATAATCCTAATGTTAGCTAAAAGTTTTAAACGTAGATTAAAAGTTGATAATCGAATTAATAATCATTTAATAGTGAAGTATTTGTTGTAAAATGAAATAATTGTATATTTCCTGTTGCTATTAATCGATGGGAAAAACAATACACTTACTTAATCAGTCTCAACTTGTAGACGGCATGAAATCTAATGATTCTGATGTCTTAAAACATGTTTACACAACCAATTATCCTAAAGTTGAAGCTTTAGTTTTAAAAAATAGTGGTTCTGTAGCCCATGCAAAGGATGTTTATCAAGATGCTTTCATTACGGTGTGGACAAACATTAAAAACGACAAATTTGTACCACAAAACAGTACTGCTTTGCAGGGTTATTTATACAGAATATCAAAAAACAAATGGACAGATGTTTTAAGATCAAAATCTTTTAAAAACTCTAAACCATTACTAGTTGAAACATTAACAGAGGTGAAAGACGAAGAAGCACATAATGATGCTGATAATACTAAGCTAAAAATTGCCATGAGTGCCTTTGAAAATTTAGGGCAACCATGCAAGCAACTTTTGAAAACATTTTACTTTGAAAAAAAATCGTTAAAAGAGATTTCTCAGGAATTAAAAATTGAAGAAACTACTGCTCGAAATAAAAAATACAGATGTATGCAAAAACTAAGAGCCGTAGTTCTTGCCTCAAAACAATAAAAATTGAACAATAATAGCGACATATCAGAAGAATTATTAGAGACCATAGAGCGTTATCTAAACAACGCTTTAAGCACTCAAGAACTGAAAGACTTTGAAAGACT
The DNA here is from genome assembly GCF_055808955.1 of Jejuia sp. G7-7. Classification (NCBI taxonomy): domain Bacteria; kingdom Pseudomonadati; phylum Bacteroidota; class Flavobacteriia; order Flavobacteriales; family Flavobacteriaceae; genus Jejuia; species Jejuia sp. G7-7. The sequence goes on from NZ_JBVVSZ010000001.1 coordinate 2,007,062, forward strand.
TTTAGATATAGATGATGATTTTAAAGCTCAAGTAGAAGATATTAGAACCATGCTACTTGGTATAGAAGCTCAAGCATTAAAAGAGGAGCTAGACATATTTCATAAATATCTCCCTAAAACAAAAGTCCAAAAAGAATTGGCTTCTCAAAAAGTTCGTTTTTTGAATTATAGTAAAATTGCTGCAGCTGCAGCAATACTAATTGCTGTAGGTAGTATTTGGTTTTTTAGTAGTGCTCCAAACCAGAGACTATATGCTAAGCATTTTAAACCAGATCCTGGTTTACCTACTACCATGAGTAGTACTGATAATTTTGATTTTTATGATGCTATGGTTAATTATAAACATGGCGATTATAACTTAGCAATTGAAAAATGGCGTGTACTAAGTGAAGTTCAACCTGAAAATGACACATTAAACTATTTTATAGGTGCAGCTTATTTGGCAAATAAAAATGAGGCTGAAGCCATACCGTTTTTAGAACGTGCTACTGCATCTAAAGATGACTTTACATTTTTAGACGATGCCTATTATTATTTAGGTTTAGCATACCTAAAAGAAGGAAATATTGAATTAGCTAAAAAGCAACTCAGTTTAAGTAATACTGATTCAGCTAAAGAAATTCTCTCAGAATTGACAGATTAAAAACTAATTATTATGAGCCGGTTATTACCATACTTCAAGTACTGCCTTTTTGTAATAACCCTTTTTCTTTCAATACAAATTCAAGGGCAGAATGATCGTATTTCTAGCATTTCTTACATTCAAAAATTAATTAAAAATGATTCTTTAGATAAAGCAAAAAAAGAGTTAAAAACACATTTAGATTTTTATCGGGCAACAAAAAAAACAGACAGTTTAATTAAATACGTATTTCTTGTTGGGAGCTATAAACTTGCAAACAAAAACTATGATGTAGCCATAAAAAAAGCCGAAGCTTTTGGAAAAGAATTAAAACAATACAACAGCCCGTATATAGATAAAGAGGCGCTTCTAGAAATTGCCTGGATTTATGATGACGCTGGTTACACACAGAAATCTATCGAAATCGTTGAAGAAGCCCTTGAAATAGCGAGGACCATTAAAGACCAAAAAAAAGCTGGCTTGAACAGTATTTTTCATAATATTGGTTATTTATCTGCTAACCTTGGGAACTATGATAAAGCAAAACGGCACTATCTAAAAGCTACTTCTATGATGGAAGATTCCGAGAAAGAAGATTATGAATCTTTCCATCAAACCTATAATGCTTTAGGCGGAATGATGTGGCACACTTCACAATTAGATAGCAGTCTATACTATTTTAACAAATCGCTTAAAATGCTCGATAGTACTGAACAAACACCTATAAATAAATATTATAGGAAAGCGTTAGTGAACATGAATATTGCCGTATTGAATCAAGGTTTGGGTAAAATAGACAAAGCCATAGAATCTTCAAAAGAAGTTATTGATGGGTTTCAAAGATACTTAGATATTTCTAATGATGAATCTAGAAAACTCAGAGCCTTAAAACATCAACTTGCGGCAATAGACAACCTAGGCACTTTTTACCATTCTATAGGAGAATTTGATAGAGCTGATAAATTAGTAACTTATTCATACGGTAAAAAAATTCAAAGTTTAGCGCCAGAAGATAATGATATTACCATATCTACAATTATAAGCGCTCAAGCAAAAATTGGTATCAGAGATTTTAAAGGTGCAGAAAAATTGATAGATCTTGGTATTAATAGAATTGAAACAAGTAAAAACCCTCAACTTTACTGGTATGCTAGTGCTTTATCAACTAAAGCGGTAATAAGTGATGAACTAGGAAAAAGAAAATGCAAGCACTAATTATGATAAAGCTTACAACGTATTTAAAGAAGCTTTAGGCAATACTTATAACCGAGATTTACTTGATGTAATCATTAATATGTCGCAATTTCATGCCTCAAATAATAATCCTAATAAGGCTATTTCTTTAGCGGAAGAAGCATATAATTTTATTCAGAATAGCGATTTTAAATCAACCATCCAAGAATTTCACCATCTAGTAAATGTAAGTGAAGTACATTATAAATTAAAAAATTACGATAATGCCATCTCATTTAGTAACGATGCTATTAACTATTTAAATGATTTGGATGTTGACAAATCCAGAGACTCTGTTCAAATTCAATACAGAAAGCCAAAAGCCTTATTAATTAATGCTGAAGCTAAATACAATTTAGAAGCTAATAAATCTGAGGAATTCTTGCTAGGTCTTCTCAATCAAATAAATAATAGTATTGATATTTTAGAACAACGCAAAATAAGTATAAAAACATTTGATGATTTAAACTTACTTATAACAGAAAATAGTGAGCTTTTTAATTTTTCAAAACAACTACTTTTAGACTTATATAATAGCACCAAAAATGAAACTTACTTAAACCAATTACTAACCATTCATGAGTCAAGCCTTTATAATCGTATTCGATCTCGCTTAAATTTAAAAAGTAATATTGCTTTTACAGGAATTCCTAAAACCGTTTTAGATCGTGAATCTTTTTTAAAAAATGAACTCAGTACTTCTGTAGTCAATAATACGGATGGTAATTTTAATAGATTTTTTAAGGCGAATTCAAATTGGAATTCATTTCTAGACTCTATAAGAGAAACATATCCCAAATATTTTAAAATGCGATATGCAACTATTGAAGAACCTCTAGACAGTTTGCAGCAAAACATACAAAAAAACACTACTGTTGTGCGTTACCTTTTTATTGATAACGTTTTACATGCAACTGTAATTGACAATACAGAAAAACAGATTTTTAAATTAGATAGTAAAAACGTTGAAGATTACACACTTCAATTAGCAAATCATCAATCTAGTTTATACGCTACAAGCACAAAACTGCATCAATTATACAAACAACTTTGGAAACCTTTTGAAAAACATATTACTACCAAAAATGTAATTATTATCCCAGATGGTGCTTTATTTAATTTAAGTTTTGAAAGTTTGACTACTTCTAAAATAAATTCATTTAAGGAATTGACAACAAAGAGTTTACTTTCAAAACACAGTATCTCATACAATTACAGTTTACTATTACTTAAAAAAAATACTAAAACAGTAAACTATAAAAAAGATTTTATTGCTTTTGCACCAGAGTTTAATGATAAAATGAAAACGGATTATAAAGTTGCTATCACAGATTCAATTAGTATAGATAAAACATACCTGAATTTATTACCTCAACCCTTTAGTGTAGACCTAGCAAAAGAATATTCAAGATTATTTAACGGCGATTTTTTTATCAATGAAAATGCCTCAAAACAAATTTTTAAAAATGAAGCTAATGAACATAAAATAATACACATTGGTACTCATGCTGAATCTAATAATATATCGCCTGAATTATCTCGATTAATTTTTGCAAAGAATAGTGAAGACGAAGATAACTCGTTATACACTTTCGAAATTTACAACGAAAACCTTAACTCTAATTTAGCAATTTTAACAGCTTGTGAAACAGGAAAACCTACCTATCAATCTGGAGAAGGTATGATTTCTTTAGCACATGCTTTTAATTATGCTGGTAGTGAAAGTATTTTAACTAGTTTGTGGAAAATTGATGAAAAATCAAGTTCGCAAATCATCAATTTGTTTTACAAAAACATCAAAAAAGGTTTACCAAAAGATGAAGCACTACGCCAAGCTAAATTAAATTATATCTCTACTAAAGAAGGACGTGTTATTGCACCACAATATTGGGCTGGACTAGTTTTAATTGGAGATGCTTCTCCGATAGACTTAAATAATCCTCTGGACTTAATATGGTATATTCTTTTTGGAATTATTGCAATTATTATCGCTTATGCAGTCTTTCGTAAAAAAGGAAAGTCTAAAAAGTTTATTTTTAAAAGAAACTTTTAGACTTTATTTAATTTTCTAAATTGAATTTCAATCAAATTATTCAATTATAACCTTCTGAGTTTTTACAACAGTATTTGACTTATCCTTAATTTGAAGTACATAAAAATTGGTTGGAAGAGAACTCACATTTATTCTAGCAAGCGAAGTCTCTAATTTTCCTTCTAAAACTTTTTGTCCTAATTGATTCACTAGTTCCCAACTACCATTTAAACTTTGTGGTGCTTTAATATTTAGCACATCATCTACAGGATTAGGATATACTAATAATTCGTCCGTATTATAATCGTCATTAGAAAGCGTAGCTCCAGGGCCATTTAAGTACAATGTGTTGTTTTGGCAAACAACATCAAAAGTATAAGGTGTTCCTCCAAAATTAGTTGAGATTTGTGCAGGAAAATCACAACTTGAAAGTGTTGTAGCTTTTAAAATTTGAAAACTAGCATCATTAGCAGGTAAATAACCTAAATCAATTTCAATATCTCCATCTAGAATAGCAGTATCAGTTACCAATATTTGATCATATTGAGTACCAACGTTTGGCCCATCAATTTCAATATTAAATGTTGCTGTTGATGATGTTTCAAAGTTACCTGTAATGTTTAAAATCCCAGGAGAACTTCCAGGATAAACATCTCCTCCTAGAACATATCCAACTGGAAACCCGATAGTGCCACTTCCTCTATAACTTCCCGTATATTGACTAAAAACATTTACTCCAGTAGTTAAACCTCCACTTATAGCCAATGTTCCAGTTTCGCAAATAACTTTACCATTATTTACCAAATTCGTTAAACTAAATGTTGATGTACCAGTACTATTATCTTTTTTAACTGTAGCTCTTATTCCAATTTCGAAATCATGTAATGTACCGCTGCTATAACCTATGGATACGTTATTACCAACATTATACTCTGTATCATTAAACAATCTTATCTTCCCATTGTTAATTTCAAGATTACCTTGATCATGATTAATAACCCCTCTAAAACTCCAAATCTCAACATTTCCATCTATTTTCTTTAATCCAGATCCCATATTAATTGTCCCATAGCTAATTAATAAAGATTGCGTAGTAGGGACTGATTTTGATAATTCTCCCGCATTCCAAACTATTGTTCCATCTGGATTGTTATAAATGGTAGACACCATACTTAAATCTCCGTTAATAGCCAAGGTATTATTCTTTCCAACTTTTATATTGTATGCAGTTGTTATTCCTGCCCCATCAGTACTGGCATATCCACCAGCTCCTGGTAAGTTAAAAATGAGTAATGAATTTGCAGGTGGTACGCCATTAGGATCCCAATTGGCTGGATTGTTCCATAAGCCATCTCCGCCTTCTCCATCCCATTGAATGGCAGTTGTATAATTAATATCTGTTACAACGTATGATAAACCATCCGTTTCACATTGCGTACCCAACGTTACCTCAAAACCCGTACTAGGACTATCAGATGCAAAACCTGTTGTAGATGTACCACAAGATCCTTGGTCCCCACTAATAAATTCAAATTCATCACCTATTTGAGGCACAAATCCATTAAAAAAGATATCAATAGATCCATTAAAATAATAATTTCCAGAACCAGGCTCAATTGAAACTTGATCTGCTCTACCATCGCTACCTATACCAATACTGAGCGTACTTGAAGCATCTACTGTAAAATCTCCATATAAATATAAGGAACCTCCAAGAAAAAGATTAGAATTATTGCTCAATTGTACACTCCCAAAAGTTTCTCCATTTCCGTAGTAGTCAACAAATGAGCCTTCAATTAAAATATCCTCACCTCCAGTAGGAACTTCACCTGTATCCCAGTTTAATGGATCATCCCAAGAATATCCATCTCCACCACCTGTAAACATTACTTGACCATTTAAGGTTGAAATTGATACTGTTAAAAACAGTATGTAAAATAAAATTCGTTTCATAATTAATAGCTTTATATGATTTATATATAACTACATCGAAACGAATTAAAAATGTGAGCAGAATATTAAAAAAATTAATACTATTTAAAGCGAACAAACTTGGAACTCCCAAATGTATAGTTAGAAACTGGTATTATAACATCCTTTTCTAAATGATACCAAGGAGAAATTTCTGAATCCTCTAAATTCTTAACCAGATGTACGCTTTGTGCTGGTGTATTTCCTTGAAATAACAAATATAGCTTCTCGCCTTTTTGGTTAACAACTTCATCACAAATCATAACGATATGACCAGGAGAGCCTCCTTTTATAAGCATATCTCCTAATTTTAAATTTTTGGTATCATTAATTTTTGGTAATTCATTGTAAAGTGAAAGTGTACCAGAATACATATAAATAAGATTCAAGTATTTATAGAAGTTTTCTTTGGAATGATTTTTACTCGCCGTTTTATGAAAAGACACTTTATTGCCTTTAATTTTTGGTCTGTAACCTTCAGCATATTTTATCCAAGAGCAATAATGACCACTTGTAAAATTGAATCCTATTTCATCTTTTCTTTTATTATCCCATAAATATTCACTTCTTATTCTAATTAGGGCATCAGCACATTGTTGCAAACCATTTTTAGGCACAGGAATATCTAAAATACCAATATGCCCATGTTGCCAATAATATTCAGAATTGTCATAATTAATAATTTTACTTCCAAATGGTTTCAGTTTGTAATTCCGAAGATAGTCTTGAAAAGAACCTTTTGGATACACAACCCTATTGCAACCCTTTGGAATATTTACCCGTGATGAAATTGTAAGACTGTCCTTATTTATTAAACTAGGTGGTTTAATTGCAGCAGCAATAGTAACGGCTTTTCCAGTAGGTTTAAATTGCATAAATAGTACAATCAACAATGCTGAAACAATGATAATCCTTAACATGTTTTTCATAAAAAAGTAACGCTTTAAACAAACAGATTAGTACCTACTTATGAAAATTTTAAGAGTAATTTCACAGTTGATTCTAATATTTTTATTAATTTGAAAGTAAAATTTATTGCTCATGACAACTACTCCTCGTTTAGAAGCAGCTTTAAAAAAGCTTTATACTGCTTTTCATAATGATGAACTAAATCCTGAATGTTGCAAACAATGCGCAGTTGGAAATATTTTGGATAGAACCGATAGTTGGAAACACTTATCAGATACTCATGGTACTTTGGAGTTGAACTATGTTGGTAAAGTACATCAAAATTTGGGGCGAAATTTTAATGGTTATTCGCCTTTGGAATTACTTAAAATTGAAAATCTATTCCTGAATGCTTGTGGCTTTCAATTGCCACTTCATTATAAAAATAGTAAACCTGAAAACCCTACTAATAAAGATGTTTTATTCAATGGACTTTCAGCAGTTATAAATTATTTATGCGAATTGGATGGTGCTTCTAATGTTATGGATTACACTATATTATTCGAATTAGAAAATGAGAAATCAAGTTTTGAATTAGTTTAAAATAACATCATTAAAGACATAAAAAAACCAACTCAAATTGAGTTGGTTTTAATTTTATATGAGATGCTAAAATAAATTTAGCATGAAAATGTTTAGTGTCTATCCTCCAAAGTCATCAAATCTGATATGCTCATCTGGTATTCCAAAATCTTCACCCATTTTCTGAACTGCTTTGTTCATTAATGGAGGTCCACAGAAATATAATTCAATATCTTCTGGAGCTTCATGCTTGCTTAAATAGTTATCTATTACACAATTGTGAATAAACCCAACAAAGCCATCTCCAGGCGCATCAATATCTTCTTTTACTTTCCAATTATCTTCTTCCATAGGTTCAGATAATGCTAAGTAGAATTTGAAATTAGGAAACTCTTTTTCTAATTGCTCAAAGTGATCTAAATAAAATAACTCACGCTTAGAACGTCCACCATACCAATAGGTTACTTTTCTACCTGTTTTTAAAGTTTTAAATAAATGGTATAAGTGAGAACGCATTGGCGCCATACCAGCTCCACCACCTACATATAACATTTCACTTTCAGACTCGTTAATGAAGAACTCTCCATAAGGACCTGAAATAGTTACTTTATCACCTGGTTTTTGGTTAAAAATATAAGATGAAGCAATACCTGGATTAACATCCATCCAGCCGTTTTTAGCACGATCCCACGGCGGACAAGCCACACGAACATTCAACATAATTTCGCGCCCTTCAGCAGGATAAGAAGCCATAGAATAAGCACGTTCTATAGTTTCAGTATTCTTCATTACTAAAGGCCATAAACCAAATTTATCCCACTCTGTTTGGAATTTATCTGGTGTATCGTGTTCTTCTGGATGCGCTGTAATATCCATATCAGAATACTTAACTTCACATGGAGGAATTTCAATTTGAATATATCCACCAGCTTTATAACCCATATCTTCAGGAATTTCAACAACAAATTCCTTAATAAATGATGCTACATTATAGTTACGCACAACAGTTGCTTCCCACTTTTTAATCCCAAAAACTTCTTCTGGAATGGTAATATCCATGTCCTGCTTTACTTTAACCTGACATGATAATCTAGCACCATGTTGTAATTCTTTTCTTGAAAAGTGAGGTGTTTCCGTTGGAAGCGCTTCTCCTCCACCAGATAAAACATGACATTCACATTGAATACATGTACCACCACCACCGCAAGCAGATGGTAAAAATATTTTTTGAGCACCTAATGTAGACAGTAAACTACCCCCAGAAGCTACCTCTATTTCTCGTTCGCCATTAATCGTAATCTTAACTGGTCCAGATGGCGATAATTTTTGTTTTACAAAAAGCAATAAACTAACTAGTACTAGCGTAATTAATAAAAACGCTACAACCGTTGCTATAATCGTTCCTGTTGTTCCTGCTGCTAAAATCATACTACTCAATTATTTTAGTGTTATCAGCTAATTCCTTAGCTTTTTCAGTTTCTAATTTCTCAACCTCTATAGACATATCTGCAGCTGGTTGCTCTTCTTCATCTCCACCAGTTAACATTCCTCCAAAACTCAGGAAACCAATTCCCATTAATCCTGTAATGATAAATGTAATTCCTAATCCTCTTAAAGGTGCTGGTACATTGCTGTAACGTATCTTCTCACGAATTGCAGCAATAGCTAAAATTGCTAAAAACCAACCAATTCCTGAAGAAACACCATAGTTAAATGCTAAGCCTAAAGTTTCAATTTCACGAGATTGCATAAATAATGAACCTCCTAAAATAGCACAGTTTACGGCAATAAGTGGTAAAAATATTCCTAATGAATTATATAGTGAAGGCGAAAATTTCTCTACTACTATTTCTACTAATTGTACCATGGTTGCAATAGTTGCAATAAACATGATAAATGATAAGAAACTTAAATCATAATCGGCATACTCTTCTCCTAACCAAGATAATGCTCCTGGTTGCAATAAATACTGATCTAACAACCAGTTTAAAGGTACTGTAATTGCCAATACAAATATTACTGCTGCACCTAAACCAACTGCTGTTGCAACTTTTTTAGAAACGGCTAAGTATGAACACATTCCGAGGAATACTGCAAATACCATATTATCAATAAAAATCGATTTAAAAAACAACTCTATGTGTTCCATTTTATTTTTTTTAATTCTTTTAAGAAAAACTGAAGAGGATTTTTTAATCCTCGATTAATGCTTTATTTCTACTACGTTGTACCCAGATTATTAAACCAACAACAATTAATGCCATTGGAGGCATTAACATAAACCCGTTGTTTTCATAGCCAATAGCATACACTCCTGTTTTCTCAATAGGATCTCCTAATACAGGGAAACCAAATAAAGTTCCTGAACCTAAAAGTTCTCGGAAAAATCCAACTATGATAAGAATAAGAGCATATCCTAAAGCATTACCAATACCATCCAAAAATGATTTCCATGGTCCATTTGCTAAAGCAAAAGCTTCAAAACGACCCATGATGATACAGTTTGTAATAATTAAACCAACGAAAACTGATAACGTTTTACTTAACTCATAAGCAAAAGCTTTCAATACTTGGTCAACAATAATTACCAATGCTGCAACTACAATAAGCTGAACAATAATTCTGATTTTTGAAGGAATGATATTCCGCATTAAAGAAATAACTACGTTTCCTATACCTAATACAAACATTACCGCTATACCCATTACCAAAGAAGCTTTTAGCTCCGCTGTAATTGCTAAAGCTGAACAAATACCCAATACCTGAATAGTAATTGGGTTATTATCCGCTAACGGGTCTGTGATTAACTTTGCGTCTTTTTTTGAAAGTAGTCCCATATTATTTTAACGTTTTGAAGTAAGGTAAGTATAGTTTTAAATCTTTCTTTATCATCGCCGAAACACCATCTCCAGTAATTGTTGCACCAGCTAACGCATCAACTTCATGATCATCTTTTATATCGTTTTTAGGATCGTTATTTCCTTTAGCGACAGAAATACCTTTGAAAGCACCTGACTCGGTTAATAAACGCTCTCCATAAAAATCATCCATAAAATAGCGTTGTTTTATATTTGCTCCTAAACCTGGAGTTTCTCCTGCATGGTCAAAAAAAGCACCTTTTACAACCATTTGTTTGTCCAGAGCAACATAACCCCAAATAGCGTCCCAAAGCCCTTTACCTCTTATTGGAGCAATGTAAAATGTTTCACCATCCTTTTCTCCAACAAATAAAGGTAAACGTCTTGTTCCTCCATTTTTAGCTTTTGCCTGTTCTTTTTTAATATCTATTAAGTACGCCTCATTATCTTCTTTAGCAATGCCATTTTCAATAACCAATTGTTTCTTAATGTATTCTGAAAATTGATCTGCAACTTTATCAGTTCCAACAAAAGTAATATCTCCTGTACCTTCATTTCCATTTACACCCATAGCATACAAAATATTCTGCTGCTTTTCCATACGTTTATTCTCATCTATATTAGGTCTTAAAGATGCTGCTGTAAACGCTAACAACGAACCTACAACCAGTACCATTGCTACGGCAAAAATTATAGTATATGAATTTTTATCTGTGTTAACTGCCATAATTATGCTGTTTTAACTTTTAAACGTTTCATTCTTTTCTTCACGTTTCCTTGTACCACATAATGGTCTATTGTTGGTGCAAATACATTCATCAACAGAATTGCCAACATCACACCTTCTGGGTAAGCTGGATTGAATACACGAATCATAATAGAAAGAAATCCTACTAAGAAACCATAAATCCATTTTCCTTTATTAGTTTGGGATGCTGTTACAGGATCGGTAGCCATAAATACGGTACCAAAAGCAAAACCACCAATGATTAAATGTTGCCAGAAAGGCGTACTCATTAATCCGTAGAAATTACTACTTTCAGTAATCCATCCAGAAGCTACAACTTGATTGAAAATTAATCCCATTACAACTGCTCCAATAGCAGAAGATAACATGATTCTCCAACTTCCTATTTTAGCGAATATTAAAAACAAACCTCCTAAAAGAATTAATAAGGCTGAAGTTTCTCCAACCGAACCAGGTATAAAACCTAGAAACATATTTATGACTTCATGTCCAGCCTCATTACCTTGAGCCAAACTACCTAATATAGTCTCACCAGAAATAGCATCAGGTTGAGCACCAGCTGCTAAATCCTGTACTCTAGGGTCTGCGCCATGTACCCATACTTTATCACCAGACATCCAAGTTGGATAAGCAAAGAATAGAAAGGCTCTAATGGTTAATGCCGGGTTTAAAATATTCATCCCAGTTCCTCCAAATACTTCTTTTCCTATAACTACACCAAAAACAACTGCCACAGCTAACATCCATAATGGGATATCAACTGGCACAATTAATGGCACTAACATTCCTGTTACTAGATAGCCCTCTTCCACTTCGTGCCCTTTGATTACAGCAAAAATAAATTCAATTGCTAAACCAACACCATAAGACACAATTACTAATGGTAAAATTTTAACTAAACCAACCATAAAGTTATCTAAAGTCCAAAACTCTGCACTAAAAAACCCTCCAGAGACAGCTTGAATTTCTCCAATAGCTAAATGATGCTGATAACCTGCATTAAACATACCAAACAATAAACATGGCACCATTGCCATAATTACTGTGTTCATAGTACGCTTTAAATCGTCAGCTGCTTTTATATGAGTACCATTGTGAGTGGTCTCATTTGGCAAATACAAAAAAGTATGAAGCGCATTAAAAGCCGGAGCCATTTTTTTATTGCGATACTTTCTCTTTAAAATATGTAATCTTGTTTTTAAATTCATTACCCTATCTCTTTAAGCATTAAATCCAAACCTTGTCTTATAATTTTTTGATGTGGTTGTTTAGACACACATACAAATTCTGTCAATGCAAAATCTTCAGGTGCAACTTCATACATCCCTAAAGCTTCCATTTCATCTAAATCTTGATACATACAAGCTTTTAATATTTGCATTGGAAATATGTCTAATGGAAAAACTTCCTCATAAGTTCCTGTTGTAACAAAAGCACGATGCTCACCATTTGTATTGGTGTTTAAATCGTATTCTTTCTTAGGGTTTAACCAAGAAAACGTCAAGGCTCTAGACGTAGAAATTTTATTAAATATTGGTTTGTTCCACCCAAATAATTCATAATCATCTCCTTCTGGAATAATAGAAATTACATTACTGTAATAATCTAAATACCCGTCTGGCTTTATCTCTTTACCTGATAATACATTACCAGAAATAATACGTGCATTTGCCTTTTTCTCAATACCCTTGTCATAAATCATAGTAGCAACTTCGCTACCTAATTTAGTTACAAAATATCTAGGAGCACTAACTTGTGAACCAGCTAATGCTACAATACGCTCTGCATTAAACTTACCTGTTAACAGTAGCTCACCTATAATTACTAAATCTTGAGCATTAACTGTCCAAGCTACTTCTCCTTTGTTTATTGGGTCTACTTTATTAATTAAAGTCCCCACATTTCCCGAAGGATGCGGCCCAGATACTTTATGAAGAGTAATACCTGATAATCCAGCTAATGGAGAACTAGAGTTTTTTCCAACTGACACATGAACTTTACCTTCAGTTAGTTTACCTAATGCTATAACTGCAGCTTGTAATTCAGCTTCTTTGCCTTGCAATGTAAAATCCAAATCTGCTGCTAAAGGTGCACTTGCATATCCTGAAATAAAAATTGCTTTTGGCGTATTATCTGGATTAGCAATAACATCATAAGGTCTTTGCTTTACAAATGGCCAGCAACCTGAAGCCAATAAATGAGCTTTAACATATTCAGCATCAGCAGATTCAGCATTAAACTTTCCATTATCTTGAAAAGTTTGCGATTTATCTGCTTGAATTTTTACCTCTAAAATTTTACGTTTTGCACCACGAGCAATGTCTATAATTTCACCAGAAACTGGAGAAACAAACTTTACGTTTTCGTTAGATTTGTCATAAAAAACAGGTTCTCCTGCTTTTACTTTTGCACCAACTTTAGAAATTAATTTAGGAATAACGCCGTGGAAATCTTCAGGTCTTAATACATAAAAGTTGCTTAAAACTGCATTTTCAGTAGTTTTTTCAGCTTCACCTTTAAGATTAATGTCTAGACCTTTTTTAATGCGAATGTCTTTTGACATATTTTTTCTCTATTAGAATTAGTTGTCTAAAAATCGGTGCAAAAATACGAATAAATACCAAATTAGTTCTTCAAATAAAGACTCACTCTTTTATTTATATTGATTCTAAATAACAACGATTTAATAGGCATGAATTTTGATTATCTTTACAAAAAACAATTGCATGCAGTTTAAATTTTTATTCGTTTTATGTCTTTCTATCCTTTGTTTAAACATTCAAGCTCAGGTTCAAGAAGTAAATCCACCCGATTATATAAAAACAATTACTTTTAAAAGTACAACTAGTGATTTAGGAGAGTTACCTATTTTAAAATTAGGCGAAACATTTTATCTAGAATTTGATGCACTTGTTAATAACGAACCTGATTTTTATTACAAAATTGAACATTACGATTATAATTGGAAAGAATCCGTGTTAGTTAGAACCGAATTTTTATTGGGTGTTGATAATTTTAGAATTCAAGATTATCGTAACTCCTTCAACACCTTTCAGTTGTATTCACATTACAGATTAACAATTCCAAATCAACAAACCAAAGCTCTGAAAGTTTCGGGAAATTATGTGATTTCTATTTTTGATAGAGACGATCAATTGGTATTTTCCAGAAAATTGATGATTTATGAAGACATTGTTACTCCGGGTATTCAAATAAAACGCTCCAGAAATGTAAAAACGATTCAAGAAATGCAAACCGTTGATATTGAGATTTCAACAAACTCTCAAATTAACAACCCACAGCAAACCATTAAAACGTTAATCATTCAAAATAGAAATTTAAACACAGCCATTAAAGATGTTAAACCCCAGTACACATTGGGCAATAAACTCATTTATCGTTATACAGACAAAACTGCATTCCCAGGGGAAACGAATATTTGTTTTTGAAAACAAAGATGTTAGAGCAGCTGCTACAGGCGTTCAACGTATTGCACTTAATGATGTTTACCATAGCTACTTATACACCGATATTCCCAGAGCAAATCAACCATACACCTATAATCCAGATATAAACGGACAATTTAAAGTTACAGCCATAGACCGAGACGATGTTTCTATTGAAGCCGATTACACCGAAGTTCATTTTTCACTACAATATCCAGAACTCCTTAATGGGGAGAGTATTTACGTTTATGGCAACTATAACAATTATGCTTTAGATGATTACAATAAAATGATTTACAACCCACAACGTGGTATTTACGAAACCATGATCACTCTAAAACAAGGATTCTACAATTACAAATACATAGTTTTAAATGCCGATGGCACTTTAGATGAAGGGCGTATTGGGGGCAACTTCTGGCAAACCGAAAACAACTACAAAGTACTGGTCTATTATCGTGATTTAGGCGGCCGATACGACAGAATTATCGGTTTCAACGAAGTTTCATCGATAAATATTACCAATTAGTCCCTATTTAACGCTTTTTTTAGACACCTAACATTTAAAATTGTTATTTTAGCGACGCAAAAGCATTGTATATCAATCTTTAACATGGTTCAACAAGTTACAAAAGGTATAAAAATTTCAGTCGAAACCAATTTCGAAGGCTCGTTTTATAAAAACTATAAAATCCAATACGCTTTTGGCTACACCATAACCATAGAGAATCAAAGTAAGGACTCTGTGCAACTCTATGCGCGCCATTGGGAAATTTTAGATGCACTTAATAACATAGAAACCGTTTCAGGCGAAGGTGTTATCGGCAAAAAACCTGTGCTAAAACCAGGTGAATCTCATACCTATACATCAGGATGTTTACTAACATCTCCATTTGGTGCTATGCAAGGGCATTACAATATGGTAAATTTCACAACTACCAAAAAGTTTCAGGTTACCATCCCTACATTTAAATTGAGTGCACCATTTGCAATAAATTAATTTTTTTATTTGGGCGTTACCACAAAACTCGGGCTTTACTTATTGGTTTCTATTTAATATTTATTGTATTAGAGAATATAAATATTTCACTACTCAATACCTCCCTCGTCGAGGATTTCAAACATGCCGTTCAATCCCTAACGGAACAAAAAACAGTTAAGATTTTTATCTATCTTAGCCTTATACATATTTAAACCCATGACATGAAAATTTATACTTTTTTAATAGTTATTACTTTTTTGGCTTATAGCTGTACTGATAAATCCAAACAAGGTTCAGATAAAACTACACAAGTAGTTAAAACAGAAGAAGCAACCAAACAACTGCGACATGTAGTATTATTTAAATTTAAAGATTCTGTTTCATCTGCAGACATAAAAAAAGCTGAAGATGCGTTTGCTGCACTACCATCAAAAATGTCTGGAATAACAGATTTCGAATGGGGTTTAAATAATAGCCCTCAAGATTTAAACAAAGGTTTTACACATTGTTATTTTATAACCTTTGATGGCGAAAAAGGAAGAGATATTTACATGCCGCACCCAGCACATTTGGCATTTGGCGATCTATTAAAACCTATCCTAGAAGATGTTTTAGTAATAGATTACTGGAATAAATAAAATTTAAAATCGTTCTTCAAAAAGAAACAAAACAATACCATTTGGGTCAACTACAGAAAAGCTTCTGTGTCCCCAAGTTTGATCCACTAAATCTTCTTTAAACTCAATATCTTTTTGTTTGTATTTTTCATAAAGATCTGTAGCGTTATCAACTTGTAAACATGCAAAAACACCTTGTGGTTTTCTATAATCGAGACCTTTAATTTTATAACCATTAGTTGGCATTAACATTACCTCAATTGTACCAACACCAGCCTTTAAAAGTGCACCTTTATCATTCTCATCCCTATCCCAAGAATACAATATTTCAAGTTCCATTTTATCTCTGTAAAATGCTATAGTTTCATTATATTTTTCAGTAAAATAGGTTAATCTAAATGCACCAGGGCTTTTCATCTCTTTTGGTTTTTGTTCACATCTAAATTAAAAAGAATTACTATAAATAAGTAGACAAAACAATCACAATTAATTATCAACAAATAGAATAAACTTAAGAAAAGAAAAACTACGCTTTAAGTACAAACTTATAAACGTTCTCGCCTTGTTGAATATTAAAAAATTTACAATTAGAGTAATGCACAAATTCATAAGGCAATTCATAATTAAAAGCAACATCTTCAATTGTAAAAAGTGCATCACAATCAATATTTCCATAAGGAGAAATACGTCTAAATCTGTATTCTGTAGCTTTATCAGTTTTATATAATTCAAACCAAGCACCAGCTGCTATACCAGAGAGCCATTGCGCTTTAGTATCTAAACCTTCAACAGGTTTAGGCTCTAAAGTACCTACTAAATTTATTTTATGATCTTTTAGCCTATCTAAAAAATAACGCACATTCTCACTTCTTTGAGAACCTTTAAACTCAGAGATGATGCCTTTTTCAGAAACTTCATATACATAATTCTCTGTATCTGCTAAAAGCACATTTCCAACCGTACTTGGTGTAAACCATTTAGAATTTTTAAGATCTTTTTTAATTTTAGAATCTGTAACTGAAGCAATTAAAGCATCTGTTACAAAACGCGCACAATTACAAGCTTTTTTAAAAAGGCAGCATAACGTATAAAATGTTTGTTTTGCATTTTGGTAATATGCATTCTGGCTTTTTTATAATCCACCGCATTACAAACCGAAGCTACTAATTTACCATCGCCATGAGTCAATTTTGGATGAGTACTTAGGAATTCTAAAATAGCATCAATATTAATAATTGTATCATTTTCTATGATAGCTTTCAATGGAAAATCTAATTCGTTATCGGTGTCTTTTCCACGAACTCGTCCATTTGGTTCAGGTGTGATGTAGCGTCCAAAATCATGATATTCGAGAATTCCAGTAGATTTATCAATCAATACTAAAGCAGCATGACCAGCCCGTAAATAATTCTTTTTACCAACACCAAGAAATCTCAAATATGGAGAGAACCATTCTTCTGAAACCATAACAATAGTTTCAGGATATCCCATGGTTAAAATAATGCCTGTATTATCCATTAACAACCTGTGGAATATTGAATGTTTTGGCAGTAACTACGCTGGTTTCAAGATTTTCATAACGCATCCCAACAGCATTGTCTTGTTTTTCAACTTGGGTAATACTCGTCGTTTTCACAAAACCACGATTCATTATCACACCATAATCTAGATTTTCTTCATCTTTAGTATTATGAAATTCAAGTAAAGTTTTAGCATTAATATCACTAAAAGCTTCAAAATTCTCAAACCATTGTTGACGTTCTCGTTGCATACCTTCAGAATATAATGTTGAAGATGACCAAATCATAGCATCTAAAGGTAATTGAATAAAATGTTTGTAAGCACCATCCCAAACCAATTCGTAGAATTTCAATGTAGCGTTCCAATCAACAATTACCATCGTAAAAGGCTCTATATTATCAAGATCATAAGTTTCAATAGTTTTCACTATATCTTCAGCAACCATAAAATCATTAGCTACAACACCTCTACTTTTTCTGTAACTTGTTTCTCTTTCATGTTTTACAAAACCGCCATTTAGCACACAAACTACACGGTTTTTTTCACTAACACCAATCCAAGTACCTCCCATTTTGTCTTTTGGAAACAAAACCTGAGTATCATTTATGTTATAAAATTCTGGAGTTAAAGACACCCGCTCTGGCGCTTCATCTCTGTTTGAAGTTAAAATAAAATTGTTTTTTCCCTGAGGAACAAGAGTTACAGTACACATAAAAACAGTAGTCTATTCTGGATGCGCCAACTTACAAAAAATAAATAAATTTTAACGAGATTTTAAGGAAAGTCGTCGTATACTAATCATTAAATTATTCGTAAATTTGTAGCCAATTCATTGAAAATTTTTTAACAAAAATAAGCAAATCATGGGAAAAGGCTTTTTTAATGTACCAATTGCGGTTAACGAACCCGTAAAATCTTATGCTCCTGGATCTCCAGAACGCCATACTGTTCTTAAAACTTATAAAGAACTATTTAATAGCACAATTGATGTGCCTTTATATATTAATGGCAAACATATAGAAACTGGAACAACCAGAACCATGTCGCCACCTCACGACCATAAACATGTGGTTGGAACCTACCATTTAGCCGAACAAAATCACATAGATGATGCTATTGCAACTGCTTTAGAGGCCAGAAAATCATGGAGCCAAATGCCATGGGAGCAACGTGCAGGTATCTTTTTAAAAGCTGCTGAATTAATTGCAGGACCATATAGAGCTAAAATAAACGCTGCAACTATGATTGCGCAATCAAAAACGATTCATCAAGCTGAAATTGATGCGGCTTGTGAGTTTATAGATTTCTTACGTTTTAATGTTCAGTTTATGACTGACATTTATATGGAGCAACCCGAAAGCACAAGTGATGCTTGGAACCGTATAGAATACCGCCCATTAGAGGGTTTTACATACGCCGTTACACCATTTAATTTTACTGCTATTGCTGGAAATTTACCAGCGTGTATGGCCTTAATGGGTAATGTTGTGGTTTGGAAGCCTAGTGATAGCCAAGTGTATTCGGCTAAAGTAATTATGGATGTATTTGAAGAAGCTGGCGTACCACCTGGTGTTATAAACGTTGTATTTGGAGACCCTGTGATGATAACCAATACCGTTTTAGCAAGTCCAGATTTTTCTGGATTACACTTTACAGGTTCTACATATATATTTAAAGAACTTTGGAAACAAATAGGAAATAACATTCACAACTATAAAACCTACCCAAGAATTGTAGGGGAAACTGGCGGAAAAGATTTTATTGTGGCGCACAAATCTGCAAACCCAAAACAAGTGGCTACGGCAATTGCTCGTGGTGCGTTTGAATTTCAAGGTCAAAAATGTAGTGCTGCCTCTAGAGCTTATATTCCAAAAAGCATCTGGAATGACGTGAAGAATTTTGTTTTAGAAGATGTAAACTCTTTTAAAATGGGTTCTCCAGAAGATATGAGTAATTTTATTACCGCTGTAATTCATGAAGGCTCTTTCGATAAACTAGCGAAATATATTGATGGTGCAAAAGCAGATAAAGATGCAGAAATTATAGTTGGCGGCAATTACGATAAAAGCAAAGGGTATTTTATTGAACCCACAATTATTGTAACCAAAACCCCAAAATACACCACCATGTGTACAGAACTTTTGGCCCAGTAATTACAATTTACGTATATGAAGATGATGCTTACGCGGAAACTTTAAAACTTGTAGATGAAACCAGCGAATACGCTTTAACTGGTGCTATATTAGCAAAAGACAGATATGCAGTAACACAAGCAACAGAAGCTTTACAAAATGCAGCTGGAAATTTTTATATAAACGATAAGCCAACTGGCGCAGTTGTAGGACAACAACCATTTGGAGGCGCAAGAGCATCTGGAACAAATGATAAAGCAGGTAGTGCACAAAACTTATTACGTTGGGTATCGCCAAGAATGATTAAGGAAACTTTTGTAACTCCTACGGATTATCGTTATCCGTTTTTGGGCGAGTAACAAATTTCTTTGACTTATACTGAAGTTATTTCAGTAAAAAACATCTCAAAACATTAAAATCCTGATAGTTTTCTATTGGGATTTTTTCGTTTTTATGTAGGAAAAATAAATTATCTTTACGGGATATCAACGATAAAAAACTTAACATATCCTGATTCATTTACGGGATATGAAACATAAAAGTAACTATATATCACGTTGTCTATAATTTATGAAAACACTATTGCTAACATTAATATTTTGTCTTTTTAATTTGACTTCGACCGAAATTATCGGAAAATATCAAATCGAAAGCGAATTGTCATTTGATTCGCTCGAATTAAAAAAAGATGGAACATATGAATATCAATCTCGTGGAGACAGTTGCTGGACTTGGTCTGACTTTTCAGGCACTTGGGAATTGAAAAACAACGAATTGACGCTTTTTCATAATTACTCATATCAAGAGGAAACAACTGAATACTTCGAAAAACTGAATAAGTTTTCCAGAGATTTTGTCATATTCGAGGTTACGGATAATTACGGAAAGCCTATATCTGAATTTGAAGTGAAATATTCAATTAGTTATAATAAATCTCAAATCAAGCAAACCGATAAAAATGGAATTATAAAATTCGACAAATATGATATTGTTTCTCGCGGAAATGAAAATGTCGGAATTCAAATTAAATATCTAACAAACGGAAATGAAACTTCTCAAAGTACAACAGTAAATGGGAAATCTGACCGAATTATTTTGAGAATTAATAGCGAGCCAAAAACAATTGAAAAAAACGAGAAATATCGTTTCGAATATAAAGATGGAAAACTAAAGTCGGTTGAATTTCCATATGTTGACAAAACAAGCACATATAAAAAACTATAGACAACAACGGCTATAGTTCATTACGACTGAAATTCCTAATCGGAATTTCAAGCCTTTTTGCTAAATTTATGGCTACGGCGGAATGATACTCGCTTACCATTCCGTAACGAAACCATAGCCAAAACCGTTGCCAACAATTATGAAAAAAAATCGACAGTAAAGAAATATTAGTAAGTAGTGTAAAATCAATTTTTGGTGCAGTTCCCTTTGCTGGAACAGCTTTAAACGAATTGATATTTGACTATCGAACTAACTTAAAGCAAAAACGATTAAATAATTTTGTTGAAATACTGGCTGAACATTTTACTGACAATCAATACATCAATTTAGAGAATATTAAGACAGAAGATTTTAGTCATTTATTTGAATCTATATAGACAAGAGTTGTTAAAACAAAATCAAAAAACAAACTTATTCGATTTAAGAATATTTTAATCGAAGAATTAAAAAATCCGACTGAAAAACTTGAATACGTTGACCTTTTTTTAGACTTGATTACTTCACTATCTAAAAAAGAATTAATTGTTCTTTATTATCACAAAAATTTCGATAGCACTTATGACAAAGAATTAGAGGAATTAACTAAAGCAATTGACAATAGAAAAAGAGAATCTATAACAATCGGAACTTCAAAATATCATGAGGAAATTATAGAAGTTGAAGCAAAGAGAAAACCAATAAGAGCGAGACACGAGGAATTAAAGAAATACAGAAAAGCAAGTCATTATGAACTGGAAGACAAAAAGTTTTTCTTTTACAAACAAAGACTATATTCTAAAGGACTTCTTTGTGACAATGGAATGGGAAGAATTGGAGTAAGGCCTTTTGAAATGATGAGTATTATCGAATTTGGAACTGAATTTATTGAATTCATAATGAAAGAATAAAAAACTGTTGCAACATGCGGATATAACATATAAGAAGTAGTAAATTCTGAATAATTTAGTTGAAAAACCTATAATTAAAGGCGATTTAAGATTCCACAAACAACTACTACTTCCTGTGAAAATACCACCAATTCATAGCTCTTGTTAATTTGTACCCAAGTTGCTCGTAAAGTTTAATAGCACCATTTCCTTTTGTAGTATGTAAAATTGGGTGTTTTCCAATTTTTAAAATCTCGTTTGTGGTGTGGGTTACTAATTGTTTTGCTAGTCCGCGACGTATATAATCTGGATGTGTAACTACAGCACTTACTTCAATAAAATTATCGGTTTGCATGCGTTGTCCTGAAATAGATACGAGTTTATCATCTTTAAAAATACCGAAGTACTCCCCCATTTCAAAGCTTCGTTTTTTATAATATCCTGGCATAACAAGCCATACTAAATCGTAAATTTCATCGATGTGTTTTTCAGTTAAAGGCACAATAGTTTCTGTAATTTTATGAGGCATAAAATTTTCCAACACCATCTGTATGCCTTCAATTTTTCGATCTAAAATCACAACATTTACATCAAAAGTTGGGGTTTGGTTTTCAGTAACTAGAAAAAAACTTTCTTCCAACATTGCATAAGCATTTAGTGCTTCTGCAGTTTTAGAAGCATCTTCAAAAGCACCAAAAGGACAAATATCTGGATGATAAAATTTTACACCATCATAGTGTATTGAAAACTTATTATGAGTTTCATTTAATGCATTCCAAACAGGGTTTTCAAGTGTGAGTTTAAAATTATTCATTCCTTTTTTTGATGTTTCTAAATTAGATAATTTCTAGGAGTTACCTCATCATATTTCTAAAGTTTTCAATCCAAAAACATGAGACTTGGCATATTTATTGTGCGTTATTTCCTTTAATCACAATGCTTTCTTTTCTGAAAATTTGGACTAAAAACACAGCTATTACTAACAATAAATCCTATTCCACATGAAAACTAACCTTACGTTGTTATTTATTGTATTATCCATTGGTTTTAATTTCATTTTTGCTCAGGACACTAACGAATGTATAAATCAACTTTCAATATTTCATCAACATGCGAAAATTAAAAATTATGATACTGCTTATGAACCTTGGTTGTATGTTCGTAATAATTGCCCAAAACTAAATATTGCCATTTACAGCGAAGGGGAAGATATTTTAGAAGCAAAAATTAAACAAGCTTCCAACGAAACTAAAACAGATTTTATCAATGATCTATTAAAATTATGGAAACAAAGAGGAGAAAATTTTCCTAACAAAACTGAAATAGGGAAATATGCTGCAATGGAATGCCAATTAAAATATGACCATAAAAGTGTATTAAACATTACAAATTCTGAACTCTACAATTGTTTTGACGACACTTTTAAGGCAAACAAAACTACATTTACAAATCCAAAAAGCTTATATAGTTACTTTTCATTGATGGTTGATTTGTATGATCTTAAAGTTAAATCTGATGAAGAATTATTTAATAAATATGATGACATTACCGAAAAAGTTGAAGCAGGCATAAAAGATTATTCTGAAAAACTTAACGTGTTAATAGCTAAAGAAGACAGCGGACAAACACTAACAAAGAAAGAGCCTCAATATAAAAAGTTTTACGAGGCCAATTTGAAATTTTACAGCCAAATTACAGAAAGCATGGATGCGATGTTAAGCATTAGAGCCAATTGTGATAACTTAATACCGCTATATGAAAAAGGTTTTGAAACTCATAAATCTGATGCGGTTTGGTTAAAGAGAGCTGTAAATAAAATGCACCATAAAGGGTGTACAGGTGTAAAACTTTATGAAGATCTTGTTATTGCTTATGACGAAACAGCGCCATCGGCAGATACTAAATATTTTGTTGCCACAGTTTTATTTAAAAATGGTAAAGAAAAAGATGGCGAAGATTATTTAAGACAAGCCTATGAACTTGAATCTGATCCTTACAAAAAAAGTAACTTGGCCTATAATATTGGAATTTTACTAAAAAACAAAAACAGATTTAGTCAAGCTAGAATCTATTTTAACAGGGCTTTAAAACTCAACCCTTCTAATGGAAAGCCACATATATCAATTGCTTGGATGTATAATAAGAGTGCTAAAAATTGTGGCGATTCTAATTTTAATAAAAGAGCTGTGTATTGGTTAGCAGCAAATGAAGCTGAAAAAGCCTCGCGTTTTGACCCTACCCAAACAAAAGTTGCTACTCAAAACGCAGCCAGTTATAGAGCAAAGGCACCAACTAAACAAGAAATATTTATTGAAGGTGCTTCTGGTAAAACTATTAAAATTGGGTGTTGGATTCAATCTTCTGTAAAAGTACCTACCATAAAAAATTAGTGGCATTACTTTGAGATTTTTTGATTTATGGCCACTAATTCCGCGTTAGGGATTGCAGAGGAAAGCCCACAGCCCGACGCAGGAGGTGCGAGGACTTGTAACGTAAAGCCCGACCCTTGTGGTAACGCCCAAATTATTTTTCAGAAAAACCACAATAAAAATCTTCTTACCTTAGTGATTCACTTTTTTATTTGACTAAGCGTACTATGAAACATTATTTATTTTTTACTGCTTTGTGCGTTTTGAGCGCGCAATGTGTGGTTGCACAATGGGGCAATAGATACCCAAAGGTGGATGGTTTTGGGCACCATGTGTATTTGGAGGGTTACGAATTGCCTGTCTTGAATTCAGGACCTACAGATCCTGCGCCTTCGCCTACAGAAAATACTGTAGTGTTTTCGGCTAAAGGCTGGTTGTGGTTGATGGATTTAAATAGTAATGTGGCTCGAAGAATTACGGTTTCGGGCGATATGGATTCTAGGCCAAATTGGTCTCCCGACGGCAAAACTATTGTTTTTGTACGCGATACGGGTTTGGATACTAAAATTGTAATGCTAGACTTAGCACAACAGAAAGAATCCATTTTGGTGGATACCAAAGCGTTGGATTTAGACCCCATATTTTCTATGGATGGAGCTTCTGTATATTATGCTTCGGCAGATGAGGGGTCTTTGGATATTTGGAAGTTAGATTTAGGGACAAATACAAAAACCTTACTTACAAAATCTGGGAATTTAGAGCGTTTACCTATTCCGATAAATGCGGATTACATGATTTACTTGAAGAAAATGGGTTTTTCGTATGACTCGATTGAACTGGTAAATATTAATAAAAATGAATCGATGGCTTTGGCGGAGGAGAATTTTATGTCGCAAGCATCGTTTTCATTGAGTTCAGATCAGCGCACTTTAGTTTACACATGGCCACAGGGCGATAATTACGAGTTACGTTTGCTAGATGTATTACATCCTGAAAGTAATTTATTGTTGACTAAGAGTAGCAATTTACCACTAAGTCCAAAATTTAGTAGTGATAGTAAATGGGTGTATTATAGTGAAACCAATGCTGATGAACATTCTGAATTAAAACGAATAAGTAGTCATGGTGGTTCGCCGGAAACTTTAAATATTAAGACTTGGGATTGGAATGCGCCAACTGGCAAACTTACTCTTACAAGTAAAGTAGATGGTAAAACTAAGCCTGTGCGTATGAGTATTGTGGACGCTTCTGGACACCCTATAATTCCTAATTCTGGTATTGTACATTCTGAGGGGCAAAATGGAATGGTATTTTTCTATTGTGATGGAGAAGTTGAAATTGAAGCACCTTTTGGAGCCCTAACTATTACTGCTGTGCATGGTTTATCAACTGTAAAAACTGTAACCAAAGTAAATTTGGCATCTGAAAGTGAGAACGCAGAAATTAATTTAACGACCATTTGGAACGCGCAGGCAAATGGCTGGTATTCTGGAGATAATCATTTTCATTTGAATTATGGTGGCACTAATCAGTTAGACCCATCGGATATTGTATTGGATTTAAAAGCTGAAAATGTGGATGTGGCTTTTCCGTTATTAGCAAATTTAGGTAATCGCTTTTTAGAACGTGATATTTGGGAATGGGATCGTGAAAAAACACCTTTAATCCAGTTTGGACAGGAAGTCCGCTCTCACTTTTTAGGGCATTTAGGCCTATTAGGCACAAAAGATTTGTTTTGGCCATGGGTTTGGGGACCAAGATATGATGTTTACGGACGTGATGATCGTTTGAATGCTGAACCTTTAGAGTTTGCCAGAAGCCAGAATGCTCTGGGAGGCTATGTACATCCTGTGAGTGTACGAGATCCATTTAGTGAAAGTGGTGCAAGACGCATCCCTATTGAATTGATTGCCGATTGTGTTTTAGGAAAAAGTGATCTAATTGAAGTAGGTTGTTTATGGTCAGACGAAATTGGAACTGCTAATCTTTGGCATGAAATTTTGAATATTGGCGAACCTTTAGCCATTTCTGGAGGAAGTGATGTGATGAATGATTTGTACAGAACTATGGCCGTTGGCGTAACTCGTGTTTACGTGAAACCCGATGGCGATATTAGTATTTCGAGTTATTTGGATGCCCTAAAAAACGGAAAAAGCTTTGTAACCAACGGACCTCAAATTGTTTTTGAAGTTAATGGAAAAGAGGTTGGAGATGTGATTAGCACAAATACTAAAAAAGTAAAGTGGACACTTGATGTACATTCTCCTACGCCCTATGAAACTGTTGAAATATTTGTAAATGGCGTTGTAGTTTGGTCTAAAAAAGGTAATACTAAGGCAGGCTCTAAAACTTATAAAGGCAGTATAGAAGTCCCAAAAGGTGGTTGGGTTACAGCTAGAGTTTCTGGCGGTATTGTAGAATGGCCACTTATGGATAGTTTTCCGTTTGCTGAGAGTAGTCCTGTTTGGTTTAATGCAGTAGGTAGTAGTGATACTGAAGCATTAAAAGCTTCGGCTACTAGATTATTACGCTTGTTAAAAGTTTCGACGCAACGCTTGAAGTCTGGGTATGGAGATAGTCCTATTCCAAAACTTGAGTGGCATTTTAAAAAGGCACAACAGCATTTACAAACACTTATTGAAAAATAAATTTAAATTTTTTGTCCCCTTACCTATTTTGACAAACGTCTTACAGATATAACTTTAAAACATATAATTATGAAAGAATTTATGATGATTTTCTTAAAAGCAGATTACATGGAATTAGGGCTTTCTCCAGAAGAATTACAATCACGTATGGGCAAATGGTTTGCGTGGCACGACAAAATGACCAAGGCAGGTATTGTAAATCATGGTAATGCATTAACGCCACAAATTCGTCGTGTTTCTGGTAAAGACCGAACTGTTACCGACTTGACCGCTGCCGAAGTAAAAGAGATTATTGGTGGTTACTATGTTGTAAAAGCCAAAGATTTTAACGCCGTGCAAAAAATTGCCGAGGATTACCCTGATTATGATTTGGATGGCGTTGTTGAAATTCGTGAAATTATGGTTTTTGACCAATAATGGAACAACACCATATAGACCATCTTTTCCGCCACCATAGCGGAAAGATGGTTTCTGTTTTAACCCGGATTTTTGGACTAAAACATCTTGATATTATTGAAGATGCAGTACAAGACACCTTTATAAAAGCTAGTTTAAGTTGGCGTAACAAACAACCAGAAAACCCAGAAGCTTGGTTAACAAAAGCTGCAAAAAACAGGGTTCTTGATATTTTTAGAAAACTAAAAACTGCGCAAAAACACCT
The DNA here is from genome assembly GCF_055808955.1 of Jejuia sp. G7-7. Classification (NCBI taxonomy): domain Bacteria; kingdom Pseudomonadati; phylum Bacteroidota; class Flavobacteriia; order Flavobacteriales; family Flavobacteriaceae; genus Jejuia; species Jejuia sp. G7-7. Next base: position 2,034,462 of record NZ_JBVVSZ010000001.1, read on the forward strand.
TCCAAACATCAATCAAGGTACGGACAGCATTGCCATAAACGATTTGTTTTTAGATACTGAAATTGAGGACGCCCAACTAAGAATGATTTTTACAGCTTGCCACCCAAAACTAGACCCAAGAGACAGGATTTCGTTTGCCTTAAAAACAGTTTCGGGGTTTAGTATAAAGGAAATTGCTTCGGCGTTATTGGCCAAAGAGGAGACTGTAAAAAAGCGTTTATCTCGTGCTAGAAAGGCCATCCAGAATTCAAATATTCAATTTAAAATTCCGCAAGGAAAATCCCTAGAACCCAGATTAGAGAGTGTTATGGAGGTGCTTTACCTCATATTTAACGAAGGGTTCCATTCCAATAAAAAAGAAATTTTAATTCAAAAGGAACTGTGCGGAGAAGCGATTAGGTTGACTCAAATGCTGTTAAAAAACAAATTGACCAGAACATCTGATGCATATGCCCTTTGTGCCTTAATGTGTTTTCACGCATCGCGAATTGAAAGCAAAACCAATACAGAAAACGAACTTATAGACTTAAAACATCAAGACCGTAGCACATGGTATTTTCCCTTAATTAAATTAGGTCATACCATGATGCATAAAGCTGTAGAAACTGAAGAATTCTCCTGTTATCATTATGAAGCAGCAATTGCCAATGAACATTTAAAAGCTCGCCATTTTGACGATACTAATTGGAAAAATATACTACATTGGTATCAATGTTTACACATATTGCAACCCATGCCTTCGCACCTACTTACCATGGCAGTTATTTGTTTACAAACTAAAAATCACAAACTTTCTGAAAGCTATTTAAAACAGGTAAAACCAGAAGATTTAGGACAACGTATGTATCTTTTCTATGGCGCAAAAGCTGATTACTATGTTGCCATCAACAATAAAAAAGAAGCATTACAACACATTGAGCTTGCTATAAAGCATGTGACTAACGATTTGGAGAAATCTTTCTTGATTAAGAAAAAAATAAAATCCTTAATAAAATATCTTAATCACTACTTCTGATTAAAATTTTCGTTAGTTTTATAAATCATTCAAAGTTTATATTTAACCAATCAAACTATTATGAGACTATTGTTTTTTCTATTATTTATAACCTCATTTTCCTTTTATCTTCTCAAACCAAAAAAAACCTGTATTAGAGTTCATTAATACCCTTACAAAAGAGCAAAAAGTAAAAGCGGTATTGGATTTCAATAATGAAAAAAAACCAAATGGCACTATTTGCCGCATAGTTCGTTTGCCCGAGAAGGCATCTCTATTAAAGAACTACAACCACTACAAAGAAAACTATTAAATACGTTATTAAAATCTTCTCTTAGTGCATCAGGTTACAACACAACTTTAAAAATCATGGATTTAGAGAATGTTTTAGCCGAATTATCTAATGACTATATTTACAGAGACTCAAAAAAGTATTATATTACCTTCTATGGAAACCCTGAGAAAGACAAGTTATGGGCCTGGTCGTTTGAAGGGCATCATGTCTCATTAAATTTTACCGTTTTTAAAGAAGAAACATATCTTGCACCACGTTTTTTTGGAGCAAATCCTGGAGTTATTATCCAAGGTAAAAGAAAAAGGCGAACGTCTTTTTATTACCGAAGAAGATTTAGGTTTAGAACTCATAACTTCAATGACCCCAGAACAGCAGAATAAGGCAATTATTAATGCATCTGCTTATCCTGATATTATTAGTAAAAACAACTCTAAGGTAAGTCCTTTAAAAACAGAAGGCATCCCATTCTTAGATCTTAACAAACAACAACAAAGTTTATTGATAAACTTAATTTACACCCATTTATCTGATAGGATAAAAGAACGTTCTATTAAAATAATGGCAAAAATAAAAGCGGAAGAACTTGAAAGCGTTTATTTTGGATGGGCTGGAGAAACATCCATTAAAAAACCCCATTATTACAGAATTCAAGGAAAAACATTTTTAATAGAATTAGATAACACACAAAACAATGCTAATCACATTCATATAGTATGGAGAGATTTTGATGGCGATTTTGGTAGGGATTTAATCCAAAAGCATTATGAGACTTCTCATCACCATTAAATTTTTTACAACAAAACAACTTATATTTCGT